>NZ_JANCPR020000002.1 GCF_028657195.3 Streptomyces iconiensis
AAGGATCCACACGCGCCCGCTCCACCGCCTCCCACGACGTCTCCAACAACAAACGCTGCTGAGGATCCATCGCCACCGCCTCACGCGGCGAAATACCAAAAAACCCCGCATCAAAATCAGCCACACCCCGAACAAACCCACCCCGCCGCACATACGAAGTCCCCACACCATCCGGATCAGGATCAAAAACACCCTCCACATCCCAACCACGATCAACCGGAAACCCCGAAACCGCATCCACCCCACCCACCAACAAACCCCACAAACCCTCCGGAGAAACCACACCACCCGGAAAACGACACCCCATACCCACCACAGCCACCGGCTCATGGGAATTCAGGGGAAGCCCGGCATGCGGCGCTGCGGCGGCTTCGGTCGTGCCGGAGAGCACGGTGCGCAGGTGCTCGACAACGGCGGCCGGGGTCGGGTGGTCGTAGGTGAGGGTCGGCTCCAGGCGCAGGTCCAGTTGGGCGCCGAGGCGGTCGCGCAACTCCACGGCACCCAGCGAGTCGAGACCGAGTTCCTTGAAGCTGCGGGTGAGCGCGACCGTCTGGTCGGCCCCGTGTCCCAGGACGGCGGCGACGGCGTCCCGGACCGTGTGCACGAGCTGCCGGGTGTCTCCGGCGCGCTCGGTACGGGGGGCAGGGGCGGGCTCCGGGAGCTCGGGCCGGCCGGGCGCCGGCTCCGGGCGCCCGGTCCCCGTCCCGAGGTCGGGCCAGTAGCTGCGGCGCCGGAAGGCGTAGGTCGGCAGGGCCACCCGGCGGGCGCCCGGGAACACGGATGTCCAGTCGATGTCGCAGCCCCGCGTGTGTGCGGTCCCCAGAGCGGCGAGAGCGGAAGCCTGCTCCGGCCTGCCGCTGCGCAGCGCGGAGTCGAAGGCCGGGCCCTGGGGCACGGAGAGCGCGTCACGGGCCAGGGACGAGAGAACGGCGTCGGGGCCCAGTTCGATGTAGGTGGTGCAGCCCAGGTCGCGGAGCGACAGCAGGCCCTCGTGGAAGCGGACGGCCTCGCGTATCTGCCTGACCCAGTACTCCGGGGTGTCGAGGGCCTCGGCGACCCGTCCGGTCACATTGGAGATGACCGGTGTCCCCGGAGGGTGGAAGGCCAGGGTGCCGGCGACCTCACGGAAGGCGGCGAGCAGCGGCTCCATCCGTTCCGAGTGGAACGCGTGGCTCACCTTGAGCCTTCTGGTCTTGCGCCCGCAGGAGGACCAGTGCGCGACGAGGGCGTCGACGGCGTCCTCGTCGCCGGAGACGACGGTCGCCTCGGGACCGTTGACGGCGGCGAGCGACACCCGTGTTCCGTGCAGCAGCGGGGCGACCTCGTCGGCCGTCGCCTGCAACGCCGCCATGGCGCCGCCCTCGGGGAGCCTGTCCATGAGCGCCCCGCGTGCCGCGACCAGCGTGCAGGCGTCGGGGAGCGACAGGACGCCCGCCGCATGCGCGGCGGCGAGTTCGCCGATGGAGTGGCCGATCAGGTGACCTGGCGCCACACCCCAGTGTGTGAAGAGCCGGAACAGGGCCACCGACACGGCGAAGAGCGCCGGCTGTGTGTACGCCGTGCGATCGAGCAACCCGGCCTCGGCGCTGCCGGGTTCGGCCCACATCACGTCCCGCAGGGGGCGTTCGAGGAGGCGGTCGAAGTGCGCGCAGATCTCGTCCAGCGCCTCCGCGAACGCGGGCGAGGCGCCGTACAACTCGCGTCCGGCGCCGAGCCGTTGCGCTCCCTGTCCGGGGAAGAGGAAGGCGAGCCGCGAGCTGCCGGCCGCGGGGTCGGCCGTGCCCAGTACCGTACGGGCGGGCCGTGTCCCCCGCGCGAGAGCGTCCAGTTCGGTGCCGAACTCCTCGGGCGTCCCGGCGACCACGACGGCCCGGTACGGGTGCCGGGCGCGGGTGGTCGCGAGCGAGAAACCCGCGTCGGCCGGAGCCAGTCCGGGCTCGGCCGCGACGAAGTCCCTGAGTCTCGCCGCCTGGGCTCCGAGGTCCTGGGCGTCCCGGCCCGAGAGCACCCAGGGCACCGGCCCACGGTTCGTGCCCGCCGGCTTTCCGTGGGCGGGTGCGCCGGTCCCCGTTCCCGTGGGTGCGGGGGCCTGTTCGAGCACGAGGTGGCAGTTGGTCCCGCCCATGCCGAAGGAGCTGACACCGGCGCGTAGCGGCTGGTCTCCGTGCGGCCAGGCGGTGCGGGCCGTCGGAACGGACAGGCCCAGCTCTTCGAGAGGGATACGGGGGTTGGGGTGTGCGAAGTTCAGGCTGGCGGGCACCTGGCGGTGCTCGATGCTGAGCGCGGCCTTCAGCAGACCGACGAGGCCGGCGGCGCCCTCCAGGTGGCCGATGTTGGTCTTCGCCGAGCCGACCAGCAGCGGTGGCAGGCCCGGCTCCAGGCCCCTGCCGTACGCCGCGCCCAGGGCAGCGGCCTCGACCGGGTCGCCGACCGGGGTTCCGGTCCCGTGCAGTTCGATGTACCGCACAGAGTCCGGGGAGACACCGGCCCGCTCACAGGCGCGGCGCAGGACCGCCTCCTGTCCTGCGGGGCTGGGTACGGCGAGGCCGTCGGTGGCGCCGTCGTTGTTGGTCGCGCTGCCCCGGATCACGCAGTGCACCGGGTCCCCGTCGGCGAGCGCGTGTGCCAGCGGCTTCAGCAGGACGACGACGCCCCCTTCGCCGCGGACGTACCCGTCGGCGCGGGCGTCGAAGGTGTGGCAGCGGCCCGCAGGGGAGAGCGCCCCGAACCTCTCGACGCAGGCGGTGCTGTCCGGGTCGATGGTGAGGTGCACCCCCGCCGCGAGTGCCAGCTCCGACTCGCCTCTGCGCAGGCTCTCGCAGGCGGTGTGTACGGCGACGAGGGACGACGACTGGCCGGTGTCGACCGTCAGGCTGGGTCCGCGCAGTCCGAGCGTGCGGGAGACCCGGTTCGCGAGGAGACTGCGCTGGGTCCCGGCGAGGGTGTGCCGGGTGAGCAGAGCGGGCCCCTGGCGTCCGAGCAGCCTGGCGTAGTCGTCCGCCATCGCGCCGACGAAGACACCCGTTCCGCTGCCGGCGAGGGCCGTGGGAGAGATCCGGGCGCCCTCGACGCACTCCCAGGCCAGCTCCAGCGTCAGCCGCTGTTGCGGATCTGTCGCCACGGCCTCGTTCGGGGAGATCCCGAAGAACTCGGCGTCGAATCCGTCGACTTGTTCGAGGAATCCCCCGTATCGCGTCGCGGAGGGGGCGCTTGTCAATTCTGGAGATTTTGACGAAGGCGGAACAGCGCGGTCTTCCGGCACCTCGGATATCGCACTCACGCCATCGGACAGTAAATGCCAGAATTCTTCCGGATCATTGGCTCCCGGAAGTCGGCAGGACCATCCGATGACGGCAATGGGTTCGTCGCGTGATCCGTTTTCCGCGTGCTCTTCTCGCCCTGTCATGGACCGGCGGAGTGGGTGCGCAGATTCCGCTTGCCTTCCGGTCGCACAGTTCATAGCACGCACCCCCGCGTCATCGAACCAACTGTGGTGGCACTCTTACAGAGGACGTGGGCACACGCACCTCCGATATTGCTCTACTCGCTGGAAGTGATGACTCGGTTAGCGTTTCGAAACAGCTCGGGTATGCACAGCACCGAATGGCTCGGCGGCACTTCGGAACACCTGCGGGCCCGGAGTCGAATCAAAGGGGGGCGTGAATGATCCCGCCGCCATGAGACGCGCCAGCGCGGCGGACCGCAGCGTCGCGGGCTCCCGTTCCACGCATTCGGCTGCGTAAATTCTCATGAGGCTGTGGAAGCGGTACCGGCCCTCACCCGCCTCCTCCAGGAGGTGGCAGTCGGCGAGCAGCCCCAACTGCTGTTGCGCGAGGGCGGGTTGGCATCCCAGGAGTGCGGCGCCGACGGAGACAGTGATCATTTCGCCGTGGTACAGCCCGAGGAGCCGGAAGAGCCGTGCCGATTCCGCTGGGAGCGCGTCGTAGGACACCGCGAACGCGGCGCGCAGGCTCGCCGCCACATCGTCCTCGACGGCGAGCCGGTCGAGACGGCCGTCCTCGGGCGCGTGCCGGCGCACCATGTCGGCCAGTGTCAGCCTGGGGTGTTCGGTCAGGCTCTCGGCGGCGATCCGCAGCGCCAGCGGCAGCCGTCCGCAGATCTCGGCGAGCTGGGCCGCCGCCTCCCGCTGACCGTCGACGCGCCCGGGTCCGATCAGGTAGGTGAGCAGCCGTACGGACTCGGCCGGCGAGAGGAGCTGCAGCGCGATGCGGTACGCGCCGTCCCTGACCACGAGCCCCCGCTGCCTGCGCCGGCTCGTGACGAGCACACAGGCCGGTCCGCTGGGGATGAGGGGCCGCACCTGGGCGGCGCAGTCGGCGTCGTCGAGCACCAGCAGCACACGCTTGCCGTGCAGCAGGCTGCGGTACAGCGCCGTGCGTCCCGCGAGATCCCCCGGCAGCCGCGACTCCTCCACCCCCAGGCTGCGCAGCAGTTGCGCCAGCGCTTCCGGGGAGCTCAGCGGCTCGCGCCGGGACGCCGTGCCCTGCATGTCGACGTAGAGCTGGCCGTCGGGGAACCGGTCGCCGAGCTGCCGCGCGGCGTGCAGCGCGAAGGTCGACTTCCCGACGCCGGAGGCGCCATCGATCACGGCGACCGTCGGCCGCATCTCGCCCCTCCCCGCGCCCTGAGCCGTCAGGGCTTCCAGGCTCGCCAGCTCCTTGGTCCGCCCGACGAACCCCCGTGCGCTGTACGGCAGTTGAGCGGGGCGGAGGGGCTGCGCCGGGGCGGGGCCCGGCGGGGCGGGCCGGGTGGTGACGGCCGTCCAGCCGTCCCCCGTGCCGCCGGTTTCCGGAGCGCCGGGGGTTTCCGGCTCGCGCGGGAGGAGGTCGGGGTGCCCCGCGAGTATCCGGCCGTGCAGCGACTGGAGTTCCGCTCCGGGCTCCAGTCCCAGTTCCTCGTTGAGCACCCGCCTGGTCTCCCGGTACACGCCCAGCGCGTGGGCGCGGCGTCCGCACCGGTAGAGACTGAGCATCAGGAGCCAGCGCAGCTGTTCACGCAGCGGCTCGCGGGCGATCTGGGGAGAGAGCACGGCCACGACCTCCGCGTGCCGGCCCACGGCCAGCATGTCGGTGGCCCACTCCTCGACGGCCGTCAGGCGCAGTTCCCCGAGCCGTGTGCGCTCCATCTCGGCGAAGGGGCCGGGGACGTTGGCGTACGCGTCCCCGCGCCATAACCCCAACGCGGCATCGAACTCCCGCAACGCCTCCTGATGTGCGCCCTGCCCGTGCAGGCGCCGGGCCTCCGCGTGGTGCCGCTCGAAGAGTATGGCGTCGACCTGGTCGGGCTCCAGGCACAGCGCGTAGCCGCCGCCTGAGGAGACGAGCACGTCACCCGTCTCCCGCCTCCCGCGCCCGGGTTCCAGCACACGCCGCAGGCCGGCGACGTAGGTGTGCACTCCGTTGGCCGCCGTCTGCGGGACAGCGCTTCCCCATACGGCGTCCACGATCTCCTCGACGCCCACGATCTCGTTGACGCGGCTCGCGAGTACCCCGACCACCGCACGTTGCTTGGGTGGCCCGATGTGTATTTCCTCGCCCTCGTACCACGCCCTCACTGAACCCAACAGTTCCAGCCGCATGTACACCCCCGTCCGACCACTGCTGACTGTGTGCCGACACGACGTCCGAGTGGTCGACGCACTTGGTGGAGAACAGCCGGGCGCGGGTACCGATGCCACGCGCCCCGGCAATGTGCCTTTGGGCCCGACACCGACATGATAGGTCGCCGCCATGACCCACTTCGCTCCAACTTCGAACAAAGTATCCCCTGTGCGAACCTCGTGTCACCGCCGTAGTTGCGCACCCCCGGGGACGAGGGACTTCCCCCTCACCACCACGGCCGGAAAGCCCCGCTCCGGATCACGGAAGGGGAGGGGGGAATGAGGGGGGAATGAGGGAGAGGGGAAACGAGGGGAAGGGGCGATGGGTGCCCCCTTCCGGTACCAACAGGGGCACGGTCCCCGGCTGCGAGCGCTTGCGCCCCTGTGATCGCCGGAAGAACCGTGCCCTGTCAGGGTCGGTGTCGCCATCCCCTGTACGCGCTCGGTGTCCCTGCCTTCCCGCCCGGCTTTCCGTGCCCGCGCGGCAGTGGCAGGCCCGCGGGCTACCCGAAGAGTTTCGCCATCGCGTCGAGGCCGCGCAGCGTCTCCGCCTCCGGTTCGGTGTCCAGGGTGAAGAGGATGCGGTCGACACCGGCCGCGGTGATCGACTCGACGGCCCGTGCGTCGACCGGCACCTGATAGGCCGTCACCGGGATGTGGCCACGGCCCCGTTCGTCCGCCCGCCGCCTGAAGTCGGACATCAGGTCGCCGAGGCTGGCTTCGCCTTCGAGCATCATCGGCAGCCAGATGAGACCCCACTCGTCGCCGAAGTCCAGGACCCGGTCGACGGCTGCCGGATGGTTGCCGCCGACCATGACCGGCGGGTGCGGCCGTTGCACCGGCTTCGGCCAGGAGAAGACGGGGTCGAAGGAGACGAAGTCCCCGTGGAACTCCGCCTGTTCCTGTGTCCAGAGCGCCTTCATGGCAAGGACACGCTCACGCAGCAACGCCATACGCGTCCTCGGCTCGACGCCGTGGTTGCGGATCTCCTCGCGGTTCCACCCCGCGCCCACCCCGGCGACCGCCCGGCCTCCCGACACCAGGTCGAGCGAGGCGATCTCCTTGGCCAGCGTGAGGGGGTCCCGCTGGGTGACCTGGAAGACGCCCCCGCCCACCAGGAGCCGCTCGGTGACCGCGGCGGCGGCGGTGAGCACCACGAAAGGGTCGAGGGTGCGGTAGAGGTCGCGCCCCAGCTCCCCGCCGCCGGGCCAGGGCGTCTCACGCTTCACCGGAATGTGGGAGTGCTCCCCGGCGAAGAGTGACTCGAACCCACGCTCCTCCAGGGCCTGGCCCAGGCGTGCGGGAGCGATTCCCTCGTCGGTCACGAGGGCGGACACACCGAACTTCACGTGCTCTCCCAACGTCGAGTGGTATCGGTCATCGGTGCTCTCGCGCCCGGTCAGCTCGCGGCGGGTGCGAGCCCCGCCTCAGCGGCCCGCGCGATCGGCACCGTGTCGGAGACGCCCTCGGCCTTGACCACCTTGCCGTTCCGGATGATCCAGAAGTGCACGAACCGCACGTTGAACTCGTTCCCCGTCTCCTTGAAGCGCCCGCTCCACCAGCCGAGCGCGGTGACCCAGTCGCCCGACGGAAGGAGCTCCTCCACGTCGAACTTGGCCTGGTCCAGGTGCCCGAGTGCGCTCGCGAAGTAGGCGGCTGCGCCGTCGATGCCCGCGTAGTCGCCCTGCGACCACGGCAGGGACTTCGGGGCGATGATGACGACCTCCGGGTCACAGGTGCCCAGAACCATGTCGATGTCGAACGCGGTCAGGCCCTCGTAAAGGCGCTTCACCGTGTCGACGTTCTGCTTCGGCATTCTTCCTCCACTGTTTCTGCTGATGGTCGGAGTTCGTGCTCAGGAACTTCGGGCCGGGCGCGGCCCCCGCGGTGGCCGGCATGCCGCCACGGGCCGGCGGGGCCGGGGCGGGACGGCTACGGCTACGGCTACGGCTACGGCTACGGCTACGGCTACGGCTACGGCTACGGCTACGGCACAGGAACGTTCGGGCCCCGCCGGGCCGTCTGCCCTTGACGGGCGGGTGACTTGCGGGCGGCTCGCAGCGAGCGCGCTATCACGGTCGGCCGCATGAGCGCTGACGGCGGCGACAGCATCTGCTGCACCTCCAGCATCACGCGGTGGACCTTCAGCGAGGTGTGGCTGGCCTGGGTGACCTGCCCGACGTACCAGTTGGCCAGGTCTGTGCCGAACGCCTTGGGGCCCGCCGTCTCGGGAAACAGGAAGTCGCCTGCTGTGGCGATCCGCCACGGCATGTCGACCAGCTTCCCCACCGCTTTGAAGTACTCCCGCGACATCTCAGCCGTGGGGCCTCCGCAGCGTTCGAGGCAGTCGCCGAGTTCCAGCGCTTCCAGGACGGCCACCGTCATGCCCTGGCCGTAGATGGGGTTGAAGCTGCACACGGCGTCGCCCAGGGCGACATAGCCGGCCGGCGGCAGGCGCATGCGCTCGAAGTAGCGCCTGCGCGACGTCGGGTACGTGTACCGCAGGGCGTTGCCGTCCTCCACCGGCTTGGAGCGCGCCAGCAGGTTCGCCATGTGGGGGACCGGAAGCTCAGAGGCGAACTCGGCGAAGCCCTCGGGGTCCGTCGGGGCGTAGGCACGGTGCCACCCGCCGAGCGTGACGAGCCAGCGGTCCCCCTCGACGGCGAAGGCGGCAGCCGCCCGTTTGTCGTCCGGCGAGATGGAAGCCATCAGGTAGATGAGCCCGCCGATGTCCGTCACCTGGTCGCCGGGCAGTCGGTGCAGCAGCTTGCTGGTGTATCCGACGTCGACCTTCACGGTGTCGACCTCCGGGGCCGGGCAGCCCAGGCTCTCCAGCCAGCGATCGGCGCGGTCACCGCGGCCTGTCGCGTCCACGACCAGATCGGCGGAGAGCACCTCTCCCGTGTCGAGCTCCACTCCGGAGGCGCGCCCCTCGACGCCGGTGAGGGACACCACCGTCGACCTGTCCCTCAACTCGGCGTTGGGGAGTGCGGCGACCCGCTGCCGCAGCGAGAACTCCAGCAGGGCGCGGGTGAGGCTGACGCCGAGCATGCCCGACGAGTACGGAAGCCGGAAGGCGCCCATCTGGTGGAAAAGGAGGTCGTTGCCGGGATCCCACGGGACGGCGCCGCCGGCCGTCAACTCGGCCGTGAGACCCGGGAACACCTTCTCCAGCGCCAGCCGGCCGCTGATGAGCAGGGCATGTCCGTGACGTGCTTGAGGCACTCCTTTCCGGTTCCGGACGTCCGCGGGCAGCTCGTCCCGGTCGAGGACCGTCACCTTGTCGAATCTTCCGGCGAGCGCGCCGGCGGCGGTCAGCCCGCCTATGGACCCTCCGATGACGATCGCGTTCCTACCGGCCACATCCATCCCCCACTTTCACGAGTAGCTCGTTACCTACTCCTGGATCACTGGGACTGTTGGCGAGTCTGCTGCTGAGCGCCCGCTACGTCGTCTCCGTGATTGCTCAATCACCTGTGGCGTCCCGGACACCGCCGTCCGAACCGCGAGTTGATCACTCAGCGAACTGCGTCGCGCTCCGCCAGACGAAGACACGGAGACGGACGCCGTTGTGCGTCTCGCTCTCACCCGTGGGCTCGAAGTGCTCGTAACGGTTTCCCCTCGGGAGTTTCAACTCCTCGTCCAGTCGCTCGACATGGCGGATGCGCTGGTCCTCGGAAAGGTAGGTGGAAGGTCCACCCCGGAGAATCACATTGGGCTCTGCGGCGCTCATCGGCTTCTGCCTCCTCGTCTGCGGTATCTGCTGTGTCCGCTGCGGGGGCCGCGGCCCCGGCGATCTCGTGGCGCCCGCGGTCCGGTGGAGCCCTGGGCCCTGTTCTCAGGCGGAAGCCTCCGCCATGGCCGGCAGTCCGGTCGCGGTGACCAGCAATCCGCCTTCCGCGATCCAGCGGCCGGTGAGTTCCCTCGGTCCCTTCCGCGTGCCACCGGCGTTCCGCGCATCCACCCGCGCGGTGAACGTCCCGTTCACCGGGTCGATCCGGAGGGACACCTCCCGGTAGCGGAGAGGCTGTTGGGCCAGCGGGTACCACGTCTTGTACACGCTCTCCTTCGCGCTGAAGAGCAACCGGCCCCAGCACACGTCAGGAAAGCCATGCAGGAGTTCCTCCGTCCTCCTCCTCTCCTCCGGCAGCGCCACGGCCCGGAGAACGCTGTCCGGCAGGTGCCGGTGGGGCTCCGCGTCGATACCGAGCGAGGCGAGATCTCCGGCCCGCGCCACCGCGGCGGCCCGGTAGCCCAGGCAGTGCGTGATGCTTCCTCTGATGTTCTCCGGCCATACGGGGGCTCCTCCGGGACCCGCGGGAACGGGCAGGCCGGGAATTCCCATATGTGCCAGTGCCTGGCGCGCACAATGCCGACCCGTCCTGAATTCACGGCACCGTGCTTCCACGGAACGACGGACGGCCGTCTTTTCCTCCGGGAAAAGGGCGACTTCCGGTACGTCCGTGAAAACTTCGTGTGCCACGGCCCCGGCAGGAAGAATGTTCTCGATGATGACTTTCACCCTTCCCTGTTCGTAACGGGCCGTCACCACAAGGGATTCCGAAAGACTATTCGCCGCCCCGCCGAAGCAACACCCCTATTGTTCGGGCCCGGGATCTCCGCCCGTTCCTAGGGGTTGGTAGGGGAACACCTGGCGTCCGGGCCGCGCACCTGCCCGAGCGGTCTCCCGGCCATGGCGCCGGCAGCGGCGTTCCGGTCGGCCCTGCCGGCGGTGTATCGAGCAAGCTGGGAGAAGACAGCGCCCAGGGGAGCTGTGAGCATGGTCCTCCTCCGGCGACCCGCCTGGACGCTCCCTCTCCTTTCCAGACAAGGACATCAGCGATGGCCAAGGCAGTGCTGTTCCACGAACTCGGCGGCCCTGAAGTTCTGCGCCTCGTGGATGTCCCGCTCGGTGAGCCCGGCGACGGACAGGTACGGGTCCGGGTCGACGCGCTCGGCCTCAACCGCGCCGAGGCGATGTTCCGCCGGGGTCAGTACTACTACCAGCCGGCTCTGCCCTCTTCGCGCATCGGTTGCGAGGCCGCCGGTGTCGTGGAGGCCGTCGGTGCCGGAGTGGACGGGCTCACCGCCGGCGACCCGGTCAGCATCTTCCCGGGCCCGTTCTCGATGTCGGTCAACGGTGTCTACGGAGATACGGCGATCGTCCCGGCCCGGGCCGTCATACGCCGCCAGGACTTCCTCGACACGATCGCGGGCGCCTCCGTCTGGACGGCCTTCATGACCGCCTACGGACCCCTGATCGAGGTCGGCAAGATCCGTCCGGGCGACCCGGTCCTCATCACCGCCGCCTCCAGCAGCGTCGGGATCGCAGCCATCCAGATCGCCAATCACCTCGGCGCCGTGCCCATCGCGACCACCCGGACGAGCGCCAAGAAGGACCAGTTGCTCGCGCTCGGCGCCGCTCACGTCCTCGCGATGGACGAGGGCGACCTGGCCAAGCGCGTGCACGCGCTCACCGAAGGACGAGGCGTCAAGGTCGCCTTCGACGCGGTCGCCGGCGCCGACGTGTCCGAGACGGCCCGTACGGTGGCGCCGGGCGGCGTCCTGATCATCTACGGCTGGCTCGACCAGCGGCCCACGCCGCTTCCCCTGATGCCCCTCAACATCCATGTCTACGGCCACGTCCTGGTCACCGGAGATGACGCGTGCCTGCGCCGTGCCGAGGCGTTCATCAACGCCGGGCTCCGTTCCGGCTCGTTCACCCCTGTGGTCGACCGCGTATTCGAGCTGGCCGACATCGTCGAGGCCCACCGCTACCTGGAGTCGAACACCCAGGTCGGCAAGATCGTGGCCACCGTCCCGCACTGACCCCGGCCGAGCCCTCGCGTCAGGGTTCGTCCGCCCGGTGGGCGGGGTCAGCTGATGACGGTGCCCAGGGCGAGGAAGCAGCAGACCAGCAGGGCGATGATGCCGAGCAGTGGCGCGATGAACCTGATGTAGGTGTTGTAGCCGACCTTGGCCAGTGCCAGGCCGCCCATGAGCACGGCACTGGTCGGGATGCACATGTTCATGATTCCGTTCGAGGTCGCCCAGGCGGTGACCACCAGCGAGCGGGGTACCTCGGCGAACTGCGCGAGCGGCGCGAGGATCGGCATGGTCAGTGTGGCGTGCCCTGATGTGCTGGGGATGAGGAAGGCCAGCGGCAGGTTCACCACCCACACCAGGATGGTGAACAGCGCGGAGTCGGTGCCGCTCACCACGCCCTGGACGGCGTTCAGCACGGTGTCGGTGATCTTCGCGTTGTTCATGATGACCGTGATGCCGCGGGCCAGCACCACGACCAGCGCGGGAGCGATGAACTCCCCCATGCCCCGGGTGAGCGTGGCGCTGAAGTTCTGCTCACCGAGCCGGCCGACGAAGGCCACCAGCACGGCGGCGATCAGGAACAGCGCGGCCAGTTCGGGGAAGGACCACCCCAGCTCCCACGCGTAGGGCACCGCTTCGGGGTCGCCCGTGAGCGCGCTGGCCCAGGGGATCACCGAGAAGATCATGAGCGCGAAGGTGGCCACCAGCACCACCAGGACGGTGGTCTGCCGCCCGGTGAGCCTGGCCGGCTCCGGCGTACGCGCCGCGTCGACATCCTTGTCGCCCGGGAGGAAACCGCTGCGTGAGCGCCCGGGGTCGGCGCGCACCCGGCGCGCGTAACGCAGCACGTAGGCGATGGTCACCCCGGTGAGCACCACGAACATGATCGCGCGCAGCACGATCCCGTCGCCCATGGAGATCCCGGCGGCCGAGGAGGCAACGCCGATGGAGAACGGGTCGACGGTCGCGGCCAGGATGCCGATACCGGAGCTGAGCAGGATCGCCGCGCTGGCGACGAGCCGGTCGAATCCGAGCGCCAGCATCAGCGGCACGATCAGCCCGTAGAAGCCGAGGGTCTCCTCCGACCAGCCTTCGACGGAGCCGAGCAGCGCGAAGACCACCATCACACCGATGATCAGCAGCTCCCCGCGCGTACGCAGCCGGTGCGCGAGCCTTCCGATGCCGCGGTCCAGCGCGCCTGTCGCGAACACGACCGTGATGAACGCGCCGATGGCGAGGACGAAGAAGAAGACCCCGGCGCTGCCGTAGAGCGCGCCCGAGGCATCCGGGCTGACGCGCCCGCCGGACGGATCCTGTACGCCGTACAGTCCGTTGACCGGCGAGGTCAGAAGGTCGCCGAGGCGGGTCCAGAACCCTTCGGGAGAGGGGATGCGGTGGTACGTCCCCTCGATCGGGTTGCCGGCGTCGTTGCGCCGGTACTCGCCGCTGGGGATGAAGAACGCGGCGATCCACACCGCGACGGTGACCACCGCGAGCACCGTGATGGCACTGGGGAAGGTGAACCGGCTCCCGCCGCCGGGCTCCGGTGACGCCTCATTTCCGTCACCGCCACCGCCACCGGTCCCGGTCCCGGTCCCGTCACCGGAATCGGGGCCTGGGTCTGAGCCCGGGTCTGAGCCGGAGCCCTGGCCGGGGCCCGGGCCGCCCGTTGTGGGACTGCCCGTTGCCGGACCGGCGACCCCGGCGGGCCTCGCCGCCATGGCCGCCCGGGCCGCCCCCGCTTCCCCTTCCGCTTCCGCTTCCGCGTCTGCGTCCGCTTCCGCGTGGCCGTGCGCCGTTGTGCCGTTTGCTGACCGCTGTGGTTCGCGGTCGTCCTGACCAGCCGTCACGAATGGTGCTCCTCGTGCTCGTGGACGGATCGGCGGTCACCCCACGGGCTGCCGAGCCTGAGACCTGTGAGTGCCGGGCTACGGGGCGGCCCACACAAGCGGAATGTGTTACTCCGACAGCAATATTCGATCACATATGGTCGGGAGCGAACTGTCCGAACTGCCATTGAGGGCTGACGTCATGCACCATCCCGACCCCGCTCCCCGCCCGCAGCATCCGGTGCGCGTGCTCCGCCACGTATGGATTCCCCTGCGCGACGGTGTGCGCCTCGCCGCCCGGGTCTGGCTTCCCGCCGATGCGGAGGAGCCCCTGCCCGCGGTGCTGGAGTACATCCCGTACCGGAAGAACGACGGGACCGCTTCCCGCGACGTGACCCTGCACGGCGCGTTCGCTCAGGCCGGGTACGCGGCGCTCCGGGTCGACTGCCGGGGCTCGGGCGACTCCGAGGGCGTCATGCTCGACGAGTACCACCAGGACGAGCTGGACGACGCCGTGGACGTCCTGGCCTGGCTGGAGCGGCAGAGCTGGTGCGACGGGAACGTCGCCATGATCGGCAAGTCCTGGGGCGGCTTCAACGGGCTCCAGGTCGCCGCCATGAACCCGCCCCAGCTCAAGGCCGTCGTCACCGTCTGCTCCACCGACGACCGTTACCGGGACGATGTCCACTACCAGGGCGGCGCCGTGCTGGCCTCCGAGATGCTCCCCTGGGCCGCCACCATGCTCTGCTACAACGCGCGCCCCCAGGACCCGGAGGTCTACGGGGAGTCGTGGCGCGAGGAGTGGTTCGCGCGCATGGAACGTACTCCCGCGTACATCGACACCTGGCTCGGCCACCAGCGCAGGGACGCCTACTGGAAGCACGGCTCGGTCATCGAGAACCCGGAGGCGATCACGGCGGCTGTGCTCACCGTGGGCGGCTGGGCCGACCCCTACCGCGGCGCCGTCCTCCGGCTGCTCGGCGAACTGTCCTCGCCGGTCAAGGGATTGATCGGCCCCTGGGCGCACACATATCCGCACCAGGCCGAGCCGGGACCTGCCATCGACTTCATCGGTGAGTGCCTGCGCTGGTTCGGTCACTACCTGCGGGGCGAGGACACGGGCGCCGACCGGCTGCCCGCGCTGCGCGCCTGGATGCCGGACCCGGCGCCGCTCGGCAGCGACCTCACCGAGCGTCCCGGCCGCTGGGTGACCGAGGACCGGGTGCCCTCTCCGCACGTGGGCGCCCGTGAGTTCGCGCTGCGGGGGTCCGCCGCGCTGCCGGCCACCGGGCGGGAGGCCCAGGAGGCGACCGCGGGCGAGGCCGTGCCGCTCCGCTCGCCGCTGGCCGTCGGCTCGGCGGCCGGCAACGTTCTCCAGTTCGGTGACCTCGCGGGACGGCCGGGCGACCAGGCGGGCGACGACGGCCGCTCGTACACCTGCACCTCGGCGCCGCTCACCGAACGGCTGGAGATCCTGGGCGAACCGGAGGTCGAGCTGACCGTGGCGGCCGACAGGCCCCAGGCGCTGCTCGCCGTACGCCTCTGCGAGGTCTACCCCGACGGCTCCTCACGCCTGGTCACGACCGGCCTGCTGAACCTGACGCACCGTGACTCGCACGCCGATCCCCAGCCGTTGGTGCCGGGCGAGGAGTACCGGGTGCGGGTGCCGCTGTTCGTGACGGGGCACGCCTTCGGCGCCGGCAACAGGGTGCGCGTCTCCGTCTCCGCCGCCTTCTGGCCCTGGGTGTGGCCGTCCCCTGAGCAGGTGACGGTGACGGTGCGCCCCGAAGGTGGCGTGCTGCGGCTCCCGGAGCGCCCCGCCGACCCGGCGCGTGACGGCGAGCCCACCGCGCTGCCCACCCCCGATCCGCCAGCCGCGCTGGAGGTGACCGAGGTACCGGCGACCCGCACCGTGCGGTGGGACCCGGTGGCACGCGAGCAGGTGGTGGAGATGACCTTCTCGGACGGCACCACCGTCGACCTGACCGACGGCCTCACCCGTACGGAGACCGAGCTGAACCGCTTCCGGCTGCGCGAGGACGATCCGGCCTCGCCTGTGGTGGAGTGCGAGCGGACCGACGCCATCAGCCGGGGCGCGTGGGACACCGAGGTGCGCACCTACAGCCGGATGTCCAGCACGCCCACCGACTTCCACGTCACCAACCGGCTGGTCGCGCTGGAGCGGGGCGAGGAGGTCTTCACCCGCAGCTGGGAGACGACCGTCCCCCGGGACCAGGTCTGACCGACCGCTCCCTTCGTACGGGCACGCTCCTCCCTTCCGTACGGGCTTCGGTACGGGCTTCCGTACGGGCACGGTCCGCCGCGCCGTCCCGTTCCCCGCCGCCGGCCCGTCGCCGCTCAGCGCCGCAGCGGGTCGTACGGGGTGAGGTCCAGGTCAGGGGTGCGGCCGAGTGCCAGGTGGGCGGCGAGGCGGCCCGCGTACGGGCCCGCTGTGAGTCCGCCGGAGCCGAGGCCGTTGGCGACCACGAGCCCTTGGACGGACGGGACGGTGCCCAGCAGCGGGAGTCCGTCGGGGCCCGTGGGGCGGAAGCCGACGCGGGTCTCGACGTGGGTGGCGCAGGCCAGTCCGGGGGCCACCGCGAGTGCCTGACCCAGCACCTCGGCGAGGCCGCCTGCCGTGACGCGGTGGTCGAAGCCGCTGCCGTCCTCGCGGGTGGCTCCTGCCACGACGCGGGAGTCGTCGAAGGCCAGCAGGTAGTGGCCGGTGCCCGGCAGGACGACGGGCCAACGCGCTGTGTCGGTGCCCGGCAGCCGCAGATGGACGATCTGGCCGCGCTGCGGCTCCACGTGTACGTGTACGTCCAGCGGGTCCAGCAGCGCGGGTGACCAGGCGCCCGTAGCGGCCACCACCGCGTCGGCCGCGAGGAGTTCGCCGCCCACGCGTACCCCGCGCACCCGGGCGCCCGCCGTCTCGATGCGTGCCCCGCCCTCGATCGTGCGCAGCCCGTGGCGCCGGGCGGCGCGGCGGAGCGCGGCACGCAGCAGGCGGCCGTCCAGCCGGGCCGCGCCGGAGAGGTGCAGGAACTCGCCCTCGTGGCCCAGCGGCGGGAACAGTTCGCGTGCCGCCGCCGCGTCGAGTGAGGTCAGTTCGCCGGCGTGCGGGTCACCGGCGGTGCGTGCGGTCACGCGTTTGCGTACGGCCTCGGAGTCGCCCGGTGGGGGCAGCAGCAGCGCACCGACGCGGCGGTGGCCGACCTCGGGCTCACCGTCCTCGGCGAGCGCGGCGAGCAGCCGTGGGTAGTCGGCGGCGCCGGCGAGGGCCAGCGGTTCCTCCACGCGGCTGGACCAGGGGCAGACGATCCCGGCGCCCGCCGCCGTGGCCGCACCCTCGTGCGCGGCGTCGACCAGTACCGTCTCGGCGCCCTCACGCGCCAGTTCGTACGCCGCCGAAGCGCCTGTCACTCCTGACCCGATGACCACGATCCGCACCGTGCCGCCCCTCTCCCACTGCCTTCTCTGCCGTACTCCCGTTCATCTGTTCCCTTTCTGAGGCCGTATCAGGCACCCGTCATGTCCTGGGGCCGTATCAGGCCCCCGTCATGACCCGGTCCGGCGCGGAGCGGTGCCGGGGCGCCCTGCCGAGGAGGCGGAGGAGGAGCGCGGCGGCGATCTGGAGAGCAGCGACGGCGAGCAGCAGCGGTCCGGGGTGCGTGCCCGAGAGCGCTCCGACGAGCGCTGCGCCCCCGGCAGCCGCCGTCTGCTTGAGCCCGGCGCCGAGGGTGAAGACCTGGGTGTGCGCCTCCTCGGGCGCGTGGTCGGCGCGGATGCGCAGGGTGGTGCTCAGCAGCGGCCCGTCCCCCACTCCCGCGAGCGCGAACAGCGCGACGGCGAGCGGGAAGGAGGGCGCCAGCGCGGCTCCGGCGAGTGCGGCGCCTGTGACCAGGAGGCTCAGCGTGGCCAGCCGTGCGGGGTCGAGCCTGGGCGGCCTGCGCGCGAGGGCGACGGCGCCGCCGAGAGCGCCCAGCGCGAACGCCGTCATGAGCAGCCCGCCGCCGTCCGCCTCGCCCCGGCGCCCTGCGAGCAGTACGGCGATGACGGGCAGCGCGCCGATACCGAGGAAGGCGACGGAGGTGGCCGCCGTGATGGCCCGCAGCTGCCGGACACGCCACAGCGCCGCGAGCCCTGTCGCCAGGCGGGTGCGCAGGGGGACGGGGGCGGGGGCGGCGCCCTGCCCTTCCCGTGCGGGGGTGCTGCCGGGCTGTACGGGGGTGTGACCGGGGACTTCGTGGGGCGTCGGCAGCGCGGGGGCGAGCAGGGCAGCTCCGGCAGCGGCGGCGGCGAGCACTCCGGTGGCGAGGGCAGGGGTGAAGGCGGTGGCCAGGGCCGCGACGGCGGCGGGTGCCGTGACGGAGGCCGCGTTGTAGGTGGCGGCGTCCAGTGCGTAGACGCGGGCACGGGCCGTGGGCTCCTGGGCGAGCCCGGCGAGCAGGCTGGAGAGGCCGCCGGTGACGACGGGCCCGCAACAGCCGCCCACCAGCGCGAAGGTGAGGGCGAGTGCCGGGGGCGCCGTGCCGACGGTGAGGCCGAGCAGGGCGAGGCAGGCGGCGAAGAGCGCGAGCGCGCAGCCGTAGAACAGCCGTGGCCTGCGGGCCCGTTCGGCCAGCGCGCCCGCCAGCGGGGCGGCCACGGCGTGCGGGGCCATCCAGGCGGTCAGCACGAAGGCGCCGAGTGCCGCGCTGCCCGTGCGGTCCAGCGCCAGCAGCGCGAGCGCGATGGCCACGCCCTCGTCAGCGAACCGGGCCAGAACCGCGGTGGTCAGATACGCCCGCATGCACGTCCTTCGGTCTCGGGCCCCGCACCCGGGAGCGCGGCGGCAACGGTCACGGCGCGCGGAGGCCGCCGGCCCGCGACGGCCGCGCGGGCGCCATGGCCACACGGCTCGTAACGGCTTATAAGGATAAGCCGTTACACGTAAGGTGGGAAAGGGCGGGCGCGGCGCCGGGAGCGGTGCGGGTCCGCCAGGCGGACGAGGCAGCGGGCACGGACGAAGACACCGGCCCCGGCGAAGGCGCAGGTGTGGGTGTGGGTGCGGACGGTGGGGCGGAGTCGGAGTGGTCGGGGTTCCGGCCGGGCGAGCGGCTGATCGAACTGGCCGAGGCCGTACGCGCCGACCCGGCGCTCTCCCGTGACGCGATGGCGCACCTCCTGGCGCGGCACGGCGAATCGGCCGCTGAGCTGGAGGGGTTCACCGAGGCGGACGCGGACGAGCTGCGTGCCGCCGTCGTCCATCTGACCTCGCACGTGCTGCGCGAGACCGACGTGGACCGCGCGGCGCTCGCCCTCAACGCGCTCCTGGAACAGTGCGGCGCGCGGCCCCGGCTCAGCAGGCACGACGGGCACGCGTGGCACCTGCACGTCGACCGGGGCGACGAGGCGGGCTGGGCCGACTGGTTCACCGCGTCCAGCGCCCTGACGCTGGCCCGGCTGCTCGGCGAGCGCGGCGCACCGGCCTGGGGCGAGTGCGCGGCGCACGGCTGCGCGCGGCTGTTCCTCACCCACGGCCCGGGGGCCGCGCGCCGCTACTGCACCCCCACGTGCGCCTCCCGCGCCCGCGTCGCCGCGCACCGCCGCCGCAGGCGGGAGAGCGGCGGCGGCAGCGGCAGCGGCAGCAGTGAGAGCGGCAGCGGTACGTAGCGCCCCGCGCGGCGGCTCAGGGCAGGACCGCGATGCCGTCCAGCTCGACCCAGGCCGCCTCGTCCCACAGGCTCACGGCCCCGATGACGGCCATGGCCGGGTAGTCGCGCCCGGCCAACTCCCGCCAGATGCGGCCGAGTTCGGGCGCGTGACGACGGTAGGCGGGGACGTCGGTCGTGTAGACGGTGACGCGGGTGAGGTCGGCGGGGGTGCCTCCGGCAGCGGCGAGCGCGACGAGCAGGTTGGACAGCGCCGTCTCGAACTGGCCGGGAAGGGTGTGCGCCGCGATCCTCCCCTCGCCGTCCAGCGCGGTCTGGCCCGCGAGGAAGACCAGCCGCGAGCCGGTGGCCGTGACGGCGTGCGAGAAGCCGCGCGGCGGGGAGAGTTCGGCGGGATTGACGCGGTGCACGGTGCGGTCCGTTGTCACGTGTGCGGCCCCCTGGTCAGCTCGTACGGCACTGCGGTCACTTGTACAGCTCCTTCGCGATCAGGGAGCGCTGCACCTCGCTGGCGCCCTCGTAGATACGGGGTGCGCGCACCTCGCGGTAGAGGTGTTCGAGCAGGTGCCCCCGCTGGAGCGCCTGCGCCCCGTGGATCTGGACGGCGGTGTCGACGACGTACTGCGCGGTCTCGGTCGCGGTCAGTTTGGCCATGGCGGCGCTGCGCGCGATACCGGGGTCGCCCCTGTCGTACGCAGCCGCCGCGGCGTAGACCATCAGCCGCGCCGCCTCCGTGCGCGTCGCCATCTCCGCCAACTGGTGCGAGACGGACTGGAGATCGCGGAGCACGCCGCCGAACGCGGGGCGCCGCTGCGCGTGCGCGAGCGAGGCGTCCAGCGCCGACTGCGCCATGCCGACGGCGAAGGCGCCGACGCTGGGCCTGAAGAGGTTGAGGGTGCGCATGGCGACCCCGAAGCCACGCCCCGGCTCCCCCAGCAGGTCGCCCCGTGTGACGGGCACGGCGTCGAAGGTGAGGGTGCCCAGGGGGTGCGGCGAGAGCATGTCGAGGGGCTCGCCGCTCAGTCCCGTACGCGCCGCCGGCACCAGGAAGGCGGTGATGCCGCGTGCGCCGGGGGCCTCTCCCGTGCGTGCGAAGACGGAGTAGAAGTCGGCGTGCGGCGCGTTGGAGATCCACGTCTTGGTGCCGGTCAGCCGCCAGGCGCCGGAGCCGTCGGGCTCGGCGCGCAGGCCGAGCGCGGCGGCGTCGCTGCCGGCGCCCGGCTCGCTCAGCGCGAAAGCGGCCACCGCCCGCCCGGCGGCGACGGCCGGCAGCCAGCGTGCCCGCTGCTCCGGCGTACCGGCGTCCGCGACGGGCCCTGCGCCCAGCCCCTGCAGGGCGAGCGCGGTCTCCGCCTCCGGACACCCGTAGGCCAGCGACTCCCGCAGCAGACACAGCGCGAGCGCGCTCACCGGGCCGCCGCCCTCCGCGGATACGGGGCGCTCCTCCGCCGCGTGGACGGCGCGCGCCTCACCGCCGGACACGGGGTGCCCGCCCTCGGCGGGGACAGCGTGGGCGAGGAGGCCGAGGGTGCCGAGCTCTTCGAGCAGGGGCGCGTTGATGTGGCCGGGCTCTCCCGCGGCGGCCAGCGGGGCCAGCCGTTCGGCGGCGAGCGCGCGCAACCGCGCGCACCACTCCCGCTGTTCGGGCTCCAGTGCGAAGGCGGGCATGCCTGCTCCTCTCCCGTACCCCGGTGCCGGCCCGTAGCCGTCCGGCACGGTCCGGCGGGGTGCCGGATGCCGGAGACGCCGGTTCCCCGGTGCCTGTCGGTGTGCGCGGTGTGCGCGGTGTGCGGGTCTCCCGGTGGCCCGGCGCAACGGAGTGTCTATCGCGGACTGTTGACTGTCGTCACCATCACGTTACGCTCAACGGCACACCGACGCGCCAGGAACCACCGCCTTCGGGAACCCTCGTCTCCCGGACGGCCGCGAGGGGGCAGGCCATGAAACCGAGTCCGTCAGCGCACGTCGACACCTTCGCGCGTGACCATCTGCCCCCACCCGAGCAGTGGCCTGCGCTCCTTCTGGACGACCCAGGGCTCAGCTACCCCGGGCGCCTCAACTGCGGCGTGGAGCTGCTGGATCGCACCCTGGAGCGGCTGGGCGCCGACCGCCCCGCCTTCCACGACGGCGGCATGCCCGCCGCGGACGGTGAGCAGCGCTCGCCGCGCCGTACCTGGTCCTACGGCACTCTCCGGAGCACCGTCGACCGCCTCGCGCACGTGCTCACCTCCGACCTGGGCGTGGTGCCGGGCAACAGGGTGCTGCTGCGCGGGCCGACCACGCCCGAACTGGCCGCGTGCTGGCTGGCGGTGATGAAGGCGGGCGCCGTCGCCGTGACGGTGCTGGCGGCGCAGCGCGCGCAGGAGCTGGCCACCATCTGCGAGCTGGCGCGGGTCAGCCACGCGCTGTGTGACGCACGGGTCGCGGAGGAGCTGGACCGGGCCGCCGTGCCCGGGCTGCGGGTGGGGCTGTTCGGCGGCGGGGAGCACACCGACGTGCTGCGGCTCGCCGAGGGCAGGCCGGACAGGTTCGACGCGGTGGAGACGGCGGCCGACGACGTGGCGCTGATCGCGTTCACCTCGGGCACGACGGGCAGGCCCAAGGGGTGCGTGCACTTCCACAGGGACGTACTCGCCATCGCCGACACCTTCTCTGCGCGGGTGCTGCGTCCCCACGCCGACGACGTGTTCACGGGGACGCCGCCGCTGGGCTTCACCTTCGGCCTGGGCGGCCTGGTGATCTTCCCGCTGCGCGTGGGCGCCTCGGCGCTGCTGGACCAGTGGAGGGGCGCGGCGCAGCTGCTGGACGTGGTCCAGGAGCACCGGGTATCCGTGCTGTTCACGGCGCCGACCGCCTACCGCGCGATGCTCGCGCAGCTGGAGAAGCCGGGCGAGCACGGCCCGTACGACCTGGCGTCGCTGCGCCGCTGTGTCTCGGCCGGCGAGCATCTGCCCGCCTCGACGTGGGAGTCGTGGCGGGAGCGCACGGGGATACGGATCATCGACGGGATCGGTGCGACCGAGATGCTGCACATCTTCATCTCGGCCTCGGACGAGGCGATCAGGCCGGGCCGTACGGGCCGCCCCGTGCCGGGTTTCCAGGCGCGGGTCGTGGACCCGGACGGGGTGACGCCCGTGCCCGACGGCACGCCGGGACTGCTGGCCGTACGGGGGCCCGTTGGCTGCCGCTATCTGTCCGACGTGCGGCAGCGCGAGTACGTGCGCGGCGGCTGGAACATCACGGGTGACACCTATGTGCGCGACGCGGAGGGCTACTTCCGCTTCGTGGCGCGCGCGGACGACATGATCATCTCGGCCGGCTACAACATCGCGGGCCCCGAGGTGGAGGAGGCGCTGCTGCGCCATCCCGAGGTGCGGGAGGCCGCCGTTGTCGGGCGCCCCGACGAGAAGCGGGGACAGATCGTGGTCGCGCACGTGGTGCTCGCACCGGGCGCCCCACGGGGGAGTGAAATGGCCGAAACGCTGCGGCAGTTCACCATTTCGGAGCTTGCTCCCTACAAGTGTCCGCGCGAGATCATCTTTGCCGCGTCGCTTCCGCGCACGCCTACGGGAAAGCTCCAGCGGTTCCGCCTGCGGGAGCCCGAACTGGCCCCGCACGAGCGCGATCTAGAGTGACGGGCGTGGCACAGCACTCGTCCCCGACGACTCCCAGGCACTCTCCCGGCTCTCTCATCCTCACGTTCTACGGCGCCTACGGGCGCGGGTTCGCCGACGCGGGCACGGTGCCCGTCGCGGCGCTGATCCGGCTGCTGGGCGCCGTGGGAGTCGACCCGCCCTCGGTGCGCTCGGCCGTCTCGCGGCTCAAACGGCGCGGGCTGCTGACGGCGGACAGGCCGGGCAGCAAGGCCGCCGGGTACCGGCCTTCCGGGGCCGCGCGTGAGCTGCTGGAGGACGGCGACCGGCGCATCTACTCGCGCCCCGCACCGGACGGCACCTGGCTGCTGGCTGTCTTCTCCATCCCCGAAAGCGAACGCCAGAGGCGCCATGTGCTGCGCTCCCGGCTGACCCGGCTCGGCTTCGGGAACGCGGCTCCGGGTGTCTGGATCGCGCCGTCCCACCTGGAGGACGAGACCCGCCACACGCTCGCCCGCCTCGACCTGACGGCGTACGTGGACCTGTTCCGGGGCTCCCATCTGGGCTTCGGGGCGACAGCGGAGTCCGTGGGCCGCTGGTGGGACCTGGAGACGATCGCGCACCGGCACCGGTCGTTCCTGGAGGCGCAGGAACCGGTGCTGCGGACCTGGGCGCGGCGCCGCAAGATCCCGCCCGAGGCCGCCTACCGCGACTATCTGCCCGCGCTGGACGCCTGGCGCCGGCTGCCCTACGCCGACCCCGGCCTGCCGCCCGCGCTGCTGCCGCAGCCGTGGCCCGGCGAGCGTGCTGCGGAGGTCTTCTTCTCGCTGCACGCGAAGCTGCGGGACGCGGGACGGGAGTACGTGCGGGCACTCCAGCCACCCCCCGCAGCGCCGGCCCCTGCCCGGCTCCCGACTCCATAGGGGCCCGGGTACCCGGCTCCCGGCCCCCGGCTCCCGGCCCCACCGGGAGCCCGGTCGGGCGCCCTGACCAGGCGCGTCAGTGCCGCCCGCCGCTGCGCCTGGTCCCGCCGCCGGCGTCACGGCCACCCTCGCCGCCCGGGTCGCCGGCGCCGTCAGTGCTGTCGCGGCCTTCGGGTGGCGGTGGCTCGTCCCACCACCGGTCGTCGGACTCCCGCTTGTTCGCCGTGATCGCGGCCAGCGGAGGGATGATCATGGCAACCACACACATACCGATGGCCGCAGGCACGGACCACAGGCGCACAAAAGCCCAGGCACTGACGAAGAGCACCACGCAGATCGCCATCATCGTGAAGTAGCGGCGCCGCCTTCGCGCGTACATACCTCCACCGTACGGCGCTCCCCCGCACCCGGCAGCGCGACCCCGCTCCCCCGCGGCGCAGCGGCACCACGGCGCTGCACCATCACGGCGTGGCGCAGCACGTGAGAAGGCGGACCGGCCGCCATGCCCTCCGTCGTGGAGGTGGAGCGGGCAGTTCCGGTGGACGCCGCGCACGCAGATCGCCGAAGAGGCGTCCGCAACCGGCCCCGGCACCCGGTCGGCACGGAGTTCCCCTCATGCAGGGGGGAAGCCGTCGGCCAGCTTCTCCAGTGCCACCGCCGTGCCCTCCGGGTCGGTGACGAGGCCCAGGTGGTGCGAGGTGCGGCGCAGCACGCGGTGGCCGTTGGCCTCTGCCCGTACGGCCATGGCCTCGTACTGGCCGCTCAGCCGCAGGTAGGCGGTGCGGGCGTGGTCCGGGTCCGTGGCGGCTTCGGGGGCGCGTTCACCGAGGTAGGCCAGGGGCACGCGGGGGATCTCCGCGAGGAACCTGTCGCGTACGGCGGGGTCGGGCAGCTCGTGCGCGATGACGTCGGCGGGGAACCAGGTGTTCCAGGGCGGCAGTTGGCCTCCGGCGGCCAGTCCGGCGATCTGCTCGGCGAGTTCGGGCGGCGCCTCTTCGAGCCAGCTGCGCCCGGGGTGTGGCAGCTGGGCGTCGGCGTAGACCGTGCCTGCCACGGTCCTGGCGCGCGCCGCGCTCCGGGCGAGCGCGGGCAGCAGGGGCCCGGCTCCGCTGTGGCCCACGAGTACGACGGGGGCGCCCTGTTCTCCGAGACGTGCCTGCCCGGCAGCGGCGGAGACGAGCGCGGGGTAGTAGGGCCCTCCCGCGGTGAGCGCCGTCGTCAGCGAGGGGAGGCTCACCTTCCGGCCGTGCTGCCGCAGCACCTCGGCTACCGGCTGCCACGTGCCCGGACCGGTCAACGGGCTGTGGACGAGCACGAGTTCGGGCGGCTGATGGGTGGACACGGTCTTCCCCTCTCCGTGACGGCTCCGCCCCGCGAGGGGGGTGACGGAGCGGGCCCAGACTAGTCCGGCAGCGGGCAGCGTCGCCCTACGGGGAGTACATACCAAGCGGTATGCGGGCGGGCGGTACGGGCGCACCTGCTCGGACGGCGGTCGCAGAGCAATCGGACGGCGGCCGGAGAGCAGTCAGCGGGCGGTCGCGGAGCAGTCGGTCAGCGGCGAAGAGCCATCAGCGGGCGGTCAGCGAGCGGTCACAGCGCGAGGCGCGGTTTGGGTGCCTCGGTGCGGCCCGCGGGTGGTTTGCGGCTGCCTGCCTGGTAAGGCTGGGGCCAGGGCGCTCCGGGTCCCGCGTACCCCTGTTCGGCCGCGGCGTGGAGGGTCCAGTGCGGGTCGTAGAGGTGGGGGCGTGCGAGGGCGCACAGGTCGGCGCGGCCCGCGAGGACGAGGGAGTTGACGTCGTCCCAGGAGGAGATGGCGCCGACGGCGATGACGGGCACGCCCAGGGTGTTGCGTATCCGGTCGGCGTACGGGGTCTGGTAGGAGCGGCCGAAGTCGGGGCGCTCGTGCGGCACGACCTGTCCGGTGGACACGTCGAGCGCGTCGGCGCCGTGCTCGGCGAAGGCGGCGGCGATGCGCAGCGCGTCCTCACCCGTGGTGCCGCCCTCGGCCCAGTCGGTCGCTGAGATCCGTACGGTCATGGGCCGCTCGCGTGGCCACACCTCGCGGACGGCGTCGAAGACCTCCAGGGGGTAGCGCAGCCGCGCCTCCAGGCTGCCGCCGTAGGCGTCGGTGCGGGTGTTGGTGAGCGGGGAGAGGAAGCCGGAGAGCAGGTAGCCGTGGGCGCAGTGGAGTTCGAGCAGGTCGAATCCCGCGCGTGCGGCGCGCCGCGCCGAGGCGGTGAACTCCTCGCGTACGGCGTCGAGTCCTGCCCTGTCCAGCTCCTGCGGTGTCTGGCTGACGCCGGGCCTGTAGGGCAGCGGTGAGGGTGCGAGCAGGGGCCAGTTGCCTTCGGGCAGCGGGTCGTCGATGCCCTCCCACATGAGCTTGGTCGACCCTTTGCGTCCGGAGTGGCCCAGCTGGAGGCCGAGTGCCGCCGTGGGTGACTGTTCGTGGACGAAGGCGGCGACGCGGCGCCAGGCGTCCTCCTGTTCGTCCGTCCACAGCCCCGCGCAGCCGGGGGTGATGCGTCCACGGGGTGAGACGCACACCATCTCGGTCATGGTCAGCGCGGCGCCGCCGAGGGCGCGGGCACCGAGGTGGACGAGGTGGAAGTCGCCGGGGACGCCGTCGCGCGACTTGTACATGTCCATGGGAGAGACCACGACGCGGTTGCGCAGGGTGAGTTCGCGCAGCCGCAGGGGCGTGAACATCGGGGGTGTGCCCTCGGGTGTGCCGGCCTCGCGTTCGGTCGCGGTGACGAAGGCGGGGTCGCGCAGCCTGAGGTTGTCGTGGGTGACGCGGCGGCTGCGGGTGAGGAGGTTGAAGGCGAACCGGTGGGGCGGCTGCTCCGCGTACCCGTCCAGTTCCTCGAACCAGGTGAGGCTGGCCAGTGCCGCGCGCTGTGTGGAGCGTACGACGGGCTGCCGTTCGGCCTCGTAGGCGGCGAGCGCCTCGGGCAGCCCGGGCTGTTCGCGTACGCAGGCCGCGAGCGCGAGCGCGTCCTCGACGGCGAGCTTGGTGCCGGATCCGATGGAGAAGTGCGCGGTGTGCGCGGCGTCGCCCAGGAGCACGATGTTGCCGTGCGACCAGCGCTCGTTGACGACCGTACGGAACGCCGTCCACTGGGAGTTGTTGCCGCGCAGTGTGTGTCCGCCGAGGGTGTCGGGGAAGAGCTTGGCGCACTGCTCGGCCGAGGCACGCTCGTCCATCCCGTCGAATCCGGCGGCGTGCCACACCTCTTCGCGTGCCTCGACGATGACGGTGGAGGCGCCGTGCGGGGAGTCGGGCGACGGGCCCGCGTACGGGTAGGCGTGCAGTTGGAGTACGCCGTGCCCGGTCTCGGCGATCTCGAAGCGGAAGGCGTCGAGCGCGAAGTCGGCCGCCAGCCAGATGTAGCGGCAGCGGTGGGTGGCCACGGACGGCCGGAAGACCCCGGCGTGCGCGGTACGGGTGGCGCTGCCGGCGCCGTCGGCCGCGATCACCAGGTCGTGTGTGCGGGCGAGTTCGGCCGCGGGCGGCGCGGGGGTGCGGAAGCTGAGGGTGACGCCCAGCTCGCGGCAGCGCGCGTGCAGGACGGCGAGCAGGGTGCGGCGGCTGAGCGCGGCGAAGCCGTGCCCTGTGGAGGTGAGGGTGCGGCCCCTGTGTACGACGTCGATGTCGTCCCAGCGGACCATCCGGGAGTTGAGCGTCGCGTACACCTCGGGGTCGGCGTTCTCGATGCCGCCGAGGGTCTCGTCGGACAGCACGACGCCGAAGCCGAACGTGTCGTCGGGGGCGTTGCGTTCGTGGACGGTGACCTCGCGCGCGGGGTCGAGCCGCTTGAGCAGGAGGGCCGCGTAGAGGCCACCGGGTCCGCCGCCGATGACGGCGACCCGCAGCGGGCGTCCCGCACGTGCCGGTGGTCCGGGGGCGGGCGCTGCGGCCGGTGCGGCGTTCACCGGGGGCTCACTTTCCCTGCCACTTGGGTGGCCGTTTCTCGGTGAAGGCGGCGTGGAACTCGGCGTAGTCGGCGCCGTGCATCAGCAGTGCCTGGGTGGCCGCGTCGAGTTCGACGGCACCGGAGAGCGGCAGGTCGAGTTCGGCGGTGAGCAGGGCCTTGGTCTGCGCGTGGGCGAGCGCCGGCCCGTCGGCGAGCCGCCGCGCCAGCGCGGAGGCGGCGCCGGTCGCCTCGCCCTCGGCCGTCAACTCGCTGATGAGCCCGATGCGTTCGGCCTCGGGAGCGCGTACGGGGTCGCCGAGCATCAGGATGCGGGTGGCGTGCCCGAGGCCGACGACGCGGGGCAGCAGGTAGGCGGCGCCCATGTCTCCGCCGGACAGGCCGACCTTGGTGAACAGGAACGCGAAGCGCGCCGTGGGGTCGGCGACGCGGAAGTCCGAGGCGAGCGCGAGCACGGCGCCCGCTCCCGCCGCGGCCCCGTGCACGGCGGCGACGACGGGGAAGGGTGCCTCCCTGAGCGCCCGTACGACCTGTCCCGTCATGCGGTTGAAGTCGAGCAGCCGGGAGGTGTCCATCTCCAGGGTGGCGCCGATGATCTCGTCCACATCGCCGCCCGAGCAGAAGGCGCGGCCCTCTCCCCCGAGGACGAGGGCCCGGGTGTGCCGCTCGCGGGACAGCTCGGCGAGCAGGTCGCGCAGGTCCGCGTACGCCTCGAAGGTGAGCGCGTTCAGCTTCTCTGGGCGGGCGAGGGTGACGGTGGTGACGCCGTCGTCGTGGCTGACGCGCAGGTGCTGCCAGTCAGCCGTGCGCTGCGCGGATCCGGTGAACGGGCTCATCACGGGGCCTCCGTCGGTGTGGGTACCTCGGCCGGGCTCGCGGGCCACTTCCGGAACGTATCACCGCTTCGTGACTGCCGTCACGAGTACGCGATAGATGTGGCTGGTTACCAAGCCCCTTGCACGGGGCGCCACTTCGCCCTTTCGGGCGAGGCGAGGCAGACCGGAACGGTCCGCCGCACAGCGGCGTGCGTCCGGCCCCGGCACGGGGCCGAGTGGCGGCGGCAGCGGCAACGGCAACGGCAGGTTGACGGTCCTGGAGACGTACGAGGCTCGACGGCCCTGGAGACGCACGAGGCCCTCGCCGGGCCCGGCTGCGGCGAGCGCGGGGAGAGGACTTCGGCGGCCGGCGCACGCGGCGGACCCTCCGCATACGTTCCGCAGGAGACACGCCACGACGGGGAGGGGCGGCTTCCGCGTCGGCCGCACCGTGCGGGGCGCCGCCGGGACCGTACGTCTGGGTGCCGCGTACAGGCCGGGCCCGGACTGCGCGTGTGTCCCTGGTAGACCTGGGGCCGTGAGCGATTCCCTCCAGAACCAGAACGGCGGCCGTACGGTCGCGGAACTCCAGCGCAGACTGGCCGACTTCGCCGCGGCGCGCGACTGGGGCCAGTACCACACCCCGAAGAACCTGGTCGCCGCGCTGAGCGTCGAGGCGGGCGAACTCGTCGAGATCTTCCAGTGGCTGACCCCCGACCAGTCGGCCCGCGTGATGGCGGACAGTGCGTCGGCCGCGCGGGTCGAGGACGAGGTCGCCGATGTCCTCGCCTACTTGCTCCAGTTCTGCGAAGTCCTGGGCGTCGACGCGCTCGCCGCGCTGGAAGCAAAGATCGAGAGGAACGAAACGCGTTTCCCGACCTCCGGAAACGGTCACTCTATGGAGTGACGAAGTTATCCACACGACCCTTTTTGTCCACAGAAATCCGAACCCCCCTGGCGGAGCTGGCCATTGACAGTCACGCTGGGTAGCGACCAGTGAGGGGGAAGGCAGATGGATGCTGTACGGCTCATCGCGGCCACCCGGCAGGCACTTGCGCTCAGCGCTGCCGTGCCGGACATCGTCGCGGAGTCCTGGCAGGCACAGGCACTCGCCGAGGCGGTCGGCAGCCATCTCGCGATCAGCGGTCCACCCGCCGTCCGGTCCGAGGCACTCGGGCTGAGCGAGGCGGGGAGCAGGGCGTGCGGCTCACTGCACCACCCGGCGCTGCGCGCCGGCGGGGTGCGGGCCGCACGACTTTCCATGATCCAGGACCCACGGCGTGCCCTGCATGATCTGGGCGGGCTGCTGGGGGAATCGGGGGTGGCGCTGGTGGGAGTGGCGGTCTCGGCCGAGGACGAGGCGCTGTACTGGCAGTGCATCGAGGCGATCGACGCGGCGGACGAGTCGGCGGACCGGGTGGTCGGCATCCTGCGGAGACTGGCGATGCGCGAACGCGGGAGCGTGGCGTGAACCAGGCGGAAAGGCCACAGGAAGCCGGCCCCACCGGGGAGCCCGGCCGACGGGCACGGCCCGGGTCACCCCGGCGGCAGGCAGACGGAGGAAGGAGACGAGGCGTGACCCGTGGGCCCCGGAGTGCGGGCTCCGGGAGCGCGCAGCCCGGGAGCGCGCAGCCCGGGAGTGTGGGGCCTGGAAGTGTGGGGCCCTGGAGTGTGGGCTCCGGTGGCGCGGGGCCCACAGGTCCGGGGATCTGGACCCGGTCGGGCGCCGCGTCGTCCGGGGGCGTGCCGTCCTCCCCGCCTGAGCCGGCCGGCCCGGCTCCGGCCCCGCCAACGACCCCGGTGCGTGGCAGGGCACGGAAGGTCACGAGGCAAGATGGAGGGCATGCGACTGCGAATCTTCACCGAGCCCCAGCAGGGGGCAAGCTACGACACACTGCTCCGGGTCGCGAAGGCCACGGAGGAACTCGGCTTCGACGCCTTCTACCGCTCGGACCACTATCTGGCCATGGGCGACGGGGACGGGCTCCCGGGCCCGACCGATGCCTGGATCACCCTCGCCGGGCTCGCCCGCGAGACCAGCCGTATCCGGCTGGGCACCCTGATGACGGCGGGCACCTTCCGGCTTCCTGGCACGCTCGCCATCCAGGTGGCGCAGGTCGACGCGATGTCGGGCGGCCGGATCGACTTCGGCCTGGGCTCGGGGTGGTACGAGGACGAGCACACGGCGTACGGGATCCCGTTCCCGAAGGAGAAGTTCGGGCGGCTGGAGGAGCAGCTCGCGATCATCACCGGGCTGTGGGAGACACCGGTGGGCGAGAAGTTCACCTACGAGGGCTCCTACTACCAGCTGAAGGACTCCCCCGCCCTTCCCAAGCCGCACCAGGAGCGGATCCCGGTACTGGTCGGCGGGTTCGGCGCCAAGCGCACCCCGCGCCTGGCGGCGCGCTACGCGGACGAGTTCAACATGCCGTTCGGCTCGCTGGAGGACACCGAGCGGCAGTTCGGGCGGGTCCGCGCGGCGGCCGAGGAGCACGGCCGCGCTGCGTCCGACCTGGTGTACTCGAACGCGCTGGTCGCGTGCGTCGGCAAGGACGACGCCGAGGTGGCCCGCAGGGCCGCCGCCATCGGGCGGGAGGTCGAGGAGCTGAAGGAGAACGGTCTGGCGGGGACGCCAGCCGAGGTGGTCGACAAGATCGGTCGGTTCGGGGAACTGGGCGCCTCCCGCGTCTACCTCCAGACGCTGGACCTGAGCGACCTTGACCACCTGGAGCTGATCGCGGACCAGGTGCAGTCGAAGCTGCCTTGACCGCTGCACCCTTCTGACGGAAGCGGGGAGGCTCCCAGGGCGGCGGCCTGCGGTCGTCCGGACTCCGGCCGGGAGCAGGGGCGTTGGTGGAGCCGGAGCCGCCGAACCGCCTGACAGCGCTTCGAGTGTCCCCGCTCCGCGGGAGCTTCCTCCCCGCGCTCCCGCACGGGGGGGGTCCACGAAGGAGACCCGATGACCGACGGCCCCGCGACCCCGCTCGCCGACGCGCTCGCGCGCGGTGTCGTCCTGCTGGACGGAGGGCTCTCCAACCAGTTGGAGGCGCAGGGCTGCGATCTCTCCGACGAACTGTGGTCGGCCCGGCTGCTGGCCGAGGCACCCGGGGAGATCGAGGCCGCACACGCGGCGTACGTACGGGCAGGGGCGCGGGTGCTGATCACCAGCAGCTACCAGGCGTCATTCGGGGGGTTCGGGGGGAGGGGGTGGGGGGAGGCCCGGAAGCTGTTTCGCCGCAGCACCGAACTGGCCCGCTCCGCCGCCCGCGCCACGACGCCTGACCCCGTGTGGGTGGCGGGTTCCGTGGGCCCGTACGGCGCTGTACGGGCTGACGGGGGTGAGTACCGGGGCCGGTACGGGCTGAGTGTGCGCGAGTTGGCGGACTTCCACCGCCCCCGGGTGGAAGCGCTGCTGGAGGGCGGGCCCGATGTGCTCGCGCTGGAGACGGTGCCGGACATGGACGAGGCGGAGGCGCTGCTGCGCGCCGTGGAGGGGTGCGGAGTCCCGGTGTGGCTGAGCTACACCGTTGCCGCAGGCCGTACCCGTGCGGGGCAGCCCCTCGCCGAAGCCTTCGCGCTCGCCCAGGGAAATGACCAGGTACTCGCGGTCGGCGTCAACTGCTGCGCCGCCGAAGAGGTACCGCACGCCGTGGAGACCGCGGCGCGCGCCACCGGCGGCAAGCCGGTGGTGGCCTACCCCAACAGCGGCGAGGGCTGGGACGCGGCCCGCCACCACTGGAGCGGCGCCCCCACGTTCGCACCCGCCGTCGCGCCGGCCCTCGCACGCGACTGGGTCGCCGCCGGGGCGCGGCTGGTCGGAGGCTGCTGCCGGGTGGGCCCGGAAGGCATCGCGGCACTGGCCGCCGCGCTGTGAGCTGCCGCGCGGTTGCGTGAGGGCGTCGCGTCCGGGCTTGTACGCGTACCCGGGGCGGCCCAGCGTGGGCGCGTACGCGAGGCGTCGCGGCGGGTGCGACGCGGGGCGGCCCGGCGGGTGCGCGTACGCGGGCAGTCGCGGCGGGTGCGCGTACGCGACCGGCCTACGGCACCGGACCGGGCTACGGCACCGGACCGGGCTACGGCACTGGTCCGGCCTACGGCACTGAGGGCGGGCTACGGCGCTGAGGGCGGCACGACACCCTTCGCCCAGGAACGGCGGGACAGGCGACGGCGGAGCGCCTCACTTGATAGGCAAGCCGCCACTTGCCTATGGTGCGCTGCCGCGCCTATGGTGCTGGCCATGGCGGACGACGTCTTCAAGGCGCTGGCCGACCCCACCCGCCGGAGGATCCTTGACGAACTGGCGGAACGGGACGACCAGACCCTGTTCGAGATATGCACGCGGCTGGTGACCAAGCACGGCCTGGGGCTGTCACGCCAGGCGATCAGCCAGCATCTGGCCGTACTGGAGTCCGCGGGTCTGGTCGTTTCGCGGCGCCAGGGCCGCTACAAGTTCCACACCCTGAAGACCGAACCCCTTGAGCGCATCGTGACCCGATGGCTCAGGCCCGACACACCGGAGAGCACCCCATGAAGATCAACCTGACCAGCGTCTTCGTCGACGACCAGGACAAGGCCCTGCGCTTCTACACGGACGTACTGGGCTTCCTGAAGAAGCACGAGGTCCCGCTGGGCGAGGCCCGGTGGCTGACCGTGGTCTCGCCGGAGGACCCCGACGGAACCGAGCTGCTGCTGGAGCCCGACGGCCACCCCGCGGTGAAGCCGTACAAGGAGGCGCTGGTCAAGGACGGCATCCCGGCCGCCGCCTTCGATGTTGACGATGTGCGCGCGGAGTTCGACCGGCTGAGCGCGCTGGGGGTGCGCTTCACCCAGGAGCCGCTGCCCATGGGCCCCGTCACCACCGCGGTTCTGGACGACACCTGCGGCAACCTGATCCAGATCATGCACAGCGAGTAGGCATCCGGCGCGCGGGCGGCACCCGCGTTCCGCCGCCCACCTCCCCGCCTCCGCCCATCCGCCGACCGCCACCCGTGGCCCACCGCCCGCCGCCCGTGATCAACTCCCGAGCCGTACCGGGCAGCGCGAGGTGATCTGCGGGCGTGGCGAGCACCGCCGCACATGCCCTATAGTTGATCTTGCGCGCGGCGGAAACCCGGAACTCCGGTAGCTGTGCCCGGCGTTGGTGGTCCAAGGAAAGACGCCTCACTTCCCGTGAGGAAATGCAGGTGCAAGGCCTGCCCAGCGCTCCGATGAAGTCCCGCTCCCTCGACATGAGGGAGCGGGACTTCTCGCTGTTCCCGATCGCCACTTCCGGCTGCCGCCCCTGAGCCCGACACCGGGACCCGGCGGCATCCGGGACCCTCCACACCCGGGACCGGCACAGGTCGGCCCGGCACAGGTCGGCCCGGCACAGGCAGGGACCCAGCACGCGCAGGATCAGGACCCCGCGTCAGGACCCCGCAGAGGCGAACCGGCTCCAACGGGCCCCAACCGCGGCCTCCCCGCGGCTACTTCTCGCCCACCAACTCCTCGACGCCCAGAAGAGACGCGGTCCGTTCATAGACGATGCGCGCGAGGGCCGGGTCCTGGGCGGGCCGGGAGGGCGTGTCCGGTTGGGAGTTGGTGTAGAAGCCCCCGTTCGGGCTCGGAGCCGGGGAGGTGGTGGCGAGCCACAGCGCGGTGCGCACGCCCTCGTCCGGCGTGAGGGAGAACGGCCGGAACAGCGGAGCGGTCAGCCGCATCAGTCCCCCGGCGTGTGCGTTCATGCCGGTGCCCTTCACCATGCCGGGGTTCGCGTTGTAGATCCGCATGCCGTCGGGCAGGCGGCGTGCGAGTTCGCCGGCTGCCACGAGGGCGAGCAGCTTGCTGGTCCCGTACACGTGGAGCTGGGAGTAGAAGCGGTTCTTCCATGAGGTGCCGGTGACGTCCGGGGCATGCGCGTCGAGCCTGCCGCGCTTCTCCACGAACGTGGAGACGTTGACGATCCGGGCATCCGCGGTGAACGCGCCCGCCGCCAGGAGGGTGTGCGTCAGCAGGAACGGCGCGTGGTGGTTGAGGGCGTAGGTGCGTTCGGCACCATCCGCCGTCTGCTCATAGCGGGGGAAGGCCGCTCCCGCGTTGTTGACGAGGACGTGGATACGTATGCCGTCGGCGGCCAACCTCGCTGCCAGGTCCCGGACTTGGGACCACTGGGACAGATCGGCCGTATATGTACGGGGCGGAGCGGCGGCGCTCCCCTCGGGGGCCACGCCGCGCAGCCCCTCGGCCGCCGCGGCGGTCCGTGCCGCGTCACGGCCGACGAGGATCACGTCCTTGCCCGCTCGCACCAGGTGGCGCGCGGTCACCAGCCCCAGCCCTGAAGCGCCCCCGGTGACGACCACGGTCTCGGCACTCATGCCTTCCCCTCCCCCGCGTCGTGACCGCCGTCGTCGCCCCGCGTCCCGGCCGGGTCCTCCCCCGCCGCTTCGCGGAGCAGCGCGTGCAGGCGCAGTCGGCTGTCGGAGTCGAGGCGGGCGAAGGGGGACTGCTCGACGGCATGCCGGATGAGGCGCTCACGCAGCGCGCACCCTTCGGGGGTGAGCTGAAGCACCTTCACGCGGCGGTCGGTCGGGTGGGGTACCCGGTGGACCAGTCCCTGCTTCTCCAGGCGGTCGATCATGGAGGTGGCGCTCGACGCGTCGCAGTGCAGCCGTTCGGCCAGGCGGCGCGCGGTCATCTCCTTCTCGCCGCTGAGCCGCCACAGCGCGTCCGCCTGCGCGTCGGTCAGCTCCAGTCCGCGGAGCAGGGTCTTCAGTTCGCCCTGTATCCGGTCGCGCAGGACAAACAGGGAATCGATCAGTTCGAGGTTCACGCGTGCATCGTCCACACGGCGAATATACATGGGAATCCCAATCATCGGAAATCCCAATCACTTGACCGAGGGTCGCCCCCGGATCCCCACCCCCGCGAGACACCCCCACACCCGACACCCCCACGCCCACACCAGGCACCCCCATGCAAGGCATCCGCTCCCGCAAGACATCCGCCCCCGCAAGGCACCCCCAACACCAGGCGCCCCCAACACCGGGCGCCCGTTCCGCAAGCACACTTCGAGTCGCTCCGCGAGGATGGGCGCATGGGATTCCATGTCGACTCCGAGACCGGACGGCTGCGCCGCGTCATCGTGCACCGTCCGGGGCTGGAGCTGAAGAGGCTCACACCCACCAACAAGGACGACCTTCTGTTCGACGATGTCCTGTGGGTACGCCGTGCGCGCCAGGAACACGACGCGTTCGCCGACACGTTGCGTGAACTGGGCGTGGAGGTGCACCTGTTCGGGGACCTGTTGACCGACGCGCTGGACATTCCGGTGGCCAGGGCGCTCGTTCTGGACCGCGTCTTCGACGAGAAGGAGTACGGGCCACTGGCCACGGACCATCTGCGCGCCGCCTTCGACCAGTTGCCGACGGCGGATCTGACGGAGGCACTGATCGGGGGCATGACGAAGCGGGAGTTCCAGGAGCGGTGCGGGGAGCCGGACTCGGTGCGCTTCCATGTGATGGAGTCCGACGACTTCCTTCTGGCGCCGCTGCCGAACCACATCTTCACGCGGGACACCTCCGCGTGGGTCTACGACGGGGTGTCGATCAACGCGATGCGCTGGCCCGCGCGGCAGCGCGAGACGGTGCACTTCGAGGCGATCTACCGGCACCACCCGCTCTTCGCCGCCCCGGAACCGGACGACGGGTTCCACATCTGGTCGGAGGGACAGGCCGCGTATCCGTCCACGATCGAGGGCGGGGACGTGCTGGTGATCGGGAACGGCGCGGTGCTGATCGGCATGAGTGAGCGGACGACGCCGCAGGCGGTGGAGATGCTGGCGCGCGGGCTGTTCGCGCAGGGTTCGGCCCGGACGATCGTGGCGCTGGACATGCCGAAGCGGCGCGCGTTCATGCACCTGGACACGGTGATGACGATGGTCGACGGGGACACGTTCACGCAGTACGAGGGCCTGGGAATGCTGCGCTCCTACACCATCGAACCGGGCTCGGCACCGACGGAGCTGAAGGTGACCGACCACGCCCCTGACCATATGCACCGGGCCATCGCGGCGGCGCTGGGCCTGGACGGTCTGCGGGTGCTGACGCCGAAGCAGGACGTACGGTCGGCCGAGCGGGAGCAGTGGGACGACGGCTGCAACGTGCTGGCGGTGGAGCCCGGCATGGTGGTGGCGTACGAGCGGAACGCGACGACCAACACCCATCTGCGCAAGGAGGGCATCGAGGTGCTGGAGATCCCCGGGAGCGAGCTGGGCCGGGGCAGGGGCGGGCCGCGCTGCATGAGCTGCCCGGTGGAACGGGACCCCGTACTGTGACACACGCTCCCGTATAGAGATTCGGTACGTCGTATAGACTTCCAAGCTTACGGAAAGCTATGGGAGTACGCAGCGCTACGCAGCGAGCTAGGAGAGCCGAAGACATGGCAGCAGACCTCAGGGGCCGCCACTTCCTCAAGGAGCTGGACTTCACGGCCGAGGAGTTCCGGAGCCTGATCGACCTCGCGGCCGAACTGAAGGCCGCGAAGCGGGCGGGCACGGAGCGGCAGCGGCTGCGCGGCAGGAACGTCGCGCTGATCTTCGAGAAGTCCTCCACGCGTACGCGCTGTTCCTTCGAGGTCGCCGCCGCCGACCAGGGCGCCTCCACCACCTACCTCGACCCCTCCGGCTCCCACATAGGACTCAAGGAGTCGGCGAAGGACACCGCCCGTGTGCTGGGCCGGATGTACGACGGGATCGAGTACCGCGGCAGCGGTCAGGAGGTCGTCGAGGAGCTGGCCGCCCATGCGGGCGTGCCCGTCTTCAACGGCCTGACCGACGAGTGGCATCCGACCCAGATGCTGGCCGATGTGCTCACCATGACCGAGCACGCGCCGGACCGGCCGCTGGAGGAGATCTCGTTCGCGTACCTCGGGGACGCGCGCAACAACATGGGCAACTCCTACCTGGTCACAGGCGCCCTGCTCGGCATGGACGTACGGATCGTCGCGCCGCGTTCGCTGTGGCCCAAGGAGTCGGTGACGGCGCGGGCGCGCGAGGTGGCCGAGCGCACGGGTGCCAGGATCACGCTGACCGACGACGTGACCGAGGGCGTACGCGGCGCGGACTTCGTGGCGACCGACGTGTGGGTGTCCATGGGTGAGCCCAAGGCGGTCTGGAGCGAGCGGATCGAACTGCTGCACCCGTACGCGGTGACGATGGACGTACTGCGTGCCACGGGGAAGCCGGATGTGCGCTTCCTGCACTGCCTGCCCGCGTTCCATGACCTGGGTACCGCGGTCGGCCGGGAGATATATGAGCAGCACGGCCTGGAGTCGCTGGAGGTGACCGACGAGGTCTTCGAGTCGGCACACGCGGTCGTCTTCGACGAGGCGGAGAACCGGATGCACACCATCAAGGCGGTTCTCGTCGCCACCTTGGCCACGGAGGACTGAGCGCCGCCGCCCGCGCAGGCCGGGGGGCCGCCGCGCAAGCGGGAGCGCCGCCGCAGAGGCAGGAGGCGCGGCGCCGCAGAGGCGGGAGGGCCGCCGCGCCGTGTGTGCATAGTCATACGCATAAATGCGAGGTCATGCATAAACGGCGGATAGGATGAGCGAAGCCTCGAAGGGTCCGGGCACTCAGCCCGGACCCTTCCTTTGCGCCCACCCTCCCCCGCACCACCCTGGAAGTCCCCCCATGCCCCGCACCGGACTGCGCGTCAAGTCCCCCGATCAGCTGGTGGCCGAGTCCGGCGCCGACCTGGAGGGCCACGGCCTCCAGCGCACCATCGGACCGTTCCAGCTCGTCTGCTTCGGCGTCGGCGCGATCGTCGGCACCGGCATCTTCGTCGGCCTGTCGGACACCGTCGCCAAGGCCGGCCCTGGCGTGATCGTCTCCTTCATTCTGGCCGCACTGACCTGCATCTTCACCGCGTTCTCCTTCGCGGAGCTGGGCGGCGCCATCCCCGTCTCGGGCAGCTCGTACTCGTACACCTACGCCACCCTCGGCGAGCGGACCGCCTTTCTGGTGGGCTGGTGCCTGCTGCTGGAGTACGGGGTCTCCGTCTCGGCGGTCTCCATCGGCTGGGGGCAGTACCTCAACGAGCTGCTGGACAACACCGTCGGCTGGCGCATCCCCCCAGCGCTCGCCGAGGCACCGGGACACGGCGGCGTCGTGAACGTGCCCGCCGTGATCGTGATGCTCCTCGCCGCCGTACTGCTGGTGCGGGGCGTACGCGAGAGCGCGCGGGCAACGGCCGTGATGGCCGTCATCAAGATCGGCATCCTGGTGCTGTTCTGCGCCATCGCCTTCACCGCCTTCGAGTCCGGCAACCTCTCCCCCTTCGCGCCCGAGGGCATCGGCGGCATCGGGGCCGGCGCCTCGCTCGCGTTCTTCTCGTTCATCGGCTTCGACGCGATCTCCACGGCCGGCGAGGAGGTCAAGAACCCGCGTAAGAACGTTCCGCTGGCCATCCTCATCACCATCGGCTGCGTCGCGCTGATCTACTGCCTGGTCTCGGTCGCCGCGCTCGGCGCGATGCCCTGGGAGCAGGTCGGCGGCAAGCCAGCGGCGCTCTCCCTGATCGTGAACCACGCGACGGGTTCGACCTTCGGCAGCACGGTCATCGCGATCGGCGCCGTCGTCGCCATCGCCTCCGTGGTGCTCGCGGTGATGTACGGGCAGACCCGCATCCTGATGTCGATGTCACGCGACGGCTTGATGCCCCGCGTCTTCGAACGCGTTTCGCCCAAGACGTCCACCCCGGTCGCCAACACATGGATCGTCGCCGTCGTCTTCGCCGTCCCCGCAGCCGTGGTGCCGCTGGACGTGGTGCTGGACATGACGGTGATCGGCACGCTGGCTGTGATGGCGGTGGTCAACATCTGCGTGATCGCGCTGCGCCGCTCGCGCCCCGATCTGCCGCGCAGGTTCCGGGTGCCGTTCTACCCGGTGGCGCCGCTGCTGGGCGTGGCCTTCTGCCTGTATCTGATGTACGGGCTGCCGCTGCTGACGTGGGCGCAGTTCGCGGTGTTCCTGCTGGTCGGCGCCGCGCTCTACTCGCTGTACGCGCGCAAGCGCTCGCGGCTGGCCCTGGCCGGGGACGCGGCGCCTGCGAAGGCGCCCCGGAGCCTATGACTCCGGCCGGAGCGTGAACCACACGGTCTTGCCCTGACGGGTCGCGCGGCTCCCGCACGTCGCGCTGAGAGTACGGATCAGCAGCAGCCCGCGCCCGTCCTCCGGAATGTCCGCCAGGCTCGCGGCGCCCAGCGACTCCCGCTCGTCGAGGGCCGCCTCGGGAGCGCCGGATCTCCCGGAGGGCTCGGAGGGCTCGGAGGGCGCGGTCGCTTCGGTGGGCTCGGGCACTTCGGTGGGCTCGACGGGTTCGGGCACTTCGACAGGTTCGGCGGATTCGGGGACCTCGGCGGGTCCGGGCACTTCGGCGGATTCGGGCACCTCGGTGGGTTCGGGGGCCTCGGACGGCTCGGGTGCCGTGGTGTCCTCGGACGGCTGTGTACTCCGGGGCGGCCTCCGGGGCGGCCTCCGGGGCGGCTCCGCGCCTTCGGGAAGGCCGGAGGTGTGGTCGCGTTCCAGTTCCTCCAGCGGCTGGGGCTTCCCCTCCTCCGGCAGGCCCGACAGGGGGCGGGGGTCGTGGTCGCGCACCTCGACCAGCACGCCCTCCCCCAGTTCCGCCACCGTCAGGGAGACCGCGGCGTCATCGGGCGTGTGCTCGACCGCGTTGGTCACCAGCTCGCAGACCAGCAGCTCCGCCGTCTCCCGGTCGACGCCCGACTCCAGCTCGGTCAGCGCGTTGCGCACGACGGCCCGTGCGATGGGCGCCGCGGGGGGTGAGTGCGGCAGTTCGATGTGCCACGAAGTGGTGCGGGCGGCGTTCATGGCCTCTGTCCGTTCACGAGAGCAACTGATCGGCAGCTTCCCCGATGCCTCCACCGTACGGTCGGTGGCCCGGCCGTTCTCAGAGGCGTATGGACGCGCGGGGATGTGACGGAGGGCGGCTCCGACCGGGACCTTGGTCCCGGGTCAGGGCGAGAGCGGGACCGGCGGCGCCGCCCCGTGCCGGGGTGTGCCGGAGCAGGGGTGCGGCGGGTGCGCCGCTCAGCGCGTCCACGTGAACGGGACTGTCGGGGCCTGTGCGTGCCGTGGTGAGCATCCGGTACGGAACGCTCCGTGCCCGGTCGGCGGCTTGCCGCCGGAGGGGGTGCGGGGGGCGCCGTCGGACTGCTGCTCGTGTTCCGGGGGCACCGCATGTCCGGCCATGGTGCGTCCTGTTCTCGGTTCGTCGGTTCTCAGCTCACCCGGTCCGGCCGGGGTACTCACCCTAAAAGGGCCGCGGCACCGCGTTCCCGAGGCGGGGAGGGCCAGACGGGTGACCCGGCGGACGGACGACCCGGCCTGACGAGCTGTCAGCGAGCGGGAGTCGCGCAGCGTCACAGCGGGCGTGGGCGAGGGCCCGAGGTACCGGTCTCGGACGTGTGCGCTGTCGCCCCAGCGCCGGAGCCGGCGAACCGCTCCAAGGTCGTTGGGTCACGGACAGTCTCGCGCGGGCCCGTGAGGTGGCGCCCGTGGCCGTCGAAGTCGGCCGATAGGATCACGCGCACGGCAGCACAAGGGAGTTCACGACGGGGGAGGGCCAATCGGTATGGCCGACGGGGAAGCAGGCTCCGGTGCGGGTGCGGAGGTCTCGGTCTTCCAGGCGCTGCAGGCGGACGACCCCGCACAGCTGGGCGACTACACCCTGGCGGCACGCCTCGGTGCGGGCGGCATGGGCACGGTCTACCTCTCCCACACCCTGGCCGGGCGGCCCGTCGCCATCAAAGCGATCCGCCCGGAACTGGCGGACGATCAGGACTTCCGGCGCCGCTTCCGCCACGAAGTCGCCGCCGCACGGCGGGTGCACGGCCTGTTCACCGCACCCGTCATCGACAGCGAAATCGACACCCCACCGCTCTGGCTCGCCACCGCCTTCGTCCAGGGCCCCACCCTCTCCGCAGCGGTCTCCCGGCACGGCACCCTGCCCGTGCCGTCCGTTCTCCTCCTGGCGGCAGGGGTGGCCGAAGCACTGCAAGCCGTGCACGGCGAGGGCATCGTCCACCGGGACCTGAAGGCGTCCAACGTGCTCCTGGCCTCCGACGGCCCGCGTGTCATCGATTTCGGCATCGCACGCGCCGCCGACGCCACAGCCCTCACCAACACCGGCGTCACCGTGGGCACGCCCCCCTTCATGTCCCCCGAACAGGCCCTGAACAAAGACATCGGCCCGGCAACCGACATCTTCTCCCTCGGCCAACTCGTCACCTACGCCGCCAAGGGCACACCCGCCTTCGGCGAGGGCCAGACCCACGGCGTGCTCTTCCGCATCGTGTACGAGGAACCAGACCTGACCGGTGTACCCGAGACGCTGCTGCCTTTGCTGCACCGCTGCCTGACCAAGGCCCCCACCGAGCGGCCCTCTCCCGCCGAGGTCATCGACCTGTGCCGCGCTGCCTCGGAAGACGGCATGCTGCGCCGTACCGGGAACTGGCTCCCCGAAGCGATCACCGCAGACATCACACAGCACCAGGACGTACCTTCACAGCGGCCTACAGGCCACCAGTTGACGGACATAGCGCAGACAGCTGAGCCCGCGCAGGCGGGAACGCCGGAATCGCCGACCCCATCGGGATCACCGGAGCCGCTGGGACCACCGGAAACTGCGGGGTCGCCGGCCGCACCGGAAACTGCGGGGTCGCCTGGGCCACCGGAGACTGCGGGGACGCCGGGCGCACCGGAAACTCTGGGACCGCTGGGATCACCGGAAACTCTGGGACCGCTGGGATCACCGGAGTTGAACGGCGGCGCTGCGGCCGGAGACGAGGACGAAGCCGGGACCGGGACCGGGACCGGAGCAGGTGCCAGGGCCAGCACCGGGATCGGCCCTGACCTTGGCATTGAAGCCAGGGCCGAAGCCGGGGTGGATTACGGGACGGACGCGAACGCCGGGTCGGGGGAGCCCACTTCGGCCGCGCCCTCCGCACCGTCCAGCGGTCACTCCGAGGGCGACAGTGTGAGCCATCCACCCATGGAGGAGCCGCCACCGGACCCGCGGGAGAGCACCCCGCCGGCCCTGCCGGAGGACAGGCCCCCGGGGCCCCCGGAACCCGGCTCTCCCATGTACCGCGCCGCATCAGCGCCTTCCGCACCGCACAACGCCGTCAGCACACACAGCTCCGGACAGCCGACCAGCAACGGCGAAACAGAGACACCCCGCGAAGGTATCGCCCAGGCCGCCGCCGGTAACAACGGCCGGACCCCTCCCGCCAACGCACCGGAACCGGCCCGGAAACCGATCCGCCGACGGGCCTTCCTCGCCATCGGCGCCACAGCCCTGGCGGGCGCAGGAGGAACAACTGCGGTCATTGCCCTGAGAGACAACTCCGGCGCCAAGAACCCTGAATCAGATGCCAAGAACCCTGAAAATGGCGCACCGAAGAAAATCGCCGTAAAGTCCACGACGTCCCTCACCGACCGCACGGGGCCCGTCTCGTCTGTGATGTTCAGTCGGGACAGTAAGACCCTGGCCATCGGCGGGGAAGAGGAAGTGATCTTCTGGGACATGGCAGCACGCGAGCACGCAGGGTCCCTCAACGGCCCCAAAGACGCTGTCGTGGCGTTCAGCCCGGACGGTAAAATGTTGGCCACCGGCGACGGCGATGGGACGGTGACCTTGTGGAATGCTCAAACGCGGAAGCGCGGAGAATCCTTCACCGATCACAGTACCGTCATCAGTTCTCTGGCGTTCAGCCCGGACAGTAAAATCCTGGCCACTGCCAGCGGCGACGGGATAGCGCTCTTGCGGGACGTGGCAACAGGCGAGCCAATAAAACGCCTCACCGACCACAAAGGTGATATCAGTTCTGTGGCGTTCAGCCCGGACGGTAAAATGTTGGCCACCGGCAGCGCCGGCGATGAGACAGCGCTCCTGCGGGACATGGCAGCACGCGAGCCCGTAAAGCGCCTCGCCGATCACAAAGACTCTGTCTATTCTGTGGCGTTCAGCCCGGACAGTAAGACCCTGGCCACCGCCAGCGGCGACGGGACAGTGATCTTGTGGGATGTGGCAACACGCAAGCACCCGGCGCCCCTCAACAGCCACAAATACGCTGTCTATTCCGTGACGTTCAGTCCGGATGGTAAGACCCTGGCCAGCGGCACTGACGACGGGACAGTGCTCTTGTGGAACGTGGCAACACGCAAGCACACAGAGCCCCTCACCGGCCACGACGACGTTGTCCGATCCGTGGCGTTCAGCCAAGACGGTAAGACCCTGGCCAGCGGCAGTTCCGATGGGACAGTGCGCCTGTGGAAGGCGAGCGGAAACGCTCCCATTTCAGCGGCACGAATCGGCAAGTAGCCGGCAACGAATTTACGCACCTCGCCCCATGGGCCGCGCGCCTGCACGCGGCCTCGCGCCACGCGCGGTGGCCCCTTCCCCCGGAGGAGGGGCGCGGCGGGTGCGGCGCTCAGCGCGTCCGCGCGGGCAGGGCTGCCGTGGCCCGTGGCGGGATCAGTACTGGTGACCCGCACGGGGCCAATCCGTATGCTCATGGCGGTGGTTGAGAAAGCAACGAACTGGTGGAACGGGTCGCAGACGGCATTGGGACGGTTCTGAGACACCGGAAAACTAACGTGGCATTCGCAAACACCACGGCGGTGAGCCCGGTGGCCTCGCGGGGGACGGGGGTGCCGGCCTCGCCGCCATGGGAGGGGGGCATGGCGGGGCGGCGTCGGCTTCGTGGGGATGTACGGCGGGGGCCGTACGGCCCGGCGTCGCCCCGGCGCGCATGGCCCCACCGCTCAGCGGACGCGTCGGCCGCCACCGGCTGACCGGCACGCCGCGCCAGGTCGGAGCGTCACGGGGCGCTTCCGGCCCGGCCTCGGCGTCCGGCGCCGCGTGCGCACAAGGCTGTCGGCAGCGGCACATAACAGGGCACGCCCGTACGGGTGTTGGGCCCGCGTCAATGGCGGGCCCATGCCCACCACTCCGCGGCCCGCAGCCCACGCAGCGCGGTCCGCTCCTGGTGCAGGTCCGGCCGGTGCTGCGGGCACTCGCACGGCGGGTACCGGTACGCGTCCTCACGCGGCACGGTCGGATCCGGCTTCACCTTGACCACCCGCTCCGGCCCGAACTCCGCTTTCCCGTCCGGGCCGACCCTGCCGACGCGCAGCGTCATCCGGCTAGCCACGGGACTGCCCCTTGAGCGCCTGCGCGAGGACCGCGCCATCGCCCGGCGGCACATCGACCAGGACCGTGGGACCCCGCCTGCGCACCCCGGCGGCGCCGCTGGACACGAGGGCAGCGCCGATGTTCTGACGTACCGTCACGCTCGCATCCAGGCCCAACGCGGCCAGCACCTCACACAGTTCCTCGGCCACAGCCTCAGCGACCAGACCGCGCGCGACCATCTTCCCGCTCACCCCGCCGCCCCCTGGCCCACGTGCGGGTCCAGCACTATGCCCGGCGAACTCGGTTGTGGGGGCGCCATGTTGGGTGTCTGATCCATCGCTCAACTCCTCTCTGTAGCGGTACCGCTACCGGGAGCGTTCAGCGTGTCCTAGACTCAGAACCTCTTCAACGTTTCGGCGCCGGAGGGAACATTGGTAAACCGCAGAGAGCTGAACCCGGATGCGGGTCCCGAAGCGGCGTTCGGCGCGCGTCTACGCAGGTTGAGAGAGACACGCGGTTGGAAGCAGGACGAACTGGCTGCCCGGATGGGGTACACCGGCAGGCACGTCTCCAACGTGGAAACTGGCAACAAGTCTCCAACCCGTCGCTTCTCAACGGGTGCTGACGTTGCGTTCGGGCTGGCGGGAACGTCGAGTTCATTCGAGCGCGAATGGAGCGAGATCCGGAACGGCAGCTTGTTGGAGGGCTACCCGGAGTACCTGGGGTACGAGGCACGTGCGGCAGAGATCCGGCTGTACGAGGTGGGAGTTGTCCCCGGTCTTCTCCAGACATCCGAGTACGCAGCGACGCTCGAAGCGGACGCAGTACGGCGGGAAGCCATCGGCCCCGAGCAAGCCAACGAACGGGTCGAGCTGGTAGCGAAGCGGCAGGCAACACTCGCGCGGTCGCCCTCCCCTCTGATCAGCGCGGTACTTGACGAGGGGTGCATCCGCCGACCGATGGGTTCTGCCGCTGTCATGGATGCTCAGTTCGCGCGGTTGCTTGAGTTCGCCGCGCTGCCAAACACCGTGTTGCAGATTGCACCTTTCGCCATGGGCGAGCGCAGGCCGTTCAGCCTTCCCGTTACCGTGCTCACGATGCCGGACCGCTCGCTCATGTCGTACGCCGAATCCGCGCAGCGGGGGCATCTTGAGAGAGAAAGCACGCTCGTGCTGCCCATGCTGACCGCCTACCATCAGCTACAAGCCGAAGCGCTGTCGCAGGCAGCATCCACGGCCATGATTGAAGAGGTACGAAAGGGCACACCGTGACGACCGAATCCCTCCGCTGGTTCAAGTCCTCCTACAGCGGCAACGGCGGCCAGTGCATCGAGGTCGCCGCCAACCACGCCGCCTCACGCGGCGAGATCCCCGTCCGTGACTCCAAGAGCACCGACGGCCCCGTACTCACCTTCCGCACAGACGCGTTCGCCGCATTCATCGGCGGCGTACGCAACGGCTCCATCTGACCCCTCACGCGCTGAGCCCCCGGTACCCGTCGGGGGCTCACTGCCATCGGTGGCGCGCTTCTCCCAAGCGGCATCCGCGACCACGACCGAGCAGGCACGAAAGGGCAAACCGTGACGACCGAAACCCTCCGCTGGTTCAAGTCCTCCTACAGCGGCAACGGCGGCTCCTGCATCGAGTGGGCCCCGGCACAAGCGACCGCTACTGGCGAGATCCCCGTCCGTGACTCCAAGAGCACCGACGGCCCCGTACTCACCTTCCGCACAGACGCGTTCGCCGCATTCATCGGCGGCGTACGCAACGGCTCCATCTGACCCCTCACACACTGAGCCCCCGGCGTCTGCCGGGGGCTCACCGCTGGTCCCCGCGGTCGTGGAAGGTGCGGCGCAGGTCGCTGATCCAGGCGTCGGGGTTCTCCCAGGGGATGAAGTGGCCGCCGTGGTCATGGGCGTTGACGTTCACGTGGTTGAACCAGGCGGCCAGCGGGCCGTTCTTGAACGCCTGGACGCGCTCGTCGGCGGTGTGGATGCCGGGCGGGTTCTCGTACGTGACGAAGGTGAGGCCGACCGGGGCCTGCACGACCGGGGTGCGGTCGTGCGCCGGCACCCAGGGGTAGCGGTTGGCGTTGGCGTAGTAACGCATCGATGTGGCGACAGAGTTGTTGACCCAGTAGATCGTGGCGTGGGTGAGCAGGTCGTCCTTGGTGAAGACGGACTCGATGTCACCGCCGTTGTCGCTCCAGGCGTTCCATCGCTCCAGCAGCCAGGCCAGCAGTCCGGCGGGTGAGTCGCTCAGCCCGTGGGCCAGGGTGGCGCCGTCGAGCATGTGCACGGCGAGGTGGGAAGCCAGGCGGTGGTCCAGCTCGATGATGCGGGCGCGGACCTCTGCGGGCTGGTCGTCGGTGAGCGGCCGGTTCCGGGCGAAGTCCCAGGCGCGGGGGCCGGAGAAGAAGTCGAGCGGCAGTCCGGAGCCGATGTGGATGCCGTACAGCTCGTCGGCGTACTTGTGGCCGAGCTGGCTGGAGACGATCCCGCCGATGTCGCAGCCCCCGGCGGCGTACTTCTCGTACCCCAGGGTCTCGGTCATCAGGGTGTGCCAGAGGTCGGCGACCTTCCAGAAGTTGACGTCCGGAAAGCCGGTGAGCGGGCCGGGGAAACCGAACCCTGGCAGGGACGGCACGATGATGTCGAACGCGTCGGCGGGGTCGGCGCCGAACGCCGCCGGGTCGGCGAGCTGATCGATCACCTTCGACCAGTGCCAGAACGTCCACGGCCAGCCGTGGGTGAGGATCAGCGGGATCGGGCGGGGGCCGCGGCCGGGCTTGTGCATGAAGTGCACCGGGACACCGGCGACGCTGACCTGGTAGTGCTCGTAGGCGTTGATGGCGGCCTCGGCCTTGCGCCAGTCGTAGCCGTCCCGCCAGTAGGCGACCAGTTCACGGAGACAGCTGTCCGGTACGCCGTAGGACCAGTCCTCGTTCCCCTCGTCCAGCGGCGGACGGGTCGCTATGAGACGGGTGCGCAGGTCATCGAGGACCTCGTCGGACACATGGATCGGGGTGGGCTCCAGGGGCAAGCCGTGCGGGGTGGTCATGGCGCGGTCCCTCTCGTTCTTCCGGATGGCGGGAAACGGTGTCGGCGCCCTGTGGGGCGGCTGGGCGGCGGGCCGGGCCGGCTGCGGGCCGGGCCATTTTACGGAGTGCGTGCAGCGACGCGGCGAGCGCCTGCGCGCGGTACGGGTCTCCTGGCCGGGCCAGCGCGGCCGGGGCGCAGGGCGCCGGGGCCGCCCCTCCCGGTTCACGCCGCCGCACCCGGCGACAGCTACAGTCCCCCGCGTATACGCACGACGAGTGAGAGGTGCCCTGGTAATGCGGGAGCTGGAGCAGGACGTACGGGAACGGCTGGAGGCGGCGCTCATCTGGTTCGTGGCGACGACGAATCCGGACGGGTCGCCTCATGTCAGCCCGATGTGGGTGGGCCTGGAGGGTGGGACCCCGTGGTTCAACACATCGGTCGGGCGGGTCAAGGAACGCAACCTGCGGAACGATCCGCGCGTGTGCCTCTCCCACGCCGATGCGGCCAACCCCTTCGACCGCGTCCAGATCCACGGCCGCGTCACGCGCTTCGTCGAGGGCCCGGAGGCCGAACGGGACATGGACAGGCTCGCGGACAAGTACCTGGGCACGCCGTACGAGTGGCTGCTGCCCGAGGAGCGGCGCGTCTCGGTGGTGATCGAGCCCGTACGCGTGCGCCGGGTCGTCGGCGTGGAACCGTTCGGCGCGCCGGCTAAGGGAGCCTGACCCGCAGCATCGCGAGCCCGTGGAAGTGGTAATCGGGCAGGACCGGCGGCTCCTCCTCGAGGGCTGCGAGGGTGAGCGTGGGGAAACGGGTCAGCAGCGTGGTGAGCGCCAACCGGCCCTCAAGGCGCGTCAGATGGGCGCCCACGCACGCGTGCGGCCCCGCGCCGAAGGCGAGATGGCCGCGCGGGGCCTCCCGGTCCGGGTCGAAGCGCGCGGGGTCCCGGATGTGTGCGGGGTCCCGGTTGGCCGCGCCGAGCAGCGGGAGGACATGTGCGCCCTGCGGCAGTGACGTACCGCCCAGCGTGGTCGCGCGCGTCGTCACCCGTACCAGTCCCCGGTGCGGGGAGGTGTGCCGCAGCCCCTCCTCCAGCACGCGGGGCGCGTAGTTCTGCGGGTCGCCCAGAGCGCGCTGCCACAGGGTGCGGTCGCGCAGCAGTTGGTAGGCGGCCGACGTGACCGCGTGGCACGTGGTCACGGTGCCGGCGACGAAGTGCACCAGCAGGTTGTTGAGTGCGTTCGCCGCCGACATCGGGCCTGCCTCGCCCTCGCCGTGCGCGTAGACGGCCGCCACGCTGTCGTGTCCCGGCGGCAGCGTGGCGTAGAACCCGGTCGCCCACTCCTCGTAGTCGCACAGCCGCCGCGCCGCTTCCCTTTTGACCTGCACGGGAATGCCCGGCGTGATGAGTGAGGCCATATCGCCCGCCCAGCCGGCGACCGCGAGCAGGTCGTCCTGCGGGATGCCGAGCGCTGCGCCCATGACGCGCTGTGCGAGCGGCTGTGCGTAGGCGCTCACGAGATCGACCTCGCCACGCCCGAGCCCCTCGTCCAGTTCGTCGGCCAACTCGCGTGCGAGGTCCTCGATCCGGGCCGCGAGCGGGTTGACGCGCGGCCCCGCGTACGCGCGCCGCACGGTGGCGCGCAGCGGCGCGTGCGCGGCACCGTCCGTGTCCACGACACCGGTCACCGGCTCCCGCAGGAACCCGGGCAGCAGCGCCGCGACCTCCTCGGGCACCGCGTCCTTGAGCGGCCCGCCCAGCGCATGGGCGGACGCGTACGTCTCCGGGTCCTCCAGCACCTCGCGTACGTCCTGGTGGGTCAGCACCAGATACGCGCCGCCCATCCGCTCGCTGCGCACCACGCGCAGCCCCGCCGCGAGCAGCGCGTCCAGCTGGGCAACGGGGTCGCGCTCCCGGTCGGTGGGGTCGAAGTCCCCCTGTACGAGCGCCTCTTCGCTGGTCAATGCGGCCTCCGGGAAGACGGAACGGTGGCCCCATACGGTATTGCCGGCTCAGCCGCTACGGAAGGCGAACGCGCACGCGTACGCGGGGCGTGCCGCGTCCGGGGGCCGGGGGCCGGGGGACGTACCGCGTCGCCGGGCGGGGCTCCCCCCGGGGGACGGGCCTGGTGCTCGGGCGAGGCGGTCAACCGGCGGCGGGGCGCGGCACGGTGGTGAGCGCGAGGCTTCCGGGGAGGGCGTCGAGTGCGGCACGGAAACGGGCGGCGAGTTCCCGCTTGTCCGAAACGGGCTCGCTCCCGGTCGCCGCGGTCGCCGCAGTGCCCGCGGCCACTCCGTTCGGCACGGCTTCCGAGGGCTCGGCCGCCCAGCCGGCGAGCGCGTGGCGGAAGGCGGAGACGAGCATGTCCGTGGCGAGCCGGGGGCGCGGGTCCGCGGGTCCTTCGAGGGCGAGAGCGCCGTCCAGGATCTTCAGCGCCGACCGGGTGGTGCGCTCGCAGAACTGTGTGCTGTGCGCGTCCATGGACGGGTTGCGTTCCGCCAGCCGCAGGCTGAGCCGGGCGCGGTGTGCCCAGTCGTGGTCGGCCACCCGGTCGAGGGCGGCGAGCAGCGCGTCGCGCGTCAGCTCCAGCAGGACCCGTCCGTCGGGCCCCGTGGCACGCAGTTCCTCCAGGAACGCTGCCCACAGGTCCTGGAGCGGTGCCGTCGCGACATCCTCCTTGCCGGCGAAGTACCGGAAGAAGGTGCGCTTGGACACCTCGACCTCGTCGCACAGCTCGTCCAGCGTGACGCCGCCGAACCCGCTGCGGGTGAAGTGGTTCAGGGCCGTGTCGATCAGCGCCTGACGCGTGCGCTGCTTCTTGCGCTCCCGCAGCGGAAGCACCGCGACGGAACGCGGGGAATCGGTGGCGGCGTTCACCGACGTGAGTGTAATGCGGCCACCGGGACGGGCCGTGCCCGGACGGCCTCCGGGCTTCGGTGTTTCTGAGAGTCAACGCCCTGGGACAGCAATGCCCCTGAGCTTCAACACCCTTGAGCAGCAACGCCTTTGCGTATCAAGGCCCTTGAGCAGCAACGCCCTGAGCAGCAGTCCCCGTGAGCATCAATGCCGCTGAGCATCAAGGCCCCTGGCTTCAACGCCCCTGACTTCAGGACCGTTCGGGGAGGGTGCGGGACCAGCCGTTGTCGAGGATGTCGAAGATGCGGTCGAGGGCGTCCTGGGGTGCCTTCCGTTCGTGCGCGAGGGACGCGGCTTCGAGGGCGAAGTGGGCCAGCGCTTGGCAGCCTGGTTCGTCGGGCGGGAGGCCGGCGTCGGCGGCGATCGCTTCGGCCAGCGCCTGCTCGTGGCGCAGCCACATGCGCCGGGCGTACTCGCGCAGCGCGGGGGTGGAGTCGATCATGCGGAGGAAGCCAGCGAACCGGGGGTCGGCGTGGATCCGCCGTGAGCGCTCTTCCGTCATCATCCGGCGCAGCGCCTGGGGCACGGTCTGCCTGGCCGGACGTTCGCTGACGGCCGCGATCAGCTCCGCCTCGCGGTCGGCCTCCTCGTCGAAGACGAGCGCCACTTTGCCGTCGGGGAAGTGCTTGAACAGCGTCGTCACCGAGACATCGGCGGCATCGGCGATCTCGCGTACGCCGACCTCGTCGTAGCCGCGCTCCAGGAACAGCCGCAGGGCCGCGTCGGCCAGCGCCTGGCGGGTTGCTGCTTTCTTGCGCTCGCGGCGCCCGCTCTCCGTCATCGCCCCACCGTACCGGAATGTGTATCCGATGAGAAAGTTGAACGGTTGCACTTTTTCAACGGTTCAACCTACAGTGGGCGGCGTACCGACCGACCGAACTGTCGCCGCCGAAGCGACGCCGGGTCTTTCTGGAGGAAGCGATGACCAACAGCACACCCCGTATCGCCGTGGTCGGGGGCGGGCCCGCCGGGCTGACATGCGCCCGCGTCCTGCAGGGACACGGCATCGAGGTCACGGTCCACGACGGCGACGCGGCGGTGGACGCACGCGACGCCGGCGGAACGCTCGATCTGCATGCCGACAGCGGGCAGATCGCACTGGAGGACGCCGGGCTGATCGACGCCTTCATGGCGCTGGCGCGGCCGGAAGGGCAGGCCAAGAGCCGCCGTGACCAACACGGCACCGTCCTCACGGAGTTCACACCGGCGCCCGGCGACGAAGCGGCACCCGAGATCGACCGGGGCCAGCTGCGCCGCATGCTCCACGAACACCTGCGGCCCGGCACCGTCCACTGGGGACACGCACTCGTGCGTGCCGTCCGCACCGGCGACGGCGTGCACCGTCTGGAGTTCGCCGACGGCACCAGCACGGAGGCCGACCTCGTCATCGGCGCCGACGGTGCGTGGTCGAAGGTCCGCCCCCTGGTCAGCGACGCGGTGCCCCAGTACCTCGGGGTCTGCTTCCTCGACGCCCGCTTCGACGACGTCGACACCCGGCACCCCGCCATCGCCGGGATCGTGGGCGACGGCCACATGTTCGCCAACGACGGCGCAGGTCGCGCGGTGATCGTCCAGCGCAACAGCAACAGCGTGGTCCGCGGCTACGTGGCGTTCCGGGCGCCACTGGACTGGCACGTGCGGGCCGGTGTGGACCTCACCGACCGGCAGGCCGTACGCGCCCACCTGGTCCAGGAGTTCAGCCACTGGTCGGCCGGCATGCGCGAGCTGATCACCGCCAACGACGGTGACTATGTGCCGCGCACGTTCCACGCGCTGCCCGCGCCCCTGACGTGGGACCGCGTTCCCGGCGTCACGCTGATTGGGGACGCGGCGCACCTCATGGCACCCTTCGGCGGCCACGGCGCCAACCTGGCGATGCTCGACGGCGTGGAACTCGCGCACGCCGTCAAGGAGGAGGCCACCCTCGGCGAGGCGGTCTCCCGCTACGAGTCGGCGATGTTCGCGCGCTCCGGAGAGCTGGCCACGAGCGCGAACGGAGCACTCACGCGGTTCTTCGCCACCACGACCCCCGACGCGCCGCACCTGCCGCCCGACCACGCGCAGGAACACAGGAACTACCTCGCGCGGGCAGCGGCCTACCGGGCCCAGCAGGCCGAGCGGGCCCGGCAGGCTCAGCGGGCCGCGCAGTCACCGGGCCACTGACTGACGCTACGTCAGTTCGGCAGCCGCCGGCGCCGGTTGTGTGCCGCGTCGCCCTGGCCCGCCCCTTCGAGGGTGAGGAACTGGGTGAGCGGGTTACCGGCGTGCCAGAGGGCGAGCTGGTCGCGGTGCACGGGGACGAGGTGCTGGGAGGCGGCGAAGGTCAGGGCCTGCGCCGTGAAGCGGCTGGTGGTGACGAGCACGGCCACCTCGGCCCTGAAGTAGCCGCGCGCGCCCGCGAGTTCCCGCATGTCACGCGCGGGGATCGCACGGGACACCGCGTACCGCTTGCACTGGATCACCATGGAACGCCCGTCGGGCAGCACCCCGAGGACATCGGCGCCGTTGTCACCCGCTCCCCCGACGCGCCGCACGCCGGTGCAGCCGTCGCGCCGGCACAGCGAGGCGACCAGGTCCTCGAACGCGCCGCCGCTCATGCCGTCGACCTCGGCGAGCGTACGGTGTCCGGCTCGCACCGCGTCCTGCCGCTCCCACTCGCGGTGTTCCGCCCTGGCCACCCGGTCGGCACGCCACAGCCGCCAGCACCCGAGGGCCAGCGCGGCACCCACGGCGGCGCCGAGCAGATACGGCCATATCCGGGACCAGTAGACGATCCCGGCGAGCACCAGAACGGCGGCGCACCCCAGTACGGGGCGCCATCGCCCCCGTAACCACACATGGGACCGACGGCGCACCGCCGCACCGCGCCGCCTGGCAGCACCACGCCCCCGCCGGGCCGCCGCCGTCGTCCGCTTCCTCGCTGACATCCGCCCCACCCCCCACTCCCTCACCCCGTACGCACCGCATCGGGCCGTGCGCTCAGCGTCATCCCCGCCCGTGCCCCGCGCAAGACCTGGGGCAGATACCGGGGCCGGCGCCTGACGGGTCGCCGGATGGCGGGTGGCACCCGGTGCCTGCCGGGTCAGATGCTGAGGAGGGAGAACAGGGCACCGTCGGGGTCGCGCAGGGTGGCGGCGCGACCGTGCTCGGTGTCCTGCGGCGGCAGCACGACCTCGCCGCCGGCGCCGATCGCGGCCGAGACGGCCCCGTCCAGGTCGGGGGCGCGGAAGAAGACCTCCCAGCGGGGGCGTACGCGTGGGTCGGGCGCTGCCTCGATCCCGCCGTCCCGCAGCCCGGCGACGGTCTTCCCGTCCACCAGGACGATCACCTCGTCGCTCTGCTCCTCATAGCTGATGCCGTGCCGCGGGTCCTCGGCCCAGCCGAAGACGGCGCCGTAGAAGAGCGCGGCGTCGAACGCGTCCCGGGTGCGCAGTTCGAGCCAGGCGGGAGCGTGGCCGGTACCGACGGCCCAGCCGCGCGGCTGTTCGCCCTGCCACAGGCCGAACGGGGCGCCGGAGGGGTCGGCGGCCAGCACGGCGCGGCCACTGCCGACCGCGAGGGGGCCGACGGCGACGGTCGCGCCACGCTCCGCGATGCGCGTCGTCGTGATGTCCGCGTCCTCGACCTGGAAGAAGACCGTCCAGCGCACCGGGAGCTGCCAGGTGACGGCCAGCTCTCCCAGACCGGCGACGGGCTCACCGTCCTCGGTGGCCACGCGGTACTCGTCGCCGAGCGGACTGTCACGGAAGGACCAGCCGAGCACGGCCCCGTAGAACTCCTCGGTGGAGCGCATGTCGCGGGTCGTCAGGCTGACCCAGCAGGGGATTCCGCTTACCGAAGTCATCGCGTACCTTCCGGGTCGCGTCCAAGATCGTTACGCAAACCGAGCCGCCGCCTCCTTGCGGGCCCGGAACCCCCCACCATCGTGACATTCGGAACATTTCGCGCCACTTTTCCCACAGAAACCCCAGCTCAGCGCCCCGCCCTCGACGATGGCCAGGAAACCCCTCGGGGCGCTCGGTCCGCCGGTTCGGCGGTGGGTCCGCCGGAGTGTGGCGCCGCGTTGCTGTGCCGCGTTGTTGCGCCGGGGTGTTGCACCGGGCAGGGGGTGCCCCTTGGGCATGTGTGCGGAGTGCGGACGGAACGTGGCCTGGCGCGCCGTTCCCCGCGCCCCTGACGGGGCGCCGTTCCTTCCACACGCCCATGAGTGAATGGACCGATGACACAACTGACCCCCTTCACCCACCCCTTCGACGGCGAGCTGCTCAGCGGCGTACACGCCGTGCGGGACCACGGCGGCACCCGGCCGACCGTCGTGGTCCTGCACGGGGCGGGCAACGGTAACAAGGCACCCCTGTTTCCGCTGGTCAGGGACTTCGCGGCGCGCGAAAACGACGCGCTGGCCTTCGACTTCTCCGGGCACGGGGAGAGTTCGGGCCACCTCGGCGAACTGAGCCTGCGCCGCCGCTTCGACCAGGCGGCCTCGGTCATCGAGGGGCAGGTCCCCGCCGAAGCGCCCCTCGTGCTCGTCGGGTTCAGCATGAGCGGCCAGACCCTCGCCGACCTCGCCCGTCACTTCGGGCCCCGGGTGACGGCGCTCGGCCTGTGCGCGCCGGCCGTGTACGCCGCCGAGGCGTGGGAAGTGCCCTTCGGTACGGGCGACGGACCGTTCAGCGAGATCATCCGCCGCCCCGGCAGCTGGCGCGACTCCCCCGCGCTGGCCGCGCTGCGCGCCTACGAGGGCCGCGCGGTCCTCGCCGTGCCCCGTACCGACGAGGTCATCCCGCCGGACGTCACCCGCGCGATCCGTGCCGCACTCACCGAACGGGCCCGCCTCACCCCCGTCGAGTACCCGGAGGCGACACATCGCCTGGGCAGCTGGTTCGGCGAACACCCCGCGGACCGCGCCCACTTCGTGGCCACGATGCTCCCGGCGTGACGCCCGCCCGAGCCGGCCCGAGCGCCCGGGCGAGCCCGGATGCGCGAGTCAGCCCGATCCCAGCGAGCCCCGCCACCCATGCGGGTCCGGCCGCCTGAGCGGGCTCAGCTCCCGCCGGCCGCCACCGTGGTGCCGCAGCAGCCGCCGGCCGCCTCCCGTGCGGGTTCGTCGAAGAGTCCCGAGCCGCCGCAGACCCCGGTCTCGGCGAGGATCAACTCGACGCGGGCGGCGGCCTCGTGGTCACCGTCGAGCGCGGCGGCGACGGAGCGTGCCTGTTCGTAGCCGGTCATGGCGAGGAACGTCGGAGCACGGCCGTAGCTCTTCATGCCCAGCAGGTAGACATCGGCCTCCGGGTGGGACAGCTCCGAGGCGCCGTGCGGGTAGACGGTGCCGCAGGAGTGCACGTTCGGGTCGATGAGCGGGGCGACCCCGACGGGGGCCTGGAGCCGCTCGTCGAGGGCGAGGCGCAGTTCGTTCACGTAGGTCAGGTCCGGGCGGAAGCCGGTCAGGACGATCACCTCGTCAACGGGTTCGAGGCGGCGCCCGTCCTCGGCGACCAGGACCAGCCGCCGCCCCGCACCGGCACCCTCGCCACCGGAGCCCTCGCCGCCACCGCCGCCCAGGCCGCCGGTGCCTTCCCGCTCGACGGCCTCGGTGCGGAATCCGGTCACCGCCGTGGCGTGCCCCGCGTCGACGGCGGCCTTGGCACGCAGGCCGAGGGCGCCGCGTGCGGGAAGCTGGTCGTCCTCGCCGCCGCCGAAGGTGTCCCCGCCGATACCGCGCCGCAGCACCCACGTCGCATGGGTGCCCGGCTCGTCCCCGGCGAGGGAGGCGAGGCCCGCCAGCACCGTGAAGGCGGAGGCGCCCGAGCCGACGACGGCGGTACGCCTGCCCGCGTAACGGGCCCGTACGGCGGGGTCGTCCAGGTCGGGCACGCGGTAGCTGATCCGGTCGGCCGCCGCGCGCTCACCCAGCGCGTGCAGCCCGTTGCCGCCGAGCGGGCCCGGGGTCGCCCAGGTGCCGGAGGCGTCGACGACCGCGCGGGCCGGCACACGTTCCTCGCCGCCGTCCGGAGCTGCCAGGTGCAGCGCGAAGGGCTGCCCAGCGCGCTCGGAGTCGACCACGCGGTCGCGCCCCGTCCGGGAGACGCCGGTGACGCGTACGCCGTAGCGGACCCGTGCGCCCAACGCGTCGGCGAGCGGCTGGAGATACCGCTCGGCCCAGTCGGCGCCCGAGGGGTACGTGCCGCCTTCGGGCCGCTCCCAGCCGGTGGGAGCGAGCAGCTTCTCGGCGGCGGGCGCGATGACCTCGTCCCAGGTGGAGAAAAGCCGCACGTGCCCCCACTCCCGTACGGCGGTGCCCGCGTGCGGGCCCGCCTCCAGCACCAGCGGTTCCAGCCCGCGTTCCAGCAGCGAGGCGGCGGTGGCCAGGCCGATCGGTCCGGCACCGATGACCGCCACGGGCAGCCGGGACGGCTGTGACTCGTTCATGCCTTCTCCTGTCTCCCTCATTCGGCTGTGCCTGCTGTACCTGCTGTGACTGCTGTTTCCGTTGCTTCTGCTGTTCCTGCCGCTGATCCGGCTCTCGTCACAGCTGACCCGTCACAGCTGATTCGGCTCCCGTACACCTGATTCGACATTCATCGATCCAGCACCTTCACCCTGGCACTCTGTATTGATGGATGTCAATATTGAGGGGTGTCGAAACTCAAGGAAACGCACGAGGCACCACCCCGGGCGCCGGAGGCCACGGCCACGGCCACGCCGACGGGCATGCCCGAGGGGAAGGACGCACCGGAGGTGGCGCCCTGCTGCCCGCCCCTCACCTCCCCCGACCTGTCAGCGGAGGACGCGCGCACGATGGCGGAGATGTTCAAGGCCCTCGGCGACCCCGTACGCGTCCTGCTCTTCTCCCGCGTCGCCTCCCACTCGGGCGGCGAGGTCTGCGTCTGCGACCTGGGCGACCTCGGCGTCTCCCAGCCCACGGTCAGCCACCACCTCAAGAAGCTCCGCGACGCCGGACTCGTCACCTCCGAGCGCCGCGGCACCTGGGTCTACTACCGCGTCGCCCCCGGCGTGCTCGCACGCATGGGCACGATGGTCAGCGCACGCTGACCGCCCGCGCCCGCGAGCAGCCCCGCCGGGGGCGAGCGCCGGCCGGCGCGGCCGGCGTGGATCAGCGGGCGGGCGGGATGCCGCCGTGGACGGCCGGAGAGCTGAACCTGCGGCGCCAGGCGAGGGAGACATAGACGAGGGCGATCAGTACGGGCACCTCGATGAGCGGGCCGACGACGCCGGAGAGCGCCTGTCCGCTGGTCACCCCGAACGTGGCGATGGCCACCGCGATGGCCAGCTCGAAGTTGTTGCCCGCAGCGGTGAAGGCGAGCGTGGCCGAGCGGTCGTAGGCCAGACCGATCGCCTTGCCCAGCGCGAACGTGCCGAACCACATGACCGCGAAGTAGACGAGCAGCGGCAGCGCGATACGGACGACGTCCAGCGGCTGAGAGGTGATCGTCTTCCCCTGGAGCGCGAAGAGGATCACGATGGTGAACAGCAGGCCGTAGAGCGCGAACGGGCCGATCCTCGGCAGGAACTTCCGCTCGTACGCTTCCTGTCCCATGCGCCGCTCGCCGATACGGCGGGTGAGGAACCCGGCGACGAGCGGGACGCCGAGGAAGATGACGACGTTGAGCGCGATCTTCCCCATCGAGATGTCGAGGTGCTGCCCCTCGCCCAGGCCCAGCCATCCGGGCAGCAGGTCGAGGTAGAGCCAGCCGAGCAGGCCGAAGGCGATGACCTGGAAGACGGAGTTGAGCGCGACCAGTACGGCCGCGGCCTCGCGGTCACCGCAGGCCAGGTCGTTCCAGATGATGACCATGGCGATACAGCGGGCCAGCCCGACGATGATCAACCCGGTGCGGTACTCGGGCAGATCGGGCAGGAAGATCCACGCGAGCGCGAACATCACGGCAGGACCGACGAGCCAGTTGATGACCAGCGAGGAGACCATCAGCCTGCGGTCACCCGTCACGGTGTCCAGCTTGTCGTAGCGGACCTTGGCCAGCACCGGATACATCATCACCAGCAGCCCGAACGCGATCGGCAGCGAGATCCCGCCGACCTCGACCTTGCTGAGCACGCTGTTCAGACCCGGGATGGCCCGTCCGAGCCCGAGTCCCGCCGCCATCGCCAGCAGGATCCATACGGCGAGGTAGCGGTCGAGGGTGGAGAGCTTGCGCGCGACACCCGCCCCGGGGGACGCGTCCCCGGAGGAGGCAGCGGGGGTAGGGGTGGGAGCCTGGGTCTCGGTCACGGACACGACCTCTTCCGGTCGGTGGCGATCGTCGTCCGCGCCGTCTCGGCCAGCTCCGTGAAGGCGCCGGCCAGCGAGGTCAGCACCTCGGGCCGCAGCTTGTAGTACGTGAACCTGCCACAGGGCTCGGTCTCCACGACACCGGCCTCGCGCAGGACGCGCAGATGGTTGGAGAGGTTCGTCTGCCGTGCCCCCGTCTCCTCCACGAGATGCGTGGTGCACAGGGTCTCGCGGGCGAGGAGGGTGACGATCTGGTACCTGAGCGGGTCCGCGATGACCCGGATCAGATCGGCACCCTCCGGGACCCGGATCACTTCAGGGCTGGCTGACATCATCATGCGCTGATACTCTCACATCATTCGCGAGTGACACCAGCCACCACTGACTCGATGGCCCACCGCGCGCCGCCACACGCCACCGGCGCCGCCGCACGCAGAGCGACAGAAGCGAGACCGCCGTGCCCGACAAGCCCTCCGTCCTGTTCGTCTGCGTCCACAACGCGGGCCGCTCCCAGATGGCCGCCGCCTGGCTCCGGCATCTCGCCGGGGACCGTATCGAGGTCCGCTCCGCCGGCTCGGCCCCCGCCGACGCCGTCAACCCGGCCGTGGTCGAGGCCATGCGTGAGGCCGGGATCGACATCGCGGCCGAGAGCCCCAAGATGCTCACCACCGGAGCGGTCCAGGCGTCCGACGTGTGCGTGACCATGGGCTGCGGCGATGCCTGTCCGGTCTTCAGCGGAAAGCGTTACCTGGACTGGCAGTTGGCGGACCCGGCGGGCCAGGGCGTCGAGGCCGTACGCCCCATACGCGACGAGATCAGGGCTCGCGTGGAGAAGCTGATCGCGGAGATCGCCCCGCCGCGCGACGAGCGTTGAGCCGGCGCCGGGCTCGCATGCCCGCAGCGCGGGGCCCGTTGACCACCGCGAAGGCCGTCACGACCTGACCGGCCGACCGACCGGAACCGCCTCACGCCACCGGCCGGAACCGCCTCACGCCAGGAGCCCGGCGCGGCGCCACATCGGACGGCTGGCCGCGGTGAGGAGGCCGATGTCGTGGAGGAACGCGGTGAGTTTGCGCGTGGCCTCGCGCATGTGGTGGCGGCGCAGCTCGCTCGCCTTCGCCTGGCGCATGGCCTCGGCGGGAGGCAGCCCGACGGCGGCGTAGACATCGCCGCGCACATAGGCGTCGGTCAGCAGCAGCGCGAGCGCCGTCACGTTCAGCTCGGTACAGGTACGCCGCCAGCGGGGCTGGGCGGCGGCGAGGCGCCGCAACTCCTCGCGTGCGTACCGGACATGGCGGGCCTCCTCGATGACGTGGATACGGAAGACCTCGCGCACGAGGGGCTGCACCCGCTCGTCCCGCATCGTGATCCGCTGCATCCAGTCGCTGATCTCCTCGCCGAAGAGGGTCGCCGAGAACGAGGCCGGAGTGCTGGAGCAGGTCTTGACGGCGCGCGCCACCTGGTGCAGGGGGCGGGACACGGGGTACGGCGGCGCCCCGCACTTGCCGAGCATCCGCACGAACATCAGCGAGTGCCGGCACTCGTCGGCGATCTCGGTCAGCGCGTAGCGGGCATGTGCGCTGGTGAACGGCTTGTCGTAGATGTGCCGGGCGAGCAGCTGGAGCAGGATGATCTCGAACCAGATGCCCCGCGAGGTCCACGCCGACAGCTCGTGCCGTGACAGTTCCAGCCGCTGCTCGTGCGGCATCGCGTCCCACAGGGGTGTGCCGTGCAGCGAGAGCAGTTCGGGTGGCATGAACCAGCCGCCGGGCTCCAGCGGCGCGTCCCAGTCCACGTCCGTACCGGGGTCGTAGGAGTGCCGGGCTGAGGCGGCGAGCAGCCTCTCGGCTGTCGCCTCACGATCGGTGAGCGGCGCGGGATCCGGACCGTGGCGAGGCCCGTCCTCCGGTCCGGAAGCGTCTACGAGCATGAGCGGCAGGTTACCCCGCACGCACACACGCGGCACTCGCGATGTCACTCGTCGTGATGAGATCGCGTCGGGCCCCGGTCGGGCGCTCCGGGGCATGCGTGCCTCGCCAGCGCCCGCTTCGTTGGGTGTCGCGTGATAACGACGCCAGACACAACGGCGGACACGGCTTCGGCCGCGCACGCGACAACGATCACGAGCGGCGCGTCAACGGCCCTCAGGCGGGTGCTGTTCGGCCAGGACGGCGAGCACGACGCCGGTGGCGAGGCGGCACACGACCTCTGGCGGCGCCTGCTGGCGTCGGCCCCGTTCCGCCCGGACTTCACGGCGTCGCCCGAGGAGGGACTGCGTACCGCCTACAGGCGACTGCGGCTGCTGAACGACGTCATCGGAAACCCACTGGACCTTGTGGGTGACCCGGCGGCACTGGCACGTATGCACGAGTGGCTGGGCTTTGTGGACCCCACGCTGGCGAGCGTCTCGACCATCCACTACAACCTGTTCCTGGGCAGCCTCCTGGACCAGGGCGGGCGTACACAGGCCGAGTTGGCCCCCTACCTCACGCTCAGGGAGGTAGGTACCTTCCTGATGACCGAGGTCGCGCACGGCAACGACGCCGCGGCCGTGGAGACCACGGCCGTCTACGACCCCGCACGCGACGGCTTCACGCTGCACACCCCGTCGGCGGGTGCGCAGAAGTTCATGCCCAACACGAGCTGTACGGGCGGTCCGAAGGCCGGCCTGGTGGCCGCGCGGCTGCGGGTGGGGGGCACCGATCACGGGGTGTTCCTGTTTCTGACGCCGCTCACGGACGCGGCGGGGCCGCTCCCCGGAGTGCGGGTGCGCAGGCTGCCGGCCCGGCTCGGCAGCCCTATGGACCACTGCCTGACCTCCTTCGACCGGGTGCCGCTCCCCCGGCGCGCGCTGCTCACGGGCACGCACAGCCACTTGACGGCCGAGGGCGTGTTCACCAGCGGCATCAAGGACCAGCGACGCCGGTTCCTGACCTCCTTGCAGCGGGTGATGACCGGCAAACTGTGCATGAGCGCGGTGACCGTCGGCAGCTGTCGCGCCCTGCTGACCCTGGCCTTCCGCTACGCGGCCAACCGCCATGTGTCGGGGCTCACCACGGGTTCGACCCTGCCCGTCGCCGCGCTGCGCAGCCACCACGGACCGCTGGCCGAGGCGCTGGCGACGACCTATGCGATGACGATGCTCTACCAGGACGCCGTACGCCGCTGGTCGGCCCACGCCGACCACCTGGGCGGCGCAGACGGTGCGGCGGGCGCCGGCGGTGCGGGCGGCACGGGCGGTCGCGGGGCCGGGGAGCGGGAGCGGGCCGCGAACGCGCGGCTCGTGTCGGTCGCCAAGGCGTGGATCACCTGGCAGGGCCGGAGCATCGCCACAGAGGTGCGGGAACGTTGTGGCGCCCAGGGCCTGCTGTCGCACAACGGCATCGCGGGCCAGCTCACCGCCGTGGAGGGCGCCATCACGGCGGAGGGCGACAACCAGGCCGTCATGGTCAAGGCAGCAAGCGAACTCCTGTACGCGCGGCGCGTCCCGAAGCCGGGCGACCCGCGCGTGGGACGCCAGGCCACCGGTGAACTCACGGACCCCGCCTTCCTGCACGGGCTCCTCGCGACGGCCGAGGACCTCTGGCTCGACCGCGCACGCACCGCGATGCGGCGGGCCCCCGCCGAGGCGCTGGCCCGCAGGAACGCCGCGATAGGGCCCGCGCTCCGCGCCGTCGACCTGTACGCACACCGGCACGCGGCCCTCGCGCTCGCCGCGCCGGCCGCGACCGCCACGGCGGCCGGGGAGCCGCTGCGGAACCTGCATCTGCTGTTCACGCTGCGCGCGGTACGCGAGCACAGCGGGGACCTGCTGCGCCACGGCCACCTCGCGGAACGGCACATCGACGAACTGCCCGTGCTCACCGAGCAGGTGACGGCGCGGGTGGCGAAGGCGGCACCTGAGCTGGTGGCCGCGTTCGCCGTGCCGGACGAGATGTTCGCCGGGGCACCGCTCGCGGCACGCGACTACATCGCGGCGTACGACGACCCCGAGGGCCCCTGGAGACGGTGACCGCGGGGAGCCGGAGAGGGGCGGGGGGCAGGGGGCGCAGGAGCCCCGGCGGAGCGGGTGCGGCGCGGGTACGGAGCGAGTGCGGCAACCGGGTGCTCAGGCCGCCGCGAGGACGAGTGCGGCGTTCTGGCCGCCGAAGCCGAAGGACGTGGACAGCGCCAACCCGAAGGCGCACTCGCGCGGGTGCGAGGTGACCAGGTCGAGTTCGTGTCCCGGGTCCTGGTCCGTGAGGTTGGCCGTGGGCGGGATCTCCTGGCGCTCCAGCGCGAGCACGGTCAGCGCGGCCTCGATGGCGCCCGAGGCACCCAGCGCGTGACCCAGCACTCCCTTGGTGGCGGTCACCGGCGGCGGTGCCCCGCCGAACAGGCGGAGCAGCGCGCGGGCTTCGGCCGCGTCCCCGGTCGGCGTGGAGGTGCCGTGCGCGTTGATGTGCCCGATGTCCCGGGGCGAGCAGCCCGCGTCGGCGAGCGCCTGCCGCACGGCGAGTTCGGCGCCGGCGCCCTCCGGGTGGGGCGAGGTGGGGTGCCGCGCGTCGGCGGAGGAACCGGCGCCCAGCAGCAGCGCCCGCCGCTGCGCACCCCGCGCGCCGGCGAAGCGGGGGCTCTCCAGTACCAGGACGGCAGCGCCCTCTCCCAGGACGAAGCCGTCGCGCCCGGAGTCGAAGGGGCGGCAGGCGAGTTCGGGTGCCCGGGTGCGCGTGGACAGCGCCCGCATACGGGCGAAGCAGGCTGCCGTCATGGGTGCCCTGCCCGATTCGCTGCCGCCCGCGAGCACGACGTCGCAGGCCCCGCCGAGCAGCAGGTCCCTGGCGACGGCGAGGGCGTGCGCTCCGGAGGCACAGGCGCTGGAGACGACGAAGTTGGGGCCCTGGGCACCGAGGTCGCAGGCGACCTCACCCGCCACCATGTTGGGCACGCTGCGGGGGACGGCGAGGGGCGAGACGGCGGCGGGGCGCGCGGCTCCGAGCCTGTCGAACTCCCGCGCGTAGGTGTGCAGGCTGTTGCCGCCGACACCGAAGACGACGCCCACACGCGGCGCCGTCGCCTCCGTGAGCGGCAGCCGTGCGTCCTCGACGGCGCGGCGCGCGGCTGCGAGGCCGAAGTGTGCGAACGGGTCGAGCCTGCGGGCCAGGCGGGTACCGAACTCCACGACCGGGTCGAAGTCCCGTACGGCGCAGGACATGTCCACGGGGAGCCCCGCGAGTGCGGGGTCGGTGGCGGCCAGGGAGCGCCCGGCCGCGACGGCCTTCCAGTTGACCTCCGGGTCACAGCCGCCCGGCGTGACCAGGCCGATCCCGGTCACCACGGCATGCCCTCGCGCTTCCATGTCAACCGCCGGCGCCCTCGGTGACGGCGCGCTCGATCACGCGGGCCGCTTCGGACAGGGTGCTGGCGGGGGTCAGGTCGGCGAGCTGGTCCGCCATCTCGACGCCGCTGCGGTCCTCCAGCGCGACGGCCAGCTCCATGAGACCGAGCGAGTCGAGACCGAGGTCGTCGAATGTCGCCGAGGGGCGGAGGCTGTCAGCCGTCACCCCGAAGTACTCGTGCAGCAGGTCGGCGAGAGCCCCCTCGTCGAATCCCTGAACCGACAGCTCGGACACCGTTCCATCTCCTGACCCGTAGAACCGACCACACTTATGTCATCGCCCCCAACCCGACCACGTCCACAGGGGTTACTGGCGTCATACATACGGAGGATCACCCGATTCGGCGGTGCTGCGGGGCCGGGCGGGTGCCGCTTCCACGGTGGCGGTAGACGATGTAGGGCCGGGCGAGGTAGGCGACCGGTGCGGTGAAAGCGTGGACGAGGCGGCTGAAGGGCCAGAGCGTGAACAGCGCCATCGCGAGCAGCGCGTGGAGCTGGTAGACGAACGGAGCGTGCGCCATGGCGGCGACGTCCGGGTCCAGCGTGAACAGGGAGCGGAACCAGACGGCGACGCCTTCCCGGTAGTCGTAGGGATGGGCCTCCAGCGTGGTCGCCGTCGCCGCGAGGCCGCAGACGAGGACGGCGGCCAGCACCGGGTAGACGGCCAGGTCGCTGCGGCTGGTCGCGGCCCGTACCGCCGGGGAGCGCAGCCGCCGGTGCACCAGGATCGCCAGCCCGGCGACGGTGGCCAGCCCGGCTGTGCCGCCCACGGCGAGCGCGTTGAGGTGGTACAGCCACTCGGGCACGTGCATGCGTTCGGTCAGCGACTTGGGGACGACCAGGCCGACGACATGTCCGGCGAGGACGAAGAGCAGGCCCGCGTGGAAGAGGGGCCCGCCGATGCTGAGCAGCCTGTGCTCGTGCAACTGGCTGGAGCGCGTGGTGAATCCGAAGCGGTCGTAGCGGTAGCGCCATGCCGTGCCCGCGACGAGGAGGGTGAAGGCGAGGTAGGGGAGCACGCCCCACAGCGCGGTGTGCAGGTGGTTCACCGGAGTGTCCCCTCGGTGCGGGTGGCGGTGGCGGTGGCGGCGCCGGCCGGGCGGCGGGCCGGGAACGGAAGGAGCCCGACGGTCTCGGCGGGCGGCCCGGTGTGCGCGAGCCGCAGCGCGGCGGCGCGGTCGGCGGGTGAGGCCCCGGGCAGCGTCGCGCAGACCGCCGTGACGACGGCGGCGTACGGGCTGTGGTGGTCCTCCAGCGCGATACGGAGCAGTTCGAGCGCTGCCCTGTGGTCCTGGAGCGCGCGGCGTCCCTGGCGTGGGCAGCGGGCCGCGAACTCCAGTGCCAGGGGCAGGAAGTCGGGCAGTTCGTCCTCGGGCGGATACCAGCCGTGTGCCGCGTACAGCTGCCGCCAGCGCAGCAGCGAGGCGCCCCTGCGGCGGGTGTCGCCGTCCGTGTAGTACGTGAGGTGCAGGGTGCGCCGCCTGCTGCGGTCGAAGGTGGTGATGTACCGCGCGGACAGCTCCAGTTGGGGCACGGGGGCGACCTCGGCGCAGAAGCCGCGCAGCAGGCGGGCCGGGGAGCCAGGCAGGTCCGTCAGCGCCTCGGTGACCAGCGAGAGCCGCTCGGGCCACTCCTGGTCCGGGTGCCGCAGGACGAGGGAGGCGGCCTGGTACAGGACGGGGTCGCGCTTCATGCCGGTCCCTCCTGGCGGGGGAAGAGTCCGTCGGGCCGCCCCCGGCCGTCCCAGTTGAGGAGGTTGAGGCGGCCTGCGAGTGAGGCTCCCGAGGGGTCGGTGGCGGGAGCGGTGGCGGTTCCGGGGGCGGGAGGGGCGGCGGGAGCGGTGTGGAAGCCGTCCGGGTCGTACATGCCGGGGCCGCCCGCCTCCTCCAGGCTGCATCCGGTGTCCACAGGGCTGCCGTGCTCGGCGGTGTAGCTGGTGGGGATGACGTAGCGCTCCTCGTACTTGGCGAGCGCGAGCAGCCGGTACATCGCGTGGATCTCCTCCTCGGTCATGCCGACGGAGCGTGCGATGTCCGGGTCGGGTTCCTGGCCGAGGTTGACTCGGCGCATGGTGGTGCGCATCGCGGCCAGGCGGCACAGGGCCGCCTCGACGGGCTCGGTGTCGCCTGCGGTGAACAGTTCGGCGAGGTAGGCCAGGGGGATGCGGAGCGTGTCGATGGCGCCGAACAGGCTCTCGGGTGCCTCACCGTCGTGTCCTGTCCTGGTCAGCGCGTCGACGACGGGGGACAGCGGGGGGACGTACCAGACCATGGGCATCGTGCGGTACTCCGGGTGCAGCGGCAGTGCCACCCTGTACCGGCTGATCAGCGCGTGCACGGGGGACTCGCGTGCGGCGGTCACCCAGTCGTGCGGGATGCCCGCCTCCTCGGCGGCGCGGGCGACCCCGGGGTCGGCGGGGTCGAGGAAGCAGCCCAACTGGGCCTCGTACAGGCCCTGTTCGTCCTCCACGGACGCCGCCTCGCCCACCCGGTCGGCGTCGTAGAGGATCACCCCGAGATAGCGCAGCCTCCCCACGCACGTCTCCGAGCACACGGTCGGCTCGCCCGCCTCGATGCGCGGGTAGCACAGCGTGCACTTCTCGGCCTTGCCGGTGGCGTGGTTGAAGTAGACCTTCTTGTACGGGCATCCGGACACGCACATCCGCCAGCCCCTGCACCTGTCCTGGTCGACGAGGACGATGCCGTCCTCGATGCGCTTGTACATCGCGCCTGAGGGACAGACGGCCACGCAGGACGGGTTGAGGCAGTGCTCGCAGATCCGGGGGAGGTAGAACATGAACGCCTGCTCGTACTCCAGCCGTACCTGGTCGCTGATCTTCTCCAGTACGGGGTCGGCGGCGGTGTGGCCGGGCCCGCCGCCGAGGTCGTCGTCCCAGTTGGGGCCCGCCGAGATCGCCATGGCGCGGCCGTCGATCTGGGAGCGGGGCGGGGCCGTGGGCAGGTCGTCGCCCAGCGGTGCCTGGGTGAGGTTGGCGTAGTCGTAGGTCCACGGCTCGTAGTAGTCGTCGAGCGTGGGCAGTTCGGGGTTGGCGAACAGCCGGGCGAGGCGGCGGGCCCTGCCGCCGGAGCGCGGCACGAGCCTGCCGCGCTTCAGCTCCCAGCCGCCGCGCCACCTGTCCTGGTCCTCGTAGCGGCGCGGATAGCCCTGGCCGGGGCGGGTCTCCACGTTGTTGAACCAGGCGTACTCGGTGCCTGTCCTGTTGGTCCACGTCTGCTTGCAGGTGACCGAACAGGTGTGGCAGCCGATGCACTTGTCGAGGTTCATGACCATCGCGACCTGTGCCATGACGCGTCCGGGAGTGGCTTCGCCACGGGGCATCAGTACGTCACCTCCTGGGAGCGGCGGCGGATGACGGTCACCGCGTCGCGCTGGTTTCCCGTCGGCCCGTAGTAGTTGGGCGCGAAGGAGAGCTGGGCGTGCCCGCCGACGAGGTGGGTGGGCTTGATGAGCAGCCGGGTGACGGCGTTGTGCACCCCGCCGCGCCGCCCGGTCGCCTCGGACTTGGGCACGTTCACGAGGCGTTCCTGTACGTGGTACATGAAGACGGTGCCCTCCGGCATGCGGTGGGAGACGACGGCGCGTGCCACCACGACGCCGTTGACGTTGACGGCCTCGATCCAGTCGTTGTCGCGCACGCCGATCGCCCCGGCGTCGGACGGACTGATCCAGATGACGGGGCCGCCGCGCGCGAGGGTCTGCATCAGCAGGTTCTCCTGGTACTCGGAGTGGATGGACCACTTCGAGTGCGGGGTCACGTACCGCACGGTCACCGACCGCTCGTGCGCCCCGGCGTCCCCGGCGCGCGGCGCGAGGGGGCTGCCGAGTGCCGCCAGGTCCAACGGGGGCCGGTATACGGGGAGTTGCTCGCCGAACTCGGCGATCCATTCGTGGTCCAGGTAGAAGTGCTGGCGCCCGGTGAGGGTGTGCCAGGGCTTGCGGTGCTCGGTGTTGACGGTGAACGGCGCATAGCGGCGCTCCGGCCCCTCCTTGCCCGACCACTCGAAGCTCGCGCCCACCTGCACGGGGCGTGCCTGGGTGTCGGAGAACACCACGCGCCGGCCCGCGACCTCGGTGGCCAGTTCCTCAAGGCCCGAGGCAGCGCCGCAGCGTTCGGCGAGCGCGCGGAAGCCCTCGGCCGCTACGCGCCCGTTGGTGGTGCCGGACAGCGCGAGGATCGCCTCGCACAGCTTCACGTCGGTGTTCAGCAGCGGGCGGCCCTTCGCGGGCCCGCTCCCGGCGTTGCCGCACCGCGCGGACAGCCACCGGCTCTCGGCGCGGGTGCCCACGGTGACGCCGCGCACCGTCATGCCCTCCTCGTCGGCGCGGGGCCCCAGCGCGGCGAGCTTGTCGGCGACAGCGGTGTAGTCGCGCTCCACCAGCGCGTAACGCGGCCCCGTCGGGCCTTCCGGCGGTGTCTCGTCGGCGGTGTCGTGCTGGAGCGCCGTGGCGACCAGGTCGCGCCGGACGTCCAGCCTGCCGTGGGCGAGTTCGCTGAGCTTCGCCGCCAGCCCGTGGAAGATCTCGAAGTCCGTACGGGCCTGCCACGGCGGGCTGATCGCGGGAGAGAAGGCGTGCACGAAGGGGTGCATGTCGGTGCTGGACAGGTCGTGCTTCTCGTACCAGGTGGCGGCGGGCAGCACGAGGTCGGCGCAGAGGGTGGTGGAGGTCATCCGGAAGTCCAGTGCGAGCAGCAGGTCCAGCTTTCCCCGGGGCGCCTCCTGCCGCCAGGTCACCTCGCGCGGCCTGTGCCCGGGCGGGGCCTCGGGCGCCGCTGCGTTGTCCTGCGCGCCGAGCAGATGGCGCAGGAAGAACTCGTTGCCCTTGGCCGAGGAGCCGATGAGGTTGGCCCGCCATACCGTCAGTACGCGGGGCCAGTTGGCGGGCGCGTCCGGGTCCTCGCAGGCGAACTCCAGCCGCCCGGCGTCCCGTTCGCCGGCCACCCAGCTCGCCGGGTCAGCGCCGGCCGCGTGCGCACGGTCGCCGAGGTCGAGCGGGTTGGCGGCGAAGGTGGGGTAGGACGGCATCCAGCCCCGCCGCGCAGAGCGCGCCACGAGGTCGGCGGTGTGCGCCCCCGCGAACAGGCCCCGGCCCGCCGGAGAGGCGAGCGCGTCGGCGGGTGCCTGCTCGTAGCGCCACTGGTCGGTGTGCGTGTACCAGTACGGGGTGCCCGCCATCTGCCGCGACGGGCGTACCCAGTCGGCCGCTGTCGACAACTGCTGCCAGCCCGCGTACGGACGGACCTTCTCCTGGCCCACGTAGTGCGCCCAGCCGCCGCCGTTGACGCCCTGGCAGCCGGTGAGCAGCAGCAGGGAGAGGAAGGAGCGGTAGATGGTGTCGGAGTGGAACCAGTGGTTGGTGCCGGCGCCCATGACGATCATGCACCGGCCGCGTGTCGCCTCGGCGGTCCGCGCGAACTCCCGTGCGGCGCGCACAACGGCGGCTGCGGGTACCGAGGTGATCGCCTCCTGCCAGGCGGGTGTGCACGGCAGCGACGCGTCCTCGTACGAGGCGGGCCACTGCCCCTCAAGGCCCTCGCGCCGTACGGCGTAGCGCGCGAGCAGCAGGTCGAAGACGGTGGTCACCAGCCGTCCGCCGACGCGGCGTACGGGTACGCCGCGGCGCAGCGTCCCGCCGGGCTCGTCGAAGCGCGGCAGCAGGACCCGCACGCTCTCCGCCCGGGGCGCGTACAGGCTCAGTACGGGGTCCAGGTCGCCCAGGTCCAGGTTCCAGCGGCCCTCGCCGCCCTTGGTCCAGCGGTCGCCCAGCGTGCCGTTGGGCACCACGGGTGCCGCGCTCTCCCGGTCCAGCACGACGGGCATCCAGCGCCGTGCTCCGGCGTCCGCGTTCTGCGCGAGGCCCAGATCGGCCGCCGTGACCATCCGGCCGGGACGGTGCGCCCCGTCGTCCTCGCCCTCGCGCGGTGGTTCCAGTTCGACGAGGAACGGCAGGTCGGTGAAGCGCTTGACGTAGTCGGTGAAGTACGGGACCTCGCGCCGCACGAAGCACTCGGTGAGGATCACGTGGCCCATCGCCATGGCCACGGCGCCGTCGGTGCCCGGGTGCGGGTGCAGCCACTCGTCGGCGAACTTCGTCGCGTCGGAGTAGTCGGGCGACACCACGACGACCTTCTGGCCCCGGTAGCGGGCCTCGGTCATCCAGTGCGCGTCCGGTGTGCGCGTGACGGGCACGTTGGAGCCCCACAGCATCAGATAGGCCGCGTCCCACCAGTCACCGGATTCGGGCACGTCGGTCTGGTCGCCGAACACCTGCGGGGAGGCGATGGGCAGGTCGGCGTACCAGTCGTAGAAGGAGAGCATCGTGGCGCCGAGCAGTGCGTGGAAGCGGGCGCCCACGGCGTGCGAGGCCATGGACATCGCCGGGATCGGCGAGAACCCGGCGATGCGGTCGGGGCCGTGTGCCGCGAGGGTGTGCACATGCGCCGCCGCGGCGATCTCCAGCGCCTCGTCCCAGCCGATCCGCACCAGCCCGCCCCTCCCCCGGGCCGACTGATAGCGCCGCCTCTTCTCCGGATCTCCGGTGATCTCGGCCCAGGCCGCCACCGGGTCGCCCAGCCGCGTTTTCGCCTCGCGGTACATCTCGACCAGCACGCCGCGTGCGTGGGGATGACGCACGCGGGTGGGCGAATATGTGTACCAGGAGAAAGAAGCGCCGCGAGGGCATCCACGTGGTTCGTATTCGGGACGGTCGGGCCCCGTCGTCGGATAGTCGGTCGCCTGCGTCTCCCAGGCGATGATCCCGTCCTTGACATAGACGTTCCATGAACAGGAACCCGTGCAGTTCACTCCATGGGTGGAGCGCACCACCTTGTCGTGTGCCCAACGCTCCCGGTACGGCGCGTCGTTGACGCTCTGATCAGCACGGAAGACAGCACGCGTGTCCGGCGTCGTCGGCTTTCCGTTCAGCAACTGCCCGGCGCGGAAGAGCCGTTCGGCCACCTCGTCCGCCGCGCTCTCCACTCTCCTCCGGGATCCGCCACGCTTTGCCACGGTGGGCCCTTTCCGATACCGGCACACCTGAGAGCCTCAACAGCCCCTCAGTACATGGAGGTTCCATGTACTGAGCAGAATCCTCCGGGTTCCGCCGACGGGAAGACCATTTCCCGGCAATTGGATATCCACATGCAGAATCTTTGCCCAGCCATGGTGTCCACCGTGGACAGGCATATGCCTAGCGTTTATCGGGGGACCATGCATTCATGGCACACGTTGAATGGTTAACCAGAAAGGGATTTCCGCTTGGCGTGGACCTGAAAATTCAGAGCGGCCAGGAGGGCGGCCCGCGCCCGGAGTGGCCAGGAGTGACCCGGAGTGGCCGGAGTGGCCGGGAGCCGGACCTGTGCCGTACGGTGGCGGGTCGGCGCGTAACGGACTTTCCGGGCCCCCGGAGTGATCCTCATCAACCGCCGCACCCGCTTCCCAGCGGAAAACCGCATGTCAGAAGGGTTGTCGGCGGGTTCAGGCCGAGTGTCCAGAACTTGACCACATCCCCCTGCGGGTAGCAGGCTCCCTTGCGACCCGCGCACCGAGCGGTCCTGCGTCTCGAAAGCGCGTGCGTCCTGGCGGTGCGTCGTGCGTGCGAATGCCCCCTTCAGCAAGGAACCTCATGCCGACCCCCCATGCCCGATCCGCCACTGGCACGGCTGTCCCCACCGGGACGGAGACGGCCACGGACGGTGACGACGAGTGCCATACGGCTGCCACGCCGCCTTCCGAGGACCGCAGACGCACCGACATACCCGTACTCGCCATCAGCGGCGGCCTGCTCGTCGCGTTCGTCCTGGCCGCGCTGATCGCGCCCACGGCGACGGGCAACGTCGTGAACACCATCTTCACCTTCGCCGCCCGGTGGTTCGGCCCGCTGTGGCAGGTGCTGCTGCTCGCGACGTTCGGCGTCGCGCTGTGGCTGGGCTTCTCCCGGTACGGGAAGGTGCGCCTGGGCGGCGCAGGGGCCCGGCCTGAGTACGGCAGGTTCCAGTGGGTCGCGATGATCATGTCGACGCTGCTCGCCGGCGGCGGTGTCTTCTTCGCGGCGGGCGAGCCCGTGCAGCACTACATCGAGACGCCACCCTTCTACGAGGGCGTCAAGAGCGGCACCCAGCAGGCCACCAACGCGGCGCTCTCGCAGAGCTTCGCGCACTGGGGCTTCCTCGCCTGGGCCGTACTCGGGACGCTCGCCTCGATCGTGATGATCAGGGGCCAGGAGCGCGGCATGCCGCTGCGCCCGCGCACCCTGTTGTACCCGTTCCTCGGTGAGCGCATCCGGCACTCCCGGCTGGGCGCAGCCGTCGACATCGTCTGCGTGATCGCCGTGGTGGCCGGAACCGTCGGGCCGATCGGCTTCCTCGGCCTCCAGGTCTCCTACGGCCTCTCCCAGGTGTTCGGCATCTCGGGCGGCTACCCCGTACAGCTCGGCGTCATCGTGCTGCTGACCGCCGTCGCCGTCGTGTCCGTCGCCAGTGGCGTCAGCCGCGGCATCCAGTTCTTCAGCAGGGCCAACGTCTGGCTCGCCGTCGCGCTGATGGCCGTCTTCCTCGTGCTCGGCTCCCTCGGCTTCGTCCTCGACTCCTTCCTCGGCGGACTCGGCCAGTACGCACGGGACTTCGTGCCGCTGGCCCTCAACCGGGGCGACCACGCGTGGCTCGGGTCCTGGACGGTCTTCTTCTTCGGCTGGTTCCTCGGCTACGGGCCCCTGATGTCCATCTTCGTGGCCCGCATCTCCCGGGGCCGTACGCTGCGCGACCTCGTGGTCTCCACCGCGATCATCCCGCCGCTGGCCACCATGTTCTGGTTCACCGTCTTCGGCGGCACCGGCATCTTCCTGGAGCAGCAGAGCCCCGGCGCCATCTCGGGCCCGCTCAAGGCCGTCGGCATGGACGCCGCCGTCGTCTCCATGGCCCAGCAGCTCCCGATGGGCAGCATCGTCGCGGTGGCGCTGCTCCTGCTGACCGTCACCTTCGTGGTGACGACCACCGACTCGATGTCGTACAGCATCGCTGCCGCGGGAACGAAGTTCGGCGAACCGACCCGTATGGTGCGCTCGTTCTGGGCCCTGCTCATGGGCGCGGCGGCTGCCGTACTCATTCTCGTCGGCGACGGCGGCATCACCGCGCTCCAGTCGTTCATCGTCGTCACGGCCGTACCCGTCGGCTTCATCATGCTGCCAACCCTGTGGACCGCTCCCCGCATGGCCAAGGACATGGCCAGGGAACAGGGCATCGTCCCGGCCGAACCCGCCCCCGCGGAGCGAGAGCCCGAGCCGTCGGACGCCGCGCGTGCGCCGGGGTCGGCGGGCGCCGACGCGTCCGGGTCCTGCCCGGCGGACGGTGAGCGTGCGGCGAAGGCCACCGACCGCGAGTTCGAGCCTTCGGCTCCCGGGTCGCGGTCGTGAGGCGTACACGGTAGGCGTACACGGTCCTGCGACGCGTGCCGTCCTGTCGGGTGCGCGGCCTCGAAGGTGCGGCCTTGAGAGGTCCGCCCGCCTTGCGGGGTGCGCGGCACTGAGAGGTCCGCCGCCTTGAGGCCCGCGGCCTTGAGAGGTGTGCGTGTCTGACACGCACACGTCCCCGCACCGGAGTGCCGGTGCGGGGACGTGTGCGTACGTACGTGCCCAGGTATGTGCGGGGCGCGCGCGGCCGGTCCGGGTCGGGTCAGATGCGGCCGTTGGTCAGGCGGGTGAGGGGGCCGGTCCTGCCGGGGCCCGCGGTGCGGCGGCCCAGCGCGAAGGCGCCGGCCAGCAGTACCAGCAGTCCGCCGCCCGCGCACGCCACGATCTTCTGACGTTCCTTCACCACCGTCAGCCCGACGGTGGCCGCCGTGCCCGCCTTGGACCCGGCGGAGACGAGCTTGTCCTTGGCCGTCACGCCCACGGAGCTTGCGGTCTCCTCCGCCGTGGCGGCGGCGTCCGAGGCCGCGGACTTCGCCGCCGCGCCGCCCTTCGCACCGGCGTTCTTCACGCTGCCCGCCTTGGCGGTCCCGTTCTCCACACCATGTCCCTTCGTATTCTTCGCAGGGTCAGCCATGCGCTGCGTGTAGCCGCGGAACGGAACCTGAAACCCGGCGCCGGACCTCCCCCGCGGCCCCCGCGCCCCTCCCGCACCGCTGCGTCCCGGCACCCCCGTCCGCGCATCCCCATGTGGCGGGGCACGGCGGGATGGGCCTCACTGGGAGGGGAGACGTCAGGGCCGGACCGGGTGCGGTCGAGCCGGCCGAGGCCACCGAGCCGGCCGGGTACGCCAAGGCGGCCGAGACCGCGAGGGGAGCAGTGCAGCGTGGGCACAGGGCGTGCAGTCGCTCAGCGGGCGGCGCGGTCGGCGCATGTGTGGCCTCCCCGGTGGACGCGCTGGCTGCCGCCCGTGTTCACCGTCGTGGCACTCGCTCTCGACGCCGCCCTGCCGTCCACCTTCTCCTTCGGCTCGCTGCTGTCGGTCTCGGTGGTGCTGGCGGCGCTCGTGTACCCGGTGGCCGCCGTGACAGGGACCGGTGTCGCGGGGATGGCGGCGCTCCTCTGCCTGGAGGTGCTGGAGGGCGGACCGGCAGCGCATGCCATCGGCACGCTCATCACGCTGGCAGTCGTCACCCTCTTCGGGACGCTGCTCGCCGCCGTACGCGTGCACGCGCTGGCGCGGCTCACCCGGGTCGAGACCGTCGCCGAGGTCGTCCAGCTCGCGCTGCTGCGCCCCCTGCCCACCCGCTCGGGACCGCTGCGCGTGGCGGGCTTCTACCGGGGCGCCGACGACGAGGCGCTCATCGGCGGCGACCTCTACAGCGTCCGGGCCACCCGGTTCGGCGTCCGGGCCCTGGTCGGCGATGTGAAGGGCAAGGGCATCGCCGCGACCGAGACGGTCGCCACCGTCGTCTCGGCCTTCCGCGAGGCCGCCATGTTCGCGCCCGACCTGCAGGTGGTCGCCGAGCGCATCGAGTCGGCGATGGCGCTGGACCGCGCCGACGCGGCGGCCGGAACCTCCTCCCCCAGCGGCAAGCGGAAGGCCGTGGCGACCGTGGCGGCCATGAGGAAGACGGAGGAGACGGACGAGCTGTTCACGACGGCGGTTCTCATGGAGTTCGCGCGCGACGGCTCAGCGGTCCGCGTCCTCAACAGAGGACACCCGCCGCCCCTGCGCCTGGGTCCGTACGGCGCCTCGGCGCTGGAGACCGAGTACAGCGTCCCCCTCGGCTTCGGCGACCTCGCCCCGGCGGGCTCCGACGTCCACCATTTCACCCTCAACCCGGACGAGTTGCTGCTCGCCTACTCCGACGGCGTCACCGAGGCCCGCGACGAGCACGGCGACTTCTATCCCCTCGCCGCCCGCCTCACGGCCCGTTTCTGCGGCTCAGCCACCCGGCTCGTCCCCGCCGACGTCGTCTCCTTCCTCCAGGACGACGTCGCCTCGTGGGCCGCCGGACTCAACGACGACATGGTCGCCGTCGTCCTCCAGCCCGACCCGCAGGGCGCCACCGTGACACCCCCCTCACGCGCCCCGGCGCCCCCGCAGTGAACGGAGGCGCCGGGGCGGGTGACCGGGTGATGGGCCCGGGTGATGGGTCCGGGTGATGGGCCCGGGTGATGGGCCCGGGCTCAGCTCCCTGTCCTGCGTGCCGGGGTCGCCGCGACCACCTGGTCGTCCTTCGGCGCCTTGCCGCTCTCGTCCACGACGGCGGTCTTGAGCACGGCCTCGCTGGACAGCAGCGTTCCCGCCTCGCCCCGTGCGGAGGAACGGGTCAGGTAGCTGCGCGAACCCAGGTAGCGATACGTGTCGGCGTCGAAGATCCACTCGGTACGTTCCCCGCTCCGGGTGTCCGAGCGGGCGATGCCCACGCCCTTGCGGCCGATCGCGTCGTGGGCCTGGGGCGCGTGCGCCACCCCGGGGATCCTGGCGGCTGCCTGGAACAGCGCCGCCGCGACCTTCGGCGGCGCCACACCGCCGACCAGTCGCCCGATCTGGACGAAGACGGCCTGGTCCCGCTCCTGTTCACCGGCCTTCGGCGTCTTGGCGTACAGGTAGTCCAGCAGCTCGTCCGGGTCGGTCGGCAGGGTGGACATCCAGCGGTAGGTGGGGCGGACGAGCCCGGCGGGCGTGCCGTGCCCCTCGACGGTGTCGGACAGATTGGCGTTGATCGGCAGTGTCTCCCCGTCCTCGCGCGTCTCGCCGAGCCGCCGGATCGGCCCCTGCCGCTGGGACGCCCACGACTCGACGGACTTCAGCGGGCCCGTCACCACCTTCCCGCTCGTCTGGTCCCCCGAGCGGACGCGGCTCTTCTCGTAGAGGAACTGGTCGTCCCGCACCCGCAGCACGCTGTCCCCCGCCGTGGCCGCCTCCGAGATCCGGCCGAGCGTCGCCGTGGCCTTGGGGGTCGCGCCCTGCTGCGCCGAACCACCCTCCTCGCCGCCCAGCAGCAGTCCCGCGGTCAGCGCACCCGCGAGTGCCACCGAGGCCACGGGCGCCAGCAGCGCGGGACGCCGATACCAGCTACGGCGCCGCGGTGCGGCGGCTCGCGCTCCGGTGCCGGCTTCGGCGGGTCCTTCGCTGTGCGCCTGGCCGGACTCGTTGTCGATCGTTCGCATGAGGTGTTCCCTGTGGTGGGCGTGGCGGCCGGCCGGAAGGTCCCGTTCAGCGGGGGTGGGCAGCAGGCGTGCCAGCTCGGCGCGTGCGTCGTCGGCGCGGCCGTGGTTCTTCCCCGGTGCGGTCATCGGGCTTCCTCCTCGACGGGCAGGGCGGCGAGTGCCGCCTTGCCGATTACCTCTCCGCGGCCTCTGCCGGGTTCCCGTTCTTCCCGCGCGGACCGAGCGGGGTGAGCGGATCGATCGGGGTGAGCGGGGTGAGCGGGGTGCTCAGCGAGCTGCTGTGCTGCCAGGTGGCGCAGCCGGGTACGGGCGCGCGACAGGCGCGAGCGCACCGTGCCGACCGCCACCCCCAGCGCCTCGGCGGCCTGCGCGTAGTCCAGTTCCGCCCATACGCACAGCGCGAGCACCTCACGTTCCCGGTGCCGCAGCTGCCCCAACGCCCTCCCCACGGCGGCCAGTTCACGCTGCCCGTCGACGTGCGCCGCCGCGGCCTCGGCGAAGTCGTCCAGGTCGCGGGGGCGTGGCTGCGAGGCGAGGAAGGCCAGCCGTCTGCCCACTCCCCTGCGGTGGTTACGGGCCTTGTTCGTGGCGATGCCCAGCAGCCACGGCCGCAGCGGGCCGCCCTCGGGCTCCACCTTCGCGCGCGTACGCCAGGCCACCAGGAACGTCTCACCCATCACCTCCTCGGCGGCCGACCAGTCACCGGTCAGCCGGAAGGCGTGGTTGTAGACCGCGCGTGCGTACGCGTCGTACAGCGCGGCGAACGCCTCCTTGTCGCCGTCCCGCACACGCCGCCGCTGGTCGTCGTGGTCCGTCTCCCGCGCGGGTTCCCGCGGGGACTCCCGCGCGGGTTCCTGCGCGGTCTTCCCTGCGGGCTGCCGCGTATCCTCCGCGGGTTGCCGTGCTGATTCCCGCGCGGTCTCCCGTGCGCCGGCTTCCGCTGACCCCGGGGGCCCGGTCGGCGGTCCCGCCGTTCTCGTGTACCTCGTGTACCTCACACCCTTGTGCTCTCCACGGCACGCGAGGAGTTCCAGTGCCGTGCGTCACAGGGCCGCTTGCTCCGGATCGCGGGGGCGGTTCCCGGTGCGTCGCCCGCGTGGACCCTGGCGCTCACGTATGTGCCGCGAGCCGGTCCAGGGAGCGCGCGGTGGGTGACCCGGGGTCGGCCGTCATCAGGACGACCTCCTGGTCGTCCTCGGGCACGAGCAGCACGTCGCAATTCAGCCGCAGCGAACCCGCCGTCGGGTGGTCGAGGGACTTCGTACGGTGGCCGGGAGCGTGGACGGGGCGTGCCTCCCACAGCTGCCGGAACTCCTCGCTTCCCGCGTGGAGTTCGGCCAGCAGCGCGGCGAGGCCCTCGTCGTGCGGGTAGCGGTCGGCCGCCCGGCGCAGCCGCGCCACCACGATGTGCCCGAACTCCTCGGAGCTGGAACTCTCGTACAGCCGGCCCGCACGGAGGAAGCGGCGCCGCGCCAGGTTCACCTGGCCGCGTTCCAGGTCGCCGCCGAGCAGCGCCTGGGCCAGGGGGTTCCAGGCGACGACACCGTAGGCGGCGTCGGTGACGATCGCACCGGTCTCCGGCAGCCGCCGCAGCATCCGGGCCACATGGGGCCGCACACGCCGCACGGCGCTGTGGCCCGGCGGCACGCCCGTACCCGCGAGACCGAACAGGTGGCCGCGCTCGGCCGGTGTGAGCCGCAGCGCCTCCACCAGCGCTTCCAGGATCCGGGGCGAGGGGCGTGGGCCGCGCGCCTGCTCCAGCCGGGTGTAGTAGTCGACCGACATGTGGGCCAGCTCCGCCACCTCTTCACGCCGCAGGCCCGGCGTGCGGCGGGGGGTTCCGGACGGCAGGCCGAAGGCGTCGGGGCGGAGCGCCGCGCGGCGCTCCCGCAGGAAACGGGCCAGTTCCTCGCGCGGCACGGTGTCTCCTCCCCTGCCTGGTACAGGTTGTCCCTGGCGGGCAGCGTGCCGCCGGGGAATCGTAGATGTCATGAACGATCGCACAGCACTTGTCACCGGTGCCAACAAAGGAATCGGCAAGCACATCGCCGAGCAGCTCGCCGCCGAGGGCTTCACCGTTCTCGTGGGGTCCCGCGACGCCGGGCGCGGGCAGCGGGCCGCCGAGGAGATCGGCGGCGACGCACGCGCTCTGGTTCTCGACGTGACCGACATCAACAGCGTCGCCGAGGCCGCGGCGCAGGTGGAGCACCTGGACGTCCTGGTCAACAACGCCGGCGTCTCCCTCTCGATGGCCCCGCCGTCCGAGGCGGGGGCCGACGAGTTCCGGCTCACCTTCGAGACGAACGTCTTCTCCGTCGTCGAGGTCACCAACGCGTTCCTTCCCGCCCTGCGCCGCGCGCCGCACCCCCGCGTCGTCAACGTCTCCAGCGGCACCAGTTCACTCACCTGGAGCACGGGCCCCAATCCGCAGTTCGCACCCGGCAACGCAGGCGCCGCCGCTTACCGGTCCTCCAAGACCGCTCTCAACGCGCTGACCGTCTTCTACGCCCAGGAACTGGCCGAAGAGGGCTTCAAGGTCAACGCGCTGGCCCCCGGCCTGCGCGCCACCGACCTCAACCCCACAGCGAGCGCCTCCGGCGGCGACCCCACCGAGGCCGCCCACGGGGCCGTACGCCTGGCCCTGCTCCCCGACGACGGCCCCACCGGCACGTTCTTCTCCTGGGACGGCACGCCTGTGCCGTGGTGAACGCCGGGGCCGGGAGGGTGCGGGTGGCCGCGACGGGGTGCGGGCGCGCCGGCGGACACGGAGGCGGATACGGGTGCGCTGGCAGGTGCGGATACGGATACGGGTGCGCTGGCAGGGTGCGGTTCCCGGTGGTGTCCTGAGAGGGACCCCGTCCGGGAGAGCCGCAGGCCAGGCGGCTCCCGGAAGCTCGGAGGCTCGGAGGCACAGAGGGGCGAGCGAGGACGGGCGAGGACGAACAAGTGCGAGCGAGGTGGCCGTCTTGGTGCAGCGGGTCGTGGTCGGCGTCGACGGTTCCCCCGAGAGCGGCGCCGCCCTCACCTGGGCAGCGGCCGACGCCGCACGGCGCGGGGTGGCGCTGCGCGTGGTGTACGCGGAGGACGTACCGGCCGGCCACCGGCTGGAGGCCGCGGGCCCGTCGGGACCGCCGGGTGAGGGTGACGAAGAGCTGCGGTACTGGCCGCAGATGTGCACGCGGGCCGCCTGTGCGCAGGCCGCCGATCTCCTACCCGGTCTGGAGATCGAGTCGGAGGTCGTGGAGGAGGAGACCGTCAGGGCCCTGGTCGCCGAGGGCGCGGACGCCGGAGAACTGGTCATCGGCTCGCGCGCGCTGGACAGGATCAGCCGGTTCGTACTGGGCTCCGTCGGCCTGCCCGTGATCGGTCACGCCACGGCTCCCGTCGTGGCCGTACGCGAGGGCGCCGAACAGGTGGCACCCGGGGCGCCGGTCGTCGTCGCCGTGGACCTGCACCACACGTACGACGACGTCCTCGGCTTCGCCTTCGAGGCCGCGCGGCTGCGCGAAGCGCCGCTGCGTGTCCTGCACGCGTGGAGCGTACGGGCGCTCTACTCCTACCCCTCGGCGCTGCCTGAGCCCGCCGTGGTCGACCAGGCGGCGAGCGGCGCGCAACGCTCGCTCGAACAGGCCGTACGCCCCAGGCAGGAGCGCTTTCCCGAGGTCGCCGTCGAGGTCGAGACCGCGACCGGAGCCGTCGCACCCTATGTGCTGGACAGCAGCGCCGATGCCGGTCTGCTGGTGGTCGGGCGCCTCCTGCGCGAGCGGCGTCTCCCTGTACCCGTAGGTCCCGTCACCCACGCGGTGCTGCACCACGCACCGTGCCCGGTGGCCGTCGTGCCCCACCACTGACCGGCGGCCCCGCGAACCGGGACCGGGAGAGGAACGCAGCCATGGCCCCTACCCTCACGGTCGGCGTGGACGGGATCCCGGCCAGCCGCTCGGCGGCGCTGTGGGCGGCCGAGGAGGCCGCACTGCGGGACGCGCTCCTCCGCGTCGTCCGCGTCCAGCCGCCGGGCTCCTCCCCGGACACCCCCGACTCCGCACCCCTCGGCCCCCACCACACCGGCTCCGGTGCTCCTGGGTCCGACGCTTCCGGTCCCGGTCCCGCCGACTCCCGTCCCGGCGGCTCCGGTCCCACCGACTCCGATCCCGCCGGTCAACGGCCCGCCGGTGGGGAGCTGTTGATCGACCCCTCCCTGGCGCCGCTCGCACACGACCTCACGGACCGCCACCCCGGCCTCCGTCTCGACGCGCTGCTCCTCCCCGGCGAACCGAAGGAGGCGCTCAGGGAGCTGTCCCGCAGCTCGGACCTCCTCGTCGTCGGCTCACGCGGCCTGGGCGCGGTGCGCGGCTTCCTCGTCGGCTCCGTCGCCCTGCCCACGGTCGCGCAGGCGGACTGCCCCGTCGTCCTGGTACGCGCGGGGACGGAATCCGGAGGCCGGACCGGCGACGAGGGCGAGGGCGACGAGGCCGGAACGGGGGCCCGCGGTGGGGAGACAGCGCCGCCGGGCGGGATCGCGGTGGGCGTGGACGTGCACACGCCGTGCGAGGAGATGCTCCGCTTCGCGTTCGACGAGGCACGGATCCGCTCGGCGCCCCTGAAGGTGCGACACGGCTGGAACCCGCCCCCCGTCTACGGAGCCCGCCCGTTCCCGCTCGCCGCGACGGCCCTCGAAGACGTTCTCGCGACCCGCGCCGACGCCCTGACGCGGATGCTGCGCCCCTGGTGCGCCGCGTACCCGGATGTCACCGTCGACGCCCGCGCCGTGCTGACGCCGCCCACCGGGCTGCTGGTGGAGACCGCCGCCGATGCCTCGCTGCTCGTCGTCGGCCGGAACCGCCGCCGCCCCCTCCTGGTCCCGCACCTCGGCCCCATCACACACGGAGTCCTGAACCACGCCCCGGCCCCGGTCGCCGTCGTCCCCCACACGTGAACGGAGCGGGCCCGTGCGGTGGCGCTCTGCCACCGCTGACGAGGCGCCATCCCCCGTGCGAGCTACCCAGGTGTCCGCCGCAGCGGGATGTGGCGGTCGGTGCCGCGTCCCTAATCTCAAGGGTGTCCGCAGGGCAGTCGCCGCGGAAATCCAGTGAGAGGACCGTCATCATGGCGCGCGCGGGCAACCAGGAAACACCCCTTCAGCAGGGCGAACTCTCCACAGGCCGACTCCGGTTGCGTACGTTCCGGTTTCCCGTTCTCGTGGTCGCGCTGCTAGGTGTGATGGCGGCGACCGCCGGGATCAACCAGCTGGTCGCGCCCCTCGCGTTCCTCGCACTGCCGGTGGGCATCGGCCTCGCGCTCGCCGGTCTTGCCTGCTACCGCTGGCTGGCCCGTACGGTCGAACTACGCGCAGAAATCGGCGAGTTGGCGCAGGCCGGCAGATGGTCGCTGTTGCGGCGGGGCGCGCTGCTCGGGTTCGGCGCCTTCACGGCGCTGATGCTGCTGATCGGGATGTTCGGCGGCTGGAAGGACCTGTCCTGGGGCTCCGTCGGCGGGCTCGTCGCCACCGCCGGCATGATGGCGGGCGTCGCGGTCACCGAGGAGGCGCTGTTCCGGGGGGTCGTCTTCCGCATCCTGGAGGAGCGTACGGGCACCGTGGTCTCGCTCACCGTGTCCTCGGTGCTGTTCGGCGCGACGCACCTGGTCAACACGAACGCGACCCTGTGGGGCACGCTCGCGATCGCCATGACAGGCGGGCTCATGCTGTCCGCCGCCTATGTCGTGACCCGCTCGCTGTGGCTGCCGATCGGCCTGCACTTCGCGTGGAACTTCACGCATGCCGGGATCTTCGGTGCCGTACTCTCCGGTTCCGGCACCGCGCCCCACGGGCTGCTGGACACCACGCTGTCCGGCCCGTCCCTGCTGACCGGCGGCAGCTTCGGTCCCGAGGCCAGCCTCGTCGCGCTGCTGGTGTGCGCAGGACCCACCGCGTTCCTGCTCCGGAAGGCGGCCCGCACCGGCCAGATACAGCGCCGCCCCCGCGCGCTCCGGTCGCCCGCCTGACCGCCTGACCGCCTGACCGCCGACGAGCGGGAGGCCGGGAGACGGACGAGTCCCCCGAAGCCGCGTACCGGTACCGTCCGGTACGCGGCTTCGGCGTGCGTGACACGTTCAGCTTCGTCCGTACGACGGGCGCCGCAGCCGAGACCGGATGTCCGGAAAACGCCGTCAACCAGAGCCGTAGGCGACATCAATCGAGGGGTGGACGCGCGGCACGCGCCGACGCCCTAGCTTTCTCCGTGGCCGCAACCTCGCCAGCGCCGGCCGCAGGGGGCAACGGAGCATGGACCTCGTACGACGGACCGCACGGACAGCCACGACCACCGCGCCTGCGACCACCGCGCCTGCGGCCCCGGCGCCGTGCTGGTGAGCACGGGTACGGGCCGAGGTGGCCTACGCCGGTTCCGGCGCGACCCGTTGGGGTGCGTCGAGGAGCTGGCGCACCGCAGCCCGTCGGCCGTCTTCCCGCTTCCGTGGGGCGGCTGGTGCGTGCGTGACACGGAGCCGGCGCTGACGGTACTGCGCGACCCGCTCTTCAACTCGGGGACCTCCGCCTTCTTCGGCGATCTGCTCCCGACACGCGACGCGCAGACCGCGGTGGGCCGCGCCGTACGGAACGCGGTACGGGACCGCCTCCCCGACTGCCGCGCCCAGCTCGCCGAAGCAGCCGCCCGCCTGCCCGCTGACACCCGCTGGCCCGACGCGGGACCGATGCTGGTGTACCGGGGTACGGCAGACCTGCTGTTGCACCCCGAAGCCCCGTACGCACTGCGGCAGTTGCTCGAACATTCCGTGACCGCCGGCCTGCTGGTACGCCCGCAGCGGATACGGCAGCGCGTGCGCGTGGAGGCGCTGCGGCCCAGGCTGTTCGCGGCGCTGGCCGCTCATGTGCGGGACCGCCGCGAGGAGGGCCTGCGCGGCGGCGGGCCGCGGGACATGCTCGACGCCGTGCTCGGCGCCTGCCCTCCTGAGGCCACCGACCGTACGGTGGTCGAGCTGTACGTGCTGCTGTTCCGTTCGGTCGTGGGGAACATCGGCTACACCGTGGCGTGGACACTGCTGCTGGCCGGCCTCCACAGCACGCGCGGTGCGCCGCCGCCGTGGCCGGCCGACTGGACCGTACGGGAGGCGGCACGGCACCGCCCGTTCGTCTGGATGGTCGGCCGCCCCGTGCCCCACGCCCTCGAAGTCGGCGGCGTCCCCTTCGAGTCCGGCACGGTGCTGTCCGTCAGCCCGTATCTGCTCCACCACGACGCGGACCGCTGGCCGCGCCCTGACGCCTTCGAGCCCGAGCGCTGGGAACGCCCGGACAGGTGCGGCCCCTGTCTGCCCTTCAGCACGGGCCCGTTCACCTGCGCCGGGGCGGCGGTCGCGCACAGCCTCGCCACGGAGGCGGTGGCCCAGCTCACCACCGGCGCCCTGGTCACGGTCTCCGACGGCGACCCGCGCCCCCTCGTCACCAACGCGGCCGTGCCCCGTCCCTTCACCCTTCACCGCGGCACACACCGCCGCGTGAAAGCCCACACGCCCGGAAGGAGGTGAACTCCATGGCCGCGATCGCCCGCCGTCTCTTCACGAACAAGCCGGCACGTCAGTGGAACCACACCTGGGAATGGTGACCCCACTCCCCCGGCAAAGGGCCCGCACATCCGGCACAGGATGTGCGGGCCTCCACGGTCCGCCCCCGCCACGCGTCCCGCACACGCAGCGTGCCCGCGGAAACACGCTTGGTTTGCCCGCCGGTGCCCCAACACGGTTGAATTGCCCGGGAGTTGTGCGGGGAGCGACAGAGGGCGGGCATGCTACGCATCCACTTCACGGGGGCCGACCTGATCCGTACGCAGGTGGCCCAGGGGCCTGACCCGCTGTGGGAGTGCGTGTTCAGCCTCCAGATACTGCGAGCACGTTACGGACGCTTCGCCTTCGCCGAATGGCGGTCCCTGGTACGCCGGGAGCTGCGCCTGCCCCGGCGCGCCGACCCGCAAGGGGGGCCTGAGCCGGCGCCCTGGCGCGCTGCGGGAGCGCACGCGGCGCACCGGCTGCTGCCGCTCGTCCCCGACGCGAGCTACTTCCCCGACTTCCTCACCCCGCCCGAGGGCCTGCTCGGCCTGGAGGCGGGCATCGAGGCGGTGTCCGCGACCCCGGCCGCGAGGGTCGGGCACGAACTGGGCATCCTGCACGACCGCGTGGGCGCTCCCGACTGGGCGCGGGAGCTGGCCGGGCGCTCTTCGCGGCCCCGTGCGGCACTGGGCCGGATGCTGGCCGACTACCACCGGCTCGCGCTCGCACCGTACTGGCCCCGTATCCTCGCCCGCGCCCAGGCCGACCGGGCCGTACGGATGCGCGCCCTGCACGCGGGCGGCCCGGATGCGCTGCTGCGGACCTTCAGGCCCGGCATGCGCTGGACGCCGCCGGTACTGGGGCTGCCGGGCCACCCGGTGGACCGCGACCTCCATCTGGGCGGGCGCGGGCTGCTGTTGATCCCCTCGCACTTCTGCTGGGGGCGGCCGGTGCCGCTCGCCGACCCGGAGCTGCCGCCCACGCTGGTGTACCCGATGGAACGCGACCCCCAGTGGCTCAGCGGGCCGACTCCCGCCGGGCGGGCCATGGCCGAACCACGGCGCCTGGCGCGGCTGTTGGGTGAGACGCGCAGTGCCGTACTGGGGGCCGTGGCGGCCGTCACCCCGGCGGGCGGCGCCACGACGACCGGGCTGGCCGAACGTCTCGGCGTCTCACCCTCGGCCGTCAGCCAGCAGACGTCCGTACTGCGCGAGGCCGGTCTGCTGACCAGCCGCCGGCACGCCAACTGCGTCTTCCACCACCTCACCCCGCTCGGTGAGGCACTGCTGGGCGAGACGCCTCGCGTGGGCGAGAAGCCTCCCGGCGAGCCACCGCCGGGCGCGTTGCACGGGTAAGCCAGCGCATACGCCCATGACCTGCGTGTTGAAGCCTCCGCTGCACCTCGGATGTGGGGCGGCGGCTCCCGGAGCAGCCTGGTACAGCGCGCCCCGGCGTACGGGACCGGGGCCGGTGAACGCACGGGAGAACACGGTGACCACGAAGAACCAGGACCGACGGCACACCTTCCTCGCGGCAGCGGCGGCGGCCCTGCTCGCCGGTGGCCTCACCTTCGGCGGCGTCACCAGCGCCGCCGGGCAACCATCCGTAGCACCGGGCGCGCGCACCCCCGTGCAGGCCGGGCTGGTGGCGGGGCCGGGGCTGACGGCGGCGGAGGCGGCGCTGGCGAAGAAGTGCAGGAAGATGGGTTACGGCAGGGCGATCGGGGTCGTCACCTGCCCGGGATCGTTCGGCGCCTTCAAAGTGCGGGTCTGGTGCACCTGGGCAGGTAAGGGCCTGAGCAACAGCTTCAAGAAATACCGGAACTCGGCCAGGTGCAGCACCGGCCACGTCCACGAGAAGCGCGAGCCCGCCCCGATCGAGATCATCAAGCGGCATTAGGCGCCTCCACCCCCGGCGCAGGCCAAGGACCACGGCGAGAGATCGCGCCCGGGCAGCGGCGCGGTCGGCGGCGCGGACAGGAGCGCCGGCAGCGCGGGACCAACGGGGGTGCGGGGAGCCGACGGACAAGCCACCACTGTCCGCTGTCCACCACCCCGCGGTCCGCGGTCCGCGCTCCTCGGACAGCGGCGCCCCCTCCCGGCAGGCCCAGCCGGGACACACGGCCCGCCCTTCCCCGGCCACGGGGGGACCGGTTGCGGAAGGGCGGGCCCGGCCGAAGCGCCGGGCCCACAGGGCCGGCCGCCCGTCGACGTCCCGCGGTCCCACCCGGACGTCGCGCGCACGTCCCGCGCATGTCCCACGAACAGGCCGCCCACTATGCTGCGAACGTGCCCGCCCAACCAGTCGACCGCCGCGTCCGCCGCTCCCGTACGGCCCTTGAGGCCGCACTGCTGGAGCTGATCGCCGAGCGGGAACTGAGCCAGATCTCCGTCTCGGACCTCACCGGCCGGGCGGATGTGCACCGTTCGACCTTCTACGAGCACTACACCGATGTGCACGACCTGGCGGCTTCCGCGTGCACCCAGATGTTCGACCAGCTCATCACCGCGACCGCCGCGCTTCCCGCCGACGACATCTCGTCGCAAGAGGCCGCACATCACGCGCTGACCAGCGTGTTCGGGCACGTGGCCGAACACCGCCCGCTCTACCGCGCGCTGCTCGGCGCCGACGGCAGCGCGCGGGTGATGAACCATCTGCTGGAACAGATGGCCGACGGCGTACGCACCGGCCTCGGCAAGCGTGCGCGGCGCCGCACGGACCTGACGCCCTCGGCACCGGCCGCGGCCTTCATCGCCGGCGCGCTGCTCGGCACGATCACCGACTGGCTGCGCCGCGGCTGCCCGGAGACCCCCGAGGAACTCAGCGCGACAGTCTGGCCACTCCTGCTCGCCACCCCGACCCGGCCCCACTGACCCTGCCACCGGGCACCGTTGACCTCACCGGGACACGACGAGACCACGGGCGCGGCGATCCTCGTACGGGGATCCCTCTCATCTCGTCGAAACGGACATCACGACGGCACGACGGCCGCCGCTACCACCGCACCGGCACCTCGCACAGTCCGCCGACCACCAGGCCCTCCACACGCTCCAGGTCACCGGCCGGAACGTCCAGTTCCAGCGACGGCAGCTTGCGCAGCAACGTCTCCAGCGCGACGTGCAGTTCGGTACGGGCCAGCGCCTGGCCCAGGCACGAGTGGGGGCCGGCGCCGAACGTCAGGTGGGGGTTCAAAGAACGGCTCAGATCCATCTCGTCAGCGCCGTCGAAGACCGTCTCGTCGCGGTTGGCCGCCGGCATGCTGCAGATCACGGTGGTGCCGCGCGGCAGCGTCTCGCCGTCGACCTCGACGTCCTCGCTGAGGTAACGCCGCAGGCCGAAGCCGAGGTTGGCGTCGAAGCGCAGCACCTCTTCGACGGCCGTACGCACCAGTGAAGGATCGGCCAGCAGCCGCTCCCAGCGGGTACGGTCGGCCAGCAGCATGGCGACCATCTTGCCGATCATGTTCGCTGTGGTCTCGTGTCCCGCCACCAGCAACGACAGCCCGGTGGCGCAGAGTTCGTCGTCGGAGAGCCCCACCCCCTCGCCCGCGCTCTCCTCGATGAGCATGCTGAGCAGGTCGTCGGCGGGAGCGGCGCGCTTGGCCGTGATGAGTCCCGACATGTAGGCGACGAACTCCGCCTGGGCGGCCTCGGTCTCCGCCCTGGTGAACCGGGTGAGGCTGAGCATCGCGTCGGACCAGTGGGAGAAGCGGTCCCGGTCGGCGGCGGGCACGCCGAGCATGTCGCAGATCACGTACACCGGCAGCGGGAAGCCCACATGGGCCCTGAGGTCCGCCGGGCTGCCCCGCTCCACCATGCCGTCGACCAGCTTCTCCGCGATCCCGGTCATCGCGGGCCGCAGCGCCGTCATGCGCTTCGCCGTGAACCACTTGCCCACCTGGCGCCGCCACCTCTGGTGCGGCTCCCCCTTGCCGGGAACGAGCACCGACGAGTCACCGGAGACGGCGGCACCGCCCGCCCCACCCGGCGCGGGCCGCGCGGCGCCGTCCTGCGCCGTGGGACGCGAGAAGCGCCGGTCGGCGAGCATGTTCTTCACATGCTCGTGACGGGTCAGCAGCGTCGCGCGGTCACCGCTGGGCAGCTCGACCGCTGCCACAGGGCAGCGCTGCCGCAACCGCTCCCACTCGGCGGGCGGCTCCAGCGCCGCCTCGTACGCCAACGGGTACGGCACGACCTGTTCTTCCTGCCCCATCTCGCATCCCCTTCCCGAAGCACGGCGTGACACCGCATCACTTCCCTACACCTGTAGGTTAGGCGGCAGGTGTGGAGGGGTCCAGAGCGCGTGCCCCGCTCCCGGCGGGTGCGCGGCAGCCGGCGCCTCTTCCCGTGGGGCCCGTACGGCTGTCACTCCTTCTCGCGGAGCGCAGCGCGCAGCTCAGCGCGCCGGCTGATCCCCAACTTCCGGTAGGTGCTCGTCAGATGGGTCTCGACAGTGCGCCGCGCGAGCTGGAGCAGATCGGCGATCTCCCCGTTCGTCAGGCCGTCGGCGGCGAATCCGGCGACGCGGCGCTCGCTGCCCGTAAGAGACAGGGGGCCGGTGCGCGCGCTCGCTGTGCGGCGCGCTCCGCCGTCCCGCAGCGCGTCCTCGGCGAGCCTCTGAAGCCGGAGAGCGCCGAGGCGTTCGGCATGTACGGCCGCCTCCCTGAGCTGGTCGCGGGCGCGTGCCCGCTCCCCTGCCGTGGTGAGTCGGCGTCCCTGCGCGAGCAGCGCCGAGACGAGTTCCGTGCCTGGCGGCGCGTTCCGCAGTACGCGTACGGCCTCAGTGGCGAGGTCGAGGCCGCGACGGCCGTCCGAGACGGCGGCCAGGCCCCGCAGTGCGCGCCCCACCGTCCGGGGCGTGTCCCACACCCGTGCGAGGCGCAGCTCCTTCTCGGCCAGCGCGAGCGCCTCCCGCCGTCTGCCGAGGGCGAGGCAGCACTCGGCGGCTGCCGTGCGCCATGGGGTGACGACCGGGCTGTGGACCTCGCGCGCCGCCTGGCGCCGCCCGCACTCAAGGAAGTCGTGCAGAGCGCCCGCCGGGTCGCCCGCGGCGAGCCGCTGCACACCCCGCGCGTACAGGAACCGGTTCACCTCCCAGGAGTCCGGGGCCTCGCTGAGGTCGAACCGTGCCGCGAAGCGCGCGGCCCGCTCCGTACGGCCCGTCTCCACCAGCGCGATCAGGGCGTGCGCATGCCTGTTGCACGGTCCGGCCGGGCCCGGGCCGGCTTCCTCGGTTTCCGGTGCGGCGGCGAGCAGGTGCGGGAGGTCGTACCGGGCGGCGGCGACGTCCGTGCGTACGTTCAGCAGCGCGTCCCGCATCGGGTGCAGCAGCGGGGGGTGCTGCCCGGACAGGCCGCGCTCGACGAGCCGCTCCGCCTCTTCGAGTTCGTCGGCCCACTGGGCGACGGCGGCGGCCGTGCCCAGCAGAAAGGGCTCGGCAAGCGGCTCGGCGGGCTCGGCGAGCAGCGCGTGCAGCCGTTCCATCGCGCTGCGCGCCGATGTGAGCCCTGCCGTCGCCGCATGCCGTACGAGCAGGGCCTGTCCGGCCGTGCCGACCCCCTCGGGCGCCTGCTCGGCGCTGGCCCGCAGCAGCCGGTACACCTCCCGTCTGGTCGTCTGGTCCTGGTCGGACAGCAGCGCGGTGGTGTTGCGCAAGGTGAGGGCGAGGTCGGGGTTGTCGGCCAACTGTCCGTCCAGCCCGCGCAGCAGGTCCATGGCGGCATGGACCTTGCCGCGGCCGATCAGCGCCGTGCCGAAGGCCATCGCCGCGCGCACCGTGCCCTGCGGGGTGCCGGGCAGCCGCAACGCCTCGGAGAACCGCGGCAGTCCGGCCGTGGAGCGCTGGTCCGCGTACTCCAGGGACCCCAGCTCGGTGAGCAGCCGCTGCCGTTCGGCCCCCGGCATCGGCTCGGCAAGGGCGCGGCGCAGCAAGGCGACGGCGTGGCCGGGGCTGTTGTCGCGCACGGCGGATGCGGCGGTGTCCGTCAGCACCGACAGGGCCCATGGCTCGCCGACGGGCGAGGCGCGCAGTAACCGCCGGGCCACCTCCTGGGTGCGGTCGCCGCGCCGCATCATCGCCGCTGCCGCCGCCCGGTTGGCCGTCTGCCGCCTGGCCGCGGTCCAGCCGCTCAACACGGCGTCGCGCACGAGGGGATGGGCGTAGCGGTGCCTGCCTGAGCACTCGCGCAGCAGGCCGAGCCGTGTCATCGCGGTGAGCCAGCCGCCGACGCGTACGGGGTCGGCTCCGGTCACCTCACCGAGCAACGCGGCCAGGCGCGCGTGGGGGCTGTCGGCGAGACCGGTGCGGTCGGTGTGATCGGTGCAATCGGTGTGATCGGCGCAATCGGTGTGATCGGCGCGGTGGGCGAGATCGGCTGGATCCGGTGGGTACGCCTTCGCCGGTCCTGTGACGCCGGCGGGTTCTGTATCCGCGCTCGGGCCTGCTGGCGCTGGGGGGCCAGGCGCGCGCCCCCCGTGCTCGGCGTGCTCGGCGTCCCCGCCGCTCTCACCGTCGCCGGCCTCCCGGCCGCCGCTCATGTCGCCCTCGTCGTCCTCGTCCAGCGCCGCGAGCGTGCGCGCCACCTCTGCCGTCGTGTGTCCCGCGCTGTCCAGCCACCATGCGACAGCCGCCGGGTACGCGCCCGAATACAGCTCGGCGCACGTCTCCGGCACGGTGGCGGTGGCGGAGGACCCGCCGTCGAGGTCGTTGAGGAGAGCCAGGTCGTCCAGTAAGGCGTTCAGGAGCAGAGGGCTGGCCGTACCGGCCCGTAAGCAGCAGTCGACCCACTGCTCGCTCGCCGCGGGGAAGGCCGAGCGTATGAGTGCCGTTGCCGAGTTGCCGGTCAGCGGGGCGAGGGTGCCGGTGCGGACGACGGCGGGCGGGAGCGTGTGCGTGAAGCCGGCCGGGGACGGGTCGATGTCGTACTGGCCTCGTTCGGTCACCACGAGCAGCACGGGGAAACGGTCGATGTGTCGTGCCACCTCGGTGAGCCAGCGGCGCGAGGCGCCGTCGGCGAGGTGAACGTCGTCGACGGCGACCAGCAGCGGTGCCCCGGTGGCGTACGGGCCGAGCAGCCGCCACGGCCTGTCCTCGCTCCCGTCCTGGCCCCCGTCCCGGCCGCTCGGCACGCCGTCGGCCAACTCCGGTGCCGAGCTGAGGAGATGGCGTACGGCGGCGAAGGGGAGCGCGCCCTCGTCAGGGGAGCAGCGGGCGCGCAGCACGCGCATTCCGCTCTCCGCCGCGCGCTGGGCGGCGGCCTCCAGCACGCTGGTGCGTCCGGTCCCGGTGGCCCCGCGCAGCAGCACCAGGCGGCCTGCGCCGCCACGGGTGCTCTCGGCTCCGGCCGCCAACAGGCCGAGCGCGTCCTGGTGTTCACGTGCGGTGGGGATCGTTCCGCTGTCCTGCCGCTGATGCCGTGCGGCTGATCTCGTGGTACCGCTCGTGGTGCTCCACGATGCATGAACCTCTTCTGACATAGCAGGGTGGATCCGGAACACCTGTCACCAGCCTTACCTTGGCGGCATGTACGTGGACATGGGAGGAATCGGATGCCCACCATATTTCGCGGCACAACCTCCACCGGCGTTGCCGGGGTCGGAAACCGGACGTCCGGACGCGCCACGGAACGGGCTTCCGGAGCGGTCCACGCGCACGCTCGCGCAGAGCGCCGGAGAGCGCCGCGCCGGCTCCCTTCCCGGGCCGCCTCGGACAGAGCCGCATACGGCAGAGCGGCATACGACGGCCCGTCCTGCGCCTGAGCCTCTCCCACCCGTCAGGACACAGGACAGGGCGCTCCCGCTCCTCGGTGCTGAGGAAGTCGCGTGCTTCCAGCGGGAGTTGCCGCGCACCTTCCGGCGCCGTGCGGGCCCGGGCCGGCGGCTCGCCGGCCCGGGGGCGCTCACCGGGGCCTCAGCCGGTGCGGGTTCCCGGACGTACTCGCCCCCCAGACCGTGGACAGCATGGACGTCGCACAGAACGGAGGATGCCGCCTATGGCATCGGAGCAGGACACGGACTTAGCCTGGCACGACGTGTTGTTCCGGGTCCGCAGTGAGGTCCCCGAAGCCGTCGGCTACGTGAGAAGCCAGCACCGTCTGGCGACGGCTCCCCCGGCGCGGGCCGTGGCCCGGATCGACGTCAGGGCGGTGCGGTCCCGTGAACAGCTCGAAGAGCTGAGCGCCGCGCAGGCCACCGAACACCGTGAGTCGTACGCGGGATGGTGGTACCGGTGCCACCGGGACGAAGAAGGCGCGTACGTACTCGTCTCGGACGGGGGCCATGAATTCGCACACGCCCTGCGGACCCCCGACTTCCGCTCGTGGGAGGTCGTCACCGCACAGGCCGGTGAACTCGGACTGGTCGTCACGCGGACCGTCAGGGAGCTGGTCCGCGAGCACTTCGTCGGGCGCGGCGCGCTCATGCTGCACGGCGCGGCAGCCGTGCTCCCCGACGGCACGGGGCTCGTGCTCGCCGGCTCGTCCGGCGCCGGCAAGACCTCGATCGCGGTCCAGGCCGCTCGCGCCGGGGGCTCCTGTGTGGCGACGGACCGTGTGCTGCTGCTGCCGGACGGGCCGGCCTGGATCGCGGTGGGGCTGCCCATGTCCACCCGGCTCACGGCGGAGGCCGCGCTCACCCTGGGTATCGCGCCGGGCCGGAGCGACTCCCTCATCCGGCACGGTGAGGCCGCCGTGCGCCGGCCCGACCCCAAGGGCAAGATCTCGCTCAGCAACGAGGAGATGTACCGGCTCGCCGGCGTCGAATTCACCACGGCCACCCGCGTCGACCAGTTGATGCTGCTGGAGAACACCGGTGTGGTCCGCCCCGTCACCAGGCCGCTGCCGGCCGCTGAGGCCGGGGCCGCTCTCCGGGAACACATCCTGGTGCCCGACACCGCCTACCGCAGCCGGTGGCTGGCGGCCGACCCGCGGCCGGAGCCCGCCGGACAGCTGGCCGCTGCCCTGAGGCATCTTGTGGGAGCGCTCCCCGCTCGGCACAGCGCGTGGACACCGGCGACCCACGAGAGAGACTTCCTGCTGAACTGGCTGACGCAGCCCGCCGATGACACCACCCTGACGACAGGAGCCCGTTCGTGACCGACCCCCAGCCAGGCAAGCGGCCGACCCCCGCGATCCGGCACAGTTCCCGCGCACTGCTCCTGGACGAGGAGGATCTGCTGCTCCTCTTCTCCAGCAAGGACGAAGCGGACGGCAGCACCTTCTGGTATCCGGTGGGCGGCGGTATCAAGAAGGGCGAGTCTCCCGAGGACGCACTGCGCAGGGAGGTCGAGGAGGAGACGGGGCTGAAGGATCTGACGGTGGGACCGCAGATCTGGTACCGGAAGGCAGTGGCCTCCTGGGGCGGCAACACCTACGACTGCCGCGAGCGGTTCTTCCTGTGCCGCGTGCCCCACTTCACCATCGACACCAGCGGCTTCAGCCAGGGCGAACGCGACACGGTCTCCGGCCACCACTGGTGGACCCAGGACGAACTCGCCTCCACGGCCGACCGGTTGGTGCCCGCCGATCTGGCCCCGCGCCTGCGCGCGATCCTCGCCGACGGCGTACCCGACGTGCCCGACGCCGTCAGCAGCTGACCACAGGACCGGAAGGCGGACAGGTGCGAGGACTTCGAGGACGGCCGGCGTTGGTGACCGGCGGCGCCCAGGGCATCGGCAGGGCGACAGCGGACCGCCTCATCGACGAGGGCGCCCAGGTCATGATCATGGACACGGACGAGGAGTCCGGACGGTCCACCGTCGCGGAACTGGAGGAGAGAGCCGGGGGGAAGCGCATCGGCTTCGTACGGGGCGACATCTCCGACGAGTCCCAGGTCGTCGCGGCCGTACGGGCGACGGAGCAGTCCTTCGGCGGCGTGGAGTTGCTGGTGAACTGCGCCGCTGTCTTCGTCATGCGCGGGGTGGAGGCCACCGTCGAGGAATGGCGGCGCGTCATGGACGTCAACGTCATGGGGCACGCGCTGATGGTCAAGCACACGGCCCCCCTGATGGAGGCAGCCGGCGGCGGCAGCGTCGTCAACATCTCCTCCATCTCCGCGCACATCGCACAGCCCGGGTTCCTCACCTACAGCGCCACCAAGGCGGCCATCGTGGGAATGACCCGGTGCATGGCGACGGACCTCGCCGCCAAGGGGATCCGGGTGAATGCGGTGAGCCCGGGGACCGTGTGGAACGCGAATCTCGCGCGCCGTTACCGCGAGAAGTACGGGCTTTCGCGCGCAGGCGCCGACGCACATCCTGACATCGGCGGCCGGCATATGCTCCACCGCACGGCCGACCCACAGGAGATCGCCTCAACCATCGCCTTTCTTCTTTCCAGTGAGGCCAGTTTCGTCACGGGCGAGAATCTCATGGTCGACGCCGGGCATTCCGTTATGTGATCGACGGTCCTGCACGCGTACCGCGGCGAATTGACGGGTGATTCATCGGTCTCGCAGAAACGGCTGTTCTGCCGCGCGAGAAATCAGCAACCGCAGCTCGCCGGGCGTGGAGCAGCGTGACACGCATGGGCACAGCCGTGTCCTGGCGTTCTGGCACCCCGGCACCCTGACCTGCGGCGTGAAGGTGAAGGGCGCGGCTGCGCGCGCTGACCCCCGTGGGGCCGCGCGGCGGGATCGTGCGCAGGGGCCGCGCGGCGCGAAAAGGCGCGCGGTAAAAGGTGCGGGTGAGGCGAGTTTTCTCCTGGCGATTATTCCGCCCGGCCCACCGCCGGCGCGATTCATTACCGTGCGTGATCGGCTTTGAACAAGAAATTACCCGGCAGGTGTTGCGGGCCGTGAATAATCATTGTTAGAACTGTGCAACCGCAGTGGTCCAGGCACTTCGAAGCGAAGCGCCAGAATTATTGAGATCAATAACCGATTGGTCGTCGGATCAACGCCCGGAGGATAAACCTGTGAGTAACAATGCGATCAGGGTCGCGCTGGTCGGTGTCGGTTCTTGCGCCTCCAGTCTCGTGCAGTCCGTGGTACTGGACCGTGAATGTGGAGGGCCCGCCAATGGTCTGATGCATGAACACATCGGTGGTCACCGGCTGGGAGACGTCGAGTTCGTCGCGGCGTTCGACGTCGACAGCACCAAGGTGGGCCAGGACCTCTCCGAGGCCATACACGCCGGCCGTACCGCGGCCGTGCGGCACGTCGTCGTGCCCCACCAGGGCATGACCGTCCAGGCAGGACCGCTGCTCGACGGGCTCGACGGGACGCTCGGCACCGTGGTCAGCCCGCATGCCGAGGTCTCCGGCGCCTCCGTCACCTCGCTCGCAGCCGCCATGGCCGAGGCCAGGCCCGACCTGGTGGTGTGCCTGCTGCCCACCGGCTCGACCGAGGCCGTCACCGCGTACGCCCGGGCCAGCGCCGAGGCAGGCGCCGGATTCATCAACGCGACCCCCGAGCCCGTCGCCAACTCCACCGAACTCGCCGCGCTGTTCACCGAGCGCGGCGTCGTGCTCCTCGGCGACGACCTGCGCAGCCACCTGGGCGCCACCACCCTGCACACCGCGCTCATCGAGCTGTTCCAGAGCCGCGGCGTCGAGGTCAAGGACAACTACCAGCTCAACGTCGGCGGCAACACCGACTTCCTCAACCTCTCCGACCCGGCACGCTCCCGGTCCAAGCAGCTCTCCAAGCGCAAGGCCCTCGCCAACGCGGGCATCGACTCGCGTGAGGTGGCCGCCGGACCCAACGGCTTCGTCAAGCACCTCGGCGACCGCAAGGTGGGCTTCCTGCGTATCGAGGGCGAGAGCATCATCGGCGCCCCCGTCTCCATGGAGGTCCGCCTGGAGGTCGAGGACAGCCCCAACGCGGCGGCGGTACTGGCCAACGCCGTGCGCGTGGCCCACTGCGCCGCACGGCAGGGCATGGTGGGGGTGATCGACCCGGTGTGCGCCTTCCTCTTCAAGAGCCCCAAGTCCGGCGCCAAGGAGTCCACGGCGCTGCACGACTTCCAGGCGTTCGTACGCAAGTCGGGGGAGCATGACGCTCGTCAGGCGGCCGACGGGCGTGAGTGAAGAGCCCACCTGGTCGGCCGTGCGCGACCCGGCCGTGGCCCAGGTCCTCACCCGCCACTACGGCTTCGGCACCTGCCCGGCCTGGTCCCTGAACAGGGAGAGCGTCAACCAGGTCTGGTACGTGGAGACACCCGGGGGGCCTGGTGCGCTCAAGCGTCTGGGCCGCGATGTCACTCCGGAATGGCTCGCCTTCGAGAGAGCGGCCCTGCCCCGGCTGACAGCGGCCGGGATACCCGTCGCAGCGCCGCTGCTGACGGTCGAGGGAGCCACCTCGGCCCGTACCGGCGGCTCCGTGTGGCAGTTGCGGCCCTGGCGGGAGGGCAGGCCCTTCGACTCCGCACGTCCCCAGGACCTGGAGCGGGCCGGCGCCTTCCTCTCGGCGCTGCACCGCATACCGGTCGACGGACTCCCCGCCGGGGGCCACAGCGCCACACAGAACCTGGAGTTCTGGCTCACCACCGAGCGCCCTCTCCAGGCCGCGCTCGACGAGGTGGACGAGATCGCGGCCCCCCATGTCACGCCCGCCGTACGGAAGCACGCGCAGCGGGCCTACTCGGCGGTGCTGCACAGGGCCAGGGCCGAACTCGACGGCTACCAGGACCTCCCCGCCGTCCTCACACACGGGGAGGTCGCGGGCTCGAACCTGCTGTACTCGGCCTCCGGCGCGCTCACCTGCGTCCTCGACTGGGACGCGCTCCAACTGCGCTCCCGCGTCTACGACGTGGCCAGAGCCGTGCTGTTCCTGCCCCGCAGGGCCCGCGGCAGCTTCCAGGTGCTGCCGGAGCGGGCGCGTGCCGTGCTCACCGCCTCGACAGCGCACGAGCCGCTCGGTCCTGGCGAACTGCGCGCCCTCCTCCCCGTCCTGGAGCTGAACTTCGTCCCGTCGCCCGGCTATCTGCGGCAGGTGGCACGGCACGCGCCGGGCATCCTCGACTGGTACCTGGGCTGGCGGGCCGAGGGCGCCACCACGGTCCGCGGCGTCCTGTCGGAGGTCGTGGCCGCCGTTCCGGACAGAACCGGCCGGTGACCGGCCCGGTGACCCGGTACGTGTGCCGCACCCCCGAACACGCCGTGGAACTCGACGCGAGCCCCGCCGTCGCCGGGCATGTCAGGGCCTCGCTCGCACCGTTCGTCCAGGTCGTCCCCGCCTTCCAGGCTCCCCCGGCGCGCTGGCGCGTCGGCGTCGCCCGGCGGGGACTCCCGCGGGGAGAGGAGACGGTCATCACCAACAGCACCGAGCCCCCCACCCGGCTCTGGTGCGACGGGACGGCGCGGGAGCTGCTGTTCGACCCGGCCATGCCGCACGACTTCCTCCTGCACAACCTGGTCCGCTTCGTACGCATCCTGCTGCGGCTGCTGCACACCGAGGACCCGGAGGTCTTCCTGCACGCCGGCCTGGTGGCACGGGAAGCGCGTGGTGCCCTCGTTCTCGGCCCGAAGCGGTCGGGCAAGACGTCCACCGTGCTGGCCGCGCTCCGGGCGGGACACCGGTTCGTCGGCAACGACGACGTCACCCTGCGCACGGCCGGAGAGGGCTGGAAGGGACGGGGGTGGCCCCGGCGGGTGTCCGTACGGGGTGACACGTTCGCAGCCGTCGGCCTGCCCGGGGACGCCGACCGCCTGCTGCGCCCGGCGGAGCTGCGGGAGCTGACCGGCAGCCCTCCCGTGCTCGCCCAGTCCCCGGTGAGCGCCCTCGTCTTCCCCCGCTTCAGCGCCGGAGCCGGCGGACTGATCCCCCTGGACCCGGGGGACGTTCTCGCCCGGCTGGAGGCCAACCAACTGCCCGCCGCCGTCAAACACGCCGACTTCCTGCTCCCGCACTTCTCCTCCGTACTCCCGTGCGTGCGCCGGGAGTTGCTCGCCCTGGCCGCCTCCGACGTCCCCGGCTTCGAACTCCGCCAGGACTTCTCCGCGCTGGGCGAAGGCGCCCTCGCGCTGACCCGGCTGCTGAGCGGACACGCCCCCTGCGAAAGGCATCGACCATGACCGTACGTCCGGCGATCCCGGCCCTCCTCGCCGCGCACCCGAACCTCCGGCGGGCCCCCCGCGCGCTGCTGTCCCCCGGCCCGCGTGCCCTGCCGGGCGCCTGGCGGCTGACAGGCTCGCGGCCGTGCGGCTGACCGGCGGCAGGGTATGGGTGATCGGGCCCTCCGGGGCAGGCAAGAGCACTCTCGCCAGGGCACTGGCCGAAGCCCGCGGCGTGCCGCACCACGAACTGGACGCGATGTTCTGGGCCCCCGGCTGGGAGCGGCGCCCCGAGAGCGCGTTCCTCGCCGACGTCAACGCCCTGGAACGGGAGGGGGATTGGATCGCGGACGGCCAGTACGGGGCGGCGCACCCGGTGCTGGAGAAGCTGGCTGACAGCGTCCTCTGGGTCGACCTGCCACGTCCGACGACCACCGCCCGGCTGGCCCGGCGCACCCTCAGCCGGCTGCGCACCCGGGAGGAGCTGTGGAACGGCAACCGGGAGCGGCCCGGCAACGCCGTGGGGCTGCTGCTCTGGGCACACCGGGAGTTCCCCCGGGTCCGCAGGACCAACGCCGCACTCTGCGCCCGTATGGAGGCCCGCGCCGTGCCGTGCCTGCGCTTGCGTACCTCACAGGACATTCAGGACCTGCTCAGGAAGGAACGGGAATGACGCGACTCGCACTGCATGGCGGAGAGCCCCTGCTGAAGCCGGTGGAGCGGCCGAAGTGGCCGAACGTCACCGAGGACGACATCGAAGCGGTGACCGCGCTGCTCAGGCGGGGCGAGATCACGTACAACGGCAGCGAGGGCGAGGTCCAGGCCCTGGAGAACGGATACCGGTCCCTTCTGGGTTCGGCCCACGCCCTCGCCGTCAACTCGGGCACCTCGGCCCTGCACTCCGCCTTCTTCGGCCTCGACCTGCGCCCCGGCGACGAGGTGATCGCACCCGCCTACACCTTCCTGGCCACGGCCATGCCGGTGTTCACCTGCAACGCCGTTCCGGTACTCGCCGACGTGGACCCCGAGACCGGCATGCTGGACGCCGGCGGCCTGGCCGCCCACCTCACCCCCCGCACCAGAGCCGTCGTGGTCACCCACCTCATGGGCTTTCCCGCTGACATGGCACGCATCACCGCCTTCGCCCGTGCGCACGGCCTGGCGGTGGTGGAGGACTGCTCACAGTCGCACGGCGCGGCGTGCTCCGGCCGGCCCGTCGGCCGGCACGGTGATGTCGCCGCCTTCAGCCTCCAGGCCAAGAAGCAGGTCGCCGCGGGCGAGGGCGGCGTTCTGGTCACGGACGACCGGAGGATCTACGAGCGCGCTGTCATGCTCGGTCACTGCATCGACCGCGGTGAGCAGGACGTCACCAGCGAGGAGTACGGGGCCTACGGCCGGACCGGGTTCGGGCTGAACTACCGCATCCACCCCGTCGGGGCCGCGCTCGCCCGCGGCGCCCTGTCCCGGCTCGACGCGGTTCTGACCGCGCGCGAGAGCAACTACTCGCTGCTCGGCGCCCTGTTGGAGGCGATACCGGGCATCACCCCGCCCGTGCGCCGCGACCACGTCGACCGCGTCGCGCACTACGTCAGCTACCAGCCCCGCTACGTCCCCGGGGAACTGGGCGGCCTGCCCATCGATGTCTTCACCGAGGCGGTCCGGGCCGAGGGCGTCCCGATGTCCCGGCCGACCTCGCCCCCGTTGCACCGGGAAGCCGCCTTCCAGAGCGCCACCTGGCACACCGGTACCTACCACCCCGGGGACAACGCCTACCGGGTCTACGACGGCACCGAGTTCCCGGGTGTCGACGGCTATCTGGCACGGGCGCTGCGGCTGCCCGTCTACTCCGACGACCGGCCAGGACTCATGAAGGGCTGGGCCGAGGCCATCAGCAAGGTGGTGGACAACGCCGGCGAACTGCTCGCCCGGCATGCATCCGGCGCCCCTGCCGCCCAGGGGGCCGGCTAGAGACACTCCACGTCGCGCGTGATCCGTGCTCCATTCCAGATTCGGAGGAAGTCCCTGTTGTCCGCTGACATGAACGCTCGCTCCATGCTCGCGCGCGGTCTGAGTATTCTCCGTTGCTTCCGGCCGGGCGAATCGCAACTCCCTCTCTCCGAAATCGCGCGCAGAGCCGACATGCCCAAGGGGACGGCTCACCGGATCATCGCCGAACTCGTCCAGGAGGGCATGCTGGAGCGGGGTGAGAAGGGGCTCAGGCTCGGGGTGGGTCTGTTCATGCTGGGCGCCCGGGTCCCCAGACAACTCATGCTGCGCGACCTGGCGTTCCCCTACGCCGAGCAGCTGCACCGCCTCACCCGCGGAAGTTCCTTCGTCTTCATCTCCGACACCTTGGGTCCCGACGCGGCGCTGGTGGACGCCGTGCGGCGGGCATACGGTGCCGGCTCCGAACTCGGCGTCGCGGAGACCTGGGCCTCGCGCCAGGCGGCGACCAGGGTCTTCCACGCGTACGGCGCCGACGACGACGTCCTCCCGTACCTGAGCGCGCGGATGACGGACGGCGAGGCGGCCCGGGTGCAGCGGCAGGGGTTCGTGGCCATCCGGAGCGCGGCCGTCGCCGTCGGCGTCGCCGCGCCCGTGCTGACGGCCTCGGGTTCGGCTGCCGGGGCGCTGGCCGTCGCGGGTCCGAAGGCCCAGTTGCAGGTGGGCAGGGTCGCGTGGCATCTGCGTGCCGCGTGCGCCGCGGTCTCCCGTGCCCTGCAGCGCAACCCCGAACTCGTGTCCGCCTCCTGATGCCACGCCGCCGCAGTCCCCGCGGTCCCCGCGGCCTCGCCGCTCCGTGGCTCACCGCTCCGGAGGGGCGAGGGGCAGCGGTCCTTGTCAGCGGGCGCCGCTTCAGCCCTTCCGTGCGGTGAAGAGGGTGGGCAGCAGCCCGCCGGCCAGGTACTCCGCACGGGCCGCCGCGAGGGTGTCCCGGATACGGTCGGCCGACGCGTCCCCGTAGATCCCCGCGACACTCCCCCGGAAGATCCGCACCACCTTCAGCCGGTCGGTGAGCAGCGAGACGGCCCACTCCTTCACGTCCCGCCGCTCCACGCCGACGAAGCCCGCCCGGTCCAGCTGCTCCAGGCGCCCGGCGAGCGACGTGAGGAAGAAGACCCCGCGCGGATGAACCGCACGGAACGCCTCCGAGGGGTTTCCGCCGCCGGGCTTCAGACTCACTTCCTCGGTGAGGACGAGCAGCCCACCGGGGCGCAGCAGCCGCCCGGCCTCACGCAGGACCTCGCCCGGTTCGGGAAAGTGCGGCATCGAGCCCGTGATCAGTACGGCGTCGAGCGAGGCAGCGGGCAGGGGAACGGCGGTGGCCGAGGCGCACAGCTCCGTCATCCCCTCGCGTCCCTGCGCTCGGCTGATACGGGCGCTGACCTCGCAGTGCTCGGGGACGAGGTCGACGCCGTAGGAGCGTCCCACCGCGATCCCGCGGGTGGTGAGCCGGTCGACCGTGTACCGCAGCGCGCCGCCGAAACCGCTGCCCAGCTCGCACAGGTCCACCGTGCCGCCGGGGCCACCGCGCGCGGTGACGACGGCTTCGGCGGCCAAGTCGCAGCCCTGGGGCCCGAAATGGCCCATCTGGTCCAGGCCGAGGAGGCCCTCGGGCCCGGTCTCTCCGGTGAACGCGACGATGGACCGCTCGGTGTTCTCCCAGTCGTGCAGCGCGGGGAACAGATCGCGGTGATAGCGGTACTGGGCACCGGGCTGGTCGGCCAGTGCGTCGGTGCCGGGCCTGGCGCCCGGGCCCGCGGTCACCGCGCACCTCCGGTGGCCGCGCCGGACGGGCCGGCGGATGCGGCTGGCTGTGCGGTGTGCGGCACGGTCGGGCTCCTCGGTGTGGGGGCGGCCTCGGCCGCCGGCGTCCTGAACTCGTCGGGAACCGCGGCGCAGACGGCGTCCAGGACGGCCAGGGCCTCCTCGGCGTCCTCGTCCGTGGCGACCAGCGGCGGCAGCAGCCGCAGCACCTCCGGCCGGCCCAGACAGGGCGAGACCACAAGGCCCCGCCTGCCGAGTTCCATCAGCACGTCCCCCACGACGGCGGGAGTGGCGAACTCCATGCCCCACAGCAGCCCCCGCCCGCGCACCTGAGTGACGAGCCCGGCGTGGTGCTCGGCCAGACGTGCCAGCCCCGAACCGAAGACCTCGGCCAACCGCTCACCGCGCGGGGCGAGTTCCTCCACCGCCGCGAGGGCCGCGACACCGGCTGCGGCGCCCAGCGGATGCCCGGAGAACGTGGTGGTGTGCGCGAACGGGTCGGCTGACAGCGGCGCGTACAGCTCAGGTGTCGCCACGACGGCTGACACCGGCTGCACACCACCGCCCAGCGCCTTGCCGAGCAGTACGGCGTCGGGCGCCGTCCCGGCCTCCGTACTGACCAGCCGGGGGCCGCACCGGCGCAGTCCGGTCTGTATCTCGTCGGCGATCACGAAGGCCCCGTGCGCATGGGCCGTGTCCGAGAGCGCACGCAGGAACGCGGGGTCCAGCGGCCGTACGCCGCCCTCGCCCTGAACGGGTTCGACGAGCACGGCGGCCACCTCGCCGTCGGCGAAGGCGCCGGGTATCGAGGAGATGTCCGGAGGGATGTGGGTCACCCCGGCCAGCAGTGGCTCCAACCCGGCGCGGTAGCGGGCGTTCCAGGTCACCGCGAGCGCGCCGAGGGACTTGCCGTGGTACGCGCCTTCGACGGCGATGACACGGTGCCGGCCCGTGGCCCGGCGTGCCAGCTTGAGCGCGGCCTCCACGGCGTCACAGCCGTTCAGCCCCAGCCACACCTTCGTCAGCCGTCCCGGATCGGCCCAGCCGGCGAGCGCCTCGGCGAGTGCGGCCGTCGCCCTGTTGCCCAGTACGCGGCTGGACACCGGCATCGCGTCCAGCTCGCGGCGCACCGCTTCGACGACGGCGGGGTGGCGCTGCCCGAGCAGGGTCACCGCGTAGCTCCCGAAGTCCAGCGCACGGCGGCCGTCGGAGAGCCGTATGCGCGCGCCCTCGCCGCTCATCTCGACGGCACCTGAGCCGTTCATCCCGTAGACGAGGGCCAGTTGTGGGGAGAGGTGTCTGCGCGTCGCGTCGAGGACGCCCCGGGGCGTCCCGTTCCTGGCGTTCGCGGTCATCTGGACCGTCCTCTCCTGGTCCGGCGGATCCGGTGCCGTGGCACGGCCGCCAGGCGGTGGGAGCCGAAACCGTTGGAGCAACGGTTGTAACCCCCCGCGCACACCGCTGAGAAGTGGTGTTCCGGCTGCCGGAACGTTCGTTGAACCGGGTCGGCCGGGCTTGGGAGGCTGCGCCGGGCAGCGGGGTCACCGGGCCCGGTGACCGCCGGACACCTGGGAGACGGGCCCGGGGCAGCTCCCGCCGTACCGTCGCCGTCCGTATCCGAAAGGTGCACCGACCCTATGGAGACCACACCCGTCGGCGCCGTCGCGTTCCCTGAACCCGATGTCCTGGACGAACGCCTCGGCGCTTTCCTGGACATGCGGGGTATGAGCAAGGACGCGGTGCTCAAGGAAGCCGACCAGGGCATGGGAACGCCAGCCCTCGCGGTTGCCGCCGGATCGGTGCTCGCCGGTTTCGGCAACATCCGCAGCGATCTCGACCTGCTGGTCCTCGTGGAGAACGAGAACCTGATCCGCTTTCCCATCCAGTCGCACGAGCACGGCACGCTGATCGACGTCAGCATCCGCAGGGCGAGCACCGTCAAGGCCAGCACAGCCGAGCTGCCCACCGTGCCGTGGCCACGGTTCGCCACCGTCACCGAGGACGCCTGGAACCACCGGCGCCGAGCCCTCAACACCGCGAGCCGGCTCGCACTCGGACTGCCCCTCGTCGTCACCTCGCCGTGGGGCGACTGGCACGCGGGGCTGCGCGGTCCGTGGCTGCGGGAGGCTGTGCGGCAGTGGTGGACGGTGGAGGCACACCGTCTCGCGCTGGCCGCCGGCTGGCTGCTCGGCGCCAAGCCCCTGGCCGCCGGCATCCGGGCCAGGGAAGCTGTCGGCGCCGCGCTCAACGCCCGCGCCGCCGCCGGAGGGGAGCTGTACTTCGCGGCCAAGTGGGTCGGCGAGAAGCTCAAGGTGCTCGGGGACGCCGAGGGACTGGCCCTGCTCCGCGAGACGCTCACGCCCGCCGACCCCCGCGAGCGGGTACCGCGCTGCCTCGACATCGTCGAGCAGCTCGTCGGCGGGGCCGCACCACTGCACGCCGTTCTGCGCTGGGCCACCGGCGCCGGCGCGATGGAGCTGGACGACCGGACGGTCGTGGACCGCTGGCAGCTGCGCGCCCTGGAGGTCCGGCGGCGCGGCCTGCCGCCCGACGACAGCGAAGCGGTCATCTGGTCGGGCCCGGCCGGCACCGTTCCCCCCGAGGACCTGCTGTCGCTGTTCACCCACAACATGGTGTGGCTCGGTGTCGCCCACCCCGACCCGGAGGTCCCCGCGTGACGAGTTCCAGCACCCTCACGAGCGCCCAGGCGGCCTCCGGTTCCGGGGATGCCGCGGCGTCCGGCGATGCCGCGGCTTCCGGGGAGACCGCGGCCGATCTGCGGCGGCTCCTCACCTTCCGCGCCCACGGCGCAGCGCGGCTCCTGCTCGGCTGCCGGGCCCGCCTGGAGGATGTCGAGGGAGCCGTCGCCGCCGGACAGAGCGAGGTCGCCGTCCTGATGGCGTACGACCTCGTACAGCTCTCCCTGTCCGTACGCGGGCTGCGCACCGCGGGCGAGCTGACCTACGGTCACGACGAAGCCGCCTTCGACCCCTTCGCCGGAATCTCCGGCGAGGAGGCGCGGGACGGAATGGCGCTCGCCTCTGAGGGCCTGGACGCAGCGGGGGAACGGGGCGAGGAGTGGCTGGAGCGGCTGCGCGGCCATCTGCGTGCCAGTGAGGCCCTGCTCGGCTACGCCGAACCGCTGCCCGACGTCCGGTCGGGAAGCGGCATGATGCGGGGCCTCAAGCTGGCCCGCACCTGGCAGCCGCTGATGGACCGTGTGGGTCTGCCCCCGCTGCTGCCCGACGCGTGGACCCGCCGTGCCGACTGATCCACGGCCGGGAGGCACCGGCGGCCCCGTACCTGCGCTCGCCGTGCGCGGCGTCAGCAAGCGGTACGGCGCGACGGCGGCACTCGATCACGTCGACCTTGAGATCGCCGAGGGCGAGATCGTGGGCTTGCTCGGGCACAACGGTGCCGGGAAGACGACCTTGATGTCCCTGGTCGCGGGGCTCATCCGGCCGGACGCCGGCGAGATCGACGTGCACGGCCACTCCACGGTCCGCGCCCCGCGCCGGGCCCGCCGCGAACTCGGCCTGGCCCCGCAGGAGTTGGGCGTCTACCCGCCGCTGACCGTGCGCCAGAACCTGCGCTTCTTCGCGGAACTGGCCGGCCTGCGCGGCCGTTCGGCACGCGCGCGTATCGAGGAGGCCGCCGAACCGCTCGCGCTGACCGCCCTGCTCGACCGCCGCGTCTCCCGCCTGTCGGGGGGCGAACAGCGTCGCGTGCACACCGCGATGGCCCTGCTGCACCGGCCCCGCCTGGTGCTGCTCGACGAGCCCACCGCCGGCGTCGACGTGCAGACGCGGGCCCGTCTCATCGCGTACGTCAGGGAACTGGCGGCGGGCGGCACGGCCGTGTGCTACTCCACCCACTACCTCCCCGAGATCGAGGCGCTCGGCGCCGAAGTGGCGGTCCTCGACGACGGCCGCATGATCGCGCGCGGCTCGGTCGGGGAACTGGTCAGGCGCCACGGGGACAGCGGTGTGGAACTGGTCTTCTCCGGCAGCCCTCCCGCGCTGAGCCTTCCCTGGCCGGTGACCCGCGAGGACGAGGTGCTCCACGTCCGCGTCGAGCGGCCTCACCTGGCCATGGCCGAAGTGCTCGCCGCGCTGGGCGAGTCGGCGGGGCAGCTGGTCACCATGCGGGTCGTACAGCCCAGCCTGGACAGCGTCTTCCTGCACCTGACCGGACGGCGCCGGCCCACAGGGGCACACCCAGGAGACGCCGTCCGGGAGGCCACGGCCGCCGGCTGCAGCGACGGCAGCGGCAGCGGCAGCGGCAGCGGCAGCGGCAGCGGCAGCGGCACAACACCGGCAGGCGACGGCACGGAGCCGCCGGCCGAGGACAGGATCGAGGCGGGACACCATGGGTGACGGGGCGCCGGGACGGATCACCGCACTCGTCCGGCAGGACTTCCGGCTCCTGGCGCGGGATCCCGCGCCACTTGTCGTCCGTACGGTCATGCCGCTGCTCATCATGGGCTTCATGCTGCCGCTGTTCCGTGCCGCGCTCCGGGCCGACGACGTCCCCGACGCCAACGGCGCCGAGCAGGCCGTGCCCGGCATGGCGGTGATGTTCCTGTTCTTCCTGGTGAACATCGTCGGCTTCGCCATGTTCCGGGAGCACGGCTGGAACACCTGGGACCGGCTCAGGGCCTCCCCGGCGCGGTCGGTCGAACTCCTGGCCGCCCGGCTGGTGGTTCCCCTCCTCACCGCCGTCGTGCAACTCGCCGTCATCTTCGGCGCGGGCGCGCTGCTGTTCGGCCTCCGGGTGTCCGGCTCCTACGCCGCACTGGCCGTGGTGGGTGTGCCACTGGCCCTGTGCGTGGTCATGGTCGGTATGGCACTGGTGGCGCTGTGCCGCACGATCTCCCAACTCAGTGTCATCGCCAACATCCTCGCGCTGGTCTTCGCCGGGCTCGGCGGCGCGCTGACCCCGCAGTCGGCCCTGCCGGACTGGGCCGGCCCGCTCGCGCCAGGGGTCCCCAGCTACTGGGCCATGCGCGGGTTCTCCGCCGTCATCCTCGACGGCGGCGGCGTATCGGCCGTGCTGCTCCCGGCCGGCGTGCTGTGCGCCTTCGCCGCCGGTCTCGGCGCCGTGACCCTGGCCTTCTTCCGGGCCGACCAGCGCAAGCTCTCCTGGTCCTGACCGGCCCTCCCGCCGGGGCAGCCCGCGCCGGTCCCGGCGGGCGCGTCCACCCGGCGGGCGCGTCCACCGGCGGCGCGCACCGGTCCCGTCCCCGGCTCACCCCCCGCACGTCAGGCACGTGCGACATCAGAGAGGCACGCCATGCCCGCGCTCGTGGTCTTCGACTGCTTCGGCACACTCGTCACGTCCCGGCCGCTGCCGGACCCCGAACAGTTCACCGCCGGCCTCGCCGACGTTCTGGAGCTGGACCGGCGGACCGCGGGCGCTGTCGTACGGACGGTGTACGGCGCCGTGTTCACCGCCATGTCGGACCCGTACGCGCTCCAGCCAGCGACCATGGACCTGCTGGACGCGGCGCTGCGCGAGCAGGGCGCACCACGGCGAGTACCCGCCATGGAGCGGGCCCTGTGGCACGCGCTCGGCTGCGCCGACCCCGGCCAGTACGCCCTGTGCGAGCCGGTCGCCGACGCCATGCGCCGGGTGTCCGACGCGGGGCACACGGTCGGGGTGCTGTCCAACTGCTATCTGCCGGGCGGCCTCATGCGGGCACTGCTGCGGCAGTCGAAGGTGCCCGAGACGTACGACCGGGCGCTGTTCACCGCTGACGGCGGGCCCAAGAAGCCCGATCCGCGCGCTTTCCGCCTGATCGGGGAGGGCGACTTCGAACGGCGCGTCATGGTCGGTGACTCCGTGGAACTCGACCTCGCACCCGCCGCGGCGCTCGGCTGGGACACCGTGCGCGTGGACCCCGCGGCGCCCGCCGTGGCGGGCCTGTTCACCCTGCTGGACATGTGAGGGGCCCGTACGGGACGCGACCGCCGGGGGCTGACGCGATCCGGTGTTCCGCACAAAGGAACACCCGCTGCGTCACGGCCCGCGCTCTGCGTACGTTCTTTCCGCCGCCGCCGAGCGCGGGACGCACCGTACCGGCCGGCGCGGCGGCTCGCCTCATCCGTCCGGCCCGCCCCGTCGGTACGACAGCGACAGCTGCACCGGAGCCGCGCACCGGGCCGGACCGGACACCCAGAAGGGAGAGCAATGGCCACGGCCACTCAAGGCGGAGCTGAACGCCCGGAGGACGGTGAAGCGCCTCACCGCGTCCTGCTGGACGCGGGCTGGAGCACCGTCTGGACACCCTCCCCGCCCCGCGAGGGCGCCACGGGCGCCGACCGTATCCGCGACCTCGCGGCGAACGGGTACGCGGCGCTGCCGATCCCCGAGGAATGCGGCGGCGCCGGAGCGAGCCTGGTCGAGGTGGCCTCGGCGCAGCGCGCCCTCGGCATGGTCGACCCCTCGGCGGCGATCGCCCTGAACATGCACGCCTTCACCGTGGGTCTGATAGCCGACTACTGGAAGCGCCAGCGGGACACCAGCTGGATGCTGCTGGAGGGCATGGCACAGTCCGGCGCCCTCGTCGCCTCGGCCTTCGCCGAACCCGGCGGCAGCCCCAACTTCATGAGCAGCCGCTCGGAGGCCGTCCGGACGGGCAAGGGCTACCGCGTCTCGGGCGTGAAGTACCCCTGTTCGCTGGCCACTACGGCCACTCTGGTGTGCCTGACGGCCCGTGTCACCGGCACGCAGGAGACGATCCTGGCCCTGTGCCCCAGCTCTTCCCCGGGGCTGGACGCCGAGGGCGAATGGCCCTCGCTCGGCATGCGGGAGTCCGACACCGCACGGCTGGTCCTGCGGGACGTGGAGGTGGACGACCGGCTCGTCATCCACCGCGGGCCGGCCGATGTCATCGACGACAACGTCATCGCCGGCATGGTGTGGTTCACCGTGCTGCTCACTGCCACCTACCACGGCGTTCTCAGCGGTCTGCTGGACGTGGCCTGCAAGGGGGTGGTCGCCTCCGGCCGCTTCGGCCCCCGCACAGCCCTGCTCGGCCGTGCCACCCGCGAGTTGCTGACCCTCGGCGGCGCCTGCCGCCAGCTCGGTACGGACTTCGGCTCGGGCACCGTCGCCGGACAGGCGGCCCTGGCCGCCGCTGTGGGGCTCCGCGCCTCGCTCAGCGACACCCGCGACCGGGTGCTGGGCGCCGTCACACCGGTCGTCGGCAGCCGCCTCTACGGCAGGGGCCAGGAAGCCGCCGGCCTTCTGGTCGACTCGCTGGCCGCCCACCACCACCCGCCGTCGCTGCTGGTCTGCGACGAGGCGGTCGGCGCCTTCTGCACGGGGCGCGAGATCAGCTTCGATCCGGCCGACTGAGCCGCCACGCTCACCGGCCCCCGCCTCACCCCGCACGTCATAAGGAGACACACAGTCATGCCCCATGTCGAGGTCAATCTGCCGATCAAGGCCCCGGTGGCCGAGACCTGGGCGGCCGTCACCCGCCTTGAGGACTACGCCACGTACATGGAGAACGTCGAGTCGGTGACCGTGATCGGGGAGACCGACGCCGGGAACCGCACCAGCGAGTGGTCGGTGCTCCTCAAGGGCTCCGTACTGGAGTGGGTCGAGGACGACGTCCTCGACGAGGACGAGCGCGTCATGTCCTTCTCCCAAGTGTCCGGCGACCTCGACGAGTTCACGGGCTACTGGAAGGTCGACGACTGCGGGGACGGCACCTCGGTCGTCACCTTCTACGTCGACTTCGAGATCGGCATCCCGCTGCTGGCCGACATGCTCAACCCGGTCGCCACCAGGGCGCTGCGGGAGAACTCCGAGCACATGCTGCGCGCCATCGAGCAGCGCATCACGGCGGTTTCGTGACCGTGCGCACGCGTGTCCTGGTGACCGGCGCGACCGGGGCTGTCGGCAGCGCCGTCGTACGGGCGCTGGAGGCCGGGGGTCACGAGGTGCACGGGGTGAGCCGGGGCGGAACCGGCCCCCGGCACACCGCCTGGCGGGCAGGCAGTGAAGAACCGCCGCCCGAGCTGCGCGGGCCCTGGGACGCGGTCGTCCACTGCGCCGCCGACACCCGCTGGAACCTGCCCGACGAGGAGGCGGAGGAGGCCAACGTCGCCCCGCTGCGCGCGGTGCTGTCCCTCATCGGCCCCGGAACCCACCTCGTCCACCTGTCCTCGTCCTTCGCGACAGGACTTCAGGGCGACATCACCTCGCCCTCGCCCGGCGCCTACCGCAACTCCTACGAGTGGTCCAAGGCGGCGGCCGAACGCCTGGTGCACGCCGAGCGGGACAGCGCCGACATCGTGCGCTTCCCCATCGTCATGGGCGCCAGGTCCGACGGTGCGCTGGACCGCTACAGCGGCTTCTTCTGGCTGCCGGCCTCGATGTGCAGCGGCGCCGTCCCCGCCCTCGTCGCGGAGGAGAAAGGGCTGCTCGACATGGTCAGCACCGATGACGTGGCCGGACATGTGGTCCGGCTGCTGGCCTCGGGGCCCCCGGACGGCGTCAGGCTGTCGGCCCTGGGCCGCGGCGACGGTGCTCAGCGGGTGGACGAGGCATTCGACACCGTTCTGGAAGCCCTCAACTCCTGGCGTGCCGAGAACGGCGTGCCCCAGGTGGAGCGCCTGCCCTATGTGACGCCCCAGCAGTGGAACCGCTTCTATCTGCCCTTCGCCGAGGAGTACCTGGACAGGGCTCAGCTGCTGAAGGTCACCGCCTTCCGCTCGTACCAGGGTTATCTGTCGGTGACCGAACCGTTCGATGTCACCGTCCAGGTCGAGGACACCAGGGACGTCCTGCACCGGTCGATCCTGCGCTGGGCCGAGGCCCACAAGGCGGCAGCGCGCCGGATCCCACGCCCATGGCGTGCCTGACACCCCGGGCACGGTCCACCCGCACCGCCCCAACCGGCGGCGGTCGCGTACTCGTACTCCGTCTCCCGACGCCTGCCGGGGGACGAAAGGAGAGACGGTCATGCTGTCGATCGAACGGGACTCCCGCACGGTGGAGGACCTCCCCTACGAGCTGGTCGAGCGCAAGGGCGTGGGGCACCCGGACACCATGTGCGACGCCATGGCGGAACGCATGTCCCGCTACTACTCGCAGCACTGCCTGAAGGAGTTCGGCGGCGTCGCGCACCACTGGTTCGACAAGGTGACGCTGTACGGCGGCGGCGCTGACACCGACTACGGGCGCGGCACGCTCACCTCGCCCTACCGCGTCATGGTCTTCGGCAAAGCCGCCTTCCGTGTCGGCGGCGTCGGGATACCGGTGCGGGAGCTCATGTTCCGCGCCGCTGCCGACGTTCTCGGGGAGGTCACCACCGGCTTCGACGCCGCCCGTCATCTGGTCGTGGAGCTGGGCGTGGTCGACCACCAGGGTTCGGGGCGCGGCGTCTCGCGCTATCAGCCGGCCTCGCCGCAGGACCTGGTGCCGCTGCGGTCCGGCGGGCTGGTCTCCAACGACACCAATCTGCTGCACGGCTACGCCCCGCTGTCGCGGCTGGAGACCGCCGTGCTGGGGCTGGAGAACCTCATCAACGGCTCCGGTTTCAAGCGGCGCCACGCGGACTCCGGCTGGGACGTCAAGGTCTTCGGCAGCAGGCGGCACGAGGCGTTCAGCCTCGTGGTCAACATGCCCTTCCTCGCCGCCCACATCGCGTCGATGGACCAGTACCTGGAGCGCAAGGCGGTGATCCAGAAGGAACTGGAGGAGTACGTCGCCTCGTTGGGCATCCGGGACTACCACATGCTCATGAACGCGACCGACAGGAACGGCCGCCCCTACCTCACCGCGCTCGGTTCCGTCGCGGACACCGGTGACGTGGGCGTCGTCGGACGCGGCAACCGCGTCAACGGGCTCATCACTCCCATGCGGCCGATGAGCATCGAGGCACCCGCGGGCAAGAACCCGCTGGACCACACCGGCAAGATCTACAACGTCCTGGCCATGCGGCTCGCGCGGGAGGTGCACGAGCAGTTCGGCGGGCCCGCACAGGTGCACATCTTCACCTCCAAGGAAGCGCCGCTGGAGCACCCGGACGAAGTCGTCGTGACCTCTCCCGAAGCGGACGGGGCAGCGCTGCGGAAACTGGTCGAGAAGGCGGTCGCCGGCTCCGGTGACCTGACGGTCGAACTGATCGAGACGGGTATCACCCTGTGGTGACCCCCGCGGAGGCACGCGCGGTCGCCGCCACGGCGCTGACAAGGGGCGCGAGGGCCGACAGCGGACCGCCGCGCACCCCGGCACCCGCACGTGGCAGCCACTTCACGGTCGTACTCAAACCCGAGGTGATGGCGGCCCCGCACGCTGCCGCCGCGCTCGCCGAGGCGGTCAGGGTGCTGGGCCGCGAGGACGACGTGGCGGTGCTGCGCTGCGCCGCGCTGCCCGCCGGGGACTTCACCGGGCGCGGTTACCTGCTGCTGCACTATCCGCGCCTGCACCGGGTGGCCGCCGACGGGGCGGCTGCGCTGACGACAGGCGCCCGCGGGGAACTCGGCTCGCTGCTGGAGCGCTCCCCGACCCCCGTGGCCCTGGGCGCCTACGAGGCGATGACCCGCGAGGCCGGGCTGTCACCCGGAGACCTGGAGGAGCGCTGCCGGGACGCGGGCGTCCACAAGCTGGGCTCCGGCTCGTACGCCTCGGTCACCGAGCTGAACGGGCGCCCTGTGACCGTGCTGAACGGCTTCCTGCCCGCCCTCGCCGAGGGGTACCGGCGCCCCGGCGCCCTGGTCGGCCTCCTGGAGTGCCACGGCGCCCGCGAGTTCGCCGCCCTGCGCGGCGAACTCCTCGGGGCGCTGCACCCGGACCAGGCGGACCCGGCGTCGCTCCGCGGCACGCTGAGCGCCTACGCCAGGGAGAACGGAATCCCCCTCTCCGAGGGACGCAACGCCGTCCATCTGTCCGCCGGACATCTGGAGGGCATGTTCCAGGCATGGCGGTACTTCTCCGCCGCCGAGGGGCAGGGCCTGGAAGCCACGGCGCTGGGCCGGACGCTGGCGGCGGAGGGCACGGACCTCGCGACGGTGGCGGCGCTCGCCGCCGACCCCGATCTCACCGACGACTCCGGGGAGACGGTGGCCCCGCACGGCGCCACCGAGCACCTCACCCGTACCGAGGTCGTCGCTCTCGTGCGGCAATGGGCCGCCGCGGCAAAGGAGTTGGCAGCATGACGGGACTGACGCGCGGACTCGCCGGACGCACCGCGATGGTGACAGGCGGGGCCCAGGGGATCGGTGCGGCGGTCGCCGAACGGCTGTGCGCCGAGGGCTGCCGGGTGCTGATATACGACAAGAGCGCCGAGCACGGCCGGGCAGCGGTGGACGCGTGGCTGGCGAAGGGCCACGAGGTGCGGCTCGCCGTGGGCGACGTGACGGACCAGGCGGCGGTGAAGGCGGCGTTCGCCGACGTCCCGGACGAGTGGGAGCGGCCGACGCTGCTGGTGAACCTCGCCGCCGGCTTCGTCTTCAAGGGGCTGGAGGCGACCGCCGAGGAGTGGCATGCCGCGCTCGATCCGACCATCGTCGGTCTCTCCCTGGTCACACGGGAGTTCGTCGCCGGGCTCCCTGAGCGCGGCGCCGACGCCGCGATCGTGAACATGGCGTCGATCTCGGCGCACATCGCCCAGAGCGGCTACCTCACGTACAACACCGGCAAGGCGGCCGTACTCGGATTCACCCGGTGCATGGCGCAGGACCTGGCGCCCCAGGGCATCCGGGTCAACTCGGTGAGCCCGGGCACCGTGTGGAACGCCAACAACGAACGCTTCCACCACGAGGCACTCGGACTGGACCGGGCGACGGCCGAGTCCGACCCGGAACACGGCGGCAAGTTCCTGCTGAAGCGGTTCGCCGACCCGGAGGAGATCGCGGCGCCGATCGCCTTCCTGCTGTCCTCCGGGGCCAGTTTCATCACCGGGACCGATCTCCCGGTCGACGGCGGGTACTTGGCGGTGTGAACCCATGATCGACCTGCACACCCACCACAACCGGTGCGGGCACGCCACCGGCTCGCTGCGCGAGTACGTCACGGCGGCGCTCGACAAGGGCGTCAAGGTGCTCGGACTGTCCGACCACACCCCGATGTTCGCCGAGGACGCCGACCACGCGCTGCCCCCGGTGGCGATGCCCAAGTCGGAGTTCCCCTCGTACGTCGCCGAGGCCCTCGCGCTGAAGGAGGAGTTCGCGCGCAGCATCGAGATCCTCGTGTCCACCGAGGCCGACTTCTTCAGCGGGCGCATGGATCCGTACACCGAGGCGCTGAGCCGGTATCCGCTGGACTACGTCATCGGGTCTGTCCACATGTTCGAGGGCAGGGACATCTTCGACACCACACGCTGGGAGAACATCGCGGAGAGCGAGCTGGCCGCCGTCAAGGGGCGGTACTTCCAGGCGATCGCGGCGTGTGCCCGATCCGGACTCTTCCAGGTCATGGGCCATATCGACGCGCTGAAGGGCAACTGCCCGCAGCTGGGCGCCGTTCCGGCGCCTGCGGCGGCCGACGAGATGCTCCGCGCGATCCGCGACTCCGGCGCCGTGATGGAGATCAACACCTCGGGCGGTACCAAGATGTGCGGCGGTTGGTACCCCGAGTCCGACATCCTGGAAAGGGCGTTCCACTTCGGCGTCCCGGTCACCTTCGCCTCCGACGCACACGTGCCCGACCGGATCTGTGACCAGTACCCGGAGGTGGTCCAGGTGCTCCACGCCATCGGGTTCCGCACCTGGACCGTGTTCCGCCGCGGCACGGCACGGACGCTCCCCCTGAGCTGATCCGCACCACGACGCCCGCCGGACGGCGCCGGCCCCACGACGGGGCCGGCGGCCGGGCCCCTCCGGACCCCGCCGGCCGGCCCTCTCCCTCCGGCTTTCGGGAGAGGGACACCTCATCCCCAGGTCCCAGTGGGCACGGAGCACGATCCCCGACAATTGGCCGATGGCTCTCACCTCCCGAAGTCCGTTCACGGCCCCTGGCGAGCGGGGCCGGGGAATGTGGCGTGCTGCCGCGGAAGTGACCGGCGGCGCGGCGCTGACGTACCCGACCCAGATGCTCCTCCAGGACCTGGGCAGCTCGGCCCCCGGCATCGTCCAGCTCTTCCTCGGCGCCGTCGCGATGGCTCTGCTCGCGGTGCGCCGCCGCTTCCCCGTACTGAGTCTGCTGGGCATGTCGGTGCTCCTGGGCGTGCTGCCGGGTGCCGGGCTGCCGGCCGCCGTGATCGCGTACACCACGGCCAAGCGGCTGGTGGCTCCCCGGCGTACCGCCGTGCTGGTCGCCTCGATCGCCCTGGTGATCCTGGCCTGCACGATCTTCGCCCCGGCTGTCGGGTTCGGCAGCCATCCGTTCGGGGCCGGGTTCGGCACTGTGCTCGCCGCCACCGCGCTGATAGTGCCGGGACTCGTCGGTACCTCCGGCGGACAGCAGGACCAGCTCCTGCGGGCGCTGCGGGAACGTGCCGCGGCGGCCGAGGCGGCACGCAGGCTCGCGGACAGCGAGTCCCGTATACATGAGCGGTCCCGGATCGCCGCCGAGATGCACGACCTGGTCGGCCACCGGCTCAGTCTGATCTCGCTGCACACGGGCGGCCTGGAGATGGCGCTGCAGAAGGAGTCCCCGGAACTGCGCGACGAGGCGGCCCTGGTACGGCGGGCCTCCGGGGAAGCGATGCGGGAGCTGCGCGAAGTGCTGGGTGTCCTCGGCCCCCTGGGGCGGGACACCGGGACCGGCGCTCTGACCGACACCACGGGTACGAGAGCCGATGTCGAGGCACTGGCCGAGGAGTCACGCGGCGTCGGCATCCCCGTCGATCTCACCTGGGAAGGGCCCGACCTGAACGACCGTGCCGCGCAGGTGCGGCGCGCGGTGCACCGCGTGGTGCGCGAGTCGCTGACCAACGTGCACCGGTACGCCACCGGAGCACATGTCACCGTGGCGATCACGCACACCGGCGACCACGTGGACGTGTCCGTACGCAACGGGGTCCCGCCCGTCGCCCCTGAAGCGGCGACCGGCCTGGGTTCGGGGCGCGGCCTCGTCGGGCTGCGGGAACGGGTGACGCTGCTCGGCGGCACCCTGGAGTCGGGCCCGACGCCCACCGGCGGCTTCGCGGTGGCGGCGCACATTCCGGCCGAGCCGGATCCGGCGGCGATCCTCGCCACCACGGAGGCCCCGGCGCCCGCATCGCCGTCCGAGGTGCTTCCCGGCCACCGGGCGGCCCGTCTCCAGCGCCGCGTGATGAGCGCCCTCACCGGGCTTCTGGGCCTCACGGGCGTCGCCGTGATGATGATGTTCGGGTTCTACCTGGTCGGCCAGTCGAAGCCGGACTCCGGCTACCAGCCGCCCGAGGATCCGCGGATCGGGATGTCCCGCGCGGAGGTGCAGGACTCCACCTGGGGTGACGACGTGGGAGTGCGGGCCGCTGCGACAGGCCGCGAGCCGGCGCGTCCGAAGTCCGTGACGGACTGCATCTATCCGATGGCGTCCGACAAGTTCACACCGGTGACCAAGGGCCCACCCCGGAAGCACACGGGGACGGCCGAACCGGACCCCGATGTGGGGCCGGGCCATCTCAGGGTCACCCGTTACTGTTTCCGCGGCGACAAGTTGGCCACGATCGATCACTTCACCGTTCCGGTGGTGTCGCAGACATCACCGTGGGAGTACCCATGACCGAGCTTTCCCCCTCCGACCACCACCCGATCCGGGTCCTGCTCGCGGATGACGAGGAGATGATCCGGCATGGCGTCCGGCTGATCCTGCGCCATGCCGAGGGCATCGAGGTGGTCGGCGAGGCGAAGAACGGCGAGGACGCGGTACGGGTCGCCACCGAGACCCTTCCCGATGTGGCACTGATCGACATCCGGATGCCCGTGCTCGACGGGCTCGCCACGATCGAGCGGCTGCTCGTGCTCCGGCCCCGGCCGCAGGTCGTCATGCTCACCACGTTCGGCGACGAGGAGAACGTGACGCGCGCGCTGCGGTCTGGCGCCACCGGCTTTCTGCTCAAGGACGAAGGCCCGCAGGAGCTGATCAGCGCGGTACGGGCCGCCGCCTCGGGCGACGCCGTCCTCTCGCCCGGTGTCACCGGCACCGTCATCCACCGCATGCTCGACAGCGGTCCCATGGCGGACGGCGGTGGTACGCGGGGAGCCGGCGCTTCGCACCCGTCGTCCGGCTCGGCCAACGGCAACAGCTCCGGCAACGGCAACGCCCCCGGCCCCGAACAGCGGCTCGCGGCGCTCACCGGCCGGGAGCGCGACGTGCTCGCGCTGCTGGGCCGGGGCCTCGCCAACATGGAGATCGGCCGCCAACTGGGCATCGGCGTAGGCACGGTGAAGACCCATGTCAGCGCCATCCTGGAGAAGACGGACACGGAGAGCCGGGTGCAGGCGGCGGTACTGGCGTACCGGACGGGGTTGCTGTCCTGAGCGGCCCCGCGCCTCCCCTCTGCCGTACGGCAGAGACGGCGGTCCGCCCCGAGGACTACGCAGGCCCTTGAGCCCGACCTTTGGCAGGCTCCCGAGTCACGCCCTGAGGCCGACGGTTCAGCAGTACGGCGCAGCGAGGATGGAAACCAGTCGCACATCCTCTACCCCGTACTTCTGGAGCCGACATGTCGATGCAGGCAGCCGCCCCCGTGCCCGCCTACCTCCCCGCTGGTTCCCCGGCGGCGCGGGCCACAGGACTCAGCAAGGTCTATGGCCAGGGCGAGACACAGGTCGTCGCCCTGGACTCGGTCTCGCTGGAGTTCGGGCGTGGCCGCTTCACCGCGATCATGGGCCCTTCCGGCTCGGGCAAGTCGACCCTCATGCACTGCATGGCGGGCCTCGACTCGATCTCGGCCGGCTCTGCGCAGATCGGCGAGACCGAGCTGTCCAGCCTGAACGACCGGCAGCTGACCCGGCTGCGCAGGGACAGCGTGGGATTCGTCTTCCAGGCGTTCAACCTGCTGCCGACGCTGACGGCGCTGGAGAACATCACGCTGCCGATGGCCATCGCGGGCCGTAAGCCGGACCAGCAGTGGCTGGACACGGTCGTGACGACCGTCGGCCTCTCCGGCCGCCTGAACCACCGCCCCTCCCAGCTCTCCGGCGGCCAGCAGCAGCGTGTCGCCGTGGCCCGCGCCCTCGCGTCCCGCCCGGAGATCGTCTTCGCCGACGAGCCGACAGGAAACCTGGACTCCCGCTCCGGCGCCGAGGTCCTGGGCTTCCTGCGGGAATCGGTACGGGAGTTGGGCCAGACCGTCGTGATGGTCACCCACGACCCGGTGGCCGCCGCCTATGCCGACCGCGTGGTCTTCCTCGCCGACGGCCGTCTCATCGACGAGCTGCTCTCACCGACCGCCGAGGGCGTCCTGGACCGGATGCGGCACTTCGACACCGCGGCCCGCACCAGCTGACGCGGCTGCCCGCACCCCCGCGCGCGAGCCGCCCCGGCTCCTCGCTCTCCGTGCGAGCTGCCCGGCTTCGCGCCCCGGCGGACGAGCCGCCCCGGCTCCCGCACCGCGGACGAGCCGCCCCGGCCGCTCCCTCACTACGGGCCGACCGACCGCTCTCCGTACGGGACGAGCCACTGACCGCCCTCCGTACGGGCCGACGCCACGGGGCCCTGCTCGCTCTCCGTAGGAGACGACCCGGCTGCCCGCTCTCGCTACGAGCCGGCCCCCCGAGGCGGCTCCCTCGCCCTCCGCCCCGACTTCCGTTCACGCATCCCAGGAGTGGGACCCACCATGCTGCGTACAGCTCTGCGCAACGTCTTCGCGCACAAAGCCCGATTGGTCATGACAGCGCTCGCGGTCATGCTGGGCGTCGCCTTCGTCTCCGGCACGCTCGTGTTCGGTGACACCGTCACCCAGGCCCTTCGCGGCGCCTCGGCCAAGAACCTGGAGGACGTCGCCGTATCCGTACAGGCCGAGTCCGAGCCGGACGAGAACGGGAAGGGCAACGCCCGCTCCACGAAGCTCACCAGCGACCTCGTCGACAAGGTGCGTGCCGTGCCCGGCGTCACGTCCGTGCACGCCACCGTCGAGGGCAAGGCCACCCTGGCCGCCAAGGACGGCCGGCCGCTGAACGTCGACAACAGCTGGCAGAACCTGGCGACCAACTACGCGCCCGACACGCGGGACAGCAAGCGCGACAGCCGCTTCCCCCTCGTCTCGGGACGCGCCCCCGCCTCCGGCGGCGAGATCGCGCTGGAGCGCCGTACCGCCGAGAAGGCCGGCTACCACCTCGGTGACACCGTCCGCTTCGCCACCGAAGGGCCCGCGCTCACCAAGAAGCTGGTCGGCACCGTCGACACCGACGACCCCCGGGTGACAGCGGGCGGCAGCCTCGCGCTCTTCGACACCAGGACCACACAGCAACTCTTCCTGAAGAGCGGCCAGTTCGACGAGCTGGCCGTCGGCTCGGCGCCCGGCACCGACAACCAGCAGCTCACCAGCAAGATCAGTGAAGTGCTGCCCGACAAGAGCATCGAGACCACCAATGGCGCCCAGCTCGCGAACGAGCAGGCGGACCAGATCGCAGCGGGCACCAAGGCGCTCACCAAGATGCTGCTGGTCTTCGCCGGGATCGCGCTGTTCGTCGGCGTCTTCATCATCGCCAACACCTTCACCATGCTGATCGCTCAGCGCAGCCGGGAGACCGCGCTGCTGCGCGCCGTGGGAGCCTCGCGCCGCCAGGTCGTCCGCGCGGTCCTCATCGAGGCCGGGGTTCTCGGACTCGCCGCCTCCGCCGTCGGGTTCGCACTCGGGACCGGTATCGCGACCGGCCTGAGGCCGCTCCTCAACGCGAGCGGCGCCGGCCTGCCCGGCGGACCCCTGGTGATCGCCCCCAGCACCCTCGTCTGGTCCCTCGTGGTCGGCGTCGGCGTGACCGTGCTCGCCGCCTGGCTGCCCGCACGCAAGGCAGCGAAGATCGCACCGGTCGAGGCGCTGAGCACCGTCGACCAGGCGCCGCCGAAGCGCAGCATGGTGCTCCGCAACAGCATCGGCGCGCTGCTGGCCAGTGCGGGTGTCCTCGTGATGCTGTACATCTCCACGCAGGACAGCAACGCGGACGCCAACCTCATGCCCGCGCTGATCGGCGCGATGCTCACGCTGACGGGCATGATCGTGCTCGCACCGCTGCTGTCCCGGCCGCTGGTCTCCCTCGCGGGCGCGGTCACCACCCGGGTCTTCGGCGTCAGCGGCAAGCTCGCCAAGGAGAACACGCTGCGCAACCCGCGCCGCACAGCCGCCACCGCCTCGGCCCTGATGATCGGGCTCACCCTGATCACGGCCCTGAGCGTGGCCGGCAACTCCGCGGACGCCGCCCTCAAGGAACAAGCGGTGCGGGACCTGACCGCTGACTACAAGGTGTCCAACGCCGACTACAACGGCATCGACCCCGCACTCGGCGCGAAGGTCGCCAAGATCCCGGGCGTCGCGGACACGGCCGCCGTCGCCTCCACGGACCTCGACCTGCCGGGCGGGGCCGGCGTGCTCACGGGCGCCGACCCGCAACAGCTCAGCAAGGTCTCCGACCTCCACTTCAACAGCGGCTCCCTCGCGGACATCGGCCCCGGCAAGATCGCGCTCTCGGAAACGCTGGCCAAGGAATCCGGCCTCTCGAAGGGCGACACCTTCCAGGGCGCGATGGACATGGGCGAACACAAGAAGAGGCTGACCGTCGTCGGCGTCTACCAGGACACCCGCGCGGTCGACAACGCCCTGGGCACCCTGGACGACGTCATGCCCTACACCGTCGCCGGGACGCTCGACAGCGTCCTGGTCAAGGCGGCGCCCGGCACGGACGTCAGCGGCCTCGACCAGGACATCCGGAAGACCCTCGGCGACAGCCCGCTCCTCAAGGTGCAGAACAAGGAGCAGCTGACCAAGGCGGAGTCGGGCGAGATCGACATGATGCTCAACATGATGTACGGGCTGCTCGGCATGGCCGTCGTCATCGCTGTGCTCGGCGTCATCAACACGCTGGCCATGTCGGTCTTCGAGCGCACCCGCGAGATCGGCCTGCTCCGCGCGATCGGCCTCGACAACAAGGGCGTCAAGCAGATGGTGCGCCTGGAGTCGGTGGTCATCTCCCTCTTCGGCGCCGTTCTGGGCATCGGCACCGGCATCTTCCTCGCCTGGAGCTGCGGCGGCCTCACCGGATCCTCGCTCTCGACCTACGAGACCGTACTCCCCTGGTCCCGCCTCGGCCTGTTCCTCGCCCTCTCCCTCGCGATCGGAGTCCTGGCCGCAGTCTGGCCGGCCCGCCGCGCGGCCCGCCTCAACATGCTGCGCTCCATCAACGCCCAGTAACCCGGCACCGCCCCCCCACCCCCGACCCGCACGACATGTGCCCCCGCGCCTTCGGGTGCGGGGGTGCTGTGGTGGGGCGGGGCGAGGACGACGTGGGTACGGCGCGAAGGGGAGCCTCTCGCCGCCGGGTCACGGGCGACTCAGCCGAACAGCGGGTCCAACACCGCGTCTCCGCTCACGATCCGCCAGGCCGGCACCCGGACGGTCCGCTCCACCGGGCCGGCCTTGGTCCCCGAGCCATCGGACGGCAGCCCGGCCAACAGGTCGCCGCGCGCGTGCAGCAGCCGCAGATGGCGAGCCGCGTCCTGGCCCTGCTCGGGCCCCGGGTCCACCAGTACCGCCGTGGTCACCCCGTCCACGGTGAACAGCAGATCCACGGTGTGCCCGCCGACCGCTGCCGCGCGCTCCAGGTCGGTGACGCCACGGCGCCCGAGGTATTCCTGGAGCCGGTCCGCCAGCTCTTCCCGGAAGCCGGACGGCCTCTGTGCCCCGGGGACGGCGCTCCGTTCCGTGCCGGCCTCCGTGCGGAGCACGGCCGAACGCTCCGCGAGCAGCGCGGGGAGCCCGGCCTGGCCCTGCCAGAAAGCGTGGCTGCCCACCGTGATCAACTGGGACTTGGCCCGCGTGACCGCCACGTTCCACAGGTTGACCTGGCTCGCCACCCAGTGCGTCGTACGCGGCGGAGTGTTGCCGGTGGCCACCGGGCTCAGCACCATCACGTCGCGCTGTCCGCCCTGGAAGGCGTGAACGGTTCCGACCCGCACCCGCTCGTCGTCCGCCCACACCCGTGCCAGCGCGTCCTTCTGGGCGCGGAACGGTGTGACCACCCCGACGGTCGCGTGGTCGGGAAGCCTCGCCAGCAGCTCGTCCACCGTCTCCCGCACCTGCGCGGCTTCCCCCGCATTGCGCCACGATTGATCGCCCGGGCCTCTCGCGGACTCGCCGTGCGGCACATCCACCCACCCCAGCACGGGAACCGGGTCGGTCGCCCCCACCGGATCGACAGCCGGTACCTGGTCGCGCACATCGGTGAGTACCTGCAACTGGCCCGCGTAGCAGTAGCCGTTGACCACGTCCGCGATGGCCGGGTGGCACCGGTAGTGCTCATCGAGCAGCAGCGCCGCTTCTCCGTGCTGAGCAGCCGCGTGGTAGGACGAATACACGTGATACGTGAGCCGCCGGTCCTCCAACTGTGCCGCGTTCAGCCCTGACCGCACCCTCGCCTGCCGCTCCTGCTCCGGGGTGATTCCCGGAATGTGCGCGAGCTGCATCGGGTCACCGATGATCAACGCGCGCTTCGCCCTGAACAGCAGAGGCAGCACCGAGGGGATCGAGCACTGGCTCGCCTCGTCGATCACGACCAGGTCGAACAGCTTCGGGGCCAGTTCGAGTTGCCGCACCGAGTGCGTGCTGATGGCCCAGCCCTTCAGGTGGGCCATCAGGTTGCGCTGGCTCTTTTGGAAGCCGGAGCGCTGGCGCAGCGCCTGGAGTCGCTGGTGCATCAGCGAACGGCCATGTGCCATGGCCTCGGTGGCCACGGCCACGGCCAGTTCACCGGCCGACTCCGACAAGCCGGCTGCGCTCTCGAGCCGCGCCTGCTTCAGCCCTTCCTCGTCCCGATCGAGACACTCGGGTACGAGCCTGCGCAACTCTCGCTCGACGGAGACGACCTCCGCCAGGGCGACGAGCAGCTCGGGCGGTACGGGCCGCTCGGAAGCCCAGGCAGGCCACGGGCTTGCCGGGGTGTCCCCGGCGGATGCGACGACAGCAGCCAGCGCCCGCCCCCGGCGCCACCGGCCGAAGGCGAGCCATCCAGCACCGGCGGCCTTTCGGGCCCGCTCCTCCCACCGCGCGAGCGCGGCGACCTCACCACTGGCCCACGCCTCTTCCAACAGACCCACTGGCAGCCCGAGTTCGTCCGCCCGCCGGGCCCGTTCCGTCAGCAGCTCCAGCAGGCGCCCTTCCGCACCGACGAGTTGGGCCGCCGTCTCCCGCTGTGCGACAGCTCGGTTGTGCCGGTTGCGCAGCTCTCCGGCCGCCGTCGCCGAACTGCGCGCAGGGGCCTCGGCGGGCTGGGCGAGCAGCCCCTCCAGCTTCGCGGCCTCGCGCTCCAACGCGGCGGCGTTGCCCGTCCGCATGAGCAGCCCAGGTGAGATCGCGTCACAGCGCTCGGCCACGACATCGACTGCCTCGTTGTTGGTTGACGCGACGAGGACCGACTGCCCCGCGGCCACGGCCGTGGTGACCACCGCGGTCACGACCTCGCTCTTGCCGGTACCCGGCGGCCCGGTGGAGACGGTGAGCGGCCTGGTCATCGCTGAGGTGATCACTCGTTGCTGGCTCTCGTTGCACGGCCCCGGAGCGACCACGGCCGGCACCTGGCGCTCCTGGACGCTGCCGCCACCGCCGACGCCACCGCCATCGGTCAGGAGGGCGGCCAGCGCGGTGCCCGGGAACTGCGCGGTACGCGTGGACATCTGCAGCAGGTTGTCCACAAGGGCTTCGCTTGCCACCCGTGCCAAGCCCGAAGGAGCAAGCAGGACCGCTGCGTTGTGAGCACCAGGCCGCAGCGACTCCCACACGGACCGCTTGCTCAGTGCGGACAGGTCGAGCGGCTCCAGTTCCGGCAGCCCGAGCTGCGCCAGCAAGTCCCTCACGGCCGTGACCATTTGGACTTCGTTGCCCTCCTGCCAGGCGGGCTGCCAATGGGCCAGAAGCTCGGCTGCGGCGCCGTCCTCCAGCAGTTCCGTGATCAGGCCGGTGTGCAGGGACGGGACCCCGGTGGTCCGGAGCTGGTCACGGCCGTCCTCGTCAGGCGCAAGCTCCATCGGCTGGATCAGCAGCGGTGCGATACGTACCGAGGCCCCCCGCCGGGCGTCTCCGCCGCGCTCGGGCAAGGTGACCGCCGGGTACCCGTACCAGTATTCCTGCAGTCCTGCCGCATCCGACTGCGCGCTTCTGCTCTTCGGCTTGGGCAGCCGGTCAGGAGCGGGAAAGGTGGATTCGCGACCGGACTGGAGCTTCTCCGCGCCGTCGTCCAACAGGAAGTAGGCGGAGCCGAAACCGCTGCCCCGGTCGGGCAGCATCTCGGACGCTTCCTGCGCGCCCAGACAACGCGCGTAGTAGCGCAGCAGCCGCTGGTGGTCCACGCCTTCTCGGGCGTCCTGCTCGGCGAGTCGCTGTGCCTTCCGCAGCGCCTGGGGCGTAGCCGTGTGGACGGTCTCGCGGGGCGGAGCGGGCAGGTGGACGGAGCGAGCCACTGAACGGGCCAGCATGAGGGAGTGCGTCGCCTGGATCGTGGACTTGGTCGGCTGCTGGTCCTCCGGCACGCCCTTGCGCACCATCTGCGCGGTCAGGTACGCGAAGAGGTCGTCCGGTGTGATCCAGCCGCTGTCCTTGATACGCCCGCTGCGCAGCCCTTCGACGATCTCTCCGGTGAAGCGCGACGTACCGAGAGAGGAGCCCTCGGGAGCCATCGCCGAGGCCGTCTGGAGTGCCTCGGAGGCGGTGATGAAGTAGACGCCGGTCGGCTGCAGCAGGGTGCTGGGCGCGGATCGTTCGCTTGTGCCGGCGGCACCTTTGGCGGTCCACCCCTGCACGACGGCGCCGCTGGAGCAGCAGTCCAGCAGGACGACCTTGGAGGAGGCCCGGCAGGATTGGAGCGTCCTTTCCAGGAACTCGGCGGGTACGGCGGTGCCCGGCAGGTCGTCCGGGTCGGTGTCCCGGGTGAGGAAGTACAACTGCCCGTCGGTCTCGCAGTATTCGCCGTGCCCGCTGAAGTAGAGCAGCGCCGTCTCGCTGGCCTGTCGCGACTCCAGGAACTCCTCGATGGCATGCAGCATCTCGGCCCGCGTCGGCTCGGGGACCATCGCGCACTCGTTGTACATCCCGATCTCGAGGCTTTCCAGCACCGCTTTCATGTAGTGCAGGTCGGCTCGGACCGCCGGAAGATCGTGGTAACGGTCGCTGTCGTAGGTGGATACGCCCACGAGCATGGCGTACCGGTCGTTCTCGCTCACTCCGCGGCCGATTCTTCTTCGTCGCTGCCTTCCGGGGCTCCGCTGAGGAACCGCGCGATCCGTTCGTCGTCGGAGCGCGCCTCACTGCCGGTGATGCGGAGGGTCGCCCCATCGGGCCGGGAGACGACGACGGTCCGCTGCGGTACACGCGCCAGCCACAACTGGATGCCGGCGACGGCCAGTGACCCGCCGCTGAACACGAGCCCGACCAGGTCAGCGACCGGGACACCCTTGTCGGTTTCGCTTCCCGTCCGCTGCCTGGGAACGTCGAGCGCGACCTGCGGGTCGGCCTTGGCGAGCGAGGCGAGCAGTTCACGTACTTCCCGCCTGGCGCGCAGCGGATCGTCATCGACGATGGAGAGGCGGTATCCGGTCGGGTCCGTGTGGATGGCGCTCACGTGTGATGTCCCCCCTGGGGTTTCCCCGTGCGTCCCCGTGCGATGCGCACGCCGATCTTCGAGGGTATCGACAGCGACGATCACCGGCCCCGCAGTCCCGCGAACTCGTCTGCATCTGGCGCAAATTGCGTGTCTTTGGCATGCTGCGGTCGTCAGAAGCCGGGCAGGGGCACGTTGTTCCGTCCGCTTCGCGGTGGCAGACGCTGCCTCGCAGCAGCCCGTACGGCCCCCGGAACCACAGGGAGTTGGCACCGTGGTGCCCGTCACCGGCTTCGCTGACGGCATATCTGTTGCCGGTCGCCGCGGCTAGGATCACGAGGTCAGCGACGCGGTATGGACCACACGCACGGCCGGGTGCTGCACAGCCACCGGATCAGAGGTAAAAGGCGGGACGGCGCATGCGGGAAGGCCGGTGGACCACGGTCACCGACTCCGAGTTCGACCATGAGCACCGTGGCCTGGAAGCCATCCGGAAGAAGCTGCCGGACGCCGAACCCTGGCGTGCCTGGTCGAACTTCACCTTCACCGCGCACACCGGGCACGTCCGCGAGGTCGACCTTCTCGTCGTCGCCCCCGGCGGGGTGTACATGATCGAGCTGAAGGACTGGCACGGCTCCGTCACCAGCGAGAACGGCACCTGGGTGCAGACCACCCCCGGTGGCCACCGGCGCCCTCACGGCAACCCGCTGCACCTCGTCAACAAGAAGGCGAAGGAACTGGCCGCGCTTCTGGGCCAGCACGGCAGGCGGGTGTGGGTCGGCGAAGCCGTCTGCTTCACGGACGACGGCCTGCGGGTGCGGCTTCCGGCGCACGACCAGCACGGCGTCCACACCGTCGCCGAGCTGGCAGCCCTGCTTCACCGGCAGCCGCGTGACGACCGACGTCGCATCGCGGCCACCGACTCCCGCGAGATCAAGAACTCGCTCGACCGGATCGGCATCCGCCGCAGCGAAGCTGAGTACAAGGTCGGCCCGTACCAGTTGGAGCGCAAGTCCTTCGACTCCGGCCCCACGTGGGCCGATTACCGGGCGCCCCACAGCGAACTGCCCGAAGTCGCCCGGGTACGCGTCTACCTGAGCGAACGCGGCTCCGACGCCTCGATCCGGCGGTCGGTGGAGAACGCGGCCCGGCGTGAGGCGGCGGTGCTGCAGCGGTTCCGCCACCCGGGCGTCGTCCAGCTCAAGCAGTACTTCCCCTCCGGCCACTCGGCCGGTCCCGCGCTGATCTTCGACTTCGACCCGCGGACGCTCCGGCTGGACGAGTATCTGCTCCAGCACGGCAAGGGATTGGACATCCTCGGCCGCATGGCGCTGATCCGCCAGCTCGCCGAAACGATGCGGTCGGCGCACTCGGCGCGCATCCACCACAGGGCCCTGTCGGCGCGCTGCGTTCACGTGATTCCGCGTGCCCGGGGCCGACGCGGCAAGGCGATCGGCGAGGACAGCGCCTGGCTCACCCCCCACCTGGAGATATCGGACTGGCAGATCGCCACTCAGCGTGCGTCGGGCGCGGACGGCAGCAGCGGAGCGACCCGCCTGGCGCCGAGCGCCCTCTCGTCGATGCACCTGTCGGAGAGCGCCGACCCTTACTTCGCTCCGGAGCTGACCGCTCTCAAGCCCGATCCGGTGTCCCTCGACGTGTACGGCCTCGGTGTCCTCACCTATCTGCTGGTGACGGGTAAGGCACCGGCCGCGAGCCAGGCAGAGCTGCGGGCCCGGCTGGAGGCGGGCGAGGGCCTGCGCCCCAGTTCCCTGGTGGACGGGCTCTCCGAGTACATCGATGAGCTGGTGCAGGCGGCGACCGCCTACCGGCCCGAGCAACGCCTCTCCTCCGTGGACGAGTTCCTGGAGATGCTGGAGATCGTCGAGGAGGACCTGACCGCGCCGTCCTCACCTTCCGCCACGCCGTCGACGGCCGACGAGACCGACCCCGTCGAAGAGACGGAGAAGGACCCGCTGGAGGCCGTCGCAGGGGACGTGCTCGGCGGGCGCTGGGAGGTTCGCCGCCGCCTCGGCACCGGGTCGACCAGTCGCGCCTTCCTCGTCCGCGACCTCCAGTGCGAGGCGCGCAGAACCCGCCCCCTGGCCGTGCTCAAGATCGCCCTCTCGGACAGCCGAGGTCAGGTCCTGGTGCACGAGGCCGAGGTGATGGGCCGCCTGCGTCCGGACTCGCGAGTGATCCGGCTCGTCGAGCCGGACCCCCTGCACATCGCGGGCCGTACCGTCCTGGCCCTGGAGTACGTGGGAGACGAGCGGGAGGACGCCGACGAGACCCCCGATACCGGCACCCGGACACGCTCCAGGCGCCGCGAGGAAACCGTCTCGCGCCAGTTGCGCGAAGGCGGCCGTCTGAAGATGGACCAGTTGGAGGCGTACGGCGACTACCTCTTCGGCGCCGTCGACTTCCTGGAAGGCGAGGGCGTCTGGCACCGCGACATCAAGCCGGACAACATCGCCATACGCATCCGCCCCAACCGCACCCGCGAACTCGTCCTGATCGACTTCTCGCTGGCCGGCTACCCGGCGAAGGACTACGAGGCCGGCACCGAGGGCTACCTCGACCCGTTCATCGGCGCCCTCACCCGCACCGCGTACGACTCGCACGCCGAGCGGTACGCGGTCGCCGTCACCCTGCATCAGATGGCCTCGGGCGAACTGCCCAAGTGGGGTGACGGCTCGGTCCCGCCCCATATGACGGACCCGGAGAAGTTCCCCTGCCCGGTCGTCCAGGCCGACGCCTTCGAGCCTGCCGTACGGGACGGCCTTGTCGCCTTCTTCCGCAAGGCCCTGCACCGGGACACGGCGGAGCGTTTCCCCGACCTGAAGCCGATGCGGGACGCCTGGAAGAGGATCTTCCTGGACGCGTCGCAGGCGGTACCGTCCAACCACCGCTCCCGCCACCCCGAACCCGCCCCGGCGCCGGACCCGGCAGAGGGCGAGCGGCCCGCGAAGATCGCGGACGCCGAACCGCTCACGGCCGACGAACAGCGCGAGCGCCTGGCGGGCTCGGTCACCCGGGACACGCACCTGACGACCGCGGGTCTCACCCCTGCCGCCGAGTCCTTCCTCTACGGCCTCGGCATCACCACCGTGGGCGGGCTCCTCGACTACAGCCGCACCAAACTCCTCAACGCCCCCGGACTGGGCACCAAGACCCGCACCGAGGTGCAGCGCCGCCAGCGCCAGTGGGGCAAGCTGCTGCGCGAGGCACCGCTCTCCCCGCTCACGTCGAAGGGGCGCGCGGAGGCCAGGGAGGAACTGGCGCAGCTCACCCACACCGAGTACGAGGCGACGGGCGCACTCGCCATCAGCCCCGAGAAGGCAGGCGAGCTGACCGAAGCCGCCCTGCGCTCGGTCAGCCTGGATGTCCTCGCCACCCTCTTCGTTCCGGAGCTGAACAACAACCGCTCCAACAGCAACAAGGTCGAGATGGTCAGGCTGCTGCTGCGCCTGCCGGACGACCGCGGCGAACTGCCCGACATCGGCGTCTGGCCCAAGCAGAAAGACGTGGCCGAAGCACTCGGGCTCTCCGCCGGACGCATCCCGCAGATGCTGAAGGAGGAGCGCAAGCGCTGGAAGAAGCACCCGGCGGTCCAGGCGCTGCGCGAGGAGATCCTCGAACTCCTGGTGAGCCTCGGCCGGGTCGCCCCTGCCGTGGAGATCGCCGACGCCCTTGCCGTACGGCGCGGCACGCAGTTGCCGGGGCGTGAACAGCGCCGCGCCCTCGCGCTGGCGGCCGTCCGAGCCGTGGTCGAGGTCGAACAACTCCAGCCGGAGGAAGCCGAGTTCCAGCACCAGCCCAACCGCAAGGCCACCGAGGACGCACTGGTGGCCGGCCTCCTCGCGCTGGACGTACGCGAGGGAGAAGCGCCGGACACCCCCACGGCTCCTGGCCTGCTCATCTACGCAACGCGCCTGGGCAAGACCGCCGACCGACTGACCCGCCAGGAGACGCTTCCCACCGCCGCAACGGTCCTCACCGAGCTGGGCGCCCTCACCCCGCCACCGGGGCTCGTCGAGTGGGACGAGCGGCGCCTGGCCGAACTGGCCGCCGCGGCCTCCGCGAACGCCGCAGCCACCCCGCGCCTGGAGATCTACCCGCGCGACCTGCCCCTCGTACGGGCGCTGCGTCTCACCCAGGCCGGTCTGGTACCGCTGACTCCCGGTGTCCCGGAAGCCCGCCAGCCGGGCCTGCCCGCGGCCGAGATCCACGACCGAATACGGGCCCGTTTCCCCGAGTTGACCGTCAAGGACGCCCGGGGAGCGAGCACCCACGAGCTGCCGACCGGCGGCCCCCTGACCAAGGCCCTGCGCGAGGCGGGCTTCGACCTCACCCTCTCGACGCGCGAGGACACGCGGACGCTGCGCTACCTGCCCACCCGCATGGACACCGCGTCGAGCTACCTGACCGGAGCGGACTGGCGCCGGTCCTCCACCGGGATCGGCTCCGTCACGCGCTACTCCGACGACCCGCTGGTGGCCGCCGGGGTCCGCGCCGACGAACGGCTGCTGGCCTCGGCCCGCCGGGACGGCTACCGCGTACTGACCGTCCACCACGACCGCACCCTCCGCGCGGTACGCGAACTCTCCTCCGACCGCGTCGGCGCCCAGCCGGTCTCCGTGACCCAGACCTTCCTGGACTGCCTGCACGCCCTGGTCCCCCCCGGCACCAAGCCGACGTGGGAAACGCTGCTCAAGGCGGACATCGCCGAACCCGGCTCGCGGGGCGCCCTGAAGTTCGCTGAGTACGCGCGTACGGCGTGGGGCGCGCTGGAGCCCCGCATACGCGAACTCCTGGCGCCGGACGCCGGTTCGGGCCCGGTCCTCCTGACGGAGGTGTCCGTCTTCGCCCGCTACGACGGCATGGGCGTCCTGGACCGCCTGGCGGACGCCGCCCGCCAGGGCGGACGCGGCCTGTGGCTCCTCGCCCCGCAGCCGGACCCGGGCCGGGAACCGAAGCTCGGGCACGTGGCCGTGCCGTACCAGACCGGCCTGGGCGAGTGGATCGAACTTCCGGACTCCTGGGTCCGCAAGGAGTACCTGACCGCCGCGAGCGGCGCGCACATGAACAGCACTGAGGGAGAGACCAGTTGATAGACGGCACAGCGCTGTTAGACGACCTCAAGCGCCAGGTCAAGGCGGTCGAAACCGACCTCGCCGGCCAGGTGAAAGCGGTCACGGAAGTCGGCACGCGCCTACGTACCGAGTACGACCGCGCACGCGGCCTCGGCCGTACGGCCGCCACATGGAACGCCTGGCTCGACGACCGGGTCACGCAGGTGGGGGTCGCCTGGGTACTCGGCACCGTCTTCGTCCGCTTCTGCGAGGACAACCGCCTGATCCCCGAGCCGTACCTGACGGCCCCCGAAGACGACCGCCGCGACCTGGCGCTCGCGCGCTTCGAGGACTACGTCGCGAAGTCCGACGACCCCACGTACCGGGGTTGGCTGGAGGCGGCGTTCGCGGAACTGGGCGCCGGCCAGGCGGGACGGTTGTTGTTCGACCAGCGGCACAATCCGCTGTACCAGATACCGCTGTCGCACGATGGCGCGCGGGACTTGGTCGACTTCTGGCGGGCCCGGGACGAGGCGGGCGTGCTCGTCCACAACTTCACCGACCCGCTGGAGGAGGACGGCGACGGTACGCGTGGATGGGATACGCGCTTCCTGGGTGACCTGTACCAGGACCTGAGCGAGGCGGCCCGGAAGACGTACGCGCTGCTCCAGACCCCGGAGTTCGTGGAGGAGTTCATCCTCGACAGGGCTATGAACCCGGCTGTGCGGGAATTCGGATACGACGGCCTGAAGATGATCGACCCGACGTGCGGGTCGGGGCACTTCGTACTGGGTGCGTTCCGGCGGCTCGTGCGGCTGTGGGGGGACGGCCAGCCGGGGCGTGACCTGCACGAGCGGGTGCGGGCTTCGTTGGACTCGGTGCACGGGGTGGACCTGAACCCGTTCGCTGTGGCTATTGCGCGGTTCCGCTTGCTGGTTGCCGCGATGGCTGTGAGTGGGGTACGGACGCTGGGGGATGCGGCTCGGTATGAGTGGCCGATTCACCTGGCGGTGGGTGACTCACTGATCAAGCACCGGCACAAACAGGGGAACTTGTTTGATGACTTGGAGGAGGAGGGCGCTGATGAGCTGGCCGACTTCAAGTACCAGACCGAGGATGTGCACGAGCACCCGGGGATTCTGGAACCGGGGCGGTATCACGTGGTGGTGGGGAATCCGCCGTATGTCACAGTGAAGGACAGGAAGCTTAGCGAGCTTTATCGAGAGCTTTATAAGAGCTGCGCCATGGAGTACGCACTGTCAGTGCCTTTCGCCCAAAGATTCTTCGAGCTAGCTAAGGCAGGAGACGCCGATGGGCGCGGCTACGGCATGACCGGCCAGATCACAGCAAACTCCTTCATGAAGAGAGGATTCGGCACACGACTCATCGAAACGTACTTCGGCCACGAAGTTGAACTGACTGAGGTCATCGACACCTCTGGTGCCTATATTCCTGGCCACAGCACACCGACAGTCATCCTGGTCGGCAGGCGACGGGCCGGGAGCAGCCGCTCCGATTTGATTCGAACCGTCCGCAGCGTGCAGGGGGAGCCTTCAACGCCCGTAAACGCCGAGCAGGGAATTGCCTGGAGAGCCATCGTCGAACAGATCGACAACCCAGGGTCCACAAGTCGATGGGTTTCGGTTGACGACCTGCTACGCCACGACTTCTTTATCACTCACCCGTGGATACTCGCTGACGGCGGTCGTGAACTCAACGAAGCCATCAGTGGACACTCGACGAGCACCTTGGGCGAGCTAGCAACGCGCATTGGCTTTGTTGGTATGACACATGCCGACCACGTAATGATCCGCACTCGACGCGCGTGGCCTGAAGAGTTCAGCAGTCTAATCCGTCAGATGATCGCCGGGGAGGAGGTTCGCGACTGGACTGCAGTAACCACCAACCGGGCCTTCTACCCATACTCACAGGACCGGACACTCCTCCACGTGTCGCCAACAGTGTCCGCATCGCCAGCACTGTGGCCGTACAGAACAGACCTCGGAAGTCGGGCAACCTTCACTGGCGGCACCTATTTTACCTCTGGACGCCCCTGGTGGGAGTGGCATCAGCTCCCAAAGGATAAGCGGGCACATACATGGGCGATCACGTTCGCCGAAGTGGCGACCCACAACCATTTTACGCTTGATCGCGGCGGAAAGATATTTAAACAGACGGCACCCGTGATCAAGCTACAAAAGGGGGCCACGGAGCAGGATCATCTACACCTGGTAGGGTTACTAAACAGTTCAACAGTTGCGCTATGGCTGAAACTCACCTGCTTCTGCAAGGGGAATGCCACGGCCTCCAGCGGAATGGCAGATCAACCATGGTCGTGGAACTACCAATTCAATAGCGCGAACATCGAACGCATCCCCCTTCCAGCTCACTTCCCCGATACTCTGGCCGCAGCCTTGCACTCCCTTTCCCTCCAACTCGTCGCTAACATACCTTCCACCCTCACAGCCTCGACAATTCCCGCTCACGAAACTCTACGTGAGGCTTATGTAAACTGGCAGAAAGCGCGCGCCAAGATGATCACCCTCCAGGAGGAGCTGGACTGGCAGGTCTACTCGCTCTACAAGCTGCACCCCGATGACCTCCGCGTATCCGACGACCCCGAGTCCCCCGACATCCCCGAACTCGCCCTAGGTGAGCGCGCATTCGAGATAGTTCTCGCACGTCGGGTCGCCGCAGGCGAAGCCAGCGGCGAGTGGTTCAAGCGGCATGGGTCCACGCCCATCACGGAGATCCCCGACCATTGGCCAGCCGCGTACCGCGAGGTCGTGCAGAAGCGCATCGACGCCATTGAGTCGTCCCGCGCCATCGGGATGATCGAACGGCCGGAGTACAAGCGGCGCTGGGCCACCGAAGGGTGGGACGCACTCCAGGAGAAGGCCCTACGGAGCTGGCTGCTCGACCGGATCGAGGACCGGGCGAACTGGTTCGACGAGAACGACCAGCCCGCCCTGGTCACCCTCTCCCACCTCATCGACAACCTCTCCCGTGACGAGGACTTCGTCTCCGTAACGAAGATCTACGCCCCCCGCAAGGAACTGCCCACCGTCGTCAGCGAGTTGATGACCGACGAGCACGTGCCGCACCTCTCAGCGCTGCGCTACAAGCCCGCCGGGCTGAAGAAGCGCGCGGACTGGGAGCACGTGTGGGACCTCCAGCGAGAAGAGGACGCGGCGCCGGACGAGCCGGCCAAGCGGAAGATCCGGGACTCCATACCCGTACCGCCGAAGTACACCTCGGCCGACTTCCTGCGCCCCTCCTACTGGAAGGCGCGCGGCAAGCTGGACGTGCCCAAGGAACGGTTCATCTCGTACGCGCGCACCAACGTGGCCACTCCGGACCTGTACGGCTGGGCCGGTTGGGATCACCGGGAGCAGGCGGTAGCCCTCGACACGTACATCGCCACGCACGAGGGCCTGACGACAGAAGAAGTCGCCCCGCTTCTGGCCGGGCTGCTGGAACTCCAGCCCTGGCTGAACCAGTGGCACAACGAGCCCGATCCCCTCTTCGCCCCGACCCCCGCCAAGTTCTTCGAGGGCGACCGGCAGATCGAGCAGGGCAAGCACGGTCTCACCGACGACGACCTGCGCGCCTGGCGCCCAGCCGCCGCAACCAGAGGTCGCCGGACCGCGAAGAAGTAGTCGGCCCGGAATGACAGCGGCCTCGTGAACGATTCGAACCGTTCACGAGGCCGCTGACTCCCCCGCAGCTCAGGCGTTCAACTCCCCGCCTCTGACCGCCTCGACGAAGGCTGACCAACCAGCCATGGGGAACATGAGTACCGGGCCATGCAGCACCTTGCTGTCCCTCACCGGGATGACGGAGTCGAGATCGTCGGCGACTTCAACACACGCCCCACCGTCCGGGTTGCTGTAACTGCTCTTCCGCCAGTTCGCGAAGGTCAAGTCGATGGATCGCACGGCACTTCCTCCAAGATGCGCAGGATGAACTCACGCGACTCGGCAGGGGACATGGCCATGTCGCGCACCACATCGTAGGCACGTTGCAAGCGCTCGACCCTCGCGCTTTCTTCTACGAGGTCGCCCCAGTAAGCGTTCTCGGTATAGGCAACAGGCTTCCCGTCTGCAAGACGCAGGAACCACACATCAGTGCCAACCAGACCGTGCACCCCGACACTCTGCGGCAACACCTGCACGGTGATGGTCTCTTCGTCCATCATGCCGATCAGGTGTTCAAGCTGCTTGCGCCACTCCCCCGCATCCCGCAAGGGCGTCCGCAGCACCGCCTCGGAGAGGATCGTCCGGAACGGCGGCGCATCCTCCCCCTCCAGCAACTGTCGCCGCCCCATCCGGGCCTCGACCTGCTGGTCCAGTTCCTTTCCGCGGAGCCCGCCCGCGGCCAGCACCTCCCGCGCGTAGCCCGGGGTCTGCAACAGTCCCGGCAACACGCTCACGGCGAAGTGCCACAGGCTCACCGCTTCGGACTCGAGGGCCATGTAGCGGCGGTACCGCTCGCGGAACTGGGTGTGGTCCCCGGCGGCCAACTCCCACAGGGCGAGCAGCAGTCCCGGCGTGCCGTAGTGGGTGTCGAGGGCCTGGACGACCTCGGGGCTGCCGAGCGTTTCGCCCTTCTCCATCTTGCCGAACAACGACCAGTCCCAGCCCAGCCGTTCGCCGAGTTGCCGGAGGCTCGCGCCGCTACCGGCGCGCATGGCGCGTAGTTCCTCGGCGAATCGTTGGCGTGGTTCCTGACTGCGGCCGGTGATGACGCGTCGCTGCGGCATACCCGCTCCCTTCGGAGGCGCGCTGAGGTGATCGGTGTGGAAGGTGTGGAACCACCTCCGCACGGCGGGGAAGCACGACCCCGGCCACAGCGTGGTAGGCCACGTGCGGACACATCCTCGTAATGCCCGCACTACGCACCGTAATTGGCGCAGCCCGGCGGGTCAGGGAATCGACAGAATCGACCGCACCCACGAGGACCCGTATGAGCCCAACACCGCGTCTCCCCCACGACCGCACCCGCATCGGTACCGGCGTCAGCACAGGTATCGGCACCGGCCTCGCAACCGAAGCCGGTGTCGGCACGGGCACCGGCACCGCCCGCACCGTCGTCGTCACGGGCCACCAGGAAACCCGCACACCGCACACCCCGCACACGCCCGGGACCCAAGAGGCGCTCGCCGCGCGCGACGCCCTCGCTACCGCCCTCACGCGGGCGGGCATTCAGCTGCCCGCGATGGACATCCGCACCCCGTGGGCGGAGGACCCCGAGGGCGAGGCGCGGTACGCGCTCGTTCACCTCGGCGTCTGCTCAGCACCCGTCGCGCTGATGCTCGCGGATGTGATCACGAGGGGGCTCGCCCGATGACGGAACCGGTGACGGAGGACGGTGGGGCCCCCGCCGTCGGGCAAGCCGTGTTCGACACCGTCCGGAACCGTTTCGGTCAGGTCACCGGACACGAGGGGCCCTGTCTCCAGCTCTGCCCGCTCGCCGGTGGACGCCAATGGGACGCGGACCCGGCCCAGGTCCGCGTCCTGGGCCGGCGCGAGCTGCTGCGCGTTCTGGTCGCGGAGGCCAACGCCCGTAGCTGGCAACGCTTCTGACGGTGATGACCGCGCCGGCGGCCGGGGTCGGCAGCCGGAGGGTGTAGGCCGCGGGGCCAAGCCATGGGGCGGGGGACACCACTCCCCTTGATCAGCCCTCTGGCCTAAGCTGGCGGTCAACATCTCAGCGGCCCGACGGGCTTCCTGATCCGCCCCCGCGCGGACGCCAAAGGACATGCCCCCACCCGCACGAGTCTTCTTCGTGCTGCCTGGGGGCATTTCCTTGCTGTTGCGTGAGTCCGTTGCGTCCCTGGCCGCCCGCATCCTCGAAGGGGCGTTGTCGCTGCCTTTGAGTGAGAACTTCGTCCACCAGCACGGCCGGAGGCCCGCGCAGGCAGAAGTGCGGTCGTGGGAACGCAGCCTCCCCGCGCTCGTCAACGCCCTCATGGAAGCGGGGCTGGGAGACGTCGAGGTGATCGTCGAATACAGCCTGCCGCTCACCAGTAAGCGCGCGGACGCCGTACTCGCCGGTGTGCACCCGACCACGGGAGAGCCCTCGTACGTCGTCGTCGAACTGAAGCAGTGGAGTGCGGCCTACCCGGAGGAGGACGAGCCTCTGCTGTGCCGCATCGACGCGTACCCGGAACCCCAGCTCAACCCGATCGAGCAAGTGCGTGGCTACTGCGAGTACATGCAGTCCTTCAACGGGGCCCTGGAACGGATGCCGGAGTCACTGGCCGGTGTGGCGTATCTGCACAACGCGACCGAGTCGCGGGTCTCGGCCCTGCGGGGCGTCACCGAGGACCAGCACGGACGGATGTACACCAGTGATCAGCGCTGGGCCTTTCTGGAGTTCCTGCGTTCGCGGCTCGCCGCGAAGCCCGGCGCCGAGGCGGCGGATGTTCTGCTCGACGGCAAGGTACGGCCTTCCAAGCAGTTGATGGCTGTCGCGGCGGCCGAGATCCGCGACCGCGAACAGTTCGTGCTCCTGGCCGAGCAGCGGGTCGCCTACGAGAAGGTGATGTCCGCCGTCCGGAAGGCCAAGCAGGCCAACCACAAGCAGGTCGTCGTGGTGACCGGCGGCCCGGGTTCCGGCAAGAGCGTGGTCGCCATGTCGCTGCTGGGGGATCTGTACCGGCGCGGAGTGCCCGCTCTGCACGCGACCGGTTCCGCCTCCTTCACCAAGACCATGCGGAAGATCGCCGGGGCGAAGAAGACCGCCGTGCAGAAGCTGTTCAAGTACTTCAACAGCTTCATGGACGCCGAGCCGAACGGCCTCGACGTGCTCATCTGCGACGAGGCGCACCGCCTGCGGAAGACCTCCGCCAACCGCTACACGAAGGCGGAGCTGCGTACCGACCGCGCCCAGGTGGCTGAACTGATCGACGCGGCGCGGGTGCCCGTCTTCCTGCTCGACCAGCATCAGGTGGTGCGGCCGGGTGAGATGGGGACCAAGGAGGAGATCCAGCGGGCGGCTGCCGAACAGGGCCTCGACTGCGCGGTGGTGGAGCTGGACGGCCAGTTCCGGTGCGGCGGCAGTGAGGCGTACGAGAAGTGGGTCATCGACCTGCTGGGCCTGGAGGGCGGCACACCTCACGTGTGGGAGCCGGACGGACGGTTCCGGCTGCTGACCGCCGAGAGCCCGAAGGAGCTGGAGGACTTCCTCGCCGCGCGCCGCAGCGAGGGCTATGGGGCGCGGATGTCGGCCGGCTACTGCTGGAAGTGGACCACAACGATCACCCCGGACATGACCGAGCTGCCGGCCGATGTCGTCATCGGGGACTGGGCGCGGCCGTGGAACCTCTACGGCGACCGGTCCGTACTGGGTGCACCGCCCGCGCCCCTGTGGGCGACCGAACCGGCCGGGTTCGGGCAGGTCGGCTGCGTCTACACCGCGCAGGGCTTCGAGTACGACTGGTCGGGCGTGATCATCGGCCCCGATCTGGTGTGGCGGACCGATTGCTGGGTCGTACAGCGCTCGGAGTCGAAGGACCCGATCTTCACGAACGCGACGCCGGAAGCGGACATGAGCCGGCTGATCCGCAACACCTACAAGGTGCTGCTGACGCGGGGCATGGTCGGCACCGTCGTCTACTCCACCGACCCGGAAACACGTGAGAAGCTGCGGTCGCTGATCCATCAGACGGCCGGGGCCGAGATGCCCGCGTTGGTGTAGGTGCCCTGGTTCAACTCCTTTTGCGGCGCAGCAAATACGCCCTTCGTCAGATGCATGTGCGAAAAGCGGTCATCCGGTCCCAGACCTACGCCATACCATCGGACGAACCCGCGCAGCCGCCCGTCGGAGAGTGATACTCATGGCCCAACAGCCGCCCCTGCTCCGCGATGTCATCGACATCAAGGAGTCCATATCCACCTCGGACTTCGTCCTCCAGCTCTCGGAGGCGACGACCGCCGAAGGTGCGGAACGGGCGCTGCGGGACTACGTGGTCACGGAACGGCTGCTGGAAAACTTCGACGAGGCGCTCGGGTTGATACGGGCCGCGCTCGACGGGCACACGTCGAAGGCGGCCTACCTGCACGGCTCGTTCGGTTCGGGCAAGTCGCACTTCATGGCCGTGCTGCACGCTCTGCTGAGCGGCAGCCCGGCAGCCCGCTCCCGGGCGGACCTCGACCCTGTCCTGACCAAGCACGAATGGCTCGGCACGGAGGGCAAGCGGTTCCTTCTGGTGCCGTACCACATGCTCGGAGCGAAGTCGCTGGAGCAGCGGATCCTCGGCGGGTACGTCACCTACGTCAAGAAGGTGCGCCCCGAGGCAACGACGCCGCAGGTGTACCGGACGGACTCCCTGTTCGCTGACATCCGGGCGATGCGCTCCCGCATGGGCGACCCGTCCGTCATCGCGGGGCTCGCCTCCATGGACGGCGTCGCGGCGGGCGAAGAGGACGAGTGGGGCGAGGCGTTCGGCTGGACGCCGCAACTCCTGGACACCGCGCTGGCAGCGGAAGAGGTGCACGAGGGGGGCCAGCAGCTCAACTTGGTCAGCCCTTCCACCCCGGCCGAGCTGCGGGCGCGGCTGGTCCAGGATGCGAGCACGCATCTGCTGCCCGGCTTCGCGAGGAACGCCACCGAGGACGAGCACGGATTCATCTCGCTGGACGCGGGCCTTTCAGTGATCGCCGAGCATGCGCAGGGCCTGGGCTACGACGGTCTGATCCTGTTCATGGACGAGCTGATCCTGTGGCTGGCCACGCTGATCCACGACGAGAAGTTCGTGGCCAAGGAGGCCGGCAAGATAACCAACTTCGTCGAGGGCGGTGACGCCAGGCGTGCCGTCCCGGTGATCTCCTTCATCGCCCGCCAGCGCGACCTGCGTGAGCTGGTGGGCGAGGAGGTGTCGGGCGCTGCCGAGGCATCCATCCAGGACACGCTCAACCTGGCCTCCGGCCGGTTCGACAAGATCACGCTGGAGGACCGCAACCTCCCCCAGGTCGCCCACGCGCGGCTGCTCAGGCCCAAGGACGCGGAAGCCGCCGCACTGGTCGACGCGGAGTTCGAGAAGACCCGTAAGGTCCGCCAGGAGGTGTGGGACACGCTCCTGGGCTCCGACCGGGGTGCGGACGGCGTCGGCGCCGACGAGGAGAGCTTCCGGCTGACCTACCCGTTCTCCCCCGCGTTCATGGACACGCTCGTGCACGTGTCCTCGGCGCTCCAGCGCAACCGGACCGGCATGAAGCTGATGGGCCAGCTGCTCGCCGACCACCGCGCCGAGCTGCGGCTCGGCGACCTGATCCCGGTCGGCGACCTCTACCCGCTGATCACGGCGGGCGGTGACAAGCCGTTCACCGAAAGCCTGAAGGTGGTCTTCGAGGCGGCCGACAAGCTGTACCGCACCAAACTGCGGCCCTATCTCCTGCTCACGCACAACGTCACGGAGGAGGAGCTGGAGCGGTACGCCAACCGCCCGGCCGGCGTCACCGACCCGGAACTGTGCACCAGGATCAAGCAGTTCACCGGGGACAACCGGATCGTCGGCACGCTGCTGCTCTCGGCGCTCGCCCCGAGCGTCCCGGCCCTTTCCGACCTGACCATCCGCCGCCTGTCCGCGCTCAACTACGGCTCCGTCGTCACCCCGATTCCCGGCCGCGAGTACGGCATCCTGAAGAACAAGGTGGCCGAGTGGGCGGGCCGCTTCCCCGAGATCAAGGAGACCGGCACCGAGACCAACCCCGGGGTCCGGCTCGAACTCTCCGGCGTCGATGTCGACTCGGTGATCGCCAATGCCAACGTCAACGACAACCCCGGCAACCGGCAGTCCCTCGCCCGACGGCTGCTCGTGGAGGAACTCGGCGTACAGCAGGGGCAGTTGATCGATGAGCTGCACTTCGTGTGGCGGGGTACGGAGCGCCGCGTCGAGGTGGTCTTCGGCAACGTCGCCGACGAGGACGAGTTGGCGGATCACGACCTCATGCCTCAGCAGGACGATCTGTGGCGGCTCGTGATCGACCTGCCCTTCGACGACAGCGAGTACGGGGCCCGCGACGACTCCAACCGGATGGGGCGTCTCCGTGAGCGGCAGGGCGAGCCGTCCCAGACCGTCGCCTGGCTGCCCACCCACCTCTCCAGCCAGCGGTACGCCGACTTCCGCCGGCTCGTCGTGATCGACAAGGCTCTCGCCGACGGCCAGCGGTTCGACGCCCAGTACGCGGGACATCTGAGTCCGGACAACAGGGCGCGCGCCAAGGGGCTGTTGGAGACGCAGCGGGATTCGCTGCTCAAGAACGTCAAGGCCGCCTTCAAGCAGGCGTACGGCCTCGCCGACAAGAAGGCGACCGACGTGACGGTCGGCTTCGACGACCACCTGGCGTCCCTGCGCGAAGTGGACGGGCTGACCCTGGCCTTCGGCCAGTCGCTCCGCGACGCCGCCCGGCACATCGCGGACCGGATGCTCGCCTGCCAGTTCCCCGACCACCCGAACCTCGACCTCGACGGCAACGGTGCAGTCGTCAGGGCCGCCGAAGCCAAGAAGGTGTTCACCCACGTACAGGCGGCGGCCGAGGCCCGGGACGGGCGCACCGAAGTGCCCGCCGCCGACCGCCAACTGATGCGGCGGGTAGCCGTGCCCCTGCGGCTCGGGCAGCAGAAAGAGGCGTACTTCGAGCTGTCGCACTACTGGGCCGACCACTTCCGGCAGCTCGCCCGCGAGCAGGGGGTGACCGGCGACCTCAGCCTGATCACCCTCACCGACTGGACGGACCGCCCGGCACCTCGCGGCCTGCCTGGCTTCCTCACCCGGCTGGTGGTCGCCTCGTTCGCCGAGATGGACGACCGGGTGTGGGTACGCGCCGGAACGCCGCTCGACCCCGCGCCGGCCCTGAACGAGATCAAGGACCACGACGCCCTGCGGAGCCAGCCGCTGCCCTCCGAGGAAGCCTGGTCAGCGGCCCGGGAACGGTTCGCGACGCTCTTCGGCGACCCGGCGCCCACGCTGCGCCGGGGCCGCATGGTGAACCAGCTCGCACGGCAGATCGTCCAGCGCGCTGGCGAATGCCACGAGCCGGCCCGTGAGTTGGTGACCCAGCTGGAGCGGCACTCCGGCTTCCTCCAGCTCGACGAGACCGCCGAGTCAGGCCGCCTCGCCGTCGCCCGGCGGGCTGTCGAGCTGCTGCGGGAGCTGACCCGCTCGGCCGGTCAGGGCGCCGCCGGGGCCAGGAAGACGGTGGAGGCACTGGCGGCCTTCGACTTCGGCGAGGTCAGCGTGGACCGGTTCGGCACGTCGCTCAAGCAGGCCGGTCCGATGGCGCGGGCACTGGATGCGACGTCCTGGACCACTCTCGATCTCGCGGCGTCGGAAGGCCCCGAGGGGGAGGCTCTGCTGGAGTCACTGCGCAACGCGGCCCAGAGCGACCAGCGGACCAGCCACCTTGAGGAAGCCCTCGCCACCGCCCAGCGCGAGGTGCTCGCCCTGGTCAAGCGGAACCGCACGGCGCCGACTCCCCCGCCCGAACCCCTTCCCGTCCAGCGAGCGGAAGACGTGCCGCTCGACGGTGATTCCAGTCACCCGGCCATTCTCATCGACGCGGCTCCCGGCTCCTCGGTCAAGGAGACGGTGAAGCGCTTCGGCGGCAGCCGGACAACGGCGAGCCGGGCGGCATCCGCTCTCCAGGCGGAGATCGCGGAGCTGGCCGCGCGGGAGCCCGGTGCGACGGTCGAAATCACCTGGCGGGTCGTCGAAGCATGAGCCAGACCACCAGCGGCGCGATCACGGTACGGCTGAACCGCGCCACGATCACTCAGTACCTGTCCGCGCAGAGTTCACTCGCCGGCGCCCTCGTGGGCCAGGACCGACGGCGGGCCGTACTGCTGCGCTCGGCCCCGCAGTGGGACGGCCCGGCCGAACCGGTCTGGGGCGACGGGCAGTCGGCCCGTGTCGCGACAGCGCCCTCGCCTCTCGCCGTACACGAACTGCTGCTGCGGCACCTGTCGGACACGGCAAGCGGCCCGCAGGTCCTTGTTGTCCTCACCGACCGCGAGCAGAACGAACTCGACCCGGCGATTCTCGCGCTCGCCCACAAACAGCGCATCGACGCGGTGGACAGCTGGGACGTGGTCAAGGACGCGTTCGGCGCCCATCAGGTCGACCTGCGGCTCAGGGAGGACAAGTGGGCGGCGGAAGCGCTCCTGGACGCCGCCCCGCCCACACGCTGGCCCCGGCTTGGTGGCGGGATGCTGTCGCGGCAGGCCGCGCTGTCAGCGCTCGCGCAGCGGCGGCTGAGGCTGGGCGGCTACGAGGACGAGGCGGCCCCCCTCAGCGGTGCCACCACGGCCAACCGACTCGACACACAAGCCCTGCTGGCCTGGTCGCTGATCCCCGGAGGCCCGGACCGGCTGTTGGCGCTGCGCGGCCCTGAACGCGCGGGACTGATCGGGTTCCTGGGTGAGGAGGACCAGGCAGGGCTCGCGGGACAGGCGCTGCTCACCCTGGTCGGGGCGGAGCACGGTGCGGACGCGGTGGCCTTCGGACTGGTGTGCGCGGCACTGTGGTCCCACGCCACACCGGACGCCGACACCTACAGGGCACGGGGGCGCGCGGAGCGCTGGTTCGGGGAGCGCCCACCGGCACAGGGCGAGCAGTTCGACGTGTTGGCAGCCACCTTCGGCCAGGCAGCGGAGGAATATGTTGTCGCCCAGCTCGCCGCTGGTGCCAGGGCCGACGACGAAGACGCCGACGAGGCCCGCGAGGCCCGCCGGACCAGCGAAACCGTCCTGGAACGGGCCTCCGTACTCGCCCGCCAGTTCGGTGCGGAAGCCGCTGCCGGGACCAGCCCCGTCCTGCAGGCCGGTCTGGAGACCAGGTTCACCGCCGTCGGGAAGGCGCTGGCCGCCGGAAGGCCGGGGCCCCTTGATGACGCCGTCCGTGCCCTTGGCGAGCACAAGCGTGCGGCGGAGTCCCCAACTCGGGCGCGGATCGAGCGAGCGCGGATGGGCCAGCGACTTGTGCGATGGCTGGCCACGGAACCGGCCGTCGACGTTCCGCACGTGGCCGGCGCTGTGGAGCGCCACATGTCGGAGACCGCATGGGTCGACCGCGCTCTGGAACACATCGAGGCCGGCGGTGATCCCGATCCCGAGGTGAGGACCGCGTACGACGCGCTGGCCGTCCGCGTGCGGGAGCGGCGGCACATGATCGACCACGACTTCGCCCGTGCGCTGGCAACCTGGACCGCGTCCGGCACGGAGCCCGGTTCGATGCTGACGGTCGAGACGTTCCTTGAGCGGGTGGTGAAGCCGGTCGTCCGCAGCGGGACCGAGCGGCGGTTCCTGCTGCTGGTCCTGGACGGGATGAGCGCGGCCATCGCCACCGAGCTGGCGGGTGAACTGCGCGCTACCTGGGCCGAGTTCGACCCGGTGCACGTGGGGGACCCGCAGCGCCGCGCGATGGCGGCGGCCCTGCCCACCGTTACGGCCGTCTCGCGTACCTCGCTGTTCGCGGGACGGCTGACGGAAGGATCGCAGAAGGACGAGACCCGGCTGTTCCCCAAGCTTCCGCTCTGGGGCGGCGCACCGGCGGCCGTGTTCCACAAGGACGACCTACGGGCCGGGTCCGCCGGAGAGACCTTCGGGGACGCGCTCGGCGAAGCGCTCACGGACGGGCGCACACATGTGGCGGTCGTCCTCAACACCATCGACGACCGGCTCGCCAAGGAACAGAAGCTGGGGGACGGCTCCTGGCGCACCGAGCACATCCCGGCCCTGCCCGACCTGCTGCGGACCGCAGCCTCGCAGGGCATGGTCGTGCTCGTGACCAGTGACCACGGGCACGTCGTGGACCGGCACGGCATGCCCGTCCCGGCCGACTCGCCGCTCTCCGCCCGCCATCGGGCCCCGGGCGGTGAGCAGGGTGCGGCGGAGATCGCCCTGCGGGGCCCGCGTGTGGTGGCGCCCGAGCCGGGAGGCTCGATCGTCGCACTGTGGGACGCCGATTCCCGGTACACCGCCCGGAAGGCGGGCTACCACGGCGGGGCCTCCCTCGCCGAGTTCACGATCCCGGTCCTGGCCTTCCTCCCGTTCGGCGCCCCTCCCCCCACCGGCTGGCGGGAGCTGGGCGATCAGCGGCCGGCGTGGTGGGCACCGGGCAAGCCGTCACCCCACGAGGCCGTCGAGGCCCCGTCCCACCGGACAGCCGAGCCGAGGCCGCAGGAACAGCAGAAGCAGAAGAAGCTCCAGGCCGAGCTGGCTCGTACGCACGAGGCGTTGTTCGACGTCACCGTGGTCCCGGCGTCCGAGGACGACGGAACACCGCAGACCGTCGCGGCCGTCAGCCCCGACGACGCCCTCGTCAGGGCCCTCCTGGACTCGGAGACGTTCCAGGGCCAGATCGGCCTCCTGGCCCGCAAGCCACCGCTGGACAAGGTGCAGGCGGCGATCCGGGCTCTCCTCGACGCCGGCGGCACCCTGCCGGTGACCGCCCTCGCCCAGCGCGTGTCCTATCCGGCCACCCGAGCCGACGGATTCGCCGCGATCCTGCGCCAGCTGCTGAACTACGACGGCGTCCAGGTGCTGGAGACGCTGCCGGACGGACGGACCGTCCGACTCGATCTCCCCCTGCTCCGGCTGCAGTTCGGCCTGGAGTGATCCTCTTACCCGCCATTTCCACACCCCTGAGCCGGGAGCCATGAGCGTCAACGACCGTGTGCTGATCAACCAGATGATCGAGGAACGCCGCAACTCCCGTGCGGTGCCTTTGACGTTCGACGCGGGCTTCGAAAGGTTCGCGAGTGAACACGCGCTGCACGGCTTCGGACTCTCCGAGGAAGAGGTCGAAGCGGGTGTGATCGGCGGTGCGAACGACGGGGGCATCGACAGTGCCTACGTCTTCCTCGGTGGGAGGCTGCTGCACGAGGACAGCGACATCATCCAAGACCCCTCCGCCGCCTCGAAGGTGGACAACGGAACACAGCTGACGCTGTGGCTCGTCCAGGCGAAGACCAGTCCCGCCTTCTCCGAGACCGCCCTCGACAAGGTGGCCTCCACCTGCAAAAACCTGCTGGACATGGAGGTGGACGAGGCCGCGGTCGCCGTGCTCTACGCCGCAGATCTCCTCGCCCGCTTCAAACTGTTCAGGAATGCTCTGAAGCGACTTCTCACCCGCCATCCGACCGTACTGATCAAGTTCTCGTACGTGACGCGCGGCGAGGCGGGCGAAGTCCATCCCAAGGTCCAGGCGAAAGCCAAGATCCTGGAGACCCAGTTCAGCAACGTCTTCGCCATCTCCACCGGCGAAGTCGAGTTCCTGGGCCCCGCGGAACTCTGGAAGCGTGCGAGCACCCTGCCCTCGTACACGCTGGAACTCCCGTACCGGGAAAGCATCACCCACGGCACCAGTCACATCGCCCTGGTGGCTCTGGGCGAGTACATCGACTTCCTCAGCGAGGAGACCGGGACGATCAAGTCCCATATTTTCGACTGGAACGTCCGCGACTACCAGGGAAACGTCGAAGTCAACCGGGAGATCACAGCCTCGCTGCAGAATCCGGAGGCCCCCGAATTCTGGTGGCTCAACAACGGCATCACGATCGTGTGCTCACAAGCGACCTCGGTCGGGAAGCGGCTCAGCCTCTCCGACGTACAGATAGTCAACGGCCTCCAGACTTCGTACACCCTGCACGAAACCCTCAAGGAGCTGTATCTCTCCGACCCGGCCGATCCCGTCTTCGAGCGGCTCGTACAGGTGCGCATTCTCAAGACCGAGGACCAGGCAGCCCGGGACGCGGTGATCCGAGCCACCAACCGGCAAACGAGCGTGCCCGTCGCTTCGCTGCGAGCCACAGACGACATCCAGCGGCAGATCGAGTCGTACTTCTTCGAACACGGCTGGTTCTACGACCGCCGCAAGAACTTCTACCGGAACCAGGGCAAGCCGACCGACCGCATCGTCAGCATCCCGCTGTTGGCGCAGTCCGTGATGGCGATCGCGCTGGGGCAACCCGACAACGCCCGTGCCCGCCCGTCGAGTTTGCTGAAGAGAAACACCGACTACGACCGGATCTTCTCGGACAAGACGCAGCTTTCCGTTTACCTGTGGCTGGCCAAGGCGCAACGTCACGTGGACGAGTTCCTCCAGTCGAACGGGGACCCCATGTCCCGGTCGCAGTACACGAACCTCCACTTCCACCTCGCCATGCTCGGCGCCGTCGACATCGTGGGCCACGTGTTCAACAAGCCGGAGAAACTGAACAATGCCGCCCGCGAAGAGGTCTTCCCCAGCTCCGGCCGGCTCGGGTCGCTGTGGGGCTCGCTTCAGGAACTGTTCAGGGCGTTCCAGAACGAGCGCGAATGGGGGCCGGACAGAACCGCGAAGAGCGCCGACTTCGTCGCATACCTGACGGACAACCTCGGCTACGGGACCCTGCGCCGCAAGTGACCACAGGGCACGGCGGAGCACGGCCCGGGGCCGGCAGCGAATGGGAGGATGGGCGAGTGATCGAGCCTCGCCCCTCCCCTGTGTCCGCCGCTCGTCGGAGAACCGCAATCGACGCACTGCGGCGCGGAGCCGTGCCCGAGAGCGGTCTGGATCTGCTCGCCACCGGTCTCGACCGTTTCGAGGCCGCCCTCGACGCCGAACTCGACGGCGTCGCCTCGGGATCCTCCGTCTTCAAGGCTGTACGGGGTGAGTACGGATCGGGCAAGACGTTCTTCACCCGCTGGCTGGGAGAACGGGCCAAGCAGCGCAACTTCGCCGTCGCCGAGATGCAGGTCTCGGAGACGGAGACACCGCTCCACAAGCTCGAGACGGTCTACCGGCGCCTGACCGAACGGCTCTCCACCCCGAGCTTCCCCCCGAGCGCGCTGCGTCCCGTGGTGGACGCCTGGTTCTACGCGCTGGAGGAGGACGCGCTCGCCGCGGGAGCGGACGAGGACGCGCTCGGCAGCGCGGTGGAGCAGTTGCTCGCCGACCGGCTGACCGAGGTGTCCCGGCACGCTCCGTCCTTCGCCACCGCCCTTCGCGGGTACCGGTCCGCGCTCGCCGACGGTGACGAGGCGACGGCGTCCGCCGTTCTCGCCTGGCTCGGCGGCCAGCCCCATGTGGCCGCGACGGCTCGCCGCTCGGCGGGAGTGCGGGGCGACCTCGACCACTTCGGCGCTCTGGGCTTCCTGCAGGGGCTGCTCACCGTCCTACGCGACTCAGGACACCGGGGCCTGTTCGTCGTACTCGACGAGGTCGAGACGCTGCAGCGAGTCCGGTCGGACGCCCGGGACAAAGCCCTCAATGCGCTGCGTCAGCTGATCGACGAGCTGCACTCCGGCCGGTTCCCAGGGCTCTACCTCGTCATCACCGGCACGCCCGCGTTCTTCGACGGTCAGCAAGGCGTACAGCGGCTCCCGCCGCTCGCCCAGCGGCTCGCCACGGACTTCACGACCGACGCGCGGTTCGACAACCCGCGCGCCGTCCAGCTGCGCCTCCCCGGCTTCACCCTGGATTCCCTGACAGGACTGGGGAGGACGATCCGCGATCTCTACGCGTCCGGTGCCGAAGCGCCCGACCGGATCAAAGCGGTGGCCGACGACGCCTACATCGCCGACCTCGCCCGCGCCGTGGGCGGGGCGCTCGGAGGCAAGGTCGGAGTGGCGCCCCGGCTCTTCCTCAAGAAGCTGGTCGGCGACGTGCTGGACCGTATCGACCAGTTCCCGGATTTCGACCCCCGGCAGCACTACCGGCTGACGGTGGATGACGGTGAACTCACCGACCTCGAACGGAACCTGGCCGCGTCGGCGTCAGCCGACGACATCGACCTGGAGCTGTGATGGCGCCCGCCGCCGACCCCGTGGACCGGCTCGACCCCGTCGTTCTGCACCACGTGGTGAACACGCTCGGCTGGCCGGACCTGCGCCCCCTTCAGCGTGCCGCGATATCCCCCGTGATGGACGGCGAGGACACCTTGCTCCTCGCGCCCACAGCCGGAGGCAAGACCGAGGCGGCCTGCCTGCCGGTGCTCTCGGCCATGTCCGGGCAGAACTGGACCGGCACCTCGGTCCTCTACCTCTGCCCGCTCAAAGCCCTCCTCAACAACCTGGTGACGCGCATCGACGGGTACGCACAGTGGCTCGGCCGCAGCGCGGCACTGTGGCACGGAGACACCAGCCAGTCACAGCGGCAACGCATCCGTACGGAGCGACCCGACATCCTCCTCACGACTCCTGAGTCGCTGGAGGCCATGCTGATCGGGGTGAAGACCGACCACGCCCATCTGCTGAGCGGAGTGCGCGTCGTCGTCGTCGACGAGGTCCATGCTTTCGCGGGCGACGACCGGGGCTGGCACCTCCTGGCCGTGCTGGAACGTCTTGCGCGAGTCGCGGGCCGGCCCCTCCAGCGGATCGGCCTGTCCGCGACCGTCGGGAATCCACAGCAGCTGCTCACCTGGCTCCAGGGATCGGGCGCCGAACAGCGCCCCGGCCGGGTCGTCGCACCGGAACGCGCGGACACACCGGCTGCGGACACACCGGCTCACACGCCTGGCTCCGCACCACAAGACGGCGCCTCAGCCGGCCCTCCGCCCGGAGATGTCGACCTCGACTACGTCGGCTCCCTCACCAACGCGGCCAAGGTGATCGCCACCCTGCACAAGGGCGAGAAGCGGCTGGTGTTCTGTGACTCGCGCCGCCAGGTCGAGGAACTGGGCGCGGCACTCCGGGCCCGGGACGTCACGGCCTTCCTCTCCCACGCCTCACTGTCGGCCGACGAACGCGCCAGGTCCGAGCAGGCGTTCGCCGAAGCGCGGGACTGCGTCATCGTGGCCACCTCCACCCTGGAACTCGGTATCGACGTCGGAGACCTGGACCGGGTCATCCAGATCGACGCCCCCGGTTCCGTCGCCTCGTTCCTCCAGCGGATCGGCCGTACCGGGCGCCGTGCGGGGGGCACCCGCAACTGCCTGTTCTTGGCCACACACAAGGACGCACTGCTGCAGGCCGCCGGATTGCTGCTCCTCTGGGGCCGCAACTGGGTGGAACCCGTCGTCGCACCGCCCGAGCCACGCCACCTCGTCGCCCAGCAGCTCCTCGCCGTCACGCTCCAGGAGCACAAGCTGGGGGACCAGCTGTGGCCCGAGCAGTGGAACGGCCTCGCGCCCTTCGACCGATCGGCCGCGCCCATACTGCGACACCTGACCGATGCGGGGTTCCTCGACACCGACGGCGGCCTGCTGTTCATCGGTCCGGAGGCCGAACGGCGCTTCGGAAGGCGGCATTTCATCGAGCTGACCGCCTCGTTCACCGCGCCGCCCCAGTTCACCGTCCTGTCCGGGCGCACCGAGATCGGCCGCATGGATCCGACCGTACTCACCGAGGAGCGTCCCGGACCGCGCCGCCTGCTGCTCGCCGGCCGCAGTTGGCAGGTGACCTTCATCGACTGGGGAAGGAAACGGGTGTTCGTCGAGCCGGTCGAAAGCGGTGGGGTCGCCAAATGGTCCAGCGGGGCGCACACCGGACTGACGTATGTGTTGACCCGTGCCATGAGGGAGGTCCTCCTCGGGGCCGATCCCCCCGTGGCACTCACGCGGCGAGCCGACGCCGGCCTGCAGGAGTGGCGTGACGGTACAGCATGCGACCTGGTCCACCCGGCCGGGACACTGGTGGTCCGGCGAGGCAACGACGTCCGCTGGTGGACATGGGCGGGGTACCGCGCCAATGCCACGCTGGGGGCGACGCTGCCCTCGATCGCCGACCCGGTACAGCGCCCCACAGACTGCTACCTGCGCCTACGGGAGGACCTGACGCAGGACATGTGGCGCACGGCTCTCGACGCCGTCCTGGCGGGGCCGGCTTTTGTCCTCCCCGATGTCGACCACCGAGCGGTGCAAGGGCTGAAGTTCTCGGCGGCGCTCCCTGAGCGCCTGGCTGTGGCGACGCTGGCGGCCCGGCTCGCCGACTTCGACAGCGCACGGACCGTCCTCTCGGAGCCCACGCGCTTCTCTACGGCCCCGTGACCATGCCAGGCGAGACCCGGACGGGCATGACGGAGACGGTCCGGAGTCGAACGCGGCTACGTGCGACCGAGCCGTCCTGGGGCTCACCCTGATCAAGTGCCGATCAAAAAGGTCGGAAGAATTCCATACCTTCGCTGTACGTTGTCCGGACCCGTCATGAGCAGGGCGCAGCACGCGCGCGGCGGCTTGCCGGGGGCGGCCTGCGCGAGTGTGCGAGGACGACGGGAGGGTGGGACCGTCAGCACCGAAGCGCGCATCGCACGTGTCCGACGTCCAGACCCACTATCCAGAACCGCTGTCCAGAACCGATTTCGAGGCTTTACCACGGTGTTCCTGACAATCAGCACGACCGGTACCCCAGAACGCCCCGCGACCGACCTCGGGTTCCTGCTGCACAAGCACCCCGACAAGGCGCAGGCGTTCTCCACCTCGTACGGCACGGCTCATGTGCTGTATCCCGAGGCGACGGCGGAACGCTGTACCGCGGCGCTGTTGCTGGAGGTGGACCCCGTGACGTTGGCGCGGCGGGCCAAGAACAAGGGCGGCAAGGGCCGGAGCGCGCCGCCTGACGCGGCGCTGGCGCAGTACGTCAACGACCGCCCCTACGCCGCCTCGTCGCTGCTCGCTGTCGCGCTCAGCCGTGTGTTCTCCAGCGCGCTACGTGGCCAGTGCACCGCGCGCCCAGAACGGGCGGCGCAGCCGCTGCCGCTGCGGATCGAGGTGCCGGCGCTGCCGGCGCGCGGCGGCGCCGCACTGGTGCGGGAGCTGTTCGAACCGCTGGGGTGGAACGTGACGGCGGAGACGGCGCCGTTGGACGAACAGTTCCCCGAGTGGGGCGAGTCGCGCTACATCAAGCTCGTACTGGACGTGCCCGAGGGGCAGTTGACGCTCTCCGAGGCGCTGCGGCATCTCTACGTACTGCTGCCGGTGCTCGACGACTCCAAGCACTACTGGGTCGCGCCCGACGAGGTCGACAAGCTGTTGCGGGCCGGCGAGGGCTGGCTCTCCACGCACCCGGCACAGCAGTTGATCACCAGCCGCTACCTGGCCCGGCGCTGGTCACTGACCCGCGAGGCGACGGAGCGACTCGAACTGGTGCGGCTCGCCGAAGCGGACGACACGGATGTCGAGGAGATCGACAACGCGGTGGACGACGGCACGGGCGACGGCGTGGACGACGGCGACGGCACCGGCGATGGCGGCGGCTCGGAGGAGACGCGCACGCCACTCGCCGTACAGCGCCGGGAGGCGATCCTCGCGGCGCTCGGCGCGGCCGGGGCGAGCCGGGTGCTCGATCTGGGCTGCGGCCAGGGCCAGTTGGTGCAGGCGCTGCTCAAGGACACACGGTACGCGGAGGTCGTGGGCGTCGATGTGTCGATGCGCGCGCTCACCATCGCCGCGCGGCGGCTGACGCTGGAGCGGATGGGAGAGCGGCAGGCGGAACGCGTCACCCTCTTCCAGGGCTCGCTCACCTACACCGACAAGCGGCTCAAGGGGTACGACGCGGCGGTGCTCAGCGAGGTCATCGAACACGTCGACGTGGAGCGCCTGCCGGCGCTGGAGTACGCGGTGTTCGGCTCGGCGCAGCCGCGGACGGTCCTCGTGACGACCCCGAACGTCGAGTACAACGTGCGCTGGGAGTCGCTGCCCGCCGGACAGGTACGCCACGGGGACCACCGGTTCGAGTGGACGCGCGAGGAGTTCCGTGCGTGGGCCGGCCGGGCCGCGGAGCGGCACGGGTACGGCGTGGAGTTCGTGCCCGTGGGAGACGACGACCCGGAAGTGGGGCCACCGACCCAGATGGCGGTCTTCACACGGACCGGGAACGACCGGACGAGCCGGACGGACCGGACGGGCCGAACGGCCCAGACAGGCCGGACGGACCAGACGGGCCGGTCAACGGATGACGGGAGCGAGAAGGGAGTGAAGGCGGCATGACGGACCCGAACATCGACCCGAACGCGGGCACGGATCTGAGCGCGGACGCGAGCCCGGACCCGAGCGCCGACCCGAATCCGGGCAACGACCCGAGTACGGACGCCGGCCCGAACGCGGACGCCGGCCCGAGCACGGACGCCGGCCCGAACGCGGGCACCGGCAGCACAAGCGGCACCGGCAGCACAAGCCGCGCCGGCAGCACGCGCAGCGCCGGCCCCCGCACTCTCCCCGTCCCCGACCTCTCCCTCGTCGTCCTCGTAGGAGCCACCGGGTCCGGTAAATCCACGTTCGCCCACCGGCACTTCACGGCCACCGAGGTGCTCTCCAGCGACTTCTGCCGCGGCCTCGTCGCCGACGACGTGAACGATCAGAGCGCCAGCCGGGACGCCTTCGACGTGCTGCACTACATCGCGGGCAAGCGGCTCGCCGCCGGCCGCCGTACCGTCGTCGACGCGACCAACGTGCAGAGCGACAGCCGTAAGCAGCTGATACAGCTGGCCAGGCAGTACGACGTACTGCCGGTGGCCATCGTCCTCGACGTTCCGGAGGAGGTCTGCGCCGAGCGCAACGCCGGCCGCGCCGACCGGGCCGGCATGCCGCGCCGGGTCATCGCCCGCCACCAGCGCGAACTGCGCCGTTCCCTGCGGCACTTGGAGCGCGAGGGGTTCCGCAAGGTTCACATCCTGCGCGGTGTGGCGGAGGTCGAGAGCGCGGGGATCGTCACCGAGAAGCGCTTCAACGACCTCTCGCACCTCTCCGGCCCCTTCGACATCATCGGCGATGTCCATGGATGCGCCGCTGAGCTGGAGTCCCTGCTCGGCACGCTCGGGTACGCCGACGGGGTGCACCCCCAGGGGCGTACGGCCGTCTTCGTGGGCGACCTCGTCGACCGCGGCCCGGACACCCCGGGGGTGCTGCGGCGGGTGATGGACATGGTCGCGTCAGGTAACGCGCTGTGCGTACCCGGCAACCACGAGAACAAGCTCGGCCGCCACTTCAAGGGCCGCAAGGTCCAGCGCACGCACGGACTGGCCGAGACCATCGAGCAGTTGGAGGGCGAGAGCGAGGAATTCCGCTCCCGCGTACAGGAGTTCGTCGATGGGCTCGTCAGCCACTACGTTCTCGACGGGGGCAAGCTCGTCGTCTGCCACGCCGGGCTGCCGGAGAAGTACCACGGACGCACATCGGGCCGCGTGCGCTCGCACGCGCTGTACGGCGACACGACGGGCGAGACCGACGAGTTCGGTCTGCCCGTGCGCTACCCGTGGGCCGAGGAGTACCGCGGCAAGGCAGCCGTCGTGTACGGGCACACGCCCGTACCCACCGCCTCCTGGCTGAACAATACGATCTGCCTGGACACCGGCGCCGTCTTCGGCGGCAAGCTCACCGCGCTGCGCTGGCCCGAGCGCGAACTGGTCGACGTCCCGGCCGAAAAGGTCTGGTACGAACCGGTGAAGCCGCTGCGCGCCGAGGCGCCCGGCGGCCACGAGGGGCGGCCTCTTGACCTCGACGACGTACACGGCCGCCGCGTGGTGGAGACCCGGACCCTGGGGCGCGTGTCCGTACGCGAGGAGAACGCAGCCGCCGCCCTTGAGGTGATGAGCCGCTTCGCCATCGACCCGCGCCTGATGCCGTATCTGCCACCGACGATGGCACCGACCCCCGCCCCCACAGCGCCGCGCGATGCCCGGGGCGGCGCCGCTGCCGAACACTTCCTGGAGCACCCGGCCGACGCCTTCGCGCAGTACGCGTCGGACGGTGTCGCGCGCGTCGTGTGCGAGGAGAAGCACATGGGGTCGCGCGCTGTGGTCCTGGTGTGCCGGGACGCGCAGGTGGCACGGGAGCGGTTCGGGCTCGACGGCTCTTCGTCGGCCACCGGGGCGCTGTACACCCGTACCGGCCGACCCTTCTTCACGGACGCCATGAACGACTCGGCCGCCGCCTCCTCCCCCACGGGGGAAAAGGCCCCCTCCCCCACGGAGGAAATCATCGGCCGGGTCCGCGCCGCCGCCACCGAGGCAGGGCTCTGGGAGGAGCTGGCCACCGACTGGCTGCTGCTCGACGCCGAGCTGATGCCGTGGTCACTGAAGGCTTCCGGCCTGCTGCGCACGCAGTACGCACCTGTAGGAGCCGCCTCGAAGGCGGTTTTCCCCGGCGTACTGTCCGCCCTCGAAGGCGCAGCAGCCCGCGGGGTCGACGTCCACGAACTGCTGGCCAAGCAGCGCGAACGCGCCTCCGAAGCGGCGGCGTTCACGGACGCCTACCGACGCTACTGCTGGACGACCGAAGGGCTGGACGGCGTACGCCTCGCGCCGTTCCAGATCCTGGCGGTCCAGGGCCGCTCCCTCGCGGCACTGCCGCACGACGCACAACTGGCCCTGATCGACAAGGCGGTCGAGAACGACCAGTCGGGCCTGCTGCAGACCACCCGACGTCTCTTTGTCGACACCGATGACGAGGCGTCGGTGCAGGCGGGCATCGACTGGTGGCTGGAGATGACCGGCCGGGGCGGCGAAGGCATGGTCGTGAAGCCGGTCGAAGCGGTGGTCCGCGACAGCAAGGAACGCCTGGTACAGCCCGGCATCAAGTGCCGCGGACGTGAGTACCTGCGCATCATCTACGGCCCGGAGTACACACGCCCCGACAACCTCGCACGGCTACGCGGACGCTACCTGCAGCACAAGCGGTCGCTTGCCACCCGTGAGTACGCACTGGGCCTTGAGGCCCTGGACCGGCTCGCCGAGGGGGAGCCGCTGTGGCGCGTCCACGAGGCGGTCTTCGCGGTACTGGCCCTGGAGTCGGAGCCGGTCGATCCACGCCTGTAGGACAGCGACGCGGTTCGGGGCAGGCGGGCGGGCAGGCGGGCAGGCGGGCAGGCGGGCAGGCGGGCAGGCGGGCAGGCGGGCAGGAACGAGCTTCCGGCCGCCGCCGCCCGCCCTCCGCGGTGACGCGGTGAGCAGAACGCAGGCACACCGCCCGCAGCCGGCCGACAGGGCGATGCTGCACGTAGGAGGAGGCTCGCCTTCCGGTGACGTACGACACCGGCCGAACAGCCGCCCCCGCACCCGCCCCGCACCCGCGGCGCAGCACATGGCGTCCACACCGCCCGTCCCGGACCCGCGGCGCGGCACACGGTGTCCACACCGCCCATCCGCACCCGGGACGCGGCAGTTCTCCGCAGGTCGGGCGGGTACCGCCCGGCTGCCGACTGCCTGCCGGCAGCGTTATACGCTCGGCCTGTGACCTCCGCGAGCATGGACGCAGAGACCAGGACGGCGCACCCGTCCCGACCGCGTCGTGTACTGCGCCACCCGGTGGTGGCCGACTGTGTGGCCGTCGGGGTCGCGGTATGGCTGTCGTTGGTCCAGGATCTCAAGAACCCGCACCTCGGCCCGTTCCCCCCATGGCTCAACCTCACGCTGGGGGTCGTCGTCGCGCTGACGCTGCTGGCCCGGCGGCGCGCACCCGAGGTCGTGCTCGCGGTGTGCCTCGCCGCACACGTCACCCAGCTCTCCGTGATGACCCTCTTCCTCGCGCTCTACGCGGAGGGCGCCTACCGGGGGCCACGGCACCGCCGCGTGGCCTGGGGCGCTGCGCTGGTCAGCCTCCTCGCCCTCTCCTTCCAGAGCACCGCACTCCTGCGCGAACCACAGCACCTGCTGAGCCCGCAGGCCCTCATCTTCCTGCTCCTGACACTGGTGCCGTTCCTGCTCGGCATGTACGTGGGTGAGCGCAAGGCCGTACTGCGGGCGTGGGTCGACCGTGCCGAGCGTGCGGAGCGCGAGCAGACGCTGATCGCCGACGCGGCCGTGGCGGAGGAGCGGCGGCGGATCGCAGGCGAGATGCACGACGTCGTCTCCCACCAGGTCAGCCTCATGGTCGTACACGCGAACGCGCTCCATTACGTCGCGGGGGACGAGACCGCGACCAAGGGCGCCTCGACCACCATCGCCACCGCGGGCCGGCAGGCCCTGGACGAACTGCGAGAGATGATCGGCGTACTGCGCCGCCCCCAGGGAGAGCAGCCACCCCCGGACGCGGCACCGCCCTCCGCAACGGAGGAAGCGGCCACCCCGCACCAGGACCCCGGCGCCGCCGCCTCAGGAGCCGGAAGCAAAACCGGAACGGAAACCGGAACCAGAACCAGAACTGGAACCGAAGACCGAACGGAAACCGACCCCGACCCCGAACCCGGAAGCGGCCCCGTCACCAACCGGCCCGCACTGACCCGGCTCCCCACCCTGATCGCCTCGTCCCGCAGCGCCGGACTACCGGTGGTCCTGCGCACCACAGGAGAGCCACGGCCGTTGCCGGAATCCACCGAGCGCGCCGCCTACCGGATCGTCCAGGAGGCACTGACCAACGTGCACAAGCACGCGTCAGGCGCCGAGACAGAGGTCACGGTGGCCTATCAGCACGACACCGTCCGGGTCGGCGTACGCAACCGCGCACCGTCCGGCGAACGCACCGGGCGGGGAACGGCACCGGACGGAACGCCGCTGCTCCCCAGCGGCGGCCACGGCCTGATCGGACTACGCGAACGCGTCCGACTCGCAGGCGGCACCATCGACATGGGCCCACACCCCGACGGCGGCTTCCAAGTAACAGCCCAACTCCCCGCCCCCACCCGCACAAAGGCCACAGCCGGAACCGTAACCGGAACCGGCGCGAGCACGGGCGCAGGCACCTGACAGGCAGCAGCCCACCGCCAGTTCAGCCCCGGCCCTCTTCGTCGTTGCCCATCAGGGAACGGGAAACCAGCCTGCCAGGCGCTTGGCGACGACAGGCACGTCGATACTGTCCTGCGCGACTTCCTCGACGAACGGACCGGCCGTGGAGACGTGCGGCGGGGCAATACTGGCGCTGCCGCCGTTGAACCGCAGGAAGACACGCATAGCGAGCCAGGCGGTCCGCTTGTTGCCGTCGATCAGCGCGTGATTGCGGGCAATGGAGTGCAGCAAAGCCCCCGCCTTCTCGTGCAGCGTGGGGTATAGCTCGGTCCCGAACACGTTGGTCCGGGGCCGCTCGATCGCTGAGACCAGGAGCCCCGTGTCACGCACGCAATACTCGGTGCCGTTGACCTTGCGGGCGATGGCCAAGACCTCGTCGAGCTGGATGTAGCGCACTTCGGTCACTTCAGGTAGTCCAGGATCTCCGCATCGCTGTCCATCAGCTCGGCCAAGACGTCATCGACCTTCAGCTCGGCCCGATCCTGGGCTTCACGGATGGCCTCAATGGCAAGCTCCTGCTTACTCCGGCGCTCGCGCCGAGCACGCTCAGTGAGCTTCGCGTCAAGGTCGTCGGGCAGTCGAAGTGTCATCGCCATGCGCCCATGATACCGGGCTGGTATCTAGGCGCCAGTACATGGATCGAGTGCGAGAAAAACGGCAGTTCAGAAACGGTATACAGGCTGCGGGGACCTTGAACCGCTCGCACGAGCACAAGGCACCCCGACCGCATCCCGGCGCAAACCTGGCCGTTCCCATGGCCCAGCGCTCAGCCCGCCGAGACCCCACAGCTACCGCAAAGCCGCAGCTCCGCTCAGAGGTACGAGCGCGTTGTCCGCTCGACCTGCCGTATGGAGGAAACCAGGTGACCGAACACTGAGCCGTACCCCCAGCTCACGCCCCCTTAGAGACCGGCTCCAAAATCGCCACGCACTCCATGTGATGGGTCATCGGGAACAGGTTACAAAGTCGGATCATCATAAAACCCCAGGTCAGCCAGCATTTGCGTGCGATCCCACCGGTCCGCGATCCCTCTGAGCGTCAGACGAGCGTCACGCGATTCCGCCTGGCAAGCACCTCAGGACCGGCCGGCTACAGACCTCGCCTTGATCGCGACGGGCACGAAGGGCTCGCCGTTGCACCGGGTCAGCCACTCGAGCACAGCACATATCTGGGCGGACACCTGATACCTGCTCTCCCCGGTGGGTGCGGCAGCCTCTCCCTCTGTACGCCCCCCTGCCAGGCCGAACAGGACCCATTCACCAGATTTGCGGTCGCCGCCATGCGCGTTCACGCTGGCAAGCCCCCCGCCGGAAGTGCAGCCTCTCGCACTGGCGGTCCGACGCATTTGATCCATCTGCCGAGCGCTCCTTGGGCAGCCCGGCCAGCCTGAGGCGCTCGGAATTCACCGGGCCGAGGAGGACACCGCAATCTCCCCCGTCGTCGAGTCCGACTACTCCACGCCCTTCCACCGGTGAGCTACGCGACAAGACTCAGCCGAGCGCCCATGCCTTCCCACGCATCAAGTACCGCTTCGTGGGCTCCCGGCTGGAGATGCGCATAGCGCTCGGTCGTCTGGTAGTTCGCGTGTCCGAGCAAATGCTGGACCTCGTACAGGGAGACCCCTATCTGCACGAGCCAGTAGGCGCACGTGTGACGCATGGTGTGTGGCGAGTATCGCAGCACGAGCTGCTGCGCACCGGCATCGTCGAGGTAGTAGGCATTACCCAGGGCCGACCACCAGGTGTACCGGCGCCAGTTCCCGTCGTTCAACGGTCGCCCGGCACGGCCCTTGGTGAGTGTAGTGAAGACCAGATCATCGGAGGCGAGACCGCGCAGATGGCGCTCGAGGGCGTCGAGGACATTGGGCGGGAGCGGGACTTCGCGTCGGCTCTTCGTCGTCTTCGGGTACGGCTTGATGCCCTTGCCAGTGTTGACGTCAACGACAGAGCAAGCGGGATCGATCACGGTCGACGCTGCGGCAGCGGAGACCGGTGAGCTCTCCCCAGCGCAGTCCGGTGTAGAAGCCCAGCAAGCACATGGTGCGCCAGACCGACGGTAGTGAGCACAGCACGCTCTGCGCCTGGCCGGGCGTGAACCATTGCGGCGGGCGGTCCGGAAGGCACGGCAGCGCAATATGCCGGCATGGACTGATCACAAGGAGGCCGTTATCGACGGCCGCGCTCAACAACGACGATGTCAGGTGGTAGGACCGTCTGACAGCGGACGACCCCACCCCCTGGTCGGCGAGCAGACGAATCCACGTCTGTACGTCGATACGCTGGATATCCCTCAGCTTCCAGTACGGCAGGACATGATTCCTCATAACGGACTCGTCACCCCATAGCGTGCGCGGGGCGACCCCCCTCGCGTTCCACCAACGTGCGTGCCAGTCCAGAAAGCTGACCGCGCTTCCCCTCGGATCGCGACGATCCCGGATGCACAGACTCGCCTCTCGCTCATCACCCCACGCACGGGCCTGCACCTTCAGCGGGAACGTCACAGAAGAGCGTCTGCCCTCACGGTCCCGGACCGTAGCCTGCCAATTGCCCGAACTCAGCCTCCGCAGATACAGACGAACTCCTCACCTACCGACCGAATCAGCCCTAACTGTTCAAACCGCCACAAACCTCTCACCAAGACCGATACGCCGAAGCCTGCCAACTCAGGCCCCACATCCCTCAGATGCCACCTCAAACCACTCCGATCGGCATGGCGGTCAACTCGGCTACTCCGCCAACTCATGGTTCGACTGCGCAACCACGTCGATCGCTCGCCACAGACGGTCAGCCCATCTGGCCCGTGGCCTGAGCGCGTAGTTCGAAGATCAACCCGACAGAGCAGCCCTCCACACTCGGGAGGGCCTCGCCGTGCCTACAGGCGGGCTCACCAGTGGACACGCCACGTAACAGCTGAGCAGTTCGCCGTCGATCGGGAGCGCGGGTTCGAGGACGGCGGGTAAGGGGCTTCTCCAGATTGATGGTGGACCGGCAACCGTTAAGGGAGGGCAGGAGACCGGCCCTCGGGGGCACGCCAGCGGTGCTGAACCGCGTCGGTGTGCTCGTCCGGTGCGGCGGCCTCGGTGTCAACGACGTGGAGCGCGGCCGGGGGCGCAACGAAGGCAAGGGCAGTGCGCGCCAGTTCGACGGATTCGACGACGCCTCGGGGCGAGGCGATGGCGATGCACTTGAACGCGGCACCGCCGAGGCCGCAGGGGGATAGAACGGAACAAGTGCACCCAGCACCAAAGCAGTTGTGCAAAATCTCCGACATCAACTAAAGTGAGCGCCGCACTGGAATGCTTCGATGCGTAGTCCGACCCGAGGAGTCGTCCGCATGAGTATGCCTTCGTCGCCGTGGACGACCGACGTGTTCGGCGAGCACGCAGCAGATGTACGCCGCCGCGTCGGGCAGGGCCTTCGCAACATGCAGGCCAACGCACAGGCCGCGCAGGAACAAGGCTCATCCCGCACCACCCGCGTCTACGGCACCAGCCGATACGAGAACCAGTACGAGCGACTTCAGGACGAACTCAAGAAGGTGCCTGGTGCCAGTGCGGTCAAACCGTTCCAATTCTCCTACGAGCTGATGCTCATCGGTAACGGCCTGCTCTACCCGTTCCGGTATTCCAAGACCAAGTCGGACGTACGTAGTGCGCGCATCCCCAGCCAGTCCCAGCTGGTACAGGAGCTCTTCACGTTCGCGCCGGCGCCGAAGCACATCCAAGATCCGTTGGACCTCGACTTCGGGCCGACCGTCCCGTCTGCCGAACCGCGTGGTGCACTGGCGACGATCCCGCAGGGCACTCAGCTGGTGCTGGTGCCCTTCGCCTGCAACGCCTCCGAGCTCCTTGAGGCGTACTGGGGCATCGCGGCGCTCGGGATGAACCGGCAGTTGGAGTGGGCCACCGATCCCGAGCCGCTCCACCTTCCTCAGGAAGTCACCTCATACACGCTGCGACCGATCGGCATTCCGAACCAGGTCACGGCACACACCAGCTTCGCCGACGGAATCGAACCCACCCTTACGCTGTCCTCGCGTACCGCCTCGGACCAGGCTCTGCACGTACCCGTGCGGACCGAGGCAGAATCTGTCGAGGACCAGACCAGCGAAGACGATGCGACCCATTAAGCAAGACCTCATCCCCGGTACAGAAGAACGACGCACCACGCCACGTGCTATCTCCGACGGCTTCGATGCCAGCCGACTGACACAAGCCCGTCGGCTGGCGGAGATGACGAAGAAGGACGTGGCCCTTCAGCTCGGGGTGACGCCTGCCGCTGTGGGCCAGTACGAAACGGGCGTGTCGAAGCCGCGACCTGAACTGATCCCCCGGCTCGCGGAGATCCTCGGGGTACCGGTGACGTTCTTCCTGCTAGGAAGGCCAGCCAGCCGGCTCGACGCTTCCATGGCCCATTTCAGGAGCCTTCGCAGCACGCCTAAGTCCCAGCGAGAGCGCGCGCTCGCCTTCGCGGAGCAGGTCTGGGAGCTTACGTACGCACTAGAACAGCGGATCCAGCTACCTCTCGTCGATCTGCCCGGCTTCGCTGGTGGGGAGGTCCATCCCGGCGAGGAGCTGTCCACCGACCCCACGTCCGCAGCCCGCGAGCTTCGCAGGCGCTGGAGTCTCGGCGACGGCCCTGTCACTCATCTGGTGAGACGGATGGAGTCCCACGGGATCGTGGTGGTCATGCCGCCTGCTAATGATCCCTCCGCTGCGAGCGTGGATGCCTTCTCCACCCGGGCCGCGCGGCCGCTCGTCGTTCTCACCGCCAACCGCGCCGACGACATCTACCGGCACAGGTTCACCGCTGCTCATGAGCTGGGCCACCTTGTGCTTCACGGTGATGCCACCGGTGACAGCCGTCAGGAGAAGGAAGCTGACGCCTTCGCAGCTGAGTTTCTGACCCCCCAGGACAGCGTCCTTCCGTTCCTGCCACGACGAATGGATTTTGCACGCCTGGCCGAGCTCAGAAGTGTCTGGGGAGTCTCCCTCCATTCCCTCGTCTACCGCTGCCGCGAGCTGGGGCTGATCTCCGACGCCACCGCCAGCAGGACGTACCAGCGCCTACGTGCTCTCGACGGCCAACCGGGCTTCACCGCGGAATCGGTCTCGAACTTCCCTGGTGAACAGCCTTCACTACTCGGACAAGCCTTCAACCTGGCTGCCAACGAAGCGGGTCTCTCGGTTTCCCAACTGGCTCACGAATTGGCCTGGACAAGCAAGAGGGTGCAGGACCTGCTGGGCGTCCAGGAACAGAAGCCGGTGCTTCGGCTGGTCCAGTAGCAGCACTGCTCAACCCGGGGAGCTACGGGCGCGGTTCGATTCCCGGCACTCCGCTAAGAGGTTCTGGCATCAGGACGGGGCCAAACCTGCATCACATAGCAACGCCACCAGGACCGGGCGTGTCTCGGTTTCCGTGTATGCCCTGTCTTTGACGTTCTGCTGGTTTAGTTTCGGCGGGTCACTCGACGACGTTCAGGCCGAATCCGTCGAGGTCGATGCGGTCGCCGTAGCAGCCGACGAGGACGTTGATCGCGGCCTTCCAATTGTGGGTCCGGCTGGTCAGGTTCGGGCGGTTGGGTTCGCGGTGCCGGATAGCGAGGTTGAGGACCTTCAGGGCGGCGGCTGGCCTGCCGGAAGCGAGAGTTCAGCGATTCGATCATGTTCGTGGTGTAGACGGTCTTGCGGACGCCGGGTGGGAACTTCAGGAACTCGGCGAAGTGCACCCAGTTCTTGCGCCACAAGCCGGTCATCGCCGGATACTGCCCGCCCCACACCTCCTCGAACTGAGCAAACCGGGCCTTGGCCGCGTCCTCGGTCGGGGCGGTGTAGATCGGCCGCAGTTCCGATGGCCTGCCAGTGGGCGCGGGAGGCGAACCTGAGCGAGTTGCGGACCATGTGCACGACGCAGAGCTGCACGTCGGTCTGCGGCCAGATCGCGGTCAGCGAGTCCGGCAGCCCTTCAGCCCGTCACAGCACGAGATCAGCGCTCCCTGAATGCCACGGTTGCGGAGCTCGGCGAGCCAGGTCATCCACTGCTTGGCACTCTCGCCCCCGGTGCCGACCCACGTGCCCAGCACGTCGCGCTCGCCCTCGAGGTTGATCCCGACGGCGATGTAGACGGGCCGGTTGGAGACCGCCCCGTCCCGGACCTTCAGGACGATCGCGTCGATCATCAGAACTGCGTAGATCTTGTCCAGCGGACGGCTCCGCCAAGCGTCGACCTCGTCCTTGATCTTGTCCGTGGCCCGTGAGATCAGCGCGCGAGACATCCATGTCGTAGATCTCCGCGAGATGCTGCTGGATCTCGCCCGTGGTCAGGCCCTTCGCGTACGGCGAGAGCACGGCCTCGTCGAAGCCCTCCAGCTGGCGCTGGTGCTTGGCCACGAGCTGCGGCTCGAACGTCCCCTCCCGGTCCCGCGGCACCTTGATCTCGATCTCGCCGATGTCGGTACGGCCCCGTTTCGAACCTGTCCTGTGCCGCGCGTTCGCCGTCCCGCGGCCGGCCAGATCGCCCTTCTCGTAGCCGAGATGCTCCGTGGCTCGACCAGGCTCACACCCTCGCTACGAGCCCGCTCCACCAACTGCCGTGCGATCTCCTGGTCCTGCACCTGCCGCTGCGTCAACTTGGCCCGTACGTACGATGCTCGAACGCTTGCCGGGCTCGTTCCTGTCGCCCATCATGATCCTTCCCGGCGCCGGTCACCCCAACGCCATCCGGTCACACCGGGCGTACACGAAATTCAGGACAGGCACGTCCTGGCGCGTACCGACGCGGTGAATTCATCGCGGAGGCGATCTGACCGCTCTCGGGCCTCCTGCCACGCGGCGTGGTAGGTGTGCCGGTTACCGGGGTCCGTACCCGCCTTCTTGATCGCCTCCACTTCCACCATCAGTGATCGGTGAACGGACCGGGCTCCGTCGAAGAGAACCCCGTCCACGGTCCCGATCCTCCGAGCCGATCGCTCGACCTCGTTCAGATCCATGTCGACATCGCGCCAGGACCGCCCGGTTGCCGTGACTTCACTCAGATCCACTCCGTAGCCGACGTTGTTGTTAAAGATGGATCTGACCTGCACTCCGAAGTCATCCTGGAGGACGTGGCATCGCTCGACGAAGTCCCGACAGTCAGCGAAGAGCTGTTCCCTGCGCTTGGGCAGGCTGACAGGGTCCCCGAAGAAGTCTTTTCCCTTTTCAGCGAGTTCGTAGTTCTTCATGCCCGGCACATAGGTGAGGCACATCGGCTTGGTCGATTGTGTGATGAGTTCCTCCCTCTCAAGGTGCCTGATCACCAGCCCCGCCAGGTCCGAGTCCTCGCCCAACCAGTCGTCCCTGATGACGCCGACGTACACCTGCGGCGACCCCTGCAGCGTGAAGTCGTGCAGCCTGCCGAAGACGTTGCGAATGGCCCGTCTAAGGCGCGGATCGACTTCGCTCATCTTCCCACTGGTGGCCGCTTGTTCGCTCTCCTGGTGAAGGGATTCGTATGCGGGCAGACCTTCATCAGCAAGCCGCTGCAATGTCCCGCCATTGTCTGCGGCGGACCGGTCGTCACCACTTGAGTCAGCGCGGCGCTTGCCTTGCTTCACCCGTTCCGCGGCCCTCCGCCGCTCCTGCCACGCAGTCGCGCCCTGCTTGGGAGTGCCAGACTTCTGCAGGGGGTTGGCCTCCAGCAAGTCAACGAGGGTGGTGAAGGGCCGGCCGTCGAGACGGTCGTCGGTAGGCACGCTCTTGCCGCTGAACCACAGGCTGAGCTTGCTTTTCCCTAGGCGGACCGGGGGTTCCTGCTGTCCGCCCCATACCGCGATCACGGTGTACGAAGGGTTGCCCGCGTTCTTCCTAAGCTCTCGAAGATCGTGCGCGAGACGCTCAGGCGCTGGTAGGTCGTTCATCCGTCCCCCGTTCGTTCAGTCCGAACCTCCGTTGAACACCAATTTCACCAGGTGTGGCCTGCGGCGACGTCCCGTTCAGCGATCCTGAGGATCGCTGAACACCAGGCCGATCCGGATAACTGGTCGCCAGCCGGCCGAACGAGCCGGATCCGAGGAAGGGCAGGCGACATGTACGTGGAAGCAGTGGTGATCGGGGCAGTGATCACGGGAGCCGCGATGCTGGGGGCGGCAGTGGTGACGGGAACGGCGGCGATCGCGGCGGCGATGATTTCACGCCTGGGTCGCGGCGGCTCATGACACCGAGTCGGCCGGGTGGGCGGCGTCACCCCCACCCGGCGCGGATCATGGCGGAGTCCTGATGGTGATGACCGTTCTGTGCCGAACAGTTGATTAGCGGAGCAAGTACGCGAGCTGTGGTATGCCAGCGGGGACACGACCCGCTTGAGGTGAAGCGGGCGCCGCAGAACGATCGACGACCTCCCGCTCCCGCTGATGGCGTCCGACGTGATCGCGGCGCGGCTCTGTGCTTGGTCTTCGCATGCGAGGTGCCAGAGTGGACGCCAGATACCGCAGCCTGGCTCACTGGAGTCTTCATCGACTCAACGTCGTCCGTGACAGTGGGCGAGTACCCGCGTACGGTCCTCCGGTGCGGCCAGAGCGTACCAGTCCGCCTCGCCGAGGAGGTCGAACCCGGCATCCGGTGCGAGCTTGCCGGGTCGGCCTGGTGTCGCCGTGGGCCCAACAATAGAAGCTGGCACATCGACCAACCCGGCCAATGTCAGGACCAGTTGAGCCCGCAGCATCGCACAGTGCCGCTAGACATGCCGGGCAGACGAGCCGGGAAGCCAGCTGCCGCCCTCGTCCGCTCGCGTCACGATCTCGCCGCCGGGCATCGTGAAGGACTCGGCTCATGACCCCACCACGAGGACGGACCACGGCTGACGAGTTCGCGGACAAGACCCGAGACCGCACATCCTCCCGCCGTCTTCAGCGCTTCGAACCGCCAAGCCCGGTGCCGTCACTGCGAATTCCTTCACCGCGCGTCCTCTCTCCAGGTCCGGCCTCTCCGGCCGGCCGTCGGCCATTAGCCCGGATCCGTGCGGGGTTCAACGGTCGGTTTCCCGCTGAACCCCACATCGCCGCAAGCCAGACCTGCTGGAATAGGCGTTCAACGGAAGTTCGGATTGAACAGGTGACGGATGGACGATCAGTCCGCGGCCGAGCGGCTCGCGATGGAGCTGAGGCAGCTGCGCACGAACGCCGGATCCCCTACGTACGCCCAGATCACACAGTGGGGAAGCAGACAACGTCCCCCGGTCAGTCTCGGCAAGGGCAAGCTCAGCCTGTGGTTCAGCGGGAAGAGTGTTCCCGAGGACGACCTCCCCTTTGCCGTCCTCGTGAAACTGCTCGAAGCCAGGGCCCAGCAGCGGTCCGGCACACCCCAGCGCGGCCTGACCGCGTGGCAGACGAGACGGACGGCGGCGGACCTGGAACGACGCCGTGAGACCGGGGGGATTCCCCGCCGTACCGCGAGGGACGACCCGGCCGCTTCCGGACCGAATCCGGGCACCTACTCGGTGCGTCCTCCGTACGGAGAGCTGCCCACCCGTCTCCATGGCCGGAACAGCCTGTTGGCCGATCTGAAAAGGGCACTGACCGAGGGGCACGAACAAGTGCAGGTCCTGCACGGGCTAGGCGGATGCGGAAAGACAGCAGCGGCGCTGCGGCTTGCCCGGCACGCCCGGGACCTTGGTCATCAGGTGTTCTGGGTGTCTGGGACGACGAAAGAGCGGCTGCTGACGGGTATGTCTCAGGTGGCCAGGGAACTGGGCGTGGCCGAAGAGGACCTCAGTCGCGCCTGGGCAGGGCAGTCGAGCGCGCTGGATCTCGTGTGGCGTTGCCTGGACCGTGCGGGCGAGCGTTGGCTGCTCGTTGTCGACGCCGTGGACGACCTCTCAGTCGTTGCTTCGGAGCACGGCTTGCCAGGGGACGGCACAGGGTGGATCCGACCGAGTCGTTCCGGCCTCACCGTGGTGACGAGTCGTGTCGGAAACCCCCTGCTGTGGGGAACGGAAGCAGTGTGTCGAGCGGTGGACATGCTGTCCGCCGAGGACGGGGAGAAGGTCCTCACTGATCTGGCGGGAGACGCCGGGCCGACGGAGGACGCTCGTGCGCTCGCGATGAGGCTGGGAGGACTGCCCCTGGGACTGCACTTGGCGGGCTCATATCTGGCAAAGACACGAAGGAGCCTGGGCCTAGCGCACGGCGTCGTGGACATCCGGCCCGTGGGGGACTTCGCGGGGTACAAGGCCGAACTCGACCGGCTAGGCGCCCCGCTGCTCGACGCGGGCGAATCACTCAGGTCGCCCATGAACGAGCAGCGGCTGCGCCGTTTGGTGAGCCACACCTGGGAGATCAGCCTCGACTTGCTCACCCGACAAGGGCTGCCGGAAGCCAGATTGCTCATGCGGGTCCTGTCGTGCTTCGCCACGACCCCGTTCCCGACCGCGCTGCTCGCCTACGGTCTCGTCACACTGGAGGGCGAGTTCCCGGAAGGATTCGAAGAGGGCGAGGCAGCCGTCGATGCACTCATCGACGTGGGCTTGCTGAACCTGGTCGACGTGGACGTCTCGATCAGCGGACGCGGAAGCGGCGCGGCGAACGCGGCGAACTTGTGTCTGACAGCTCACCCGCTGGTACTGGAGACCAACGCGGCACAGGTTCGCGACGGAGATGAAACCGCTGAGGTGTGGCAGGTCAGCGCCCGCCTGGCGCGATGGATGGGAGGGGACACGGATACGCCTGATCAATGGCGAAGGCGGCAGGTCCTGGTCCCCCATGTTCTGGCTGCCTTGCGCTCCGCTCCCGCGAACGACGTGGAGTCGCTGGCCTGGTTCGTCGAAGCCGGATGGGTCTCTTACGGCTACTGCCTGGCCTCCAACCATCGGGATCAGGCCGATGAACTACTCAGGTTGATGATGGAACGAGCCGCCGTTCTACCGGAAACCCTTCCCGTGGTCGGTGCGATTCGTGGCCAATACTACGAGGCCATCGGCGATGTGGACGAGGCACGCCTACTCTTCGAGGAGAGCCATGCCGAGCGAGGGCCGCAAGACTTGGAGACACTGCAATTCCAGTTCCGATGGGCACGCGCCTTGCAGTCGACCCGACGGCTGCCTGCCGCGGAAGAACAGCTGCGCACGGTTCTGGACGGGCTGCGCGCGAAGGGCTCCGTGCGCAACAGTTTGCTGGCGCACTCGGTCCTTGTACTGGTGCTCGCGGAACAGGGCAAGGATGAGGAGGCGACCGCAGAGGCGCAGGCGCTGATGTCCGCCATCGAGACGGAACCGTCGGAACTGGACATCAGTCTGCTTCACCACGTGGGTCACGCACTCACGCAAACGCGTCAGACGGAACAAGCAAAGCGCATGTACGGCGCGCTCCTTTCCCGACTCGACGAATCGGACGCACAGCTCTCCCCTCTCTATTACGACATTTCCCAGCTCCTGCTCGGTCTGCTGCTGCACGGGGAAGGTGAACGCCCGGCCATCGCGTTGATCAGCCGTCTCCTCGGTCTCTACATGCCGGCTGGGAGCGACTCTCCGGTAGACCCCGCGAGCCTCGCCGACCTCATCCAAACCCGGCTCGACCTTCAGTTGGAGCTGGCGGAGTCCAGCGGCGCCGAGGACGAGCTGCGGAGGTTGCTGCGCGATCAGCTGAGCGTGAGCGGAAACATCGGCTTGCTCATCGTCGAGTTGCACATCGCGCTCGCTCGCCTGTTCATCGCGCAGGAGGACTTCGCACAAGCCGAGGAGCAGCTGGAGCTGGCCGAGAATGCCGCAACCGCAGCCGACAGCGGCACGGTGCCCCTGTGGACGGTCCCCCTCTGGAACGCCCGGTGCCTGTGCGCCCAAGGCCGCTGCGCAGAGGCCCTGGGCTGCTATGAACGGGCGGTCGCACTGCTCTCCGATGACCCCGCCGGCACGGCGTGCATCATGGAGGAAGCCGCTGACTGCCTCACTATGGCCTCGAGTGGCGATGCCCACATCGGCCAGCGGGAGTCCGGTGGAGGGCAATGAATATCGCCACGAGCGTCACGCCTACCGCGCACCTGCCCCCTGCGGTCCGAACACGACAGGCATCGGACAACGCCCAGCGTCACGAAACAGCACAACCGAGAGGCGATTGGGCAGAGAAGCCAACAGTGCAGTCAGTGCCCCAGCATTTGCTTCAAGGCGCCCACCACCATGTGGCTAAGGGCTCCCCCCGACGGTCCCCAATCACACCTGTCGGCCCCGGGCATCGCATCACCGCCGCTGTTTTGAGTAATCGAGGGAGCTCAACGCACTTCCACACGGCGTACCCGTCCCAGCTTCGCAAGCATGCCTGAGGGTGCGGCCGGAAGCGTCTGGCGGAGGACGTCCCTCGCAGCTCGCGGTGAGCTTCCCCTACGGCAGCCAGCGCGCCGCCTGTTCCCGGGTGATCCGGTCCGCGTCGACCCACCAGCGCCGGGCCTCCCTGTCCCACCGGGCCGTGAGCAGGCGCTTGGCCTCGTCCTTCTGCTCGTACGGGACGTCTAGATGAATGAGTCCAAGGGGTGTCGTTGCGGTCAGTGATCGTAGGCAGTCAGTGATCGTTTGATCGGCTGCCTGGTCTTGTCGTTGTGCCAGATCGCCGCCGTGAGCGCGAGGATCCGGCACAGGACCCGGACGGTGACCCCGGCCGGGGTCTTGCCACCATGTCGTTCCAGGTCAAGCTGGCCCTTGAAGGTCTGGTTGATCGACTCGATGACCTGCCGCAGCGGCTTGAACAGGTGCGCCCCGGCCCGCTCTGCTTCTCCCTTGCGGGCCGGCCGCAGCAGCTCCAAGTGACGCTCAGCGAGGTCGTGCTCGAACCCGTGGCCGTAATAGTTCTTGTCACTGATGATCGTCTGGCCGGGGTGGGAGGCGGCTACGTCGGGTGCGGTGTCGAGCATGCCGCGCAGCGTTTCGCGTTCGTCGGCCTTCGCCCCGGTGAGGGCGAACAGGACCGGCAGGCCGCCGAGTGTGCACACCAGGTGCAGTCGCAGGCCCCAGAAGTACCGGGAGTGCGACGCACAGTAGCCGTACTCGGCCCAGCCCGCCAGGTCCGACCGCTCAGCTGTCCCGCGAGAGCATCCGCAGCTGACCGGGGTGGAGTCGACCACCCACACGTCGTCGCTCCACAGTGTCGTGTCCGTGGCCAGGATCCGGATCACGCTGGTGAGCAGGGCAGACGCATTGCGTAACCGTTTGTTGTAGCCGGACTGCTGGGGCACGTAAGGGAACAGGTGGCCGAAGTCCCCCTCGACGCGGCGCAGCCAGCGCCGCTCGGAGGTGTAACCGAGCAACGCCGACATGACCGCGAGCGTGACCAGTTCGGCGTCACTGAGCGTGGGCACGATCCCGACTGCCGGGCGCCACGGGGCCAACCATGGCGAAGCCTTCAACTCGTCGTCGATCCGGGCATAGAGTGCTGTCGCGAGGGTGTCCAGGTCTGTCTTCACACACTGACATTGGGCGCCCTCGTCCTATGCCCGCAGGCCTTCCCTTGGACTCATTCATCTAGGTACAGACGGCCGTCCCGCACGAGGCCCGGGTACACCTTGCCGTCCTGCGCCTCGGCTCGCTGGGCAGGTATCTCGGACGCTGGAGCGGTCTCTCTGGCGGGACGCCACAGCCCTCGGGCCGGGCGTTCCATGCGGGTGCGCTCCATCAGCCGCCGTACACGGTCGCAGGAGGCAGGGTCGGTGTAACGCATCATCAGGTCCGTCGGCCCGATGTTCGCGAGCAGGTTCTTCGAGCCGTGCCACAGGACCGAACCGTCCAGGATGAGGACTTTCTCGTGCATACGATCTCGGAACTCGACCCGGCAGCCGACGGCCTCCAGCTCCCCGACCAGCTCCCTGTGCCGCGCCACGCGGGAGGGCTCCTGCTGCTCCTCCGACGGGCGGGTGAAGACCGTGATCTGAAGCCCCTCAGCCGCCTTCGGGCCGAGTATCCGGGCCCACCGGCGAACCGGAGGTGCATCCATGAACGCCGAGTACAGCTCGATGCTGCGCTGTGCTCGCTCCACATCCCATGCCACCGCCTCCAAGACCTCGCTGTGCTCGAAGAATGCCGGTCGCGCCAGTTCCTCCTCCGACAGGGTGGCCAGCTGGTCCGCGTCGCGGATCGGGATCAGCTCGTCGGCTGAGATAGTCTGCGCGTGCGCCTCCAGATGGCCGACCATCGCCAGTGCCTCGCTGTGCGGGGCCAGGTGCTTACGCAGGAAGGCGATGTCTGCCACGACGACCAGGTGGTCCTGGGCCCGGCTGAGGGCGACGTTCAGGAGGCGGCAGGTCTGCGAGGACAGGCCCGTTCCGCTGTAGAAGAAGCCGGGGTCCTTGCCGGCGCCCGCCACCGTGTCGAGGAGCACGACGGTGCGCTGGCTGCCCTGGAACCGGTGGACGGTGTCGACCAGGCCGTCGTAGTCCTCCCCGAACCGGTGGGCCAGGCTGCTCTTGAGTGCCTTGACCTGCTCCTTGTACGGAGAGATGACGGCGAGCCGGTCGGTCGCCCGTTCCCCCTCGGGGACGTCCTGCCACTTGCGGCCGGGGAGGACTCCCTCGTACTGGAGCCCTCTGACCAGCTCGTGGATGACCGCTGCGTGGACGTCGTTCGCCATGTGGGCTTTGCGGCCGCCGCCGGGGATCCGGCGGCCGGACGTGTCGATCAGGATCACCGGGGAGTCGATGAGCGGGGCGAACGGCAGACGGCTGGTGTCTCCGCGCCCGGTCCTGAGCGGTGCGTCCGGATACGCCACCTCGTTGACGACCGCGCAGATCGGCTCCCGCATCCGGTACTGGGTGTCGAGCGCCACCAGGCGAGGGTCCTGGCGTACCCGCCCGGACGGATCGACCAGGCCGGCGGCGTGGAAGGCATCCCGCGCCGTCCACTCGCGGGAATGGGCGCGCTCCTCCTCGCTCGCCGCCCGGTCGCCGTCGCCCTTGGTCACGGCGGGCAGCTGCCGGAAGTCGCCCGCCACGACCACCCGCTTGCGCGCGAGACCGGCGGCGAACCAGGCCGCCGGCAGGCTGACCATCCCCGCCTCGTCGATCACCACGACATCGACCTCGTCGAGCAGTTTCCTCGACTGGACGGCCTTGGCCACCGTCGCTCCGAGCACCCGGCAGTGGGAGCGAACCTCGTCCTGGATCTGCTTTCGTTTCCGTCCGAGTTCGTCAAATTGCTCCTGAAGCGAGGCAGCGGACTCGGCGACGGTCTGTCTGGGTGGGATCCCGACGACGGCGGCATAGGCCGCGGGGAGGGCGCGGCGGGCATCGGCCGCCTGCTTCTCGCCCGCCGTGCGGCGCCGGGCCGCGCGCGCGACGTCCTCCCTGGCCCGCGTCGCCTCGTCCTCTTCGTGCGCCAGGGCGGACCAGAGGTCGCTCAGTTTCGCCGTTCTGCGCTCCGCCAGGAATCCGGTCGGTGGCCCCACTTCCTCCATCTTCCGCCGCAGCTGCGCGGCCAGGGTGTCCGCGGCCGCGACCATCTTCGCCGCCGCGGCGTGGTCACGGTCGGCCTCCGCCATCTCCTCTGTGCCGGTGGCCAGTTCCGACTCCAGGTCCCGGATCCGGTCGTGCAAGGCCAGCGCCGCCCTCGCGCCCTTGAGCTGGTCGGTCGCCGCGCTGATGTGTCGGTCGATGCTTTCCACTAGCAGGGCGGCAATCCGGGCCGGGTCGACCTGGTCTCCGTAGCGGCTGCGCAGCGACGGCAGGACGATGGTCCCTGCCCTCTGGACGACCCCCTCGGCGAAACCCTCCTCGTGCTCCAACAGGGAGCACATCCGCTCAAGAGCCTGGTCCACCGCGACGTTCGTGGGGGCGAGAAACAGAACCTTGAGTCCTTGGCGGAAACTGCCCTCGACGATGTGAGCGACGACGTCCGTCTTCCCGGTGCCGGGCGGTCCCCACAGGAACAGCACCTCACTGGCGAGGGCCTGTGCGACGGCGTCGCGCTGACGTGGGTTCAGCTGGAGCCCCGCCCAGTTCGCCACCCACTGCCCCGGGTTCTCGGCACGGCCGGTGCGCGGGGTACCCCGGCCGACCAGCCAGCCCGCGTGGTCCGCGTCGACGGGGCTGTCCTGACCGCTGGCTGTCTCCAGGCGCTCGGCCAGCGCGGCCCAGTTCGCGGAGTCGTCCTTGCGGATCTGGGTGTTCGCGGGCGCCGCCCCGAGATCGGCCTTCGTCACGAGCCGTACGGTCCCGTCCGGAGCGCGAGACGCCTCGGCCGGGTCCCACGCCTTACGGGAACGTGACGGCCGGGCGAGGACAGAAGCACCGTCCAGGCTGTCGTGCCAGGTGCGGCACTCGAAGAGATACTCGCGTGTCCCCCCGGATTGCGAGAGAAGCCGCCCCTTGGAAAGAGCGACCTTAATGGCGCCCTCGGCGTTGCTCCGGAGTTCGGCGAGGATCTCGGCGCGCACCGCCGTCAGAAGCTCCTCGACGGGATAAGGCCGCCCCGCCCCGGTCATGTACACCGCTCCCCCAACATCGCCCCACAGGTCCGAAAACCGTACGTGAGTCTGCCGCTGTCGAACGGTGTACTCGACGGCTATGGCCAGTCGCTGACCTGTCGCTGGCCTGAATCATTCGCGATCAGTCGTTGCCAACGGCGACCTCGGTGCCCCTCGGCGAGGGCGGGCCCTAGGTTAACCCCGACTCCATCCCGGACGTGGCGGTTCAGGTCTTCGGGATGCCATTCTCCTCAGACTCTGTCTGGATCCTCGGAGAGGCAATGGGTGCCCTACCAGCAGGCCATCACCGCATTTCACAGCAGCCACTTCGCCCTTCACGTGAGCGGCAAGAGCAAGACAGAAAAGCAGCGGTGGGCAGAGGACGTCGAGGCAGTCCTGGCCAGCCTCGTCGCACGAAATGGAGCCCACCACCGCACGTCTGTGGCACCAGACCATCGCTTGGTTCGACCGCTCGCGCTACCCCGTGCCGCTCCACGCCGCCAAACAACTCGACCTCGACCACCCGAAGTACCGACGCTCAGCACCGCCGGAAGAACTGGACCAGACAGACGACGCCCAGTGAAGGGCATTGAATACCTCAGCGCGCCACACGTAGCCGGCGGACTGCAAGCTCCGCAGAGACAAGGAAGCAACAGCTTTCACGTGTGTCTCAAGAGGCGATGCCCAGGTCTGGAAGACCTCGCGCACCGAACAGAGCGTCAAAGCGACGGGCTCCCTGCGCAGCGATCAGAAAATACGGGGCTCCGGAGCCGGCCGCGCTGTACGGCCCTTTCTGTCCGGCGATGAGGACATCGTGTGGCGCCCACACGTCGAGCCTGTCGAATACGTAGTAGACCGGGAGGCCGGTCCAGGCAACGAGTTGCAAGTGCGCCTGGACCTCCACACCTCCGATGTGGCTGGCGAGGACATGACTGTGGCTCCTTCCAAGGGAGCACAAGGGTGATGCGGGGTACCGAATTCAGTGAGGCGAGGAGACCCGCAGTCGGGTTGGGAAATGCGCGTCCGAATGCAGTCGCCCCGGGCCTCTTCCTCAAGAACCTCGCCAAGCGCTTACGCTGCGACAGATTCCGACGAAGCCTCTGTCCTCCCTCCACGACAGCCTGACGACCCGTCAAGCATCAAGATCAACGAGCGTCAAATGAGCGTCACGAGCGCCATTCCGGCGTCAAGATATCGCCCGTAACGCCCACACCGCACATCATGCACATCGACAAAGACGCAGGTCAGGAGCCCTTCGCGGCCGGCTCCAAAATCGCCACGCACTCCATGTGATGCGTCATCGGGAAGAGGTCGAAGGCGCGGAGGAAGCGGGGGCGGTAGCCGGCGGTGGTGAAGTAGCCGAGGTCGCGGGCGAGGGCTGCGGGGTCGCAGGCCACGTAGGCGATGCGGCGGGGGCCGAGCGCCGCGATGCGGTCGACGAGGCGCTTGCCCGCGCCGGCGCGGGGCGGGTCGAGGACGACGAGGTCGGCCTCGGTGATACCGGTGCGGGGCAGGACCTGTTCGACCTTGCCGTGTTCGATCCGTACGCGGGGGAACTCTTCGAGGTTCTTGCGTGCGTCGGCCGCGGCGCGCTTGCCGGCCTCGATACCGAGGACGGCGCCCTTCTCGCCGAGGCGGTCGGCGAGCGCGCCGGCGAAGAGGCCGACGCCGCAGTACAGGTCGATGGCGGTCTCGCCCTTGCGCGGGGTGAGGCCGCGCATGACGGCGTCCACGAGGACCTCGGCCGCCTGCGGGTGCACCTGCCAGAAGCCGCCCTCGCCCACACGCCAGGTGCGGCCGTCGGCGCGCTCGCGGACGAAGTCGCGGCCGTGCACGCGGTGTACGGCCTCGTCCTTCTCGCCGACGCGCAGTACGGACACCTCGCGGTCCAGCTCGACGAGGGGGAGCCGGCCGCCGGGGCGCGGGGTGAGGATGACCTGCCGGTCGGCGGAGCCGGTGGCGGCGATGGCGTCGACGGAGGCGATCTGCGGCCACTCGCGGGACTCGATGCCCAGCTCGTCGACGCCGGGCGCGGCGATCATGCAGTGGTCGATGGGCTCGACCTCGTGGGAGCGGTGGCGGCGCAGCCCCGCGTGGCCCGAGGCGTCGACGGCGTACCGCACGCGTGTGCGCCACGCGGGCACCTCGCCGGGTGCCACCTTGTCGCCGGGCGCCGGCTCGACGGTGCCGTCCCAGGAGACGTCCTCCGGGGTCATCCCGGCGAGGCGCTGGAGCTGCTCGGTGAGCACGTCGGCCTTGAGGCGGCGCTGCGCCCCGGGCTTGACGTGCTGCCAGTCGCAGCCGCCGCAGCGGCCGGGCCCCGAGAAGGGGCAGGGTGCCTCGATGCGGTCCTTGGCGGGGTCCAGCACGGTGACCGCGTCGGCGCGCAGGAAGCGGGAGTCGGCACGGCCCTCGGTCACACGCGCGACGACCCGCTCCCCGGGCAGCGTGTGCCGTACGAAGAGCACCTGGCCGGCCTCTGTACGGGCGACGCAGTGGCCACCGTGCGCGACAGGGCCGACCTCGACCTCGTACTCCTCGCCCACCAGGGAGGGAGCAGCGGGCGCTGCGTTGTCGGCGGCGTCGGCGGTCTCGGGCGCGCTGGGTTCGGACATGGCGGGGTGACTCCAGGGACGGTGGTGGCGCGGGCCCGTGCCGGGCCCAAAGAAGCGGCGATGGCCGCAACCGCCCAGTCTACTTCCCGCGCTCCTTGCTTCCTCCGCCGCTTCCGCCACCGCTTCCCCCACCACTGCCCCGGGTGCTTCCGCCACCGCTTCCCCCCGCACTCCCTCCGCGGCCGGCGCCGCCGCTTCCGCCGGCCGCCGGGTCCTTGCGGGGCGGTGCGGCGGGACCGCGGCGTACGGAGCCGGGCGCGCTCCACTGGTCGCGGCGCCTGACGCGCTTCTTGGCGACCTCGGAGGACTCCAGCTGGAAGGGCACGGAGGTGACCATGACGCCGGGGGTGAACAGCAGCCGGCCCTTGAGGCGCAGCGCGCTCTGGTTGTGCAGCAGGTGCTCGTACCAGTGGCCGACCACGTACTCGGGGATGAAGACGCTGACGACGTCGCGCGGCTGTTCCCTGCGCAGGCGTTTGACGTGGTCGATGACCGGCCGGGAGATCTCGCGGTAGGGCGAGTCCAGGATCGTCAGGGGGATGTCGATACCGCGCTCGTCCCAGTCCCTGCGCAGCTGTTCGGTCTCGGCGTGGTCGACGTTGACCGTGACGGCTTCGAGGGTGTCGGAGCGCATCAGCCGCGCGTACCGCAGGGCGCGCAGGGTCGGCTTGTGGATCTTGCTTACGAGGACCATCGAGTGCACCCGCGAGGGCCGCAGCCGTGCGATCTCGTCCGGGTCGTCGGCCGACAGTTCCTCGGAGATCCGGTCGTAGTGCCTGCGGATGGAGGACATCACCGCGTAGAAGATGGCCATGCCCACCAGGGAGACCCAGGCGCCGTGGGTGAACTTCGTCACCAGGACGACGACGAGCACCGTTCCCGTGAGGAAGGCGCCGAAGGTGTTGATGGCGCGGGAGCGGTGCATACGGTGGCGGCGTGCGGAGTCGGTCTCCGTGGTGAGCAGCCGGTTCCAGTGCCTCACCATGCCGATCTGGCTGAGCGTGAAGGAGACGAAGACGCCCACGATGTAGAGCTGGATGAGCCGGGTGGAGTCGGCTTCGTAGACGACCACAAGTATCGCGGCGGCACCGGCCAGCAGCACGATGCCGTTGGAGAAGGCCAGCCGGTCGCCCCGGGTGTGCAACTGGCGTGGCAGATAACGGTCCTGGGCCAGGATCGAGCCGAGCAGCGGGAAGCCGTTGTACGCGGTGTTGGCGGCGAGGAAGAGCACGAGCGCGGTGGCCGCCGACAGGAAGACGAACGGGAACGAACCGTTGCCGAACACGGCCGCGGCGACCTGGGAGATGACCGGGTTCTGGGTGTAGCCGGAGCCGGCGGGCTCGCCGTCGATGAGCAGGTCCGTGGCCGGGTACTCGGCCATCTTCACGTGCGTGGCCAGCGCCAGCGCGATGATCCCGCAGAACATCGTGACGGCGAGGACGCCCATCATGGACAGGGTGTTGGCCGCGTTCTTCGACTTGGGCTTGCGGAAGGCGGGCACGCCGTTGCTGATCGCCTCGACGCCCGTGAGCGCGGCGCAGCCGGAGGAGAAGGCGCGCAGCAGCAGGAAGGCCAGCGCGACGCCCGCGATGCCGGACTGGTCGGAGTGGATGTCGTAGTCGGCCGTGGGGGCGCGCATCTCGTCGCCCATGAGGACGGCGCGTACGACGCCCCAGATGAGCATGGCGAACACGCCGGCGACGAAGCAGTAGGTGGGGATCGCGAAGAGCTTGCCCGACTCCCGTACGCCCCGCAGGTTCATCACCGTCAGCAGTCCGATGACGACGACGGCGCAGAACGTCTTGTGCTCGACGACGAACGGGATCGCCGAACCCAGGTTCTCCACGCCGGAGGAGATGGAGACGGCGACGGTCAGTACGTAGTCGACCAGCAGTGCACTGGCGACCGTGAGCCCGGCCCTGCGGCCGAGGTTGGTGGTGGCGACCTCGTAGTCGCCGCCGCCGCTCGGATACGCGCGCACGTTCTGCCGGTAGGAGGCCACCACCGTGAACATGAGGACGGCGACGGCGACCGCGATCCATGGGCTGAAGCTGTAGGCGGAGGCCCCGGCGACCGAAAGGACGAGCAGCACCTCGCCGGGTGCGTACGCCACCGAGGAGAGGGGGTCGGAGGCGAAGACAGGGAGTGCGACGCGCTTGGGCAGCAGCGTCTCGCCCAGCCTGTCGCTGCGCAGCGCCCTCCCGAGGAGGAGTCGTTTCGGTACGTCGGTCATCCTGGACACGCAGAGGATCGTATGCGGTCAGTCGTGCGATGCTGAGACGGCCCGCTGTATGGGACGAAGGGACGGGCGTTGCACATTGTGATCATGGGCTGCGGACGGGTGGGTGCCGAGCTCGCGCAGACCCTGGAGCGACAGGGCCACACAGTGGCGGTCATCGACCAGGACCCCACTGCTTTCCGGCGCCTCGGCTCCGGTTTCGGAGGCCGCCGCGTCACGGGCGTCGGCTTCGACCAGGACACGCTGCGCGAGGCCGGCGTCGAGGAGGCCGGCGCCTTCGCCGCTGTGAGCAGCGGAGACAACTCCAACATCATCGCGGCGCGCGTGGCCCGCGAGATGTTCGGGATCGAGCACGTCGCCGCACGCATCTACGACCCACGCCGTGCCGAGGTCTACCAGCGGCTCGGCATCCCGACCGTGGCCACCGTGCGCTGGACGGCGGACCAGATGCTGCGCCGGCTGCTGCCCTCCGGCGCCGAGCCGCTGTGGCGGGACCCCAGCGGCGCCGTACAGCTCGCTGAGGTGCACACCTCCCCCACGTGGGTGGGCCACCGCGTGAGCGCGCTCCAGGAGGAGGCAGGGGTGCGCATCGCCTTCCTCACCCGGCTGGGTGAGGCGATGCTGCCCACCTCGCAGACGGTGCTGCAGGAGGGCGATCTGGTGCATGTGATGATGCGCTGCGACGAGGTCGCGCGGGTCGAGGAAGTGTTCGCTGTGGGGCCGGAGAAGACGTCATGAGGGTAGCCATCGCGGGCGCCGGAGCGGTCGGACGGTCGATCGCGGGCGAACTGCTGGAGAACGGGCACGAGGTGCTGCTCATCGACAAGGCGCCGACGGCCATTTCGGTCGAGCGGGTGCCCCAGGCCGAGTGGCTGCTGGCCGATGCGTGCGAGATCACGTCGTTGGACGAGGCCGCGCTGGAACGGTGCCATGTGGTGATCGCGGCCACGGGCGACGACAAGGTCAACCTCGTGGTCTCGCTGCTCGGCAAGACGGAGTACGGCGTTCCGAGGGTGGTCGCGCGCGTCAACAACCCCAAGAACGAATGGCTGTTCAACGAGTCATGGGGCGTGGACGTCGCCGTCTCCACACCGCGGCTGATGTCCGCGCTCGTGGAGGAGGCCGTCAGCGTGGGCGATCTCGTGCGGCTGATGCGCTTCTCCCAAGGCGACGCCAACCTCGTGGAGTTGACGCTTCCGCCGGAGGCGGCGCTCGCGGGGACCCGGGTCGGCGATGTGAGCTGGCCCGAGGACACCTCGCTCGTCACGATCATCCGGGGCAACCGCGTACTGACGCCGGACCCGGACGACGCGCTGGAGGCCGGCGACGAACTCCTCTTCGTCGCCGCACCCGCCCGCGAGGAGCAGTTGGAGCAGCTGCTGTCGGTACGCGCGTAAGCCGGTACCCGGCGGGGCTCGCGGCTCCGGGTGCGCTGTGCCGCTGGCTGTGCGTCGTGGGCCGCGGGTTGACTGTGGCTTGTCGCGCAGTTCCCCGCGCCCCTTCGGCTCACCTGCCGGACCGGCATGCTTCAGGAGGCGGCATGCTTCAGGAGGCGGTGGACTTCTCCGCCGCCTCCCGTGCCTCCATCTCCGCGATGACGTTGATCGGCGCCGGTGCCTTCGCCAGGAAGATCCAGGTGAGGTAGACGGCGAGCAGGAACGGGGGAATCTTCAGCGCGACGGTGACCCAGCCGAACTGCGCGGTGTCGCCCCAGAAGTAGAGCGGGAAGAGGACGGCGCACTTCGCGAGGAGGATGAACCCCCACGCGTAACTGGCCTTCGTGTACGCCTTCTTACGGCCCGGGTTCCGCTTGCGCCAGGAGAGGTTCTCCTTGAAAACGGGTCCGAGCACGAGGCCGAGCAACGGTACCCCCGCCATGGCCGTGATGAGGTACGCGAGCGCCAGCCCGAGCGTGTAGAGCATGCCCGGCAGGTAGAAGTCCTTCGCGTTGCCGGTCATCATCGCGAACAGCACACCGAAGGCGACGCCGAAGATCCCGCTGAAGGCGTGCTTGACGGTGTCCTTGCGCGCCAGCCGGAACACGGCCATCACACCGGCGAGCACCAGTGCGGTGATCGCCGCGGCGTGGATGTCCTTGTTGACCGTGTACCACGCGATGAAGACCAGTCCGGGGACGGTCGTCTCGATGAGGCCCCGGATGCCGCCGAACGCTTCGAACAGCGCGGCCTCCGTGACGGCCTGGGAGCCGGAGTCGCCGGCGTCCTCCGCCGCCTCGTCCGTTCCCGTCTGCTTGTCGAGAGAGGTCACCCGCTACTCCTGTCCGAGCGGTCGCAGCTCGTATTTGGGATTGAACATCACGGGGCGGCCACGGTTGCTGGTGATCCGCCCCCAGACGATCAGCTTGCGGCCCGGCTCGATGCCCGCGATGGAGCGGCGGCCCAGCCAGATGACGTCCAGCGCCGCCGAGCCGTCGAAGACCTCCGCCTCCAACGTGGGCACCCCGGCCCGTGGCCGCAGCGTCACGGTGCGCAGCGTACCGGTTACACGGACCATGTCGCGGTCGGCGCAATCCGAGATACGTGTGCATCCCGTGCCCTCTGCTTCCTCCCGCAGCTCCGCGGAGCGCAGGTCTTCCTCCGAAGAAGAGAGCCGTTCCAGGAATCGGCGGAAGCGGCCGTTCCCCGCACTCCGCTGCTCTCGGGCACCGCCAGTCATAAGGGCCAGGGTACCGCCGCGACCGACCCTCCCGATGCCCTCCCGGCCCCCTCGCTCCCAGGGGCCCTCACTTCTCGAACCGGTACCCCATCCCCGGCTCCGTCACGAAGTGGCGGGGGTGGGAAGGGTCGGTCTCCAGTTTGCGGCGGAGCTGGGCCATGTAGACGCGCAGGTAGTTGGTCTCGGTGCCGTAGGAGGGGCCCCAGACCTCCTTGAGGAGCTGCTTCTGACTGACCAGGCGTCCCGTGTTGCGTACGAGTACCTCCAGCAGGTGCCATTCCGTGGGCGTGAGCCGTACGTCCCTGCCCTCGCGGTGCACCTTCTTGGCGGCCAGGTCAACGCTGAAGTCCGCGGTCTCGATGACGCCCGCGTCCTCCGGCATCCCGGCGGCCGGCTCGGCCCTGCGCACGGCGGCGCGCAGGCGCGCGAGCAGTTCGTCCATGCCGAAGGGCTTGGTGACGTAGTCGTCGGCGCCCGCGTCCAGCGCCTCCACCTTCTCGTCGGAGGTCTGCCGCGCGGAGAGCACGAGGATCGGGATACGGGTCCAGCCGCGGATGCCCCGGATGACGTCGACACCGTCCATGTCGGGCAGGCCCAGGTCCAGGACGACCACGTCGGGGTGGCGGTCGGCGGCGAGGCGGAGGGCGGTCGCGCCGTCGTGCGCGGCGTCGACCTCGTACTTCCTCGCCTTGAGATTGATCACGAGGGCGCGGACGATCTGCGGCTCGTCATCGACCACAAGCACCCGGTGCATGTTGCTTCCTCTCGATTCCTTTGTTGTGCCCGTTCACGCACCCGTGGCGCCGATTCACGCACCCGGGACGTCCGTCGTTCGCGTGCCGGTGGTTTCCGGTCGCCTGCCGGTGCGCTGCCGGTCGGCCGCGCGGGGCGCGGGGCCTGCCCGTACGGGCCTGCGGCCGTGTGCGGCGCGCAGCGTGAGGACCATGGTCATGCCGCCTCCCGGGGTGTCCTCCGCCTCCAGGCTGCCGCCCATCGCCTCGGCGAATCCGCGTGCCACCGCGAGGCCGAGCCCGACGCCCGAGCCGCTCGGAGCGTCACCGTAGCGCTGGAAGGGTTCGAAGATGCGGTCCTTGTCGCTGTCCGGCACGCCTGGCCCCCTGTCGGTGAACCGCACCTCGACCCTGTCGGCCAGCGCGCTCGCCTTGACCAGCACCTTCTTGTCGTCGGGGCTGTACTTGACGGCGTTCTCGACGAGGTTGGCGACGGTGCGCTCCAGCAGCCCGGGATCGACGGCGACCAGCGGCAGCGCCTCGGCGACGGCCAGCCGCACGCTGCCCTCGGGTACGCCTGCCAGGGCCTTCGGGACGACCTCCTCCAGGCTGATGTCGCGGATGAGCGGGGTGACGGTGCCGGTCTGGAGGCGGGACATGTCCAGGAGGTTGCCGACGAGGTTGTCGAGCTTGTCGGCGCCCTCCTCGATGGAGCCGAGCAGTTCGGCCTCGTCCTCCGGCGACCACTCCACGTCGCCGGAGCGCAGCGACGAGACGGACGCCTTGATGGTGGCCAGCGGCGTACGCAGGTCGTGCGAGACGGCGGCGAGCAGCGCGGTGCGGATGCGGTTGCCCTCGGCCAGTTCGCGGGCGCGTTCGGCCTCGCCGAGCAGCCGCTGCCGGTCCAGGACGCCGACCGCCTGCGCGGCGAAGGCGGCCAGCACCCGGCGGTCCTCAGCCGGCAGCACGCGGCCTGAGAGGACCAGCATCATGTTGTCGCCGACGGGCATGTCCACGTCCCCGTCCTCGGGCGTGACCAGATGGCCGCCGCCCTGAGCCGTGCCGACGCTGCCGGCGCAGGTCCAGGGCGTGCGCTCGTCCTCGCGCTCCAGCAGTGCGACGCAGTCCATGCCGAAGGTCTCGCGTACCCGCTCCAGCAGCTCGTCGAGGCTGTCCTGGCCGCGCAGCACGCTGCCCGCGAGGACGGAGAGGATCTCCGACTCGGCGCGCAGCCTGGCGGCCTGGTGGGTACGGCGTGCAGCCAGGTCGACGACGGAGGCCACGGCGACGGCGACACCGAAGAAGACGGCCAGCGAGACGACGTTACGGAAGTTGCTGATGGTCCAGGTGTGGGTCGGATTGGTGAAGTAGAAGTTCAGCAGCGCCGAGCAGACGGCGGCCGAGGCCAGCGAGGGCAGCAGCCCGCCGACCAGGCCGGCGGCGACCGTGAGGACCAGGAAGAGCAGCACGTCGTTGGCGAAGCCGATGTGCGGGTCGAAGGTGAGCATCAGGAACGTGAGCAGCACAGGACCGCCGATGGCGGTCAGCCAGCCCGCCAGCACCCGGGAACGCCCCAGCCGCGCGGCACGCGCCACGGGCAGCCCGCGCCCCTTGGCGACCTCGTCGTGGGTGACGATGTGCACGTCCAGGTCGGGCCCCGACTCGCGGGCCACGGTGGCGCCGACGCCGGGTCCGAAGATGTACTGCCACGACTTGCGCCGGGAGGAGCCGAGCACGATCTGGGTGGCGTTGACGCCGCGTGCGAAGTCGAGCAGCGCGTCGGGGATGTCGTCGCCGATGACGTGGTGGTACGTGCCGCCCAGGTCCTCCACGAGGGTGCGCTGAACGGCGAGTTCCTTGGGCGAGGCCGAGGTGAGTCCGTCGGCACGCGCGATGTAGACGGCGAGGATCTCGCCGCCCGAGCCCTTGGCCGCCATACGCGCTGCCCGGCGGATCAGGGTGCGGCCCTCGGGGCCGCCCGTGAGGCCCACGACGATGCGTTCGCGGGCCTGCCATGTGGAGCGTATGCGGTGCTCGGAGCGGTACTGCTGGAGGTACTCGTCGACCCGGTCGGCCGTCCACAGGAGGGCCAGCTCGCGCAGCGCCGTGAGGTTGCCCGGCCTGAAGTAGTTGGAGAGCGCCGCATCGACCTTGTCGGGCGAATATATGTTCCCGTGGGCCATACGGCGGCGGAGCGCCTGGGGCGACATGTCGACCAGCTCGATCTGGTCCGCCCTGCGCACCACCTCGTCGGGCACGGTCTCGCGCTGCCGTACGCCGGTGATCGACTCGACCACGTCGCCCAGCGACTCCAGGTGCTGGATGTTCACGGTGGTCACGACGTCGATGCCCGCTTCGAGCAGCTCCTCGATGTCCTGCCACCGCTTGCGGTGCCGCGATCCGGGCACGTTCGTGTGCGCCAGCTCGTCCACGACGGCGACGGCGGGCCGCCGCGCGAGCACGGCGTCCGTGTCCATCTCCGACAGGTCGGCGCCCCGGTACATCACCTGGCGGCGCTGCACCTGCTCCAGGCCGCGCAGCATCACCTCCGTACGCGGCCTCTCGTGGTGTTCCACGAACCCCACGACCACGTCGGTCCCGCGCTCCAGGCGGCGGTGTGCCTCCGACAGCACGGCATACGTCTTGCCGACGCCTGGCGCTGCCCCGAGATAGATCCGCAGCTTCCCTCGCCGCGACTGCACTCCTGACGCCATGCGTCCATTGTCACCGCTCGCCCAGGTGTTCCACTCCGGCGGCGGCGCTCAGCCCGTCAGAGTTCCGTATGGATGGCCCCCACACCGGCCTCCGCCCCGCCTCCGCCCCCGCCTCGGGCCCTCCTGCGGCCTCCGCCTGCTGCTCAGCCGGCTCCTCCCCGGGCTCTGCCTGGACCGGGCCCGCCCGTAAGCGAGGCCCATCAGGCACGCCGACGCGAGGGCTTCCCCGCGCACGCGTTCCCCTGCATGATGTCGCGCGTCACATGAGAGAACGGCGTTCAGCATACGGAACACTCATGACACGGACCGCTTCGGGAGGCGCCCCATGAACCGCCGCCAACTCCTGCTCAGAACCGCCGCGTTGAGCGCGCTCACGACCCCCGCGCTCGCAGCCCCCGCCCTCGCAGCCCCGCCGCGGGCGGAACCCGCACAGGCCGGGCCCTCATGGGCCGACCGCCTGCCGTCCCACGAGCAGGTGCGGGAAGCCCTCACCCGGGCCGCCGACCACTGGATCGCGGCGCACCCCGACCCCGGCGACAACAAGTGGGCACGCGCCACGTTCTACAGCGGCCTCATGGCGCTCCACCGGGCGACCGGTGAGCGCCGCCATCTGACGTACGCCCGCTCCTGGGCCGAGAAGCACGAGTACGCGCTCAACAACGGCGTCAGCACCCGGCACGCGGACGACCACAACGCGGGGCAGACGTATCTCGACCTGTATGAGACCGAGGGCTCACGCGACGAGTCGAAGATCGCCGCCATCGAGGAGTCCCTGCACCGCATGACGTTCACCGACAGGCCCGGCAAGGACGACGACTGGTGGTGGGACGACGCGCTCCACATGGCCATGCCGCCGTTCGCACGGCTGGGCGTCCTGCGCGGTGAGCGCGCGTACACGGAGAAGCTCCACCGGCTCTACACGCACACCAAGAGCGCCCAGGGCGGCCCCGGTCTGCTCGATGACGGCTCAGGGCTCTGGTACCGCGACGACCGCTTCCTGCCCGGCGGCATCGTCTCGCCTGCGGGCAGGCCCGTCCTGTGGTCGCGCGGCAACGGCTGGGTGGCCGGGGGTCACGTCAAGACCCTCAAGGCACTGCCCTCAGGAGCGCCGCACACGGCGGAGTACCGGGCCACGCTCGTACGCCTGCTGGCGGCGCTGCGGCGGGTCCAGCGCGACGACGGCTTCTGGAACGTCTCCCTCGCCGACCCCGGTCACCTGCCGGGACCCGAGACGAGCGGCACCGCGTTCTTCGCCTACGCCACCGCTTACGCGCTGCGAGCTGGCCTCGTGCGGCGTACGTACGTTCCCGTCGCGGCGCGCGCCTGGCACGCGCTGTCCCGTACGGCCCTCCACGCCGACGGCTTCCTCGGCTACGTCCAGGGCGTCGGCGACCGCCCCGAGTCCAGCCAGCCCGTCACCCGCGACACCACGGCCGACTTCGCGGTCGGCGCCTTCCTGCTGGCCGGTACGGAGCTGCTGAAGGTCTGATCCTCTCCCGGCTCCCACCCCGGAAGGCGCCCCCGCTCCCGCTCCCGCTCCGAAACAGGGGGCGGCCGGGGCCGGGTGAGGGCCGGGCGGGGGCCGGAGGAGGCCGGCCGGTGGTCAGCGCTCCGGGGGCAGGCGGGGAGAGGAAGGGGCGGGCCAGGAACCGGAGTTCGCGCTGCCGCCGCACTCTTGACGCGAGCATGGCCGCCGTTATGGTCTAGGCCAACGAAGCCGGAGCCCCCCACCCTCGCTCCCGCCGCGCTCCGGCCCACCCCCCACCTGGAGTTGCCCCATGCGCTCTCGCACACTCGGAATACTGACGGCCCTCGCGTCGGCCTTCGCGCTGCTGGCCCTCGCCTGGCCCGCTTCGGCGGACAGGGCGGACGCGACGGACAGGCAGACGGCCGGATCCTCGTCGGCGGCGGCCGAATTCATCGTCAGCGAGGCCCAGTTCAACCAGATGTTCCCGAACCGGAACTCCTTCTACACGTACAGCGGCCTCACCGCGGCACTCGACGCCTACCCCGAGTTCACCCGGACCGGCAGCGAGACCGTACGCAAGCAGGAGGCCGCCGCCTTCCTCGCCAACGTCAGCCACGAGACCGGCGGACTGGTGCACGTCGTGGAGCAGGACACCTCCAACTACCCGCACTACTGCGACGACAGCAAGCCCTACGGCTGCCCCGCCGGACGTGACAAGTACTACGGCCGCGGCCCCATCCAGCTGAGCTGGAACTTCAACTACAAGGCGGCGGGCGACGCGCTCGGCATCGACCTGCTCAACAACCCCGACCTCGTCCAGAACGACGCGGCCGTCGCCTGGAAGACCGGCCTGTGGTACTGGAACACCCAGACAGGTCCCGGCACCATGACGCCGCACAACGCCATGGTCAACGGCGCCGGATTCGGCGAGACCATCCGCGCCATCAACGGCAGCCTGGAGTGCGACGGAGGCAACCCGGGGCAGGTCCAGAGCCGCGTCGACACCTACAAGCGGTTCGCGCAGGTCCTCGGCGTCGACCCCGGCGGCAATCTGAGCTGCTGACCCCACTCCCCGCTCTCTCCCGCACTCTCACGCTCCCGGGGCGAACCCACACGCCCCGGGAGCTCCGCGCGACCGAGAGGGCCGGGCCCTGCCGCGGGACAGCAGGGCCCGGCGGCCCAACGGCGGGCAGCGGCAGCCTGGTTGCGGGCTGTCGCCCGGGGGAGGGCTGCGGGCTAGTTCCGGGCGGCGGCCCGGAGCGCGGCGTTCAGCTCCAGGACGTTCACATGCGGCTGCCCGAGGAAGCCCGCCGTCCTCCCGTCCGTGTGCGCGTCGACCAGCTTGCGTACGGCCCCGGCCGACAGCCCGTTCTCGCGTGCGATCCGTGCGGTCTGGATGTCCGCGTACGCAGGCGAGATGTGCGGGTCGATCGCGGACGAGGACCCGGTGACCGCGTCCTTGGGCACCACGGAGACCGGCACGCCGTTGAAGGCGGCGACCGAGGCGCGCGCCTTACGGACCTTCTTCACCAACGTGGGGTCGCTCGCCCCGAGTTGGCTGGAGCCCGTGGCCCGGGGGTCGTAGCCGGAGTTCGAGGGCCGGCCCTGGAAGAACCGGGGGTCGGGCTTGTCGGAGCCCGGCAGGTTCCAGGACTGCCCGATGAGCGAGGAGCCCACCTCCTTGCCCTTGTCCTTCACCACGGAGCCGTTCGCCTTGTCGTGGAACGCCGCCTGCGCGACGCCCGTCACGGCCAGTGGATAGATGACGCCGGTCACGAGGGTGAGGACGAGGAGGGCGCGGAAAGCGGCCCATGCGAGCCGTCCCGTACTGCGTACAGAAGAATTCACGGGGATCAGCCCACTCCCGGGATCAGCGTGATGAGCACGTCGATGAGTTTGATGCCGATGAAGGGCGCGACCAGACCGCCGAGCCCGTAGACGGCGAGGTTGCGCCGCAGCATGCGGTCCGCGCTCAGCGGCCGGTAGCGCACCCCGCGCAGCGCGAGGGGTACGAGCGCCGCGATGATGAGCGCGTTGAAGACGACCGCCGACAGGATCGCGGACTCGGGCGAGGCCAGCCGCATGATGTTGAGCGCGTCCAGCCCCGGATAGGCGACCGCGAACATGGCCGGGATGATCGCGAAGTACTTCGCCACGTCGTTGGCGATCGAGAACGTGGTCAGCGCGCCCCGCGTGATCAGCAACTGCTTGCCGATCTCCACGATCTCGATGAGCTTGGTCGGGTCGGAGTCCAGGTCCACCATGTTCCCGGCCTCCTTCGCTGCCGAGGTGCCGGTGTTCATGGCCACGCCCACGTCAGCCTGAGCGAGCGCGGGCGCGTCGTTCGTACCGTCGCCCGTCATCGCGACGAGCCGCCCGCCCGCCTGTTCGCGCTTGATCAGCGCCATCTTGTCCTCGGGTGTCGCCTCGGCGAGGAAGTCGTCGACGCCTGCCTCCTCCGCGATGGCCTGGGCCGTCAGCGGGTTGTCGCCCGTGATCATGACGGTCTTGATACCCATGCGGCGCAGCTCGTCGAAGCGTTCGGACATGCCCTCCTTGACAACGTCCTTGAGGTGGATGACGCCCAGCACCCGCGCGCCGTCCGCGTCCTCGACGCCGACGAGCAGCGGGGTGCCGCCCGACTGGGAGATGCCGTCCGTCAGCCCGTGCACCTCGTCGCCTGCCAGGCCGCCGCGCTCCTTGACCCAGGCGCACACCGAACCGGCGGCGCCCTTGCGGACCTTGAGCCCACCCGGCCCCTCGATGTCCACCCCCGACATGCGGGTCTGCGCCGTGAAGGGCACCCACTCGGCGTGGGCCAGCTCCCCCTCGTGCCGCTCGCGCAGCCCGTACTTCTCCTTGGCGAGTACGACCACCGAGCGGCCCTCGGGCGTCTCGTCCGCGAGCGAGCTGAGCTGCGCCGCGTCGGCGAGCGCCGCCTCGGTGGCGCCGCTGACGGGGACGAAGGCGGCGGCCTGGCGGTCGCCGAGCGTGATGGTGCCCGTCTTGTCGAGCAGCAGCGTGGAGACGTCGCCGGCCGCCTCGACGGCCCGGCCCGAGGTGGCCAGGACGTTGCGCTGCACGAGGCGGTCCATGCCCGCGATGCCGATGGCGGACAGGAGCGCGCCGATCGTCGTCGGGATGAGGCACACGAGCAGCGCGGTCAGCACCGTGAGGGACTGCTCGGCGCCCGCGTAGACGGCGAACGGCTGGAGGGTGACGACGGCCAGCGTGAAGACGATGGTGAGCGAGGCGAGCAGGATGTTGAGCGCGATCTCGTTCGGCGTCTTCTGCCGTGCCGCGCCCTCCACGAGGGCGATCATGCGGTCGATGAAGGTGTCGCCCGGCTTCGTGGTGATCCGGATGACGACGCGGTCGGAGAGCACCTTGGTGCCGCCCGTGACGGCGCTGCGGTCACCGCCCGACTCGCGGATGACGGGCGCCGACTCGCCGGTGATGGCGGACTCGTCGACGGAGGCGACCCCCTCTACGACATCGCCGTCACCGGGAACCAGGTCACCCGCCTCGCACACGACGCGGTCGCCGACGCGCAGTTCGGCCCCCGGCACGGCCTCCTCGCCCTCCGCAGTGAGCCTGCGCGCGACGCTGTCCGTCTTGGCCTTGCGCAGGGTGGCCGCCTGCGCCTTGCCCCTGCCCTCGGCGACGGCCTCGGCCAGGTTGGCGAACAGGACGGTGAGCCACAGCCATACGGCGATGACCCAGCCGAACCAGTCCCCTGGGTGGGCGACGGCCAGCACGGTCGTGAGCACCGAGCCGACCTCGACGACGAACATCACGGGTGACTTGACCATGACCCGCGGATCGAGCTTGCGGAGCGCTTCCGGCAGCGCCTTCATCAGCTGCCCGGGGTCGAAGAGACCTCCGCCTGCCGGTCCACCGGGCGCGTGGGGCACTCCCTGCGAGGGCCGGCCGTAGCCGTCCTTCGCCGTACGTACGGGTGTTGCTGTGCTCATCAGGAGAGTCCCTCCGCGAGCGGCCCCAGAGCGAGGGCCGGGAAGAAGGTGAGACCGGTGACGATCAGCACGCAGCCGACCAGCACGCCGGTGAAGAGGGGTTTTTCGGTGCGCAGCGTGCCCGCTGTCGCGGGTACGGGCGTCTGTTCGGCGAGCGACCCGGCCAGTGCGAGCACGAACACCATGGGCAGGAAGCGGCCGAGCAGCATGCACAGCCCGATGGTGGTGTTGAAGAACGGGGTGTCGGCGCCGAATCCGGCGAAGGCGCTGCCGTTGTTGTTGGAGCCCGAGGTGTACGCGTACAGGACCTCGCTGAACCCGTGGGCCCCGATGTTGGTCATGGCCTCCTTGCCGTCGGGCAGCGCCATGGCGAGCGCGGTGCCGCCGAGGACGAGGGCGGGGGTGACGAGGATGTAGCAGGCCGCGAACTTGATCTGGCGGGTGCCGATCTTCTTGCCCAGGTACTCGGGCGTACGCCCCACCATCAGGCCGGAGAGGAAGACGGCGACGACCGCCATGACGAGCATGCCGTAGAGCCCTGATCCGACGCCTCCCGGCGCGATCTCGCCCAGCATCATGCCGAGCAGGGTCACTCCCCCTCCGAAGGCGGTGAAGGAGTCGTGGAACGAGTTGACCGCTCCCGTCGAGGTCATCGTCGTCGAGACCGCGAACAGGGAGGAGGAGCCTTCCCCGAACCGCTGTTCCTTGCCCTCCATGGCCCCGCCGGCGAGCTGCGCCGCCGTACCGGGGTGCGCGTACTCGGAGACCGTGACGACCACGACGGCGGCGAGCCAGATGGCGCCCATCGCGGCGAGGATCGCGTACCCCTGCCGGACGCTGCCGACCATCTTTCCGAAGGTGCGGGTCAGCGAGAACGGGATGAGGAGGATCAGGAAGATCTCCAGCAGGTTGCTGAAACCGTTCGGGTTCTCGTACGGGTGGGAGGAGTTGGCGTTGAAGAAGCCGCCGCCGTTGGTGCCCAGCTCCTTGACCGCCTCCTGGGAGGCCACGGGCCCGCCCGGGAGATGCTGGGCGCTCCCGGAGAGGGTGTGCACCTCGTGCATCCCGGCGAAGTTCTGGACGGCGCCGGCCGCCACCAGCAGAATCGCGCTGACGAACGCGATCGGCAGCAGGATCCGGACGACCCCGCGCACCAGGTCGGACCAGAAGTTGCCCAGCTCGCCCGTACGCGACCTGGCGAAGCCGCGCACGAGGGCGACGGCGACGGCGATGCCCACGGCGGCCGAGACGAAGTTCTGCACCGCCAGGCCGGTCATCTGCGTGAGGTGGCCCATGGCCGACTCACCCGCGTACGACTGCCAGTTGGTGTTGGAGACGAACGAGGCCGCTGTGTTGAACGCCTGATCGGGGTCGATGGGCTTGAACCCCAGCGACATCGGCAGCTTGTCCTGAAGCCGCTGCATCGCGTAGAGGAAGAGCACCCCGACGGCGGAGAAGGCGAGGACGGCCCGCAGGTAGGCGGGCCAGCGCATCTCCGCTGCCGGGTTGGCGCCGACGCAGCGGTAGATCCACTTCTCGACGCGCAGATGTCTCTTGGAGCTGTAGACGGCGGCCATGTAGTCGCCGAGGGGCCGGTGCACCAGCGCCAGCGCGCCGATGAGCGCGATGAGCTGGAGCACGTCAGCGAGGATCGGACTCATGTCGGCGCTCAGAACCTCTCCGGAAAGAGGAGGGCGAGGACGAGGTAACCCAGCAGAGAGACGGCGACAACAAGCCCGGTGACGTTCTCGACGCTCACAGCTTGTCCACTCCCCTGGCGATGAGCGCCACCAGCGCGAAGACGACGAGCGTGGTGACGACGAAGGCCAGATCGGCCATCGTGTGCTCCTAGGTGGTGTGCGGTGTTCCTGACACCACCAGAGAACCCCTGTTCCAGGCGCTCACCGCTTCCGTTGACGACCCCCATACGCACGCCAGGGCGCTCTTGACGGGCCCCATACGTCCTTGACGCGTCACATACGCGGTTTGCGGGGTGCCAGGTGGCCGGAAACCTCCGGCGCGGCCCCGGGTCGCGGAACCGGACGCCAGGTCGCGGAGCCGGACGCCGGGGGCCTCCGCCCGTCCCTTGTCAAGCCCTGGGCACGAGGCACCGGCTGCCCGGTAGCGTCGCCGCCATGAGCAGTACGTCCCAGGGATCCCCGCTGACCGCGTGGCTGCGCGGCCTGACCGAAGAGAATCTGCACGGTGTGCTCACCGTCCGCCCGGACGCGGTGGCCCCGCCCGAGCCGCACTCCCTCAGCGAACTGGCCGACCGCCTCCAGCGCCCCGCCTCGGTGGCTCTCGCGCTGCGGCGGCTGCCGCTGCCGTGCCTTCAGGCGGCCGAGGCCCTCGCCGCTCTGGGCGACCGCGCCGCTCCCGACGATCTCAAGGACCTCCTGGAGCCCGTCGAGGACACCGCGCAGCCGGCGGGCTGCGAGGCGGAACACGCAGAACACACGGAGAGCACGGAGAGCACGGCATTCGATTCCGTCGATTCCGTACTCACCGAGCTGGCGGCCCACGCGCTGGTATGGCCCGACGGGCAGGGGCTCCTGCGGTCCGCCGCTCCGCTGCGCCGTCTCTGGGAAGCGCCGCTCGGGTTCGGCCCTGGCCTGGCGGAACTGCTCGGCACCTGCTCCTCCGACGAGCTGCGCGGAATGGTGACGGCGCTCGGTCTGCGTGCCGTCGGCAACCGCAAACAGCAGCGGTTGGACGCCCTGCTCGCACACCACCGGGACCCGCGCTCGGTCCTGCCCCTCGTGGCAAGCGCACCCCGGGCGGCCCGCGAACTCCTGGAAGAACACGCGTTCTCCGGCCCGGCCGCCCCCGACGAGCCGGCCATCATGTTCGGCTCCCCCGGATCGGCGGACCGCTCAACTCCGGGCCTGCTCTGGTGCGTTGAACGCGGCCTGCTCGTACACGCCCGCGGCGCTTACGGCCCCGCGCTGATGCCGGCGGAGATCGCCCTGTTCCTGCGCGGTCCCGACTGGCACGCCCCCTTCGCCCCGCACCCTCCGGACATCGACCTGACCCCCGTCACCACGAAGGAGGCGGAACGGGAGACGTCCGCCGCAGCCGCGTCCTTCGTGGGCATGGCGACCGCCGTACTGTCCGAGTGCGCCGGCGCCCCACCGCAGCGCCTGAAGTCCGGCGGCGTCGGCGTCCGCGAACTGACCCGGCTCGGCAAGGCCGTCCAGTGCGAACAGGCCGCTGTCCGACTGGTCCTGGAGTGCGCCAGGGCCTGTGGGCTGCTGTCCGTCGACAACGACAGGTACGCGGTCACCGAGGCGTACGACACCTGGTCACGCCAGGAGCCGGCGCAGCGGCTGGTGCCGCTGCTGCGCGCGTGGTGGCACTTCCCCGGAACGCCCTCCCTCTCCCGCGACGCGGACGGCAAGGCGCTCCCCGCGCTGGACAACGCGCAGCTCTGCGACGGATGCGTGCAGGCCAGGCAGGGCCTGCTGGCCGCCGCCGGCGCGCTGCCACCCGGACACGGCGCCAAGGCCCCGGAGGAGCTGGCCACGCGCGTCGCCTGGTACCGCCCGTACGCCGATTCGCCCGCACAGGACACCACGCCCTTCGCGACCGCCGTCCGGGAGGCCGAGACCCTGGGCGTCCTCGCCCGCGGCGCCCTCTCCCCGCTCGGCGAGGCGCTGCGCACCCGTACGCACACCGCCCCCGGCTCCCTCACCAGCACCGACGCGGACACGGACACGGACGCCGACGCCGACGCCGACGCCGACGAGCTACGCGAACAGGCGGCCCGGCTGCTCCCCCGCGCCACGCACACCGCCCGGTTCGGCGCCGACCTGACCGCGGTCGTACCCGGCGTACCCACGGCACAACTGGCCGCGCTGCTGGACCTGGCGGCCGACCGGGAGGCACGCAGCGCGGCATCCGTATGGCGGTTCGGCCCGTCCAGCGTGCGAAGGGCGCTGGACACCGGGCACACCGCCGAGTCCCTCGAAGCCGAACTCACCGCGCACTGCGAGGCCCCGCTCCCCCAGACCCTCACCTACCTCCTCGCCGACACCGCACGCCGCCACGGGCACATCCGCGTGGCCCCGGCGTCCTGCGTGATCCACAGCGCCGACGAGGCCCTCATCTCGGAGATCGCCGTACACCGCGCCCTGGCCAAGCTGAAGCTGCGGCGCCTGGCGCCCACCGTCCTGCTCAGCGCCGCACCCCTGGACACCGCGCTGGCGGCCCTGCGCACGGAGGGCTACGCACCCGTGGCGGAGTCCGCCGACGGTGCGGCCCGCGTCGAAAGCCCCGCACGGCGCCGTGCGGCGCGGGTACCCCGCCCCCGGAGCACCCCGCGCAACGCCGCACTCCCCGCCTCCCCCGACACCCGGGCCCTGGCAGGAAAGCTCCTGGCCGCGCCCCCCTCACCCCCGCCTCCCGCACCCCTCCAGGGCGGCCCCCCGTACGGCACGGACACGGAGGAGATCGTCGACGGCTGCGCCGCCGGCCTCTCCCTGGCCGACTCCCGCCAGCTCGCGCACGCCATCGACCACGAGGAGGCCGTCACCATCGAGTACACCGCCGCCTCGGGCAACACCACGGTCCGCACCCTCACCCAACTCGAACTCGATCCCCCGTACCTCTACGCCTGGTGCCACCTGCGCGACGACGAACGCGTCTTCGCCCTCTCCCGCATCCACGGCGTGATGCCCGCGTGGCGGGGAGACGCCGAATAAGCCGTACGAGGTCAATGCACCCGCTCCCGCAGCAGTTCGGCGAGCCGGTGCGCCGTCTCCAGCGGACACCGCCCGAGTTCCACCAGCGGGTGCGGATCAATGGAGCGCGTGCACGAGAGCAGGTCGATGCCGAGGGAGGGGAGAGTGACACCCACCGCGACGAGCGCGTCCTGAAGGTTGAGTACGGCCTGCTCAGCGGCCGTGATCGCGGACAGGGAGTCACGGTGACGGGCGGGCTCGGGAGTCATGGGCGGCGGCCTTTCAGGCGAGCGACTGGTTGTCACGTTACGTACTCACAGCGTGACCGCGCCGCGTAGGCTCCAGAAAGGGGAACCGACCCAGCAAGAGCCCTGTAACGACAGGACGTTGAGCGCCATGACCCAGCCGAAGAATCTCGATCCGTTCACCTCACCCAAGACCTTCTACGGCGCCGAACTGCGCCGCCACCGCGAGGACGCCGGCCTCTCCCAGGACCAGCTCGGCGAGCGGGTGTTCTGCTCAGGCGCGTACATCGGCCAGTTCGAATCCGCGATCCGGCGCCCGCAGGTGGCCTTCTCAAAGCAGTTCGACGACACCTTCCACTCCGGCGAGCACTTCCAGCGGCTGTGCCGGCTGGTGCACGAGGCGGAGAAGCATCCGGAGTACTACGCGGACGCCGCGGAACTGGAGAAGCTCGCGAAGACGATCTGCGAGTACTCGCCCATGTTGGTGCCGGGCTTCCTCCAGACCGAGGCATACGCAAGGGCACTCAGCCGAGCGACACAGCCGCTAGCTTCTGAAGAAGAAATCGAGAGGCACGTCAAGACGCGAATGGATCGAGCCCGGCAACTACTCGATCCAACAGGCCCCAAGTTGTGGGCGATCCTCCACGAGGCAGCCCTCCGGATCACCGTCGGCAGCCCAGAGGTGATGCGCGAACAGTTGCTCCACATCGCAGAGATCGCCCGCACTCGCGGTGCCCTGGTGCAGGTGCAGCCGAATTCCGCAGGCCCGCACCCGTTCATGATGGGAACTGTGCTTCTCATGACCTTCGATGACGCACCGTCTGTCGTCTACTCCGAAGGCGCCCATAGCGGCCAACTCATCGACGACCCAGCGCTGGTGGAGCGCAACCAGGAGTCATACGATCTGGCCAGGGCCGCCGCGCTGTCGCCGGAGGCGTCCCAGGCCCTGATCGCATCGGCGACGAAGGACTACACGACACCATGAGCACCGCACATGACCTAAGCGCCGCAATCTGGCGCACCTCGTCGTACACCAACGGCGAAGGCGGCGCCTGCGTCCAGGTCGCCGACGGCTTCCCGGAGATCATGCCCGTACGGGACAGCAAGCTCGACGGGGACCCGACCCTCATCTTCCCGACCCAGGCGTGGGGAGCCTTCGTTACTGCCGTCAAGGGCAACTTTCTCAGCGCCTGACCCCACATCGACTCGATCGGCCACAGCCCTGTCGCGAACGAAGCGGCAGGGCTGCCTCGCTTCGTGAGGGAACTGGGCGCCGGCGGTCGGCGCGTAGGCTGGCGCGGAACTTGGTGATCACGTGCCTGGGCGCACCCTTACGGCCCGGCGGCCGGCTGGATGACGGAAGACGGAGGCGGCTTCGGATGGGCGGAGAGGTTCTGCGCTGGAGCGCGTACCGCAGCATGCCGTGGAAGAACGGCGGCGGTACGACCCGGGAGGTCGCGTCGGGCAACCTGCGAGCGCCCCTGGCCCCGGCGGAGCACGCGGAGGGTTTCGACTGGCGGGTGAGTGTCGCGGACGTGGACGGGGGAGGCCCGTTCTCTCCCTTCCCCGGCGTCGACCGCGTGATCACCCTGGTCGAGGGCGAAGGCATGGTGCTGACCGTCGAAGGGACCCCGCAACCGGTCCAGCCGTTGAGCCCGTTCGCCTTCTCCGGCGACGCGGCGACGGACTGCCGGCTTGAGGCGGGCGCGGTGCGCGACATGAACGTGATGACCCGCAGGGGCCGGGCGACAGCACAGGTGCGGATCGTCGCGGTGGCCGCCGCAGGGGGAGCGCGGATGACGTGTACCACCGGCGAGACCCTGCTCGTCATGGCCGTCACCGAGGGGATCACCGTCGGCGGAACGGACGGGCGGGAGACCGTGCTCGGCCGTCTCGACTGCGTACACGAGGAAGGCCCGGGGGCGCTGACTCTGCGGGGCGACGGCACGGTGGCCGCGATCAGGATCACCGCGGAGCCCTGACGCCACACCCCGCGTCCGGCAAGGTCACGGCTGATGCGGGCCCGAGGCAGAGAAAAGCCGGGACCGCACGCTCAAGAAGAGCGCACGGTCCCGGCCGGGCACGGGCACACGCGTCAGCGGACCTCGGTGATCTCCGGGCCGCGCTGAAGCTTGTCGAGGCCACCGGCGAAGCGGGAGCCCTCCTCGACGGTCTCCTGCTGGACACCGTCGGGCACCATCTGCGCGTCCTCGGGAAGCTTGAGCACGATCGGGTCGCGGGGCGCCATGGGGGAGTCACCGCGCACGACGACGGTGTCCTGGAAGATCTGTTCCAGCAGCCCGGCAGCCTCCGGCTGGACCGCGCCCTGGCCCGAGATCACGCCGCGCAGGAACCAGCGGACGCCGTCGACGCCGATGAACCGTACGACCTGCACACCGTTGGTGCCGTCGGGCAGCTGCACGGGCACCTGGGCCCGCAGTTCCCAGCCGAGCTTGCCCTCGGTCTCGTCGATGACGCCGCCCTGCTGCGTGATGCCGGAGGCGATCTCCTCGCGCACCTCGTCCCAGATGCCCTCGCGCTTGGGAGCGGCGAACGCCTGGAGCTGGATGGCGCTGTCCTGGAGCACGATGGTCGCCGCGACGATGGCGTCACCCGCGACCTCGACGCGCAGTTCCATGCCCTCGACACCGGGGACGAAGAGACCGCCGAGGTCGACCCTGCCGGTGCTGGGGTCGCCGACCTCCTCGATGTCCCAGGGGCCGTCGGGACGGGGCACCGGGGGGAGCTTCACGCGCTCGCCGCCCGCCGACTCCGCAGCGTCCTTCTGCTCGCCCGCGGCCTCGTTGGCACCCTGTTCCGTCTCGAACTCGTCCGAGGCGCCCGTCTCAGGCTTTTCGCTCTTCTTGCGACGACGTCCGAACACGTCACTGTCCTCTCAGGTCGGAAGCTTGGTCGGCACCGACCGCAACGTAATCCTTCTGCTGTGCGGCTGTCTGCTGGACGGGCTCACGCCGCGCGGCGTTCCCGCCCGTGGAGCCGAATCCCCCCGCGGCCCGGGCCGATCCTGGCAGCTCCTCCACCTCGCGGAAGCGCACCTTCTCCACCCGCTGGACAACGAGTTGGGCGATACGGTCGAACCGGTCGAACCGCACAGACTCGCGCGGGTCCAGATTGGCCACGATCACCTTGATCTCCCCACGGTACCCGGCATCGACGGTTCCGGGCGCATTCACGAGAGAGACGCCGCACCGGGCCGCGAGCCCGGAACGGGGGTGCACGAAGGCCGCGTACCCCTCGGGGAGCGCGAGCGAGACCCCCGTCGGCAGTACGGTCCGCTCCCCCGGCGCGAGTTCGGCACCCTCGGTGGTCACGAGGTCGCACCCCGCGTCCCCCGGGTGCGCGTAGGAGGGCACAGGCACCTCGGGGTCGGTCAGCCGGAGCAGGACCTCCACGGTCCCGCCGTCGTCCGCGGGTACACCGCGAAGGTCACTCATGGGTTCACCTCGAAGGCGCGGATGCGCCTCACCTCGTCGGGTTCGTCCATCGCCGCCTGGATCTCCTCGTCACGGCCGTGCTCGATGAAGTGCTCGACCTTCACCTCTATGAAGACGGCGTCGGCGCGCACGGCCACAGGCCCATCGGGCCCGCCTATGCGGCCCACGGCCGAGGAGTAGATCTTGCGGCGGTGCACAGCGGTGGTCCTGGCCTCCAGGTGCAGCACGGTGTCGACGGGTACGGGGCGTACGAAGTCGGTCTCCAGCCGCCCGGTGACGGCGATGACGTGCATCAGCCAGTTCAGGGAGCCGAGGGTCTCGTCGAGGGCGCTGGTGAGGACCCCGCCGTGCGCGAGGCCCGGCGCACCCTGGTGGGCGGCCTTGACGGTGAACTCGGCCGTGACGCTCACGCCGTCCCCGGCGCGCGCCTGGAGATGCAGACCGTGCGGCTGGCCCTCACCGCAGCCGAAGCACTGGTCGTAGTGGGCACCGAGCGGGGCACCGGGTGCCGGGGCTTCGGGATGGCGTACGGGGGCGACGGCGTCGTCCGGCGGCACCAGGGAGGTCTTGGGGCGGTTCGCAGCACTCACGGGTGCAGACCTTACCGCCGTGCGGGCCGCGCGGGGGCGCGTGCCAAGCTTGCACACATGGTTCCTCAGGCCCAGCCCTACGACGAGCGTCTGACCGCACCGCGTTCCTGGTGGCTGATCGCCGCCGGTATCGGCGTGGGCGGCGGTGTGATGCTGCTGCCTCTCGGCCTGCTGGCCATGCTGTGCGGCCTGGTCGCCGCCACCGCCCTCGCCTCGGTGTGCGTGAGCGCGTACGGCGGCGTACGTGTACGCGTGGTGGCCGGCTCGCTGGTGGCGGGGGACGCCCGGATTCCGCTCTCGGCCCTGGGTACGGCCGAGGCGCTGGACGCCGAGGAAGCGATTGCCTGGCGCAGGCACAAGGCCGACACCCGTGCCCACATGGTGCTGCGCAGCTACGTGCCGACGGCTGTGCGTATCGAGGTGACGGACCCGGAGGACCCGACCCCGTACATCTACGTCTCGACCCGGCACCCCGAAAACTTGGTGGCCGCACTGCGCTCGGCGCGCGAGGCGACGCCTTCCTGAGCCTCAGGGGGCGGACGGAGCCTCATGGCCGGACGGAGGCTCAAGGGGCTGAGAGGTTCCCGTGGCCCCGGGGCAGCACGAGCGCGTAAACGGCTCGTCGGCCCTCTCAGGCGCCGCGCAGGTCCTTCCTCACACGTGCGGCGAGCCTCGCGGTGTCGCGGCGGTTCATGAAGGCGCCGACGGCGGCGCCGATCAGGAACGGCGTGAGGTTGGGGAGGTTGCGCAGCGTGCGCTTCATGATCTGCTGCCGCAGCTGACGGCGGAACTGCCCGCCCATCGCGGAGTTGAGCGAGGCGGGCCTGGTGATCTCGATGCCCCGCTCGGAGGTCCAGGACGTCAGATAGGCGGCGGACCGCTCGCGGGCGTTGCCCGCCGGTCTACGGCCGTAGACCTCGTGGAGTTCGGCGATCAGCTTCAGCTCGATGCTCGCCACCCCGACGATCTCGGCCGCCAGTTCGGCGGGCATCGCGGGCGGTACGGGCAGCATCGCCGCAGCGCCGACTCCGGCGCCGACGGTCGCCGCGCTCTTCACGGCTCCCGCGACCAGCTTGTCGGCCAGCTCTTCGGGGCCCAGCCCCGGAAATTGCGCGTGGAGGGTCTCCAGGTCCCGCACCGGCACCCGTGGAGCGGTGTCGATCACGCGGTCGGCGACCACACGCAGAAAGGCGCGCGCTCTGTGTTTGCGCGCCGGCCGTACCCCCTTCTCGGGCTCCTCGGGAACGTACGGCGCGAGCGAGGCCGACTGGTCCTGTGGGCCTCGCTCGTCGTCACGTGCGTCTTCGTCCGCCACGGACCGTCCAGTCCGTTCCGGCTCAGGCCGCGCAGTCGCGGCAGATGGGCTGGCCATTCTTCTCCGCCGCCAGCTGCGAGCGGTGGTGGACCAGGAAGCAGCTCATGCACGTGAACTCGTCGGCCTGACGCGGCAGCACGCGGACGGACAGCTCCTCGTTGGAGAGATCCGCGCCGGGAAGCTCAAGCCCTTCGGCCTGCTCGAACTCGTCCACGTCGACATTCGAAGCGGACTTGTCGTTCCTCCGGGCCTTCAGCTCTTCGATGCTGTCTTCGTTGACGTCGTCATCGGTCTTGCGTGGGGTGTCGTAATCCGTTGCCATCGTCGCTCTCCCCCTCTGGGTGTCTGTGGTGTCTCCAGCGCACGTAACGCGTGAGAGGCCGGACTTGTGCCCGACCCGAGGCGGAGATTTTGCCTCACATCAAGGTCTGTTACTCAATCGACACCCAACTGCACCCCTGAAGAGGTGATCACGTCGGCTGTCGAGGAGGACCATAAACGGTCCCCGGTCGCGCTTCGTACACGCCATCCCGGGTATTGCCCGCGATCTCCACCTGCGGAAACCTGGATTTTCCCGGATTTCTTCCCGGTCCGGGCCCACCCTGCACATACCGAGAAAAAATCGTGTGTGTGATCGATCACAGCGACCTCCGAAGCGGCGTGAAACCTCGGAATTCCGCCTATAGCGAACCTGGGTACGACTACGGCGGGCCATGGTTGATCACTTCTGGTCACCTCATGGACCTGGGCGGCCTCTTCTCGCCAACTTCGCTATGTCGGTCGGCCCGTCACGGATCGTGGCCACGCTCTTCCCGTACTCGGTCACCCGGCACCGGCGCTCCTCATACCGGCAGCGCGACCCGCATGACGAGTCCTCCGTCCTCTCGTGGTTCGGCCGAGACGTTGCCCCCATGGGCTCGCGCGACCGAGCGCACGATGGAGAGGCCGAGGCCGACCCCCTTGTCGCTCCCCGTACGCTCCGAACGGAGCCTGCGGAACGGTTCGAAGAGGTTGTCGACCTCGTAGGCGGGTACGACCGGGCCGGTGTTCTCGACCACCAGAACGGCCTGCCCCGGCTGGGCCTCCGTACTGACCGAGACCCATCCACCCTCCCGCAGGTTGTAGCGCACGGCATTCTGCACCAGGTTCAGTGCGACGCGCTCCAGAAGGACCCCGTTGCCCTGTACATACGTGGGCTGACGCACCCCGCGCAACTCGACCCCCTTGCCGGACGCCTCACCACGGGCCTGTTCGACCGCCTGTGAGGCCACCTCAGCGAGGTCCACGGGTTTCCTGTCCACCAGTTCGTTCTCGCTCCTGGCGAGCAGCAGAAGGCCCTCCACGAGCTGCTCACTGCGCTCGTTGGTGGCCAGCAGGGTCTTGCCGAGCTGGTGCAGCTCGGGCGAGGCATCGGGGTCGGCGAGCTGGACCTCCAGCAGCGTGCGGTTGATCGCCAGTGGAGTGCGCAACTCGTGCGAGGCGTTGGCGACGAAGCGCTGCTGCGCGGTGAACGCGCGATCCAGTCTGTCCAGCATCTCGTCGAAGGTGTCCGACAACTCCTTCAGTTCGTCGTCCGGGCCCTCCAGCTCGATCCGCTTGTGCAGGTCGGAGCCGGCGACCTGGCGGGCCGTACGCGTGATCCTGCCGAGCGGCGAGAGGACGCGGCCGGCCATCACGTAGCCGAAGGCGAAGGCGGCGACGGCCAGGCCCAGCAGCGCCAGCAGCGAGCGGCGCAGCAGCCCGTCGAGCGCCAGCCTGCGCTGTTCGTCGGCACACGCCTGGAGGCGCTGCATGAACACGTCGCTGGGCAGCGTGCCGGTCAGCCCGGGACAGCGGTCGGAGGTCGGCTGCGCCTCGACGTTCAGGATGCGGAAGGGCAGCTGGCTGCTCTCGCTCAGCGCCTGGGCAGCGAGCAGATAGATGATCGTGAGCAGCACCATGCCGGCGATCAGGAACATGCCGCCGTACAGCAGCGTGAGCCGTATCCGGATGGTCGGCCTCAGCCAGGGGTACGACCGCGGGCTCTCGCGGGGGTCCCAGGTGGGCTTGGGCGGCGGCTGCGGCGCCGGACGGTTCCCCGAGCCGGGGCCGGTCCCTGTGGAGGAGGTGGAGGAGGCCATCGGGGATCAGATCCGGTACCCCGCGCCGGGAACGGTGACGATCACCGGGGGTTCACCGAGTTTCCGGCGCAGCGTCATGACCGTGACGCGTACGACGTTGGTGAACGGGTCGGTGTTCTCGTCCCACGCCTTCTCCAGCAGCTGCTCGGCCGAGACCACGGTGCCCTCCCCGCGCATCAGGACCTCCAGAACGGCGAACTCCTTGGGCGCCAGCTGGACCTCCTCGCCGTCCCTGAAGACCTCGCGGCGGTTGGGGTCCAGCTTGATGCCCGCGCGCTCCAGGACGGGCGGCAGCGCGGTCGTGGTGCGGCGCCCGAGGGCGCGCACACGGGCGGTCAGCTCGGAGAACGCGAAGGGCTTGGGGAGGTAGTCGTCGGCGCCCAGCTCCAGGCCCTCCACCCGGTCACTGATGTCTCCGGAAGCGGTGAGCATGAGCACCCGGGTGGGCAGCCCCAGCTCGACGATCCTCCGGCAGACGTCGTCTCCGTGGATGACCGGCAGGTCACGGTCGAGTACGACGACGTCGTAGTCGTTGATGTCGATGCGTTCCTGCGCGGCGGCCCCGTCGTAGACCACATCGACGGCCATGGCCTCCCGGCGGAGGCCGGTCGCCACGGCATCGGCGAGCAGTTGCTCGTCCTCGACGACGAGTACGCGCACGGCGCTGTCCTTCCCTCGTGGTGGTGGTGTGGGTGCGGGAGGCATGTGTGCCCTGTGACGGCCGGTGTGTTCCTCGTTACAGCCGCGCACTCCCTGCCCACTCCATCCTGCCCTCAACGCTGGTAAATCGGCTGTAAGGGGCGGAGCGGCCCAGATGACGAGCGGGGCCACGGGCCGGGACCCGCAAATTTTTCAGGGACGTTGAGGTTTCTGCCAGGAGGCGCCTGGGGAGGACGAGGGCACACCCCGAGATCACGCCCCGTGCGCGGCGTGCCACAACGTGCCGCCGACGCCACACAGGGGACCACGCCGTGACTCTCAAGCACCACACCCTCGGCACACCCCCGTGCCGCCGACCCACGACGAGGGGGCACACCATGGACGCGTTCACCGCCGGCATCCTGCAGCGCATACAGACCACCGAATCCGACCTGCACCGCGCTCGCGAGTCGGGCGACGACTTCCTCGTGGACGTCGAGCAGTCCGAGCTGGAAGACCTGCGGCGCCTGGCCGCAGAGCACGGCGTCGAGGTAGGCGCCACTTCCGGCTGAGAGCCGGAAGCCTTCACCGGCCCCTCACATGCGCAGGCCCCCGGAAGCCGAGCTTCCGGGGGCCTTTCGCTGTTCCCGCGCGGTCTTCCCCGTTCGGTCCTGCCGGTCGTTCAGTCGTGCCAGGCGCCCAGTTCCTCCAGGAGCGGCTGGAGCACCTCGAAGACCCCGGGCGAGGCCGCGACGGTCAGGTCGCCGTCCGCCGGGAGACCCGCGCGGCCCCCGGTGCGGGCGCCTGCCTCGCGGGCGATGAGGTCGCCGGCTGCCAGGTCCCAGGGGTTGAGGCCGCGCTCGTAGAACCCGTCGAGGCGGCCCGAGGCCACATCGCACAGGTCGATGGCTGCCGAGCCACCGCGCCTGATGTCCCGCACGCGCGGGATCAGCCGCTGGGCGACGGCCGCCTGCGCGACCCGCCGCTCGGTGATGTAGCCGAACCCGGTCCCGATCAGTGCCTGGTCGAGCGGCGGGGAGGGGCGGCAGCTCAGCCGCAGCCCGTTCAGGTAGGCGCCCTGGCCGAGTACGGCGTGGCAGGTCTCCCCGCGCAGGGGTGCCGCGACAACGCCGACGACCCGCTCCCCGTGGTGCTCGGCGGCGATGGAGACGGCCCACTCGGGGCGCCCGTAGAGGTAGTTGACGGTGCCGTCCACGGGGTCGATGACCCAGCGGACGCCGGAGCTGCCCTCGCTCTCAGCGCCCTCCTCGCCCAGGAAACCGTCGTCGGGGCGGTGTTCGGCCAGGAAGCCGGTGATCAGCTTCTCCGAGGCCACGTCCATCTCCGTGACGACGTCGATGGGGCTGGTCTTGGTGGCCGCGACGCCCAGGTCGGCGGGGCGCCCGTCGCGCAGGAACGTGCCCGCGCGCAGGGCCGCCTCCTGGGCCAGGCCGAGCAGTTCGGCCTTGAGGTCCTCGCCGGCGCCGCCGGACGTCTCGTGTGTGTCACTCACGTGCTTGTGTCGCTCCTCAGAGGTTCGGTGCGTCGGCCCCGGCCGCCGCCGGTTCGGGTGTGCGGGCCGGGCAGCAGCCGACGGGGCACAGGTCGTGGCTGGGCCCGAGCGCGCCGAGTGCGCACCGCGCGGGCTGCTGGCCCCGCTCCGTGGCGGCGCGTTCCAGCACCAGCTCGCGTACGGCGGCGGCGAAGCGCGGGTCGGAACCGACGGTCGCCGACCGTGCCACGGGCAGGCCCAGCTCGGACGCCTTGGCGGTGGCTTCGGTGTCCAGGTCGTAGAGGACCTCCATGTGGTCGGAGACGAAGCCGATGGGGACCATCACCGCTCCCGGTGCGCCCTGCCCGTGCAGGTCCTCCAGGTGGTCGCAGATGTCCGGCTCCAGCCACGGCACCTGGGGCGGGCCGCTGCGCGACTGGTAGACGAGTTCCCAGGGGTACGCCGTTCCCGTGCGCTCGCGCACCGCCTCGACGATCACGCGGGCCACGTCCAGGTGCTCGGCAACGTAGGCGCCGCCGTCCCCGTGCGCCTCGACGGGGCCCGAGGTGTCGGCCGCCGCCGTGGGGATGGAGTGGGTGGTGAAGACCAGGTGCGCGCGCTCCCGTACCCCGTCGGGGAGTTCGGCGAGCGAGGCGAGCACGCCGTCGGTCACGGGCCCGACGAAGCCGGGGTGGTTGAAGTAGTGCCGCAGCTTGTCGACGCGCGGGGGGCGCAGGCCCTCTGCCTTCAGGGCCGCCAGGGACTCAGCGAGGTTCTCGCGGTACTGGCGGCAGCCCGAGTAGGAGGCGTACGCGCTGGTGGCCAGCACGAGGACGCGGCGGCAGCCGTCGCGGGTCATCTCACGCAGGGTGTCGGTGAGGTACGGGGCCCAGTTGCGGTTGCCCCAGTAGACGGGCAGGTCGAGCCCGTGGCCTGCGAAGTCCTTGCGGAGCGCGTCCAGCAGCGCGCGGTTCTGCGCGTTGATGGGGCTGACGCCGCCGAAGAGGAAGTAGTGCTGCCCGACCTCCTCCAGCCGTTCTCGCGGGATGCCCCTGCCCTTGGTGACGTTCTCCAGGAACGGAACGACGTCGTCCGGTCCCTCCGGGCCTCCGAAGGAGAGCAGCAGCAACGCGTCGTACGGGGCGTGGGTGGCGTCCGGCGAAGAGCCGGTCGAGTGCGCATCGGACATGCCTCGATCCTGCCATCCGGCAGTCGGGCGGGACGGCCGCCCTCCCGCCCGTAAGCTGTACTTCTCCTCCCATTCCTGACCTGATCGGCAAGAGCTCCACTTTGGCCAGTCCCTACCGCGCGATCTTCACAGCGCCCGGAAGCAGAACCTTCTCGGCGGCCGGATTCTTCGGCCGCCTCCCGCTGTCCATGATGGGCATCAGCGTCGTCACGATGATCTCCCAGATCACCGGCCGTTACGGGCTCGCCGGCGCGCTCTCGGCGACGGTTGCCCTCTCCTCCGCGGCCTTCAGCCCGCAGATATCGCGCCTGGTCGACCGCCACGGGCAACGGCGGGTGATACGCCCCGCGATGCTGATCACCGTGGCGGCCGTCGCGGGTCTGGTGGCGTCGGCGCGCGGTGGTGCGCCCGACGCGCTGCTGTTCCTGTTCGCCGTGGGCGCCGGATGCATGCCGAGCGTGGGATCGATGGTCAGGGCCCGCTGGGCGCACATCCACAGGGACGAACCACGGCTGCTGCACTCGGCGTTCGCCTTCGAGTCGGTCGTGGACGAGTCCTGCTTCGTCTTCGGTCCGATCCTCGCCATCGGCCTGTCCACCGCCTGGTTCCCCGAGGCCGGGCCCTCTCTGGCCGCCGCCTTCCTGCTCGTCGGGGTGCTCTGGCTCAGCTCGCAGCGCTCCACCGAGCCGCCGCCGCACCCCCGTGGGCAGCACGGCGGAGGGTCGGCGCTGCGGACGCCGGGCCTCCAGGTGCTGGTTGCCGCGTTCGCGTTCACCGGCGCGATCTTCGGTTCGATCGACGTGGCGACCGTCGCCTACGCCGAGCAGCAGGGCCACAAGGCGCTGGCCAGCGTGACGCTCGCCGTCTACGCGCTGGGGTCCGTGCTGGCGGGCGCGGCCTACGGGCTGCTGCGGCCGGCTTCGCCGCCGGCGAAGCGGTGGCTGCTGGGTGTATGTGCGATGGCCGTGAGTATGATCCCTCTCCAACTGGTGGGGAACCTGCCGTCCCTGGCCGTGGCGCTCTTCATCGCGGGCATGACCATTGCCCCGACGATGGTCACCACCATGGCCCTCGTCGAACAGCTCGTCCCGCGCGCCAAGCTGACCGAGGGCATGACGTGGACCAGTACGGGTCTCGCGGTCGGGGTGGCGCTGGGGTCCTCGGCCGCCGGCTGGGCGGTCGACACCTTCGGCGCCGACCGTGCCTACGGGGTGCCCGCTGCGGCGGGCGCGCTGGCGGCCATGGTGGCGTTCCTCGGCTACCGCCGGCTGAGCTCTCGGCCGGTGAAGCTGCGAGAGGGGACGGTCGGGAATGAGCGTGCAGTCGACGAGCAGCCGGGGAGCAACGTGGCGTAACTGGGCGGGCAATGTGACCGCCTCGCCCGCGCGGACCGTCTCGCCCTCCTCGACGGACGCCCTCGCCGAGGTGGTGCGCAGGGCGGCGGCCGACGGCCTGAAGGTGAAGGCCGCGGGCACGGGCCACTCGTTCACGGCCGCCGCCGTCACGGACGGCGTGCTGATACGGCCCGACCGGCTCAGCGGCATCCGCTCCCTCGACCGCGAGGCCGGCACGGTCACCGTCGCAGCCGGAACGCCCCTGAAGGTCCTGAACGCCGCGCTGGCAGCCGAGGGCCTCTCGCTGACGAACATGGGCGACATAGTCGAGCAGACGGCGTCCGGCGCCGTCAGCACCGGCACACACGGCACGGGGCGCGAGTCGGCCTCGGTCGCCGCACAGATCACCGGGCTCGAACTGGTCCTCGCCGACGGTACGGTGCTGCGCTGCTCGGCCACCGAGAACCCCGAGGTGTTCGCCTCGGCCCGGCTGGGTCTGGGCGCGCTGGGGGTGCTCACCGAACTGACCTTCGCTGTCGAGCCGGAGTTCCTGCTGACGGCGCGCGAGGAGCCGATGTCCTTCGCCCAGGTCACCAGCGAGTTCGATCAACTGGTGACCGAGAACGAGCACTTCGAGTTCTACTGGTTCCCGCACACCGACGGCTGCAACACCAAGCGCAACAACCGCAGCACGGGCCCTGCCCGGCCCCTCCCCCGCATGCGCGGGTGGATAGACGACGAGCTGCTGTCCAACGGCGTCTTCCAGGCCGTATGTTCGCTCGGCAAGGCCGTGCCCGCCACGGTGCCAGGCGTCGCCCGCGTCTCCAGCCGCGCCCTGTCAGCGCGTACGTACACCGACATCCCGCACAAGGTCTTCACCAGCCCGCGCCGGGTGCGCTTCGTGGAGATGGAGTACGCCATACCGCGCGAGGCGCTCGTCGGGGCGCTGCGCGAGCTGAAGTCCCTGGTCGAACGGTCGGACTTCCGTGTGAGCTTCCCCGTTGAGGTACGTACGGCCCCCGGCGACGACATCCCGCTCTCCACGGCCGGCGGGCGCGAGACGGCCTACGTGGCGGTCCACATGTACCGGGGCACGCCGCACGAGGCGTACTTCAGCGCTGTCGAACGGATCATGACGGCGCACGCCGGCCGCCCGCACTGGGGCAAGCTGCACAGCAGGGACGCGGAGTACCTGGCCGGCGTCTATCCGCGCTTCGAGGAGTTCACGGCGCTGCGCGACCGCCTCGACCCCGACCGCGTCTTCGGCAACTCCTACCTGCGGCGCGTCCTGGGCGACTGAGCGGCCCGGCAAGACGCCCCCGTTCACGCCGCCGCACGCGAAAGGGCCGGGCACACCCGCTGGTGTGCCCGGCCCTTCGTCAGCGGTGCGAGGGCTTCACTCCTGGGTGGGCCCGTTCTGCTGCCGCTGCGGGAACTGCCCGCCCTCTCCCGTACCGCTGTGGTCCTGGCCGGTGCCCGAGCCGCTGTCGGTGCCGTCCTGCTGGTCGCCGGAACCGCTGGAGTCGCCGGGCTTCCCGGTCTCGTCCGGGTCGCCGGTCCCGCCGGGCCGCTGCGGAGTGCTCTGTTCCGGAGTGGGAGTGGAGCCCTCCTTGTCGCCCGAGCCGGAGTCGGTGTTCCCCTTGCCGCCGTGCTCACCCGGTGTGGCCCCGGGATCGGGCGACTGCCCGTCCGAACCGTCGTGGCCGCCGGTGGAGCCGTCGTCGCCGTCCTGCGACTGCCCCGGGTCCGGGGTAGCGGGAGGCGCGTCGGGGCTGTCGCCGGAAGAGCCGCCTCCGGGCCGGAACACATCGCTGATGGAGGTGCCCTTGCCGCCGGAGACGTTGTGTCCCGAGATCGCCTCGTACAGCGTGACGCCGCCGATCGCGATCACGAACACGACGAGGGCGGGCAGCAGCGTCCGCTTCCAGCCACGCCAGCGGGTGCCGTGCACCGTGGCATGGGTGAACTCGTCGCTCCCGGGGAGCTTGTCCTCGGGCACCTGCGTGCCACCGGGGCCGTCCACGGTGCCCAGCAGTCGGGTCGCGTCGGCCGCCTCGCCTGCGCTGCCGTGCCCGCCCTCGGCGCCCCTGGCACCCGGCAGCATCCTGGTCACCATCGAGGTGTCCAGCATCTGCACCTGGTCAGGGGCTCGCTCGCCTTCGGTCCTGCGCGCCTCGTCCTCGCCGCCGCCTTCCCTGTCCTCCTCGCGGAAGGCGGGGTCCCCCTCGCGCGGAGCGGTGGGGATCAGCCGGGTCGCCTGGGTGTGCCCTGCCGGCTCGGCGCCGGGGACCTGCCCCGTACCGCGCATCGCCTGGGTGGCGTCGAGACCGGAGTCGTCCTTCCAGCCGGCGGCGGGATCCCGCAGGGGGAGCTGCCGCGTGCGCGTCTTCGGCGGAACGGCGACTTCCTTGATCTGCTCGCCGGTCCTGCGGAAGAAGTGCTGGAAGATCGGACCGCCGCTGGTGGCGACGAGGCTGACCACACCGGCGCCGAGAAATGTCCCGTACACGTTCAGCTGGCCGGCCAGGAACGCGGCGATGACGGCGGCGACGGCACTGCCCATCACCTGCGCAAAGCTCAGATCAAGTCTCTTGGTCCTGCCCTCTCCACCGCTCCCACCCTTGTCGTCGTTCCGCTCTTCCTGGCCGGTTATGTCGTTCTTACCCATCTACCGCCCTCGATCGCACACTCCAACCACTGTGCACGACTAAGGGACTTTTATGCGAAGCCAATAGTTCCGCTTCGGGTGGTTCTGTGAGGCTTGCCACCTGCCCCAACCAGGCCAAATGGACAAGTGGTGCGTCAACTCCCTTACGCTGGAGCAACTTCGGTAGCGCGGCGGTCCACCCGGGTGGCACTAATGGAGTAGTGTGACGAGCCCTGGTCTCGGCTCTGACCCGGCGCAGGCTGCCCACGGCGATCATCCTGGTCACCGTGCGTTGTGAGGAGGTAACCGTGCCATGTCGGTGGTTCTGAGCAGTTCGGTATGTTGTGCTCGTCGCGCACACTGCCTCGGATCCCCGAGCAAGTCGGCAAGGTTGTGGCAGGCTGCACCCGGGCAGGCCACACTCGTCTAGCGGGAGCAGCGACGCACGTGACGTCGGCAGGCACCACCCGGGAGGTCCCCATGCCCGAACTGCGTGTCGTGGCCGTCAGCAACGACGGCACACGACTGGTGCTCAAAGCTGCCGACAGCACGGAGTACACGCTTCCGATTGATGAGCGCCTGCGCGCCGCGGTCAGAAACGACCGCGCGCGGCTGGGCCAGATCGAGATCGAGGTCGAGAGCCACCTCAGACCGCGTGACATCCAGGCGCGTATAAGGTCCGGCGCCTCCGCCGAGGAGGTCGCCTCTCTCGCCGGTATCCCCGTCGACCGTGTACGCCGCTTCGAGGGCCCCGTGCTCGCGGAGCGTGCCTTCATGGCCGAGCGGGCCCGTAAGACGCCCGTGCGGCGCCCCGGTGAGAACGCGGGACCGCAGCTCGGTGAGGCCGTCAGCGAGCGCTTGCTGCTGCGCGGCGCCGACAAGGACTCCACGCACTGGGACTCCTGGCGCAGGGACGACGGCACCTGGGAGGTGCTGCTCGCCTACCGCGTCGCGGCCCAGCCGCACTCGGCGACCTGGACCTACGACCCGCCGCGCCGTCTGGTGCAGGCGGTGGACGACGAGGCCAGGGCGCTGATCGGCGAGACCGACGACACCCCGGAGCCGAGCTTCCCGTTCGTGCCGAGGATCGCGCGGCTGCCCCGTGACCGGAGCGAGCGCGCGGAGCGCGGTGAGAGCCGTGGTGAGCGCGAGGGCCGCGGTGAGCGCTCGGGCCGTCCCGAGCTGGAGCCCGCCGCTTTCTCACCGGCACCGGGTGACGAGGACGACCGGGACCGCGGTGCCGGCGACGGCAGCGAGCCCGACTCGCTCACGAGCCTGCTGGAGGCGGTACCGAGCTTCCGGGGCGACATGGTCGTACCGGAGCCGCAGGTCCCGTCGGTTCCCTCGGTCCCGTCCGCGCCGGAGCAGCCTGACACCTCCGGCACGCCCTCCGAGCAGGAGGAGCAGGAGCCCGAGAGCGCGGAGCAGGAAGAGGAGGAGGCGGTCGAACCGCCCGCTCCGGCGGCCAGCGCGGGTTCGGCGTACGCGGACGTGCTCATGCCGCGTTCGGTGGGCGCGCACAGGGACCGGCTCAAGGGCACCACCGACAGGCAGGCGGAGGCGGACGGCGTACGGCCGGGACGGCGGGCCGCCGTACCGAGCTGGGACGAGATCGTCTTCGGTACACGCCGAAAGAAGGACTGACGTCAACACAGCGCAGGCGCCGGACCGTTCCCGTCCGAAGGAACGGTCCGGCGCCTGCGTGTGCGCCTCCGGGGGTCAGGCCGGCGGCTCCCGGGAGCGCCCCCAGGACCCGCCTTCTCCCCCGTTCACGCGGCGCCTCTCTCCCGCGCCCTCTCCGCCGCCTTCAGCCCCGTTCGGGTCCTGTGGCCACAGGGCGTGCGCCGTCGGCCGTCCACTCGCTCCAGGAGCCGACGTAGAGCGCGGCGTCGATGCCGGCGACGGCGAGCGCGAGGACCTCGTGCGCCGCCGAGACGCCGGAGCCGCAGTAGACGCCGACCTCCGTACCGGGGCCCGCGCCCAGCGCCTCGAAGCGCTCGGCGAGTGCCTGCCGGCTACGCAGGGTCCCCGCGTCCGTGACGTTCTCCGTCGTCGGTGCCGAGACGGCGCCGGGGATGTGGCCGCCCACGGGGTCGATGGGCTCGACCTCGCCCCGGTAGCGCTCGGCCGCGCGTGCGTCCAGCAGGAGGCCGTGCCGCGCGAGGGAGCCGGCGTCGTCGGCTTCGAGCATCGGCATTCCGCCGGGAGTCGGCCGGAAATCGCCCTCGGGCGGCTCCGGTGTCTCCGTGCTCAGCGGCAGCGCCCCGCCTCCCTCGCTCTCGCGGTACGCGCTCCACGCGGCGAGACCGCCGTCCAGGACGCGGACATCGGGATGGCCCGCCCAGCGCAGCAGCCACCAGCAGCGTGCCGCGGCCCAACCTCCGCCCATGCCACCGCCGTCGTAGACGACGACGGACTTGTCGGCCGAGACGCCGGCGGCGCGCATGGCGGCGCCGAAGACGTCGAGAGGCGGCAGCGGGTGACGGCCCGTGCCGTTGCCCGCTGGAGCGGCGAGTTCCGTTTCGAGGTCCACATAGACGGCACCCGGCAGATGGCCCGCCTGATACGCGGGCAGTCCGGGCGGGCCGCCGAGCTGCCAGCGCACGTCGAGCAGTACGGGAGCGGCGCCCTCCGCAAGGTCGCTCGCGAGTTCGGGCACGGAGATGATGGCTGTCATGGCGCCCATCTTCGCGCGCTGAACGGCTGTTCTCGTGCAGGGGACGGGGATTCTGTTCCCGAAGGAGAGAAAAGCGGCGCGGCCGGGAAGCGCCGCACGACAGGTGGTGCGAGCATCTGACTGGCTGCAAGTCACGGACCACGGCAAGGACGCCGGGGCACTTCCACCGCACGACCGCATCGATGATGGTCTCAAGGAGCGAAGCAGATGACCGGGGCAGAGACTCGGCGACGGCATACGCCCGGGGCGCCCGCATGGGCGAGCCTGATGGCGCATGGGCTGGACGCGAGCAAGGACTTCTACCACGAGCTGTTCGGCTGGGAGTACCGCGCGGGACCGCAGCAGCTCGGTCCGTACGTACGCGCGGTGGCGCAGGGGCACGAGGTGGCGGGACTGGGCGAGAAGTCGCCCGGCAGGCAGGTACCCGTTGCCTGGCTCCCGTACATGGCGAGCGCTGACGCCGACGAGACGGCGGGCAGCGTCAGGGAAATCGGGGGAACGGTGGCCGTGGGGCCGCTGGACGCGGAGACCGCCGGCCGGATGGCCATCGCGTCCGACACCCAGGGAGCGGTCTTCGGCATCTGGCAGGACGCGCAGTATCCGGGCCTGGGGACGGCACCCATGGGGACGGTCGGCGCACCGGTGTGGTTCGAACTGCTCACCCGTGAGACGTCGTCGGTCGTGAAGTTCTACCAGGCGGTGTTCGGATACGAGGCGGAGACCGTCGAGTCGGTGGACTTCGACTACGTGACGCTCTCCGTCGACGGGGAGCCGATCGCCGGTATCCACGGTGTCGGCGACGCGCTGCCCCGCGACAGGGGGCCGCACTGGCGTACGTACTTCGCGGTCGATGACCCCGACTTCATGGTGCGCAAGGTGCGGGAGCTGGGCGGCAGGGTGGCGCGCGAGCCGCAGGACTCGCCCTATGGGCGGGTGGCGGCGATCACCGACCCGGAGGGCGCGCGGTTCAGCGTGATCCGGCCCGTGAGCGCGGATCGCTGAACCGCCGGCCCGGCGGCGGGGCCGTCGGCTGCGCGGACACATCGACGGGCAGTACGTCCGGCGAGAGCGCGCCGGCGCCCGCTGCCGCCGCGGTGAGGCGGCGCCTGTGGTGGCGCCTGCACAGCACCTCGTAGCCCATCTCGCCGCTCGGCTCGCCCACATCACCGACGACGACCTGCGCGCCCTCGACGAGCATTCTGCCGCCGAGGGTACGGGCGTTGTGCGTCGCGCGGGCTCCGCACCAGCACAGCGCCTCGACCTGGAGCGTCTCCGTACGGTCGGCCAGCTCCATGAGCCGCTGGGAGCCGGGGAAGAGGCGGGTGCGGAAGTCGGTCGCGATGCCGAAGGCGAAGACGTCGATGCCGAGTTCGTCCACGACGCGGGCCAGCTGTTCGACCTGCTCGGGCGAGAGGAACTGCGCCTCGTCCACGATCAGGTAGTCGGTGCGCCAGCCCGCCGTGAGGTGCTTGACCAGGTGGGCCTGGAAGTTGAGGTCCTCGGCGACCTCGACGGCCTCGGCGACCAGGCCGAGCCGGGAGGACAGCCGTCCTTCGCCCGCGCGGTCGTCCCGGGTGAAGATCATGCCCTGGAGGCCGCGCGCCGAGCGGTTGTGCTCGATCTGCAGCGCGAGTGTACTCTTCCCGCAGTCCATGGTTCCGGAGAAGAACACCAGCTCTGGCATGGGGCTTCGGGCCTTTCTGACGTGTGTGCGCTGTGCCTGCGTGGGGGGTCGGTCGGAGGCGGTCCGTCAGGTGCGGACTTCGAGGAGCGGCACGAGCTGTTCGGCCGCGGTCGCCGAACCGTGCATGCCGATCAGTTCGGACTCCTTGGGCTCGCGCCGGGTGGCGATGACGGCGATGTCGTCGCGCATCGCCACGACCACGTCACCGATCCTGCCGCGCACCCGGGCATCGACGCCGGGCCCGAACCAGCCCAGCGCGATGGCCTCTTCGCGGGTCGCCACCCACGCCTGCTCGCCGAGCACATCCCGCCACACGGCGTGCACGTCGGCCGCGGCGCCGGGTACGGCGTAGAGGTGCCGCATCCGGCCCTCACCGCCGAGTTGGGCCACTCCCGCGCTCAGTTCCCAGTCCTCGTCGAAGTCGAGACGCGCCTCGGTGGCGGCGGGGATGTCCACCATGCCGTGGTCCGCCGTGACGTAGAGCGCGGAGCGGGGCGGCAGTTGCTCGGCGAGACGCTGCGCGAGCCGGTCGACGTACATGAGCTGTCCGCGCCAGGCGTCGGAGTCCATGCCGTAGCGGTGGCCGTTGCCGTCCAGTTCGGCGTAGTACGTGTAGACGAGCGCGCGGTCGCTCGCGGCGAGGCGTTCGGCGGCCACATCCATACGGTCCTCGGCTGCGAGACGGCCGAGGAACGTGCCGCCGGACAGCGCGATCTTGGTGAGCGGTGTGTGCTCGAAGTGCGGCGCCGTCACCTGGCTGGTGGCGATCCCCGCCGCGTCGGCGCGCTGGAAGACGGTGGGGTACGGCTGCCACGCGTGCGGGTCGGTCCAGGGCTGCCAGCGGAGCTGGTTCATGAGCCTGCCGGTCCCGGGGTCCAGCACGGTGTATCCGGGCAGCCCGTGCTCCCCCGGAACCCTGCCCGTACCGACGGAAGCCAGCGAGGTGGCCGTGGTCGAGGGGAAGCCCGAAGTGATCGGCTCTCCCGTGCCGTTGGCCGACCCGGCCAGCAGGGACGTGAGGAACGGCGCCTCGTCCGGGTGCGCCCTGAGCGCCTCCCAGCCCATGCCGTCGACGAGGAAGACGCAGGCGCGGTCGGCGGGCTCCAGCGTGAGCCCGCTCTCCATGCCGGGCACGCCGAGCCCCGCGGCGACGGAGGGCAGGAGGTCGGAGAGCGCGCCCGAGCCGTAGCGCGGTACGGGCGCCGTAAGGGGGTCGAGCGGCGCTTCCGCGTGCTGCGGCGGGTACGGGGCGGTGCCGGGGTGCGGGGGTGGTAGGTGCTCCCGGGTCACTGCGGGGGTCCGACGCGGGTCGTTCCTGCGGTGGCCTCCGAGAGTGCCTGTGCGAATGCGAGGGTCTGGCGCACGGTGTCGGGCCCGTCGCCCGCCTCGCTGACCCGGAGCGAGAGGTCGTCGGCCGTCGAGGAGCCCGTGTACCCGTGGTCCGCCTCGCAGTTGGGGTCGCCGCAGCTGGCCGGTTCCATGTCGAGGCGCGAGACGGCGCCCCAGCCGATCGTGAGGACGACCTCGCGGGGCAGGGTGCCGGGTGTGTAGGACTCGGGGTTGGCGACCACGCGTGAGAGCACGACGGAGGAGATCCGCTCCAGCTTCACGGACTCGGTGGATGTCGTGGCGTACGGGGACGGCGAGGTGCCGTCCGCCGCCTGCTCGTCGGTGTGGCTGACAAGGAAGCGGGTGCGCGTGAGGACAAGGACCGTGACATGGCGCCGTACCTCGTTCGAGTCGAACGTGGTCTCCTGGTGCACAAGGTAGGAGGCAACGGGTTCTCCGCCCACCGCCGCCTCGACAGCCTCGGCCACGAGAGCCGGGTAATAGCCGCTACGCTCGATCGCCTCGCGCAGCCCCTGGGTCGTCGTACCGGTCTTCGCCATGACAGCCATCCTACGGGGCGGCGCGCGGGCCCAGCGCACGCGCGCACGCCCCGGGACACCACGCGGGCCCGGAGGAGCCCCTTCAGTACGCCGGAAGCCTGCGGGCCCCCAGGTCGGGCGACCTTTCCGGCGCGGCCACCCGCACCGAAGCGCTCAGCACGGTCACACCCCGGGGCGCCACCACCACCGGGTCCAGCTCGACCGCGACCACCTCGGGATGGTCGTCCAGCAGCAGCGAGACCCGCAGCAGCACCTCCTCGAGCGCCGCCGTGTCCGAGGGTTCGGCGCCGCGCCAACCGAACAGCAGCGGCGCCGAGCGGATCGTACGGACCAGCTCACCCGCCTCCTTGTCGGTGACGGGCACGAGCCGGTGCGCGGTGTCCCCGAGCAGGTCGGAGGGGGTACCGGCGAGACCGAAGGAGAGCACGGCGCCGATGGCCGGGTCGAGGGTCCCCCTGATCACGGTGCCGACACCGCGCGGGGCCATGGACTGCACGACGGGGCGCAGCTCGTCGGGGGCGCCGAGCGCTCCGGTCAGCTCGCCGTACGCGCGGCGCAGGCCCGCCTCGGCCGCGATGTCCAGGCGTACGCCGCCGAGATCGGCGCGGTGGCGCAGATGGGGCGCCGTGGTCTTCAGCACCACGGGATAGCCGAGTTCACGCGCCGCCTCCACAGCGGCCTCGGCGTCCGGCGCCGGGCGGGTGGGCTGTACGGCGATGCCGTAGCAGTCCAGGAGCAGCGCGGCCTCCTCATCGGTGAGGGCGTGGCTGTAGGTGCTGCGCTCGCCTGTTCCTCGGACGCCGGTGCCGCCGGTGCCGTGCTCACCGTGGATGCTGTGCCCGCCGTGCCCGCTGTGCTCGTGCTCGCGGGGAGCGCTGTGGGTGCCGCGTTGCCGGTCGGGCTCGGTGGCGCGGGCGAGCAGGTCGGCTGCCGCCGCCTCGTCGACCTCGTATTCGGGGACCTTGCCCGGTACGCGTGCCTCCTCGCGCCAGCGTGCGTAGCGGACGGCCTCGGCCAGTGCGTGTGAGGCGCGTTCGGGCGTGGGGTAGGAGGGCAGGCCGCGGCGCGCGAGCGCGGCTTCGAGGCCCTCCATCGCGAGGTGGACGACGGCGACCGGCTTGGCAGCCGCCTTCGCGCCCGTACCGTCCTCCTCGCCCGGCCCGGCCGCCGAGGGGGACGCCGCCTCGGCCGCCTCGCACAACGCGTCGGCGAGGGCGGCGACATGTCCGTCAGGGGGTGCGTCGGGGCTGTGCGTGCCGGTGGCGCCGGGGAGTTCGGTCGGCACCCAGGGGATGACGGCGACCAGCGCGGCGTCGGTCTCCGGATCGTCGAGGGCACGGCGCAGCGCGCGGCCGAAGTCACCCGGTGTGGCCGAGGCGGGGAGCGCGACGACGGGGAGCGGGCGCAGCCCGTCGGTGAGGCAGGCGTCGTAGGTCAGCAGGCTGAGCGCGTCGGTGTTGCCCAGGACGGCGACCCGCGGTCCCCGGGGCGTCGGCTGACCGGCGAGCAGGAGGCCGGTGTCGAGCAGCTCGGTGAACGTGTCGACCATGAGCACACCGGCCTGCCGCAGCAGCGCGTAGACGGTCGCGTCGGGGGTGCGCGCCGCGGGCGCCGCGTGGCCCGGCGGTGGCGCGCTACCGCGCTGCCGCGCGCCCTTGACGACGACGACCGGTTTACGGGCCGCCGTGCGCTTGGCGAGACGCGTGAACTTGCGTGGATTGCCGATGGATTCGAGATACATCAGGACGACATCGGTGTCCTGGTCCTCGTCCCAGTGCTGGAGGAGATCGTTTCCTGAGACATCGGCGCGGTTGCCCGCCGAGACGAACGAGGAGGGGCCGATGCCGCGCCGGTCGAGCCCGTCCAGGAGCGCGATGCCGATGGCGCCGGACTGGGTGAAGACCCCGGTACGGCCGTGCGCCGGCATCCGGATCGACGGGGTCGCGTTGAGGCGTACGTCCTGGCTGGTGTTGATCACGCCGAGCGCGTTGGGTCCGATGAGGCGCATGCCGTACGAGCGGGCGAGGCGGACCAGTTCGCGCTGTTCGGCGCGGCCGAAGCCGTCGGAGAAGACGACGAGGCCCTGGACGGCGGCCTCGCCGCACGCGGTGACCACGGCGCTCGCCTCGGCAGCGGGCACGGCGAGGACGGCCAGGTCGACCTGCTCGGGGATCTCGCGCACCGAGCGGTAGGAGGGCACTCCCGCCAGGTCGGTCTCACCCTCGGGCAGCGCGCGGTTGACCCCGTACAGCCGTCCGGTGAAACCCCCCGCACGCAGGCTCTCCAGCACGGCGCGGCCCGCGCCGCCCGGCGTGCGGCTGGCGCCGATGACGGCGACCGAACCCGGCGCGAGCAGGCGCCCGACGGAGCGCCCCTCGGCGCGCTGTTCCCGTGCGCGCATCACGGCGAGGGAGCGCTCGGTGGGTTCCAGGTCGAGGGTGAGGTGGACCGAGCCGTCCTCGAAGCTGCGCTTCTGGGAGTAACCGGCGTCCGTGAACACCTTGATCATCTTGGTGTTGGCCGGCAGCACCTCGGCCGCGAACCGGCGGATGCCGCGCTCGCGTGCGACGGCACCGATGTGTTCGAGCAGCGCGGAGGCGACGCCCCTGCCCTGCTGGTCGTCGCGGACGAGGAAGGCGACCTCGGCCTCGTCGGCCGGCTCGCCGGCCGGGCGGCCCCACGAGTCGATGCGGTCGTAGCGGACGGTCGCGATGAACTCGCCGCCGACGGTCGCCGCCAGCCCGACGCGGTCGACGTAGTCGTGGTGCGTGAAGCGGCGCACGTCGCGGTCGGAGAGCCGGGGGTAGGGCGCGAAGAAGCGGTAGTACTTCGACTCGTCGGAGACCAGTTCGTAGAAGCTGACCAGGCGCCCCGCGTCATCGGGCGTGATGGGGCGGACACGGGCCGTTCCGCCGTCGCGCAGGACGACATCCGCTTCCCAATGGGTCGGGTAGGCATGCTCCTGGGGGGTCGGCATGCGCCCAGCGTACGGCGGTGGGGCCCGGGTCGCGGGGCGCGTGCGGGGCGGTGCAGGCTATGGGTGCGCGACCTGCGCGTACCGGAAACGGTCTACTCAGGGCTCCGTGCGAGACTGGTCTAGACAACAATCGATTCGAAGGGCAACACCATGGTTGAGCGCCGCGTCACCGTCGGCTGGGCCGAGGGCCTGCACGCCCGCCCCGCCTCGATCTTCGTCCGTGCCGCATCGGCCGCCGGGGTCCCCGTCACCATCCGGAAGGCCGCGGCCGAGCCCGCCAACCCGGTCAACGCGGCCTCCATGCTCGGCGTGCTGGGCCTGGGCGCCGAGGGCGGCGAGGAAGTCGTACTGGCCTCGGAGGACGACGGCGCCGCAGAGGCGCTCGACCGCCTGGCGAAGCTGGTAGCCGAGGGGCTTGAGGAGCTTCCGGAGACGGTCTGAGGCGCCCGCCTCCTGGGGCGGACAGGGCACGGCCCGCCTCCTGGGGCGGACAGGCACGACAACGGCGGGTGGAGTCCGGAAACGGACCCCACCCGCCGTTTCGCGTGCGCGCCCACTCGGGCGGGTGGCGGGGGCGACCTGCGCCGGAACCGGTGGCGCCCGGGGCGCGCGGGGTCGTGCCGCCGCAGCGTGCGGAACGGCCGCCGGCCCCCGGCCGTCGGGCCGGGGGCCGGGGGCCGGCGGGTGCTCGCGTCATCCGTGGTGCTCGTGCGCTCCGGAGCGCTGGCGTGTTCCGTGCCGCTGCCGCGAGCGGGATGCCCGCGTGCCCAGGGGGGCTCACGCGCCCGAGGCGCGCGGCCACCGGGCCGGCCTGCGGACTCAGACGCTGAGGCCGTGGCCGCGCAGGTAGGCGATGGGATCCATGTCGGTGCCGTACTCGGCGCCCGTACGGGCCTCGAAGTGCAGGTGGGGGCCCGAGGAGTTGCCGGTGGAGCCGGAGAGGCCGATCTGCTGGCCCGCCTTGACGGACTGGCCGACCGAGACACCGATCGAGTTGAGGTGGCCGTACTGCGTGTACGTGCCGTCCTTGTGCTTGATCACGATGTTGTTGCCGTAGGCGCCGCCGTTGCCCGCCTCGACGATCTCACCGGCAGCGACGGACTTCACGGGGGTGTTCATGCCCGCGGAGAAGTCGATGCCCGTGTGGCTGCCGGACGACCACATGCCGCCGCCCTGCTTGTAGCCGGTGGAGACGGAGGCGTTGTCCACGGGGAGGACGTAGCCGTTCAGGCTGGCGCGCTTGGCCTCGGCTGCCCGCGCGGCCTTGACCTTCTCGGCGTGCGCCTTCTTCGCCTTCTCGGCCGCCGCCTTGCGCTTGGCCTCGGCCTCCTTCTTCTTGGCCTCGGCCTTGGCCTTCGCCGCAGCCTCCTTGGCCGCGGCCTCGGCCCTGGCCTTCTCGGCCTCCGTGGCCTGGACGTGCGCCTGCTCGTCGACGGTCTCGGAGAGGTGGCCGCCGACGCCGACGATGTTGTTCAGGCCGGTGTCGTGGACGCCTTGGGACTCGCCGCCCGCCGCCGAAGCGGGGGATGCCAGGGTTCCGACGACTCCTACCGCGGCGAGCCCGGCTATGCCTGCGGCTCCAGCGCCCGCGCGGCGGGCCTTGTTCGGACGTCGGTGCTTCCCGGTGGCACGGGTGAACGCCATATGGTGGCGCACTCCTTTCCTTCCTTGTCGCCTACCGGGTTAGCTGACGGGTTCGGAGCAGGAAGGTCTCCTACGGACCGCCTCTGGCGAGGCCGTCCGATTCACCCCAGGGACTTCACATGTGGGTCCCCGGCTCCCCTGGCTCGCGCCGTACGGGGACTCGGCGATCACTGCCCGTCGGCCGCGGGTGCGGTCACTTCTGACGGACAGCGCCGTTGACGCTAAGCGGGGCGTCTCCGAAGCGGCAAACGAATCCGGGTCTTTGTCGTCTACGCCACACCCCGTACAGCAACAACCCCGAGCGAAACGGGCATTTGGCGATCCCACTGCCAGAAGGGAGAAACAGGTGTGCCCAGCACGACGGAAGGGCCCGGAAGAGGATGTTCCTCCTCCGGGCCCTTCACGTACCAACTCCAGGGCTCCTTCGCGTACCGCCTCCGGGCCCCTGCCCCTTCACGTACCAATTCACGTACCAACTGAGGCCGCGCAAGACGGCGTGAGGCGCTCGGGGGACCCTGGGCCGCCGTCCCGGGGCGTCCCGGGGCGTCCCGGAGCTGTGCAGGGCTTGCCCGTCGCCCCGGGCCGTCCCAGGGCGCCCAGGGCTCCCAGAACGCCCCAGCGCCGTACTCAGCCTCCTGTGACGACCTTGACCTCGCCGATCCCCAACTCCCTGACGGGGTCCGCGATCTGGGAGGCGTCGCCGACGAGGATCGTCACCAGGCGGTCGGCCGGCAGCGCGTTGACCGCCGCCGCCGTCGCCTCCACGGTGCCGGTCTCCGCGAGCCGCGCGTACAACTGCCCCTGGAAGTCGTCGGGAAGGAACTGCTCGACCTGGTCTGCCAGCGTCCCCGCGACGGCAGCCGCCGTCTCGTAGCGCAGCGGGGCCACACCCACGAGGTTCCGTACGGCCACGTCCCGTTCCTCGTCCGTCAGGCCCTCGGCGGCGAGCGTGCGCAGGACCTGCCACAGGTCCGCCAGCGCGGGTCCCGTGACGTCCGTCGCGACCGAGCCGCTGATGGCCAGCATGGCCGCGCCCGTGCCCTCCGGTGTCGAGCGCAGCACCTGGCCGAAGGAACGGACCCCGTACGTGTATCCCTTCTCCTCGCGCAGTACCCGGTCCAGGCGGGAGGTGAGGGTGCCGCCCAGGCAGTACACGCCCAGGAGTTGCGCGGGCCACACGCGGTCGTGCCTGTCGGCGCCGATACGGCCGATCAGCAGCTGCGTCTGCACGGCGCCGGGCCGGTCGACGATCACCACGCGGCCACTGTCGTCCGCCGAGATCGGCGGCATCGGCCGGGGCTCGGCCGTCGAGCCCTTCCAGGCGCCCAGGGTGTCGGTGAGCGCCGCGTCCAGGTCGACGCCCTCCAGGTCGCCGACGACGACGGCCGTGGCCGTGGCGGGGCGTACGTGCGCCTCGTAGAAGGCGCGTACGGCTGCCGCGTCGATGCCGCGCACCGTCTCCTCGGTGCCCTGCCGGGGGCGCGACATCCGCGACTCGGCGGGGAACAGCTCGTGCGAGAGTTCCTTGGCGGCGCGCCGTGCCGGGTTGGCCAGCTCGTGCGGGATCTCGTCCAGGCGGTTGGCCACCAGGCGCTCGATCTCGCTGTCGGGGAAGGCCGGTGCGCGCAGCGCGTCCGCCATCAGACCCAGCGCCTTGGGCAGCCGGGAGACGGGCACCTCCAGCGAGACCCGTACGCCCGGGTGGTCGGCGTGCGAGTCCAGCGTCGCGCCGCAGCGCTCCAGTTCGGCCGCGAACTCCTCCGCGTCGTGCTTGTCGGTGCCCTCGTTCAGCGCGCGGGCCATGATCGTCGCCACGCCGTCCAGGCCCTCTGGCTCAGCGTCCAGCGGCGCCAGCAGGTTCACCTCGACCGCGACGACCTCCTGGCCAGGGCGGTGGCAGCGCAGCACCGTCAGGCCGTTGGGCAGCGTGCCCCGCTCGGGGGTGGGGAAGGCCCACGGCTTGGGGGTGCCGCTGCGGGGCTGGGGATGGAAGTCCATGCTGGACTGGACGCCCGCGGGCGCTTCGGTCTCGCTCACTGCCCGGTCTCCTCGTCGTTGTTGTCAAGCGGTTCGTAGACGAGCACGGCGCGGTTGTCGGGGCGCAGCCGCTCGGCGGCGGCGGCCCTGACCTCCTCACGGGTGACGTCGAGGACGCGGCCGACGGCGGTCAGCGCGAGCTGCGGGTCACCGAACAGGACGGCGTACCTGCACAGTTCGTCGGCACGCCCGCCGACCGTCGCGAGACGGTCCAGCCACTCGCGCTCCAACTGCGCCTGGGCGCGCTCCATTTCCTCCTCGGTCGGCCCCTCCTCGGCGAAGCGCCGCAGCTCCTCGTCGACGGCCGCCTGGATGTCGGCGACCTCGGCGCCGCCGGACGCCTTGACGTCGAGCCAGCCGAGAGAGGGTGCGCCGGCGAGCCGCAGCAGGCCGAACCCGGCGGCGACGGCCGTACGGTCGTGCCGCACCAGGCGGGCGTAGAGGCGGGAGGACTCGCCGCCGCCGAGCGCGGTCAGCGCCAGGTCGGCCGCGTCGGCCTCGCGGGTGCCGTCCTGCGGGAGGCGGTAGGCCGCCATCATCGCGCGTGAGGGCACGTCCTCCTCGACGACCTCGCGCTTCTCCTCGCCCATGATGCCGGGCAGGTCCCCGTCACGCGGTGCCTGCTTGCCCTCGTGGCCGGGGATGGAGCCGAAGTACTTGTCGGCCCAGGCGAGCGCCTGCTCGGGGTCGATGTCGCCGACGATCGCGAGGACCGCGTTGTTCGGCGCGTAGTACGTACGGAAGAACGCACGCGCGTCCTCAAGGGACGCCGCGTCCAGGTCGGCCATGGAGCCGATCGGTGTGTGGTGGTAGGGGTGGCCCTCGGGGAAGACCATGGCGGTCATCCGCTCGAACGCCGTGCCATAGGGCACGTTGTCGTAACGCTGCCTGCGCTCGTTCTTGACGACGTCGCGCTGGTTGTCCATGGACTCTTCGTCCAGTGCCGAGAGCAGCGAGCCCATACGGTCGGCTTCGAGCCAGAGCGCCAGCTCCAGCTCGTGCGCGGGCATCGTTTCGAAGTAGTTGGTGCGCTCGAAGCTGGTGGTGCCGTTGAGCGAACCGCCCGCACCCTGCACCAGCTCGAAGTGCCCATTGCCCTTCACCTGTGCCGAGCCCTGGAACATCAGGTGTTCGAAGAGGTGGGCCAGTCCTGTCCTGCCCTCGACCTCGTGGCGGGATCCGACGTCGTACCAGAGGCAGACAGCGGCTACCGGGGTCAGATGATCCTCGGAGAGCACCACCCGCAGGCCGTTGGCCAGCCGGTGCTCGGTCGCTGTCAGCCCACCGGTGGCCGGGGGCGTGGCCGTGTGACCCATGGGCGTGGAGTCCCTTCGATCGCGGGGATTCCCGGCGAGGGCCGGGAACTGCGTGGACCGCCTTCGCGCCGGACGCGGCAGGCGGTCCTGTCACTGTATGCAACCGCGCCGACGGCACGCGAAGTTCCCGTACGGTACGCCAGGAGCTGACGTCCGGCGCGCGTTCGCCCGGCGCCGCCGGTGACTGTCCGTCGGGTCGGGGGACCGCCTGTCAGTGGCGCGGTCCACAATGGTCCGCGTCACCGGAGTGATGAAGGCGAGCCGCCGGACATCAGGCAGCGCCGCCGACGCAGGAACGAACCAGGAACCCAGGAACCAGGAACGAAGGAGCCGCAGCCGCGATGGCCCGCCGCAGTAAGACCCGGACGCCCGGGACGGAGCCCCCGGAGGACTTCGAGGAACGCATCCTCGACATCGACGTCGTCGACGAGATGCAGGGCTCCTACCTGGAGTACGCGTATTCGGTCATCTATTCGCGCGCGCTCCCTGACGCCCGCGACGGGATGAAGCCGGTGCACCGCCGGATCCTGTACCAGATGCATGAGATGGGCCTCCGCCCCGACAGGTCGTACGTGAAGTGCGCCCGCGTGGTCGGCGAGGTGATGGGCAAGCTCCACCCGCACGGCGACAGCGCGATCTACGACGCGCTGGTGCGCATGGCACAGGGCTTCTCCATGCGCCTGCCGCTGGTCGACGGGCACGGCAACTTCGGTTCGCTGGGCAACGACGACCCGCCCGCCGCGATGCGGTACACCGAGTGCCGCTCGTCGCCGGCCGCGGGTCTGATGGTCGAGTCGATCGACGAGGAGACCGTCGACTTCGAGTCCAACTACGACGGCAGCGAGGAAGAGCCGGTCACCCTGCCGGCCGCCTACCCGAACCTGCTGGTCAACGGCGCGTCCGGGATCGCCGTCGGGATGGCGACGAACATGCCGCCGCACAACCTGACGGAGGTCATCGCGGCTGCCCGGCACCTGATCAAGCACCCGGGCGCCGACCTTGAGACCCTGATGGGCTTCGTGCCGGGTCCCGACCTGCCCACGGGCGGCAAGATCGTCGGCCGTGAGGGCATCCAGGACGCCTACGCCTCGGGCCGCGGCACGTTCAAGATCCGCGCAACGGTGGCCATCGAGCAGGTCACCGCGCGCCGCAAGGGCCTCGTGGTCACGGAACTCCCGTTCGCGATCGGCCCCGAAAGGGTCATCTCCAAGGTCAAGGACCTCGTCAACGCGAAGAAGCTCCAGGGCATCGCGGACGTCAAAGACCTCACCGACCGGGAGCACGGACTGCGCCTGGTCATCGAGATCAAGAACGGCTTCAACCCCGAGGCCGTTCTCGCGCAGCTCTACAAGCTGACGCCGATGGAGGAGTCCTTCGGCATCAACAACGTCGCGCTGGTCGACGGCCAGCCGCTGACGCTGGGCCTCAGGGAGCTGCTGGAGGTCTATGTAGACCACCGCTTCGACGTCGTACGGCGCCGCAGCGAGTTCCGGCGCACCAAGCGGCGCGACAGGCTCCACCTCGTCGAGGGCCTGCTGGTCGCGCTGATCGACATCGACGAGGTCATCAGCGTCATCAGGTCGAGCGAGAACGCGGCCGAGGCGAAGGCCGCCCTGATCTCCCGGTTCGGACTCAGCGAGATCCAGACGCAGTACATCCTCGACACTCCCCTGCGCCGCCTGACCAAGTTCGACCGCCTGGAGCTGGAGAGCGAGCGCGACAGGCTCAAGGCGGAGATCGAGGAGCTGACCCGGATCCTGGACTCGGACTCCGAGCTGCGCAAGATCGTCTCCTCCGAACTGGCCGCCGTGGCCAAGAAGTACGGCACTCCGCGCCGCACGGAGCTGCTGGACTCGGCCGAGGCACCGATCGCCACCGTGCCGCTGGAGGTCTCCGACGACCCGTGCCGGGTCCTGCTGTCCTCCACAGGGCTGCTGGCCCGTACGGCCAACGGGGAGATGAGCTTCGAGGAGCCCGCCAAGCGGGTCAAACACGACGTGATCGTCTCGGCTGTCCCGGCGACCACACGGGGCGAGGTCGGCGCCGTCACCTCGTCAGGACGCCTGCTGCGGCTCACCGTCGTCGACCTGCCCCAGCTCCCGGAGACGGCCACCTCGCCCAACCTCGCGGGCGGGGCGCAGGTCGCCGAGTTCCTTCCGCTGGAGGCCGACGAGACCCTGGTGTGCCTGATGACGCTGGACGAGTCCTCCCCAGGGCTCGCCATCGGCACCGAACAGGGCATTGTCAAACGCGTGGTGCCCGACTATCCGTCCCACAAGGAGGAGTTGGAGGTCATCACCCTCAAGGACGGCGACCGGATCGCGGGTGCCGTCGAGCTGCGCACCGGCGAGGAAGACCTGATCTTCATCACCGACGAGGCCCAACTGCTGCGCTATCAGGCAGGACAGGTGCGCCCACAGGGCCGTCCCGCGGGCGGCATGGCCGGGATCAAGCTGACCGAGGGCGCCAAGGTGATCTTCTTCGGTGCCGTCGATCCCTCTGTCGAGGCGGCCGTGTTCACCGCCGCGAGCGCGACGGGAACGCTGGACGACTCCCTGAGTACCGCCAAGTTCACGCCGTTCGACCAGTACCCACGCAAGGGCCGCGCGACCGGTGGCGTGCGCTGCCAGCGCTTCCTGAAGGGCGAGGACAGGCTCGTCATCGCCTGGGCGGGCCCCACACCCGCACACGCGGCGACCAAGACGGGCGCCCCCGCCGAGCTTCCGGAACCCGACCCGCGCAGGGACGGCTCGGGCCTGCCCCTCGGCAAGCGCGTCACGGCGGTCGCCGGCCCCGTGTAATGCCCTCGCCCTACGCCCGCCGCGCGTGCGCACCCGGGTACGTGACCGGGGCACCCCCGGGTGCCCTGCCCCGGGGCCTCGCGTCCCGGTGAGGGGCCTCGCATCGCGGTGAGGGCTCGCGTCCCCGTGAGGGGCCTCGCACCTCCGGGTTGCCCCTGCCTGCGGGGTGCCCCGCGTCTCTCCCGGGGCTCGCCTCCGGGGTCCGGCTCCGGGGTCCGCCTCCGGCGACTGGTGTGCCTGTACGTGCGATACGGGCCCCGATGCGACGGCACGTCCGTCGGGTCGGGGCCCGTATGCGTGCGGTGGGCGCGTGCCTGCCTGCGGAAAGCCGTCCGTACGGGGGCCCGGCCACTCAGGGCTGACGGTGCGGGGCGAATCGGTCGGCCCGCGTGGTCAGTTGGTGCCGGCCAGGGTGAACAGGCCGTGCTGGTCCGGGTGATCAGACGTGCTGGTCAGGATGATCAGGCGGTGCCGGTCAGAGCGGTCAGGCGGTGCCGGTGCGCGCTGCGGTGACCACCACCGCCGTGTAGCGCATCGTGAAGTCGCCGCCCACCGCGTCGATCGCTGCCCCGATCCCGGCGACCAGTTCCTCCCGCGTGGCCGCCGGAAGCGCGATGTGTCCGCCGTGCGTCATCAGCTGGTCCAGCCACTCGTCCCGGGTGTAGGTCCGCTCCCAGTCGAACCGCCACTCCTCCGGTTCGCCGAACGCCCCCGCCGCACGCATCCCGTCGGCTGCCCGGGCGCACAGCGCCGCGTACGCGTCCGGGCCGACGGCCTTCCAGCGGACGGAGACAGGCGAGTCGGGCAGCACCCGCTGGTAGACGTCGAAGAAGGCCGCGGCCAGCTCCGGGGGCGGTTGGTCGACGTTCCAGAACACCGCCAGCCGGCCACCGGGCCGCAGCACGGTGGCCGCTCGGGCCGCCCCGGCAGCCGGGTCCACCCAGTGCCAGGTCTGGCCCGCGACCACCGCGTCGAACGTCCGCCCTGCCGGGTCCCAGTCCTCGAACGCCGCCACCTCGGCCTCCAGCCCGTACCGCCGTGCCAGGCCGGCCATACGCGCGTCGGCGTCCACCCCGAGCACGCGGCAGCCGGCGGCCTGGAACTGCCGGGACGCGATGCCGGTGCCGCATCCGACATCGAGCACATCGGGCCCCGGTGCGGCGCCCGCGATGCGCTCCACCATGGCCGTGGGATAGCGGGGCCGGGTTCTGTCGTAGCGTTCGGCCTCCGTGCCGAACGCCTCTGCCAGGTCGCGCTGTTGATGAGGTTCGTTCCCGGAGGGAGACGCGCCCTCCGGCCGTATAGTGGGCATGTGCCCACCATAGGTGGGCGACCGCCCATTCGTAAATGGGCATGCGCCCACTCGGTTGCACGCAAGGACCGCTGAAGCGAGGAGGAGAGGCACGGTGCCGACAGGAGTGGCCATCCGTGACGCACGGGAGCAGCTGTTCGACGCCGCGGAGCGCGTCCTGCTGCGGGACGGTCCGAGCGCGCTGACCAGCCGGGCGGTCACCGCCGAGGCCGGCTGCGCCAAGGGTGTACTGCACCGGCACTTCGCCGACTTCGACGCGTTCCTGGCCGAGTTGGTGCGGGACAGGATCGCCAGGATCGAGCAGCAGTCCGCGACCCTGCACGAGGCAGCGGGTACCGGCACGGTCGCGGGCAACCTGACCGACGCGCTGACGGCGCTGTTCGGATCGGTCGCCGTGGCGATCGTCGGCCTCATCACCTCGCGGGACGAACTACGGGCCCGGCTGCGTCGGACCACGCCGGTCGGCGTCCCGGTGCTGACGGAGGCAACGGCCGTGATCGCCTCGTACCTCATAGCCGAGCGCGAGCGGGGCCGTATCGCGGCAGGCGCCGACATCGACACGCTCGCCCCCATGCTGATCGGCACCGGGCACCTGCTCTTCGCCGACCGGCACAGCGCCCCGCCGGACGCCGGAACCGTCCATAAGGCCGTGACCGCGGTTCTCGCGGGAGCCTGCCCGTAGGGGGCGCCGCCCCCGCCCGGGCGCCCGCACGAGCCCTGCGAACCCGCACGAGCCCCGCGAACCCGCACGAGCCCCGCGAACCCGTACGCGCCACGGCGGCCACGGCCCGACGCCGCTCCCGTCTACAGGGTCACAGGGCCGTACGGGTCGCTCTCGTCGCCCCGCGGGCCGACATCGAGACCGTCGACACCGAGACCGTCGACACCGAGATCGTCGGCCCCGTCCTCGTCGCCGTCCGCACCCGAGCCCGCGCCACCCCCCATGTCGGCGTGCGCCTCTCCGTGCGGGTCGCCGTCCACGTAGCGGAGCACGCCCCACATGGCCTGCGGGTCGCCCTCTCCCGGACTGCCGGCGCACTCCTCAAGTCCCTTGCGCAGGGCCGCTCCGTCCACTCCTGAGCCGATCATCACGAGCTGCGTCACCCGCGCCTCGTCGCGTGGCCAGACCTCGGGTACGAAGCGCAGGAAGCCGCCGACCGCGTGCAGTGCGTACCGGTGCCGGGGGTCGGCCGCTCCGAAGTCGACAAATCCCTTCACTCGGTAGAGCCCGTCCGGCCTGCTGTCCAGGAAGGCCAGAAAGCGGCGCGGGTCCATGGGTACGTCCGAGCTGAACTCCACCGCCTCGTATGCGTGATGCAGGTGCGGGCGCGCGGAGTGGTCTGCGCCCCCACAGCCCCCGCCGTGCTCGCCGTCCCCATGCGCCTCGGCACCTTCACACCCCTCACCGCACTCCCCCGCCTCGTCGTCCCCGTAGAGCAGCGAGTCGAAGGTGAGCTGCTCCACTGCCGCGCGCTCACGGCGTACGCGGTCGAAGAGCAGCGCCGGATCGAGGCGCCCATGAGAAGCGGGCACCACTGGTGTGCCGGGGCTCAGCCGCGCCAGTTCCCCGCGCAGCGCGCCCAGGGCCTGCTCGCCCACCCGGTCGGCCTTGTTGAGCACCAGTAGATCGGCGGCCGAGACATGCCGCTCCAGCTCCGGGTGGCGCTCCCGTACGGCCTCGAACTCCGCCGCGTCCACGAGTTCCACGAGGCCCCCGTAGATGATGCGCGGGTTCCGGCTGGCCAGGACCATGCGGATCAGCGTCTCCGGCTCCGCGACCCCGCTCGCCTCGATCACGATGACGTCCATACCTGCCGACGGGCGTGCCAGCACCTCCAGGACGCCGTCCATGTCGCTGGTGTCCACGGCGCAGCACAGGCAGCCGTCCCCGAGGGAGACCATCGAGTCGACCTGCCCCGCGACGGTCATGGCGTCGATCTCGATGCTGCCGAAGTCGTTGACGATCGCACCGATCCGGGTGCCTCTGCTGTGCCGCAGCAGATGGTTGAGGAGCGTGGTCTTTCCCGAGCCGAGAAAGCCCGCCAGGATCACCACCGGAATCCTGTCGCCGACACCGGCCCCCGCACCGCTCACGCCGCGCGCCCCTTCCTGTCCCTCCCGGATCCGCCGACCGCCGATCGTAGTCGAGGCAGGACCCGCACCCGAGGCCCTCCCCGCACCCCGGCACCGGCGCCCCGCACCCCAGCAGGGGGAACGTGGGCGCGCGGGGTGGGCAGGGCCAGGTTAGGCTCACCTTCGTGAGTACGTGTGCGACCGCCTCCCGTGACCACCACGAGCCCCTGGCGGGGACGGCTGCAGCGGCCCGTACGTGGCTGCTGGTCGAGCAGCCGGGACCGTGGGGCGGCAAGGCGCTGACCGAGAGCCGCCTCGACCCCGCGCTCGGCAGCGCCCTTGAGGCGGCGGCAGGCGCGCACGGGGGCCGCGTCGCCCTCATCCGGCGACCCGGCAGGGACACCGACCGCGCCGGCACGGGTACGGGTCCTGACCGGCACCGCGTCTTCCTCGCGCGCACCGTCCCGGGCGACTCATGGGTACGCACGGCGCTCCTGCCCGGCGACTCCCTGGAGGCACTCCGCGAGCTGGACTTCGCCGCACTCGACGCCGCCACAGGTACGGAGGGCGCTGCGCTGGGTCCCGGCTGGCTTCCGTACGAGGGCGAGCCGCTGGCGTTCGTCTGCACCAATGGCAAGCGCGACCGCTGCTGCGCCCTCCTCGGCAGGCCCCTCGCCGGGGAACTGGCCGCTTCCGGCGCCGGTGACATCTGGGAGATCACCCACATCGGCGGCCACCGCTTCGCACCCACGCTGCTCGTGCTGCCCTATGGGTACGCGTACGGGCGGCTGGACGCGACCGCCGCCAAGGCCGTGCTGGACGCCGTACGGGACAAGCGCGTACTGACGGAGGGCTGCCGGGGCCGCTCCGCCTGGGGCCGCCCCGGCCAGGCCGCCGACCTGGCCGTGCGCGAGCGTACGGGCGAGAGCGGCGCCGACGCGGTGAGCGTGCGGCACGTGAGCGCGGAACCCGGTGTTCCGCACTGGGCGGTGACCGTCGCGCACGCGGACGGCCGCCACTGGCGGGTCCGCGTCGTGGAACGCACGGACGGGCCGCCCGTCCCCGCGAGCTGCGGCGGAATCCCCGCGGGGCCCGCACGGATGGAGATCGCCGGCATCGACGAGGTCGCCAGGGCCGGAGCCGCCTGATCCCGCTCCGGCCCTCCGCCGTCCCGGCCTGCTCCCGTTCGTCCCCGCACCGCCACGAGGTCCCCCGTTGCCTCTCATAGGCCGCCCCCAAGCCGTCCGCAGGCGGACCCCGCTGTCCTGGGCCCGCCTCGGCTGGCCGCGAAGGCTCTCCTCACAGGTGCTGCTGATGCAACTCGCGGTCGTCACCGGTGTGACGGCTGTGGCGACAGGGCTGTTCCTCGCGCCCTTCAGCGAGCAACTGGACGAGCAGGCCACCCGGCGCGCGCTGGCCATCGCGCAGTCGACGGCGGCGGAACCGGGCCTGGACAACCTGCTCACCGAGGGCGCGGGCCCGGCACGCGACGGCCCCGTCCAGAAGGTCGCCGAGCGCATCCGCCGTGCCACGGGCGCCAGTTACGTGGTGGTGATGGACACACGCGGCGTGCGCTGGTCGCACTCCGAACCCGCCAGAATCGGCGAGCACGTCTCCACCGACCCCTCACGCGTCCTGGCGGGACGCGAGGTGCTGCACCTCGACGAGGGCACACTGGGGCGTGCCGCCAGAGGCAAGGTCCCCCTGCGGAACGGCCATGGCGACGTGGTCGGAGCGGTCTCCGTCGGGATCGCCTACGACAGCGTGCGCGACCGCTTCGTACGCGCCGTTCCCGGCCTGCTGGCATATGCGGGCGGGGCACTGGGCGTGGGCGCCCTGGCGGCGCTGCTGATCTTCAGGAGATTCCACAAACGCACGCACGACCTGGCGTTCTCCGACATCGCCTCGCTTCTGGCCGAACGCGAGGCGATCCTGCACGGCATCCGCGAGGGCGTCGTCGCGCTGGACCCGCGGGGCAGGATCCGGCTGGTCAACGACGAGGCCCAGCGCCTTCTGGAGCTGCGCCCGCATCACGTGGGCATGGACCCGGAAGAGGCCATGGGCCCTGGCCGCACGGCGCGTGTGCTGGCGGGCGACGTGCCAGGAGCCGATCTCCTGACCGTCAGCGGCGGCCGGGTGCTGGTCGCCAACAGGATGCCCACCAAGGACGGCGGCGCCGTCGCCACCCTCAGGGACCGCACCGAACTGGAGCTTCTGGGGCGTGAACTCGACGGTTCCCAGGGCCTGATCGACGCACTGCGCGCACAGGACCACGAGCACGCCAACCGTATGCACATCCTGCTCGGCCTGCTCCAGCTCGGTCTGTACGAGGAAGCGGTGGACTACTTGAGCGACGCCGTCGGGGTGCACCGCGCGACGGCGGAGGAGATATCCGAGAAGGTGCGCGACCCGCTTCTCGCCGCACTGCTCGTGGGCAAGGCGACCGTCGCCGCCGAACGGGGCGTGGCCCTCCACATCGCGCCCGGAACCCTCCTTCCCGACCGGCTCGTCGACCCGCCCGAACTGGCGACCGTACTCGGCAACCTCGTGGACAACGCCCTCGATGCGACGGCCGGTTCGCCGGGCGGCCGGGTGGAGACGGCGCTGACCGTGCACGGGACGGGGATCAGGCTCCAGGTGAGCGACAACGGCCCCGGCATACCGGCCGAGCGCCGCGAGACGGTCTTCGCCGAGGGCTGGTCGACCAAGGAGCCCCCGGCGCACGGGCGCCGGGGCCTGGGGCTCGCGCTCGTACGGCGCCTCGCGGAGCGGCACGGCGGCAGCGCCGAAGTGGACGAGGGGCCCGACGGGGGCGCCCGGTTCACCGTCACCCTCCCGGAAGCGGTGCATCCGCACCACGGGTCCCCGGAGATCACGCGGCCCCGGCTCCCGTGAGCGCGCGCACCTCCGTCTCCGCGTGCCGGGCCTCATCGGCGCGCTCACGCGAGGTGACGGTGCCCAGCCAGCCGGCCAGGAAGCCGAGCGGGACGGAGACCAGCCCGGGGTTCTCCAGCGGGAAGAGCGCGAAGTCGGCACCGGGAAACAGCGCGCCCGGAGCACCGGAGACGACGGGCGAGAGCACCACCAGTGCCACGGCCGGGACGAGCCCACCGTAGACCGACCAGATGGCACCCCTGGTGGTGAAGCGGTGCCAGAAGAGCGCGTAGAGCAGCACGGGAAGGTTCGCGGAGGCCGCGACGGCGAAGGCCAGACCGACCAGGAACGCCACGTTCAACTCCTGTGCGAGCAGGCTCAGTCCGATCGCCACCCCGCCCACGACGGCTGCGGCGATCCGCGCCACGCCCACCTCGGTACGCCCGCCCTCGGTGTGCCCGCCCTCGCCCGGCGTGCGGCGCCTCTTCAGCGAGGCGTACAGGTCGTGTGCGACGGCAGCCGACGCCGCCAGGGTGATACCGGCGACGACGGCCAGGATGGTGGCGAAGGCGACGGCCGCCGCCAGCGCGGACAGCGCGGCACCGCCCGTGGAACCTGCGCCTCCGCCCAACTCCATGGACAGCAGCGGGATCGCGGTGTTGCCCGCCGGGCTCGACTGCCGTACGGAGGCGGTGCCTACGAGTGCGGCGGCGCCGGTGCCGAGCACGATGGTCATCAGGTAGAAGCCGCCGATGAGCCCGATCGACCACACCACCGAGCGCCGGGCTGCAGGCGCCGTCGGAACGGTGTAGAAGCGCGAGAGGATGTGCGGCAGTCCCGCCGTGCCGAGGACGAGCGCCAGGCCGAGGCTGATGAAGTCGAAACGGGAGGCCCAGCCGCCCTCTCCCCCGTACTTGAGGCCGGGCGCGAGGAAGTCCCTCCCATGACCGCTGCGTTCGGCCGCGCTGGTGAGCAGCGCCCCGAGGTCTCCACCGAAGCGGACCAGCACCAGCACGGTGAGGGCGAGGGCGCCGCCCATGAGCAGCACGGCCTTCACGATCTGGATCCACGTAGTGGCACGCATGCCCCCGCAGCACACGTAGACCACCATGAGTGCGCCGACTCCCAGAACGGTCCATGTGTGCGCCATACCGCTCTCGCTGCCCAGCAGCAGCGCCACCAGGCTGCCGGCGCCGACCATCTGCGCGACAAGGTAGAGGACGGAAACGGTGACGGAGGAAGCGCCCAGCGCGATCCGTACCGGCCGCTCCCGCACGCGCGCCGCCACGACGTCGGCGAGGGTGAACCTGCCGCAGTTGCGGACGAGTTCGGCGACGAGCAGCAGGACGACGAGCCACGCGACGAGAAAGCCGACGGAGTACAGCATTCCGTCGTACCCGTAGAGCGCGATGAGTCCGGAGATACCGAGGAAGGAAGCGGCCGACATGTAGTCACCCGCGATGGCGAATCCATTCTCCATCGGGGAGAAGAGCCGGCCGCCCGTGTAGAACTCCTCCGGTGACCCCTGGCGTCTTCTGCCCGCCCGGCTCGTGATCGCGAGCGTGGCGGCGACCACGGCGCCGAACAGCAGCAGCGTGAGGGTCTGGTGGCTGCCGGTCACAGCGCCGCCTCCTCACCGGCGGCCTGACCCGCGACAGCTCCGCCCACGGCCCCGCCTCCTGTCCCGTTTGCCACGCTGCCTCCCAGGGCGTCCGCCGGGACGTTCCGCCGGGCCGCACCGGCCGCCCTGGTCATGTCCTGTGTCTCCCAGCGCAGTTCGAGCGCGAGCCTGTCCCTGCGCAGCCGTGCGTGACGGACGTAGGCCCAGGTGAGCAGAAAGGTGGTGGCGAACTGCGCGAGGCACGCGGCCATCGCGACATTGAGGACCCCCGCGACGGGGCGGGCCATGAGGCCGGGCGCGCTGGTCGCGAGGACCACGTAGGCGAGGTACCAGGTGAGGAACGCGGCGCTCGCCGGGAGCGCGAAGTGCCGGTAACGGCGCCGCACTTGCTGGAAGGCCGCACTGCGCTGAACGGTGAGGTAGACATCGCCGCGGGCATCGCGCGATGCCGGTCGCCGCCGTACGTGCCGCTCCTGTGGAGGCACGTCGGCGGCGGTCGTGCGGGCTGCTTCACGGTGCTCGCCCCGGCCTGAGGCCAGGGCGTCGTACCAGGGGTCGTCGAGGCGCATGCCCCAGCATGGGCAGAGGCGCGAGATCACCTTCAGCCCAATTCGCCCCCTTCACCCCTTCAGGTGAAACCGTGAAGAAGGAGTGAAGGGGCGGGACTTATGGGGCCCGCGGTGGGATCAGACGTCGAGCCGCGAGCGGTCCAGTGTGGCGGCCGAGGAGCTGATGAACTCCCTGCGCGGCGCGACCTCGCTGCCCATGAGCAGGGCGAACGCCTGCTCCGCTGCCTCCAGGTCGCTGATGTTGATCCTGCGCAGGGTGCGGTGGCGGGGATCCATCGTGGTCTCGGCCAGCTGGTCGGCGTCCATCTCTCCGAGGCCCTTGTAGCGCTGGATCGAGTCCTTGTAGCGCACCTTTGTCCGCTCCAGCTCCAGCAGGGTCTGCCGCAGCTCGCTGTCGGAGTACGTGTACACGTACTTGTCCTGCCCCTTCTTGGGGCTCACCAGCTCGATCCTGTGCAGCGGGGGAACCGCGGAGAAGACCCGGCCCTGCTCGACCATCGGCCGCATGTAGCGCTGGAAGAGCGTGAGCAGGAGGCAGCGGATGTGCGCCCCGTCCACATCGGCGTCGGCGAGGAAGATGACCTTCCCGTAGCGCGCCTGGTCGATGTCGAAGGTCCGCCCCGAACCGGCTCCTATGACCTGGATGATCGAGCCGCACTCGGCGTTCTTGAGCATGTCGGAGACCGACGACTTCTGAACGTTCAGGATCTTGCCACGGATGGGCAGCAGCGCCTGGAACTCCGAATTCCGCGCGACCTTCGCCGTGCCCAGCGCCGAGTCGCCCTCGACGATGAAGAGTTCGGTGCGGTCGACCTCGTCACTGCGGCAGTCCGCCAGCTTCGCCGGCAACGAAGACGACTCCAGCGCGGTCTTCCTGCGCTGCGCCTCCTTGTGCTGCCGCGCCGCGATACGCGTACGGGCCGCGGCGACGACCTTCTCCAGGACCGACCTCGCCTGCGCCTTGGCGTCCCGTTTGTTGGACAGCAGGAACGACTTCAGCTCACTGGCGACGACCTGCGCCACGATTCGCGAGGCGGCCGAGGTGCCCAGCACCTCCTTGGTCTGCCCCTCGAACTGCGGCTCCGCCAGCCGCACGGTGACAACGGCGGTCATGCCCTCCATCGCGTCGTCCTTGACCACGTCGTCCTCGGCGACCCGCAGCAACTTGCTGGTACGGAGCGCCTCGTTGACGGTCTTGGTGATCGAGCGCTCGAAGCCGGAGACGTGGGTGCCGCCCTTGGGGGTGGCGATGATGTTCACGAAGGACTTGACCGCGGAGTCGTACCCGGTGCCCCAGCGCAACGCGATGTCGACGCCCAGCTCACGCTGCACCTCGGTGGGGATCATGTGCCCGCGGTCGTCCAGGACAGGGACGGTCTCCTTGAAGCTGCCCTGCCCCTGCAGGCGTACGACGTCGCAGACCGGCTTGTCCTGCGCGAGGTACTCGCAGAACTCGCTGATCCCGCCGTCGTAGCGGAAGGTCTCCTCACTGGCCTCCGCGCCGTCGATCCCCCGCTCGTCGCGCACGACCAGCGTCAGCCCCGGCACCAGGAACGCGGTCTGCCGGGCACGCGCGTACAGGTTCTCCAGGGAGAGCTTGGCGTCCTTGAGGAAGATCTGCCGGTCCGCCCAGTACCGCACCCGGGTGCCGGTGCGGGTCTTGGGGACCTTCTTCCCCTTGAGCAGTCCGGTCGCCGGGTCGAACGGCGCGTCAGGGCCCGACTCCGTGAAGATCCCGGGAACACCTCGCCGGAAACTGATGGTGTGGGTACGGCCGTTGAGGTCCACCTCGACGTCCAGGCGCGCGGAGAGCGCGTTGACCACGGAGGCGCCCACACCGTGCAGGCCGCCGGAGGCCGCGTAGGAGCCTCCGCCGAACTTGCCACCGGCGTGCAGCTTGGTCAGCACGACCTCGACGCCGGAGAGACCGGTCTTGGGCTCGATGTCGACCGGGATGCCACGGCCGTTGTCCGTGACCTCGACGGAGCCGTCCTCATGGAGGACGACCTCGATGTGGTCGCAGTGGCCGCCCAGTGCCTCGTCGACGGAGTTGTCGATGATCTCCCAGAGGCAGTGCATCAGGCCACGACTGTCCGTCGAGCCGATGTACATACCCGGCCGCTTACGGACCGCTTCCAGTCCCTCCAGGACGAGCAGATGCCGCGCGGTGTAATTGGAACCGCCCTCGCGGTCTGCCCCGGTCAGCAGTGCGGTGGACGGTGCGGACATATCGGCGGTCACGCGGTTCGCTCCTCGCTGAATTCTGCTTGAGACGGCTGGGTTGCCGCGTCAGAGGGTACCGAGGCCCAGGACAGCCCGTGTCGCGCGACCCAGGCGAGGGACCAGGAGAACCGCCATGCTAGCCCATTTTCGATTGTGCGTTCGATAACACATCCGGGTGACACACACATCACGTTCCCTTCCGGGCATGAACCATTTAGGCTCCGGGCACGTCCTCCAGAACGAAGGGCCCGAAGCAGCCCGGAGCCGGACGACAACGCACAGCCACCAAACGGCTGCCAGCGCCACTGGCGGCCACCAGCCACCACCACACCGTCAAGAACTCAACGACAGACTGAAGAAGATCCATCCCCTGCAATACGGCCCATTCGCCGCCACCCCGGCAGCATCCCGGCCTCCCGGCGAAAAAGCTCCGGGAATGAAGACCGGAGCGGGAACGTTTTCGGCCTGGTTGGATGTTGACCCTGGTACGACAGCTCGTCGAGCTAGAGAAGAGGCGACGTGACTACAGTTCTGACCCCCGCGACCCCGCTGACGGCCGCCGACCGCTGTGACCGCTGCAATGCCCAGGCTTACCTGCGCGTTGTGCTGCTCAGTGGCGGAGAGCTGCTGTTCTGCGCCCACCACGGCCGTAAGTTCGAGCCGGAGCTCAAGAAGATCGCCGCGGAGATACAGGACGAGACGGAGAAGCTCACCGCGACTCCAGCGACCCCGGAAGACGAGCACTGACTCGTTTGTTCTAAAGCGATCGCGTCCGCATCCCCACACGCATCCGACGAGCTCGGTCCGGCGCAGGCCGGAAAGGGCGGGCGGGCCTCCCGGTAATGCCGGAAGGCCCGCCCGCCCTTGTTCGTGCGGCCAACAACGGAACACTCGGACCCGCGCGGCGCTGACCACGGCTCTCAGCGCTCGGCCGCCCCGCTCAGCCCCCCTGGGCCCGCACCACGTGCGCGACGGCTGAGACGCGCGTATAGACCCCGGGACGGCCCCTCTCGCCGCAGCCGACGCCCCACGAGACGAGGCCGACCAGCTTGCCGCTGGCGATCAGCGGTCCACCGCTGTCTCCCTGACAGGCGTCCCGCCCTCCGCTCTCCACTCCGGCGCAGAGCATGGTGGCGGCGTCGAACGTGCCTTTGTCGCTCCCCGGATAGGCCCGCGCGCAGACGGCATCCTCCATCACCTTCACGCGTGCGGCCCGCAGCGTCGTCGCGTACGAGCCGCTGCCCGTGGTGTCCCCCCAGCCGAACACGTCGGCCGGGGTGCCTGCCCTGTAAGCCGGATCGTTCTTCTCGGCCATCCGGATGACGGACTTCTGCGGCACCGCCGACGAGAGCCGCAGCACGGCGATGTCGCCCTTGTTCGTGCCGCTGTCGTATTCGGGGTTCACGCGCACGGACGCCACCGGGATCTCCTTGCCCGAGGTGCCGGAGAGGTCGCCCCGCCCCGTGATGACTCGCAGGTCACGGACCTGGCTGGGCTCGACACCCAGCACATTGCGGCTGAGGCAGTGCGCCGCCGTGACCGCCGTACGGGGACCGACCAGCGCTCCCCCGCAGAACTGGCCCGAGCGCGAGCTGCCGAACCGGTCACGGCTGGAGAGCGCCACCACCCACGGATGGCTCGCGGCACGCACCGGGTAGCCGCCGATGACGGCCCGGTCCGGGTCCTGATCGTGCGCCTGGGCCTGCGGGGCCAGCGCGGCGGCCTGGGGCGCCAGCGGGCCGAGCAGCGCGGCTATGAGCGCCGCCACCAGCGTGGAGAGAAGAGTTCCCGGCGCGACCCGGGTCCCGACGTCGCGTGTTCGCTCACAGCGCAGCAAGCGCATGAAACGACCTCCTGACCGTACGGACTTACGTGACTACCCAGGGTGTTCCACGCACAGGAACAGCGCATCCCGAGCAGCTGAAGCGCGCCGGGGCGCTCGCCGATCATCCGCACAACGACGCGAAGGCCGGCGCCCCCCGAGGGGAGCACCGGCCTTCGCGGTCCCGGTCCTGTCGGTCCCCGCGATCACGGGGACCGGACCGTCAGTCGAGGTAGTCCCTGAGGACCTGGGAACGGGACGGGTGACGCAGCTTCGACATCGTCTTCGACTCGATCTGCCGGATGCGCTCACGCGTCACCCCGTAGACCTTGCCGATCTCGTCGAGCGTCTTGGGCTGACCGTCGGTCAGGCCGAAACGCATCGAGACGACGCCCGCCTCACGCTCGCTGAGCGTGTCCAGCACGGAGTGCAGCTGCTCCTGGAGGAGCGTGAAGCTGACCGCGTCCGCCGGGACAACCGCCTCGGAGTCCTCGATCAGGTCGCCGAACTCGCTGTCGCCGTCCTCGCCGAGCGGTGTGTGCAGGGAGATCGGCTCACGGCCGTACTTCTGGACCTCGACGACCTTCTCGGGCGTCATGTCCAGCTCCTTGGCCAGCTCCTCCGGGGTGGGCTCGCGGCCCAGGTCCTGGAGCATCTGACGCTGCACACGCGCGAGCTTGTTGATGACCTCGACCATGTGCACCGGGATACGGATGGTGCGGGCCTGGTCGGCCATCGCGCGGGTGATCGCCTGGCGAATCCACCACGTCGCGTACGTCGAGAACTTGTAGCCCTTGGTGTAGTCGAACTTCTCGACCGCACGGATCAGACCGAGGTTGCCCTCCTGGATCAGGTCCAGGAACAGCATGCCGCGCCCTGTGTAGCGCTTGGCCAGGGAAACCACGAGGCGGAGGTTGGCCTCCAACAGGTGGTTCTTGGCCCGGCGGCCGTCCTCGGCGATGATCTCCAGCTCACGCTCCAGCTTCGGCGCGAGCTTGTCGGCGGCAGCCAGTTTGTCCTCGGCGAAGAGACCTGCCTCGATCCGCTTCGCCAGCTCCACCTCCTGCTCGGCGTTGAGCAGCGGAACCTTGCCGATCTGCTTGAGGTAGTCCTTGACCGGGTCGGCCGTGGCGCCGGCGGCGGCAACCTGCTGAGCCGGCGCGTCGTCCTCGTCGTCGTCGGAGAGGACGAAGCCCTCGTTCTCGTTCTTGACCTCGGTCGCGGGAGGGCCGTCCTCGGCGCCGGGCTTGCCCGTCGGCTTGGCGGGGACCTCCTCGACCATCTCGTCGTCGCCGTCGAGGAGTTCGTCCACGACCGACTTCTTGGAGGCGGTCTTCTTGGGTGCGGCCGTCTTCTTGGCCGCCGCCTTCTTCGCGGTGGTCTTCTTCGCTGCGGCCTTCTTTGCTGCGGGCTTCACGGCATCTGCCGCCGACCCGTCATCCGGGATCCCCACGGGGACATCGGTCCCCGCGGTGACAGTGGATGTCGTGGTCGTGCTCGCGGAAGTGGCCTTCTTGGCAGTTGTGGTCTTGGCGGCGACCGTCTTGGTGGCGGTGCGCTTTGCCGGGGTCTTCGCTGCGACGCTCTTACGGGTGCGCTTGGGCGCCTCCGCGGCACTCACCATCAGCGTCACACCCTCCTCGTCGAGGATCTGATTGAGGCTGCGCAGAACGTTCTTCCACTGGGTTGGCGGAATCTGGTCAGCCTCGAAGGCCCGACGTACGTCATCGCCGGCGATCTGCCCCTCAGCCTTTCCCCGCTCGATGAGCGCCATCACGGACTCGGACTCGGCGATCTCCGCAGGGAGCGTACGGGATGTGCTGGCCGACACGAACAACCTCTCGGAACGATGGAAACGGCGGACCGTCGGGGGGAATGAACCGACGGCGCGGGCGGAAGCTGTGGAGAAACACGGCGTAGGGAAAAGCCCCGAACGGGGCGCCCGTATTCCCTCCTCGGCTGTCACCTCTTGAGTCATCGCGCTGGGGCGGGAAGCGTTACGCCCATTCCACGTGGTCCGGGTCACACCATGTACCTGGTTGTATGCGTGGAGATCCGGACGAATTACCCCCATCTCCGAACGTACGGCCGCGCCGCCGGGAGCCGGAGGCACGGCCGTACGTGTCGCGAAGGGCCTGGGGAGGGCCGAGACCGCGCGGGGGACGCGGGATTCGCGGGTGACGCGAATCAGCGCGTGGGGCGGTCAGGGAGCAAGGCGGTGGAGCGCGTCAGAGGGCTCAGCACGGGGGTCAGGACGGGGCCAGGACAGGGAAGCCGGGGCCGCCGGTACCGCCGGGGCCGCCGCCGGGTTCCGTGCCCGGCTCAGCTCGGCCGACCGCCTCAGTGCTCGCGCGGGGGCGGCACCACGTGGTCGGCACCGGCACCGCCGGAGGCTCCGGCCTGTGTCCCCTGCCCGGCGCCGTGTGCCGGCTGGACCGGCTGTCCTGACTGCGCCGGCTGCGCCGCCTGTACCGGCTGGCCCTGCGGTCCGGGCTGCCCCTGTCCCTGCGCGGGTGCGGACTGCGTGGCGGCGACCGGCTCGGCGTGGCCTCCGAGGATCTGGCGCATCGCGGCCTCGGCCACGGCCGCCTCGCCGGAGATCAGCGCCTCGACGACCCGGCGGTGATGGCCGACCGCCGTCTCCGTAGGCCGTTCGCAGCCGCTGGCGGGGCCGCCCGAGACCTGGAGCGCGGAGGAGACGATGCCGGAGAGGTGCTCCAGCATCCTGTTGCCGGCCGCCTGAAGTACCAGGCCGTGGAACTCCGCGTCGGCGCGCGAGAAGGTGAGGGTGTCGCCCTGCGCGAGGGCGTGACTCATGATCTCGACCATGTCGCCGAGGCGCTGCTGTACGTCGTCGCGGCTCTGGCCCGCCGCGAGGCGCGCGGCCAGCGGCTCGATCGTCCAGCGCAGTTCGCACAGCTCGCGCCGCTGACCTTCGCGCTGCGGCCCGAAGGCCCGCCACTCGATGATGTCGGGGTCCAGCAGGTTCCAGTCGCTGACGGGCCGGACCCGGGTGCCCACGTTCGGGCGCGCGCTGACAAGTCCCTTGGCCTCAAGGACGCGCAGGGATTCGCGCACGACTGTACGCGACACTTCGAAGCGCTGGCCGATCTCCTCGGGGACGAGCGGGCGGTCAGCGCCCAGGTCCCCCGAGACGATCATCTGGCCCAACTGCTGGACGAGTTGACCGTGGAGGCCACGGCCTCGGCTACCGGTGGCACGCCTTCCCACTCGGTTCATGTCGGCCTCGGAACCTTCCCACGCCGGTGCGTTGGTAGTGGTGCGCGCCGTACCGGTGGACTCGGCGTACGCATAGCGGTCCAGCTCGCCCGGGCCGACGAGGCCAGAGTCGACGGGGCGGGCCGCGGTCATCATGGAGTGCGCAAGGGTAGTCACGACCACTTGTGTCGGCGGGGCTCACGACGGCCTTGAGGGCTTTGGTGAAAAGCACACGAAAGGGTGATCGCTGACTTCCGCACAATTGACGCCTTATCGGAAAGAAAGGGCCTCGTCAGAGGGGGTCAGCGCCATCTCAGGCCCCTGTGAGGCCCGTTGACGACGGATCCCCGTTGAACGTCTTGCTGATTCACGAGCGCCTGTACCCGTCGGGCCGCCGACAGGGTTCGTCCCAGAACGCCAACGGGCCCCGTTCACGGGCTCGTCGGAGCCCCGCGCCTCCCGGGCGGCTGCTGCCGACTGGCCGTTGAACGGAGGCCGGCCCGACTGGGGTTGATGCCGGACAGCTGACGGTTGGGAGATGACAGTTCGGGGTCGCGGGTTCGGGGCTGCGGGTCGAGGGGTGTTGGTCGGGAGTTGTTGGCCGGGAACTGTTGCTCGACGGTTGTTGGCCAGGGAGTGTTGGCGAGGGTCCGGGGGAGCCGCGTAACCGACTTGGGCGGGCGCCCTGCGGTCGTCGCCTGGCACCGTCCGCTTGGCTAGCGCGGCCTGCTGCGCAGCGACGTCAGGACGTACGCGCCCAACAGCACGATCAGCGACAACGCCAGTGCGCGGCCTACGGGTTGGGTGGCGATCCGCAGGACGACGGCGACCCACTGATCGGCGCCGGAGGGCCAGGGGAAGAGCAGCGCCGACCGCAGCCGCTCGGGCAGGCCGTCGAGGGAATGCATCGCCGGACCGGCCAGCAACCTCCTCATGACCGGGACGACCAGCAACGGAACAGTCGCAACAGCAGTCACTCCCGCCACTGTTGACCGGAACACGCCCGCCGCCAGCAGGCCCGCCCACCCGCATCCGACGCAGATCGCGAGAACCGCCAGCACCTGCATCCCGAACGAGAGCCCCTGCGCTTCCGCACCGTCTCCCGCTGTCCCACTTCCGACGGGAACGGAAAGGCTGGTGAGGTTGGCGAGTTCAAAGGCGTGAGCGGGGAAGGTGAGGACACCGCTGCCCGGGCCGTAGAGCAGAGCGAGCGCACCGGCGTTCAGCACCGCCGAGAACAGGCACAGCGCAATCGCCACTCCCCCGGTGACCAGCAACTTGGCGAGCAGCAGCCCCAGTCGACGGGGCACGGGGGCCTGCGCGGGTGCGAGCGCCGGATACCGGAACTCCTGGCCGAACGCCAAGGCCCCCAGCAGCCCCGCCGCCATCGCGACCGGGGGCAGCAGGAACGGCACGCTCGTCGGCCAGGCGACCAACAACCGCAACACAGGCGCGAGACCCGCCCCCTCGTCCCCCGTTGTTCCCGCACCAGTGCGGGCCTGCATCGCGGCCACGACGAGAGCCGCGAGCAGAGCCACAACCATCACGACCCATGGCGTCCGCACCCCGAACAACCTGCGCATCTCGTAACGCACCGGCGCCACGGGCCCCGGCCTCCGCACCGCCGGAAGGGAGGGCGGCAGCACCCCCTGCGCTGAGCCATGGTGACCACCCGCCGCCGAAGCCCCGGACCGCGCCCGGGTCGCTTGGGAGTGGGAGGAAGTGACGGCGGCGGCAGCTTGAGCGGTGGACGAGACAAATGTGCTCGGTGAGGTCTGAGTGGTGGCAGAGGCGTCGCTCGCGATGAGGGTCGGATTCGGGCCCGAGGCCGAGGTCGGTGCCGAGGCCGGGGCCAGGTGCGGAGTCGGTGTCGAAGTCGGAGTCGGGGAGGGGGTGCCGGTTGAGGTGGGGGCGGGGGCTGGGGCGGTCGGTGCGTCTGCGCTGAGTGAAGCGGCAGGGAGGGTCGGGGAAGTTGACGTGGGAAAGGGAGGGGACGGCGCACCAGAAGCTGCGGCGGCAGCAGAAGTGGAGGAGGTCTTCGCAGAGGTGCTGGAAGCACTAGGAGCGCTGGGAGCGCTGGAGGTAACGGAGGTAGGTGATGTGACGAAGGCGGAGGCAGGGGCGGTGGAGGTAGTGGTCGGGGAGTCGGCGGGGAGAGCCGAGCCGGACAACGCCGCTGCTGAGACCACAGGTTGTGTCGCCGAGGCGGTCGGCGACACGGTGGAACTGGTGGGCGTCGACGGCGAGGCCAGGACGAACTCGTCGCCTCGCCCCGCAGCGGCCCCCTCTCCCTGATCGGCCGCGTCGTCCCCGGCTGCGTGCACCGTGGGACCCGGAACGGAAGCGTGCCCCTCCCGAACCGGAGCCGATTCCCCCGCTGAACCGCTCTCCGCGTTGCCCATCACCGTCGCCTTGACCACGGACTCGGGCTCCAGCCCGGAACCGCCGCCGCCTCCCCGAGTACGCTCGGCCTCGTCAACCCCCGTAGTGAGCGCCCCCGTCGGGGCTGGTGCCGCACCTGGCGCCGTGGTCGTATCCGGCGCCGCGGCCGTTTCCGGCATCAAGGTCGCATCCGGTGCCGCATCTGAAGCCGAGGCCCACGTCGGGGCAGAAGTGGAACCCGGCGTCGGGGCGGGAGCAGAGGCCGATGTCGAGGCAGAAGCGAGGCCCGGCGTCGGGGCGGGAGCAGAGGCCGATGTCGAGGCAGAAGCGAGGCCCGGCGTCGGGGCGGGAGCAGAGGCCGATGTCGGCTGCGCGAGAGACGGTGCGGCCGAGGGCCGCGCCGCTGCCTCGCTCGCGCTCGGCGCACGACCGTCCGCTCGGACGAGGGGTCCGGGGTGTGCTTTGTCGCCGGCGTCCCCGATTTCCTCGGCGAGCTGGTGTACGAGAATCCCGTGCCGGTACGCCGACTCCCCCACGGCCGCACAGTTGCTGCCGTACACGGAGACCCGGCTGCCTCCGTCACACACCACCTCGACCACTCCCCTACCCCGACTGCTCCGCTCCGCGCTGCGTGCCTCCCGGGTGAGCACGGCCGCGAACCTCTCTGCGTGGGGTGTCCGCACCGCGACCCGTGGCCTCAGCCGTGTCCGGGAGAAGTCGGCCGCGTCCTGGTCCGCGACCAGCCTGCCCCCGTCGATCGTCACGACCCGGTCCGCAAGCCGCGCCGCCTCCCTCGGGTCCCGCGAACTGGCCAGCACCAGCCCACCCTGCTCCGCATACCCCCTCAACAGCCCGTAGAGCCAACTCGCCTCGCGCGGCGACAGTCCGCTCGCCGGCTCATCCAGCACCAGCGTGTGCGGGTCGCCGAGCAGCGCCGTGGCAATACCGAGACGTCGGTCCATCCCCAGCGAGAAGTCACCGAGCCGCTGGCCTGCGAGCCCGCTGAGCCCGACCACATCGAGCACGTCGTCCGCCCGTTCCAGCGGTACACCCGCCACCGCTGTGAGCATGCGCAGATGCCCCCGTGCCGTACGGGCCGGGTGCCCGGGCACGTCCCCGAGCAGCACCCCGATCTCACGGGCGGGGTGCGCGATACGGTGCACCGACCGCCCCCGGAAGAGCGCGACGCCACGCCCCGGGAGAAGTTGCAGCATCAGCCGCAACGCCTCGCTCTTACCCGAACCAGTCGGCCCCAGCAGCACAGTGACCTCGCCGGGGCACGCCTCGAAGGTGAGGTCGTCGACACGCGGCAGTCGCTTGCGCCGGGACGTGCTGGTGAGTCCGATGGCCTGGATCATCGCTTCTCCCGCAGAACGCGTGGCGGACGCACTCCTGCAAGATAACGCGACATTTCCGACTTTCCGGGCAACCCCGCGCCACCGGTCCCCCGCTATCCGCACCGGACCCTGGCACAACGGGCCTCGCCGCGAGTCGCTCCCCGGCCGTTGTCGCACCTCCCCGGGTGCCGACTCCTGGGAACAGCTGTCCGGCCACTGAACTTCGGCCAGAACGCCGCCAAGTCGCCGGTCACCTCCGAGCGGGATGCGTCAGCCGGGCCGGTCGCCTCCGGTGAGTGCGCTCGTCACACCTCGGGGCGGAGCATCGGCGGGTTGAGCAACGTGGCTCCTCCGGCCCGGAACAGCTGTGCCGGGCGCCCGCCCTGACGGGTCGTCGTCCCACCGGTGGGCACCAGGAACCCGGGTGTCCCGGTCACCTTCCGGTGGAAGTTCCGTGGATCGAGCACCACCCCCCACACCGCTTCGTAAACCCTGCGCAATTCTCCGACGGTGAACTCGGGCGGGCAGAAGGCGGTGGCGAGCGAGGAGTATTCGATCTTCGAACGCGCGCGCTCCACCCCGTCCAGGAGGATCCGGTCGTGATCGAAGGCGAGCGGCACCTGCTGCTCCCCCTCCCACGCCAGGCCGTCCCCGGGACAGGAGAGCGTGTCGACCGGTGCCCAGCGCGCACTCCGCACGTCCCCGCCGGCCGTCGGAGAGGGGAGGTCAGGCGCGAGTACGAGATGCGCGACGCTGACGACCCGCATCCTGGGGTCCCGCTGCGGATCCCCATAGGTGGCCAGTTGTTCGAGATGTGCCCCCGCGTCGTGGCCCTCCGGGGTGTGGGTGAGCAGCCCCGTCTCCTCCGTGAGCTCGCGGGCCGCAGCCGCCTCAAGGTCCTCGTCGCCTCGTACGAAGCCGCCGGGCAGGGCCCATCGCCCCTGATACGGCGATTCCCCGCGGCGTACGACCAGTGCGCAGAGCGCATGCCGACGCACTGTGAGCACCACCAGGTCGACAGTGACGGCAAAGGGCGGGAAGGCCGACGGGTCGTAGGGCATGGCGCGATCATAGTCGTCTCCCTGACGATAAACAGTCCGTTCTCCTGCACCTTTCGCACCTCCTTCGCCATGTATCGCGCGCCCGGTCCGTGCCGTCACCGGACACTGTCCGTCCTCTTATCCCGATCCCTCTCTCGGCCCCTCCCCCCTTCTCCCGCTTCCATCCGCTCCCGGCATTACCGTGCGGGACCTGTCCGTTTCGCTGCCCCGGGCGATGGCTCATGCCACGTGCGGCGCCTTCGGGATACCGCCGCGCGTCGTTCAACCGCAGAGGTGCGGGCTGTCCGCCTTTCCTCGACCACCCTCGTGCCCAGATGCCGGCCGACAGGGTGCTGGATGTGGCAGGGGCACGCTCCCTCGGCGCGCTGTTCAGCGGCGAACATCTCGGGGAGCCGCTGCCCGACGGCCCTCCGCAGCAGCGCGTCCGCCTCCTTCTCGTCGCCGGCCGCCGCCAGGGACGCGACGCAACCCCCAACCCGAGTCCCGCACAGGGCTGCCCAGCAGCCGGGCGAGCTGTTGGGTACGCACCGGGGTCAGCAGCTCCGGGTGCCCAGCAATTCGACTGCCGTGCACCGGAGTTGGCTCTGCCGCCGTCCGTCGCGCAGCCGCAGCGCGAGCGGCCTGCCACCGGCGCGGTCGTCCGGCCAGTAGTCCTCAGGAAGACGGCGCCGCAACTGCCTTGCAGCTCGGCCCGACGCGGGGCCCGACACGGCGCAGCGGGCCCGGCATCCTCTCGTGGTCCTGTCCTTGGCCGGTGAGCTGACTCCGGGCCAGAGCCCCTGGGCCCCCTCCCCCTGCTTCCGTTACCCGGCCGGGGACACGCGGCGGCAGTCGGTTCGCCCAGCTCGATACCGAGTACGATGCCGCGGCTCTCACCTGCCGACAGCTCGCAGTCCCGCTGAGGAAGGCCCGTAGTGGCCAGGGAGGTGCCAGAAGCTGAGTGGGTGCTGACGGTGGTGGCGTGCTCCACGTGACTGGCCCGAAGCCCGATGCCGTGCACCGCGGCTGCCGGTCCTAACCCGGCCTGCCGATGGGGATGGCTTTCACCTCGGCCAAATCGGTCCCGAGGTGCAGTTCCATGGGAAGCCGCAGAGTCCGGCCAGAGGCGCTTCGAAGACAGATCCGTTCGCTGCTGTCGACCGAACGCACCCGATCCAGCGTGACCTGTGGGTCGTGTCCGTTGTCCGCTGAAGTACGGGCTCGGGCCACGAAGCTTGCCTGCCGGACGCTCACCGTGCGTCCCTGGTCAGGAACCGGTTCCTGACCCGCCACCCGGAGCTGACAGCGTGAGAGCACTCGGTCACCCGCGCCGTGGAGCCCCTCCAGGCCCTCGCCCCGCAGTTGTCCGTCCTCCGCTGAGATGGCCGGCGCCGGTGCCGCGGCGCAGATGAGGGGCAGATGCGCGGGCCGGTGCTCGCCCGTGGGCCAGAGAGGAACTCCCTCACGCGAAGGGCGGCTTGGGGCGGCACCGGTCGCTGGCTCCGGCGCCGGACACCGGGCCGCCGTCTTCTCCGCGACCATGGACATACGCGATCCTCCGCTTCCTCTTCTCCTTGGACCGGCCGCAGCCGGGTGTGGCAGGGGGTGGGGTCCGCGTCATCTCCCACTCAGGTGGACGGCGCGCGGGCTGAGGGGTCATGGGGCCGTGTCCCAACTGGGGTCGGGCTCGTCGTCGCTGTCGGCCGCCTCGCGCAGCCGCCGTTCCTCCCGCATGCAACGGCGCAGCAGCTCGGGGTCAAGTCCCTCGTTGCACGCCTGGTGGAGCAGTTGCGCGAAGAGGTAGTCGGGATCCGCACGCAGAGCCTTGCCGAGAGCGACCCGGGCGGTCGCCACATCGCCGCCGGACCAGGCCACCCATCCGGCGAGGGCGAGCAGGGCCGCCGCGTGACCGTCGTAGCGGCCGACACAACGGCGTGCCAGCGCCCGCCAGAGACGGAGGGCAGGACTGACATCCACCCCTTCCATCCACTCCGCCGCGCGGTCACGGGTCCTGCGGTCCTGGAGACCGAGGATCATGGCAGCTGCTTCGTCGTGGCCAAGGAGTCCGTCGTCATGTGCGTCGGCTGCCGTTTGCGTTGCCGCCGCGGAAATGGAGCGGTGGAAGCGGCCGAGGAGATTTCCCGCGAGGGCCATGGTGTCGTCACATAGTTGCCGACGGCCCTCAGCGGTCAGCATCCGCTGTACGAGGGCAGCGCCGACGGCGTCCAGGATCCGTTCCTGTTGGTCCGCGAAAGGAGGCCCCAGGGCGGTGAACCTCTTCTCCATCTCGCGGAGCGAACCGTGCACCCGCACTCCCGCGTAAGTGGCAGCGGCGGCCATGGCCGAGGTGCCGGGCGCCGCCAGGGGCATTCCGTCGGGATGGCAGCAGTTCGGATCAGGGCAGCAGTAGCTGAAATAGCACCCGTCCGAGAGGCACAGCGCCTCGTACACGGGCATCTCCAGTTCGCCGCATGCCACCCGGAGCCGCTGGATGAGCGGCCTGAACCGCTCCATCACCTCCTTCCCCGCGCTCTCCCCTTCGGCGGGTTCCTGGCAGAGGAAGACGATGGCACCGTCCGGCCTCGGGCCGCGGGCCTGCGCGGTGGCGTCGAGGCACTCGGCGAGCTGAGGGGCCAGAGCTTGCCAGCCCTCGTCCGTGTCGGGGATGCCCATCCTGATGCGCGCGCCGAAGCGGCCACGCTCGCCGTGCAGAGCCACCACGACGATGGAGTCGTCGGGATAGAAGCCGAGAAGGTACGGCAGGGAGTCAGCCAGCTCCGCCGGCCCCCGCAAGGAGACGTCCGTCCTCTGGCCAACGGTAGGGACGGCCCCCGCGCCGCCGCTACCGCCGGAGTCCGTGACGCGCTCCGGTCGGTGGTCGTCCCCTGCGTCCGGGGACTCGTTTCCGCTTGATTCGCGGTCGTGGTCTGTCATGACTCGACCGTGCCCGCCGGTGAAGGACCGGCGCTGAAAGATATCCACAGACCTTGTGATTAGTCATACAAATATGGGGTTATCCACATGAGCCCATTCGTCGGCTGTCGGTGTCATCGGGTTGCATGGGCGCATGAGTGACACAGAGCTGCGCCAAGAGGCCGACGCCGTGCTGGCCGGTCTCGTCGGCGACCACGAAGGAACCGCACGGCTGCGCACGGACCAGTGGCGGGCCATCGAGGCGCTCGTCGCCGACAAGCGGCGGGCACTGGTGGTCCAGCGCACGGGCTGGGGCAAGTCGGCGGTGTATTTCGTGGCCACCGCGCTGCTGCGCAGGCGCGGCTCGGGGCCAACCGTGATCGTCTCTCCGCTGCTTGCGCTGATGCGGAACCAGGTGGAGGCGGCAGCACGCGCCGGCATCCACGCCCGCACCATCAACTCCGCCAACCAGGAGGACTGGGGCACGATCGAGGCCGAGGTCGCGGCGGGAGAGGTGGACGTCCTGCTGGTGAGCCCGGAGCGGTTGAACAATCCGGACTTCCGCGACCAGGTGCTCCCCAAGCTGACCGCCTCCACCGGCCTTCTCGTGGTGGACGAGGCACACTGCATCTCCGACTGGGGACACGACTTCCGGCCGGACTACCGCAGGCTCCGCACCATGCTCGCGGAGCTGCCCCACGGTGTGCCCGTGCTGGCGACCACGGCGACGGCCAACGCCCGGGTGACGGCGGATGTCGCCGAACAGCTCGGCACCGGAGGCGGAACGGACGGACAGCAGGAACCTGGGGCAGCTGCGGCGCTGGTGCTGCGCGGTTCGCTGGACAGGGAAAGCCTGAGTCTGAACGTGCTGCGTCTGCCGGACGCCTCGCACCGGCTGGCGTGGCTGGGACAGCACCTCACGGCGCTTCCGGGCTCCGGCATCATCTACACCCTCACGGTGGCCGCCGCCGAGGAGGTCTCCGCCTTCCTTCGGCAGTGCGGTCACAAGGTCGCCTCCTACACCGGTAAGACAGAGAACGCGGACCGTGAGGCGGCGGAGGCGGATCTGCTCGCCAACCGCGTCAAGGCGCTGGTGGCCACATCGGCTCTGGGTATGGGCTTCGACAAGCCGGACCTCGGTTTCGTCGTCCACTTGGGGTCTCCCTCTTCTCCCATCGCGTACTACCAGCAGGTGGGGCGTGCCGGGCGAGGCGTGGACCATGCCGAGGTGCTGCTTCTTCCCGGCCAGGAGGACGAGGCGATCTGGCGCTATTTCGCCTCGCTGGCCTTCCCGCCCGAAGACCAGGTCCGTCGCACCCTGGATGTGCTCGCCGCATCGGACCGGCCGCTGTCGCTGCCCGCCCTCGAACCGAGGGTGGAGCTGCGCAGATCCCGGCTGGAGATGATGCTCAAGGTCCTCGATGTCGACGGGGCGGTGCACCGGGTCAAGGGCGGATGGACCGCGACGAACAAGCCGTGGAAGTACGACGCCGACCGGTACGCCTGGGTGGAGCAGCAACGGCAGGCCGAACAGCGTGCGATGCGCGGGTACGCCGAGACGTCGGATTGCCGGATGGAGTTCCTGCGGCGGGAGTTGGACGACGAGGACGCCGCGCCGTGCGGTCGGTGCGACAACTGCGCGGGAGCACGGTTCACGGTGGAGGTGGAGGAAGTACAAGTAGCGGCAGCCCGGGGTGAGTTGCGCAGGCCGGGCATCAGGGTCGAGCCCCGCAAGATGTGGCCCACGGGCATGCAGTCTGTCGGCCTGGACCTCAAAGGCCGCATCCCGGTACAGCAGCAGGCGTCCGCCGGCCGGGCGCTCGGCAGGCTCTCGGACATTGGCTGGGGCAACCGTCTGCGGCCCCTCCTCTCCCCGCAAGCCGGCGACGGGCCCCTGCCGGACGATGTGCTCCAGGGGGCGGTGACCGTCCTCACGGAGTGGGCCAAGGGACCTGGCGGGTGGGCTTCTGGTGCCGCGGACGCGATGGAGCGGCCGGTGGGAATCGTCGCGATCGAGTCCCTGACACGGCCGCAGTTGGTGCGCTCCTTCGCGGAACGTATCGCCGACATCGGCAGGATGCCGCTGCTGGGGGCTGTGACCTGCGTGGACGAGTACGGGGTCGCGGCGGGACCGCGCAGTAACGGTGCCCAGCGGCTGCGGGCTGTGCACGAGGCGCTGACGATGCCGCCGGAGCTGGCGGAATCCGTGGCTGCCGTGGCGGGACCGGTGTTGCTGGTGGACGACTTCACCGAGACGGGATGGACCCTCGCCGTAGCGGCCCGGATGCTCCGGCAGGCGGGCGCGAAGGAGGTGTTGCCGCTGGTCCTGGCCGTGCAGAACTGACAGGCAGGCGCAGATCCCCCGAAGGAAGACGGGGTGGGAAAGGGGAAATGGGCGACCTGGCGGGAAGAACGAGAGGAGACAGCCGCAAACGGCCGCGTGATGCGCCGATAGTTCATTGCCGCCTCTTCGCGTGGCCGCGAGAATTGGAGCGGTTCCAGGACGAAGGGAGGAATGTGACCTTCGGCTTTGCTCCACCCCCCGCGACCGACCCCGTGTCCCGACTTGGCCGCATGCTTGAGCCCGCCGAGTGGGCGGCGGCCGGGATACCCCTGCTGCGGGACCCCCGCGAAACAGTCACCGGACTCTACGAGCGCCACCGACCGCGCCCTGCCACCACGGTCGTCGCGGTGCTCGGACCCGACGAACGGCTCGTCGCCAGCGCGTCGTTCACGCAGCACACAGCCCATCCCGACGGGTGGGAGTTCCGCAACGCGCTGCTCGGCCAACTGCGACGGGTCGTCCCGCACGACCTTCGTCGCAGAGTTCCCGTCCGCACCGCGGTGCTGCTCTGCTGCCGACTGGGAGAGCAGGGCTGGACGACGGTGGACGGCGCGTGGATGTGGGGCCTGCGGGACGCCTGCACCTTGCACGGTCTCCGTTGCGGGGCCTACATCACCCTGACAGCCGCCGGATGGCAGGTGCTGGGCGAAGGACGAAGCGGGCGCCGTCCCTCGGCCCCGCCCCCGGCCGCAACCGCAACCGCAACCGCAACCGCAACCGCAACCGCAACCGCAACCGCAACCAATAGATCACCGTCCACGACGATCGGCACCACCACGGGTTCGGGCACCGGTACGGGGCCCGAGACCATCACCGGAGACGAGAGCGGGGGTGACAGCACGATCGCGGCTGCCGCTGCGTCCGTCGACTCGTTCCCCACGGGGGCACCGTCCCTGCCGGGGCAGGAAGCGGTCGCCGGTACCGGGCACCCGTCCACAGCGCCCGGTCACCCGGCCCGCAGCACGACGGCCCCTCTCATCTCAGGAGCCGCTCTGCCGGCCAAAGCCGCGCCGCAGCCGACAACGCGGGCCAATGGCGTCGGCGCCAGGCAGCCCCAGAGCCCTTCCGGCGCCCACCGCCAGAGTCCTGCCGGTGCCCACTGAGCTCAACCAGCAGCTCAAGCTGAGCGGGAACCTTCCCCACGAAGCTCAGGGCTCCAGCTGAACTGAGCGGCTCCGGTCGGAGCTGAACGGCTGGGCCGCTCCGGTCAGCGGTGCCGGTGCCGTGGCATGGCGCCGCTGACCTGGGGACAGAGCTGAAGGTCAGAGCAGGCCGCGAATGCGCTCGGGATCGCCGCAGACGATGAGCTGCTCCGTGGCCTTCTCCAGGGCCGCGGGCAGTGCGGCAGCGGCCTCGGGGTCGGTCCCGCCGTTGACGGCGAGCAGCACGATGGCTCGCTGGGTCGTGCGGGCGACGACGGAGGAGTGGGCGCAGAAGAGGTCCTCGCCGTCGGCGAGTTGGCGCCAGTAGGCGTCCTCACCGAAGGAGAGTTCGTGCTGGGCCCACGGATGCTGCTCGCCCGTGGTGATCAGCAGGATCTCGTTGGGGGCGCGACCTTCGTCGAGGAGCTTGTCGACGGTCTCGTCGGCGACCTCCACAGCGGTCGCTTCGGTCGCGCCGACCAGTTGGATCTGCGCGGTGGGGGCAGGTGAGGCAGGCGCGTTCGAGGCCGGCTTGTTGCCCTTGCCCGAGCCGCCGGGGCGGCCCGGGGTACTGGGGCCCTTGGTGTCCGCGCGCGGCTGTGCGGGGCGCGGAGAGGGCCGGGGGCCGGGGACGGGCGCGGCGGTTCGGGGTGCCTGCGGAGTTCGGGCTGCTCCCGCTGCATTGCGGGGGCCCGGGACGCTCTCGTAAATCTGTGGCTCCTCGGGGGTGAGAGGCATGAGGTGATGTCTATCAAATGGCGGAATGGGACGTGTCAGCGGGTACGGGATCCATGGGGAGGTGCCCGTGAAGGAGTCCGGTACTTCGTGACGGCGTCGCCCGGCCGTGCCGGGTCAGAAGAGGCCGATCTGCTCCGTGGGCTCACTCCTGGTGCGCTTGAGGTGCTTCCAGTGGGTCAATGCGTCCATGAAGGACCAGGACAGCCGGTGGTGCGGGGTGGGCCCCCACTCCTCCAAAGCTGCCTTGTGGACGGGTGAGGGGTATCCGGCGTTGTCCTGGAAGGCGAACTCGGTGTGTTCGGCGGCGAGTTCGGTCATCATGGCGTCGCGGCGCACCTTGGCGATGACCGAGGCGGCGGCCACGGCGACGCAGGACTCGTCGCCCTTGATGACGGTGCGGACCTTCCAGGGAAGGCCGAGGTAGTCGTGCTTGCCGTCCAGGATCACGGCGTCGGGCCGTACGGGCAGTGTCTCCAGGGCGCGGACGGCGGCGATGCGCAGGGCGGCGGTCATGCCGAGTTCATCGATCTCGTCCGGGGAGGAGTGGCCGAGGGAGTATGCGGTGACCCAGCCGCTCAGCTCTTCGGCGAGTTCGGTGCGGCGTGGCTCCGGGATGAGCTTGGAGTCGGTGAGGCCGGGCGGCGGGCGGCGCAGTCCAGTGACCGCGGCGCAGACCGTCACGGGCCCGGCCCACGCTCCGCGGCCGACCTCGTCCACCCCGGCGACGATCTTCGCTCCGGTGGTGGCGCGGAGCGATCGCTCGACGCGGTGGGTTGGGGGCTCGTACGGCATGGCTGTACCAGCGTATCCGCTGTGGCGACGGCGAGTTCAGCCGCGTCCCCTCAAGCGGAGGAAAGAGTAGGAGAGGTCGCTTACGGGCGTGCGGTGGTGACGGAGAGTTGGGGTCGGGCGCGGCCTGACGGCGTGGACGGTTCCGACGCTGCGGAGGCGCGCGGCACCCCGCGTGGAGAGCCGAGCGGTGCCGGCCCCAGCCGCCTGGGCGGTGTGCGGACAGGGCGAACGGTATGGGCAGGTGACGGCGGCGTACGGCGCGCGGCGTGGGCCGGTTCAGGTCAGGGAGTCGCGAAGCCAGGGAGGGAGTTCTTCGGTGCGTTCCGTCCACTCCTGGGGCGGCGCGGAGCCACCAGGACCACCGGCGGCCACGATGCCGCCGACGATGGCGCAGGTGGTGTCGATGTCACCGCCCGCCTGCGCGGTCGCCCATACGGCCTCCCGGAAGTCGCCGGCGTGCCGGGCAGCGGCCCACAGGGCGAAGGGCACGGTGTCGTGCGCACTTGTGCGCCGACCGCAACCGAGCACCGCGGCGACGGTGGCGACGTCGGCGTAGTCCAGCATGTCGGCGGCGCGGCGCACGCCCGCGCGTACCGCGCTGCGGGGGACGAGTTCCTGGACACGGCCGAGGAGTTCGGATCCCGTGAGCGAACTGCCCCCGGCCTGGACGGTTCCGGAGGCGGGGCCGGAGACCGAGCCGGAGCCGACTCGCGGGCCCTGGCCGGTGTGGCCAGCGGAGAGCGGACCGGTGCGGCCCCCGGAGAGCCGACCGGTGTCATGCGCTGGCGACGGACGGGTGTCGTTCCCGGAGAGCGGGTCGGAGCCGCGCTCGGAGTTCGCGGCGGAGCTGTTTACGGGGTTCCGGACGGAGGCAACGCTGCTCGCGGCCGTCAGCGCCGTTGCGGCTGCTACGGCGCGGGTGCCCGCGACGGCCTCGGGGTGCGTGTGGGTGACCCGGGCCGAGCGTTCCGCCTGCTCGGCGGCGTGCTCGGCGTCGTCGGCGAACCAGGCGCCGAGGGGTGCCACGCGCATCGCGGCGCCGTTGCCCCAGGAGCCCTGGCCCTCGAAGAGGGAGGCGGCCAACTCGCGCCAGTCCGCGCCCTCCTGGCGGATCCGACGCAGCATCCGGTTCACGGCGGGCCCGTAGCCGCGGTCGGAATCGTGGTGCTCCGCGAAGGAGGCAGCCAGCGCTTCCTGGTCGGCGTGGCCGTGCGCGGACAGTACGGCGAACAGGGAGCAGGCCATCTCGGTGTCGTCGGTCCACTGCCACGGCCCGGACGGCAGTTCACGCCTGCGCAGCAGCACGTGGTTGTCGGGAACGAAGAACTGTGAGCCCAGGGCATCGCCCACGGCCAGCCCGCGCAGGCTGGCGAGGGCGCCGGATACCCGCTCACTGCGTGCAAGGTCATGGGGTTCGGCACTCATGATCCGCGACTCTAACGGGAGAGCCCGTAAGAGCGGGGTGTGTGCCAGCGTTCGAAGGGCCGGTCGAGGTGGTAGCGGCCGTCGGGACCGAGGAGAAGGGTGCGGGACTCACCGTTGCCGGGGTTCGAGAGCGATTCGAACTCCTCGACGGTCCAGTGCAGCCAGCGCATGCAGAAGAGCCGCATCGTGAGGCCGTGGGTGATCAGCAGGACGTTCGGCGGGTTGTCTTCCGCCTCGAAGCTGCGCCAGAGGCTCTCCAGGAAGGCGCCCACGCGGTCGTAGACATCGGCGCCCGACTCGCCCTGCGCGAAACGGTAGAAGAAGTGGCCATAAGCGTCGCGGTACTTCTTCTGCTGGCGCACGTCCTCACGGTCCTGCCAGTTGCCCCAGTCCTGCTCGCGCAGCCGGGGCTCTTCGCGTACGCGCAGCAAAGAGGGGTCGAGTCCGAGCGCGACCAGGGTCTCGCGGGTGCGCCGGTAGGGGGACACATAGGCCGAGACGGCCTCGTTGCCGAACACCTCGCGGAGGCGCTTGCCCGCTTCCTCAGCCTGCCGCAGACCGCGGTCGGTGAGCGCGAGTGCGTGGTCAGGCACCCTCTCGTAGATGGTGTCGTCGGAGTTGCCTTCCGACTCTCCGTGCCGCAGGAGGACGATACGACGGGGGCGTGCCATACGCCCCACAGTAGGTCAGACGGTCCAGGACGGCTCCAGATCGATCACATCTCCGCCCACACCGGTCACATCCGCTCCCGTCTGGGCGCGGAGGGCCAGGCGTTCCACACGTTCGGTGCGGTACTTGCCGTGCTCGGCCGCCGAGTCCCACATCGACAGGACCAGGAACTCGTCCTCCGTGTGTGCCTGTGCGAAGACCCCGCGCAGCATGCCGGGTGAACCGGCCATCGCGGGGTTCCACACCTTCTCCTGCATCAGGGTGTAGTGCTCCACCCGGTCGGGGCGCACCCGGCAGTGGGCGACGCGCAGCAGGTCGGCGTCGGTGAAGACGGGGCGGAAGCCGGTCTTCACGTCGAAGCGGTATTCGAAGAGCCGTACCTGAAGCTCCTTGTACGTGCCGACCTGCGACGCGTGCAGCCTGTCGTAGGAGCGCGCCATGAAGGAGTCGTAGAAGGCGCGGCTCTCCCAGAAGCCGAAGAGGTGCGCGACCCCGGTACGCCCACGGCTCCAGCCGCCGCCCTGGCCGCGGAACCCCGGCTCTCCGAGCAGCCCAGCCCACTTTCGCTGCGCCCGTTCGAAGCCAGGACGGTCGATGACGGTGCAGCGCATCCACTTGACCAGCACCGCGCTATCGTACGGCCATCCCAGCGCCCCGTTCGCTCGTGCGCAGGGCACTACGCGCTCTTGCTCCGCCTTCGTGCCCTGGCGTGCGCCCCCGGTTCGGCCGCCGTTCTCCGCGGCGGACGACCGCGGAGGACGACGGACGGCCGTGGACCGCAGAGGACTGCGGAGGAGCGCAGAGACGCCGGATGGCGGCGGACGGCGGCGCCCGGCCGTCATCCGGCGGTCCCCGCGGCCGAACCGTGGGTGCTGCTTCCAGGGGGCGAAGGATCGCGAGCCGGTCAGCCGTTCCGTTTGTCGGGGTGCGCGAGTACGGAGGAGAGGGCGACCTTTCCGCTGCCGCGCAGTTCGATCCGTATGTAGCGGGCGGTGGCGCCTTCCGTTTCCAGGAGGGTCGGGCGCAGTGCCGCGCCGGTGACCGGGATACGGGTGGCCCCGGTGAAGGCGGGGTTGTCGGAGAGCAGCACGTCGAAGTCGGCCGTGGCCGTGGACGCGCCGTTCCACACCTCGATCTGGCCGAGACGCCGCCTGGCGCCGAGGTCGGCCTGCCACCAGGCGCCCTTCTCCTCAAGGGTCGCCGTGTCGGTGTTGGTGTCGCCGTCGAGCGCCCTGGCCGCGCCGGCCTCGCCCTCGGTGGAGGACTGGGTGGCTGTGGCGCCCCTGGCGAGGTCGGGCCGCAGTTGTTCGACCTCTCCCCCGGGTGCGGCGCCCGCGCGGGCCGCGACCTTGAGTGCGGCGGCCGGCAGCCGGTCGAGCCCCGTGTGGTTGCCGGTCATGGTGGAGCCCTCACCGCCGAGGGCCGGTGCGGGTGTGTCGGTCCAGTTGCCGGTGGCGTGGTTGTCGATGCCGTAGCCGGCCCAGTTGGAGACCCACTTGTAGCCGAGCCGGGTGAGGACGTTCTTCTCGACCTTCAGATGGGAGCTCTGTTCGTCCAGGTAGATGCCGTTGCCGTCGCGCTCGGTGTTCCCGTAGGCGGAACGGTTGATGTAGTTGCCGGAGATCGTGGAGCCGTGCTGGGCGCCCTGGGTGTAGATGGCGCCGCCGTCGTGCTGGCCGTCCTTGACCCGCATCACGTCGGTGATGCGGTTGTGGGTGATCCGGTTGTCGCGGAGCACGGACTTCCGGACCTCGGGCTGGTTCCAGCCCCAGCCGACGGAGATGCCGGAGTAGGGCAGCCGGTCGAGAGTGTTGTGGTCGACGGTGAGTCCGGCCTCGTACCCGGCCCAGATGCCGACGGCGTCGGTGTACTCGCGCCCTGTCTCGCGGATGGTGTTGTACGCGACCGTGTTGCGCTCACCCCGCAGTCCGGGCTCGGGGCGTGGCTCCGTGTCGCCGATGTAGAGGGCGCCGGAGGAGAGGTCGGTGAGGGAGGAGCGGGTGACGGTGGAGTCCTTGGTTCCGCGTTCGAGGACGATGCCGGCGCCGCCGAGGTGGGTGAAGTCGGCGCGGTCGACGGTGAGGTGCCGTCCGCCGCGTACGGTCAGGGCAGCGGAGGGCTTGGTGTAGTGACGGCCCGCCTGGTCCTGGGGGCCTTCGGCGCCGGTGAGGGTGAGCCCCGCCTGGGTTCCGGCGTAGCCCTCGTCGGTGTTCGGCTGGTGGTAGGCGGCGTACTGGAATCCGATGCCGGTCAGCGCCACATGGTGCGTTCCGTCGAGAACGGCGAGCTGTTCGGTACGGGGCGTGACGGTCTCGGCCTCGTCCATGCGTTCGCCCTTGCGGGGCAGATAGGTGACGGTGCGGTCCTGTGCGTCCCAGGTGAACTCGCCCGGTTTGTCCAGGAGTTCCGGCGCGTTCTCGAACCAGGACACGCCCTGGTACTTCGCGCTGTCGACCGTGGTGGTGTCCCAGGCAGGGCCCGTACGTCCGGTACCGGAGGCCGAGTTCGTCCAGCAGGGCCGCGCGAAGGTGAGGGTGTCGCCCTCGACGCCGGTGATACGGCAGTGGTAGTTGCGCCACCGGACCCGGATGACAGCCTCTGCTTCGGTCGGGCGCTTCCAGTCGGCGACGCCGGAGGCCCGGGCTCCGGTCATGCCGTCCTTGCCTGCGTCGCAGACGTCCGCAGCGCAGGCGGCGCCGCGTGCGCGGGTGGCGCGTTGGCCGTCGACGAAGAGCTGACGCGGAGTGACGCCTTCGGGAACACTGGCCTGCCAGGTGCCGCCCTCTCCGGCCTGCCAGCCGGTGATCCGCCGGCCGCCGGACAGTACGGGCTTCGCTCCGGGCGCCGCCGTCCAGCGCACGGTGTGCCCGTCGCGGCCCGAGTCCCTGGCGTCCAGGCGCAGCGGTTCGGTTCTCTCGTAGACGCCGCCCGCCAGTTGGATGCGCAGGTCACGGTCCATGCCGTCCGCGATGTCCTTACGGGCCCTGTCGCGGGCGCCTTCGAGGGAGCAGGGGCGCCCGGCGGTGCACCGTGCGCCTGTTCCTTCCGGGGAGGCGTGCAGGGTGCGGGGTGAAGGCGCCGCCTGTGCGGTGGAGGCGGGCAGGGCAGTGGCCACAAGTGCGGTGAGTCCGGCTGCGGCGACGGCGGCGGACAAGAGGGAAGGGGCACGCATGGCGCTCAGCTCCAATCCGGGTGGCCGGGCATGGGCGGGTTGTCCTTGTCGTAGAGCCAGTGCTTCAGGAACGTGGTGAGGGAGGGGTCGCCGGACACCTCGACGGCGTTCCGGATGAAGTCACGGCTGCTCGCGTTGGAGTGGGCGTGGCGGGTGACCCAGGAGCGCATGATCCGGTCGAAGGTCTTCTCTCCGGTCTCCTGGCTGAGCGCGTAGAGGACGACGGCGGCGCCGTCGTAGATGTTGAACCCGCCCAGTTCGGTGGGGAGTCCGGGCGGCCCGTCGGTCTTGCGGACCGCGTCGAGCTTGCCGTACGCCTCCTTCATCTTCTCCTCGATCGGCTGGAAGCCCTTGTCGTCGGCCCAGCGCGCCGCGTAGTAGACGGCGGGGCCCTCGTTGAGCCATGCCTGCTGCCAGTCGGAGGGGGTGACGGAATCGCCGAACCACTGGTGGGTCAGTTCATGCACCATCGTGGTCGTGTACTTGTCGTTCTTCTCCGCGTCCTTGAACCAGTTGGGGCTGAAGACGGAGAGCGTCTGGTTCTCCAGTGCCGCGTCGTAGCCGTCCTTGACGATCTGTACGCCGTACGTGTCGAAGGGGTACTTGGCGCCGAGTTGCTTCTCCAGCCAGGCGATCTGCCCGCCGGTACGCTCAACGACCGGCTTGTAGCGTTCAACTTGGCCCGAGGGAACGTAGTGGCGCAGCGGCAGACCGTGCGGTCCCTTGCCGCGCAGCTCGGTCTGCTTCGCGACGGATATGCCCATCAGTTCGGGCGCCATCGGGGAGTCGAGCGCGAAGTCCCAGGTGGTCCTGGTGTCTCCTGCGCGGCGCTTGCCGGTCCGCTTGCCGTTGGCCGCTGCGGTCCAGCCCTTGGGCGCCGTGAGGTGGAAGTCCCATGTGGCCTTGTCCGAGGGCGTGTCATTCACGGGTGCGAAGGTGTCGGCACGGGTCGCCTGGACCGTGGAGACGAACCCGCCGTCACTGATGAAGCTCCAACCCTGGGCGCCCGTGCGAGGGTCCTTGCCGTTGCCGTGGTAGGCGACGGTGACCTCGAAGTGGCGCCCGGAACGCAGCGGTTGGGCCGGTGTGACGACCAGCTCCTGGCCGGTGCCCGCTTTCTCGCCACCGTCGCCCGTCTCCAGCTTGAAAGCGGCGCGGCGACCGTCGACGGTGACCCGGTCGATGGTGTGGCCGTCGGTGTCCAGGTGGAAGGACGAGAGCGCCTGGGTGGTGACGGCGGAGATCTTCATCGTGCCGGTGAAGTCGTAGCTTCCGGGGGTGAAGTCGAAGGAGAGGTCGTAGTTGCGCACGTCGTAACCGCCGTTGCCTGCCCTGGGGAAGAGCGGGTCTCCGGCGCCCGGCGCACCGGGCGAGGGAGCACCGGGCGAGGGGTCCCCGGCAGCCGCGGGAGTGGGGAGGGCGAGGGCCAGGCAGGCGGCGCAGGCGCCGAGTGCGACGGCGCCTCGCAGCCGGGTACGGCGCCGGGGGGAACGTTCCTGGAGCGTACGAGTCACTTCTTGTTCCCTTTCTTTCCTTGCGCGTAGGCGTCCTCGAACTCTCCGCGGGCCTTCTCAGCGCCCTTGCTGAGGATCTCCTTGACGAGTTCGCCGTAGTACGCCATGGGCTTCCGGCCGCTGATGATGTCCTTGAGCCCGTCCTGCCGCAGCGTGAGCAGGGAGCCGAGACCGTCCGCGTCCCAGGTCGGCGAGGTGAGGGAGAGCGTGGGGTCCTTGAGCATCTTCGGGATCATGTCCGCGTAGGCGCCGTGGAGATGGCGGACCGCTTCTTTGGACTCGGGGTCGTAGACGGCGGGGACGCCCGAGGCCAGGAACTTGAACGGGACGGCGATGTCCTGGATGCCCTGCTTGGTGAGCACCGGGTTGCCCTTGCTGTCGCGGCGGTGGTCGGTGCCCTCGACGCCGTAGTTGATGAGCGTGTACTCCTCCGTACCGAAGGGCGCAGCCGCCCAGTCGGCGAGCCGGAGGATCTCCTTGACCCGCTTCTCCGGCGCCTTCTTGACGAAGTTCCGGCTCAGGACGACGGCATCGGCCCAGACGACGGCGTCCTTGCCGACCGGGGTGAAGGGGCGCACGTCGAAGCTCTTGTCGGTGCGCTCCATGGAGTGCCGGTAGCCGGTCGGCGTGAGGTAGTCGGGCAGCCCGTCGTACACGTAGGCGCCCTTGCCGCTCTTGAAGAGGTTGGTGTACTGCGACTTCTGGGCTCCGGTCATGCCCAGGGTGCCGGGGTAGAAGCAGCCCGCCTTGTAGAGCTTGCGTGCCATCTCCACGGCTGCCTTGTAGGCGTCGGTCTCCAGGTCGAAGGTGAACTTCCCGGTCTCCGGGTTCGCCTGCCAGAAATAGGGCGCACCATGGAGCTGGGCGAGCGTGTTGGTCATGCCGGCGACCACGGCGTACTGCTTCTTGGCCGGTCTGGTGAGTTCCTTGAACAGTTCGAAGAGACGGTCCATGTCGGTGATCTCGTCGAGAGAGGAGACCCCGGCCTCCTCGAACAGGTCGTGCCGGTAGTAGCCGAGGCCGCCGGTGCCCGAGCGGGCGATGGGGATGCCGTAGAGCTTCCCGTCGTAGATCATCTTCTGCCAGGCGGTCCTGGGTATGGCGGCCAGGTTCGGATAGTCCTTGATGGCCTCGCCCGAGAGGTGCGGAGTCAGGTCGGCGCACTTGGCGCGCAGGAACCCCTGGATGTTCTTGACGCCACCCGTCTCCGGATAGGTGAAGAGGTCGGGGAGGTTGTCGCTGGCCACCTGCGTGTTGAACTTCGTCGCGTGGTCGTCGGTCGGCACCGCCGTGATGTCGACCCGGCCGCCGAGCCTCCGTTCGATGGCCCGCCATGCGGCGTTCCTGCCGCGTGAGGGCGCCGGTGGCAGAAAGGTCGTGGTGCCGAACGTGACGGCGGAGGCGCCCTTGAGCGGCTTGCGCCGCACGGAACGTACGGGCTTGTCCGGGTAGGTGTAGAAGCCCTGGGGCACCCCCGCCGCCGTCCCCTTGAAATCGGGCTCGACGGCGCTGTTGAGCGGGGTGTGCGCGGGCAGCAGCTTGGCACTCTTGGCTCCCGCCTTCCCCGCGGTCGCCCCGCTGCCGCACGCGGTGAGCAGCGGAGCCGCCACGGCACCGAGCAGGGTGCCGGCGCCGATACGGATGAGGTGTCTGCGGTTGATCGTCGGTGGACTCGGCACGCTGGTCTCCTCGGAACGGATGGATGGGAACGCACGGTGTACGCGTCCCGCTGGGCTTCCGGGCAGGGCGAGGCCCCGAACGGGACGCCCGGCGGGCGCTCAGCCCTTGACGGCGCCGGTGAGCACGCCCTTGGTGAAGTAGCGCTGGAGGAAGGGGTAGACGAGCAGGATCGGGATCACCGCGACCACGAGGACCGCCATCTGCGCGGCCTGGAGCGGCGCCGGGCTCTCGCCCGAGGCCACGGATTCCATGCCGCGCCCCTGGAGCACAAAGGTGCGCAGAACCATGGGAAGCGGCCACTTGTCGGCGTCGTCGAGGTAGAGCATCGCGTTGAAGAAGGCGTTCCAGTAGGTCACCGCGTAGAAGAGGCTGATGACCGCGAGTACCGCCTTGGACAGCGGCAGCACGATACGGACGAGGATGCGGAAGTCTCCCGCGCCGTCGACGCGCGCCGAGTCGAAGAGTTCCTGCGGCAGGCCCATGAAGAACGAGCGCAGGACGACGAGGTTGAAGGCGCTGACCATGGTCGGCAGCACGAGCGAGGCGTATGTGTCGTACAGCCCGAGGCCGTTCACCAGAAGGAAGTTGGGGATGATGCCCGGGTTGAAGAGCATGGTGAACAGCGCGGTCATCAGCAGGAAGCGGGACCCTGTCACCCCGGGCCGCGAGAGCCCGAACGCCATGCCGATGGTCGCCAGGAGGCTGCATACGGTGCCCAGGGTGGTGACGGCGACGCTGACCAGCAGGCCGCGCAGCACGACGCCGCCGGTGAAGATGGTGCGGTACGCCTCCAGCGAGGGGTGGTCGGGGACGAGGACCAGCCCGTTGCTGCGGACGATGTCCTCCTGCGAGGCGAAGCTGGTGCCGATCACGCCCAGGAACGGGTAGCCGACCGCGGCGACGACCAGGATGAGTGCCAGCGCCTTGAGTGCCGTTCCGCTTCTGGTCGGGGCCTCCATCCAGGGCGGACGCAGGTTCCGCTTCGGCGGCCTGCTCCGGGGCGCCGGGGCGGGGTCTGGTGCGGGGGTGCGGGTGGCCCCGCCGGTCTCAGCGGTCAGCGCCACGGTAGATCCCATCCTGTCCGAAGAAGTGGGCGACCTTGTTCGCGCCCAGGACGAGTGCGGTGCCGATGACCGCCTTGACGAGTCCGACGGCGGCGGAGACGCCCCAGTCGCCGCCCTTGATGCCGTGGTAGTACACGTACGTGTCCAGCACCTCGCCGGAGTCAGGGCCCACGGCGTCGCGTTGGAGCACGATCTGCTCGAAGCCGACGGTGAGGATCTGGCCGAGGTTGAGGATCAGCAGCAGGATGACGACGGGGACGATGCCGGGCAGCGTGACGTGCCACAGCCGCCGCCAGCTGCCGGCACCGTCGATGGCTGCGGCCTCGTACTGCTGCTTGTCGATCGTGAGCAGCGCCGCGAGGAAGATGATCGTCCCCCAGCCCGCGTCCTTCCAGATCAGCTGGAGCGCGAGCAGCCAGGGGAAGGCGCCGGGGTCGGTCATCATGTCGTACGAGGGCATTCCGGCGTCGTCCATGAGGTTGGGCAGCACTCCGGCGCCACCCAGGATCTGCTGGAAGATCGAGACGATGACGACCCAGCCGATGAAGTGCGGCAGGTAGACGACGCTCTGCACGAACCTGCGAAGTTTGCTGCTGAGCACGCTGTTGAGCAGCAGCGCGAGGCCGATGGGGACGGGGAAGAAGAAGACCAGCTGGATGCCCGCGATCTCCAGGGTGTTGACCAGGGCCGACCAGAAGGCGGGCTCGGCGAAGGCCGCCTGGAAGTTGGCGATCCCGGCCCAGGGGCTGTCCGCGTAGCCGAGGTACGGCTGGTAGTCCTTGAAGGCGATCACGTAGCCGGTCAGTGGCACGTAGTGGAAGACCACGAAGTAGAGGAAGCCGGGCAGGACCAGCAGCAGCATGACTCTGTCCCGCTTGATCCGCTGCCGGAGCGACAACTTGCCGCGGTCGGAGGCACGTTGACTGCGACGTACGGAGGCGCGTTCATTGCGGCGTGATGTGACGCGTTGATTGCCGCGCATCCGGGCGCGTCGGCGGCGCCCGTCCGTTTCCGCACGCCGTTCCGCCGTGACCGTTCCACGCGAACTCGATCTCTCGCTCATGCACATGTCCCGTTCCACTGCGGCCAGATGGCGGGGAACGTAGTAACCGCTTAACCCAAGCGTCAATACCTCTGACCAGAGGCATCCGACCTTTGTGGAGTGGTAGTTCGCCCATAGGGTGACCAATCATCAGGAAACTGCGGCAAGTTGCTCCGCGTGCACCGCCATTCGTCCTGGCACTCCCCGCTTGACGGGCCATACTCGGGGTATCTAGCGTGCAACGCCGTAGTACACGGTTACTATCCGCCGCACTGCCCGGAGGCACAGTGGAGAAGACTGATCCCGCGAGCGACCGCCCCCGCACCACGTTGGCGATGAGCCCGCAGGTCGTGGACCAGGTCTTCCCGCCCCCCGTACGCGCCCGGCTGCACGAGGTCGCCGAGGTGAACGCCGGCGGTGTGCTCGACGAGTTCGACAGCCCTGAAGCACACGCCGCGCTCGCAGGTACCGAGGTGCTGCTCACCTGCTGGGGGTGCCCCTCCGTCGACGCGGAGGTGCTCGACCGGGCTCCCCTGCTGCGCGCCGTCGTGCATGCGGCGGGCACCGTCAAACCGTTCGTCACCGAGGAGGTTCACGCGCGCGGCATCGCCGTGTCCACGGCCGCCGACGCGAACGCCGTCCCTGTCGCGGAGTTCACGCTCGCCGCCGTCATCCTGGGCGCCAAACGCGCGTTCCCGCTCTCACGCAGGATGAGCGCCGAACGCACGGGGCGCGCGGGCCTCGGCAAGCTCCCCGCGATGGGCACCAATGGCATCACGGTCGGTGTCATCGGCGCCTCCCGCGTGGGGCGCCGCGTGCTGCGCCTGCTCGCCTGCCTCGACGTACGGCTGCTGGTGCACGACCCCTACCTCACCGAGGAGGAGACCCTCGCCCTCGGCGCCGTCTCCACCGGGCTCGACGACCTGCTCGTACTGAGTGACGTCGTCACCGTCCACGCCCCCGAACTCCCCGGCACCCGCCGGCTGCTCGACCGGGAACGCCTTGCCCTGCTGCGTGACGGCGCCCTCCTGGTGAACACCGCGCGGGGCCGCCTTGTCGACGCGGACGCGCTCACCGAGGAACTGGTCAGCGGACGCATCGACGCGGTACTGGACGTGACCGACCCGGAACCGCTGCCACCCGGCTCCCCGCTCTACGACCTGCCCAACGTCTTCCTGACGCCCCACCTGGCGGGCGCACTGGGCAACGAGCTGCCGAGGCTGGGCAGTTCGGCCGTCCAGGAGATCGCCAGGCTCGGCCGGGGAGAGCCCTTGGCGTTCCCGGTCACGGCACGACAGTGGGAGTACACCGCTTGAACGCCGCACCAGTAGTACATCGCGTGAACGCATCACCAGTAGTGCACCGCGTAAGTGGCGCACCAGTAGTACACCGCCTGAGCACAGCGCAAGTAGCGCGCCCTCTGCGCGCGGCACGGCTGCGGGGAGAGCCGGGACCGCCGACCGTGGGGACGGCCGGGACGGCGGGGACGGCGGGGACGGCGGGGACAATGACGACATGGCGACAGACCGGACGGATGAGGGTGTGGGAATGGGCGAGAGCGGGCGGCCACGCAGGGCCACGGTCCTCGATGTGGCGAAGGCCGCGGGGGTCTCCTCGGCGACGGTCTCGCGCGTCCTGAACGCCAACTACCCGGTCGCCGAGGCCACTCGGACCCGCGTCCAGAAGGCCATGGACGAGCTCGGTTACGTGGTCAACGCACACGCACGTGCCCTCGCCGGGGCGACGGGACGGACGGTCGGCATCATCGTCAACGATGTCACCGACCCCTTCTACGCGTACATCGCGCGGGGAGTCGAACGCCAGGCCACCCGCGCCGGACGGCTGTGCCTGGTGTGCTCGACCCAGGGCGAACCCGCCAGGGAGCTCGCCTTCGTCGACATGCTGCACGAACGCCGTGCCGACGCGGTCATCCTGGTGGGCGGCTCCTACGACAACAAGGGGTACGCCACCGAACTCGCCGCGCGCGCACGCGCGATGGCCCACCAGGACGGGCCGACGCTGGTGCTGTGCGGACGCCCCAGCCTCGGCCCCGACGTGCCCACAGCCGTCGTGGAGTACGACAACGAGGGCGGCGGCTTCGCCCTCACCGATCACCTGCTGAGCCAGGAGCACCGCAGGATCCTCTTCCTGGGAGGCCCGCCCGGCCTGTCCACCACCCGCGGCCGGATCGCCGGGCACCACAGGGCACTGCGGCTGCGGGGCATCGAGCCGGACCCGCTCCTTCAGCAGACCGGCGCCTTCAACCGCCGCTTCGGCTACGAGCGCACACGCGATCTCCTCAAGGCCGGACGCCCGTCGTTCACCGCCGTCTTCGGCGCCAACGACCACGTCGCCGCCGGGGCCGTGCAGGCCATCGAGGAGGCGGGACTGCGTATCCCGGGGGACCTGTCGGTCGCCGGCTACGACAACGTGCCGCTCACCCGTGACCTGCGCCCGCAGCTGACGACGGTCCACATACCGCTGGAGGAAATGGGCGCCGAGGCGGTGCGCCGCGTGCTGCGCGACCCGGACGAGGACAGCAACTCCCCTGCTCCCGGCCGCACCGTCCGGCTCGGTACCCATGTCGTCGTCCGCGACTCCGTCGCCCCGCCCTCCCGGAGGTAACCGCCCGGTATGTCTGCGCCCGCGCCCCATCTGCCTCTCCCGCCGACCGACAGGGTGCGGGCACCGCGTACCGGCTGGACGCGTGCCCACTGGGAGACCGTCGCCGACCGCCTCCTGGACGGGCTCGTCCCGTACGCCACCCCGGGCTTCGCGCAGTACCGGCTGCCCGGGCGCGGAAGCTGGTCGGGGGTGGTGCTCGACGGCCTTGAGGGATACGCCCGCTCGTTCCTGCTCGCCGCCTTCCGTATCGCGGGCGCGCGCGGCGCCCTCGACCCCGCGCTCACGGAGCGTTACGCCGCTGGGCTCGCCGCCGGTACCGACCCCGCCGGTACGGAGGCGTGGCCCCGGATCACCGACTGCTCGCAGCAGATGGTCGAGGCCGCCGCGATCGCCGTCGCCCTCCATGAGAGCCGCGCCTGGCTGTGGGACAAGCTCGATCCGTCCGTACGGGAAAGAACGGTCGACTGGCTCTCCGGTTTCCTCGGCGCCCGCGTCTGGGACAACAACTGGCTGCTCTTCCAGGTCGTCACCGAGCAGTTCCTCGCCTCCGTCGGAGCCCCTTACGAGCAGCGGGACATCGACAACGGGCTGGACAGGATCGAGGACTGGTACCTGTCCGACGGCTGGTACTCGGACGGCGAAGGCCGCAACTTCGACTACTACAACGGCTGGGCCCTGCACCTGTACCCGCTGTTCTGGTCCCGGATGGCGCCCGACGGCGGCGGCGAGCGCGCGGCAGTGCACCGCGAGCGGCTCGCCCTCTTTCTGGAGAGCTACCAGCACTTCTTCGGCGCCGACGGTGCGCCCGTACACCAGGGCAGATCGCTCAGCTACCGGTTCGCCACGCTGGCCCCCGTCTGGGCGGGCGCGCTGGCTGAGGCCACGCCACTGGAACCCGGCCTCACCCGCAGGCTGGCCTCCGGAGTGCTCCGGCACTTCACGGAACGCGGAGTTCCGGATGCCCGCGGGCTGCTGCCGCTGGGCTGGTACGGCCCGTTCCTGCCATCCGTACAGCCCTACTCGGGCCCCGCGTCTCCCTATTGGGCGGCCAAAGGCTTTCTGGGACTGCTGCTGCCGGAGGACCACCCTGTGTGGACGGCAACCGAGCAGCCGCTGCCCGTGGAACGCGCCGACACCGCGGTCGCACTGCCCGCACCCGGCTGGCTGCTGCACGGCACCCGGCACGACGGCATCGTCCGGCTCTACAACCACGGCAGCGACCACAACCACCCGGACGATCCCGGCGCCGAGGACGACCCGCACTACGCGAAGCTCGCCTACTCCACCCGCACGGCGCCCGAGAGTGCCTCGCACGCCTGGGAGTTGTGCGCCGACAACCACCTGGCGCTGCTCTCCAGCGACGGCACCGCCTCACGGCGCACCGTCATCCGCCCCCTGCACTCCCCCGCCGGGTCCGCCGCCTCCTGGCACGCGGCACGCGTCCCCGGCGACGAAGCCGACTCCAGGATCGAGACCACCACGCTCGCGCACGGGCCGTGGGAGGTCCGTGTCCACCGCCTGGTCCTCTCCCCCGGGGCGACGGCGGCCCGGTTGCGCGAAGGCGGCCACGCGGTCGCGGGAGAGACACGGCCGGAGGGGGCCCGCGGCGCGGGCTGGGCCACCGTCAGCGGCGCCGACGGGCTCAGCAGCGCCGTCGTCGGCCTGTACGGATGGGACGACGGCACGCCTTCCGTGCTCAGGAACGCGGCGGCGAACGCGTTCGGCCCGCACTCCGCCGTACCCTGCCTGACCGCCCGCGCACCCGACCCCGGCCGCACCCACACGCTGGTGACCCTGGTCGCACTCTCCGGGGACCCGATCCCCGCCCGGGCCCTGCACGAGGCCGCGTCGGCAACCGCCGAGGCCGACGGGACGGTCACGGTCCACATGCCCGACGGCACCGGACTGCGCGTACCGCCAACCGGTCCGTGAACGAGGGCCTGCGATATGAGAGCTGTAAGCGAACGCCCGTGGATGAACGCCCGTAAGCGAACACCCGTAGATGAACACCCGTAAGCGAAGGCCCATGGACGAACGACCATGACGGACGGAGGGGGCCGGCCAGTGGCCGACCCCCTCCGTTCAGGGACTACCCGTCATCGCGGGAAGCCCGGTCGCACGGTCAGCTGCACCCGCTGGTGGAGCCGCAACCCTCGCAGAGGTAGCAGCTTCCGGCGCGGCGCATCTTGGTGCCGCAGGAGAAGCACAGAGGTGCGTCGGCGTTGAGGCCGAGCTGCATCTCCATCAGCTCCGTGGAGTTGTGCGCTTCCTTGGGCGCCGGATGAGCCGCCTCGGGCTCCGTCGTCGCACTGCGCGGCGCGTCGGCGGCGTCCTTCGCGACGGGTGCCGTCTGCCCCGGCATGGGAGCGGACTGTGCCAGACCCTGGATGTCCGTCTCCTCCTCGGACGGCTCGTAGGAACCCGTCTCCAGGTGCCGCTGGCGTTCGGCGGCCGAGTGGATACCGAGTGCCGAACGGGTCTCGAACGGCAGGAAGTCCAGCGCCAGGCGGCGGAAGATGTAGTCGACGATCGACTGTGCCATCCGCACGTCCGAGTCGTCCGTCATCCCCGCGGGCTCGAAGCGCATATTGGTGAACTTCGAGACGTAGGTCTCCAGCGGAACGCCGTACTGGAGGCCGACGGAGACCGCGATCGAGAAGGCGTCCATCATGCCCGCCAGGGTCGAGCCCTGCTTGGACATCTTCAGGAAGACCTCACCCAGCCCGTCGTCCGGGTAGGAGTTGGCCGTGATGTAGCCCTCGGCGCCGCCCACCGTGAAGGAGGTGGTGATGCCGGGACGGCCCTTGGGAAGACGGCGGCGGACCGGACGGTACTCGACGACCTTCTCCGGCTCGGGCGCGGTCTCCTCCTTCTTCTCCTTGGCCTTCGCCGACAGCGGCTGGCCGACCTTGCTGTTCTCGACGTAGACGGCGAGCGCCTTGGTACCGAGCTTCCAGCCCTGGAGGTAGATCTCCTCGACGTCCTCGACCGTGCTGCTCGCGGGCATGTTCACGGTCTTGGAGATGGCGCCCGACAGGAACGGCTGGGCCGCCGCCATCATCCGCACGTGCCCCATCGGGGAGATGGAGCGCTCGCCCATGGCGCAGTCGAAGACCGAGTAGTGCTCGGGCTTCAGGCCAGGCGCGTCCACGACGTTGCCGTGCTCGGCGATGTGCTCGACGATCGCCTCGACCTGCTCCGGCTGGTAACCCATCCGCTTCAGGGCCTTGGGCACCGTGTTGTTGACGATCTGCATCGAGCCGCCGCCGACGAGCTTCTTGAACTTCACCAGGGCCAGGTCGGGCTCGACGCCGGTGGTGTCGCAGTCCATCATCAGGCCGATGGTTCCGGTCGGCGCCAGCACGGACGCCTGCGCGTTACGGAAACCGTTCTTCTTGCCGAGCCGCAGCACGTCCTGCCATGCCTCGGTGGCCGCTGCCCAGACCGGGGTGTCCAGGTCGTCGGCGCGCGGCGCTGTGCCGTTGGCGTCGGCGTGCTGCTTCATGACGCGCTTGTGCGCCTCTGCGTTGCGGGCGTAGCCCTCGTACGGGCCCACGACGGCGGCCAGTTCGGCGGAGCGCCGGTAGGAGGTGCCCGTCATCAGCGAGGTGATGGACCCGGCGAGCGCACGGCCGCCGTCGCTGTCGTACGCGTGGCCGGTCGCCATCAGCAGGGCGCCGAGGTTGGCGTAGCCGATGCCCAGCTGACGGAAGGCGCGGGTGGTGTCGCCGATCTTCTCGGTCGGGAAGTCGGCGAAGCAGATGGAGATGTCCATCGCCGTGATGACCAGCTCGGTGACCTTCGCGAAGCGCTCGGCGTCGAACGACTGGTTGCCGTTGTCGTCGTCGCGGAGGAACTTCATGAGGTTCAGCGAGGCGAGGTTGCACGAGGAGTTGTCCAGGTGCATGTACTCGCTGCACGGGTTCGAGGCGGTGATCCGGCCCGTCTCCGGCGAGGTGTGCCAGTGGTTGATGATGTCGTCGTACTGGATGCCGGGGTCGGCGCAGACGTGCGCGGCCACAGCCATCTTGCGGAAGAGCGCCTTGGCGTCGACCTCCTCCAGCACCTCACCTGTCATCCGCGAACGCAGCCCGAACTTCGAGCCCGCCTCGACGGCCTTCATGAACTCGTCGTTCACACGGACCGAGTTGTTCGCGTTCTGGTACTGGACGGACGCGATGTCGTCGCCGCCCAGGTCCATGTCGAAGCCCGCGTCGCGCAGGGCGCGGATCTTCTCCTCCTCCTTGACCTTCGTCTCGATGAACGCCTCGACGTCCGGGTGGTCGACATCGAGAACGACCATCTTCGCCGCGCGACGTGTGGCGCCACCCGACTTGATCGTTCCAGCGGAGGCGTCGGCACCGCGCATGAAGGAGACGGGACCCGAGGCGTTGCCGCCGGAGGAGAGAAGTTCCTTGGAGGAGCGGATACGGGAGAGGTTCAGGCCGGCGCCCGAGCCGCCCTTGAAGATCATCCCCTCTTCCTTGTACCAGTCGAGGATCGACTCCATGGAGTCATCGACCGACAGAATGAAACAGGCGCTGACCTGCTGCGGCTGCTTCGTGCCGACGTTGAACCACACCGGGGAGTTGAAGGCGAAGATCTGGTGGAGAACCGCGTAGGCCAGTTCGTGCTCGAAGATCTCGGCGTCGGCGGGCGAGTCGAAGTAGCCGTGCTCCTCCCCCGAGGCACGGTACGTCTTCACCACACGGTCGATGAGGTCCTTGAGGCTGCTCTCGCGCTGCGGAGTGCCGACCGCCCCACGGAAATACTTGCTCGTGACGATATTGACCGCGTTCACCGACCAGAAGTCGGGGAACTCGACACCACGCTGCTCAAAGTTGATCGAGCCGTCGCGCCAATTGGTCATGACGACGTCTCGGCGCTCCCAGTTCACCTCGTCGTACGGGTGAACACCGGGTGTGGTGTGGATGCGCTCGATGCGCAGCCCCTTGTTCGCCTTGCTGCTGCCCTTCGCGCGGGAGCCGCGTGCCGGGCCGCTCGTCGTCTCTGTCATTCCGCCTCCCTGTGGGGGCATAACGCCCCAACGTGCCCCGGTTCTTCCCGGAGAACTGTGCCTGTCTGATGACCCGGGCACACACGTGCCCAGGCCAGGTCTCTCTTGTGTTGCCGGGCCTGTCCGCCCGGCGCTCCGGCCCCGCACACGGCGGGCGCCGGGACCGCTCAGTCGGCCGCGAGGGGTGCGGGGGCCCCGGCGGCCGGGCCTCCCCGTTTGCCGCCCTCGCCGCCACCGGCGGCGCTCTCCCCGCTGTCGCCGCTCTCCGCGGCCCCCGTTCCGTCCCCCTGGCCCGCTCCCGCGGGGGGATGGGCCTGACGCAGCTCCGCTATGGCCGTCTCGAAGTCGTCCAGCGATTCGAACGCCTTGTAGACCGAGGCGAAGCGCAGGTAGGCGACGAGGTCGAGGTCCTGGAGCGGACCGAGTATCGCGAGGCCGACGTCATGGGTGGACAGCTCGGCGCTTCCGGTGGCCCGGACCGCCTCTTCCACCCGCTGCCCGAGCTGGGCCAGCGCGTCCTCGGTCACCGGGCGGCCCTGGCACGCCTTACGGACTCCGGCGATCACCTTGTCCCTGCTGAAGGGCTCGGTGACACCGCTCCGCTTGATGACTGTCAGTGACGCGTTCTCCACGGTCGTGAACCGGCGGGAGCAGTGCGGGCACTGGCGTCGGCGTCTGATCGCGGCGCCGTCGTCTGCCGTACGGCTGTCGACCACGCGACTGTCGGGGTGCCGGCAGAAGGGGCAGTGCATCGTTTTCCACCCTCCCAGGGCCCGCTGAGCCCTCACCGTGCATGACAGATAACGCCTCGTGAACCCCGTCCCAGGAGCCCCTGAAGCAACCCCCAGCATAGGTGAAGTCCTCCGGGGATGAGCACCGGGGACCACAACTTGTGGTGGCGTGCGCTCATCAAACCACTAGATCTGGTACCGAGATGCCAGGAGGGTCCGTAAGCGTGTCGCGCACGGCGCGGTTCCAGAGCGTACGCGAAGCGGGGCGGCGGAAGGCTCGTGGGGCACGCCTGCAAGACTGTGCGCGACGGCGACGGGAGCGGTCTCCCCTGGCGGCCGAAACGGCCGGGGCGCGATCCATACACCCACCGAGCTGGCGAAGTCAGTGGAACTCCGAATTTTCACTCGAACGTGTGTTTGGCGCAACCTTTCGAAACCAACTACCGTTGTCCAACTAGGGAGAACCGTTCGAGAGGGGCCGACGTGACCACGACCGCAGACAGCGCCACCATCACCTCCCAGACCCGCCCGGGGCAGTCAATTGACGAAATCCAGCCGGTGAATGACGCCATGAACACAGAAGCCCAGGAGGGGCAACCGGAGAAGCGCTCCTTGCCCGGCCGACCTCCTGGTATCAGGGCCGACAGTTCCGGTCTCACGGACCGGCAACGCCGGGTTATCGAGGTGATCAGGGACTCCGTACAGCGGCGTGGATATCCGCCGTCCATGCGCGAGATCGGCCAAGCCGTAGGACTCTCCAGCACCTCGTCCGTCGCGCACCAGCTCATGGCGCTCGAACGGAAGGGGTTCCTGCGCCGTGACCCGCACCGGCCCCGTGCCTATGAGGTGCGCGGTTCCGACACCCCCAGCAGCGCCCAGACCGCCGCTGACACGGCCGGGAAGCCGTCGGCCTCCTATGTCCCGCTCGTCGGCCGTATCGCCGCCGGCGGGCCCATTCTGGCCGAGGAGTCCGTGGAGGACGTCTTTCCGCTGCCGCGCCAACTCGTCGGCGACGGCGAACTCTTCGTTCTGAAGGTCATCGGCGATTCGATGATCGAGGCAGCGATCTGCGACGGGGACTGGGTCACCGTCAGGCGCCAGCCCGTGGCCGAGAATGGCGACATCGTCGCCGCGATGCTCGACGGAGAAGCCACCGTCAAGCGTTTCAAGCGCGAGGACGGACATGTGTGGCTGCTGCCGCACAATGCGTCGTACCAGCCGATTCCCGGTGATGACGCGACGATTCTCGGAAAGGTCGTCGCCGTACTCCGCCGGGTATGAGCAGCGCCTCTCCGATATCCCGGATATCCCTGGCACCGCCGAAAGCCCCAGAGGCCAAGGCACACGGGCCGTCGGTTTCCTCCGCACCGGAACCGGCGGCCCGCCCTTGTGCGTACGATGCCGTCCGCCGTATGTCCGCACGCTGCGGTCATGAGTGACCGCAGCGCCCGCACAGGAAGGCGAACACGGGCTCAGGCGCGCTTGGCCGCCTCATCGATGGCCGCCAGGGAACGGCGCACCTGATTACGGTCCGTGGTGTACCAGAAGTCGGGCATCGAGGCCCGCAGAAAGCTGCCGTACCGCGCGCGCTCCAGCCTCGGGTCCAGCACGGCGACCACTCCCCTGTCCCCCGTGGCACGCACCAGTCTGCCGGCGCCCTGCGCCATCAGCAGCGCGGCGTGCGTGGCCGCGACGGCCATGAAGCCGTTGCCGCCGCGCTCCTCGACCGCCTTCTGCCGTGCGCTCATCAGCGGATCGTCAGGCCGGGGGAAGGGCACCCGGTCCATGACCACCAGCTGACAGTTCGCGCCTGGCACATCGACGCCCTGCCACAGCGAGAGCGTGCCGAACAGGCAGGTCTCCGCGTCCTCGGCGAAGCGGTGGATCAGCTCGCCCAGCGTCTCCTCGCCCTGGAGCAGGATGGGGAGGCCCAGCCTGCCGCGCAGCTCCTCAGCCGCCGTCCTGGCGCCCCGCATCGACGAGAAGAGGCCCAGCGTCCGCCCACCGGCTGCCTGCACCAGCTCAGCCAGCTCGTCCATCATGTCGGCGCGCGAGCTGTCCCGGCCCGGGGGCGAGAGGTGCTTGGCGACGTAGAGGATGCCCTGCTTGCCGTAGTCGAACGGGGAACCGACGTCGAGGCCCTTCCATGGCGGGGTCTCGGCCGCCTCGCCGTCGTCCCCCATGCCCTCGGGCGCGAGGCCCAGTGAGGCGCCCACGCCGTTGAAGTCGCCGCCCAGCTTGAGCGTGGCCGAGGTGAGGACCACCGAACGGTCGGCGAACAGCTTCTCGCGCAGCAGGCCGGAGACGGAGAGCGGGGCGACCCGCAGAGAGGCGCCGTAGCGTTCGTGCCGCTCGTACCAGACGACGTCGAACTCCGAGCCCTCCACGACGCGTTCGGCCACATCGTGCACGTTCTCGACCGCGGCGTACGCCTGCTTGCGTACCGCGTCCTCGTCCTGCACGGACTTGTCCCGCGTGTTGCCGAGGGCGCTCAGGCAGGTGCGTGCCGCGTCGCGGAGCGCTGTCAGTGCGTAGCCGAGGTCCTCGGGGACCGTCTCCAGGCGGCCGGGCAGCGCCAGCTCCATGAGCCGTTCGAAGGTTTCGGACGCCGTCTGGAGCTGGTCGGCCGCCTTCTCGTCGACCAGCTTGGCCGCGCGGCGCACCGCGCGGTTGACGCCGCCGGGGGTCAGCTCGCCCGTGGCGACCCCGGTCACACGGGAGACCAGTTCATGGGCCTCGTCGACGATCAGAACCTCGTGGCCCGGCAGCACCGGGGCGCCCTGGATGGCGTCGATGGCCAGCAGCGCGTGGTTGGTGACGATCACCTCGGCGAGCTTGGCGCGCTCGCGTGCCGCCTCGGCGAAGCACTCGGCGCCGTAGGCGCACTTGCTCGCGCTGAGGCATTCGCGGGAGGAGACGGAGACCTGGGACCAGGCGCGGTCCGATACTCCCGGTGTGAGGTCGTCGCGGTCGCCCGTCTCTGTCTCGTCCGACCAGTCACGCAGCCTGAGCAGATCCTTGCCGAGCCGGGAGGTCGGCGCCGCGTTCTCGAACGGGTCGAAGAGCCCGTCCTCCTCTTCCTGCGGCACGCCCTCGTGCAGCCGGTGCAGGCACAAGTAGTTCGACCGCCCCTTGAGCATGGCGAACTCGGGCCGGCGGCGCAGCAGCGGGTGCAGCGCGTCGACCGTACGCGGAAGGTCACGCTCGACGAGCTGGCGCTGGAGCGCGAGCGTGGCCGTGGCGACCACGACGCGCTCGCCGTGCGCGAGGGCGGGGACCAGGTAACCCAGGGACTTGCCTGTGCCTGTTCCCGCCTGCACGAGGAGGTGGCGGCCGTCCTCGACGGCCTCGGCGACGGCTTCGGCCATGGCTGCCTGGCCAGGGCGCTCCGTGCCTCCGACGGCGGTGACAGCGGCCTGGAGAAGTTCGGTGAGGGCGGGCTTGCTCATAGACCCGACACCCTACGCGGCGGCACTGACACTCCGCCCGCCGCGACCGGCTCCCCCCGGCTCCGCCCGGCTCCTTCCGGCCATGACCGTTCGGCCCGTACGGCTACGGTCCGTGCAGGGGGTTGCTGACCGTTCCGTGAACGGCGGCATGGGGGCGCTCCGAGCGGTCGCGGTAGCCGTCCAGATGCAGACGGTTGCGGTTGAGGCACAGCCGCTCGATACGCGGAGTGAGCAGGTCGAACAGCTCGAAGCGTGCCTTCAGCTCGGGGAAGCGGTGATGGTAGCGGTCGATCTCCGCCCGCACGAGTGACCAGAACGTGTCCTCGGGAACGCCGAGTTGGTCCTCGCACAGCGGAGCGAGATAGCGGAAGACACCGACGAAGAGCGCCGAGTGGATGAACTGCGTGAGGAAGGCGGGCGGTTCCGTCAGCAGCACGCCGCGCACGTCCGCGGGCATCGTGTCCAGTTCGGGGAGCCGCTGCTCGCTGACGTTGACGTCGTCCACGAAGTCCTTGACCGCCAGCCTCACGGGTACGTCCCGCTCGTCGAAGACGACGATCGCGTTCTCGCCGTGCGGCGAGAAGACGGTGCCGTAGCGGTAGAGGAAGTGCAGCAGCGGCGGCAGCAGCGCGGCGAAGAGGCGCCCGAGCCACACGCGGGGCTCCAGCCCCGAACGTGCGACGAGTTCGGCGGTGAAGGCCCGGCCGTCGGCGTCGGTGTGGATCAGTGCGGCGAGCGTACGGGCGTGCTCGTCCGGGCCGAGATACGGGGCCAGCGGCTCGCGCCAGATGCAGCCGAGCAACTCCCGGTACTGGTACGGGGCTTCGGACAGCGCGTCGTACACGGGGTGTGTCACGGCGACGGAGGCGACCTCGCCCAGCAGCACGACCCGGCACTCGTCGGCCAGGAAGGGGTCACGCTCCCGCAGCCCCTGCACCCATGCGGTGACGGCGGGCGCCGCATGGGTGCGCTCGGTCGGAAGGCCGCGCCACACCAGGGTGTTGAGGATGGCGAGCGGCAGCTTGACCGTATGGCGGTCGGGGCGGCTGGTGTTGAGGAACGTCCGGATCGACTGCTGGGGCAGTCGCAGGTCGCCGTCGGACGGCAGGGGAACGATGTCGTCCCCCGCGAGTGAGGAGGCGAAGAGCGGCGCGATCGTTTCGTCCCACTGCCAGGGGTGGACGGGCAGATAGAGATAGCCCTCTGGTGACAGGCCGCGCGAGCGCAGGGCGTGGTGGAATCCGAGGAGTGTGGCAGGGGCAAGCTCGCGCGCGTAGAGGCGGTGGGGCTGGGCCAGCGCGGGGACGCCGCTGTAGGCGGCGAGCCCCTTCCGTACCGCGATCCACGGGAGTTGCCGTGGCGTGCGGGCCTCGGGCGACCACCGTGCCGAGTCCGTCGTGGAGAAGCCGAGGCGCCCTTTGTTGGCGACCAGCCAGGGGTGCCCCTCCATGTGACCCTCCAACTCGGCGTACCCGAGTTCGGCGAGCTCGGCGGCGGGCAGCCCGGAGGCGAGGAGGTGTGCGTCGGCCGTGAGGGTGGCGGTCAGCTCGCGGATGTAGTGACCCGCCGTGTGGGAACTGAGACCGAGCAGGCCGTGCGCGCGGGAGAGGAAGGCCAGCGGATCCAGGTCGTCCCCGAGCGAGTCGGGGTCGACGATCCAGTGCCCGTAGGCGCCGCGCCGGGCGCGGAAGCGGACCGTCAGCTCCTCGTCGACGGGCAGTCGGTACGCGTCGGATGCCGTGGCCGGTGCGGGCTGCGGCCTGAGGATCTCCTCGTAGGCGAACTCGGCGATCATCTTGGCGAGCATCCGCCGGCCGGCCTGGCTCCAGTGGTCCCTGTCGAGGCCGGAGGGCACGGCTAGCCAGGCGGGGTCGTTCGGGGAATCTGCTGCGGATCGGGGCACAGGACTGACTCCTTGCGGGAGGGGACGGGTATGGAGCGCCGTCCGGCCGCGCACAGAGCACCGGACGGCGGCGCGTACGCGGGAAAGCGGACGGACGGGCGGTCGCCGGGGTACACGGCGGCGCTGCGGCTCTCGCTCAGTGGCGCGGGCCCCGGGGCGGCCGGGACCATGGGAAGCACGGCTTCGCGACCTGACTCAGAGCACCGCGCGCAGGGCGCGGTCCCGGACCATCAGGGCCGCGCGCTTGGCGGGGAGTTGGACCTCGGCGCTCAGGCGGAAGCCCGCACCGAGGAAGGCGGCGAGGGACGGCACATTGCGCACATCGGGTTCGGCCAGCACGCGGGTGCACAGGGGCCGCTGATCGAGCACCAGGTCGGCGACGGCGCGCAGCAGCCTCGTGCCGATACCGCGCCCCCGGTGCGCGACGCAGCCGACCAGCACGTGGATGCCGGTGTCGTGCGGATACGTGCGGCAGTGGCGTGCGAGCGGGTCGAGATCCGCGCGGTAGATCTCCCAGTAGCTCATCGGGGAGCCGTCGAGCGTCCCGAGGCAGGGAACGCTGCGGCCGTCCCCCTCGATCTGGGGTCTGAGGTGCGCAGCCGTCACGCTCTCGGGGCCCGCCAGCTCCCAGAAGGCGGCCACCGCCGGGTCGTTCATCCACGCGGAGACCAGCGGCAGGTCGCGCGCGAGACGGACCGGCACGAGCTGGAAACGGCCCACGTCCGTTTCGATGGCGGGCCAGGAGGCGGGTGCGTCGAGCAGATCGCCCGGCGGCGGGGCTCCAGTGCCGCCGGGCTCGTAACCGTCGCGCTCGGCGAACAGTTCGGTCCACCCGTGGGGAAGTTCGAGGTTGAGGGTGTCGTCACCACTGGTCCCGGTTTCCGCTGCGGCGGCCGTACCGGAGCTGCCCGGAGTGTCCGCCGGTGGTGCGGAGCCGGGCTGTGAGTGCGACATGACGACGTCTCCTCTCGTGACAGGGCCGGCGCGATGGCAGCGCCGGCTCATGGCAGGGGGCTAATGGGTCAGGGGGTTGTCGAGGGTGACGTAGACGGACTGGGTGTCGACGGGCCCGACCAGTTCGTCCATCCCGTGCAGCCGGGTGAGCAGGTTCGCCTTGCAGCGCAGCGTCGGTGACTCCAGAAGCAGCGCGGGCAGCCGCGACACCGGCTCACCGCCACCGCCGCGCGCGGCGCGCTCCAGGAAGCGGCGGAAGGCGGCGAGCAACAGGCGCTCATCGGCGAGCCCCTGGGAACCGAAGGCTCCGATGAGGCCGAGCACGTTGTTGATGCCCAAGTAGTACGCGAAGCGCTCGTCGGTCACTTCGTCGTCCACGTAGCTGTCACTGGCGACACCGAGGGAGACGCCTGGCAGGCGACGGTCGAGTTCGTCCCTCCTGGAGGCGCGGAAGTAGTAGCCCTGGTTGTCGCGGTAACGGCCACCCTGTGGCCAGCCGTCCCGGTCGAGCAGTACGAGCGTGTTCTGCTGGTGCGCCTCCAGGGCGATGCCTCCTCGTGCGTCGAGCCAGAGGATGGGGAGCACGACGGCGTGGAGGTACCGCAGGAACCACTCGGCCGACACGGCTGCCCGTGGCCGCCCCGTACGCTCGGCGAGCGCGGTGACCACTCGGGCCAGTCGCGAACGCAGCGGCCCCGCAGGGGCTTCGGCGCCGGGTACGGGCGCGGTGAGGCCCGCGACACAGACCGCGTCGTCGTGCGGCCTGAAGGGGTTGTGCCGGATCACTGTGTCGAAGCCGGGCAGCCGTCCGCCTCCGGGCTCGTCGACGCCCAGCCACGCGGGATCGCGGACGATGTCGAAGTTCGGGTGCGCCGCGCGCCAGGCGGTCCCCAGTCCGCCGCGCAGCAGCCGGTGCACCTCGACGCCGCGCAGCAGCTCCTTGCGGAGGTTCTCGCGGCGGGAGTTGGTGATGCGCAGCCCGAGCGACAGCTTGAGCATCGCGACGCTGTCGGGCCGGTAGACGGTACGCACGGAGGACGTGGGGTGCCAGTGCTCCCCCGCGGGGCCGAGGTCGTGCAGGAGCCCCGCCTCCATCAGCGCGCGTACGGCGCCGCTGTGCCGCAGCTCGCGTGCCTGCCATGGGTGGAGCGGCAGCGGAACGCACCCATGGGGCACGCGTCCTGCCAGGTCCCGCCCGGCCAGGCGCGCGGAGAGGTCGGCCGCCGCCACGGGCTTGCCCCGGTCGGTCCAGGCCGAGTCGCCCGCCAAGACGCTCTCGTCGGCCGCCATCCAGTGCACCGGGAAGGAGCCTCGCAGCTCCGGCGCGTAGACGCGGTTCTCCGCCTCGGAAAGGCCCTCGCGGCTCTTGGGCGTGGGGTGCAGCGGGTGCCCGAACAAGAGGGCCTGCTCGCCGTCCAGGAACGGCCCTGTTCCGGCGCCCGGCCGGGGCCGGGCACGGCGCTCCGCGAGGAAGTGCGCGGTGCGCTGGAGGGAGTCGGCGACCCGGCCGACGAGCGCGGCGCTCTCGGGCGGGGCTCCGCGCGTGCCCGCGCGCGGGGACCGCGCTCCGTGCGCGGCCTCGCGTCCGATGAGCGCCGCGAGCGCCACGGCTTCCAGAGGCGGTGCCTCCTCGGGTGCGGTGTCGAGCGTGGGCGGGTCGAAGCGGTGGCAGCCGACGGCGGACCAGTGGCGCACGGGAACGTGGAGGGTGGCCCCCGTCGCCGCGAGCGGCACGCGCAGGACACCGTCGACGGGCCGGCCCAGCCCGGTCTCGCGCACCCAGCAGCGCAACAGGTTCTCCAGCGCCGCCGCGTCGGCTGCGACCACGGGGTCGGGGTGCTCCAGGGGGTCGGTAGGCGCGAGGCCGGTATCCGAAGGCTCACTACGGGGGGCGCTCTCCGCGCGGTCACCAGGTGAGTGGCCGCTGCCCGAGTGCGCACCACTGGGGCCGCCACTTCCCGAACGCTCACTACCAGGGCGGTCGTTACTCGTGTGAGCGCTGCTCGGGAGGTCACTGCCCGGGTCGCGGTCAGCACGGTCGGTGCCGATGTGGCCGCTGCCTGTGCCGACCGTGCCGGCGCGTTCCGCGCCACCTGCGGGCGGGGCGTACGGCTCGGCGCTCGCCGGTGGTGGTACGTAGGGCTCCCCGCTCGCCGGTGGTGGTACGTACGGCTCCCCGCTCGCCGGTGGCGGTGCAAGCCGTGACAGAGCGTCCGGGGAGGCGGGAGCGGTGTCGCCGTACGCGCCGGGCGGGAACGTCGCATTCCGCGTGCCTTGGTGCGCGGCGGGGCCGTCCGGATCGGGGGCATCGAGGTCGGGGGCATCGAGGTCGGCACCCCCAGGAGGTACGTACGGCGCTTCGGCCCACGGGTGTCCAGGGCCGTGTCCGAACCCCGCCGCCGCGGTCAGTTCCTCGTGGCGCCCCGTGCGCCGGGACTGCCGGGGCACGGCTGGGTCGATCAGCCGGGCGAGGCGTTGACGGACCGGGCCCTTCGGGACGTCTTCGGCTCCGGAGCGCGCGTTCACTGAGGTCTCCTCCGATGGTGTCGACTCGGCGCGCTGAGTAGCGAGCCACTGTCCCCCGTACGTACCAACGAAGCGAACGGCCACGGATCACGGGCTTGTTGGGGATCACTTTCGGGCCGGGGAGACGCCGGCGCCGCGCGCGGGGGAACCAGAGACCCGGGTGTGCCCGTCCCCCACCCCACCGGGCATAGTGGGGGCCGCCCCTCCCGGCGAGGTGCATGACAAATCCACAGGCGATCCACTTCAGGGGGAGTTCAGCCATGCCATCGATAGCCAGGTCCGCGCGGCGCCGTTCGGTGCTGGCCGCGGCAGCGGTCGTCGCCGCGTTGACGGTGACCGCGACCGCCTGCGGTCCCGGGGACGACGAGGCGGACGACAAGCCCAGCACTTCGGTCTCGGAAGGACAGGAAGCGGGCAAGGACGTCAAGGAGGACCTGGGTCTGCCCAAGGACCTTCCCTCTGATCTGCCGACCTCCCTTGAAGACCTCGACAAGTGGAAGAGCGGCGAGTGGAAGAACTGGGACCGGGAGAAGTGGCTGAGTGAGGCCAAGGAGTTCTTCAACCCGATCATCAAGGACCTGTGGGACCCGGACCGCATGAAGGACGCGGACGGCAACGACCGCGAGGTCGACGACTCCGACATCGACGACAGCGAGAGCGGCGGCGACAACGGCACAGGCGAGGACGAGGGCGTCACGGACGCGCAGCCCGACCCCGTCAAGGCGACCCCGGTGAAGACGCCGTACAACCAGGACGACCTGCCCGTCGGCAAGGTGTTCATGGACACCCCGAAGGGCGCGATGGTCTGCTCCGGCGCCGTCGTCAAGGACCCGAACAACCCGGGCAGGTCCAACCTCGTGGCCACCGCAGGACACTGCGTGCACGGCGGCAAGGGCAAGGGCTGGTTCCGCAACGTGGTCTTCGTGCCGGACTACAACCCCAAGGGCCTGCCCAACGCTCAGCTGGAGAGCGCCCCGAAGGCCGACGTGGCCCCGGACGGCATCTGGTGGGCCAAGCACGCGCGTACCACCGACCACTGGATCAACACCGGTGCCGACAAGGGCGGCAAGGGCGCGCAGCAGGACTTCGCCGTGATCCAGGTGCAGCCGGAGGACAAGAGCAGCAGCGCCTCGCTGGAGCAGAAGGTCGGCGGCGCCGTCCAGGTCAGCTTCAACACGCCGCGCGTCAAGTCCCTGTCGAGCCTCACGGCCAACGGCTACCCGGCGGCCCCGCCCTTCGACGGCTCCAAGATGTACCAGTGCGCCGACAAGCCCGGCCGGCTCACCCTCGACCCGCAGCAGCCCACGATGTACCGGATCGGCTGCACCATGACGGCCGGCGCGTCCGGCGGCCCCTGGCTCGACTCCTCGGGCAAGCGGCTCCTTTCGGTGACGTCCATCGGTCCGGTCACGGCCGACTGGCTGGCCGGGGCACGCCTCGGCAAGGAAGCCAAGGGCGTCTTCGACGCGGTCAGCAAGCAGAGCTGAGCCCCGCGCGGGCCGTCACACGGCACGCGGCAACCGAACAGCACATGACACAACAGCACCCGCGCACGAGCTGGACGTGCGCGGGTGCGCCGATTATCTGGGGGAGTTCGATCCATGTCTCTCATACGCGGACGCGGGCACAGACGTCCGGTTCTCGCGCTGGCCGCCGCCGTGGCGGCCCTGACGGTCTCCGCGACGGCCTGCGGCTCGGACGGCGACGACGACGGCAAGCGTGACGCCGCCAAGCCCGCGACCTCGGAAGCGGCGAAGGACGACGGCGAGAAGAGTGGCGAGCGGGACAAGGAGCGGTTGGGCATTCCGGACAAGCTTCCGGAGGATCTGCCCACCTCACTGGAGGACCTCGACAAGTGGCGCGGCGGCGCCTGGAAGAACTGGAAGCAGGACCAATGGCTGCGTGATGCCGCAGACTTCGTCAATCCGTACATCAAGGGCCACTGGAATCCCGAACGCCTGAAGAAGGCCGAGGACAACGAGAAGCAGGTCCCCGCCGACATCAAGAGCGCCTCCGGCTCCGGGGCCGGCGAGTCCGAGCCGCGTCCGGTCAAGGCCCAGGACGTGCCGACGCCCTACTCCACGAACGCGGCGCCCGTCGGGAAGGTCCTCATGGACACTCCCGAGGGCCCGATGGTCTGCTCCGGCACCGTCGTGCAGGACCCGCGCAATCCAGGCAAGTCCAACCTCGTGGCCACGGCCGGACACTGCGTGCACTCGGGCAAGAGCGGCGGCTGGCTCCGGAACATCTCGTTCATCCCGTCCTACAACGACAAGGGCCTCTCGCGGTCCGCGCTGGAGAACGCGAGCGCGCAGGACCTCGCACCGTACGGACAGTGGTGGGTCAAGTGGGCCCAGACCACCGACTACTGGATCAAGAAGGGGGCCAAGTCCGGTGGCGGCGGCTCCCAGCAGGACTTCGCGGTGCTCCGGGTCGAGTCCGTGAACAAGAACGCCAAGTCGCTGGAGGAGACGGTCGGCAACGCGCTGAAGGTCAACTTCAAGACGCCTGCGGCCTCCCGTATCCGGGGCGTCAGCTCCTTCGGTTACCCCGCGGCTCCGCCTTTCGACGGCGCGAAGATGTTCCGGTGCTCCGACAGGCCGGGGAATCTCACGATCGACCCGTCACAACCCGCGCTGTACCGCATCGGCTGCACGATGACCGGCGGGTCGTCCGGTGGTGGCTGGTTGGTCAACGGCACGTCCGGCAAGGCGGAGCTGGTGTCGGTCAACTCGATCGGCCCGCAGCCCGCGACCTGGCTCGCGGGGCCCAGGCTGGGCCCGACGGCCAAGGGTGTCTATGACGCCATCAGCAAGAAGTTCGCCGGCAGGGACTGAACCGGTCCCGTCCGCACGCGGGCGCGCACAGACGGAGGCCCGCTCCCCTCGGAAGGGGAGCGGGCCTCCGTGGCGTTCGCTTGCCCGGCATGCGAGGCCGCGGCCTCGCCGGGCTCAGGCCACCGGCTGGAACTTCCGCAGCTCCGAGGCCAGTTCCTCGTGCACCCGCACCTTGAGCAGGGTGCCCTGGTCGGTGTGCTCCTCGGAGACCACCTCGCCGTTGTTGTACACGAGAGAGACCAGCTTGCCCTCGGTGTAGGGCAGCAGGACCTCCAGCTCGACGGAGGGGTGCGGCAGTTCGACGTCGATCAGCTCGCGCAGGTCGTCGACGCCCTGGCCGGTACGGGCCGAGACGAGCAGCGCGTGCTTCTCGGTGCGCAGGAGCCTCTGGAGCACGAGGGGGTCGGCGGCGTCCGCCTTGTTGACCACCACGATCTCCGGCACGTGGGTCGCGCCCACGTCCCTGATCACCTCGCGTACGGAGGCGAGCTGCTCCTCGGGAGCGGGATGCGCGCCGTCCACCACGTGCAGGATGAGATCGGCGTCACCGACCTCCTCCATGGTGGAGCGGAACGCCTCCACGAGGTGGTGCGGAAGGTGGCGTACGAAGCCGACGGTGTCCGCCAGCGTGTACGCCCTGCCGCTCGGCGTCTCCGCCTTGCGCACGGTCGGGTCGAGGGTGGCGAACAGCGAGTTCTCCACCAGGACGCCCGCGCCCGTGAGCCGGTTGAGGAGCGAGGACTTGCCCGCGTTGGTGTATCCGGCGATGGCGACCGAAGGCACCTTGTGACGCTTGCGGTCCTGGCGCTGGACATCACGCCCGGTCTTCATCTCCGCGATCTCGCGGCGCATCTTCGCCATCTTCTCGCGAATGCGCCGGCGGTCGGTCTCGATCTTGGTCTCACCGGGGCCACGCGTGGCCATGCCGCCACCGGCGGAACCGGAGCCACCGCCGGAGCCGCCGCCACCCATCTGACGGGAGAGCGACTGACCCCAGCCACGCAGCCTGGGCAGCATGTAGTTCATCTGTGCCAGCGCCACCTGCGCCTTGCCCTCACGGGACTTGGCGTGCTGCGCGAAGATGTCCAGGATCAGCGCCGTACGGTCAACGACCTTGACCTTGACGACATCTTCGAGGTGGATGAGCTGGCCCGGGGTCAGCTCGCCGTCACACACCACCGTGTCAGCGCCGGTCTCCATGACGAGATCCCGCAGCTCGGCGGCCTTGCCCGAACCGATGTACGTCGCGGCGTCCGGCTTGTCGCGGCGCTGGATGACACCGTCGAGCACCTGGGCACCGGCCGTCTCCGCGAGTGCGGCGAGTTCGGCGAGCGAGTTGTCGGCGTCGACCGCTGTACCTGAGGTCCAGACGCCGACCAGCACCACGCGCTCCAGGCGCAGCTGCCGGTACTCGACCTCTGTGACGTCCTCCAGCTCGGTGGAGAGACCGGCCACTCGCCGCAGCGCCGCCCGCTCCGAGCGGTCGAGCTGATCACCATCACGATCCTCGTCGAGGACGTGACTCAGAGCGACGTCCTCTTCCATCAGGGCGTCGGCTCGGCGGTTCGTCTGGGCGATGCGCTGGCCGTTCTGTGGAAGGGAAGAGGAGAGGGTCAAGTGGATCCTTAAGGTCGAGGAATGCTTGCGTACTCAGAGAACGCCCATGCGGCGGGGAAGATTCCCCCCACCGGCGTTCTTCCACGGCCCCGCGGCCCTGTGGAGGCCCCGCGACCACAGTGATGGTCGCACGGGGGCGCCCCGCCGTCACCCGTATTTGCACGGGAGCGGGCGGGTGTGAGCACCGGCACGAGGCGGGGCGGCGAAGCTGTTCAGCGCGTGCGCCAGTCGGGGTGGCCCGGCATGGGCGGAGTGCGCTCTCCGTAGAGCCACTTCTTCAGGAAAGCGGTCTGGTCCTGTCCGGACACCTCGCCGGCCAGAGCCATGAAGTCCGAGGCCGAGGCGTTGCCGTCGCGGTGCCGGGCGATCCACTCGCGCTGGAGGCGGGCGAACGCCTCGGCCCCGATCCTCTCGCGCAGCGCGTAGAGCACGATCGCGGAACCGTCGTAGACCATGCTGGTGAACAGCTCCGTCTTGCCGCCCTCCTTCGAGGGCTTGAGCGCGGCGGGTGGGCCGAACCGCTTGCGCAGCGTGTCCGACTGGCGGTACGCCTCTCGGGCCCTGCGCTCCACGGCCGGGCCGCCCCGTTCGGCGCCGTAGCTCCACTCGTACCACGTGGCATGGCCCTCGTTCAGCCACAGGTCGCCCCACCTGCGCGGAGTGACGCTGTTGCCGAACCACTGGTGTGCCAGTTCGTGCACCATCAGTGACTGCTTGTACCAGGACGGGTACGAGCGCGACGTCAGCAGCTCCCGTTCGAAGAGCGACAGCGTCTGGGTCTCCAGCTCGAAACCGGTCTGCGCGTCGGCCGCGAGGATCCCGTAGTTCTCGAACGGATAGCGCCCCGCGTGCCGTTCCATCCATGCGATCTGTTCCTTCGTCCTGTCCAGCCAGGGTGCGAGGGCCTTGCGCTGCGCGACGGGCACTACATGGCGCAGCGGCAGACCGTGCGGCCCCTGGGAGCGCACCACGGCCGAGCGGCCGATGGAGACCTGCGCCAGCTCGGTCGCCATGGGGTGCATGTGACGGTACGTCCAGACCGTGTTGTCCCCGGCTCGCGTCCTGCCGGCCGGCAGCCCGCCGGCGACCACCGTGACGGCGCGGGGAGCGGTGACGTGGAAGGTGAACATCGCCTTGTCGGAGGGGTGGTCGTTGGAGGGGAAGACCCGGTGCGCCGCGTCGGCCTGGTTGGCCATGGCCAGACCGTCCGTGGTGCGCAGCCACCCTCCGTTCGGGGTCGAAGGGCTACTGGTGTGCCGTACGTCGACGCGTAGTGGTGTGCCGCGCCGCAGCGGAGCGGCCGGGGTGATCACGAGATCCTCGCCCGCGCGCGCGTGGCGTGCCGGAAGGCCGTTGACCCGCACGGAGCGCACCTCGCCGCCCGCGAAGTCGAGGTTGAAGCGGTCCATCCCGTCCCCGGTGACCGTGGCGTCGATCTTCGTACGGGCGCTCAGCGGCTTGCTGTTGTCCCCGCTGTAGCGGAATGCGATGTCGTACGCGCGCACGTCGTAGCCCGGGTTGCCGAGCTGGGGGAACAGACGGTCGCCGATGCCTGCGGGCTCGGGGGCGGGAAGGGCGGCGGCGACGAGGGTGAGGACGGCGGCGGTGACCGTTCCCGCGACGGCGCAGCGGCGATGGAATCCAGCGCGTGAGCGTGTGAGGGGCATACACCATCGCTACCAGCGCCCGGAGCCCCGCCAGGCGTAGCACGGGCGTGTCCACCCGAACGAGTTCGCGGCGCACGTTCGGCGACCGGTGGTGCGGCGGCCCGAGAGCGGTGCCGCGGCGGCTGCGAGCCGGGGTTCATGAGCCGGAGCCTGGAGCCGGGCTCAGCAGCCGGGGTCCGCGGCCGGGCTCAGCCCGTGGTCAGATCGTGTACCGCGCGGGTCACGTCGTAGACGCCAGGGACCCGCCGCATGGCGCGCATCAGCGCGGGAAGCCCTTTGGCGTCGGGGAGTTGGAGCGTGTATGTGTGGCGCACGCGCTGCTCGCGCGGGGGTTCGACATCGGCGGAGACCACGGCGGCGCCCTCGGCCGCGATGGTCTCGGTGAGGTCGGCCAGCAGATGCGCCCGGCCGAACGCCTCGGCCCGCAGCGTGACCCGGCATCCGGCCGCGCCCTGTTCCCAGCGCACCGGAAGCGTGGGGCGCCCGGCGGACAACATGCGCGCGACGGCCCGGCAGGTGTCGCGGTGGACGGTGACGGCGCCACCGCGCACGGGGAACCCGATGACCGCGTCGGACGGCACAGGGGTGCAGCAGCGTGCGAGCCGTACGGGGGTGTCCGGCCGGCCCGGGACGACGGGGGTGCTCTCGGTCGGCTGGTCGCTCAGCTCCTCGACGGCATCGTCAGGGCCGGGCGTGTCCGCGTCATGCGTCCCTGCGAGTGTTCCGTCCGCGCTGCCGGTGTCGTTCTCCGCCGTGGCCTGGGCATGTGCGGAGAGCCACTGCCGGATGGCGATGCGCGCGGCCGGTGTCCGTACGTGGTCGAGCCACTCCGGGGACGGACCTGAGGGGCTGCCGTTGGCAGGCTCCAGGAAGAGCTGCACGGCGTCACCGTCCCGCAGAACCGTGCTGAGCGCGGTCAGGCGGCCGTTGACGCGCGCCCCGATACATCGGTGGCCTGCCTCTCCCAGCCGGGCGTAGGCGGTGTCGACGCAGGTGGCACCGGCGGGCAGCGGGAGCGCGCCGCCACCCGGTGCCTCGGCGCCCGGCGCAGCGCAGTAGACGGTGATCTCCCGGTCCTGGGCCAGCTCGTCGCGCAGTTCCGTCCAGAAGGTGTTCGGGTCGGGCGCGTGGCTCTGCCACTCCAGGAGCCGCGAGAGCCAGCCGGGCCTTGTCGGGTCGGCCCGCTCCCCCGGGTTCTCCTCCGCTGTCTCCTGTCCGCCCTCCGCCGCCGCGTGCGGATCGCCGAGCGCGATCACGCCCGCCTCGGCGACGCGGTGCATACGGCGGGTACGCACGAGAACCTCGGCCACGCGCCCGCTGTCGTCGGCGATGGCGGTGTGCAGTGACTGGTAGAGGTTGAACTTGGGCGACGCGATGAAGTCCTTGAACTCCGTGATCACCGGCGTGAAGCAGGTGTGCAGCTCGCCGAGCACGGCGTAGCAGTCGGCGTCCTCACCGACGAGGATCAGCAGTCGGCCGAAGTCGCAGGGGCCCAGCTCACCGCGTTTGAGCCACAGCCGGTGCACGGAGACGGTGTGCCGGGGGCGGATGAGGACCTGTGCGTTGATCCCGGCCTCGCGGAGCAGCCGACGTGCCTGCGCCGCCACGCCGGTGAGCGGGTCGAGGCGTTCGGTGTGTTCGCGGACCAACTCCCGTGTCCTGGCGTGCTCCTCGGGGTGCAGGATCGCGAAGACCAGGTCTTCCAGCTCGCTCTTGAGCGCCTGGACGCCGAGGCGTTCGGCGAGCGGAATGAGCACGTCCCTGGTGACCTTGGCGATGCGTTCCTGCTTCTCGGGGCGCATCACGCCCAGGGTGCGCATGTTGTGCAGCCGGTCGGCGAGCTTGATCGACATGACGCGGACATCGTTGCCGGTGGCGACGAGCATCTTGCGGAAGGTCTCCGGCTCGGCCGCCGTTCCGTAGTCGACCTTCTCCAACTTCGTGACGCCGTCGACCAGATAGCAGACCTCGTCGCCGAACTCCTCGCGCACCTGGTCGAGCGTCACCTCGGTGTCCTCGACGGTGTCGTGCAGCAAAGAAGCGGTGAGAGTGGTGGTCTCGGCGCCGAGTTGCGCGAGCAGGAGCGTGACGGCGAGGGGATGGGTGATGTACGGCTCACCGCTCTTGCGCGTCTGCCCCCTGTGCGAGGACTCCGCGAGCACATAGGCCCTGCGCAGAGCACGGAGGTCGGCTCCCGGGTGGAGAGCCCTGTGCACCTTGGCCACGTGTTCGATGGCATCCGGCAGGGAGCCCCTGGACGTTCCGCCCAGCACGGCGGCCCTGCTGAGCTTCCGCAGATTGCGCACCGCGCTCATGGGCACCTCCCGCTCTGCCGCGCCCCCGGGCCGGGGATGCGATGCTACAGACCCCATCACGCACCGCTGACCGGGTATTGCCCACCGTGAGCGGGATCACCCCATCGTGCGACGTTTACGCCCGGGCCCTTACGGAAGCGGGATGGAATCGATTCTGCCTTCGGCGACGATGACGGCCGGGCCGGTCATCTCGATCTCGCCGTCGGTCCGTTCAGTGATGACCAGTCGTCCACCGGGCACATCCACGGTGTAGGTCACGGGGACGCCGTCCTTCTGGGGATCGGCACCGTCCCTGCGCGCAGCCGCGACCATCACGGCGCAGGCGCCGGTACCGCACGAGCGGGTCTCTCCCGAGCCGCGCTCGTGCACGCGCAGCGCGACGTGCCGGGGGCCCCGGTCGACGACGAACTCGACGTTCACGCCCTCCGGGTAGGCGGAGGCCGGCGCGGTCTCAGGGGCGTCCAGCAGCGGTCCGGCATCGGCGAGATCGCCGACGAAGGCGACGGCGTGCGGATTGCCCATGCTCACCTTGCGCGCGGGCCAGCTCCGGCCCGCCGCACGTACCGTGACCTCGCCATCGGCACCCTGGGGAAGTCCCGCCCTGCCCATCGCGACGGTGATGTCACCCTCGTCCTTGGCGATGTGGGCCCTGCGCACTCCCGCGCGGGTCGCGAAGGTGAGGTCACCGGGCTGAACGAGACCGGCGCGCTGCAAGTAGCGTGCGAAGACCCGGGCCCCGTTGCCGCACATCTCCGCGACGGAGCCGTCGCCGTTGCGGTAGTCCATGAACCACTCCGCGTCACCGGCCATGGCCCTGGCGTCGGGGTGCGCGGCGGAACGCACGACACGTAGCACTCCGTCGGCGCCGATACCCGCCCTCCGGTCGCACAGGCGGGCCACCTCCGGCGCGGACAGCTCAAGTCCGCCTTCCGGATCGGGGATGATCACGAAGTCGTTCTCCGTACCGTGGCCCTTGAGGAACTGGAACGGCACGTCCTGCGCACTGGTCACGTTCTCGATCGTACGGGACACGTGCATCACTCAACGAAGCCGGTCGACGCGCCAGACGGCGAGGACCACGACAGTGGCCACCAGCACCGCGTACACGAGGACCACACGCCAGTCGGGTCGCCCGCCCGAGCCCCGGGCCGGGAGCCCGGGCCAGGTGTGCCCCACCCGGCGCGCTGCCATGACACCCCACCCGGCGGCGCAGCCGCACAGCAGCAGGCCGAGCATGGAGACGACGGCGCCTGAGCTGCCGCCCGGCTCGAAGGCGAGCGGAAAGGCGAACATCAGCGAACCCAGTGCGCCCAGTACCACGATGGGTGCGAGCTGCCACAGTCTCAGCTTCCGCTGGGGGCGCAGCTCCTGCGGCTCCACGGGAGGTTCGGCTGCGTCGGCCGGGGACCCGTCATGGTCCCGGGCGGCCGAGGGGTCCACGGCGGGCTCCTCTGTCGGGTCCTGCACACGGCGCACATCGTTCACCGGTGTCTCTTCGTTGTCACGAGGGCCGGCCTCCATCGCCACATGCCCTCCCAACTCCGGCTTCACGGCTCCGAACGATGGTCGATGATGGCACGCCGCACGTAACGGAATCGGCCTGCGGCGCTTCCCGATGCCATTGCGTGATCAGGCTGTGACCGCACCCGTGAGCAACGCCATTGCGCGTCCGGGGAGTTCCGCGCGGTCCGCCGCCGCTCCACTGAGCCACCGCACGCGCGGATCCCGGCGGAACCACGAGTCCTGGCGGCGCGCGAAGCGCTTCGTCGCACGTACGGTCTCGGCCCGCGCGGCCTCGTCCGTGCACTCGCCCGCGAGCGAGGCGAGCACCTGCTGGTAGCCGAGAGCGCGGGAGGCGGTGCGCCCCTCTCGGAGCCCTTCCGCCTCCAGCGCGCGCACCTCGTCGACCAGTCCCGCCTCCCACATGCGGTCGACGCGCGTGGCGATACGCGCGTCGAGTTCCGCGCGGGTGACATCGACGCCGATCTGGACGGTGTCGTAGACGGACTCGTGCCCCGGGAGGTTCGCCGTGAAGGGCCGCCCGGTGATCTCGATGACCTCCAGGGCCCGCACGATGCGACGGCCGTTGCTGGGCAGAATCGCGCGCCCCGCGTCGGGGTCGGCGCCGGCCAGTCGCGCGTGCAGCTGACCGGGCCCCTGCTCGGCCAGCTCGGCCTCCAGCCGGGCGCGCACGGCGGGATCCGTGCCCGGGAACTCCATGGCGTCCAGCGCGCCGCGCACGTACAGCCCCGAGCCGCCCACCAGGACGGGGACGCGGCCTTCCGCGCGCAGCCTGTCGATCTCGGCGCGGGCGAGCCTCTGGTACTCGGCGACGCTCGCCGCGACGGTGACGTCCCAGATGTCGAGCAGATGGTGCGGCACGCCCTGGCGCTCCTCGACGGTGAGCTTGGCCGTGCCGATGTCCATGCCCCGGTACAGCTGCATCGAGTCCGCGTTGACGACTTCACCGCCCAGCTCGCGGGCGAGGTGGACGCCCAGGTCGGACTTGCCTGCCGCGGTGGGGCCCACAACGGCCACGACCGGCGGGAGCTGCGACGGAGTGCGAGCGGGATGCGGAGTTGAATCTGCGGCGTTCACTGCGTAAGTGTCGCAAACCTCCCGTCACCTTCTCGAACGAGCTACGTGACGCTCCGCTTACGGAGTCGTTGCCCGTTGCGAGGTTCCGACAGCCGGTTACCGCACCGGTACCTCGGGGCGACGCAATGAGACGCTCCGCGAGCGCGGGATTTCGCCCACACGAGTACGATCTGGAGCAGATATGGGCGTTTTTGCGAAGCTTCTCCGTCGTTCGTCCGGCAAGTCAACAGCGGACAGCGCCGAGGCCACTCCCCCGGAGGAGACCGGTGCTCCGGCGGCCGAGGCGACCGCTCCTGCCGCCGGGTGCACCACTCCGGTGGCAGGGGCCACATGGAACGCGCGAGAGCGGGACACCGAAGAGCGCAACTCCGGAGAGCGGAACGCAGAGGACGGGAGCCCATGTGCCACGGCGTCCGGGGAGGGGCCGGTCAAGGCTGCACGGGACGAGGCCCCGTCCCAGGACCCGGTCACCGGCGCGGAAGCGGAGCCCGCTGCCGCTACTGTCGAGCCTGGTGACGGCGTCGGCATCCCCCAGCAGCACTCCCCCGGGGAGGCCGCCGGCAGCGGTACAGGCGACAGCGTCCGTAAGTAGACCGCCGGGGAAGACCCGGGTGGTGTGTGTGGAGGAAGGTGACCGCGATGGGCTTCATGGACAAGGTCAAGGGAATGCTGGGCCAGCACGGCGACAAGGTCCAGCAGGGCCTGGACAAGGCGGCCAAGGTCGCCGACTCGAAGACCAAGGGCAAGTACAGCGACCAGATCAAGTCCGGTACGCAGAAGGCCAAGGACGCGACCGAGCGGCTCTCCGACGAGGGCAAGGGCCAGGGCGGTGAAGGCGGAGGAAAGAGCGGCGGCGACGGCGGCAAGAGCGGCGGAAGCGGCTCCGGCTCCTGACGGCCCTGTGAGCGGTCCTCCCGCGTGTGGGGGGTGTGCGGAGTCCGCACACCCCCCACACGCGCGTCCCGGCACCGTCGGAGGCGTTCTGGGGCCCGCTCCGGCGGCCGGGCGCCCGCGGCCACGAGGCGCGCGGTCCGACCGGGGCCATGTCCAGGACCGGCCGGCCGCACCGGGCGATCGCCTACGACCAGCTCGCCACCAGGTAACCGACGCCGTACGGGGCGTCGTCGTACAGCAGCCGCCCGCCGAGACCCGCGCCCTGGCCTGCGCCCGCGAGGGTCTGCCAGGAGGAGCGCCCGGCCGCCTTGAGGTCGTACGCCAACTCCTCGTCCAGGGCGAGCAGTCCGTCGATGTCGGCGGCTCCCAGGGCCCGCGCCGCCTCGGCGTCGAAGGCGGCGGCCCGTTCGTCGAAATACCCGGGCGCCTTGAGGGTCCGGCAGTTGCTGGCGTCGCCCATCACCAGTAGGGCGACGCGGTCGGCGGAAGCCGCCAGTTCCTTGCCCGTCTCCTCGCAGCGTGCCCGCGCGAGCGGTTCGCCGATGCCGAGGCCCTCGACGGGCGAGCCGGTCCAGTCCGTGCGCTCCAGCAGCCAGGCTCCGACGGCGAGCGAGGGGGGCAGCTCACGCCGGGAGGCGTCGCCCTTGCCGAGGCGCACCTCCAGGTCGACGCCGTAACCGCGGAAGGATCCGCGGGTGCCCTGGGGGTGGGGGCCGCGCCCTGGCTGTTCGGCGGGGCCGATGACATACAGCTGATCGGGACGCGCGGCTGCGAGGACGCCGACGGCGTCGTAGCAGGCGGCGCGCGCCTGGTCCATCTCGTGGGCGGCGCCACTGGCGACCTCGGGCACGAGCAGCGGCGGGCAGGGGCATACGGCGGCGGCGACAAGCATGGCGCGCAGCTTAAGGGTCGGGCGTCCCACTTCCCACCCTGCCCGGGCCGTGACTCACCCGGCCGTGCGAGATCGCGGGACGCCCGGGGCGGACGACGTCGCCTGGTGTTCCTGTGGAGCGTTCCGTCTGCCCCTGGGGGCGTTCAGGCGGGCGGCGCTCGGCGCTCCTGCTGGTGTCAGCGGAGGTCGCAGCCGCCTGACGCGACAGGCAGCGGTGCGGGGGCGCCGACCGTGGGCAGGCCGAGCAGCACGCCCTGTTGGCCCTGTGGTGCCTCGGGAGCGGCTGTGCGCCGCTCCCAGGCGTCACCGGCGCTGGTGCGCCGTACGGAGGTGACGGGGCCCTCGGCGAGCAGGTGGTGGGGCGCGGCGTAGGTGATCTCGACGGTGACCGTGTCACCGGGACGCACGGCCTCTTCGGGCTTGGTGAAGTGCACCAGCCGGTTGTCGGGCGCGCGGCCGGACAGGCGGTGGGTGGCGTCGTCCTTGCGGCCTTCGCCTTCGGCGACCATCAACTCCAGCGTGCGGCCTACCTGCTTCTTGTTCTCCTCCCAGGAGATCTCCTCCTGGAGTGCCACGAGCCGCTCGTAGCGCCGCTGCACGATCTCCTTGGGGATCTGCCCGTCCATCTCGGCCGCCGGCGTCCCCGGGCGCTTGCTGTACTGGAAGGTGAACGCCTGCGAGAAGCGCGCCTCCCGTACGACGTGCAGCGTCTCCTCGAAGTCCTCCTCGGTCTCGCCGGGGAAGCCCACGATGATGTCGGTCGACAGGGCCGCCTCGGGCATGGCGGCGCGGACCTTCTCGATGATGTTCAGGAAGCGTTCCTGGCGGTACGAGCGCCGCATCGCCTTCAGGACGCGGGAGGAGCCCGACTGCAGCGGCATGTGCAGCTGGGGCATCACGTTCGGGGTCTCGGCCATGGCGGCGATCACGTCGTCGGTGAAGTCGCGCGGGTGCGGCGAGGTGAAGCGGACGCGCTCCAGGCCCTCGATGCGGCCACAGGCGCGCAGGAGCTTGCTGAACGCCTCACGGTCGCCCATGTCGGAGCCGTAGGCGTTGACGTTCTGGCCGAGCAGCGTGACCTCGCTGACGCCCTCGGCGACCAGTGCCTCGATCTCCGCGAGGATGTCGCCTGGCCTGCGGTCCTTCTCCTTGCCGCGCAGCTGCGGAACGATGCAGAACGTACAGGTGTTGTTGCACCCCACCGACACGGAGACCCAGGCCGCGTAGGCGCTCTCGCGGCGCGTGGGCAGCGTGGAGGGGAACGCCTCCAGTGACTCGGCGATCTCGACCTGTGCCTCGTCCTGGACGCGGGCGCGCTCCAGCAGCACGGGGAGCTTGCCGACGTTGTGGGTACCGAAGACCACATCGACCCAGGGGGCCTTCTTCACGATGGTGTCGCGGTCCTTCTGTGCCAGGCAGCCACCGACCGCGATCTGCATGCCGGGACGTGCGGCCTTCCTGGGGGCGAGCTGTCCGAGGTTCCCGTAGAGACGGTTGTCGGCGTTCTCGCGGACGGCGCAGGTGTTGAAGACGACGACGTCGGCGTCCTCGGCGTCCTTGGGTGCCCGTACGTATCCGGCGTCCTCCAGCAGGCCCGCCATCCGTTCCGAATCGTGAACGTTCATCTGGCACCCGAAGGTGCGCAGCTCGTACGTTCCCTTGGCGCCCGCTGTCTGTCCCCGGTCGATGCTGCTCATACGACAAGGGTAGGCCGTTGCGGAGGTGCCTCCTGACCCCGGACCGTGGTTGCGGATTCCGTGCGAGGGGGCGTCCCGGGCACCTGCGTGCGCCTCCGGTTCGGGGACGGCGGGCGCACACGTCGTGCGCGGAGGGTCGTCAGCGCCCCGGCTCTGCCCACGGAGCGGCCTTACTGGCAGTATCCCGTCCATGGCCAGCCTGCGTACGCGCCGTGACGGACCCCCGGGAGAGGCCGGTGCCAGGTCCCGTCCCGCCGGGCTCGGCCCGCGGGTACGCCATGGCCTGTGGGCAGCCGGTGCGGCGGCCGTGGTGTGCGGGCTGCTCGCCTGGTGGCTGGTGCCGGGGAGCGAGCCGTCGCCGGGCGGGAAGGTCAGCTTCGCCACCGGGGTGCGCACCGGCGTCTACGAGCGCTACGGGAAGCTGTTCAAGCAACGGCTCTCCAAGGACCTGCCGGATGTCGATCTGCGGCTGCGGCACAGCCAGGGCTCGGTGCACAACATCGAGCAAGTGGTGTCCGGAAAGGCCGACTTCACCATCACGGCCGCCGACGCCGTGGCCGCCTACCAGGAGCAGGACGGCCGGAACGCGGGACGTATCCGGGCATGCGCGCGGCTCTACGACGACTACATGCAGCTCGTCGTCCCCAAGAACTCGTCCGTACGCAGCGCCAGGGACCTGAAGGGGCTCACGGTCGGGGTCGGCGAGAAACGCTCGGGTGTCTCCCTGGTGACGGGGCGGCTGCTCCAGGCCGCGGGGCTGGACATGGACCGCGACATCGAGCCCGTACGCGCCGGCATCGACCGGATGCCGGCGCTGCTGGCCAAGGGGAAGCTGGACGCGTTCTTCTGGTCGGGCGGCCTGCCGACGACCGCCATCGAGCGCCTTGCCGACCGCACGGACATCAAGCTGGTGCAGCTGGGCGACCTGGTGCCCCGGCTGCACGACCAGGAACCCGAGACGCGCTACTACCGGGCCGCCGTGATGGCGCCCGACGCGTATCCGACGGTGCAGCGCGGCAAGTCGGTGAAGACCCTCGCCATCGCCAACCTCCTGGTGACCACCGACCGCACGGACGCGGCGCTGACGGAGGGCGTCACCCGCTCCGTCATCAAGAGCCGCGACCAGATCGGCCGGGAGGTGCACGCGGCGCAGAAGGTGGACCTCAGGACGGCGATCTACACCGATCCGGTACCACTGCACGAGGGAGCCCGGCGCTACTACCGCTCCGTGAAGCCCTGACCTGGCGCACCGTACGGAGCCTGGCACGTCACCTGTAGGACCGTGTTACGGGCAGGACCGCGTTACGGACGAGGGCCTTCCGGAGGGCCGGCCGGGGGTGGGGCCGACCGCGGCACGGGGTCTCGGCGGCGGGACGAATCGCTCATGGACGCCTCAGCGGTTCTCGGGGAGCGCGAGTGGTAATCCACTTCTGTGTGCCCGCCCGTGCGAGAGCCCTCAGAGGAGCCGCCCCATGCATGACGACCGCCGCACCGTCGAAGACCGGCTGCGCCGCGTCCTGGACGAGCGCGTCAGGCCGGCCGTCCACACCTCGCCGCAGCCGCTGACCGTCGAGCGCTGGGACGCGCCGGGAGAGCCCGTGCCGGTCTCCGAAGGGCTCTCGGCTTCGTACGTGCCGGCGGCTGCCGGTGACCTGTGGGGGCCGGCGTGGGGCACCACGTGGTTCCGGGTGACAGGACGTGTTCCGCTCGCGTGGGCGGGCCGCACGGTCGAGGCGGTGCTGGACCTGGGGTTCGACCGCGACATGCCCGGCTTCCAGTGCGAGGGGCTGGTGTACGGGGCGGACGGCGAGGCCGTGAAGGGGCTGCACCCGCGCAACTCCTGGGTGCGGGTGACCGGTTCGGCCAGGGGCGGTGAAGAGGTCGAGCTGTATGTCGAGGCGGCTTCCAATCCCGTGCTGAACACCCCGCAGACACCGACGTACGAGGGCGACAGGCGCACGGCGGCCGGTCATCCGCTCTACCGGCTGGCGCGCATGGATCTGACGGTCTTCGAGACCGAGGTGTGGGAGCTGGTCCAGGACCTGGATGTCGCGGACTCGCTGATGCGGGAACTGCCGAAGGAGGACGCCAGGCGCTGGGAGCTGCTGCGTGCCGCCGAGCGGGCCCTGGACGCGATCGACCTGCATGACGTACCCGGCACCGCCGCACGGGCGCGAGAGCGGCTCTCAGAGGCGCTCTCGGCCCCCGCACGTGCCTCGGCGCACCGGATCAGCGCGGCGGGGCACGCGCACATCGACTCGGCGTGGCTGTGGCCGCTGCGCGAGACCGTGCGCAAGGTCGCGCGGACCGCGTCGAACATGGTGGCGCTGATGGACGACCACCCCGACTTCGTCTTCGCCATGTCCCAGGCGCAGCAGTTCGCGTGGCTCAAGGAGCACAGGCCCGAGGTGTACGCACGGGTGAAGAAGAAGGTCGGCGACGGGCAGTTCGTGCCGGTGGGCGGCATGTGGGTCGAGTCGGACACCAACATGGTGGGCGGCGAGGCCATGGCCAGGCAGTTCCTGTACGGAAAGCGGTTCTTCCTGGAGGAGTTCGGCATCGAGACCAAGGAGGTGTGGCTGCCCGACTCCTTCGGCTACACGGCGGCGCTTCCGCAACTGGTGAAGCTCTCGGGCTCGACGTGGTTCCTGACGCAGAAGATCTCCTGGAGCCGGACCAACCCCTTCCCGCACCACACGTTCTGGTGGGAGGGCATCGACGGCACCCGCGTCTTCACACACTTCCCGCCCGTCGACACGTACAACTCCCGCCTCAGCGGCAAGGAGATGGCGCACGCGGCGCGCAACTTCCGCGAGAAGGGCGGGGCCTCACGTTCGCTGGCGCCGTTCGGCTACGGGGACGGCGGCGGGGGTTCGACCCGCGAGATGCTGGCGCGCGCCGCGCGGCTGCGCGATCTGGACGGCTCTCCGAGGGTGACGCTGGAGAAGCCGGCCGCGTTCTTCGAGAAGGCGCACGAGGAGTATCCGCAGGCGCCGGTGTGGGCGGGCGAGCTCTACTTGGAGCTGCACAGGGGGACGTACACCTCGCAGGCCAGGACCAAGCAGGGCAACCGGCGTTCGGAGTCGCTGCTGCGCGAGGCGGAGCTGTGGGCGGCGACGGCTGCGGTACGGAGCGACGGCTACGCCTACCCGTACGGGCCGCTGGAGCGGCTGTGGAAGACCGTGCTGCTGCACCAGTTCCACGACATCCTGCCGGGCTCCTCCATCGCCTGGGTGCACAGGGAGGCCCGGGAGACGTACGAGCGCGTACGGGCGGAGCTCGACGGGATCATCCGCGGCGCCCAGACCACGCTCGCGGGAAGCGGCGACCACAGGATGGTCTTCAACGGCGCTCCGCACGCGCGTGGCGGCGTCCCCGCAGGCGGAGCGGTGCCGGAGCCGGAGCGTACGGGCGAGCCGGTCACGGTGGCCGAGAGGGCACGCGGCGGCTGGACGCTGGACAACGGTCTGCTGCGGGTCGAGGTGGACGGGCGCGGCCTGGTGGTCTCCGCCTACGACAGGGAGGCGGACCGTGAGGCCGTGGCGCCCGGGCACGCTGCCAACCTCCTCCAGGTGCACCCCGATCTCCCCAACCACTGGGACGCCTGGGACATCGACGCGTTCTACCGGCACACCGTCACCGACCTGACACACGCCGACGAGATGACGGTCTCGGCGCCGGACGACCGGCAGGCCACGGTCCTTGTCACGCGCTCCTTCGGCGAGTCCACCGTGAACCAGCGGCTCACCCTCCGCGCGGGCTGCGCCACGCTGGAGATCGAGGCGGAGGTGGACTGGCACGAGAGCGAGAAGCTGCTGAAGGCCGCATTCCCGCTGGATGTGAAGGCCGACAGGTCGGCGTCCGAGACCCAGTTCGGGCATGTGTTCCGGCCGACCCACACGAACACCTCATGGGAGGCAGCGAAGTTCGAGATCTGCGCACACCGCTGGCTGCACGTGGAGGAGCCCGGCTGGGGCGCCGCACTGGTCAACGACTCGACCTACGGGCACGACGTGACCCGCGACATCCGCGAGGACGGCGGCCAGACCACCACCGTGCGGCTCTCCCTGCTGCGCGCTCCCCGCTATCCGGACCCGGAGACCGACCAGGGCACGCACCTGCTGCGGTACGGGCTGGTGCCCGGCGCCTCCGTCGGGGACGCGGTGCGGGAGGGGCACCGGATCAATCTGCCCGAGCGCTCCGTCCCAGGCGAAGGCAGCCCGGTCGCGCCGCTGGTGACCCTGGACGACGACCAGGTGGTTGCCGAGGCGGTGAAGCTGGCCGAGGACCGGAGCGGGGATGTGATCGTGCGGCTGTACGAGTCGTACGGAGGACGCGCGACGGCCCTGCTGTCCGCGAGCTTCCCTGTGGCGTCGGTCGCGGAGACGGACCTGCTGGAAAGGCCCCTGCCCGGCACGCACCACCACGTCGAGGGCGCGGGTGTGCGGGTCTGGCTGCGCCCGTTCCAGATCCTCACCCTGCGTCTGGGGCGTTCCGCGGCACGGTGATCAGCACACGCAGGCCCTCGGGCTCGTTGTGCTCGAAGGTCAGCGCCCCGCCGCCCGCGGCGAGGAGCGCGCGGGTGATGGACAGGCCGAGACCGGAGCCGGAGACGTTCTGGTGGCGACCGCTGCGCCAGAAGCGGTCGCCGACGCGCTCCAGTTCCTCGTCGGTGAGGCCAGGGCCGCCGTCCGCCGTCTCCAGGGTGACGTGGTCTCCCCCGGCGCTCACCGTGACGGTCACCGTGCTCCCGGCAGGCGTGAACTTCACGGCGTTGTCGACCACGGCGTCCAGCGCGCTGGAGAGCGCCACGGGGTCGGCCCAGCCGGTCGCAGCCGCCTGTCCTGCCGAGACCAGCGCGACATCCTTCTGTTCGGCGAAGGGCCGCCACGCGGCGACCCGTTCGGCCGCCAGCTCGGCGACATCGGTCAGCACGACGTGCGCGTCGTCGGCGTGCTCTGCCAGCGCGAGGTCGAGCAGGTCGTCCAGTACGCGGGCCAGACGCTTGCCCTCGGTGCGTACGGAGGCGATCTCCTCGTTGCCCTCGGGCAGCTCAAGGCCGAGCAGTTCGATGCGCAGGAGAAGCGCCGAGAGCGGATTGCGCAGCTGGTGCGAGGCGTCCGCGACGAAGGCGCGCTGCTGTTCGAGGGCGCTCTCGACGTTGCCGGCCATCTCGTTGAAGGAGTGTGCGAGCCTGCGCAGTTCGGGCGGCCCCCCGGAGGCGGCGACACGGGAGGCGAGCCGTCCCGTGGCGATCTCATGGGTGGCGCGGTCCAGCGTCCTTACCGGCTTGAGCACCCATCCGGTCAGCCGCAGCGCGGCGCCGACGGCGAGCAGCATGGCGGCGGCCTCTCCCGCCGCGATGGCGAGCCAGCCGCGCAGGGTGCCGGCCCGCATCTGGCCCGTCGGCGAGTCGGTGAGGACGACGGCCGCCACGTCCCCGTCACGGATGACGGGTGAGGCGACAGCGATCCGCCCCTCCTGCCAGGGCCACACCTGGGGCGGGTCGTGGCTGCGGCGTCCGGCCAGGGCCTCGGCGAAGGCGCGTCCACCGTCGTCCGCGCCGTGTTCGCCCCCGTCCTCCGCTCCGCCGGGTACGCGCCAGCCGCCGGGCGCGGCAGCCATGACGCGGCCGTCGCGGTAGAAGACACCCGCGCGGATGCCGTAGAGGTCGTGGTATCTGTCGAGTTCGTTCTGCAGGGTGGCCTGGCGCTCGTCGGGCTGGCTGGGCGCGGTGACGAACTGCGCGAGCGAGGCGAAGCGCGCCGTGTCGTCGATCCTGTCGACCACGACGTTCTGCTGTTCCGCCTGGGCCTGGCTGACGGCGAGCGGGAAGCCCAGCGCCAGCAGCACTCCCGCGAGCAGGAGGGTGAGGAGGGGGAGGAGTCTGGTGCGCACGCGCTTCGTTCCGGTCCTGCCCGACCGGAGTCAGGCACCTCGTGCGGCCATGCGGTATCCCACACCCCGCACGGTCTCGATGAGAGCGGGCCGCCGGAGCTTGGAGCGCAGCGAGGCGACGTGCACCTCAAGGGTGCGCCCCGTGCCCTCCCAACTCGTGCGCCAGACCTCGCTGATGATCTGTTCCCTGCGGAAGACGACACCGGGCCGCTGCGCCAGCAGCGCCAGGAGGTCGAACTCCTTCCGGGTGAGGGGCACTTCCGCGCCGTCCACACAGACCTGCCGGGTGAGCAGCTCGATCGTCACCTCCCCGAGCCGCAGTGTGCCGCCCGAGGGCGCCCTGTCCGCCTCGTCGCCGCCCTCTTCCCCGCCGGCGCTCTCCTCGGGCGCCGTGCGGCGGCTGACGGCGTGGATGCGGGCGAGCAGCTCTCCCATGTCGTAGGGCTTCACCACATAGTCGTCAGCGCCGAGATTGAGCCCATGTATGCGGGAGCGGACGTCCGCGCGGGCCGTCACCATGATCACGGGCGTCTGGCTGGTGCGCCTGATGCGCCCGCACACCTCGAAGCCGTCCTGATCGGGAAGGCCGAGGTCGAGCAGCACGACGGCGAAGCCCTCGCGGGCCGATCCCGGCTCGGCGGGCAGCAGTTCCTGGAGCGCCTCGGCGCCGCTGCGCACATGTGTGACCTCGAAGCCGTGGCGGGCCAGGACCGCGGAGAGCGCTCCTGCGACGTGGTCGTCGTCCTCGACGAGCAGCAGTCTCATCTCCGGGCCCTCCTCTCCAGCTCTGCGTGCGCTCCGGCGGCGAAGGCGGTCCTCTCCGCTCCGGTTCCCCGTCCTCGTCGGGTCCTGTCAGCTCCTTCGCCCGGCGAGGGCCCAATCCTTCGTCCGGCGTGGATCCAACAGTGCATCCACGCTGATGGGCGCGGGTGAGTCAAGGGGCTTCCTGTCGTGCATGGCCATCCGTTATAGAGCCGGTACAGCCTTGTCTCACGAGAACGGCCGCGCCCGTACCGCGGAACGGCTGCCGGACCGTACGGAAACGGCTTCCCGGGACGCACGGGAACGGGTGCCGGGTCCCGCGGAACCGGCAGCGGTCCTACAGGGGCTGCGCGGTTCCACGGGAACGACCGTTCAGAGTCGGGGCAGGCATTCCGGGAGCTACCGTCCTCTTTACCCAGTGTGCCCGGTTGCGGCCAGATCGTTATGCTCAATTTCCGCTCAGATGTAATGACGCTGATGGCAGCGGCTCACTAGGGTCCTCGCAACCGACGAGGACGGAGCTACACGCCGATGAGCGAAGTATCGGTGACCAAGGACGCCGGTGGTCCAGGCCCGGCGACCGACAAACTGGTCGTGCTGGACAACGTCAACAAGCACTTCGGTGCGCTGCATGTCCTTCAGGACATCGAACTGACCGTCGCGCGCGGCGAGGTCGTCGTCGTCATTGGTCCCTCGGGGTCAGGGAAGTCCACGCTGTGCCGCACGATCAACCGGCTGGAGACGGTGGACTCCGGACGCGTCACCATTGATGACAAGCCGCTGCCCGAGGAGGGCAAGGAGCTGGCGAAGCTACGTGCCGACGTCGGCATGGTCTTCCAGTCCTTCAACCTCTTCGCCCACAAGACGGTGCTGGAGAACGTGACCCTGGGCCAGGTCAAGGTCCGTAAGACGGACAAGCAGGCGGCGGAGACAAAGGCCCGCGCCCTGCTCGACCGGGTCGGCGTCGGCAACCAGGCCGACAAGTACCCCGCACAGCTCTCCGGCGGTCAGCAGCAGCGCGTCGCCATCGCGCGGGCGCTCGCGATGGACCCGAAGGTGATGCTCTTCGACGAGCCGACCTCGGCGCTCGACCCCGAGATGATCAACGAGGTCCTTGAGGTCATGCAGCAGTTGGCACGCGACGGCATGACCATGGTCGTGGTCACCCACGAGATGGGGTTCGCCCGCTCCGCCGCGAACCGTGTGGTCTTCATGGCCGACGGCCGGATCGTCGAGGAAGCGACCCCGGACCAGTTCTTCAGCAACCCGCGCAGCGACCGTGCGAAGGACTTCCTCTCGAAGATCCTGCACCACTGACCGCGCCTCTGGCCGCGTCTCGCGACCGAGGGCGCCGACGACAGCCACTGTCTGGGCCAACGACTGTTCAAGCAAGGGATGTTCACTATGAAGCTCCAGAAGACCGCCGCCTCGGCGGCTGTGATCCTGGCACTCGCCGCCACCGCGGCCTGCGGCGGCAAGGAGGGCTCCGCGGGTGACAAGCAGGGCGGCAAGACGGACGAGAAGTCCCTGCCGAAGTACGACGTCGCCAAGTCCGTCGATGTCGGCTCGCCGGTGCTGAAGAAGGCCCAGAAGCGCGGCAAGTTGATCGTCGGCGCCAAGGCCGACCAGCCCTACCTCGGCTTCCAGGACCAGGCGACCAAGAAGTACTCCGGTTTCGACATCGAGATCGCCAAGATGGTCGCCGCCGACCTCGGCTTCGCCGCCAAGGACATCAAGTTCGAAACGGTCGACTCCGGAGCCCGTGAGGCCGCCGTCCGCAAGGGCGACGTGGACCTGATGATCGGTACCTACACGATCAACCCTGAGCGCAAGAAGCAGATCGATTTCGCCGGCCCGTACTACCACGCCGGTGCGTCGCTACTGGTCCGCAAGGACGAGAAGGCGATCACAGGGCCCGACACGGTCAAGGGCAAGAAGGTCTGCTCGATCGTCGGCTCCACCCCGCTCCAGACGATCAAGGAGCCCAAGTACGGCGCCAAGGTCACCGAACTGGCCAAGTACTCGGACTGCGTCAAGCAGCTCGTCGACGGCCAGGTGGACGCGGTCACCACCGACGACGCGATCCTCAAGGGCTACGCGGCCGACAACCCGAAGAAGCTCCAGGTCGTCGGCGAGACCTTCAGTGACGAGCCCTACGGCGTCGGCCTGAAGAAGGGCGACAACGCGCTCCAGAAGGCCGTCGCCGACGCGCTCAAGGCGCACCAGGACAACGGCGACTACAAGAAGGCGTACGAAGCCACTCTTGGCAAGTCGGGCTCCAAGTTCCAGGAGCCGCCGGCCCTTGAGGAGAAGTAAGCGCCTGTAGTTCTCCGGATCCTTTTCTCCATCCCTGCTCGCGCTGACGGTGCTGCCGGCCCGTCAGCGCGGGCAGGGCTCATGCCCCTGCCCGCAACACCGCCGCACTCCGGCCAGCGGAGACGAGACACTCTATGGACGTACTGCTCGACAATCTGGAGCTGTTCCGCGAAGGATTCGTCGGAACCCTGTCGCTGACAGCAACCAGTGCACTGCTCGCCCTGGTGCTCGGCCTGATCATCGCCGGGTTCCGGGTCTCGCCGGTACCACCGCTGCGACTGTTCGGCACGGTCTGGGTCACACTGCTGCGCAACACCCCGCTGACGCTGCTCTTCCTGGTGGCCTTCTTCGTGGTCCCGCAGATCCTCTTCCCGGGGATCAACTCCTTCCTGCTGGCCGTCGTCGCCCTCGGGATGTACACCTCGGCCTACATCGCCGAGGCCCTCAGGTCCGGCATCAACACCGTGCCGATGGGACAGGCCGAGGCGGCGCGCAGCATCGGCATGACGTTCACGCAGATCCTGCGCATGATCGTGCTGCCGCAGGCGACACGCGCCGCGCTTCCCCCGCTGAGCAGCTTCCTCATCGCACTGACGAAGAACTCCGCCATCGCCGGCGCCTTCAACAACGTCGACCTGTTCAACATCCAGAAGACGCTGAGCAACGAGGGCTACAACATCCTCGTGATCTTCCTCTGGATCACGCTCGGGTACCTGGCCATCACCTTCACCATCAGTGGCCTCTTCCGGCTGCTGGAGCGCCGTATGGAGGTCGCCCGATGAGCGCGAGCGTGCTCTACGACGCACCGGGGCCCAAAGCCCGCGCCCGGAACGTCATCTACTCCGTCCTCGGCTCGCTGCTGGTCGCCGGCATCGTGGCGCTGATCCTCTACCGCCTCTACGACAAAGGCGAGTTCGAGGGCGCGAAGTGGGACATCTTCAACTACTCGGGCATCCGCGAGAACATCATCGAGGGCCTCTTCGCGACGCTGAAGGTGTTCGCGATGGCCGCCGCGCTCTCCCTGGCGTTCGCGGTCGTGCTCTGTGTCGGGCGACTGTCCGACCACAAGCTCGTCCGGGGCGCGGCGGGCATCTTCATCGAGCTGTTCCGCTCCATCCCGCTGCTGATCACGATCTTCGCGCTGTGGGTCGGCATCCTGGACTCGCTGCTGCCGTTCTCCGTCAGCATCAAGCCGATGTGGGCGCTCGTCCTCGGCCTCGGCATCTACAACGCGTGCGTCCAGGCCGAGGTGCTGCGTGCGGGGATCAACTCGGTGCCCAGGGGGCAGCGAGAGGCGGCCTACGCGATCGGCATGCGCAAGACGCAGGTCATGGCCACCATCCTGATGCCGCAGGCCATCCGGGCGATGATGCCGACGATCATCAGCCAGCTCGTGGTGACCCTCAAGGACACCTCGCTCGGGTACATCATCCTGTTCCCCGAACTGCTCCAGACGGCACGGCTGATCGCGTCCAACACCACCGTGAACGGCGACTATCCCTACGTGCCTACGGTCATCGTCATCGGCAGCATCTACATCCTGCTCTGTCTCCTCCTGTCGGCCCTGGCCAACTGGATCGAGCGGCGCGGTCGCCGTGCGAAGACCGGCATCACACCGGCCAAGGCCACACCACCGGCCGAGGCCGCTCACGCGTGACCTCGCCCGCAGGACAACGGCGCTGACGGCGGCGGCCCCTTGAGAAGGGGGCCGCCGCCGTCGTCACGCGGCGCCCGTGCGGGTCACCGGCCGGACCCCGGCAGGTCCTCGGGCTGCTCATCGCCTGCTCGCGGGCGGAAAGCTGTTACCTGACGCCTGACGGAGCCGTCATCTGACGCCCAGACAGGTCGTCACTTGACGCCCGCACAGGCAGTAGGTTGCATACGATCGTGATCGTGCACCAGGCTCCAGGAGCTGCGAACCCCGGCCCCCGTCAGCACCATCAGGGCTGCGAGGTCTCCCCGCTGTGGACCCGGTGATCATCGTGGGCGCGGGACCTGTCGGTCTCACTCTCTCGCTCGCTCTCGCCCGCAGCTCCGTCCCCTCCGTCGTCCTCGACGCGACCGACGGCAGCACCACCCCGCGCGCGGCGCGCACCTGCGTTCTGCGGCCCGACACCGCCGCGTGCCTGCCACAGGCGCTCCCGGGCCTGCGCTGGCGCTCCTGGAGCGCACAGCGCCGCCGCCAACTCGTCGAACGCGTCGACCTGGAACCGGACGACGCGCCCCTCCACATCGAACAGCACGCCCTGGAGCGGGCGTTGCGCACCGCCCTGGCGGCCCAGCCGCTCGCCCAGATCGTCACCGCCAGCCATGTCGACGTCCTGGAGCAGGACGCGCGCGGGGTCACCGCCCACACCCGCGGTCCGGGCGGCACCTGGTGGCGCGGCAGCTACGCCGTCGGCTGCGACGGCGCCCGCTCGACGGTCCGCAAGCAACTGGGCGTGCGCTTCCCCGGCCGTACGGCCGTCGAACGGCACGCTGTCGCCGCACTGCGCGTACGGCTGCCCTGGCAGGAGGGCGCTTACGGCGACGACGGCACGTGGGTGCCGGGCAACGAGGGTGCCGCCCTGCTCCACCGCGACCCCGGCGGTGTGCCCGGCGAGGTGACGGCCCGCCCGCTGACCGGCGGACTGTGGCGCCTGGACTGGCTGCTGCCTCCGCGCGGTGAACTCGTCACACCCGAGGAGATGTTGGAGCGCGTACGCGACACGCTGGCCGCGTGGGCCGAGGACGCGCGCAGGCAGGAGGCGCACAGCCGGGGTCAGGCCACACCCAGGCAGAGCGTCCGCAGAGCCGCGGGTACCGCCGGCAGCGGCGCCGGTGCGCACACCGCCGACGACAACATCGGCATCGGGCCCTACGAACTCGTCGACACCGGCGTCCATACCTCACACCAACGCCTCGCACGGCACTGGCGCGTGGACCGCGTCTTCCTCGCGGGAGACGCCGCCCATCTGACGGGCGCGCTGGGCGTCCAGTCCGTCGACGAAGGGCTGCGCGACGCGACCAACCTCGCCTGGAAGCTCGCCCTCGCCTGGCACCACGGTCACGACCGCGCGGCGGGCACGCTGCTGGACAGCTACGAGGCCGAACGCCGCGCCGCCGTCGCCAACCGCCTGCGCGCCGTCGACCAGGCCCTCCCCCTCGTACGGCGTGCCGGCGGCCTGCGCGCGCTGCTCACCGGCGGCGGGGCCCGCTCCCACCTGGGCCTGCTGACGGACGGACACCTGGGCCGCGGCCTGCTGGGCGCCCCCGCCACCTACGCACGCACCCCCTTGGCCCCGGCGCGGGGCACCGTGGCAACCGTCCCCGTCAGCACCGCCCCGGGTGCCCCCGTACGCGACGTACGGGTGACCGCTCTGAACGGGGCGCGGGGGAAGCTCCGTGACTGGCTGTGCGGAGGCGCGGCCGGAGGCGTGGGCCGACTCGCCATCGAGAGCGGAGGCCCGGGCTACGAAGGAGGGAGGGGCTACGACGGGGGCAGGGGCTACGACGGGGGCAGCGGGGCCAGCGGACGCGGAACCGCTGCCGCCGGCCCAGGAGGCATGAGCGGCACGGTTGTCGGCCCGGCCGGCGGAGACGAGCCCGACACCGCCGCGGGGCCCGGCACCGGGCGCGGGGCCGGCGTCGAGGGTGCAGCCGCCGCCGGAGGCGGGGCCGGCGCTGGGGCCAGAGATGAGACCCGAGCCGGAGTTGGGGTTGGGGCTGGGGCTGGAGCCGACGTGGGAGTTGGGGCCGAGGTCGGGGCCGGGACCCGTGCTGGGCCTGGGCTGGGGGACGGTATTGAGGCGCGGGCCGGAGCCGGGGTGGGGACTCGGGCAACAGGGGGAGGCGGCGAGTTGGTGGTTCTGCTCGTCGCGCCGGGGACAGGCGTATGGGACAGCCGCCATTGGCTGTCGGCCGGCATGATGCCCGAACTGGCCAACGCCGTCCGCAACTTGCCCGTCCGTGCCACCCTGCTCGTCACAGAGAGCTACCCGGGTGCCGCCGCCCACACCGTTCTGGTCATCCGCGCCGATGGTCACCTGGTGGCAGCACTCCCGGCGGGGCGTGCCACCGAACTGCGCGCATGCGCCGACGCGGTACGAGGCGGCACCGACGCGGAGCTTGCCCGGGCGGCCGAGCCCCCGCACCCCGACTCCCCCGACTCCTCCGCTGTCCGTGGTGAACCCGGCTCCCCCGGCACCGGCTCCCCGCCACAGCGCCGGCCCAGAAGCCTCGGCCAACGCCCCGAACCGACCACGGGCCAGGGCCCGGGCCGCGCCGACACGGGCACAGACACGGGCGCACCCTAGTTCCAGCCTGCGGGAGTCCTGGCCTGGCCTGCGGGTTTCCTGGCCTGTGGGAGTCCTCGGCCTGCAGAGTCCTGGCCGCCAGGGTGGTCCCGAAGTCTGGGCCGTGTGCGGCTTGCTGGACCCTGTGCGCGGCTATATGCCAGGGAGGTGCTGCTCCAGCACCTCCGGGTCCTCCCCCTCCTCCTCCAGCGCGCGGCGGACGACGCTCAGAGCAAGTCCCTCCGAATAGCCCTTGCGGGCCAGCATTCCGGCCAGGCGGCGAAGCCTCTTGTCCCGGTCGAGGGAACGGGTGGAGCGCAGCTTGCGCTCCACGAGCACGCGCGCCGTCTCCTCCTCCTGTTCCGGGTCGAGCTGCCCGACGGCCTCGTCGATCACGGCCGAGTCCACGCCCTTGGTGCGCAGTTCACGCGCGAGTGCCCGGCGCGCGAGGCCCTTGCTGTGGTGCCGGGACTCCACCCAGGCGTCGGCGAAGGCGGTGTCATCGATCAGCCCGACATCCTCGAAGCGGGAGAGCACTTCCTCGGCGACCTCCTCCGGAATCTCCCGCTTGCGGAGCGCGTCCGCGAGCTGCTGCCGCGTACGGGGGGTGCCGGTGAGCAGGCGCAGGCAGATCGCACGCGCTCGCTCCGCCGGATCCCGTGGCTCCTCCTCCTTGCGCCCTCCCCCGCCGGGCGCCTCGCCGTCCCCCCGCGTACGGCGAGACGCACGTCGCCGCGATGACCCCGCCCCGGCCCTCATCGGAGCGGGGCCATCGCTGTCCTCCGAGCCGGCCCGGAAGCCGCCGTCCTCCCCCGAGGGGTTCGACGGCTCCGGACTCTCCCAGTGCTCCGGCCAGTTGCTGCGTCGCGTCACGGACTAGCTCTTGGTCGCTGCGGCCTTGGCCGTCTTGGCCGTCTTGGTGGTTTTGGCCGCCGGTGCGGGAACAGTCTTGGCGGCGTCGTCCGCCCCGTCGGCGGTGCCGTCCGTGGCCTCAGGACCTCCTGCCGCGTCGGCACCGGGCTCGGCAGCGGGTTCCTCCGGCTTTACGCCGATGCCCAGCTTCTCCTTGATCTTCTTCTCGATCTCATTGGCGAGATCGGGGTTGTCCCGCAGGAAGTTGCGGGAGTTCTCCTTGCCCTGACCGAGCTGGTCACCCTCGTAGGTGTACCAGGCACCGGACTTGCGGATGAAGCCGTTCTCCACGCCCATGTCGATCAGCCCGCCTTCGCGGCTGATCCCCATGCCGTAGAGGATGTCGAACTCGGCCTGCTTGAAAGGCGGAGCGATCTTGTTCTTGACGACCTTGACGCGAGTGCGGTTGCCGACGGCCTCGGTGCCGTCCTTCAACGTCTCGATGCGGCGGATGTCGAGCCGCACCGAGGCGTAGAACTTCAGCGCGCGGCCACCGGTGGTGGTCTCCGGAGAGCCGAACATCACGCCGACCTTCTCGCGGAGCTGGTTGATGAAGATCGCGGTGGTCTTGGAGTGGTTGAGCGCACCGGCGATCTTCCGCAGGGCCTGGCTCATCAGCCGGGCCTGGAGGCCGACATGGGAGTCGCCCATCTCGCCCTCGATCTCGGCCCTGGGCACAAGTGCCGCGACCGAGTCGATGATGATGAGGTCCAGGGCGCCGGAACGGATGAGCATGTCCACGATTTCGAGGGCCTGCTCGCCGTTGTCCGGCTGGGAGAGGATCAGTGCGTCCGTGTCGACTCCGAGCCGCTTGGCGTACTCGGGGTCGAGGGCGTGCTCTGCGTCCACGAAGGCGACCGTGCCGCCTGCCTTCTGGGCGTTGGCCACCGCGTGCAGAGTCAGGGTCGTCTTGCCGGAGGACTCGGGGCCGTAGATCTCCACCACCCTGCCGCGCGGGAGACCACCTACGCCGAGAGCCACGTCGAGGGCGGTCGACCCGGTGGGGATGATCTCGATCGGCTCGTTCGGCCGATCGCCCATACGCATCACGGCGCCCTTGCCGAATTGCCGTTCAATTTGCGCGAGAGCGGCTTCGAGCGCCTTCTCACGGTCGGTTCCTGCCATGGGTGCCACCCGGTTGTTTGCTTGAGTCGATCGCTTCACGTCAACCGACGCTAGCGCCTGCCACTGACAATCGGTCCGGGCCCGCGCTCCCCCGGCCGTGGCCTGAGCGGGCGAACCTCGCCGGAACACCTATAAGAATCGATGTTCGATTCTTGCGTCAAGTCACCCTGGTTTCCTGTGGATAACTCCTGAAACAGCAGGTCACAGAGGTGGACCCGCAACGCGCAACAGTCAGGAGCGACCGCGACGTCTCTAACGCGGACCCCGCATACGCCGTGAATCACCTGATACGCGCGAATCGCGCGAACCCGCTGTTCCCGTGCTGATTCGCTCGTCCAGAACGTCGTACCGCTTCACGTAGGCGCCGAGGAATCCCTGGAGCGTCGCCGTCGCCGGGATCGCGATCAACGCGCCCACCACCCCCATCAGCGAGGTCCCCGCGATCACCGAACCGAACGCGACGGCGGGGTGGATGTCCACTGTCTTCGCGGTGATACGCGGTTGCAGGACATAGTTCTCGAACTGCTGGTAGACGATCACGAAGGCCAGCACCCACAGCGCCGCCCAGGGATCGACCGTGAACGCGATCAGCATCGGCAGCGCACCGGCCAGGTAGGTGCCGACGGTCGGCACGAACTGCGAGATCACCCCGATCCAGATCGCCAGCGCGGGCGCGTAGGGCACCCCGAGGAGCTGCAGGAAAACGTAGTGGGCGATGCCGGAGACCAGCGCCATCAGCACCCGCGAGTAGATGTAGCCACCGGTCTTGGCCACAGCGATCTCCCACGCGCGCAGCACCTCCGTCTGGCGAGCGGGCGGCAGTACCGAGCACAGCGCCACGCGCAGCCTGGGCCCTTCGGCGGCGAAGTAGAAGGTGAACAGAGTGACCGTCAGAAGCTGGAAGATCCCTCCCAGCAGCGTCGCCGAGATACCCCACACGTTCTGCGCGCCGCTTTGGAGATAGCCGCGCACCCAGTCCGAGTGGAAGAAGCGCGACTGGAGCTTGTCGACGTCGAGGTCGGTGTGGAACGTCGTGTTGACCCACTTGACGACATCGACGACATACGAGGGCAAGTTGTCGACGATCCGCGTGATCTGGTCGGCGAAGACCGAGCCGAGCGCCGCGAAGAATCCGGCGGCAGCCACCAGCAGGGCCAGGAAGACGAGCCCGGTGGCCAGCCCGCGCCGCACCCCGCGCGAGGCCAGGCCATCGACGGCCGGCTCCATGGCCAGTGCGAGGAAGAACGCGACCAGGATGTTCAGCAGCAGCCCCAGCGTCTGATGGAACGCCCAGCTGAGGATCTGGAAGCCGCCGAGCAGCACCAGTGCGAGCACGAACGCACGGGGAAGCCAGCGGGGCATCCCGCGCCCACCGAGCCGCGCCGCAGCCTCCGCCTCGTACGGTTCAGACCCGCGCGGCTCCGTCGCACGCGGCCCCTCGGCGTGCGGTTGCGCCCCGCGCGGCTCAGGTCCGTTCCTCTCGGGCCCGTCCGACTCGCCGTCCGGGCCCTCGCCGTCCGAGCCCTCGCCGTCCGGCGCTTCGCCATCCGTTGCCTCGCCATCCGGCTCGGGTCCGTCCGGCTCGGGGCTGCGCCTCGCAGGCCCGTGCGGCTCCCCGCTGTGTCCCGCCCCTGGTCCGCCCTGTTCCCGCTCACCGGGGGAACCGTGCGCCGGCCCCTGCGCAGGACCGCGCGATCGCCCCTGAGGGGATCCGTGGTGGTGGTCGGCCGGCCCTTCGCTCCCGTCGTCGCCGGCGTCTCCTGCCCGCCCCTCGCGCCGCTCGTCGCCCTGACCGCCGTCCTCTGGTGCACCCACCGGGCAAGTTTCGCGCTACCGGACAGAGCGCCCGGTAAACGACTCACCTCTTGTCGGCGGGCACGTCCATGGCAGCGCAGACGGCACGCCACACGTCCTTGGCCTCCCAGCCCGCTTCGAGCGCGCCGTGGACCGTCCGTCCGCCGAGTTCGGACATCACGTAGTCGCGCGCGAAGGAATCGGCGTAAGCCTCACCGAAGTGATCCGCCATTCGCTGCCAGAAGACCGTCAACCGCATGCGTCCAGTATCCCGCCCTGCGGGTTGGCTCCTGTCGTCGGCAGTGACCGGGCCGCCCCGTGGCTCTACCGTCGGGGAATGGCTCCTACTGGATCGGCTCTTCTCTCCCGTGCCGAACACTTCATCTGGCTGACGGCACGCGTGCTGGAGCAGCGGCGCTTCGAGCACCATTTCCTGGACGGCGATCCCGGCACCGTGGAAACGGCCCTGGACGCCTATCGCAACGTCGACGGTGGCTACGGTCACGCCCTGGAACCGGATCTGCGGGGTCCGGTGAGCCAACCGCTGCACACCGCCGCAGCCGTGCGGGTACTGGACGGCATCGGGCGGTGCGCCGGGCAGCGGGTGGAACGTATCGGCCGCTACCTGACGGCCGTCTCCACCTCCGACGGCGCTCTGCCTGCCGTGCACCCGTCGCTGCGCGGCTACCCTGCCGCGCCCTGGATCCCCGTCGTGGAATCTCCGCCGAGCGACCTGCTGGCGACCGGCCCTGTGGTCGGCACACTGCACCGCAACAGCGTGTGGCATGCCTGGCTCTTCCGTGCCACGGACTACTGCTGGGCCACCATCGAGTCGCTGGAGAAGACCCACCCCTACGAGGTGATCGCGGCGCTCGCCTTCCTGGACGGCGTGCCCGACAGAGCGCGTGCGCAGGTCACCGCCGACCGCCTGGGGACGCTGGTGCGCGAACAGGGTCTGGTCGTGACGGACCCGGAACACCAGGAGGAGTTCCCTGTGCCCGACGGGTACGCGCCCGGTGAACACCACTACGTGACGGACTTCGCCCGCACCCCGGATTCGCTGGCCCGGCGCTGGTTCACCGACCACGAGACGGAGCGGGGCCTCGACCACCTGGTGCGCCGGCAGCGCGACGACGGTGGCTGGGACATCAACTGGCGCCGGTGGGCCCCCGGCACGGAGCTGGAGGGCCGTCCCCTGGTGACCTTGGAAGCACTGCTCACCCTGCGGGCTTTCGACCGCCTCTAGCCTTCCGGGTCAGGTTGCTCCAGCCTTCCGGAGCAGGGCCCGCCTTCGGGAGCAGAGCCCGCGGAGCGCGCAGTGTGCACAGGGTGCGCGGAGCCGCGCAGCAACAGCGCCGCCGTCGCGAGCGCCGCCCCGCGCGGTGTGCCGGTATCGAGCCCCGTCATGGCGGAGATCCTGGCCATCCTGTTGTCGACCGTATTCGGGTGCACACCCAGTAGACGCGCGGTGGCCCGGCGCACCTGTCCCTGCTCCAGGTGTGCGCGCAGCGTCTCGATCAGTTCCGGCCGGTCGCCGGCAGGGTCCAGGAGCCGTGCGATCGGCTCGCTGCTCGCGGACGGGCGCGACAGTTGGTACTCCAGTAGTACGTCCTCGATCCGGTGCAGCCCGGGCGGCAGACCACAGGCACGCGCCACACGGAGCACCTCGCCCGCCGTACTCGCCGCCTCGGGGACGGCTCCCGGCTCGGGTGCCCTGGCAGCGGCGACCCGTATCCCCTCACCGGCGGCGCGGCCCAGGCGTTCCATGAGGTCGTCCGGTGGCGCGGGCGCCCCGGGCACGACGGCCCTTCCCATGCCCAGACCATGCGGGAGCGCTTCCGCGGCCGGGCTCCCCTCCGGCCGTCCCTCACCGTGCGGGCGGGGGCGGGAGAACAGGACGGGCACCTCGGTGCCGAAGGCGTGGTCCAGCACGGTCTGGAGCCTGCGCAGGACGCGGCGGTCCGCGACGGCCGCCTCGCCGCCGCTCAGCGGGACGGAGAGCGCGAGGACGAGGCAGGGCCCGTCGAGGCCGAGTTCGGCCGCGCTGCCCCTTTCCGCGCCGGCGGCGTCCTCCAGGACCGCTCTCAACAGCGACCTGTGGTGCTCGGTCCTCTCGGCGTCCAGAGCGGTCCGCTCGTCCATGTAGGTCTCGGCCACGGCGGAGACGGTGTGCTCGTGCGCGCGCAGCAGCAGGTCGGTGAGTTCGGCGAGCGCGGCTTCCTCACCGGCCCTGGTCTGCGCGCGCAGCGTCTGCCACAGCACATGCACGCCGCGCGAGTGGGTGCGCAACAGGAGGTGCAGGGGCAGGCCCTCCTCGGCGCGCTGCGCGGCGCGTTCGCGGAAGAGCCCGTTGTCCCCGTGCCTGCCGCGCGGGTCGCGCACACGGCGCATGAACAGCCGCAGCCCGTGCCGGACAGTGGCGGCCACCTCCAGGTCCTTCATGTCGCCGGGCACAGAGGCGTAGCCGGGCAGATCCTCGAACGCGTCCCTGGCCATGGTCCGCGCGAGCGCGTTGACCTGCGGCTCGCAGCGCAGTGCCAGCTCCCTTGCCTCGTCGGACAGGTGCACGCTTCCTCCCTGACTGCGTGAGGCGCTTGTGACGCGTCACATTACGGAGAGCCCTGCGGTGTGACGAGAGCGGATGTCCCGGCCCCCGCGGTGCGACGGACACTCAAAGCCGTCCGTGCCCTGAGCGCGGCGCCAGGAGTCCCGCCTCATGGAGATCAGGAGCCATCTGTATGACCGAGCACAGCCCCACCGACTACGTCGCGTACGCGGACCGCGTGTGGCGCGGCGAGAGCACCCTTCTCGCCCACCTCAGCGGCACATTCACCGCGCGGAGGTTGACAGCGGTCGGCGAACGCACCGGGTTCTTCCCGGCGTTCGCGAACGTCGCGGTCTTCGACACCGGTGACGGGCTGGTGCTGGTCGACACCGGCGACTTCCGTACGGCCGAGACCCTGCACGCGGCCGTACGGGACTTCTCGCCCGCGCCCGTGCGTACGGTCGTCTTCACCCACGGGCACGTCGACCACGTCTTCGGAGTCGGGCCGTTCGACGAGGAGGCCGACCGCCTGGGCAGGCCCCGGCCCGAGGTGATCGCGCACGAGGCGCTGCCCGGGAGGTTCGACCGCTACCGGGCGACCGCCGGCTACAACTCGTGGATCAACAGGCGGCAGTTCGGTGTTCCGGGCCTGAACTGGCCCACTGAGTACCGCTACCCGGACACCACCTACCGCGCCACGCACACCGTGCGGCACGGCGAGCTGACCTTCGAACTCGTCCACGCGCGCGGCGAGACCGACGACGCCACCTACGTGTGGGTGCCCGAACTGCGCACCCTGTGCACAGGAGACCTGTTCATCTGGAACGCACCCAACGCGGGGAACCCCCAGAAGGTGCAGCGCTACCCGGAGGACTGGGCGCGGGCGCTGCGCGCCATGGAGAAGCTCGGCGCCGAGGTCCTGCTGCCCGGTCACGGAGTACCCATAGTCGGCGCCGACCGGATCACGCAGGCACTGGGCGACAGCGCGGAGCTGCTGGAGACCCTGTGCGAGCAGACACGGAGCCTCATGAACGAGGGGCGGCGACTCGATGAGGTTCTGCACGCCGTACGCGTCCCCGAGCGGCTTCTGGACAAGCCGTATCTCCATCCCGCCTATGACGAGCCCGAGTTCGTGGTGCGCAACCTGTGGCGCCTCTGGGGCGGCTGGTACGACCAGAATCCGGCCCATCTCAAGCCGGCGCCCGACGCGGCGCTCGCCCGGGAGCTGTCCGAAGCGGCGGGCGGCGCCCACAAGCTCGCCGAACGGGCCGCAGGGCTGTGCGCACGCGGCGAACTGCGCCTGGCGTGCCACCTGGCCGAGACGGCCGCGCTCGCCGCACCGGGGGACACCGGTGTCGCCCGGGTGCGAGCCGATGTCTACACCGCGCGGGCGGCGGCCGAAAGCTCGACCATGGCGCGCGGTGTCTTCTCCTGGGCGGCGGCCGAAGCGGCAGCCGTCGTCGAGGGCACCGACGTCGGCACGGAGCTGACGCGCGGCGCCGAGGGGGCACGGCGCGCGGCCGGGGCCATCAGCGTCGGCCTGGTCGGTGACGACGGCCAGGCCGACAGCGGGCCGGGCGCCTCGGGCCACCCCCGCGAGGCGGGGTCCGGGGCGGGAGCGGGCGAGCGGTGACCCGCTGGGGCACCACATGGACGCTGCTCGCCTTCATGCTGGTGAACTTCGCCGACAAGACGGTGATGGGGCTCGCCGCGAACCCGATCATGGAAGAGCTCGGGCTGACACGGAGCGAGTTCGGAACGGCGTCCTCCGCGTTCTTCGCGCTCTTCAGCCTCGCCGCGCTCGGCGGATCCCTGCTGACGCGGCGCGTCCGTACGCCGGTGCTGCTGCTGGGGATGGCGCTGCTGTGGTCGGCCGCGCAGCTGCCCATGGTGCTCGGCGCCGCGGGTTTCGGCACCCTCCTGGTGACCCGGGTACTCCTCGGCGCCGCCGAGGGACCCGCAGCGCCGGTTGCCACCCATCATCTGCACGGGTGGTTCCCCCGCGCCGAGCGCACACTCCCGACGTCCATCCTGCTGTTCGGTGCCGCGGCGGGCGTCGCGATCGCGGCCCCCACCCTCGGCTTCGTGATCGACCAGTGGGGCTGGCGTGCCGCCTTCGGGACCGTCGGATGCATCGGGCTGATCTGGGCGGCGCTCTGGCTGAGAACCGGTCGAGAGGGCCCGTACGCGCCGCCGTTGGCACACCGCACGGGTGGGGCCCGTACCCCGGAAGGCGGCTCCGGGGAGCAGAGCGGGGCCGGGGCCGACGGCGCCGCGACCGCTCCGGTCACGGCCCCGGCTCCGGTCCCGTACCGGCAGCTGCTGCTCTCGGGCACCTGGCTCGCCGCCGCCTGTGGCGCCTTCGCCGCCTACTGGACGCTGTCGGCCGGACTGACGTGGTCGGCCGACTACTTGGAGGCCGTCGGGGGTCTGAGCCTGCGCGGCGCCAGCACCCTCATCATGACGGCTGCGCTCGCCAAAGGGCTTGCCATGCTCGCCCACGGCCTGCTCTCGCAGCGTGCCGCCAAGCGCGCCGCCTCGGGGGCCGGACGGCGGCGACCCGCCTGGAGCGAGGGCGTCAACAACGGTCTGGTGCTGGCCGTAGCCGCCTTGGCCACCGCAGGCTTCGCGCTGACTGACCTGATGTGGCTCAAGGTCGTGCTGCTGCTGGGACCCATGGCGCTCACCGACATCGTCCTGACCGTGGCCTCGACAGCGGTTTCCCGGATCACTCCGGCGTCCCAGCGGGGCGTCACCCTGGGAGCGCTGACGGGTGTCTTCGCGCTGGCCGGAGTGCTGGCGCCGCTGACGATGGGCCACGTGGTCGACGCGAGCGCCTCCACGGCGGCCGGCTACGAGAACGCCTACCTCCTCATGGCCTCGCTCGTGGCCGTCTCCGGTGTCGTGGTCGCGCTGTTCCTGCGGCCCGGCCGGGACGCCGACAGCGCGGCCCCTGGTGAACGGTCCCCGCACGGGGCAGGGGCCTCCACTAGCCGCCCAGCGCCCGCGCCCCCGCCGTGACGAGTACGGCGGCGCCGACGACCACGAGGAAGGGCGCACGCAGCAGCAGGGCCACCGCCGCGGCGCCCACCCCCGCCAACCGGGCGTCCAGGACGAGCGCCGTATCGGCCCCGAAGGTCTGCTGCGCCGTCAGCGCGGCCAGCAGGGCGACCGGGACGAGCGCCGCCAGCCGTTGGGTCAGTGGCCGCTCCAGCAGCCCCGCGGGCACGGACAGCCCGAGCAGCTTGACGAGATAGCAGCCAACCGCCGTGACTCCTATGGCGATCCACACACTCACCGTGCGTCCTCCTCGTCCGCTTCCGTCTTCTCCGTACCGTTCGCCTTCCGGGTACCGTCCGCGCCGCCCGCACCGTCCGGCCCGCCAGGTCCCTCCACGCCGCCGGCGCCGTCCGCCCCGTACCCCCGGCCGGGCTTCCCCGGCAGCGCCCGGCTGTGCACCAGTAGGACGACGGGTGCGGCCAGCGCGGCCACCAGTACGGGCACGCCCGGGGGCAGCACGGGCAGCAGGCCGAGGCCCAGGAGGACAGCGAGACCGGCCGTGGCCCGTTCCGGCCCGGTACGGAGCATGGGCGCGAGCAGCGCGAGGAAGCAGGCGGGACCGGCCGCGTCGAGGCCCCACGCGTCCGTGTCACCCAGGGCCTCGGCTCCCAGGGCGCCGAGCAGCGTGGTGAGGTTCCACAGTGCGAACAGGGTCGCTCCCGTAACGGTGAAACCGAGCCGGGCGGCATGCCGGCCGCGCTGGGCGAGGGCGACGACTGACGTCTCGTCGATGACCCAGTGGGCCGCGGCCAGGCGCGTCCCCGGCGGGAGGCGCAGCAGGGACGAGAGGCGCAGCCCGTAGAAGGCGTTCCTCGCTCCGAGGAAGAAGGCGCCGGCTGCGGCCGTGAGCGGGTTGCCGCCCGCCGCCAGCGCGCTGACGAGCGCGAACTGCGAGGCTCCCGTGAACACGAGAAGGCTGAGCGCGCATGCCTGCGCGACGCTGATCCCCGCCCCTGCGGCGGTCACACCGAAGGCGAAGCCCGACAGCCCGACGGCGATCCCGACTCCGAGCGCGTCCCGTATGACCGCGCGGTCGTCCCGGCCGCCTTCCGTAGCGGTGTCGTCGTGGAGCGCGGCACCAGTGCCACGAGACGCGGCACCAGTGTCGTGAGCTGGGGCACCGGTGTCGTGAACCGTGGCGCCCTCGTCCGGGCTGCCTATGTCCTTCGGGACTTCGGGTGACTTCAAGAGGTGTTTTCGCTGTGGCACGGGCGTCACGCTAGGAGTCGGTGCCTGACCCCGTCTTGTACGTTCTTGCGCGTCCACGCTGGTAGGCGCCCGGCGGTACGCCGATGACACGGCCGAAGTGGCGGGTCAGATGCGGCTGGTCCGTGAAGCCCACGGCCGTGGCGGCCTCGGCGGGCGGCACACCGGCGTCGAGCAGGGAGCGTGCCCTGTGGACGCGCGCATCGGTCAGCCAGGCGTGCGGCGGCATGCCGAACACCTCCCGGTAGGCGCGCAGCAGCGCGAAGGGGCCTGTGCCCAGTTCGGAGGCGAGCTGCTCCAGGGTGGGCGGATCGGTCATCCGCTCCTCCAGGAGGACGCGTGCTCGCAGGGCGGTACCGGCCCCGGCCGTCCTGATGGCCCGTTCGGGGAGCGGGCCACCGTGGAGCCGCAGCAGCCTGGCGACGGCGATCCGCATCAGGCTGTCGGCGGCGAGTGCGTTCCCCTGGTCGACGGCGCGGTGGACCTCGTGCACGTAGCGCGCCGAAACGGGGTCGTGGACCACAGGCAGAGGAAAGCCCGGTGTGCCCCGGATGGTGGTGGTCTCCGCTGCGATGTCCGCGACGAGCCGCGGATCGGGGTACAGCACGGCGTAACGCCAGCCGCCGGGCGCTCCCGCGTGCCCCGTGTGCATGGTGTCGGGGTTGATCAGCGCCAGCGCGCCAGGGCCCGCGAAGTGCACGCCGCCGCCGTGGTGGAACGCCTCCACGCCCTCGGATATCGCGGCCATCACGTATGTCTCATGCGTGTGCCGCGCGAACGTCTTGCGAATGTAGCGGGCACTCAGCAGGTCCACCCCCGGCAGCCCCGGAAACTGCCAATACCGCGCGCTCTCCCCTGTCGCCATGCGCCCATTCTGCGTTCTGCCCTCTCCCACGGCCCCTCGGGCCACCCGCTCCCACCCCAACCCGCCGGTCCCGTCCCGCTGCCACCCCCGCCTGCCCTGCCCTCCCGGCCGCGGCCTTGTCCCCGCCCCGCCTCGCCCCGCGGAGGCCCCGCGGGGCGAGGCGGCACTCACTGCCCACCTCGGTGCCGCGCTGCACGAGGGCGGCCTTGTCTCCGCCGCGCCCCGCCTCGCCCCGCCCACGGCGAGGTCCCGCCGCACTCACCGCCCACTGTCAGTGCCGTGCTGCACGATGGGGGCATGGGTCAGATCCCGGCGCTGGACGCCTTCTCACCGGCGACCCGTGCATGGTTCACGGGTGCCTTCAGCGAGCCCACTCCGGCACAGGAGGGGGCCTGGCGTGCGCTGAGCCGGGACTCGGACGCGCTGGTGGTGGCGCCGACCGGCTCGGGCAAGACCCTGGCCGCCTTCCTGGCCTCCCTCGACAGCCTCGCCTCGACACCACCGCCCGCCGAGCCGCTCAAGCGCTGCCGGGTTCTGTACGTCTCACCGCTGAAGGCCCTCGCTGTGGACGTGGAGCGCAACCTCCGCAGCCCGCTCACCGGTATCCGGCAGGAGTCCCTACGGCTCGGTCTGCCCGAGCCCGACATCAGGGTCGGCATCCGCTCGGGCGACACCCCCGCGACCGAGCGCAGGTCGATCGCGCGCCGACCGCCGGACATCCTGATCACCACTCCCGAGTCCCTCTTCCTGATGCTCACCTCCGGCGCCAGGGACGCGCTGTCCGGAGTCGAGACCGTCATCCTCGACGAGGTGCACGCGGTGGCCGGCACCAAGCGCGGCGCCCATCTCGCGCTGTCCCTGGAGCGGCTCGACCACCTGCTGGAACGCCCCGCACGCCGTATCGGCCTGTCCGCGACCGTCCGCCCGGTCGATGAGGTGGCGCGCTTCCTCTCGCCGCGCCGGAACGCGGAGATCGTGCAGCCGCCCTCGGGCAAGGAGTTCGCGCTGTCGGTCGTCGTGCCGGTCGAGGACATGGGAGAGCTGGGCGGCTCCCCCGCACAGGACGCGGCGGGCGGCGCTGGCGGCGGCCCCGGAGGCGGCGGAAAGCCCTCGATCTGGCCGTCCGTCGAGGAGCGCATCACCGACCTCATCCAGGAGCACCGCTCGACCATCGTCTTCGCCAACTCGCGCCGCCTGGCCGAGCGGTTGTGCAACAGGCTGAACGAGATCGCGTACGAGCGCGCGACCGGGGAGCCCCTCCCCGAGGACCACTCCCCCGCCGAGCTGATGGGCAACGCCGGGGCGGTCAACGGCGCCCCGGCGCTGATCGCCCGCGCGCACCACGGCTCGGTCTCCAAGGAGCAGCGCTCCCTGGTCGAGGAGGACCTCAAGGCGGGGCGTCTGCCCGCGGTCGTCGCCACCTCCAGCCTGGAGCTGGGCATCGACATGGGCGCGGTCGATCTGGTCATCCAGGTGGAGTCACCCCCGTCGGTCGCCTCGGGTCTGCAGCGCGTGGGCCGCGCGGGCCACCAGGTCGGCGCCGTCTCCGCAGGTGTGGTCTTCCCGAAGTACCGGGGAGACCTCGTCCAGTCAGCCGTCGTCACCGAACGGATGCGCCAGGGCGCGATCGAGGCGCTCCGCGTCCCGTCCAACCCGCTCGACGTGCTGGCACAGCAGATCGTCGCCATGGTCGCCGTGGACGTCTGGGACGTGGACGAACTGCTTGCCCTGGTGCGCCGCGCCGCGCCCTTCGCCGCGCTCCCCGAGTCCGCCTACATCTCAGTGCTGGACATGCTCGCCGGGCGCTACCCCTCGGACGCCTTCGCGGAACTGCGCCCCCGGCTGGTGTGGGACCGGGTCGCACACACGGTCACCGGCAGGCCGGGCGCGCAGCGGCTGGCGGTCACCTCGGGCGGCACCATCCCGGACCGCGGCCTGTTCGGGGTCTTCCTCGCGGGAGCCGACCCGAAGAAGGGCGGCGGCCGGGTCGGGGAACTGGACGAGGAGATGGTCTACGAGTCGCGGGTCGGCGATGTCTTCACGCTGGGCACCACCACGTGGCGGATCGAGGACATCACCCGGGACAGAGTGCTGGTCACCCCGGCTCCCGGCGTGCCGGGCAGGCTCCCCTTCTGGAAGGGCGACCAGCTCGGCAGACCGCTGGAGCTGGGCCGCGCCCTGGGTGCCTTCCTGCGGGAGATCGGCTCGCTCACGCCGGAGGACGCCACCCGGCGGCTGGCCGCCTCCGGCATGGACGAGCTGGCGATCTCCAACCTTCTTGCCTATCTGAACGAGCAGCGCGAGGCGGCAGGACATGTGCCGGACGACAGGACGATCGTCGTCGAACGCTTCCGGGACGAGCTGGGCGACTGGCGGATCGTCGTGCACTCCCCCTTCGGCGCCCAGGTGCACGCCCCCTGGGCCCTCGCCATCGGCGCCAGGCTGACGGAGCGCTACGGCATGGACGCGCAGGTCATGCACGCCGACGACGGCCTGGTACTGCGGCTGCCCGACGCGGAGTTGATGGGCCTTGACATGTTCGGGGACGAGCCGCAGGAGGCCCCTGGCCTCGCGGTGAACCCGGACCAGCCCCCGCTCGGCGTGACCGATGTGCTCTTCGACAAGGGCGAGATCGAACAGATCGTCACCGACCAGGTCGGCGGCTCGGCGCTCTTCGCCGGCAGGTTCCGCGAGTGCGCCTCGCGCGCCCTCCTCCTGCCGCGCCGCAGCCCCGGCAAGCGCACCCCGCTCTGGCAGCAGCGTCAGCGCGCCTCCCAACTGCTCCAGGTGGCGAGCGAGTTCGGTTCCTTCCCGATCATCCTGGAGGCCGTACGGGAGTGCCTCCAGGATGTCTTCGACGTACCGGGCCTCACGGAGCTGATGGGCGACATCGAGTCCCGGCGCGTCCGGATGGTCGAGGTCACCACACCCGAGCCCTCTCCGTTCGCACGCTCGCTGCTCTTCGGCTACGTCGCGCAGTACCTCTACGAGGGCGACTCACCGCTGGCCGAGCGCCGCGCTGCGGCGCTCTCACTGGACTCGCGGCTCCTGTCCGAGCTGCTGGGCCAGGCCGAGCTGCGTGAACTGCTGGACGCCGACGTGCTGCACGAGCTGGAGCGCGAGCTTCAGTGGCGGACGGAGGACCGGCGGGTCAAGGACGCCGAGGGCGTCGCCGACCTGCTCAGGCTGCTGGGCCCGCTCACCTCGGCCGAGCTGGCGGAGCGGGGCGCCGAGCCGGACTGGGCCGGAGAGCTGGAGGCCGCCCGCCGCGCCATCAGGGTGCGCATCGCCGGTGAGGAGTACTGGGCGGCGATCGAGGACGCGGGCCGCCTGCGGGATGCCCTGGGCGCCGCGCTGCCGGTCGGCGTCCCGGAGGCGTTCACGGAACCGGTGGCCGATCCGCTCGGCGACCTCCTCTCGCGCTATGCCCGTACGCACGGGCCGTTCGTCTCCGCCGACGCCGCCTCGCGCTTCGGTCTCGGCACCGCGGTCGCGGACGGCGCGCTGCACCGGCTCGCGGCGAGCGGAAAGCTCGTACAGGGCGAGTTCCATCCCTCCGGGGTCGGTCAGGAGTGGTGCGACGCGACCGTGCTGCGCCGTCTGCGCCGCCGTTCGCTGGCCGCACTGCGGCACGAACTGGAGCCCGTGGCGCCGACGGCACTGGCCGCCTTCCTGCCGCAGTGGCAGCACCTGGGCACGGGAAGCGTGCGCGGCATCGACGGACTGCTGCGCACCGTCGAGCAGTTGCAGGGTGCGCCCGTCCCGGCCTCCGCGCTGGAGAAGCTCGTCCTGCCCGGCCGCGTCCGGGACTACGCGGCACCGATGCTGGACGAGCTGACCGCCTCCGGCGAGGTCGTGTGGGCGGGCGCAGGGGGCCTGCCGGGCAAGGACGGCTGGATCACCCTGTATCCGGCGGACACCGCGCCGTTGCTGCTCCCGCCCCCGCATCCCCTGGAGCTGACGCCGCTGCACCAGGCGGTGCTGGAGGCACTCCAGGGCGGCTACGGGCTGTTCTTCCGGCAGATCGCCGAGCGGGTGCGGGCCGCCGCGCATCCGGACGCCACCGATCCGCAGCTCTCCGACGCGCTGTGGGATCTCGTCTGGTCGGGCCGTGTCACAGGGGACACGCTCGCGCCGCTGCGCGCCCTGCTCGGTTCGGGACGTACGGCGGGCTCCACGGCGCACCGCGCCAAACGCGCGGCGCCGCGCGGGCGTTACGGCTCGTTCACGGCGGCGGCTGTCTCCGCCGGCAGCGGCGTGGCGCGGCGCGCGCCGGGGCGTGCGGCGGCCTCCTCCCCACCGACCGTGGCGGGCCGCTGGGCCCTCCTTCCCATCCCCGAGACGGATCCCACACACCGCGCGCACGCCCTGGCACGCACGCTCCTGGACCGGCACGGCGTCGTCACCCGGGGCGCCGTCGCGGCCGAGGGCGTGGAGGGCGGTTTCTCGGCCGCCTACCGCGTGCTGTCCGTCTTCGAGGAGAGCGGCCAGGCCCGGCGCGGCTACGTCGTCGAAGGGCTGGGCGCCGCACAGTTCGCCATGGACGGCGCCGTGGACAGGCTCCGCGCGGCCAGTACGGCCCGCGAGCGCGAGGAGGGCGCGGGGAGAACGGCGCCGCGCGCGCTCGTCCTCGCGGCGGCCGACCCCGCGAACGCGTACGGCGCCGCACTTCCCTGGCCCGCGCCGCCCGGAGGCGCCACCCACAAGCCGGGGCGGAAGGCGGGCTCCCTCGTCGTCCTGGTCGACGGCGTACTGACGCTGTACGTCGAGAGGGGCGGCAAGACGCTGCTCGCCTGGACGAACGACCCGGACTCGTCGAGTGCCCCCGAGGCCGAGGACACGGGCCCCTCCCCGGAGGCCAGCGAGGAGGGCGCGGCCCGTATCGCCGCTGCGGTCGAGGCACTCGCCCAGGCCACCCGCCAGGGCGCCCTGGGCACGCTCACGGTCGAACGCGTCAACGGGTCCTCGGCGCTCTCCTCCCACCTCGGTACGGCCCTGGAGGCCGCCGGTTTCCACGCGACACCGCGCGGTCTGCGCCTGCGGGCCACCTGACACTCCCGGCCCGGACCCCGACATGTTCCCGGCCCGGATCCCCGATCGTCGCGGTCCCGCGACGGTGCCGGGGCCGCGACGGTGCCGGGATCGACGCGGGCCGGGGCCGGCGCAGCCCGGGGAGCACTGTGGCACCCACCCGCGCGCACTCCCGCCCGCGCACCAGCCCTGGGAGCATGGACGCATGCCTGAAGGAGACACGGTCTGGCGCACGGCACACGCACTGCACGTCGCCCTGGCCGGGCAGACGCTGACCCGTACGGATTTCCGTGTCCCCCAGATCGCCACCGTCGATCTGTCCGGCCGCACGGTCCTGGAGGTCGCACCGCGCGGCAAGCACCTCCTCACCCGTATCGAGGGCAGGCTCACCCTCCACTCCCACCTGGGCATGGAGGGCGCCTGGCGCCTGGAACCTTCCGGTGCGGAGGCCGGCCGTCCGCGGGCAGCCACCGCGTCCCGTCTCCCGGGCTCGGGCCCCTCGCACCAGATCCGCGCCGTGCTCGCCACCGCGACCCATACGGCCACGGGGTACCGGCTCCCGCTCCTCGAACTCCTGCGCACCAGCGAGGAGTTCCGCGCGGTCGGCCATCTCGGCCCTGACCTTCTCGGTCCCGACTGGGATCCGGCCGAGGCCGAGCGGCGGCTGCTCCAGGACCCGGACCGCCCCCTTGCCGAGGCGCTGCTCGACCAGCGCAATCTCGCCGGGATCGGCAATGTGTACGCGGCCGAGCTGTGCTTTCTCGCCCGCACCTCGCCCTGGACGCCCGTCGGCTCCCTCACCCCGCCCCTGCCCACGCGCCTGCTCACCGTCGCCAAGCGGCTGCTGGAGGCGAACAAGGACCGCACGGTCCGCCGCACGACCAACGGCCACCGCCGCGACCGGAACCTCGCCGTCTACGGCCGCGAGCACCGGCCCTGCCACCGCTGCGGCACCCCGGTACGCACCGGCCACTACGGTTCGCCCGAGCGTTCGCGCACCATCTGGTACTGCCCGCACTGCCAGCCGGGAGCACCATCGAGCCCTTCCGGCGGCCCGGGAACGGGCACGCGTGGGACCGGGGGCCCGTCGCACTAATTGACGCCCCGTCAGTTCTGCTCGTACCGTCGTGGACCATGAGCCTTACGGCGTACGACCTCACCGGCAGGACCGCCCTCGTCACGGGCGCCGCCAGCGGTATCGGCCGCGCGAGCGCCGTCCTGCTCGCCGAGGCCGGAGCGGCCGTGCACTGCACGGACCGCGACGAGAAAGGCGCGGCGGACACCGCAGCGCTCATCACGGACACGGGCGGTACCGCGTACTCCCACACCGTCGACGTCATGGAGCGGGACTCCCTCACCGATGCCGTGGCCGCCGCCGTACGGACCGGAGGCAGGCTCGACATCGCGGTGGCCGTCGCGGGCATCATGCACCGCAGCACCGTCCTGGAGACCGAGGACGCCGACCTCGACCGGGTCCTCGACATCAACTTCAAGGGTGTCCTGCGCACCTGCCAGGAAGCGGCCCGCAGCATGATCGCCACGCGGACCCGGGGCAGCATCGTGACCATGGCGTCCGGCGCCATCGACACGGGCTCCCCCGGCCTGCTGTGCTACGGCGCCGCCAAGGCCGCCGTGGTCCAGCTCACCAAGACGCTCGCCTCCGAGGTCGGCCGGCACGGCATACGCGTCAACGCGGTCGCGCCCGGCTGGATACGCACGCCCATGACCGACAGGGACAGCTCGACGGCGCAGCACCAGGTGGAAGAGGCGATGGCCGGGAGGTCTCCGCTGAACCGGGTCGGTGAGGCCCGTGACATCGCGCACGCCGTGCTGCACCTGGCCTCGGACGCCTCCTCCTTCACGACCGGCCAGATCCTCCGGCCCAACGGCGGCGTCGCGATGCCCTGGTAGGTCGCGGTGCCCCCGCAGAACGCGCACCGCCGAGCCGCCGGGACCGCCGGGACGCAGCGGCTCCCCGGGACAGCGCGGCGGGGCGCCTCGGGCGTACCGGCCTTCCGCGCGCGCTCCCGTTCGCCACGTGCACCGGCAGCAGATTCAACCCCCAGCCGCCCGCCGCGACCGAGACCTCCAGCGGCCCGCTCCCGCCCACGGCCACCCGCCACACGGCACACACCCAGGCGACGGCACAGAGGGCGCAAACGGCGCCCAGCAGCCAGCGGACCGGCGTCCGGCGGACCGGCGGCAGCGGGGACACGGCCGTCATGCCACACACCTCCCGCGGCGGTGCGGAGATCCTGGCTCACATGCGGAGACCCTGGCTCGCAGAGGACACCCGCCATCGTCCCGCACCCGCCGGGACCACGCGACTACACAGCGGGGTCCGACCGGCCCGGCGCATACGAAGGTCCCGCCGGGTACTCCCCGGCGGGACCTGTCGTTCTTCGTCTCTCACGCCCCCGGGCCACGCAGGGCGCCACAGCCACCGCGGCACTCAGGCCGCGACGACGTCCACGGCCTCCGTCGGCGCCTTGATGGTGACGCGTTCCTCCGGAACCCCGGTCACCGAGGTCACGGAGAGCGGGTTGAGCACCGGCCGCATGGGCGGGACCGCATCGCTCGCCGCCGACTCGGCCAGCTCCGCGAGCGCCAGCTCGTCGCTGACCTCCCGCATGAGCTCGGACATCCGCACATCGAGTGCGTCACAGATCGACGAGAGCAGTTCGGACGAGGCTTCCTTCTGGCCGCGCTCGACCTCGGAGAGGTATCCGAGCGAGACCCGGGCGGACGAAGAGACTTCGCGCAGGGTGCGACCCTGGCGTTGGCGCTGCCGACGCAGCACGTCACCCAGCAGGCGACGGAGCAGAATCATCGGTGCTCCTCCCTCTCAACGCGCGGCGTCTTCCACAGCCTGTATCGGGACGGCCAGTTGGCCCCGAATCCTTCAGGCTCCACCGTACCGCCTCGGCCCGCACCCGTGCGGGGAGCGATGTCGTGTTCACTCAGGGCTGCAAACATCCATTCCCCCCGGTCTGTTCCCTATCCTGTCGCCCCGCATTTTCGATCAGTTCCTTGTAGAGCAGCTCCAGGACTCCTCGAACACTCTCTGTACGGATCCCGTCACGCACACGCTCACCGGCCTCCTCACCGTTCCCACCGGCCCGATCGCCGCTCCGGCTGCCTTCGAGGCCCAACCGTTCACCCACGGCAGGCGTGCCGGGCCCGGCGACCGCGACGTAGACCGTCCCGACCGGCTGACCGTCCTGGGGCTCGGGGCCGGCCACTCCCGTCGTGGCGATGCCCCAGTCGGCGCCCAGCGCCTCGCGTACGCCCCGCGCCATCTGGCGCGCGACCTCGGCGTCGACCGCGCCCCGCTCCTCAAGGAGTGCCCCGTCGACCCCGAGTACATCCCTCTTCAGTTCGGTCGCATACGTGGTGACGGAGCCACGGAAGACCCGTGAGGCGCCGGGGACGGATGTGATCTCGGCGGCGACCAGTCCGCCGGTGAGGGACTCGGCCACGGCGAGCGTCTCGCCGCGTGCCGCGAGCAGTGCCAGCGCCCCGGGAGCACAGGTACCGCCACTCACGACGGCTCGTTCTCCGCGGCCTCGGCGGCCATGCCGGCCCGCCGCAGCACGACCGCCTGCCGTACGTAGTCGAGACCGGTCGCCACGGTGAGCACCACGGCGACGGCCATCACCCACCAGCGGAGGGTGGCCAGCGGCCCGGTCAGCACCAGGACATACATGCCCACGGCGACGCCCTGCGCGAGGGTCTTCATCTTGCCGCCGCGGCTCGCGGGGATCACCCCGTGTCTGATGACCCAGAAGCGCATGACCGTGATGCCCAGCTCACGGAAGAGGATCACGCCGGTGACCCACCAGGGCAGATCGGAGAGCGCCGACAGGCAGATGAGCGCGGCGCCCATGATCGCCTTGTCCGCGATGGGGTCGGCGATCTTGCCGAAGTCGGTGACGAGGTCGTACCTGCGGGCCAGCTCACCGTCGAAGAGGTCGGTGATCATGGCGACGGTGAAGGCCGCCCAGGCGAAGGAGCGCCATACGGGGTCGTGGCCGTCGTCGGCCACCATGAGCAGGACGAAGCCAGGTACCAGCAGCAGCCGGATCATCGTCAGGATGTTGGCGATGTTCCACAGGCTCACAGGCCGCACATTCGCGGCGGCCTTCGGCTTCGCGACGGGACCGCGTCCCGCCGCGGAGGCCGGGACTCCCGTCATCTGCCCGCCTCCTCACTGCCCTCGCGAGGGCCGCTGCCCACCCCCACAGGGAGCGCGGCACCGGCTGTGAGCGGCTCGGCCACCAGGTCCACACCCTCGGCCGCAATGACCCTCGCTTCGACCATACGTCCGATACGGAAGGGCTGTCCCGTCGAACCCGGGCCCGCGGCCGGCTCCAGACGCACCTGTCCGTCCGTCTCGGGCGCCTGGTGCGCACCCCGTCCGACCGGCCCTTCTCCGTCCTCGCCCGCGTCGACGGACTCGACCAGGACACTGACCGTCTCGCCGATGCGCTCCTCGGCGCGCTGGGTGGTCAGCTCCTCGGCCAGCCGCGAGACCCGCGCCAGCCGCTCGGCGACCTCCTCGGCGGGGACCTTGCCGTCGTAACCGGCGGCCTCGGTCCCGTCCTCGTCCGAGTACCCGAACACCCCGATGGCGTCCAGCCTGGCCCCGGTCAGGAAGCGCTCCAGCTCGGCCACGTCGTTCTCGCTCTCGCCGGGGAAGCCGACGATGAAGTTGGAGCGGACGCCCGCGTGCGGCGCCTTGCCTCTGATCTCCTCCAGCAGGCCCAGGAAGCGGTCGGTGTCGCCGAAGCGCCGCATCGCGCGCAGCACGCCGGGGGCCGAGTGCTGGAAGGAGAGGTCGAAGTACGGGGCCACCCTGTCGGTGCCCGTGAGGACGTCGATGAGCCCGGGGCGCATCTCGGCGGGCTGGAGGTAGCTGACGCGTACGCGCTCGATCCCGTCCACAGCGGCCAGCTCGGGCAGCAGCGTCTCCAGCAGCCGGATGTCGCCGAGGTCCTTGCCGTAGGAGGTGTTGTTCTCCGAGACGAGCATGATCTCGCGCACGCCCTCGCCTGCCAGCCAGCGCGTCTCGCCGAGCACGTCGGAGGGGCGGCGGGAGATGAAGGAGCCGCGGAAGGAGGGGATGGCGCAGAACGAGCACCGCCGGTCGCAGCCGGAGGCGAGCTTCACGGAGGCGACGGGGCTGGTGCCCAGGCGCCGGCGCAGCGGTGCGCGCGGCCCTGAGGCGGGTGCCACGCCCTCGGGCAGGTCCTGGGGCGCGCTCTGGACCGCGTCGGCCGAGGCGCCGTGTCCGGGGAGCGCGACGGTGGCGTCCTGGCGCTCCGCCGGGCTGACCGGCAGCAGCTTGCGCCGGTCACGGGGGGTGTGCGCGGCGTGCACACCACCGCTCAGGATGGTCTGGAGTCTGTCGGAGATATCGGCGTAGTCGTCGAATCCGAGCACGGCGTCGGCCTCGGGCAGGGCCTCGGCCAGCTCCTTGCCGTAGCGCTCGGCCATGCAGCCGACGGCGACGACGGCCTGGGTCCTGCCGCCGTCCTCGCGTGCCGAGTTCTTCAGATCGTTGGCCTCTAGGAGGGCGTCGACCGAGTCCTTCTTGGCGGCTTCGACGAAGCCGCAGGTGTTGACGACTGCGACATCGGCGTCGGCGGCTTCCTCGACGAGGTCCCAGCCATCCGCCGCCAGGCGGCCTGCAAGCTCCTCCGAGTCCACCTCGTTACGTGCGCATCCGAGAGTGACAAGGGCGACGGTACGGCGTTCGGGCATGGGCTCAGCCTACTTTGTCCCGCACACCCCACCCGCCGCGAGGGCAGCACCTCCAGGCTCGGACGTTCCCCCGCGGCTCAGCCCGCCTCGGGATCGCCCCGCGTGTAGCTGAGGCGCTGCACCTGGCCGACCTCGCCCACGTGCTTGACCTCCTTGCCGTTGACGAACAGCTTCACGCCTCCGGCGTTGCCCAGTACGAGGTTGAGCCGCTTGTCGTCGGTGAGGGTCTTGGACTGGCCCTGCCTGAGCACGCCTTCATGCACGAGGCGCCCGTTGTGGTCCTTGGCGGAGATCCAGCTGTTGCCCTGCTCCGCCGTCATCCTGACGGTGACCTTGTCGGCGGGCGCCCCCGCGATGGCGCTGTCGGAGGGCTTGGGGTCGGAGGTCCTGGACGGGCTCGGCTTGTCCGACGCCTTCTTGGACGGGGACTCGGAGGGCGTGTCCTCGGCGACGGGCTTGCCCGACTCGTTGTCGCCGCCGCTGAAGAGGGTGAAGCCGACAAAGCCGACAACGGCCACGATGGCGGCGACCATGGCCGCCGTCCAGTTGGGCCGCCGGGGCTCGGGGCGGATGCGCTCGGCCTCGAAGAGGGTGGAGGGCGGAGTGGGCGCCGGACGGCCGCCGTGTTCGTCGTCGTACTGCGCCACGAGCGCGTCGCCGTCGAGCCCGACGGCACGCGCGAGAGTGCGGATGTGGCCGCGCGCGTAGACGTCCCCGCCACACCGTGAGTAGTCGTCCTGCTCGATGGCCTGCACGATCGGGATCCGCACCCGCGTGGACGTGCTGATCTCGTCCACGCTCAACCGTGCGACGATCCGGGCCTGGTGGAGGGCTCGACCGACCGAAGGCCGGTCCTCTTCGGGTGAGTTGCCGATGGACACGGGGGCGCCTTTCGAGCGTGTAGCCACCTGCTGGAGGTTCAGTCTAGGGGCGGAGCAAAAGGGTGGGGCAAGCGGGCGGAGCGACTTTGTCCGCCATCGGGATGGCCACGAGCCCCGACCGCACGGCCCTGCCGCCGCTCCACTCTTCAACTTGACGTATCGGTTGCGGAAACGGTTGCCTCGCTCGTCTCTCCGAGTGAGGCCCTGACCTTACGAATGCGTTACGGCCGTCCTAGGACTCCCCGCCGCCCCGGATCACCGCCAGTACCCCGTCCAGTTCGTCCGGCTTGACCAGCACGTCACGTGCCTTGGAACCCTCGCTCGGGCCGACCACGCCGCGCGACTCCATCAGGTCCATCAGCCGTCCGGCCTTGGCGAAGCCCACGCGCAGCTTGCGCTGGAGCATCGAGGTGGAGCCGAACTGCGTGGAGACGACCAGCTCCGCCGCCTGGCAGAGCAGATCCATGTCGTCACCGATCTCCTCGTCGATCTCCTTCTTCTGCTGCTGTCCGACGGTGACGTCGTCGCGGAAGACCGGTGCCATCTGAGCCTTGCAGTGATCGACGACGCGCGCGACCTCCTGCTCGGTCACAAAAGCACCCTGCATACGGATGGGCTTGTTCGCGCCCATCGGCAGGAACAGACCGTCACCCTTGCCGATGAGCTTTTCCGCGCCCGCCTGGTCCAGGATGACGCGGCTGTCGGCGAGCGAAGAGGTGGAGAACCCGAGCCTGGAGGGCACGTTGGCCTTGATCAGACCGGTCACGACATCGACCGAGGGGCGCTGCGTGGCCAGCACCAGGTGGATACCGGCGGCACGCGCCAGCTGCGTGATCCGGACGATCGCGTCCTCCACGTCGCGCGGAGCCACCATCATCAGGTCAGCCAGCTCATCGACGATGACGAGCAGGTACGGGTACGGGGACAGTTCGCGTTCGCTGCCCTCCGGAGCCGTGGCCTTGCCCGAGCGCACCGCCTCGTTGAAGTCGTCGATGTGGCGGAACCCGAACGCCGCGAGGTCGTCGTAGCGCAGGTCCATCTCGCGCACGACCCATTGGAGCGCCTCGGCGGCCTTCTTGGGGTTGGTGATGATCGGCGTGATGAGGTGCGGGATGCCCTCGTAGGCGTTCAACTCGACCCGCTTGGGGTCCACGAGCACCATGCGTACGTCCTCGGGCGTCGCCCTGGCCATCACGGAGGTGATCAGGCAGTTTATGCAGGAGGACTTGCCGGATCCCGTGGCGCCCGCGACGAGGATGTGCGGCATCTTGGCGAGGTTGACCGAGACGTAGCCGCCCTCGACGTCCTTGCCGAGACCGGCCAGCAGCGGGTGCTCCTCGCCTGCGGCCTCAGCCGAGCGCAGCACGTCGCCGAGATTGACCATCTCCCGGTCGCTGTTGGGGATCTCGATGCCGACCGCCGACTTCCCCGGGATGGGGTTGATGATGCGCACGTCGGGGCTGGCGACCGCGTAGGCGATGTTCTTGGCGAGCGCCGTGATCTTCTCGACCTTCACACCGGGGCCCAGTGCGATCTCGTAGCGCGTGACGGTCGGGCCCCGGGTGAAGCCGGTGACGGAGGCGTCCACCTTGAACTCGGTGAAGACGGTCGTCAGTGACTGCACGACCTCGTCGTTGGCCGCGCTGCGCGTGCGCCCCGGTCCGCCCCGCTCCAGCAGGTCGAGGGAGGGCAGTGCGTAGGTGATGTCACCGCGCAGCTGGAGCTGTTCGGCGCGGGGCGGCAGTTCGGCCGGCTCGGGCGGCGCCGGCGCCTTGGTGAGGTCGGGGACAGGCGTGTCCTCCGTGGGCTCCTCACCGCGCGCACCGGGCACGGCGGACTCGGCCCGCTTGTCCTTGCGGCGGCCCGCCGATACGGAGCTGGTCAGATCGGCGACGAGCGGCGAGGGCTGCACGCCGTGCATCACCGCGCCGTCCAGCGAGGCGGCAGCGGCGGCTGCCACGTCCACGGCGTCCAGGGTCCGTTCGCTCGTACCCGCGCTCGCCGCGACCGCTTCCGCGTCCTGCGGCAGCGGCTCCTGCGTCCCCGCACCGCGCTTGCCCTTGCGCGCCGTGCGGCGGCGGTCGAGCGCTTCCTTCTCCGCGTGCGCCGCGTCCAGGTGGTCCTTGCGCATGCTGTGCCTGCGCCGCGCGCCCGTCTCCTCCTCGTGCTCGCCGTCCTCCTCGTCCTCCAACGGCTGTACGACACCGAGCCGTACGCCCGCGGCGCGCAGCCGCTGCGGGATGGCGTTGACGGGAGTGGCGGTGACCACGAGCAGACCGAAGACGGTGACCAGCGCGAGCAGCGCGACGGCGAGCATCTCGCCGACGGTGAAGATCATCGGCCGGGACACGGCCCAGCCGATGAGCCCTCCGGCGTCCCGCAGCGCGTCGTCGCCGTCGCCTCTGCCGGGCGCCCCGCAGCCGATGTGCACCAGCCCGAGCACCCCGATGACCAGCGCCGAAAGCCCAATGACGATACGGCCGTTGGCTTCCGGCTTCTCCGGGTGTCTGATCAGTCGTACGGAGATGACACCGAGCAGTATCGGCACCAGCAGGTCGAGACGGCCGAAGGCGCCGGTGACCAGCACCTCCACGAGGTCGCCCACGGGGCCTTGGAGGTTGGACCAGGTGCCCGCCGCGACGACGAGCGCGAGACCGAGCAGCAGCAGTGCGACGCCGTCCTTCCGGTGTGCGGGATCGAGTCCCTTGCCGCTGCGGCCTATACCGCGGAAGACCGCCGCGATCGCGTGCGCGAGGCCGAGCCAGCAGGCCCGTACGAGCCGGAAGACGCCGTTGGTCGGCGAAGGCGCGGACTTCGCCGCGACCTTGCCCTTCGGCTTGGCGGCGGTCTTCTTGGCCGGCGCTTTCTTGGCAGGGGCCTTCTTCGCCGGGGGCTTTTTCGCGGCAGCCTTCTTAGCGGGCGCTTTCTTGGCTGCCTTTCCTGTTCCCGACGTACGTGAGGCCATGGAGGTGAGGTTACCGGGGACGGGCACGTGAGGCACGGACGACCGGGGCGCGGGAAGTGCCCCGGGATCAGTTCTGGGACGACACCTGCGCGGAGGCGTCGCCGCCCGTTCCTGGCTCCAGTGCGTCAAGTGCCCTGCGGAGTCCCGTGAGTTTGCGCTCAAGGTGCGCGGCTGTCGCTGCCGTGGCCGCGTCGGCCGAGTCGCCCAACTGCTTGGTGAGCGCCTCCGCCTGCTCCTCGACGGCCGCGAGCCGCGCGGACAGCTCGACCAGCAACCCGGGTGCCTCGGCGCCCTCGTCGGGCGCCTCCTGCCGCTGTGCGCTGCCGTTGCCCTCCAACTGGAGCCGCAGCAGGGACGCCTGCTCACGCAGCTGCACGTTCTTCATGTAGAGGTCGACGAACACCGAGACCTTGGCCCGCAGGACCCATGGGTCGAAGGGCTTGGAGATGTAGTCGACCGCACCCGCCGCGTACCCGCGGAAGGTGTGGTGCGGCCCGTGGTTGATGGCCGTCAGAAAGATGATCGGGATGTCGCGTGTGCGCTCTCTGCGCTTGATGTGTGCCGCTGTCTCGAAGCCGTCCATGCCCGGCATCTGGACATCCAGCAGGATGACAGCGAAGTCATCCGTCAGCAGCGCCTTGAGCGCTTCCTCCCCTGACGATGCCCGTACCAGCGTCTGATCGAGCGCGGAGAGAATGGCCTCCAGCGCCAGCAGATTCTCCGGCCGGTCATCGACCAGGAGGATCTTGGCCTTCTGCACCATGGCCCGTCCTCCTCGCCCCGGCAGCCCCTCGGACGCCGCCCCTGGGAGCGGCTCTCTGTCGCCGCCGCCCGTCCTTGTGCCGGTCATGGTAGCCGCACCGCGCGGCCCGCCACACCCTGTCACCGTGATGTCACTGTGCACATAGCAAAAACGCCCCAGGGGACCAAAAGGTTCCCGGTTTACCGCGTTTCCACACGTGCTTGACCACACTGAGTCAGCATGTGGCCCTCATTGGACACCGTGTCACATCCGCCCGGCCCCCATCCACCGCCGCATGACGGACAGCAGGTGATCTGTGTCCACCGGCTTGGTGACGTAGTCCGAAGCGCCCGACTCGATGCTCTTCTCCCGGTCACCCTTCATCGCCTTGGCCGTCAGCGCGATGATGGGCAGCCCGGCGAACTGCGGCATCTTCCGGATGGCCGCCGTGGTGGCGTAGCCGTCCATCTCCGGCATCATGATGTCCATCAGCACGACGGCGGTGTCGTCGTGCTGTTCCAGCACCTCGATGCCTTCCCTGCCGTTCTCGGCGTAGAGCACCTGGAGGCCGTGCTGCTCCAGGACACTCGTCAGCGCGAAGACGTTCCGGATGTCGTCGTCGACGATGAGCACCTTCCGGCCCGAGAGACTGCCTCCGGGGTCCACCGACGGCGACTCCTGGCCACCGTACGCACCAACTTCCGTTTCCGCAGCGGAATCAATGATCGAGTGGTCACCCGTCTCCTCGGCCGTCCCGTTCCCGCGTTCCGTCGTGAAGGAGCCCTGGAACGGCGCTCCGCCGTTCTCCCGCGCCCCTCCCGACGGCCGTGCCTCCGGAGGCAGTTCGGGCTGCGTGTGGCCGGTCGCCTCGCCCATACGGCGCCTGTCGGCCAGGGAGTGCGCGGCCTCCTCCGCCGACTCGGGCGGGACACTGCCCGTCCCGTCGGCCGTGCCGGCCTGTTCCTCCGTCTCCACGGGTTCCGCAGCGGATGCGCCGGTCGCCGATGCCGCGAGGGCCAGCGTGGCGCCGGAGCCGAGCTGCGGGTACCCCTGGGGCGGCAGCTCGGTCGGGTGCAGCGGCAGGTACAGCGTGAACGTGGAGCCGCGCCCCGGCTCACTGGCCGCGTAGATCTCGCCCCCGAGCAGTCGGGCGATCTCCCGGCTGATCGACAGCCCGAGCCCCGTGCCGCCGTACTTGCGGCTGGTCGTACCGTCCGCCTGCTTGAACGCCTCGAAGATCACCCGCATCTTGCTCTGCGCGATACCGATCCCGGTGTCGGTCACCGAGAAGGCGATCAGCTCAGCGTCCGCGTCCCTCAGCGAACCGTGCTCCAGCATCTGCTCCCGGATGAAGTCGGGAACGTCCGTACGAGCGGAGCGGATCACCAGCTCGACCGCGCCGCTGTCGGTGAACTTCACGGCGTTCGACAGCAGGTTCCGCAGCACCTGTAGCAGCCGCTGCTCGTCCGTGTGCAGCGTCGCAGGCAGCTCCGGCGAGACCCGCACGGAGAAGTCGAGCCCCTTCTCCGCGGTGAGCGGCCGGAAAGTGGCCTCCACGTAGTCCACCAGTTGCACCAGCGCGATCCGGGTGGGACTGACGTCCATCTTGCCCGCCTCGACCTTCGACAGGTCGAGGATGTCGTTGATCAGCTGCAACAGGTCCGAGCCCGCGCCATGGATGGTCTCCGCGAACTCGACCTGCTTCGGCGACAGATTCGACTCGGCGTTGTCGGCGAGCAGCTTGGCGAGGATGAGCAGCGAGTTGAGCGGAGTGCGCAGCTCGTGCGACATGTTCGCCAGGAACTCCGACTTGTAGCGCATCGAGACGGACAGTTGCTCCGCGCGCTCCTCAAGAACCTGCCGCGCCTCCTCGATCTCGCGGTTCTTGATCTCGATGTCGCTGTTGGTCTGGGCGAGTTGCTCCGCCTTCTCCTCCAGCGCCGCGTTGGACTCCTGGAGCGCCTTCTGCCGGTTCTCCAGCTCGCCGGAGCGCTCCTTGAGCTGCGCCGTCAGCTCCTGCGACTGCTCCAGCAGCCGCTCGGTACGCATATTGACGCTGATGGTGTTGACGCTGGTCGCGATCATCTCCGCGATCTGGTTCAGGAAGTCCTTGTGGATCTGCCCGAACGGCTGGAAGGACGCCAGCTCGATCACGCCGAGGACGGTGCCCTCGAAGATGACCGGCAGCACGATCACATGTGCGGGAGGCGCCTCGCCGAGCCCGGAGGAGATCTTCAGGTACCCCGACGGCACGTCGTGCATCAGGATGGTGCGCTTCTCCTTCGCCGCCGTACCGATGAGGGACTCACCGGGCTGGAAGGAGGTGGGCATGCTGCCGGTGCAGTACCCGTAGCTGCCCAGCATCCGCAGCTCGTACGAACCGTCCTCACCTGGCCCGGCGCCGACGCCGACGGCGCCCTCTGGAGTGCCCTCGGGCAGCGAGATGAAGAACGCTCCGTGCTGTGCGGAGACCACGGGGGTCAGCTCGCTCATGATCAGCCCGGCGACGTCCCGCAGATCGCGGCGGCCCTGCATCAGCCCGGAGATACGGGCCAGGTTGCCCTTGAGCCAGTCCTGCTCCTGGTTGGCCTGTGTGGTGTCACGCAGGTTGGCGATCATCGTGTTGATGTAGCCCTGAAGGTCCAGGATCTCGCCCGCTGCCTCGACGTCGATACGGACGTTGTGGTCGCCGCGGGTCACGGCGGTGGCCACCTCGGCGATCGCCCGCACCTGACGGGTGAGGTTTCCCGCCATCTCGTTGACGGAGTCGGTGAGGTCCTTCCACGTTCCGGCGACGCCCTGTACGCGCGCCTGCCCGCCCAGCTCGCCCTCGGTGCCCACCTCGCGGGCGACCCGCGTGACCTGCTCGGCGAACGACGAGAGCTGGTCGACCATGGTGTTGATCGTCGTCTTGAGCTGGAGGATCTCTCCATTCGCCTCGATGTCGATCTTCTTGGTGAGGTCGCCCTTGGCGATGGCGGTGGTCACCATGGCGATCTGGCGCACCTGCCCCGTCAGATTGGACGCCATGGAGTTGACCGATTCGGTCAGGTCCTTCCAGGTGCCGGCCACGCCCGGCACCCGCGCCTGCCCGCCCAGCACGCCGTCCGTACCGACCTCGCGGGCGACGCGCGTCACTTGGTCGGCGAACGAGGACAGCGTCGTCACCATCGTGTTGACCGTGTCAGCGAGCTGTGCGACCTCGCCACTGGCCTCGACGGTGACCTTCTTCGTCAGATCGCCGTTGGCCACAGCCGTGGCGACCTGGGAGATGTTCCTGACCTGTCCCGTCAGGTTGTTGGCCATGATGTTGACGTTGTCGGTCAGGTCCTTCCAGATGCCGGACACGTCCCGCACCCGTGCCTGGCCGCCCAACTGCCCCTCGGTGCCCACCTCGCGCGCCACCCGTGTCACCTGCTCGGCGAACGAGGAGAGCGTGTCCACCATCGTGTTGACGGTCGTGACGAGCGCGAGCACCTCGCCCTTGGCATCGACGGTGATCTTCTTCGAGAGGTCGCCCTGTGCGACGGCCGTGGTCACCTCGGCGATGTTCCGCACCTGCGAAGTCAGGTTGTTCGCCATGAAGTTCACGGACTGCGTGAGGTCCTTCCAGGTGCCCGAGACACCCTTCACCTCCGCCTGACCGCCGAGGATGCCCTCGGTACCCACCTCGCGCGCCACCCGGGTGACCTGCTCGGCGAACGACGAGAGCTGATCGACCATCGTGTTCAGCGTGGTCTTCAGCTCCAGGATCTCGCCCCGCGCGTCCACGTCGATCTTCTGCGACAGATCACCGCGCGCGACCGCCGTCGCGACCTGCGAGATGTTGCGCACCTGCGTGGTGAGGTTGCCCGCCATCCCGTTCACGGAGTCCGTGAGATCGCGCCACACGCCCGCGACGCCGGGCACCTGCGCCTGGCCGCCCAGCCTGCCCTCGGTGCCCACCTCGCGGGATACGCGGGTGACCTGGTCGGCGAAGGCGGAGAGCTGGTCGACCATCGTGTTGATGGTGTTCTTCAGCTCCAGGATCTCGCCCCGCGCGTCGACCTCGATCTTCTGCGACAGGTCGCCGCGCGCCACGGCGGTCGTGACCTGTGCGATCTGACGCACCTGCGAGGTCAGGTTGTTCGCCATGAAGTTGACGGAGTTGGTGAGGTCCTTCCAGGTGCCCGAGACGCCGTCCACGCGCGCCTGGCCGCCGAGCCTGCCCTCGGTACCGACGTCGCGGGCCATCCTGGTGACCTGCTCGGCGAAGGACGACAGCTGATCCACCATCGTGTTCACGGTGTTCTTGAGCTGGAGCATCTCGCCGGAGACGTCGACCGTCACCTTCTGCGAGAGATCACCGTTGGCGACGGCCGTCGTCACCTGCGCGATGTTGCGCACCTGGCCCGTGAGGTTGCGGAAGGCCGTGTTGACCGAGTCGGTCAGGTCCTTCCAGGTGCCCGCGGCACCGGGCACGGCCGCCTGGCCGCCCAGTTCGCCCTCGACCCCGATCTCCCGTGCCACGCGCGTGACTTCGGCGCCGAACGAGGAGAGCTGGTCCACCATCGTGTTGACGGTGTTCTTCAACTCCTGCATCTCGCCGGAGACATCGACGGTCACCTTCTGCGAGAGATCACCGTTGGCCACAGCGGTCGTCACCTGAGCGATGTCCCGCACCTGAGCGGTCAGATTACGGAAGGCGGTATTGACCGAATCGGTCAGATCCTTCCAGATTCCGGCGGCACCCGGGACAGCCGCCTGGCCGCCCAGCACCCCGTCCGTCCCGACCTCGCTCGCCGCGCGTGTGACCTCGTCGGCGAGCGTACGCAGCGTGTCCGTCATCGCGTTGATGGTCTCGGCGAGCTGCGCCACCTCGCCGCGCGCGTTCACCGTGATCTTCTGGGACAGGTCACCGTTGGCGACAGCCGTCGTGACCTGCGCGATCTCCCGTACCTGGGAGGTGAGGTTGCCCGCCATGAGGTTGACGGAGTCCGTGAGGTCCTTCCAGACACCGGCGACGCCCTGGACCCTGGCCTGCCCCCCGAGTTCACCCTCGGTACCGACCTCGCGCGCGACCCTGTTGACCTCGGACTGGAAGGAGGAGAGCTGGTCCACCATCGTATTGACGGTGTTCTTCAGCTCCAGCATCTCGCCCGCGACATGGACGGTCACCTTGCGTGACAGATCGCCCTTGGCCACGGCCGTCGTCACCAGTGCGATGTCGCGCACCTGAGCGGTCAGCCGGGACGCCATCGTGTTGACGGAGTCGGTCAGGTCCTTCCAGGAACCGGACATTCCCCGCACACGTGCCTGCCCGCCGAGCTTCCCCTCGGTACCGACCTCGCTCGCGACCCGCGTCACCTCGTCGGTGAACGCAGAAAGCTGATCCACGAGGCCGTTGACCGTACGGCCCACCTTCAGGAACTCACCGCGCAGCGGGTGCCCGCCCCCCTCGGCACCACGCGAGCGCAGGTCCATGCGCTGTTCCAGATCGCCGTCGGCGACGGCCGACAGCACCCTGCCGACCTCCGAGACCGGCCGCACCAGGTCGTCCACGAGCGCGTTCGACGCGTCGATCGCAGCGGCCCACGAGCCCTCGCAGGTGCCGGTCTGGAGCCGCTCTGTGAGTTTTCCCTCACGCCCGACCACTCGGCGCACCCGTGACAGCTCGCCGGTCAGATGCAGATTCTGGTCCGCGACCTCATTGAAGACCGCGGCGATCTCGGCCATCGGGCCCTCACCCGTGACAGTGAGGCGTTTACGGAAATTGCCGTCACGCATGGCGGTCAGCGCGCCCAGAAGCTTGTTGACGGACGCCGCATCCACCTCGATCGTCCCATTCCTCCGGGACCGTCCGCCCTTCGCGCGCGTGTTGGTGCTACGCGCCGTTGCGCCAGACTCCACTGTCCCTCCTGCGGGTCGACCTTCCGTGCCCGGGCCCATTACTCCGAGCCTTCCCAGTGTTTCACCCTGCCCGAACCCGGCGATAACAGTTCGGCAGCATGGCATACGCCTCTCCTTCGGGACCCGGACGGAAATCACCCGCATCCGGCGGCCACGCGCCGCGCGAACGTAAGTAACCTGGCACCTGGCTGTCCGTAACCCCCACGCTGACGGGGTGCCCTCGCCGGTCCACTGGGTAGGGGGCTGACAGGGACAGCGGTGAGCACGAAGGCAACGGAGGGGCGCTGCGGTGACGCAAGAGCAGGGCGCCGGGCGTGGGGGCATCCCCACCGGAATTCCCCCTGGGCCTGAAAGCCCGGCGGAAGCGGGGAGCACCACTGCCGTGGCCACGCAGCGCACACCAGAGCGTCCGGCCGACAGGACATCCATGGGGAGACCAGTGATCACCGCGCGAGCCGCCGCCACGTTCGAGCCGGTAGGCCGCTCGGTCGCCACCGCACGCGCCTTCGTGCGCGACACCCTCCAAGGGTGGGGTCTCGCGGACATCGTGGATGACGCCGTCGTCCTGACCAGCGAACTCGTCACCAACGCTGTCGTGCACGCCGGCACCTCGGCCGAGGTCCTGTGCCTGCGCGACGAGGACGGCGTCCGCATCGAGGTCATCGACCGCTATCCCGAGCGCGAGCTGCCCCTCCTGGAGCCCGGGCAGCAACCGGCCAGCCCCGACCGCGAGGGAGGCCGCGGCCTCCTCCTGTGCGCCGCTCTCGCCACGCGCTGGGGCGTCGACTACACAGCGGCCGACAAACGCGTCTGGTTCCGCCTCAACCTCCCCGAGCGCCCCGTGGGCACCCGCACAGCGGGCCCCGCGCTCCCCGACAACGCCCTGCCCCTCACCGACACCCGCGTCCACGTCGCGGTGATCCAGGTCGACCGCAGCGGCGCCATCAGCGCCTGGAACGAGGACGCGACCGAGCTGTTCGACTACCCGGCCGAGCAGGTCATCGGCAAACCGCTCACCGACCTCGCCGCCTGGCCCCACACCCCGGGCACCGGCACGGGCGTCGCCGAGGCCCTCCGCCTCTCCCGCTGGGAAGGCTCGTACGGCATGCGCGGAGCCGACGGCCGTACGATCCCGGTCTACGCCTCCCACCTGCGCGTGCGTGACAGCGACGGCGAGCCGTCCACCGTCTGCCTCCTCGTGCGCGAGCACGAACGCGCCATCCTCCAGTCCCCGCCCCGCGTCCACGCCCGCGACACAGGCACCGCCTCGGACGGCAACGAGCCCACGGCCGCCGACCCCTTCGAGGTCTTCATCGGCTCACCGGCACCCGACGACCTCGACGGCCTCCTCCAGCGCACGGTCGAACGCGCCCGCGACATGCTCGACGGCGACGCCGCCTACCTGCTCCTCGCCACCGACGACGAAACGGAGCTGGAGGTCCGCGCCTCCACCGGACTCCCCTCGGCCCGCCAGCGGTTCGCCCGCGTCCCCGTGGAGGCCGGCAGCGGACGCTACGGCTCGGCGCGCATGCCCTCCGTCCACGAGGACCTCACCGTCGTACCCGGCGCGGTTCCGCTGCTCGCCGGCACCGGCATGCGCTCCGTGGTCACCGTCCCCCTCAAGGTCGAAGGCAGGCTCACCGGTTCCCTCGGCGTCGCCACCGAAGCCCCTGGCCGCTACACCAACGAGGAGGCCCTCCGCCTCCAGTTCGCCGCCGACCGCATCGCGCTCGCCGTCGAACGTGCCCGGCTCACCGAGCTGGAGCGGCTGCGACGCGGCTCGCTCTCGTTCCTCGTCGAAGCGTCCGACCTGCTCGCCGGAACGCTCGACCGGGACCAGACGCTCGCGCTCATGGCCCAGATGACCGTCCCCACCCTCGCCACCTGGTGCGCCGTCTACACCGTCGCCGAGCCGGGCTCCGAACCCAAGCTCTCCTATGTGCTGCACGAGGACGAGGACCGCATCGACAACCTCAAGGCGCTCCTCGCCAAGGTCGATCCGCCCGAGCCCGTCCCCACTCCCGGAGCCCGCGTCTGGACCGCGCCCACCGATGCGGCACACTCGGCTGCCCTGCGTACCTCGCTGCGCAGCGTCGTGATGAGCGAGGAGGACCACCACCTCTCCCCCGGCACAACCCTCGCCACGGCGGCGGCGGTCGGCGGCGAGACGGTCGTGCTCCCCCTCGTGGCGCGCAACCGCGTCATCGGCATGCTGACGCTCGGAAAGCCCACGGACGAGAGATTCCGCCAGGAGATCCTGGAGCTTGCCGAGGACCTCTCCCGCCGTGCCGCGCTCGCCCTCGACAACGCACGCCTCTACTCCGAGCGCACCGCCATCAGCCAGTCCCTCCAGCGCAGCCTGCTGCCGCCTGAGCTGCCCGAGGTCTCGGGAGGCGTCGAGGTCGACGTCATCTACCGCGCCGCAGGCGAGGGCAACGAGGTCGGTGGCGACTTCTACGACCTCTTCGAAATCCGCGACGGCATCTACGGATTCGCGATCGGCGACGTCTGCGGCACAGGCCCCGAGGCAGCCGCGGTCACCGGGCTCGCACGGCACGCCCTGCGCCTCCTCGCCCGCGAAGGCCTCGGCGGCCCGGCCGTCCTGGAACGCCTCAACACCGCGATCCTCGACGAGGGCGCCCGCAGCCGCTTCCTGACGCTCCTCTACGGCGAGATGCGGCCCCAGGAGGACGGCAGCGCCGAGCTGAAGGTCGTCTGCGCCGGCCACCCCCTGCCTCTGCGCCTGCGCCAGGACGGCACCGTGGAACCCGCGGCCGATCCCCAACCGCTCCTGGGCGTCATGGACGACCTGGAGCTGTACGAGCAGACAGTCGTCCTCGACCCGGGCGACGTGCTCCTGTGCGTCACGGACGGCGTCACCGAACGCCGCGAGGGCACCCGCATGCTCGGCGACGACGGCCTCGCCGATGTCCTCACCACCTGTACGGGCCTCACGGCCGGCGCTGTGGCGGCTCGCATCATGCGCGCGGTCGAGCGCTTCGCGAACGACGCGCCTTCCGACGACATGGCCATCCTCGCGATGCGCGTTCCCGAGTAGCCAGGACACGGCTCCTGCATAGTCACGACATACGAGAAAGGCCCCCGCCAACTGGCGGGGGCCTTCTCAACTGCCTTATGGAGAGCCCCAAAACGGAATCGAACCGTTGACCTTCTCCTTACCATGGAGACGCTCTGCCGACTGAGCTATTGGGGCGCGATCAGCGGAAGAGAGCTTACCCGATCCCACGCGTGCGAACGACCTCGGACTCCTCGACGCGCGCTCTCTGCGATGCCACGGTGCGCCGATGCGGACACGATTATCACTCCTCGCTCTGGCCACCGTGTCCCTGTGCCTCGTACCGGCGCACGGCGCCCTCGCGGACAAGCCCTCCGGCCCGCAAAGACCCGCGTCCGACGTCGGGACGCCCAGGCCCGGTGACCAGCAGGTCGAGTTGGTGTGGAAAGGCAAGAAGCGCACATTCCGCGCCCACGCCCCACGCGGCTACACACCACACCAAGCCCTCCCGCTCGTCGTCGCCATGCACCCTTATCCCAGCGACGGCGCCTATGTGCGTGACCTGAGCGCACTCAGTGCCAAGGCCGACAAGGAGAAGTTCCTCGTCGTCTATCCGGACGGCCTCAACGGCGGATTCAACGCCCTGATGTGCTGCGGAAACGAGGACGATGTCGGCTTCCTCCGTAAGGTCGTCAAAGGCTTCAAGCGCGTCTGGAACGCGAACCCGGACCGTGTCTACGCGACGGGAATCTCCAACGGCGGCGACATGTCCATGCGCCTGGCCGTCGAACTCCCGCACACCTTCGCCGCGGTGGCGCCGGTAAGCAGCGGATTCATCGGCAAGGCCCTCGAAGACGACACCTACCGACCGAGGACGCCGGTCTCCGTCGTCACCTTCCTGGGCGGCACGGACTCCTACTACGGCCAGTTCCAGGCCGGCATGACCGCCTGGCACCAACGCCTCAAGTGCCGCCGAGGGCCCGTCGATACGCTCCCCGACGGCAACACCCGCACCCGTTCCGCCTGCCCGGACGGCAGCAGAACCACCGTCTACACGGTGCCCGCCATGGGCCAATGGCCCGGCTCACCCGATCCGTACATGGGAGACCCGGCGGCCGGCCTCCACGCGACGGACGTTCTCTGGGACTTCTTCGAAAAGCACCCACGCGCAAGGAAATAGCAGTCCTTACGCATTCAGGAAGCGCGCTCCCGCAATAGGCCGCCCAATCCGTTGCACGCCGAAATGACGTGCTGGAGCTCCCTCTTCGTCAGCGAGGCGGCCAACGGCAGGGCAAGGCACTCGTCAGCGGCCCGTTCGGCCTCCGGAAGCCGAACGGCCGCCCTGAATTCCGGCATGCGGTGTGCCGGGAGCTTCACCGGCACACCGCACTCCACGCCCCTCGCCCTGAGAGCCCGCTTGAAGGCGTCCCGGTCAGGCCGCCCGTTCCCCGGTACCCGTACGACGTACTCCATGAACGCGTGCTCAACTCCAGGCTCCACCACCGGAGTCACCACGCCCCTCAGCCGCCGTCCGAGATACTCGGCGTGCTGCCGGCGGCGCACCGCGTCCACGGCGTCCACACGCGGCAGCGGCTCCCACTCCACCACCCGTATGTTCCGCAGCGCCGCCAGCTCGCCCAGCCCGTTCAAGTCGGCGCAGTGCCCGAAGAGATGCACGGGCACAACCGCGGCCGTGCACTCGCTGACCACCTGCTCGACGGACACCGGATCGAGGCAGTAGCTCCTGGCGTCGATGTCCGCGAACACCGGCCGGGCCCCGATCTCCCGTACGGCCTCGGCCACTTCGGCCCCGCCATAAGACGGCACCACAACCTCGTTGCCCACACCCACACCCGCGGCGATCAACTGTGTCGTCCCCATGGGTGGATGCTCGCGGCGCCACGTGAACTGCCGGTGACGGAACGCAAAAAAGCCGTGGTCCCTGAACTGAAGTTCAGGGACCACGGCTTAAGAATTTTTCGGCGGTGT
>NZ_JANCPR020000020.1 GCF_028657195.3 Streptomyces iconiensis
GGGCAGCGCCCCCCGACGCCCGGCCGGCGAGGCCAACGGGGGCAAGGGGGCGAAGCCCCCATTAGGAACGGAAAGGCGGGGACTCACGCGAGCCACACACCACGGCGGCGCCCCAAGGCGCCACCCGCACCTCACCACGAACGGCACCTCCGGTGAGAAGGTCCACGCCGTCCCAGGGCAAAGGCACACACACCTCCTCGTCCCCGTGGTTGAGGACAAACAAATACGAGGACTCATCGGACCCCCGCACCACAACCTCGACGGAGTCGGGAACCCCAGCCACAACCGGCCGCACACCAGCCCCCTCAAGGGCAAGCTCAAGAACATCCCCGATACGTTCACCCAGATGGCACCCGACATACCAGGCGGCCCCCGCCCCGCGGGCCCGCCGCGTAACAGCGGGCACCCCCCTCAGCGGCCCCGACCCGTACGCCGCAACAACATCGGCCCCCTCAAGACAGAGCCACTCACTCCAGAGGGTCGCGGACGCGGACGCAGACGCGGCCCCGGACGCAGACGCGAACGCAGACGCAGCCCCACCCGAAAGCCCCACCTCCCAGGACTCCCCATCGGCCACAGGCCACCACTCATCAACGGCAACCCCCAACACCTCCCGAAGAGGCCCAGGCGCACCCCCCGGGTGAACATGATCATGCTCATCCACCACAGAAGAGAAGGGCCCACACACGAGGTGCCCACCACCTCGTGTGTACGCGTCCAGCGCGCCAGCATCCTCGCCCCGCAGCAGATAAAGATTCGGCGCGAGCAGCACCCGATAAGCGCCCAGCTCCACACCCCCCGCCCCCGGCCGGACGAAATCCACGGTGACGCCGCGCGCATACAGCGCGGCGTACCAGGGCCGGAGCAGCTCCCGCCAGCGCATCCGCGCCGAAGGCCGATCATCGAGCTCAAGGGCCCACCAGGACTCCCAGTCCAGCAGAATCCCCACCTCAGCCCGAGTGCGGGACCCCGCAACCCGCGCGAGCCGCGCCAACTCGGCGCCGAACCGCACAGTCGAGGCCCACCCACGCGACCCCGTCCCCCGGTGCGGCAGCATCGCGCTGTGGAACTTCTCCGCACCGGCGACGGAGGCCCGCCACTGGAAGTACATGATCCCGTCGGCGCCCCGGGCAAGCGCCTGGAGCGACCACAACCGCTGCAACCCAGGCGGCTTGGGAACGTTGACGGGCCGCCAGCTGACGGCCGACGGCGCCTGCTCCATGAGCAGCCATGGCCGCCCCCGCTTGAGCGACCGCATGAGGTCGTAGTTGAGCGCCGCCTCGACATGCGCGCGGGGATCGGCGGGATCCGGATAGGCGTCGTCGGAGACGACGTCTTCCTCGGCGGCCCAGGCCCAATAGTCCAGCGGCTTGAACATCGACATGAAGTTCGTGGTGACGGGCGTACCGGGCGCGACCTCGTCGAGAACGGCCTTCTCCGCCCGGTAACAGGCCAGCAGCGCGTCGGAACAGAAGCGGCGCCAGTCCAGGCCCTGCGTCGGATTGCCGGGCCCCGGCGCACGGCGCGGCGGCTCGATCTCCTCGAACGCCCCGTACCGCTGCGACCAGAACGCCGTGCCCCAGGCATGGTTCAGCGCGTCGAGGGTCCCGTAGCGCGCCCGCAGCCAGCGGCGGAAATCGGCGGCCGACTCGTCGCAGAAGCACTCGGTGACGTGGTCGCCGTACTCGTTGTGGATGTGCCACAGGGCGAGCGCCGGATGGCCCGCGTACCGTTCGGCGATCTTCCGGGTGAGGGTGACGGCGGCCGAACGGTAGGCGCCGGACGAGGGGCAGTAGTGCTGCCGCGAGCCGAACTCCAGGCGTACGCCGTCGGCGGTGACCGGCAGGATCCCGGGGTGGGCACGGATGAGCCAGGCGGGCGGCGAGGCGGTCGCGGTGGCGAGATCGGCGGCGACGCCATGGTCATGGAGCAGGTCAAGAAGCCGGTCGAGCCACCCGAAGTCCCATTGGCCGGGCCCGGGTTGAAGACGGGCCCACGAGAACACACCGAGGGTCACCATGGTGACCCCGGCCTCGCGCATCAGCGCGGCGTCCTCGGCCCACACGGCTTCGGGCCACTGCTCGGGATTCCAGTCGCCGCCGTACAGCAGCCCGGGAACGCGGGTGAGGAAGTCACCGGGAACACGGCTGAGGGGGTCAGGGGCCTCGGAGGCACGGGGAGTAGTCATCGTGCGGAGCGTCCTTCCAGCGTCATATGCAAACTTCCACCTCTCGACATCGCGCGCGCGTGGCCTCACCCCTTCAGCGCGCCCCCCAGCAAGCCCGCCACGAACTGCCGCTGGAACAGCAGAAAGACGACCAGCAGCGGAAGCGTGGCGAGAAGAGAGCCCAGCATCAGCCCGGAGTAGTCGACGTGGGTGAGCCCGGTGAGGGTGTTGAGCGCGACGGGGACGGTGTACTTGTCCTCGGTGTTGAGCATCAGCAGCGGCCAGATGAAGCTGTTCCACTGCGTCATGAAGGTGAAGATGACGAGGGCGCCCAACTGCGGCCGTACACACGGCAGGACGATGCCGTAGAACGTACGCAGCTCGCCCGCACCGTCGATACGCGCGGACTCCAGCAGCTCGTCGGGAAAGTCCAGGAAGCCCTGGCGCATGAGCAGGATGCCGAAGGAGTTGGCGAGGAACGGGATGATGACGGCCTGGTAGGTGTTGACCCAGCCGAGGCTGGCCATCATCTGGAACAGCGGCACCAGAAGCACCTGAAGCGGAATCATCATGGTGGCGAGGATGGCGCCGAGGAGCAGGCCCCTCCCCCGGAACCGGAACTTGGCCAGCCCATAGCCGCACATGGCGGACAGCAGGGCGCTGAGCACCGTGTGGACGACGGCTATGCCGAGGCTGTTGGCCATGACACGGCCGAAGCCGACGGTGTCCTGGAGCCTGGCGAGGTTGCGCAGCAGCTCACCGCCGGGCAGGAACGGCGGCGGCGAGTGGAAGAGGTCCCCGGTCCTGTGCGTGGAGGCGATGGCCATCCACAGGAACGGAATCAGACTGAGCACGGCACCGGCGAGAAGCAGGACACCCAGCAACCGGCGGCCGGTACGCGCGGGGTCGAACCTGAACCGCGCGGGACCGGTACGGCGGCGCGCGGGGTCGGAACCGGAACGCGCGGGGACGGAACCGGAACGCGCGGGGACGGAACGACGGCGGCGCGCGGGGTCGAGACGGAGGCCGGTCACCGTTTGCGCTCCCTTCCGAAGAAGCGGAACTGGAGGAAGGAGATCACCGCGATGACGGCGACCACGACCCAGGCGATGGCGGCGGCGTAGCCGAAGTCCATCTGCTGGAAGCCGACTTTGTAGAGGTAGAGGACGGGCGTGAGGGTGGCGTCGTCGGGGCCGCCCTTGGTGAGGGTGTAGTTCTCGTCGAAGAGCTGGAGCGTGCCGATGGTCGAGGTGATGACGCAGAAGAGCACCACGGGTCTGAGCTGGGGCAGGATCACCTTGGTGTAGGTGGTGAGCGTGCCGGCTCCGTCGATGGCGGCTGCCTCGTGCTGTTCGCGGCCGATGGACTGGAGCCCGGCGAGCAGGATGACGGCGTTGTACCCGGCCCAGCGCCAGGTCATGGAGCCGATGAGGGCGACGCGGGCCCAGGTGGGGTCGTTGAGCCAGTCGATCGGGGAGAGCCCGAGTGCCGTGGCCGTCTGGTTGACGAGGCCGCCGTCGGTCTTGAGGAGGACCTGGAAGACGACGGCGTAGGCCACGAGCGTGGTGACGGCCGGCAGGAAGTAGACGGCACGCCAGGTGCCGCGGAAGCGCAGCCAGGACTGGTTGAGGAGGACGGCGAGCACCAGCGCGAGGCCGATCATCAGCGGGACCTGGACGACGAGGATGAGCCCGGTGTTGACCATGGAGTCCAGGAACGACGGGTCGTGGAGCATCCGCGCGTACTGGCTGAGTCCGACCCAGGTGGTGCGGCCGTTCTCGGTGCTGGTGAAGCTCTGGTAGAAGCTGGCGCCGAGGGGATAGGCGAAGAAGACGGCGAAGAGCACGGTGGCGGGCCCGGCGAAGATCCAGTGGGTGAGCCGGGGGCGTCTGGGATGCCGTGCCCGCGCGGGCGCCGGTAGGGGTACGGGGGGCGCTGCCGGGGTCTGGACGGCCATGGGGTGCCCGCTTACCTGAGGGAGCCGGAGACGGTCTCGCGGCCGGTGGCACCGGCCAACTGTGCGGCGGCAGCGCGCAGTTCGCCCGCCGGGTCGTGGCCGCGCAGCACCGCGCCGCTGACGGCCTTGTTGGCGATGTCCTTTGCCTTGGCGCCGTCCTTGTTGCGCTCGACGGGCGGGATGTGCGGGGCGAGGTCGGCGAAGACCCGCCAGGCGCGCTGTCCTCCGTAGTAGTCCTGCGGGGCGCTGAGATAGGGGTGTTTGAGGGCCGGGAGGTAGGCGGGGAAGAGCCCCTCGCGTTTCAGCATCGACACCTGGTTGTCCTTGTCGGTGAGGAGGAAGCGGGTGAAGGCCCAGGCGAGGCGGGGGTTCTTGCTCTGGGCCGGTATGCACAGGGTGGAGCCGCCGTCGTTGGAGGTGCGGGGCCCTCCGGGGGTGAAGGCGGGCAGTGGTACGACGCCGAACTTGCCCTTCAGCTCGGGCATTTCGCCGGTGAGGGTGCCGCTCCACCAGGCGGCGTAGGGCGTGCTGGCGACCTTGCCCTCTTTCGTCGCGGTGACGAGTCCGTCCCAGCCGCGCTCCCAGCGGATGAGGCCGCGGTCGCCGAGCGCCTTGATGAGGGTGAGGGCGCGTACGGCCTGGGGGGTGCCGAGGGCGACCTTGCCGCCGTCCTTGTACCAGCGGTGGCCCTGCTGCTGGAGGAGGCAGGGGAAGAAGGAGTCCTCGTTCGGGTCCATGATCAGGAGCTTGGTGCCGGTCTTCTCCTTCACCGCGACCCCGGCCTTGACGTAGTCGTCCCAGGTCCTGAGCGAGTGCGGGTCGACGCCCGCCCTGGCGAACAGGTCGGAGCGGTAGTAGAGCGCGAGCGGGCCGATGTCCCAGGGCAGCGCGAAGGCCCGGCCCTCCTCGGAGACGACGGTCTTCCACGCGGCCTTGTCGAAGTCACCGGCGTGCCGGCCGACGAGGTCGGTCAGGTCGTGCAGCCCCTTGGGGAAGTTGCCGATGTAGGCGGGCAGTTGGGAGCCCTCGACGGTGAGCAGGTCGGCGAGCCCGGTGTCGGCGCGCAGCCCTACGGTGATCTTGTCGTAGGCGTTGTCGTAGCCGATGTCGACGACGTGGACGGCCGTGCCGGGGTGCCGGGCCTCGAACTTCTTCGCGAGCCTGGTGAGCGCCGCCGCGGCCGAGTCCCAGGACCACACGGTGATCCGGCCGCGCAGCGGGCCGGTGGCTCCGGGCGCGAGGCGTACGGCTTCGCGGTTGCTGATCCCGCCGGTGGCGCAGCCCGCGACGCCGGTCAGGGCCGCGGCACCGCCTGCCGCCAGTAGCGCTCTGCGGGTCAATTGTCCGTGCACCCTTGCCTCCTGACGCCCGAGCACTTAATTCTGTATACAGAACACTGAATGACGCCCCGTGCGTCAAGACACGTACACCGAGCAACTTCTGTTTCCGGCCGAGAAGTTGTTGATCAACTGTTTCCGCACCAGAAGTTGTTGATCGACAAGTCCCCGGCCTGTTGATCACCAAGCCGTTGCCCCACCACGCCCCGGAAGGCGGCTCCATGACCGCGACTCCCCCGTCAGGCCCTGCCCCCCGGGCCGCACAGGCCCCGCACGCACACCCGTACATCCCCAACTCGGCGCCCGAGGTGAAGCGGGCCATGCTGGAGGCCATCGGCGCCGCAGGCGTCGAGGACTTCTACGCCGACATCCCCGAGGAGCTGCGGCTGCGGCGCCCGCTCGACCTGCCCGCTCCGCTGCGCTCCGAGGCCCAGCTCGTACGGCACGTCGGCGGGCTCCTGGCCCGTAACACCTCCACCCGCGAGGTGCTCTCCTTCCTCGGCGCAGGGTGCTACCCGCACCACGTGCCCGCCGTGGTGGACGAGGTCGTCAACCGCAGCGAGTTCCTCACCGCCTACGCGGGCGAGCCGTACGAGGACCACGGCCGCTTCCAGGCCATGTGGGAGTACCAGTCGCTGATGGCCGAGCTGCTGGCGGCCGAGGTCGTCAACGTGCCGGTCTACGACGGCTTCCAGGCCGCGGGCACGGCGCTGCGCATGGCGGGGCGCTGTACCGGACGCGCCCGCGTGCTGGCCGTCTCCGACACCGGGCCCGACAAGCTCAGCAAGGTCGTGGACTACCTGCGGCCCGAACACCAGCTCGTCACCGTCCCGGTGCGCGCCGACGGACGCGCCGACCTCGACGCCGTACGCGCCGAGCTGGCAGCGGGCGACGTGGCCGCCGTCTGGGCCGAGGCACCCGGGTACGCGGGGCTCGTCGACGAGGGCCTGCCCGAGCTGGGCGAACTCGCCCACGCCGCAGGCGCGTTGTACGTCGTCGGCTGCAACCCCGCCTCGCTCGGCGTGCTCGCGCCCCCGTCCTCGTACGGCGCCGACATCGCCTGCGGTGACATCCAGCCGCTCGGCATCCATATGAGTTACGGCGGCGGCAACGCGGGCTTCGTCGCCACCCAGGACGACGAGCGCCTCGTCGCCGAGTTCCCCACCCGGCTCTTCGGCCTCGTGCCCACCGCCGTCGAGGGCGAGTACGGATTCGGCGACGTGGCCTTCGAGCGCACCTCGTTCGCCGTGCGCGAGGAGGGCAAGGAGTGGGTCGGCACCGCGGCTGCCCTGCACGGCATCGCCGCCGGGGTCTACCTCTCCCTCATGGGCCCGCACGGCATGCGCGAGCTGGGCGAGACGGTGCTCGCGCGTACCGCGTACGCCAAGCAGCGCCTCGCGGACGTGCCGGGCGTCGCGATACCGCACGCGGACGCCGTGCACTTCGCCGACTTCCCCGTCCGCTTCACCGGCTCCCGCACCGCCGGCGAGGTCAACGCCGCGCTGCGTGAACGCGGCATCTTCGGCGGCGCCGTACGCACGGACCGCGACCCCCGCGAAGCGCTCTACTGCGTCACCGAGACCCACACGGCCGACGACATCGACCTGCTCGCCGACACCCTCAAGGAGATCGCCCAGTGAGCGCACCCAAGCCGGCCACCGAGCCGACCCGCGAGGAAGCCCGGATCGCGCCCAAGCCGCCGCTGCGCCGCTTCCACCAGGCGCGCTGGGACGAGCAGTTGATCTTCGAGCTGGGTACGCCGGGCGAACGCGGCATCTCCGTACCGGCGCCCGAACCCGAGGTGCGGGAAGCCGTCGGCGACCCCGCGGCTGCGCTGCCCGCCGCACTGCGCCGCAGCACGCCGCCCGCGCTGCCCGAACTGGGCCAGCAGCAGGTGCTCAGGCACTATCTGCGGCTCTCCCAGGAGAACCTGGGCGCCGATCTGAACATCGACGTCGGCCAGGGCACCTGCACCATGAAGTACAGCCCCAAGGTCAACGACACCTTCACCCGCGACCCCCGCGTCGCCGCGCTGCACCCGCTCCAGGACGCCTCCACCGTGCAGGGCGTACTGGAGATCCTGCACCGGCTGGAAGGGCTGCTCAAGGAGATCTCCGGCATGGACAGGGTCTCCCTCCAGCCGGCGGCGGGCTCCTCGGCGATCTGGACCAACGTGGCCATGATCCGCGCCTACTTCGCGGCACGCGGCGAGGCGGAAGAGCGCGACGAGGTCATCACCACCTCCTTCTCCCACCCCTCGAACGCGGCCTGCGCCAAGACCGCCGGATACCGCGTGATCACCCTGCCGCCCGACGCCGACGGCTACCCCGACATCGAGGCACTGCGGGCAGCCGCGGGACCCCGTACGGCCGCGCTGCTCATCACCAACCCCGAGGACACCGGGATCTACAACCCCCGGATCGCGGAGTTCGTCCGCATCGTGCACGAGGCGGGCGGACTGTGCGCCTACGACCAGGCCAACGCCAACGGCATCCTCGGCATCACCCGCGCCCGCGAGGCGGGCTTCGACCTGTGCCATTTCAACCTGCACAAGACCTTCTCGACCCCGCACGCCTGCGGAGGGCCCGCTGCGGGCGCCTGCGGCGTCACCGAGGCGCTGGCGCCCTATCTGCCCAGCCCCACCGTCGAGTTCGACGGCACCGACTACCGCCTGGAAGCCGACCGCGCCGAGTCCATCGGCTCCGTACGCCCCTTCTACGGCGTCATCCCGAACCTCGTACGCGCCTACGCCTGGATCATGTCGCTGGGCGCCGAGGGCCTGCGCGAGACAGCGGAGATCGCCGTACTCAACAACAACTACCTGCTCGCCAAGGTCAGCGCGATCCACGGCGTCTCCGTCCCCTATGCGCAGGGGCGGCCCCGGCTGGAGCAGGTCCGCTACTCCTGGGAGCGGCTGCACGACGACACCGGCGTGCACAGCGAGGAGATCGGCCTGCGCGCCGCCGACTTCGGCACCCACTACTGGACCAGCCACCACCCGTATCTCGTGCCCGAACCCATGACCCTGGAGCCCACCGAGTCCTACTCGCGCGCCGACCTCGACGAGTACGCGGCGATCCTCACGGAGGTCGCACGCGAGGCGTACGAGGACACCGGTACCGTCCGCACGGCGCCGCACCGCTCCACCGTCCACCGCACCAAGGAGGACACCCTGGAGTCCCCCGCCACCTGGGCCGTCACCTGGCGTGCCTACCGGCGCAAGATCCTCGGCGAGAGCGTGTGAGCGCCGTCCGTATCGGCCTCGTGGTCAACCCGGTCGCCGGCCTCGGCGGCCGGGTCGGCCTCAAGGGCAGCGACGGCGCCGCCGTACAGACCCGGGCACTCGCCCTCGGCGCCGTCCCGTGCGCGGGTGAGCGTGCCGCCGTCGCGCTCGCCGAACTGCGGGCGCGGGGCGGCGAGTTCGAGCTGTACACCGCGGCAGGCCCGATGGGCGCCACCCTCGCGGGAACGGCCTGCCACACCGTTCACCGGCCCCCCGCCGTCACGTCGCCCGACGACACGGTCGCCGCCGTACGCGCCCTGGTGGCGGCCGGGGTCGGCCTGCTGCTGTTCGCCGGGGGCGACGGCACGGCGCGCGATGTCCTGCGCGCCGTCGGGGACGGCTCGACCCTGCCCGTGCTCGGTGTCCCCACCGGCGTCAAGATGCACTCCGCCGTGTTCGCCGTGAACCCGCGGGCCGCCGGGGAGGTCGCCGCCGCGTATCTGCGCGGCGGCGTGGACGTACGCCGCTGCGAGGTCATGGACCGCGACCCGGAGGCGCTGCGCGCCGGCCGGCTCGCTTCGAGGCTCTACGGCTGGCTGTCCGTCCCGCACGTCCCCGTACGGGTGCAGTCACGCAAGGCGGGCAGTGCGGCCGTCTCCCCCGAGTCGGCCGGCGGGATCGCGGCGGAGCTGCGTGCCCGGATGTCCCCCGGTTCGCTCCTCGTCCTCGGGCCCGGCACCACGACCCGGGCCGTGGCGGCTGCGCTGGGCGTTGACGTGTCACCGGACGGCGTCAACGTGCTGGAGACGGGACGCGGTTCGGCCGCGCTCCTCGCACAGGACGCGAACGCCGACGGCCTGCTCGCCCTCACCCACGCGCGCGAGGCACACCTCGCGCTCACCCCCATCGGCGGCCAGGGCTTCCTGCTGGGGCGGGGAAACCAGCAGCTCACCCCGGACCTGCTGCGCCGGGTGGGCCCGGCCAGGATGGCGATCGTCTGCACGGAGGCGAAGCTCGCGGCGCTGGGCGGGCGCCCGCTGCTCGTGGACACGGGGGACGAGGAACTCGACGCTGCCCTCACCGGACACCACCGGGTGATCACAGGACGGCGCACCACCACGATGTACCGGCTCGTCAGCTAGCGGCACCGTCAGCCGGCGGCACCGTCAGCCGGCGGCACAGGAAACGTCAGCCGACACAGCAGTGCGGCACGCACACAGGAAGAACAGGAGCCAGCAATGATCGACCTCACAGGGAAGAGCGCCGTCGTCACGGGAGCCGCCTCCGGGATCGGGCGGGCCACGGCCGGCGTGCTCGCCGAGCTGGGCGCCCATGTCGTGCTCGCGGACGTGGACAAGGCCGGCGGCGAGGAGGCCGCGAAGGAGACCGGCGGGACGTTCGTGCGCTGCGACGTGTCACGGCGCGAGGACTGCGAGGCGGTGGTGCGTACCGCCGTGGAGACGTACGGCGGTGTGGACGTGCTCTTCAACAACGCGGGCATCATCCGCCGTTCGACGGTCTGCGAGATCACCGAGGAGGACTGGGACCTGGTGATGGCGGTGAACATCAGGTCCGTCATGCTGCTGAGCAGGCTGGTCATACCGTTGATGGCGGAGAAGGGCGGCGGCAGCATCGTCAACACCGGCTCGGGCTGGGGCATCAAGGGCGGTGGACAGGCGATCTCGTACTGCGCCTCCAAGGGCGCCGTGGTCAACATGACCCGGGCCATGGCCATCGACCACGGCCCGCAGAACATCAGGGTCAACTGCGTCTGTCCCGGTGACACGGCAACGGGCATGCTCGCCGACGAGGCCAGGCAGCTCGGTGAGAGCGCCGACGCGTTCTACGACGACGCGGCGGACCGGCCGCTGGGCCGCATCGGGCAGCCCCGCGACATCGCACAGACGGTCGCCTTCCTGGCGAGCGACGCCTCCGCCTTCGTCAGCGGCGCCGTCATAGCCGTCGACGGCGCGGGGACCGCCTGACCGCCCGAACGGAGCCGCCACGAGCTGACGGATAATCGGGGGACCGAACGAGACCGAGAAGGGGACGCTTCAGATGGGTATCGAGCGGCGGCCACTGCGCGAGCAGGTGAAGGACGAGATCCTGGAGTTGCTCGGACAGGGGCGGCTCGACGCGGGCGAGCCGATCAATGAGATCCAGCTCGCCGAGGAGGTCGGCGTGAGCCGGACCCCGCTGCGTGAGGCGCTGATCTCCCTCGAACGCGAGGGGATCATCACCAGCGAACGCGGCAAGGGGTTCAGGTTCGCGCCGATCGGCGCCCGGGAGCTGCGGGATGTCACGGCGATCCTGATCTCGCTGGAGTCGCTGGCGCTGGAGCTGTCACCCCCGGAGCACCTGGCGACGATCGCGCCCAGGCTGCTGGAGGAGGCCCGCGCCTTCTCCGCGCCGCAGGCCCCGCACGGCACGATCGAGCGGCACGACGACGCCTGGCACGACCTGCTGCTCTCCGGCTGCCCCAACGAGCGGCTGATGGACATGATCGCGTCGTTGAAGCTGACGCTGCACCGCTACGAGCGGGTGCTCGTGCCCGACGAGGAGATACTGCAGCGGGCAGCCGAGGAGCATGAGCTGATCGCCCAGCACCTCCAGGCGGGCCGCCTCGGCGAGGCGGTCGTGGCACTCAAGGCCAACTGGACGGGCGGCATGAACCGCATCCTGGAGCGGCTGACCCCCGCGGAGAACGTGTGAGCTGAACGCACCGCGCGCCGCGCGCCGCCCCGAAGCGGCGCGGCCGAGCGTGTGTCGTCGCGGCTGGTGGGAGGGGTGCGGGCCAGGATGGTCAGGTCCCATCGCCGCACCTAGGATCGCCCTGATGGCCAAGCGCACGCCGAAGTCGAACCGCTCGCAGGGCCGGCCGAAGCAGCTGTCCCTCCGTGTCTTCCTGCTGTGGGGGGTCGGACTCTCGGCGCTCGTTCTCGGGCTCAGTCTGCTGGCCGGTTCCGAGGCGCGGCTGCTCGGCCTGCTGATCTTCTTTCCCGCCATCGCGGCGAGCGTGGGCACCGTACGGCAGACCGTCGCCGCCTCCACCTGGACGGCACTGGCCGCGCTCGGATCGGTGATCCGCGCCCCCACGCCTCACCCCATGGAGGGCGTGCTGGTCGTCCTGCTCACCGTGGTGTTCGGGGCGATGGCGGTGTACGGGTGCCACTGGCGGGTGGCGCGCGAGACGGAGCTGGTACGGCTGCGGTCGACGGCAGCCGTGATCCAGCAGCACATCCTGCACCCGCTCCCCGAACTGACCGCGTGGGTGCTGGTCGACGGGGTCTACGAACCGGTGCACGAGGACAAGCTGTTCGGCGGGGACATCTACGACGTGGCCGACACCCCCTACGGAACGCGGGTGCTCATCGGCGACGTACAGGGCAAGGGCCTGTCGGCCGTGGGCATCGGCTTCGCCGTCCTCGGCTCCTTCCGCGAGGCGGCACACCGGGAGCCGACCCTGGCAGGGCTGGTGGAGGCGCTGGAGACCTCCGTCGTACGGGACAACGCCTACGCGCACCAGGCGGGCGAGCCGGAGCGGTTCGTCACGGCGCTCATCCTGTGCATCAACGGCCCCGAGTCGGCGCAGGCCGTCAACTGCGGCCACCTCGCGCCGTATCTGCTGGGCCCGACGGGAACCGAGCGTGGACAGGTGAGGCTGAACCCGACGAGCGTGCCGCTGGGCCTCGCCTCGCTGATCGAGGAGCCGCGCGGCATCGCCTCGTTCGACTTCCCGTCCGGGTCGACGCTGCTGCTGTACACCGACGGGCTGAGCGAGGCACGCAACAAGGACGGCGCGTTCTATCCGCTGGAGCGGCGACTGGCCGACCTGGCGCCGGTCCACAGGACACCGGCCTCCCTCACCCACGCGATCCGCGACGACGTACGCAGCTTCACCCGCACCCAGCAGCAGGACGACATCGCCATCCTCGCGCTGCGGCACGCGCCGGACCTGGGACGCCCCGGGAACTGACGGCGAGGACGACGGACGGCTCACGGAGAAGGACAGGCGGGGACACGGGGGTTCCGGTGGTGATGGCCTCGCTGGACGAGGGCGGCTGCGACCACGGGGGCCCGGCCGCGCGGATCGCCACGGCCGGCGAGGCCGCTGCCTGGACACCGCGCCGCGTCAGGCGCTCTTGGGCGGCGGGTGACCTCCACTTCCCCGCCGCCCGGACCACAGGGCCGCGCTACGGCTTGCGGCCGACGCCGCCGTACGCGTCCACGGGGGCCGCGTTCATCGACGTAGTACCAAGCGGCACTCGGACCGGAGACCACCTTGCCCAGATAATGCCGGTAATTCGTGGGGCACCTCATGAATTCTGCCCGTGTTAAGGGTGGACCCGCCACTTGTGCCGGGTGAGTTTCACATTCTCATCGGTGGCCGCGCTGTAATCGCGACGATAGAAGGCAGCTTCCCGTTCCTGGGCGAACTCGTCACAGGCGGGGCAGCCGGGCACGCCTTCGGGCCAGCTCGGGGACTTCGTCGTCGCGCACACGTTCTCCATTTCCAGGTCCGTTCCATGCCGGCGTCGGGGGTGCGTGTCAAGGCTGCAACGCGATCCGACGTGCTGAACAGCGTGCCGATGTAGGGTTTTTGCGGATTCCTACGGAGAAGGGAAGGGGCGGGTGGACCAAGCGAGCAGCAGGGCCAATCCCCTGCAAGGGATGACCAGTCGTGCCCCGAGCGCATTGGGGTTCTTGACGCTGAAGTTGGAGGAACTGCGTAAGGAACGGGGCCTCTCCTTCGAGGCGCTTGGCAAGCAGATCGGCTATGACCGTGCCGACCTGCACAAGCTGGAGAAGGGCACGAAACTCTGCTCCACGTACGTGATCGGAAAACTCGACGGGTTCTACGGAACCGGTGACATGTTGAGCATGCTGTACGAACTGGCCAAGAAAGAGGGCCTGCTCGACACCTACAACGCGTACAGAAGGTTGGAGGGCAGCGCCGCCGTCCTACATCAGTACGCGATGGGGAGCATGCCGGGGTTGCTCCAGACGGAGGCGTATACCCGCACTCTGCTTCGAACGGCTCCCGCCTGGGACGAGCGGGAGGTGGAGGCGACGGTCGCGGACCGGAGCAACCGTCAGCAGCGGCTCACTGGACCAGAGCCGGTGCACTACCGGGCCATCCTGGATGAGTCGTGCCTGCGCCGGATGCCGGCGGCTGACGGCTCGGAGGAGATCCGGGCAGGGCAACTCGCACGCCTTGTGGAAGTGGCGCAGTTGCCGAACGTCGCGATCGAAGTCCTGCCGTACGCTGCGGGGCTCCACAACCTGATGGACAGCAATCTGATTCTGCTGTGGCAGCCTGCCGGGCAGCATCACGCGTACCAGGAGAGCAGCCACTCAGCGCGACTGGTGGAGGAAGCGAAAGCCGTGGCTGAACTGCGGCTGTCCTACGATGCTTTGAGAAACGCGACGCTCCGGCCCGGTGAGTCGCTGGAGTTCCTGCGACAGATGGAGGCATGTACGACATGCTCATCCCCCGACCCGACCTGACCGCCGCACAGTGGCGGAAGTCCAGCTACAGCAACGCCCAGGGGGCCGAGTGCGTGGAAGTCGCCGACGGCTTCCCCGGCGTTGTTCCCGTCCGCGACAGCAAAGTCCCGCACGGGCCTGCACTGATCATCCCGTCGGCAGCGTGGTCCGCGTTCGTGGAGTCTGTGAAGTAGCCGAACCCGTTGCCTGCCAGCACGTCGTCGGACGCCGCGCCGCGTCAGGCGCTCTTGGGCGGCGCCGGGTGACCGTCGCCGCCCCGCACGCCCGGGCTACGGCTTGCGGCCGACGCCGCCGTACGCGTCCACGGGGGCCGCGTCCGTGAGGGGGGCCACCTCGCGTCGCCAGTCGGGGCAGGGGACGACGCCGGGTTCCACCAGTTCGAGGCCCTCGAAGTAGCCGGCCATCTGCTCGGGTGTGCGCAGGTGGTAGACGACGCCGCCGCCCTCGTTGTCCTCGTTGTGCGCCTGCTGGGCCTCCAGCAGCTCCGCGTTGGTTGCCGTGCCGTCGCAGACCAGCAGGTAACTGCCGGAGGGCAGCGCATTGAGCAGGTCGGCGACGATGGCGCGGGCCTCCTCGTAGTCGGCGACGTGTCCGAGGATGCCGCTGAGAATGAGCGCGACGGGGCGCTCGAAGTCGAGGGTCCTGCGGGCCCGTTGGAGGATGGTGGCCGGGGCGCGCAGATCGGCGTCGAGGTAGTCGGTCACGCCGTCGGGGTGGCTGGTCAGCAGCGCGTGCGCGTGCAGCAGCACCAGCGGGTCGTTGTCCACGTAGACGATGCGCGCCGCGGGATTGACCCGCTGGGCGACCTGGTGGGTGTTGTCGACGGTCGGCAGGCCCGTGCCGACGTCGAGGAACTGGTCGATCCCCGCCTCGCCCGCCAGGTGGCGGATGGCGCGCGCGAGGAAGTGGCGGAAGGCCCGTGCGTTGTCGACGATGCCGGGGAACGCCTCGCGGAACTGTTCCCCCGCGACGCGGTCCACCTCGTAGTGGTCCTTGCCGCCGAGCCAGTAGTTCCAGATCCGGGCCGAGTGCGGCTCGGTGGTGCTGATCTGTGCCGACTGCTCGTCGTGAGCGTCTGTCATGGGAACTCCGCGCGTCGGGCCTGCTGTTGCCGCCGCCCAACCTAGCGAACGGCCCCGGGGGAGTTCGCACGGGTGTGCCTCCACCCCGGCGCACGCGGCGGCCCGCGGGCAGCGGTGCGGCATCGGCAGCACGCGGTGCGGCATCGGCGGCAACGGGGCGTCCGGTCGGGAACCGTGGCCTGACAGGGTCGCGTCCCCCGGGAGACCGTCGAAAGGACGCCCATGAGGATCGACGCACGCCGCCCGGACGGGCGGTCGCCGTACGGCAGGCCGCTGAGGCCGTACACGCCGATGCGGCGACGGCTGCGTGAGGACGAATGGCCGCCACTGGGCGAGGTGTTGCGCGGGCGGCGGGAGCAGATACCCCGCGGGCTGCTGCTGGTGCTGCTCCTCCCGTGCCTGTGGTGGCTGACCGTGCCTCTGCTGGCCGGGTACCAACTGGCCCGCCCGGCCCGCCGTATGGCGCGACGGATCTTCCCCGTACACCCGGCAGGGCACGTCGAGGACACGGCGGTGCGCCGGGTGCAGCGGGTGCGGGCCTGGGTGGCCCTCGGCATGTCGGTGGTGCTGCTCGTCGGGTTCGGTGGCTGGCAGGACGTGGGGGACGCACAGGCGCAGCTCCTGCAACGGCTGGTGCTCGCGCCGTGGTTGGCGCTGCTGAGTGCGGCGGTGGTGATGGCGGTGTTCTTCTGCGTGGCCAGGCCCGGGACGCGGCGGGCCATGCGGACGCGGTTGCGGCCGGCCGGCCGGTCGGCCCTGTGGTACTTCGGCGCCTGGGCGCTGGTGCCGCTGCTGTTCATGGCGGCGGCCAAGGGGACGGCTCTGCTGCCCAACAGCTTCATCGGGAAGTCAGGGCTGCTGCTCATGGTGGTCGTGATGTTCGTGAGCTTCGCGTTCTGGGCGCCGTTCTGGGGGGTGATCTTCTTCCTCTGCTTCGCCTCCGCTCCGGCGCTGCGCCATGCCTTCAACCTGACCGCCGTGCACGCGGCGCTGCCCGCGCTGGTCACCTCCGTCCTGGTCTGGATTTTCGCCTTCCTCGGCCTGTCGACGGGCGGTCTGCCGCCGGGCCCGGTGCCGCTCGCGGTCGGTGCGCTCCTCGGTGGCCCGGTGTCGGTGACAGCGGTGGCCTGGTGGGAGATCCACCGGCTGCGGCAGCGGAGTTAGGGCCCTTCTGACGGAACGTGCCGGGCTCGCCGCCGCGCGGCTCCGTGTCCCGCGGGTCTGCACCCCGCGGGTCTGCACCCCGCGGCTCTGCACCCTGCGGCGGGCGCACAGCCCCGAAGCGGCGCGCCGGCACCACCGGGGTCAGCGGTGCAGCGGTGCCTGACCAGGACCCCACGGGCACCAGCAGACATCAACGGGCAGGACGGCAACGGGCGTGCGAGGCTGCGGGTGTGACAGAGAACTCGCCAGGAGGGCCGGCGCCCGGTGTACGGACCGCTACGGGCCTCCGCCCGGCTGGGCGCCGGACGACCACTTTCGGCGTGGAGGAGGAGTACCTGCTGATCGCCGCGGACAGCCTGCGGCCCGCGCCGCTCAACAGCCGGGTACTGGCCGAGGCACGCGCCGCGCTGGGGAGCGGTCCCGGTGATCTGTCGCCGGAACTGCTGCGGTCGCAGATCGAAATCGCCACGCCCGTGTGCCGGGAGCTGGGCGAAGTGGCCGGGCACCTGGGGCGGCTGCGCCGCCTGGTCGGCGACGCCGCTGCGGCCGTCGGATGCCGGGTGGCGGCGACCGGGGCGGCGCCGGAGCAGGGCCCTGGCCCGGTCCTGGTGACGCAGGGCGTGCCGTTCGACGACCTGTCCGCCGATACCCCGCCGTTCATCCATCAGCACATGATCAACGGCATGCACGTCCACGTCGGCGTCGAGGACCGGAACCTGGGCGTCCAGGTGCTCAACGGACTGCGTCCATGGCTGCCGGCGCTGACGGCCATGGCCGCCAACTCGCCGCTGTGGAACGGGCGGGACACCGGTTTCTCCAGTTGGCGCACCGTCGCGTACGGGCGGTGGCCGGTCGCCGGTCCGCAACCGTTCTTCCGCGACGCCGGCGACTATCAGGCCCGTACGGCGGCACTGATCGAGGCCGGCGTGATCCGCGGCAGGGGCCAGCTCTACTGGCAGGCGCGGCTGTCCGACCGCTACCCCACGGTCGAGGTCCGCGCCATGGACACCCAGTTGACCGCCGAGGAAGCGGTGATGTTCGCCGGCCTGACCAAGGCACTGGTGACGACCCTGGCGGAACAGGCCCGCCGGGGACGGAAGCCGCGAAGCGTACCGCAGGAGCTGCTGTCGGCAGCGGTCTGGCGTGGTGCGCGCGACGGGCTGGACACGTCCTTGCCCGATCCGGAGACCGCGCGGTCGGCGCCGGGCGCCGAGGTCGTCGGGGCGCTGATGGAGCTGGTCGCACCGGCATTGGAGGACACGGGAGACCTGGACCGGGTGGCCGGTTCCGTGGCACGCCTGCTCAGGGACGGTACGGGCGCCGCGCGGCAGCGGGCCGCCCTGGAAGGCGACGGCGGCCCGGCGGCGCTGGCCGAGCTGCTGACCGCCGGGACCGGCTGCTGACCTGCGGCCCGTACGGAGGCGACGCACTGTCAACTTGTCGATGCGCACGCGGCCGGAACGCCCATTCCCTTCGCCGTAGAGCCTGATCCGGGCCGGTGGCCATCGGGGCCGGTATGGCTCGCTGCCCCTGTCCTCGATGATCCGGGGGCGCCGGCGCCGGTCCCGGGGCACCCTCGCTCTGCTAGGTTCGCCCGCATGTTCCTCTCCCGTGCATAGGAGCCCGTGCCGGCCGCGCCCCTAGGGCGGGGCCCTCAGCGCCCCCGCACGTGTGCGCCCTCACTTCGGGCGCCGGCTCCCCGAGGAACAGACACCCATGCCTTCGCCTTCCACGGCCCCGTCGTACGCGACTGTGCTGCGCACCCGCCATGCCTGCCGCACGTTCGGTGCGGCGCTGCTGGGCCGGCTCTCCTACGGAATGTTCAATCTGTCGCTGGTGCTGGCGGCCAGAGAGGCCACCGGCTCCTACGCCGTCGCCGGTACCGTCATGGCCCTGTACGGGCTGACCGGTGTCTGCCTCTCGCCTGCGCGTGCCGGTCTGATCGACCGCTACGGGCCCCGCCGGGCGCTGCCACCCATGGCAGCCGCCTTCGCGCTGCTGCTGATCGCGCTGGCCTTCGCGACCTCGCGGTCGGGCACGTCAGGAGTCCTGTTGGGGGTGCTTGCCGTGACCGCGGGCGCCAGTGTGCCGCCGCTCGGGCCCGTGATGCGGAAACTGTGGAGCGACCTGGTTCCCGACAAGCGGCTGCTGCAGCGCGCGTACAGCCTGGACTCCGTCGCCGAGGAACTGCTCCTCGTCACTGGGCCGTTGCTGGTGGGCCTGCTGATCACGGTCACGGTCCCCTCGGCAGGGCTCGCGGTGAGCGCCGCACTCGTCCTGACCGGCTCGCTGCTCCTGGTCTCCTCGCCCGCCGTCCGCGGCAGCGCCGGACACGGGAGGAGCCGCGCCGTTGCCGTACCGTCCCAGCAGCCGGGCCCCGGCGCTGAAACGGTGCCGGGGCGGCGACGTGCGCTGCGAGCCGACCCCGGGTTCCGGCAGGCGGTCGCGGTCTCGGCCGCCGTGGGCATGGGCCTGGGTGCTTTCGATCTCCTGGTGATCGCCTTCGCCGACGAGCGGCACGCCCCCGAGACGGTGGCCTGGACCCTGGCCGCGCTGTCGGCGGGCAGCGCGATCGGCGGCCTGGCCTACGGAGCCGTGCCCTGGCGTGCCTCCAGCAGGCTGCGGCTGCCGCTCCTCGCCGCGGCGCTGGGCCTGTCGCTGGCCGCGACGGGACTCGCCCCGCACTCTTACGTGCTCATCGCGTGCGCCGCACTCTCCGGGCTGTTCGTCGCCCCCGCTCTCACCACCGCGTATCTGATCGCCGACGAGTCGGCGGGCCCAGCCTTTCGGACCCGCGCGGGCGCCTGGGTCAACACCGCCTTCAACGCCGGTTCTTCGGGCGCGACAGCCGCCACGGGATTCCTGGTGGGCCGCCTCCCCCTGTCCCTGTGCTTCGCACTCGCCGCTGCGCCGGCGGTGCTGTCGGCGGCAACGGCCCTGAAGCGGCCCCGCTGAGCGCGCCGGCTCAACCCGGGGCCCTCCAGGGCACGTTGGGGGCGGGGGCCCGCGCCTCCCGCGGTCAGCGGGTGGGGCGCCTGCCGGCGCGGCGGAAGCGGAAGGCCCCGTACGCCAGGGCGACGACCAGCACGACGATGCCGATGACGAACAGGTACAGCAGTCCCTTGACCACCGTGCCGAAGATGCCCAGCACGATCGCCACAAGGACCAGGAACAGGAACAGCGCCATGGTGCGTCCCTCCTGCCGTGCGGCTCAGCGCCTGGCGAGACGGCGCTCCCCGCCGGCGCCGGGCGCGTACGCCAGGTCGTAGTGGGCGAAGACGGACTCCTCGTCCTCGGCCGCCAGCACATCGTCGGTGCCCATCGAGGGCGCGTCCTTGACGACGCTCTTCGGGTAGCGGACCTTCAGGTACTCGGGGCCGACCTTCGCACCGTTCAGCGGGACGAAGACCAGCCGGTGCCGCGTGGGCACTCCCACGGTGACGGTGGCGAACGAGGGCTCGTCGGTGCCGGTGTCCACGTAAACGGACTCCATCGTGCCGATCTTGTGGCCGCCGTCGTCGACCACATCCTGACCGCGCCACTCCCGGATGTCCTCTGGCTCGAACATCTGCGCCTCCACGGACGGGCTTGTTCCCCCATGTTCCCACCGTTGTGCCACTTCGGCGCCCCGAGCTTCTGACCTGCGAAATCACCGCCGCTCTTTCGTGTGAAGCCGGCATCTCCCGGGGGCTCGCGGGCAGTGAAGTGAGGCTCGGAAAACCTGGATGAGAGGAAAACCCTCATGCGTCTCCGCCACACCGTCGCCGCGGGTCTCGGCGCCCTCACGCTGGCCCTGACCGTACCGGCCTCGGCCGGTGCGACCTCCGGACAGTTCTCGTACCTGTACGAGACCCACTCGGGGCCCGAGCCCTACACCCTCGTGGACCCGCCCAGCCATGAGTGCCTCACCCTCCCGCAGGCCGCCGACCCGCACAGCCAGCCGCCTGCGCACAGCCCCCGCAACCGCACGGCCTCCAGGGCCGTGGTCTACGACGGCCCCGACTGCACAGGACAGAGCTTCGCCCTCCGCGCCCACACCGGATACGGCACGGAACGGCTGAAGGTGCGCTCCGTCTACTTCGAGTAAGGGCTCTGCTTCGAGCAGGGGCGCCGCTTCGGGCAAGGGCGCTCCTTCGGGTAAGGCGCGCATACGTCCTGTGAGCCGTACGGCCCGCACGGAGGGAGCGGAAACGGAGGGCGGTCGCCGCGTGCGCCCGCCCTCCGCCGTGCGAGGGCCGGTGCGGAGGGACGCGGTACGAAGGGCGCACAAGGGCTGGTGGGGGCCGCTCACCGCTGGTACGTTCCGGTGCGCTCCGGGCGCGCTCGGCGCCGCTCCCTCCCGCGAAGGAGGACCATGACGGACACCAGGTTCCAGCGGCGGCGCCGCCGCGTCCCGACGGCCGTGTGCACCCTCGCCCTCGCCCTGCTCCTCACCGCCTGCACGGCGCTCACCCCGGGCAGCGACACGGGAGGCAACGGGCCCAGGACGGTGCCCCGTTCGACGGCGGTGCCCGACGAGGACATCACGCTGCGGCTCACCTTCGCCGACGCGCCGGTGATGGTCGACGCGCTGATCGCCGCGTTCAGGAAGAAGCATCCGCGGATCACCATCGAGCCGTCGTACACGCAGTTCGCCGACTACGTGAAGAACATCAAGCTCTCCATGGCCTCCGAAACGGCGCCCGACATCGCACAGTTCGCCGTGGGCATGGACGACATCGCGGCACGCGGCGACATCCTCGACCTGGCCCCGTACCGGGACACCTACGGCTGGGACCGCGACTTCCCCGCAGCCAACCTCGAACAGCTCTCCGGTTCAGGGGAACAGGCCACCACCGGGCGGCACTTGTACGGCGTCCCCGCGGGACTGTCCATGACCGGGATCTACTACAACAAGGAACTGGCGGCGAAGGCAGGGATCACCGGGCCGCCCAAGACGCTCGCCGAGTTCGAGCGGCAGCTGGCCGCGGTCAAGGAGGCCGGGATGACCCCGCTGGGCGTCGGCGCACTCGACTCCGGAGGGCTGCATCTGTGGGCTGCCCTCGTCAACAACATGATGCCGCCCCGCGACTACCGCGACTGGGTCAAGGGCGCCGACGGTGCCACCATCAAGACGAAGGAGACCCTGGCGGCCACCGACAAGCTCACCGAGTGGAGCCGCAAGGGGTACTTCAACGAGTCGGCCAACGGCACGGGGCAGGTCGACTCGACGGGCCAGTTCACGCGCGGCGACAGCGTCTTCCTCATCAACGGCAACTGGGCCGCGGGTCAGTTGGCGCAGGCCATGGGCGACAAGGCCGGCTTCTTCCTGATGCCGGGCGAGAAGCCCTCGGCCCGTGCCGTCTCGTCCGGATTCAGCGTCTCCTACGCCATCTCCTCGCGTACCGAGCACCCCGAGGCAGCGGGCGCCTTCCTCGACTTCCTCGGTTCCCCCGAGGCCGCGAAGATCGTCGTCGCCAACGGCTTCCTGCCGCCCGACGCCGGAGCCGTACCCACCCCCAAGGGCGTGCTCGGCGAGGTGGCGCGCGAGCACAAGCGGGTCACGGCCGACGAGGGGATGAACCACTTCCCCGACTTCACCGCGCCCAACATGCTCGATCCGCTGCGCGCCGGCGTGCAGAAGCTGATCGCCGGACGCGTCTCCCCCGGCGGCTACCTCGACTCGCTCCAAGCGGTATGGAAGGAGCGAAATGGGAAATAAGTGGCGCGGCTATCTGTTCGTGCTGCCCGCGCTCGCCGTCTATCTGGCGTTCGCCGTCCTGCCCGCGCTGCACACGGCGTACCTGTCCTTCTTCGACTGGGACGGGGTCACCCTGGGCAGCTGGACGGGCCTGGACAACTACGCCGAGGTCTTCCAGGACCCGGGACTGCGCGGCTCGGTGCTCAACGCGCTGGTCCTCGTCGTGTTCTTCGCGTTCCTGCCCATCCTGATGGGGCTGGCCATGACGGGCCTGCTGGCCCGCCACCGCAGACCCGGAATGGCCGCTTTCCGGCTGCTGTTCATGCTTCCGCAGGTCGTCCCGCTCGTCGCCGTCGGCGTGACCTGGCGCTGGCTGTACGGGGACGACGGCGTGCTCAACGAGACGCTGAGCGGCATCGGACTCGGCGGGGTGACCCGCGCCTGGCTGGGCGACTTCGACTGGGCGCTGGTCGCTGTGGGCGTCGTCGGCACATGGGTGCTCAGCGGCCTGTGCATGATGCTCTTCCTCAGCGGCGTCCAGAAGATCGACACCCATCTGTACGAGGCCGCCAGGCTCGACGGCGCGGGCGCCGTCAGGGAGTTCGTCTCGGTGACGCTCCCCCACCTGCGCGGCGAGATCGCCGTTGCCCTGACCGTGACGACGGTCGCTGCACTCGCCAGCTTCGACATCGTCTACGTCACCACCGGCGGCGGCCCCGGCGAGGAGACGACGGTGCCGGGACTGCTCGTCTACCGGCTGGCGTTCTCCGACGGCAAGGTCGGCCTGGCCTCGGCGCTGGGCGTCGTGCTCAGCCTGCTGATCCTGGTACTCGTCTACGTCATCAACCGACTGTCCAGGGACGAGAGATGAACGCTGACGAGCCGGCGACGAAGGTCGAGGGGGAGCGATGAACACAGCGCCGCGCGCCGAGCGCTGGTCCGGGTACGCGCTGCTGACGGTGCTGGCCATCGCCGTGATCGTCCCGTTCCTGAGCGTCTTCCTGGCCTCCATGCAGCCCTCGGGCGAGCCGGTGGTGGGGATGGCGTGGCCGGAACAGTGGAGCCTGGAGAACTACCGGAACGCGTGGTCGGTGGCCGGGTTCTCCGAGCTGATGCGCTCCAGCCTGATCATCGCGGTCGGCGTGGTGCCCGCCTCGCTGGTGCTCGCGGCACTGGCCGGATACGCGCTGGGCACCATGCGGCTGCCGGGCGGGAACGCGGTGGCGGCACTGTTCATCGCGGGGCTGACCATTCCGGTCGAACTCATCGTCGTACCGCTCTACTTCGACCTGCGCACCGTGGGCCTGAGCGACTCCTACCTCGGCGTGATCCTGGTGGAGATCGCGCTGTTCATGCCGTTCAGCGTCTTCTGGATGCGCACGCACTTCCGTACGACACCGCAGTCGCTGGTGGAGGCGGCCCGTATCGACGGTGCCTCCTCGGCAACGATCCTCTTCCGGGTGCTCCTGCCACTGGCGCGTCCGCCGCTGATGACACTGGGGCTGCTGGTCTTCATGTGGTCGTGGAACCAGTTCCTGCTGGTGCTGGTGCTCATCCAGGACGCCACCAAGCGCACGGCGCCGGCGGGTCTCGGCTTCTTCGTCGGCCAGAACAACACCGATGTGCCGATGCTCGCGGCCGGCACCATCATCGTGATGCTGCCGATCACCCTCCTCTACCTCCTCTTCCAGCGCAGCTTCGTCTCCGGGCTGCTCCAGGGAGCGTTCAAGGGTTAGGGCCCTTCTGACGGATCTTGCCGGGCTCGGGGTCCCTCCTGGCGGGGCGCCTCTTCGGCGCGGCAGGCGCCGCTTCTTCAAGGGGCGGCCGTGTCCTCCAGCGGCGGCAGCGTCAGGCGGAAGCGGGCTCCCGCGCCGGGGGAGGTCTCCAGTTCGACGTCGCCGCCCTGGGCCCGTGCGAGGGAGCGGGCGATGGCGAGCCCGAGCCCCGCTCCGGCGCCGCCCGAGCGGTTCCGGGAGCGGTCGGCACGGTAGAAGCGGTCGAAGACGCGGCCCGCCTGCCCGGCCGTCAACCCCGGCCCCTCGTCGACCACTTCGAGCACGGAGCGGCCGTCCGCCGTGCCGACACCGATACGGACCGGGGTGCCCGGCGGCGTGTGCGCTGCGGCGTTGCCCACGAGGTTGGCGACGACCTGCCGCAGCCTGGCCTCGTCGGCGTACACCTGAGCCGGCCCGAGCGGGCCGCCGCCGGGCCCCGTCAGCTCGACCGGCCGCGTCGGGTCGAGGGCACGCAGATCGTGCCGCGCGTCGTTGGCGAGGGTGCGCAGATCCGTCGGGGCCCGGTCGAGCTGCCCTTCGGGCGCCTCGTCGAGCTGGGCGAGCAGCAGCAGGTCCTGGGTGAGTGCCGTGAGGCGGGTGGCCTCGCCGTCGATGCGGCGCATCGTCTCGTCGACGTCGGCCCGTTCGGGCATCGCACCCATCCGGTACAGCTCGGTCGAGCCCTTGATGCCGAACAGCGGGGTACGCAGCTCATGGCTGACGTCCCAGACGAAGGCGCGCATCCTGGCCTCGGACGCCGCCCTGTCGGCGAAGGCGCTTTCGAGCTGGCCGAGCATGGTGTTGAGCGACGCGGCGAGGTGCCCGATCTCGGTGCCGCGCGGTGCGAGCGCCGGGACGCGCCGGGCGAGGTCGCCGCCGGCGATGGCCGCCGCCGTGTGCTCGATCCGGCGCAGCGGTCGCAGCCCGCGGCCGAGAGCGAACCAGCCGACGACCGTCAGCAGGACGAGCAGCACGGCGCCGCTGACGACGCTGCTCCTGCGGAGACGGGCGATGGTGGCATCGGCCTCGGTGAGGGGCGCCGCCGCGACCACCGTTCCCTCCCTGCCGACGGTCCCGCGCGCGACGGCCCGCCAGCGTCCCGAGTCGTCGGCCGCGCGCAGGCCGACCGCCGTACCGTCGGCGGGGACCGCACGCAGCTCGCGGCGCGGGGGCACGGTCGCGCGGTCCAGCCGCGGTGAGTGCGCGTCCCCCACCACCCTGCCGTCGGCGTCCAGGTACAGCAGATAAGGGGCGCCGAACAGGTCCAGCCCGGAACCGAGCAGTTCGGGGTGACCGGGGGTCTTCCCCACCTGGGACAGCCCCTCGTCCGGCACCCGGGAGATGAGCTCGGTGAGCGAGCGCAACTGGCTGTCGAGCCGGCCGAGCTGGTAGCTCTCCAGGCGGTCCGAGACGACCGCGCTGATGAGGCTCAGCCCGGCCAGCAGCAGACACACGGTGAGCAGCAGCAGCCTGGCCCGCAGCGAGAGCCCGCGCAGCGGATGCCTCAACGGCGCGAGCCCGCGCAGCGGTTGCCTCACCGCCGGGGCGCCCGCAGCACGAAGCCCACGCCGTGCACGGTGTGGATGAGCTTGGGCTCTTCGACGTCCACCTTGCGCCGCAGATACGAGATGTAGGTGTCGACGATGCTGGCGTCCCCTCCGAAGTCGTAGCGCCACACCCGGTCGAGGATCTGCGCCTTGGACACCACGCGGCCCGCGTTCTCCATCAGGTAGCGCAGCAGCCTGAACTCGGTGGGCGAGACCCGCACGGGTCGCCCCGCACGGGTCACCTGGTGCCCCTCGGCGTCGAGTGCGAGCGTGCCCACCGTCAGCACGTCGGACCGGTGGCCGGCGGTTCGGCGGAGGATGGCGCGGATGCGGGCGATCAGTTCCTCCAGGTCGAAGGGCTTGGTCACATAGTCGTCGGCGCCGAGGGAGAGCCCGGTGACCTTGTCGGCCTGCCGGTCCCTGGCGGTGAGGAAGAGGACCGGCACCAGCACGCCAGGGCTCTCGGGGCGCTGCTCACGAAGCCGCCTGACCACCTCGAAGCCGTCCATGTCCGGCAGCATCACGTCGAGCAGCACCAGATCGGGCGGCTCCTCGGTGGCGGCGGCGACCGCCTCGGTGCCGGTGGCCGCCGAGGTCACCCGGAACCCGGCGAAGCGCAGTGTCGCGGAGAGCAGTTCGCGTACGGTCGCCTCGTCCTCCACCACCAGCAGCCGTTGGGCCTCGGTTCCGGGCGTCATCGCCTGACCTGTTCCTTCCACGTGCGTCAGGATACGGAGCGCCGGTCGGGCAGCCCTGCGAACGAGCGGACGGCTGCGTACCGTCGACGGGGCCGACCGGCGACGAGCAGCGGTCCCCCCGCCGCGACGGGGCCCAGCGCGCGTCCCTAGGGCCCTTCACACGTCGCGGCGCCGGAAGACGAGGAACGCCGCGGCCAGTACGGCGGCGATCCCGAGGCACATTCCGCCCAGGTTCAGCCAGGGGTGCGGGTAGGCGGGGTCCGTGACCGTCGTGAAGACCGCGGCAGCGCCCTTGGTCGGCCAGTAGTCGAACAGGCCCTGGAGCCACGAGGGGAAGAGGCCCGAGACGGCGGGCACCAGGAAGACGATCCCCACCAGGGTGGCGAGCGCGCCGGCCGTGGCCCGCATGAGCGTGCCGAGGCCGACGGCGAGCAGGGCGATTGCCGCGAGGTAGAGGCCGCCGCCCGTGACGGCTGAGAGCACTCCGGGGTCGCCGAGCGCCGCGCCTGGCACGTGCTGTCCGCTCAGGAGGAGCTGTCCGAGGAAGAACGAGGAGAACATCAGTACCTGGCCGGCCACCATGGCGACGGCGGTGGCCACCACCACCTTGGCAGCCAGCAGCCGGTGCCTGCGGGGCGTGGCGGTCAGCGATGTCCGCATCAGGCCGGTCGCGTACTCGGAGGTGACGACCAGGATGCCCAGGACCGCGATGACCAACTGGGCGACGATGTACGTCGTCAGGCTGAGGCCGGCCGGGTCCCATGCGGCCCGCTCGGCGGCCGTACCGCCCGTGTAGTCCTGTCCGGCCGAACTCATCGAGAGCGCCGTGATGCCGAGCCCGACCGTCAGGAGGCAGGCGAGCGTGTACCAGGTGGAGCGCAGGCTGCGGAGCTTGATCCACTCCGCGCGCAGTGTGTGCGCGAAGGTCACCACGGGCGTCCCCGGCGCCCGGGGTGCCTCCCACGCGTCGGGCTCCTCGGGCACTCCGGGCGCGGTGGCGAGCGTGGTCATGCGGTGGCTCCCTGGTACTCGACGCTGTCCTTGGTCAGTTCCATGAAGGCGTCCTCCAACGAGGGCTGTTGCGGGGAGAGTTCGCCGAGCGTGACGCGGTGGTACGCGGCGAGCCTGCCGATCTCGTCGCTGGTCATGCCGGACACCAGGAGCGAGGGTTCGGGCCCTTGCCGCACGGTGGCTCCGGCCGCGGTCAGCCGGAGCGCGAAGGCACCGGCCTCGGGCGTACGGACGAGCACCGTGCCCCCGCCGTTGGCGCGCAGGAACTCGCTCATGCCGGTGTCGGCGATGAGCCGGCCACGGCCGATGACGACCAGGTGATCCGCGGTCTGCGCCATCTCGCTCATGAGGTGGCTGGAGACGAGTACCGCCCGGCCTTCGCGGGCGAGCGAGCGCATGAAGTCCCGTATCCAGCGGATGCCTTCGGGATCGAGCCCGTTCACCGGCTCGTCGAAGATCAGCACGCGCGGGTCGCCGAGCAGTGCCGACGCGATGCCGAGCCGCTGCCGCATGCCGAGCGAGAACCCGCCGGCCCGCTTGCCCGCCACGCTCTCCAGTCCGGTCCTGGCCAGCACCTCCTCGACCCGGCGCCGGGGAAGGCCGTTGCTCACGGCGAGTGCGTGCAGGTGGTCGTACGCCTTGCGACTGCCGTGGACGGCGGCGGCGTCGAGCAGCGCGCCCACCTCGGTCAGTGGCACGGGAAGGTCGCGGTAGTCGCGGTCACCGAGGGTCGCGGAGCCCGCTGTGGGGGCGGCCAGGCCCATGATGATCCTCATGGTCGTGGACTTGCCCGCCCCGTTCGGGCCGAGAAAGCCGGTCACCTGCCCGGGTTCCACGGTGAACGACAGGTCGTCCACCACGGTGTCGGGCCCGTACCGCTTGGTCAGGCCCCTTACGTGAATCGTTGTCATGAGCGAGAGCCTGGCGGGCCGTGCCGACCGGTTTCTGAGAGCTTCTGGGAGGACCCTGAGAGTCCGGCGCCCCGGCGAGGCCCGGCAGCACCTGAGCGCGCCGCCGCGCGCCCCACTCACAGAGAACTCTGAGGGCCGCCGGCACGTCATCGGGCACCGATGACCCGCCCTGCCCTCCTGATCCGGTGATCCGGACGATGCGCAACGGGAGTTCACCCGGCGTTCACCGCGCGCACCGTGGTCCGTCACAGGCCGCGGGTGACCATGGAGTCTCCCGTAGATCTTGCGTTTCCCGCAGGTCCCGAACCCGGAGGAGGAGGATGCGAAGCGGTGTGACCGTGCGGCGTGCGTGCGCGTACGCCGTCGCGCTGGTGCTCTCCCTCCTGCTGGCGGGCGCGGGAACGGTGGCGCAGGAGGCGCAGGCCGCCCAGAGCCGCGCCGCCTCGGTCCAGGAGAGCGCGTCCCCGCCTGCCGGGGAGACGGAGCAGGAGCACGCCGACTGCCACGCGCGCGGCGCGGCACGCGCAGCGGCGGCGCCGCCCGTGCCCGGTGAGAGGCCCCGCAAGCCATGGGAGCCCCGCGACCACGCCTTCGAGGAGCGCCGGGGCAAGGGCGCCCCCGCGACGGGGAGCGCCGGGATGCCGTGGCGCAGATCCGTCGGCGTGCCCGTACTGCATCAGGTGTTCCGGCACTGAGGGGCGTTCCACGCCCACGTGTCCGCACCGTACCTACCCCCACGCGAGGTAGTCCTCATGCAGTCCCTCATACCCCACGTCCGTAACTTCCCTTCCCATGTCAGCGGCCGTGCCGAGGAGCGCGAGAGCTTCGGGAAGCTCGCCCAGGGCCAGGCGCCCGAGGCCCTGTTCATCACCTGCTCCGACGCGCGGGTGGTGCCCGCCGTGTTCACCGGGGCCCGCCCCGGCCAGCTCTTCGAGCTGCGTACGGCGGGCAACGCCGTGCCGCCCTACGGCGGCCAAGCGCACCCCAGCGGTGAGGCGGCGACCATCGAGTACGCCGTCAGCGTGCTCCGCGTACCCGAGGTCGTCGTGTGCGGGCACTCGCACTGCGGCGCCGTCGGCGCGCGGGTGCGCGGCGACGACCTGGCGGCCGTGCCGGCCGTCGCCGGCTGGCTGGAGGCGCAGCTCGCCGCTCCGGCCGAACTCGCGGCCGGGAGCGGGGAGGAGGCACAGGCCGATGTGGCAGCCGCCGTGCAGCGGCACGTACGTGCCCAGTTGGCGCGGCTGCGCGGCTACCCGTGCGTCGCGGAGCGGGAGGCGGCGGGGCAGCTCAGGCTGCGCGGCTGGTTCTACGCCATCGACACCGGGCTTGTCCTCGAACACCAGCCGCACGCCGACGCCTTTCTGCCCCTCTGAGGACCGCCATGACCCCCACTCCCCTTCTCACGAAACTCAATCCCTTCCGCAGCCGGGGCACGCTCAGGGCCGATCTGACCGCTTCCGTCGTCGTCTTCCTGGTCGCGCTGCCGCTCTGCGTCGGCGTGGCCGTCGCCTCCGGTGTACCGGCCGAACTCGGCCTGATCACCGGGATCGTGGGCGGCCTGGTCACCGGCTTCCTGCCGGGCAGCAGCCTCCAGGTGAGCGGTCCCGCCGCCGGACTGACCGTGCTGGTGTACGAGGCCGTACAGGCCCACGGCCTCGCGGGGCTCGGCGTGCTGGTGCTCGCCTCCGGGCTGATCCAGATCGCACTGGGCGCGCTGCGGCTGGGCCGCTGGTTCCGGGCGATCTCCGTCTCGGTCGTCCAGGGCATGCTGGCCGGCATCGGCCTGGTGCTGATCGCGGGACAGCTCTACGCGCTCGCCGACGCGACGGCGCCCAGCAGTGGCCCCGACAAGATCCTCGGGCTGGCCTCGCTCGTCGGGAAAACCGTCGGCGACTCCACGGCACTGACCGCTGCCGGCATCGGTGTGGCCACGGTGCTCGTACTGGTGCTGTGGCCCAGGTGGAAGGCGGGTGCGCGGGCGCTGCCCGCACCGCTGGCCGCGGTACTGCTGGCCACGGGTGCGACGGCCGCTCTCGGCCTGCCCGTGGCGCGCGTCGAGGTCACCGGGCTGCTCCAGGCCGTACAGCCGCCCGGCCTGGGCGACTTCGCCGGGCTGGCCTCTGCCGGGATGCTCGGGACAGTGCTCGCGTTCACGCTGATCGCCTCGGCCGAGTCGCTGTTCTCCGCCGCCGCCGTCGACCGGCTGCACGACGGTCCGCGTACCGACTACGACAAGGAGCTGATGGCACAGGGCGCGGGCAACACCGTGTGCGGGGCGCTGGGCGCGCTGCCCATGACGGCGGTCATCGTGCGCAGTTCGGCCAATGTGTCGGCCGGCGCGCGCACGAAGGTCTCCCGCGTGCTGCACGGGGTGTGGCTGCTGCTGTTCGCCGCGGCCTTCCCCGCGGCCCTGGAGCTGATCCCCGTCGCCGCGCTGGCCGGTGTGCTGGTGCACGCGGGCTGGAAGCTCCTCCCGGTACGGGACCTGGCGCCCATGTGGCGCGAGCACCGGGCCGAGGCCGTGGTGCTGGCGGTGACCGCGCTGGCGATCGTGGCCACGGACATGTTCCAGGGGGTACTGCTGGGGCTGCTCACGGCCGTCGTCAAGACCGCATGGGAGACCTCGCACATCCACGTGGAGACCGAGGACCCGGGCCCCGGACACCCCCTGCGGGTCCTGGTGCTGGGCAACGCGACGTTCCTGCGACTGCCGAAGCTCCAGGACCAACTGGACGCGCTGCCCACCGACCGTACGGTCGAACTCCGCCTGGACGGGCTGCGGCACATGGACCACGCGTGCGGTCTGGCGCTGTCCACCTGGGAGGAGCGACACAACAGGACGGTGCGGGCCGCCTCACGCACCGGTGAGCGCATACCGGGCTGAGACGGCTCAACTGCCCACTGGTGAACGCGCGTTGGCCCTCGCGGCGCCTCGCTGCCCCACCGCGAGGAAGGAGCGCTCCAGCGCGGGCGCGAGGACCTTCGGGCCGGCCATGTGGTTCTGGCCCGCGAGGACACGGCGTTCGGCGCCCGCTACCTGCGCGGCCACGGCGTCGCCGGCCCGGAGGAGGAAGTCCGGGCCGGCGTCGCGCGTGAACACCGGGCGGGGCACGTGATCCGAGCGAGGCGCCGCACGGGCCCGGGGAGAGGGCTCAGCAGCGGGGAGACGCGCTTGCGGGCACCCGCTCGCCTGGTGGCTGCCCGCTCCACCGGCCCGCCTGCTCCAACGGCGTTCCTAAGATGGGCCGATGACGCGATACGAGGGCTACGGAGTCATGGTGACGGGCGCGGGCCGGGGCATCGGGGAGGCGGTAGCGCGGCGCTTCGCGGCCGAGGGAGCGCGGGTCCTGGTCACCGACCGCTACCCGGAGCGGGCCGCCGCCGTGGCGGAGGCCATCGGCGCGGGCGGCGGCACGGCGGAGCCGTACGCGTGCGATGTCACCGACGGTGCCGGGGTCCAGGCGGCCGTCACCCACGCGGCCGAGGTCTTCGGCAGCCTCGACGTACTGGTCAACAACGCCCACTCCTGCCACATGGACACCGAACGGTTCGAGGAGGGCCAGGAGGCGCCGTGGTACGAGGACTTCGAGGTCACGCTGCACGGCGCGGCCCGCTGCACCCGCGCGGCGCTGCCGCATCTGGCGGCGGCCGGCGGACGGGGCTGCGTCGTCAACATCGGCTCGGTCAACGCGGAGCAGCACTACGGCGATCACGCCTACAGCGCCGCGAAGGCGGGCCTCGCCTCGCTCACCCGTACGCTCGCCGTCGAGTCGGCACCGCGCGGCGTACGGGTCAACCTCGTCGAGCCCGGCACCGTACGCACCGACGTGTGGCGCGACCGCGCACGCGCGCTCGAACTGCTCGCTGAGCACTACCCGTTGGGCCGCGTCGGTGAGCCCGCCGACATCGCGGCGGCCGTCGCCTTCCTCGCCTCCCCCGACGCGGCCTGGATCACCGGCGTCACCCTCCCCGTCGACGGCGGGCTCCTGGTGAGCAACCTGGCGATGCACCGCGCGATGTCGGGCCACTGACGCCCGCCGGCTCCGCGTCGCACTCCCCTCTTCTGCCGCGAGGGGGCGATACTTGTGCGATGCGTGTTGCGGTGATGACAGCGGGTTCACGGGGAGACATCGCTCCCTACACGGGGCTGGCGCACGGCCTGGCCAAGGCGGGGCACAGGGTGACGGTCGCCACCCACGGCTCGTTCGGGCCGCTGGTGAAGGCGACCGGAGTGGACTTCCACCCCTTGCCCGTCGATCCACGGGCCGAGCTGGAGTCGGGGCGTGGCCGTGCGCTGCACGACAGCGCGTCGGGCCCCGGCAAAATACTGCGACTGGTCGGAATGGCACGCGCCCTGGTCGGCGACATGGTGCCGCCCCTGGTGGAGGTGGCGCGGGCGAACGATGTCCTGCTCCTCTCCAGTTCACTGGCCCCGCTGGGCCACGCCATCGGCCAGTGCCTCGGCGTACCCACCATGGGCGTCTTCCTCCAACCCCTGCACGCCACAAGGGAGTTCGGCCCCTCCGTACTGGGTGGCCGCTCCTGGGGCCCCGTGGGCAACAAACTGGCCGGGCGCATGGTCAGCGGGGCCGTCGACCAGGTCTTCGCCGACGCCGTCCGTACAACGGTCCGCGAGGTGTTCGCCCTCCCCCGCGGCACGGCCCGCACCGCCGGCCACCGCGCACGCGAGCGCCACCGCTGGCCCGTGCACCACGGCTTCAGCCCTCTGGTGGTGCCCCGCCCCGACGACTGGCGCAGCGGCCTGACCGTCTCCGGATACTGGTGGCCCTACGACACACCGGACGCCCAACTACCCCCGCACGTACGCCAGTTCCTGGACGCGGGCCCTCCCCCGGTCTTCGTCGGCCTGGGCAGCGCCACCGTCCCCGAACCCCGACGCACCACCACCCTGGTCGTTCGCGCCCTGCGCGCCGCGGGGCTGCGCGGCGTACTCCAGCGCGGCTGGGCGGGCCTGGGAACCGACGCAGGCACGGACAGGAACGGCACACACGAGGACGTACTCACCATCGACGAGATCCCGCACGCACTGCTCTTCCCGAAGATGGCCGCCGTGGTGCACCACTGCGGTGCGGGCACGACGGCGGCCGGCCTGCGTGCCGGGGTCCCCGCCGTACCCGTGCCCATTCAGTTCGACGGGGGCTTCTGGGCGGCACGCCTGTCGACACTGGGCGTGGCCCCCGACCCCGTCCCCCTGCGCCGCCTCACCTCCGACCGCCTGGCCGCCGCACTGACGGTCGCCACCCGCCGCCCCTCTCACGCACGCCGAGCCACCGAACTGGCCACGAAACTACGGGAGGAGGACGGCGTGGCCCCCGTACTGGCAGCGATCGAGCGCCTTGCCGCACGGCAGTGAACCACCCCGGCTGAACGAGGAACCTCTCAGTGGAGGGCGCCGACCACCAGGAGCACAGCGCCCGCGAGCGCGGCGACACCCGTGCCGACACCGAAGCCGAGGACCTTGTTGTTCTCACCCTTGAGCAGTTCACGCTCGGACTTGACCGACATGACGAACAGCCCGCCCTCGGCCGGTGCACCCACGGAGAGCCCACCACCCTCGTCGCTCGCCTCGCCATGGACGTAGAACCGGCTGCCGGGCCGTACGACCCACTCCTCACGCCGGAAGCCGACGGTGCCGCCGCCTCCGCCGAGACGCAACGGGCCGACCCGCACACCGCGCCGACCGCCGGTGTGCGGGTCGAAACGGTCCAAGATCTTCTCGGCGCCCGTGACCTCGCGACTGCCGGGCCGTATCACCGTCTTGCCGGTGGCGTCCTCCACGAAGAACGCGGTGGAACTGGAGAACTCGGACACCTTCTCGGTACGCGTCCTGCGCCGCCGGTTGCCCTTGCCGTCGCGGTAGATCTCCTCGTATTTACGCGTGATCCGGTGCCGGTGCCAGACGCACTCGACACCTTGCAGCTCGGAGCGCAGAGCCCCGTCCTTGTGGGCACGCGCATGACCGGCAACCTCGCTGACGTACCGGAAGTGCCCCGCACCGGCCGACTCGGCAGCGGCCTCGCGCAGGGCGCGCAGATCGCGCGCGGCAAGCGTCTCGGTACTTTCCATCTCCCGGGCACGCGCGTTGGCCGCCCGCGAGAGAAACGCACAGACAACGGCAACGAACAGCCCCCCGACGCCCGCCCAGATCACTGCTTCTCGCGCTCAGCCCGCGTCACCACATTGACGGGCCCCGCACCATCGTCGCCCCGCTTCATCGCCTTGGCCTCGCTCTTGAGAATGCGCGTCGACTTGCCCATGTTCCGGGCGACTTCGGGCAACTTCCTGGCCCCCAGGAGCACAACGGCGACGAGGAGAAGAACGGCAATCTCACTGAGGCCGAACAAGCTGACTCCCTGAGACGGCAACAACAGAGGAGACCCCGCCCCCTCCACGGACCCACAAAACCTAACAGCCACCCCACCTCCCCCACAGCCCCACCCAGGACCGCACCAGACACCCACCGCCCCGACCGGCCAACAAAACTCCAGGGCTGGTCCCCCACGCGGGGCGGGGGGAGTCCTAGAGGGTGGGGGTCCCCCCGGACGGAGTCTGGGGGAGGAGCCCCCCTCTAGCGGGGGGCTGTTGGGGGGCGGAGCCCCCCAACGCCCGGCCGGCGAGGCCAACGGGGAAAGGGGCGAAGCCCCATATACACCAGCATCCTGTAAGGGAAAGACAAGAAACACACAGCAAGGTGCAAAGGGGGCGGAGCCCCACATCGGGTACCCACCGAGCCTCACGCGAAGAGCCGTTAGAGTCACACGCATGGCAGCGGGCAACAGCACACAAAGCGACACCACCGGCGACCCGCCGGCCACCGTGCTGGCGGAAGCCGCAGCCGCCTTCGGCCTGCTCGCCTCACCGGCCCGCCTGCACATCGTCTGGGCACTGGCCCAGGCCGAAAGCGACGTGAGCCACCTGGCCGAACGGGTAGGCGGCGCACTCCCCGCCGTGAGCCAACACCTGGCGAAGCTGAAGCTGGCCGGCCTGGTGCGCTCACGCCGCGAGGGCCGCCGGGTGGTGTACCTGGTGGACGACCCCGACGTGGTGGCCGTCGTACGACTACTGATCGAACGACTCACCCAGCGAACCGTCCCCGTAAACGAACCGGGACGGAACCGTGGCCTGGGCGCCTAACCCGCCCCGCACAGGCGCAGACGCAGACGCAGGCGGCGCAGACGCAGGTACAGGCGGCGCAGACGCAGGCGAACGCACAGGCACCAGCGCACCCAGCGCATCCCGCATGACCTCCCTAGAGGCCCTACGGCACCTGAACACAGGCCCCCGCGGCCTACTGAACGCAGACGCGGACGACAGACTGGCGCGGTACGGCGAGAACACCTTCCCCGGACGCCGTACCCCCTCGTGGCCGGCGCGACTGGCGCACGCGATGCGCGACCCGTTCACAGCGGTCCTGCTGTGCCTGGGACTGGTATCGGCGGTCATCGCCTCATGGGGCACCGCATGCGTGATCGCGGTACTCGTCGTGGTCAGCGGCGCGCTACGGGCCAGCGGCGAGTACCGCGCAGACCGCTCCCTGGCCACGCTCGGCGCACTGCTGCCGACGACGGCGACGGTACGCCGCCGCGCGACCGAGGACGCGCCGCCGGAGACACGCGAGGTCCCCGTCGACCAGCTCGTGCCGGGCGACGTGGTGCGACTGGGCCCCGGCGACCTGGTCCCGGCCGACCTACGGCTGCTCCGCGCGACGGGCCTCACCGTCCACCAGGCCGCACTGACGGGCGAGTCGGCCCCCGTGACCAAACACCCGGTGGAGGCACCAACGACGGCACCACCGGGGGCGCAGGGCACACCCGAAGACGGCGACACGGCATACGCCGCACCCCAACTCTGCTTCCAGGGAAGCAGCGTGGCCTCAGGCAGCGCCACCGGCGTGGTGGTGGCCACAGGCGCGGCCACCCACTTCGCCGACGCCCACCGCGGCGGCCACAGGGGCGCCCACCGAGGCGCCCCCACCCGCCAGCGGGCAAGCGCGTTCGACCGCTCGGTCAACGGGGTCGCCTGGATCCTCATCCGCTTCATGCTGCTCACCCCGCCCCTGGTCCTGATGGCCAACGCGGCACTGCGCGGAAGGGGCCTGGAGACGCTGCCGTTCGCCGTAGCCGTAGCGGTCGGGCTCACCCCGGAGATGCTGCCCGTCGTGGTCACCACGGCGCTGGCACGCGGCGCCTCCGTACTGGCGCGGAGCCGCGAGGTGATCGTGCGGCGACTGCCCGCGCTGCACGACCTGGGCGCCGCCGACGTGCTGTGCACGGACAAGACGGGCACCCTCACACAGGGCCGCCCGGTACTGGACTGCTCGCTCGGCCCGGACGGCGCACCCGATCCCACGGTGGCGCAGTGGGCGGCGCTCAACAGCTTCTGGACCCTGCACCTGGCCGAACTCCCCGTACCTGACGCACTGGACGAGGCCCTGCTGGACCAGCTCCCACCCGACGACGAGGACACAACGGCCGAACCGGCCGAACCCGGCATCGGCGAATGGGAGGGCGTGGCGGCACTCCCCTTCGACCCGGTACGCCGCATCTCCTGCGCGGTCGTACGCGCCCCGTACACCCCGTCCGGCGCGGACACAGGCACGGCGGACACAGTCGCGGCGGACACAGGCACAAGCACAGGAACGAGCACAGGCAGAGACCGAGGCACAGGCAGAGGCGCAGACAGAGGCACCGACACCGTCGTGGTCAAGGGCGCGGCGGAGGACGTACTGGAGCGATGCGCCCTGGAGGAGGGCACGCGGGCCACGCTACGGCAGCGCGCCGCGGCACTGGCCGAGGACGGCCTGCGGGTACTGGCCGTAGCGACGGCCGAACGACGCGCACGCCTGGGCCCGTACGTCCCGGGCGACGAGCGCGGACTGACGTTCCGCGGCTTCGTAGGGCTGCGCGACGCGCTGGTTCCGACGGCGGCCGAGGCGCTGGCCGACCTCGCACGACAGGGCGTCACGGTGAAGGTCCTCACCGGCGACCACCCGGGCACGGCAGCCCGAGCCTGCCGCGACCTGGGACTACTGGCTGAGCCCTGGTCCGGTACCGGTACAGGACCAGGGACTGAGCACACACGACGTGGGGACGACGAGGTCGTCACGGGCGACCGTATCGACGCGCTGGACGACACCGAGCTGGCCGAAGTGGCCTGCCGCTACACGGTGTTCGCACGCTGCACCCCCGCGCACAAGGCCCGAGTGGTCGGCGCCCTGCGCGCACACGGGCACAAGCACGGGCGCGGGCACACGCACAGCCGCGGACACAAGCGCGGCCAAGGGCACGAGCACACGCAAGGGCACGGCCACAAGCGCGGATACACGCACGAGCACGGGCACACGCACACGCAAGGGCACATCACAGGCTTCCTCGGCGACGGCGTCAACGACCTGGCCGCCCTGCACACGGCCGACATCGGCCTGGCTCCGCGCGACGCGGCACCCGTGGCCCGCGAGGCGGCGGACGTGGTGCTCGCGGCGAAGGACCTGACGGCGATCGGCGAGGCCATCGCCACGGGCCGCCGCAGCGGCGGAAACATCGCGTCCTATCTGCGGATCGTCCTCTCCTCCAACCTCGGCAATGTGCTGGCGATGCTGGTGGCCGGGCTGATGCTGCCGTTCCTGCCGATGTTCCCCGCACAGGTGCTGGTGCAGAACCTGTGCTTCGACGCGGCGCAGCTCGCCTTCGCCTTCGACCGCCCCTGCAGGTCGACGCTGCGCGGCCCTACGGTGCTGCGGCCCCGCGCGCTGCTGGGCTTCATCACCGGCTTCGGACTGCTCAACGCGGTCGCCGACCTCGCCACGTTCGCCGTGCTGGGACTGGCACTGCACGGGATGCCGGGCGAGAACTCCCAGGATGTCTTCCACGCGGGCTGGTTCACCGAGAACCTGCTGACACAGGGCATGGTCATGGTGCTGCTGCGCACAGGGCGCGGCGCCGCCTTCGCCCGTACGCCGGGCCCGCTGCGCCTCGCGGTCGCGGGGCTCACGGCCGTCGGCCTGCTGCTGCCGCTCTCTCCGCTGGGCCCACCGCTGGGCATGACGGCGCTGCCGCTCGTGTACTACCCGATGCTCGGGCTGGTACTGGCTCTGTACGGCGGCGCGCTGGTCGCGGCCAGGGCACGCTACGAACGCCGCGCGGCCTCCACCCCGCGCACCGTAGGCGACGATGGGCCCGGTACAACCGGGAACACAAGCGCGAACGCGAACGCGCACGCGAAGTCGAAGCCGAAGACCAAGACGAAGCCGAACGCAAAAACCAAGGCAAAGACCAAGGGGAAGGCGAAGGCGAACGCGGGCGTGGAGCGAGGGGAGGCGGAGGATGGCTGAGGCACGGAAACCATGGGCCTGGTGGGTCATTCCGGTCCTGGTGCTGGTCGTATGGGGGATGGCACGCGGAGGCAAGGACCCTGACGGCGGGCAGGCGAGCCCGCCTGAACGCCCTTCGGGCAGCCCCTCCGCTTCCGGCACGCACTCCCCGTCGCCGGACGAGCCGCCGGCCGGAGGCTCCTCGGCCACGCCACGCAAGGACCGCAACTACGACCCCGCGCGCTACGCGGACCCCGTACGCCGGCACGCCAGAAGCGCGGGGGTCAGCCCCCGGCTGGTGATGGCGATCCTCTACAACGAGGCGTACAAGCCGCACGACCCCGAACTGGAGCGCTCCTGGCAGCGGTTCAAGCCGGACGCGGCGTTCGGCATCGCCAACATGCACCGCGCTGCCTACGAGGAGACCCGCCGCAACCGCGACTTCGCCTCACGCTCCTGGGACGAACTGCCCGACGACCGCGATCTCGCGATCAAGGCCGCCGCATGGCATCTCCACGACCTCGCAGCGCAGCTCGACGCCGCGGGGCAGGACGGCCCGTACACGAAGGACCAGTTGCTGGCGCTCGGCTACAACGCCGGTTCCGGCAACATGCTCGCTTTCGCACGCGGGGCGAAGCCGGGCCGCCAGGCCCAGTCGTACCTGGACCGCCTACGGGACAACTGGAACAAGGCAGGCAAGGCCGTAAGCCCGTAGAGCCGCAGGGCGGCGCGGGCCCAGCAAGATCCGTCAGACCAGCAAGGTCCGTCAGAGGGGCCCTAACCGTAGGAGAGGCCCGAGCACAGGTCGTCGTCGGCCGAGCGGGCCTTGTCGCGTCCGCCGGGAGCGGAGGAGCCGCCCGAGCCGGAGTCCGAAGTGGGCCCGCCCTCGGGGTTGTCGGCGTAGTCGCGGCCGAGGGTGACGGTGAGGCCCGGTTCCCGCGTGGCCTCGACCTTGGCTCCGGGGAAGAGACGGGCGGCCTTCTTCGCCGCCGCGGCCTCGCCCGGCCCGTGCGTGACACGGGTGGTCGCGACGGCGGGCCCGGAGGCGTTGCCCGTCCCCGTGACGGTGAAGTCGCTCTCCTTCAGCAGTCCGGCGCCGCGTGCTGCCAGACCCGTGATGCCGGTGCCGTTGTGCACGGCGACACTGACGCCCTTCCCGGAGACGGCGCGCCGGGACTCCGACGCGCTGGGCGCCGGCTTGCGCGAGGAGCCGCCGGAGCCGGAGTCCCCGCCGGAGCCGGAGTCCGCGTCCGCGTCGAGGGGGCGGTCGGCCCTGAGGTCGGCCCACAGCTTCTCGGCCTCGGATTCGACCACCGCGACCCTGGGCCCCTGGTAACGCCAGGGGAGGGTGACGAACTTGGTGTTGTGCAGGTCGACGTCCTTGAGCGACATCGCGAAGGACACCATCTTGTCGGCCGTGCCCAGCCCCTCGTCCACGGTCAGCGACCCGGTGGCGGCGTTGGCCAGCGGCAGCAGGGTGCCCGGGCTGAAGCCCTTGTCCTTGATCTTCTTGATCAGGCTGGAGATGAAAGCCTGCTGACGCTGGATACGGCCTATGTCGGAGCCGTCGCCGATGCCGTGCCGGATACGGACGTAGTCCAGGGCCTTCTGCCCCTCGACGGACTGCCTGCCCTTGGCGAAGACGCGCTTGCCACGTGAGCCCCGGTTGGGGTTGAGGTCACCCTGGTAGACGTCGTTGGGCACGCAGACGGGGACACCTCCGACGGCCTCGGTCATCTTGGAGAAACCCGCGAAGTCGACCACGACGGTGTGGTCGACGCGCAGCCCCGTCAGCTTCTCGACGGTGTTCTGGGTGCAGGCCGGGTTGCCCTCGGCGGTCTCCCCGAGAGTGAAGGCGACGTTGAACATCTCCTTGCTCCGCTCCCGTGACCAGGTGCCGTCGGGCAACTTGCAGCGCGGGATGTCCACGAGCGCGTCCCGCGGAAAGGAGACGGCGGCGGCGTGCCTGCTGTCGTTGTAGACATGCAGCAGGAACGCGGTGTCCGAGCGTCCCACGTCACCCTCGCCCCCGCCGAACGACTTGTTCGCGCCCGAGCGCGAGTCGGAGCCGATGACCAGTACGTTCTGGCCGCCGGCCCCCGCCTCCGGGCGGTCACGGCTGAGGCCGTCACCTGCGAAGGTGGAGATGTTGCCGTTGAGCCGGTGGTAGATCCAGCCGGTACCCGCTGCGAGCAGCACCAGCAGGGACAGGCCGGTCACGGCGGCGATCCGCAGCCGTGACCTGGGCCGCCGTTGACGGCCCGCGCGCCGCGCGACGCGCCTTTCGGCGCCCGCCCTGTGACTGCCTGGCATGCACTCCCCCACCCGTCGCGCTGTTGGTTATACACTTGCGCAATGTAGCAAGCGATACTCGGAAAGGCGGACCGCCCGCGATGTTCCTCCGCAACGGCCTGGAGCCGTGGCACCTGATAGTGGTGGCGCTCGTCGTCATCCTGCTCTTCGGCTCCAAGAAGCTCCCGGACAGCGCCCGAGCCCTCGGCAAGTCCCTGCGCATCCTCAAGAGCGAGACCCGCGCCATGCGGCAACAGCCCGCCGCCGACACCGCCTCACCGGAAGCGGAACGCGGCCCCGATCCCGAACCGGGTCCTGGTCCGGGTCCGGGTCCCGGAACCGGAACCGGAACCGGGGTCGCAGCCGCAGCCCGGACTGGGGCCGGTACTGAGGCCGCGACTGGGGCCGAGCCTGGGACTGGAGCTGGGACTGGAACTGGAGCTGGGACTGGAGCTGGGGCCGGGACCAAGTCCCCGACCGAGGCGAGTACCTGACCCGACTCGCCTCCCGCCTCCCGCCTCCGGAGCCGGTGCGTGGCCGGCGCCGCCGCGTGGTCCGACAACCGGTCCCGGGCGAGCCACAACGGTCAGTTGTGCGCGCCTAGGGTGAACCGGTGGACACCGAGGCATTGCGATCGTTCGTCCGGGCGGCCCAGCTCGGACAGTTGCGCCATGCGGCCGACGAGCTGGGCGTGACGCAGCAGGCGGTCTCCAAGCGGATCGCCGCCCTGGAGCGCGAGCTGGAAGTCCGCCTGTTCACGCGTACAGCGCGAGGGGTTGAGCTGACGCTCGACGGTCAGGCGTTTCTGCCGCACGCGCGGAGCGTCGTCGCGGGTGTCGAGCGCGCCGTCGGCGCCGTAAGGCCGGGCTCCCGGGCCCTTCGGATCGACGTTCTCGGCCTGCGGACCTCGGAAGCCTGCCAGGACTCCCCGAATCGGCCTGGCTCCCGTCCTGGGCAACGGCGCCACGTCACGCCGCGACGCCAGGGACAGCGACAGCGACAGCGACAGCGACAGCGACAGCGACAGCGCGAACGTTCGCAGGCCCCCCGCCCCGGCACATCCGCTGACCCCCGCACCGGCAAAGGCGATCCGACCGGCTGCTGACAGCAGCCTCCACCCGCCCTCCCGGCCTTCGGGGCGCGGCTTGCCTCGGTCACCGGCACACCAGAAAGGACCGCAGCATGTCCAGCGACCGTCTCATGCGCATTCACAGCGCCGAATTCCAGGCCATGGCCGAGAGGGTTCTGCGGGTGACCGAGCTGACCTCCCGCCTGAACGTCCTGCCCTTCGAGGACGAAGCGGGCAAGGCGGAACTGTTCGAGCAGATACTCGGCAAGCCGCTGCCGGAGCGAGTCACGATCTATCCGCCCTTCTACACGGACCACGGACTCCATCTCGACCTCGCCGAGCGCGTGTTCATCAACCAGAACTGCACGTTCCTGGACTACGCCGGCATCCGGCTCGCCGAGCGCGTCATGGTCGGCCCGAAAGCCACGTTCATCACCGGCGGCCATCCGGTCGACCCGGAGGAGCGGCGGCTGTATCTCACCGGCGCGCCCATCGACATCGCGGAGAACGTGTGGATCGGCGCCGGTGCCACGATCCTGCCCGGCGTGAGCATCGGCCGCGACGCGGTGGTCGCCGCCGGCGCGGTCGTGGCCGACGACGTTCCGCCGGCGACCCTGGTGACCGGCAGCAAGGCCACCGTGCACCGCCAGTGGTGACAGCCTCCCCCTCGGCCTCCCCGGGGGCTCCTGTCCCGAGGGCCCCGGAGCCTCCCCTGGGGCTCCCCCCGGGTGGGTGCGGCTCTCGGTTGCCTCTCCGGGGAAGGCAGGGGATCAGGGTCAGTGGTCCTGTTCGGTCAGGAGGCGGGCGTAGTTGCCCATCGAACGCTGGTAGCGCGGCAGATGAGGGGCGAGCGCGGTCAGTACGTGCCCGACACCTTCCCGTGCCCGGCCCAGATCGGTGAGTGCGAGCGCGAGCACCGCGCGTACGGCGTCGTCCAACTGGCCCTGCGGTGCCCCCAGTTCGGGCGTGAGCAGCGCGACGCTCTCCTCCGGGCGCCCGAGGTTGCGCAGCGAACTCGCGAGCTGGATCACCGCGCGCTGCCGCCGCTCCCCCGTCAGTCCGGCACGCAGCGCGCTCTCGTAGAGAGGTACGGCCAGGTCGGGGTGGCCCGTGGAGTCGAAGGAGGACGCACGCTCGAAGTCAGCGGGCGCGCTCCCCTGTGGCTGTTCGGCGGCCAGACTCCCGATCAGGTCACGGAAGGCCGCCTCGCCGTGCTGGTCGGTGTACGCGTCGATCCCGGCCCAGGCGTCGGCCACACGACGTTCCCACTCCGCCGAGGGCAGGCTCGCGGAGGGTTCGCTCCCAGAGAGTGCGCTCGCGGAGGGTGCGGCGACCGCCGATGCGTCAGCGCCGTCTCCCCGCGCGTCAACGCCGTCTCCCGTGGCGATGGCCTCGCCCTCCGACGCGTCCGGGCCTCCCGGCGCCCGGCTCGCACCTGCGGGGGCGTTTGCCTGATCACTGCGATGCATGGGCGAAGCTTCACACAGGGTTCGGCTCCCTTGCCAGACCGTCATCCGCCCTACCCTGCGCCCCTCCGACCAGCCGACCCGTCGGCCAGCCAGCCCGTCGGCCAGCCAGCCCGTCGGACCGTCGGACCGTCGGACCGTCGGCCCTCCAGCCCGCCGTCTCCGGGGCGACTGCTACGCACTCAGGCCCATGTGGCCCTCCCCACGGGGAACGTGACCGTGATCGCGAGCCCGCCCTCGGGGCCGGGCACCGTGGTGACGCGGGCGCCGTGTGCCGTGGCGACCGCGTCCACGATGGAGAGGCCCAGACCGTGCCCCTCGGACGAGCCGCGTGGGCCGAGGCGCTGGAAGGGCTGGTAGAGGAGGGGTATACGGGCCGGATCCATGACCTCGCCGCTGTTGGCGACGTGCAGGAAGGGACGGCCTTCGCTGGTGCCGGTGGAGAGGTGTATCCAGCCGTGCCCGGGGGTGTAACGCAGCGCGTTCTCCACGAGGTTGATGACCAGCCGTTCGACGAGCGCGGCGTCACCGCGCGTGGCTGCCGGCGCCAGAGCCGTGCCCGTACGGGCGTCCTCCCGGTCACGCAGCACGTTCCTGGCGACCATCGCGAGATCGACCGGGCCCGCGCGCTCGGGGTCGAGGCCACGCTGACCGCTGGCGAGCGTCAACAGGGCCTCGATCAGCCGCTCTTGACTCTCACCGGCGGCAAGCACCCTCCGACACACCTCACGCAACGCCTCCACGTCCGCCGCGTCCGCCTCCGCTGCCGCGTCCGCCTCAACGTCCGCCGCGTGCGCCTTCGCCTTCCCGTCCGTCTCCGCCGCCGCGTCCGCCATCGCCACCACATCCACGTGCGCGTCCACGCCCGTATCCGTGACCGAGGCAGTCCCCGTAACCGCACCCGTCTCCCCAACCGGATCAGCGCCCGAGGCCGGGCCCGCCCTCGCGTCCCGGCCCGCTCCATGGGCTGCCAACGCGACCTCGATCATGGCGCGTTGGAGCGTGAGCGGGGTACGCAGCTCGTGCGAGGCGTTGGCGACGAACCGCTTCTGGGCCTCGAAGGCCGCGTCCAGCCTGGCGAGCAGCCCGTCGAACGTGTCACCGAGGTCCTTGAGTTCGTCGGAGGGGCCCGCGACGGCCAGCCGCTCGTGCAGGTTGCGTTCGGAGATCCGCCGCGCCTTGTCCGCCATGGTGCGTACGGGGCGCAGCACACGGCCCGCCATGAGCCAGCCCAGCGCAACGGAGACGGCCGTCATACCGCCGAGCGCGACACCGGACTCGGTGAGCAGCGTGCGCAGCTCGGCGCTGCGGCGTTCGCTGACGACATCCTCGATCTGGGCCCTGAACCGGCTGGGCGCACCGGGCATCGGCCCTGCGCTCCCCCAGGCGGCCCGTACCCGGGTGTCCTTGGAGACGGGACTCTGCGCGACGAGGACAAAGGTGGAGGCCAGCAGCGCGGCGCCGGAGACGAGGAAGAGCGCACCGTACATCAGCGTCAGCCGGAGCCTGGCCGACCAGCGGATGGGACGGCACACGGGCCCTGACACGGTGTCCGGCGTCTCCGACAGGGTGTGCGGCGTCTTCGACACGGTGTCCGGCGTCTCCGACACGGTTCGCGGTGCCCCGGGCACGGTGTCCGGCATCTCAGATGCGGTACCCGGCATGGGGCACGGTCTCGATCACGGGTGGATCTCCCAGCTTGCGGCGCAGCCTGCTGACGGTGACCTTGACGGTGTTGGTGAACGGGTCGGCGGACTGGTCCCAGGCCCGCTCCAGCAGCTCTTCGGCCGAGACGACGCCTCCGCGCGCCGCCATCAGCAGTTCCAGCACGGCGAGTTCCTTGGGCGACAGGTCCAGCCGCCGGCCCGCGCGCCGCGCCTGCCGCTCGGCCGGCACCAGGGTGAGGTCGCCCCGGTTCAGTACGGGCGGCACGGCGGGCGTGGAGCGGCGTGCCAACGCCCTGACCCGCGCGATGAGTTCGGCGAAGGCGAACGGCTTCGCGAGGTAGTCGTCGGCGCCCAGTCCGAGCCCGTCGACGCGGTCCTCGATGGTGGAGGCGGCGGTGAGCATGAGCACGCGGGCGCGCGCTCCGTTCCGGGCCAGTGCGCGGCACACCTCGTCGCCGTGCAACCGGGGCAGATCGCGGTCGAGGACGATCACGTCGTAGTCGTGCACGGTGGCCTCCTCGACGGCGCGCTCACCGTCGAAGGCCAGGTCGACGGCCATGCCGTCGCGGCGCAGCCCCGTGGCCACCGTCTCGGCCAGCTCCCTGTGGTCTTCCACGATCAGCACACGCATGGCGCCAGCATGCGCGAAGGGGCATAACAGCGGCGTAACACCGCCCGTTCCCGCCGTGTAACCCTCTGCCGCGTAGAACTCCCTCCCATGGTCATCACACGAAAACCAACTCTTCTGCGCGGCCTGCCCGTTGCCGCGATGCTGCTCTCCGGCGTCCTGCTCACCGGCTGCGGAGGCGACTCCTCGGCGGAGCCCTCGGCGAAGGAGAGCAGCGGCGGCGCAAGCTCCGGCGGCGGTGAACGAGCCGGCGGGGGTGCGGGCAAGGGGTTCGACAAGGCCCTGGAGTACGCGGAGTGCATGCGGGACAACGGGGTGACCGACTTCCCCGACCCGAAGCAGGACGGCGGCGGCGTCCGGATGGAGGTCGACAAGGCGGCGCGGGACTCGCCCCACTTCAAGAAGGCTGAGCAGGCGTGCCGCGACAAGGCACCCCAGATGGGCGGCGGGGGCGGCGGCAAGCCGCTCGACGCGGCGAAGGTCGCCGCCTGGGCGCAGTGCATGCGCGAGAACGGGCTCACCGACTTCCCCGACCCGGAGATCAACGGCAGCGCCATGTCCCTGGACCTGCGGGAAAGCGGCATCAGCCCCAAGAGCAAGCCGTTCCAGGACGCGCAGAAGGCGTGCAAGGACAAGTACCCCGGCGGCGGGCTCATGATGAAGGGCGGAGGCCCCCAGTGACACCCCACGAGGAGGCCACACCCACCGGCGACGAACCACCCGCCCGGCACGGCACGACCACGGACGCCGGGACCACGGACGCCGGGACCACGGGCACCGGGACCTCGGACCCGGTGCCCACGGACGAGGGGCCGCAGCGGCGTACGAAGCGCCCGCTGCGGGCCTCCCTGATCACGCTGGCCGCGATCACGGCCGTCGGCGCGGCCGGAGTCGCGGCGACCGGCTCGTTCGGCGGGAGCGCCGGGACGGCGGAAGCGCCGCGCGCTTCGGGCCCCGCACGCACGGCGAAGGTGGAGCGCACCACGCTCACCCGTACGGAGACGGTGGACGGAACCCTCGGTTTCGGCACGCCGTCCACGGTCCAGCAGACGGGCACCAGCACAGGCACCGGCACCGGCACGGGCACCAGCACAGGCGCCGGCACGGACACCGGCACCCCGGGCGACGGCAACTCGCAGGCGTCCGGGTCCGCCGCCCCACAGGGGTCCGGCTCCCCATCCGGCCAGGGCGGCGAACAGCCGGGCGAGGGGGAGCAGTCGGGCCGGGGTGACGGAGAGGACGAGGCGGGGATCGTCACCTGGCTGCCCGCCGAGGGCGAGACGCTCACGCGCGGCGAGACCGTCTACAGCGTGGACGAGCACAAGGTGCCGCTGTTCTACGGTTCCAAGCCCTTCTACCGCACGATGAAACCGGGCACCGAGGGCGGCGACGTCGAGACGCTGGAGAAGAACCTCTCCGCGCTCGGATACTCCGGCTTCACCGCCGACGACACGTACACGGACGGCACGGCCGACGCCGTACGGGACTGGCAGGACGACATGTCCCGCGAGGAGACCGGCACCGTCGGGCCGGGGGACGCCGTGGTCGCACCGGGTGCGCGGCGCGTCTCGGAACTGAAGACCTCGCCGGGCGCCCTGTCCGGCGGCGAGGCGCTCACCTGGACCGGGACCGAGCGCAACGTGACGGTCGATCTGGAGGCGGGGTTCGAGGATCTCGTCGAGAAGGGCACCAAGGCCACGGTGGGGCTGCCGGACGGCGGCACCGTCGAGGCCGAGGTGACCGACATCGGCTCGCCCTCGGGCTCCGGGGAGGCCAAGGAGGGAGGTTCCGAGGAGTCCGGAGAGGGCTCAGGAGCCGACGAGGCGACGCTGCCGGTCGAGCTGAAGGTCGGCGCGCAGCGGGAACTCGGCCGCTACCAGGCCGCTTCCGTCGATGTGACCCTCAAGGCAGAGACCCGTAAGGATGTGCTGGCTGTTCCGGTCAACGCGCTCCTCGCCCGGTCGGGCGGCGGCTACGCCGTGGAGACCACGGGCGTCGACGGGCGGAGCCGGCGCACGCCGGTGAAGCTGGGGATGTTCGCGAACGGCAAGGTGGAGGTGTCCGGCGCGGGCATCAAGGAGGGGCTCGACGTGGGGGTGCCCCGGTGAGCCACGCGCACACACCACCACAGGGCACCGCGGCGCCGGGAGCGCCACCGTCCCCCACCACACCGTCCACCACGCAAGGTACCGCCACACAAGGTCCCGCCACACAGGGCCCCACCGCACAGGACCCGTCGCCGTCCACGGCCGCGGCGCCGGGTGGCCGGCCGGCGCTCGACCCGCCGGTCGTCGAACTGGCGGGCGTATCACAGCGGTACGGGGACGTGACCGCGCTCGCCGACGCCGACCTGGTGATACGGCGGGGCGAACTCCTCGCCATCGTCGGCCCGTCGGGCTCGGGCAAGTCCACGCTGCTCAACATCATGGGCACGCTCAGCCGCCCGTCGGGAGGCACCGTACGGATCGACGGACACGACGTGGAGGACCTGTCCGACCGCGAACTGTCCGCTCTGCGCGCGGGAACGATCGGCTTCGTCTTCCAGCAGTTCCACCTCTCCCCCGGCGTCACGGCGCTGGACAGCGTCTCGGACGGGTTGCTCTACGGGGGTGCGCGGCGGGCCGAGCGCCGCGCGGCGGCCGAGAGGGCGCTGCGCAGGGTCGGCCTCGGTGACCGGCTCCGCCACGAGCCGCACCAGCTGTCCGGAGGCGAGAAACAGCGCGTCGCCATCGCACGGGCCGTGCTGGGCGGCCCCTCCCCGGCCTCGGGCACGGGCGGCGAAGGCGGAGGCGGAGGAGGCGAAGGCCCCAAACTGCTGCTCGCCGACGAGCCCACAGGTGCGCTCGATTCGCGGTCAGGAGCCGCGGTACTGGAACTGCTGCACGACCTGCACCGCGCCGGTACCACCGTCGTGATCATCACGCACGACCGGGACATCGCGGCCTCACTGCCCCGTGAAGTGCGGCTGCGGGACGGGCACATCGAGCACGACGCGCGGCCCCCCGGCGGCGCACCCTCACGGCACGCCGCGCCCGCACCACCCGGTGCACTCCCACCGTCCGCACCATCACCCGGTGCACCCAGTGCGTCCAGTGCACCCGCGCCGCAGGACGCGCCCCACCGGGCTTCCGCCGGGGGCGTCCGATGACGGCCCGTACGCCGCGGGAAGCGGGGCGTGCCAGGCCGCGGGCCGCGCGGATGAGTCCCGCCGATGTGCTGCGCGTGGGCGGTTCGGGACTGCGGTCGCGGCCGATGCGGGTGTTCCTCTCCGCGCTGGGCATCGCGATCGGGATCGCCGCGATGGTGGGGGTCGTCGGCATCTCGACCTCCAGCACCGAGGACCTGAACCGCAGGCTGAACGCGCTGGGCACCAACCTGCTCACCGTGACGCCGGGCCAGTCCTTCGACGGCGACGAGGCCCATCTTCCGGCCGGCGCCGTTGACATGATCGGGAACATGCCGGACGTGGAGTCGGTCTCCGCCGTGGGCAAGACGGACGCCAACGTGTTCCGCAGCGACCACGTGCCCGAGGAGGAGACGGGCGGCATCTCGGTGTTCGCCGCCCGTACCGACCTGCCGGAAACGGTCGGCGCCGAGGTCACGGCAGGGCGCTGGCTGAACGCTGCCAACGCCCGCTACCCCGCCGTCGTGCTGGGCCCCACGGCCGCCGAGCAGCTCGGCGTGCGGGACCCGGGGCCCGACACCCAAGTGTGGCTGGGCGACCGCTGGTTCAGCGTCGTCGGAGTGCTCGCACCCAACGAACTGGCGCCGGACCTGGACAGCGGCGCACTGGTCGGCTGGGGCGTGGCCGAGCGTTACCTCGGCTTCGACGGCTACCCCACGACCGTCCACACCAGGGCGGAGGAGACGGCCGTCAACGAGGTCCAGGAGGTGCTGGGTCCGACGGCCAACCCCGAGAACCCCAGCGAGGTGAACGTCTCGCGCCCCTCCGACGCGCTCGCCGCCAAGCAGGCAACCGACGACACCCTCAGCGGCCTGCTGCTGGGACTCGGCGCCGTTGCCCTGCTCGTGGGCGGTGTGGGCGTCGCCAACACCATGGTGATCTCGGTGCTGGAGCGGCGTTCGGAGATCGGCCTGCGCCGGGCACTGGGCGCCACCCGCGGACAGATACGCGGACAGTTCGTGTGCGAGTCCCAACTGCTCTCCGCGCTCGGCGGGATCGGCGGCGTACTCCTGGGCATCGGCGTGACAACGGGCTACGCCGCCTACCAGGGCTGGCCCTCCGTCGTACCCGCCTGGGCGATGGCAGGCGGCGTCGGCGCCACCCTCCTCATCGGCGGCCTCGCCGGTTTCTACCCCGCCGTACGAGCCGCCCGCCTCCCCCCGACCGAAGCCCTGGCAACCGGCTGAGCCCGCCCACCCCCGCGTACCCCCGACCCGGCTACAGCCACGCGTACAGCCACGCCCACGACCCCGCCGTGGCGTATCAAATGGCCGCCGCGAATTCAAAACCGCTACGGGGACGCATTCCTCTGCCGGAAGCGGCCCGGTAAATCAAGACTTACTTTTGCGGGTTCTCTTCCCTACGGTGAGGGCGACCCACCTGCTCCCGAATGCCGGACGAAGCGCTGCGGAATCGTGCTGCGCCCGTGCGTTCGGCAGGTAACGGCGGAAAGGGAAACGGATATGGAACGTGACCTCGGTGAGAACGCCATTCAGTGTCTGCGGCGGCTGGAGGCGTACGACTTCGACGGTATGCGCGCGATGTTCACGCGCGCGGCGACCGTATGGCACAACGACGGAAAGGGTGAGCAGACCATTGACGAGAAGGTCGGACAGCTCAAGCCACTTGCGGGGGCCTTCGATGCACTGCGGTTCGAGGTGACCCGGCAGTTCCGGAAGGGGAACGAGGTGCTCCAGCAGCAGGTACTTCATCTCACGCGGGCGGACCGGTCCCGCAGCGAAGTGCACGCCACGGTGTACTTCCGCTTCGAGGGCGGCCTCATCGACCGGATGGAAGAGTGCGTCTGCTCCGTACCGGCCGGCGGGCGCCCGGCATGAGCGCCGTGGACGTGACCGAAGGCAGGGTGTCCGTGCCGGGAGGCGAGGTCTGGTGGCGCAGGATGGGCCGCGGCGGGCCTCCGCTGCTGCTCGTGCACGGTGGGCCCGGGTACCCGAGCGACCCCCTGTTCGCACCGTTCGAGCCGCTCGCCCGGGAACGGGAGGTCATCTGGTACGACCAGCTCGGAGTGGGGCGCTCGGACCCGGTCGAGGACGCCTCGCTGCTGACGGTCGACCGGTTCCTGGACGAACTCGGCGCGGTGGTCGAAGGGCTCGGTCTGGAGCGGCCCCATGTCTACGGCCACTCATGGGGCGCCATGCTCGGCCTTCAGTTCGCGGCGCAGCGTGCGCCCGACTGGTCGAGCCTCGTCTGCGCCAACGGGCCGGCGAGCGTGCCCCGTTTCGTGGAGGAGGTCCGTGGGCTGCTGGCCGGGCTCCCTGGCGATGTGCTGGACCGTACCTACGGCCGTGAACTGCGGGGAGAGACCGCTGACCCGGACTACGCCGTCGCCCAGGACGCGTACATGCGGGCATGCGTGGTGCGCACCGCGGAGGTCGGCCTCGACCCTCGGCTCATGAGCCTGGATACGTTCACGACGCTGATCGGCCGGGCCGACTACCACGTGACCGGAACCCTCAAGGACTGGGACATGTTCGACGAGTTGCACCGCATCCGCGTTCCCACACTCGTACTCGGCGGAGAATTCGACGAATGCGTACCCTCGCATCTCGCTGATATCGCGGCCCGTATCCCGGATTCCGAGCACATCACGCAGTACGGTGCCGCGCATATGGGCTTCCTCGAAAAGGAGCCGCTCCGTACGGAGTATGTCGCGCTCATCCGGGACCACATGGCCCGCATCGACGCACGCAGCCGCTCAAGGAAGCGCCCTCGCCAAGGAGGCGCCCGGTGAGCCCGCCCGCCGACGGCGTCCCGTCAGGTGAGCGGCGAGAAAGGGGTCGGCCAGGCGATCAGTGAGGTGGCTTCCAGGATCTCCTCGGGGCCGCCGGGCGGGGGCCACTGCCCTGAGGCGTAGAGGTCCCTGCGGAGGGCGACGCGCTCGTCGAGGCTGTGGAACGGCCAGATCTGAATGATGCGGGTGGGCCCGTCCAGCGCGTACATCACCACCGTCAGCGGATCGATGCGGTGCCTCTCGGGCAGTGCCTTGCGCCAGCCCGCGATCGTCGCGGGCAGACCGCCGGGGCGCAGGTGGTAGTCGCGGATCTCGTACGCGGGCCCGAACCGGCCCGTCCGCACGGGCGGGACGAACGGGAACGGCGCGAAGCTCTGCATCGTGAGGTCGGTCAGATGGTCACCGGCACCGAAAGGGCGGTCGCTGGCGCGCGCCCGCATCCGCTCCCGCGACAGCTCCGCCTCATCGGTGAAGCCGCGCAGCACGAGCAGCCGCCCGAGGGTGCCGTTCTCGGTCTGCCAGCAGCCCAGAAGCTCGCCGTGCGCTTCGGGGCTGTTGACCCAGGGCTCGACCCCGGCGGCGGCGCGGTCGCCGTCGAGCAGGCGGAAGGCGAGGGTCGTCAGCTCGTACCGGATGTTCTGGTGTTCCTGAGGGACGTCTTCTCCGGTGATCGGCGCCGGCTGTGTCATCGCCGTCATCGCTGTGCCTCCGGCTGGGTTCCGGTGCGGGTGTGGGTCCAGCTCGCGAGGAGGTCCAAGGCCCGTTTCGAGGGGGATTCCGGCTCGGCCGTGTAGACGAACAGGGTCGTGTCGGGGTCGCCGGGCGGGGAGAGGGTTTCGTAGGCGACGGTCAGTTCGCCGACCAGCGGATGGCTCAGGCGTTTGGTGCCGTGCGTGCGCTGGTGGACGCGGTGCTGCTCCCACCACTGGTCGAACTCGGGGCTGTGGGCCCGCAGTTCGTCGAGAAGTTCGGCCGTGGCCGGGTCGTCAGGGTTCCGGCCGACCTCAAGGCGGAGGCTCTCGACGGCGGCCCGCGCCTGCTCCTCCCAGTCGAGGAACAGGGAGCGTGCCTCGTCGTCGAGGAACATCCAGCGTGCGTAGTTGCGGTGCCGGGGCGGCAGTTGCTCGAAGTCGGTGAACAGCGCCCTGGCCATCCGGTTCGCCGCGAGGACATCGGTGCGCCGCCCCAGGACGAGGACGGGTTCGCCGTCCAGCGCTTCGAGGAGCTGGCGGAGGCCGGCGCGTACCCGCTGGACACCACGGGGGCGCCGCCGTACCGGCCCGGCCTGCACCCCGATGAGGTCCCGCAGGTGCGCACGTCCCGCCTCGTCGAGCCCGAGGGCACGGCCGACGGCTTCGACGACGGCGGGTGAGGGAGTGATGGGGCGCCCCTGTTCGAGGCGCGCGTAGTAGTCGGTCGACACCCCCGCCAGGAGCGCGACCTCCTCGCGGCGCAGGCCCGGCACCCGGCGGACGCGGCCGTCCGAGGGCAGCCCTGCCTGCGTGGGGTCGCTCTGACCGCGTGCTCGCCTGAGGAAGTCAGCCAGTTCACGGTTGTTCACAGTCACGTACAACAGTGTCTCCGATCCCCCGCATTCCTGACTGGCCCTCCCCGTCCCAGGACGCGGAGTCCGAGGTCGCACAGGGCCCGGTAGGCGCCCTCTGATACGTCGCGGAGCCGCTGCGTCACCGTAAGGAACCGCCCTGACCGGCGCACACCGGCGCCGGGGGCGCCGGGCGCTGTGGGAGGGTGGACGGGTGAACCTGGAGGATCTGGCCCGGTTGCGCCGGGCCCGTGACGCGATGGACCGCGACTACGCGCAACCGCTGGACGTTCCGGCGCTGGCGCGGGTCGCCCTGATGTCATCGGGACACTTCTCCCGCAGCTTCCGTGCCGCGTACGGGGAGACGCCGTACGGCTATCTGATGACGCGCCGGATCGAGCGCGCCAAGGCGCTGCTGCGGCGGGGTGACCTGCCGGTGACGGAGGTCTGCTTCGCGGTCGGCTGTACGTCGCTGGGCTCGTTCAGCTCGCGCTTCACCGAGCTGGTCGGCGAGAGCCCCAGCGCGTACCGGGCACGCCGCCATGACGAGGGCGCCGCCATCCCCGCGTGCGTCGCGAAGATCTCCACGCGGCCGGTCAGGAACGGAGAAGCGAAACCGACCCCCGGCCCGTAGCGTGACGCGCATGGACATCAAGCTTTCGACCTGCTTCATCGCCGTCGACGACCACGACAAGGCGCTCGCCTTCTACCGCGACGTTCTCGGCATGGAGGTGCGCAACGACGTCGGGTTCGAGGGGATGCGCTGGGTGACCGTCGGCGCACCGGCGCAGCCCGATGTGGACATCGTTCTCGAACCGCCCCTCGCCGACCCGAACGCCTCGGCGGCCGACCGGCAGGCGGCGGCCGAGCTGCTGGCGAAGGGCCAGCTGCGCGGCGTCATCTTCCAGACCGGCGATGTGGACGCCACCTTCGAGCGCGTACGCGCGGCGGGCGGCGACGTGCTGCAGGAGCCGATGGACCAGCCCTACGGCGTCCGCGACTGCGCCTTCCGCGACCCCGCGGGCAACATGCTGCGCTTCAACCAGCCCCGCAAGGACTGAGACCGCGCCCTGTGCGGTGAGGCGGACACCTTCCGTGTGGCCGCGCTCACCCGCGGCCCCACGGCGGGATCAGAGGGTGAGGACGAGCTTGCCCCGGAGGTGACCGCCGTCGAGCAGCCGGTGCGCGTCGGCGACGCGCTCGAAGGGGAATGTCTCCTGCACATGGACCCCGAGCCTGCCCTCTTCGACGAGGTCGACGAGACCTCTCAGGGCGACCGGATCGGGGTCGACCGCGATGCTGCTGAAGCGCATGCCTGCCGCCTCGTACGTGGCGACGAGCGCCGGATCGCAGCGCCGGGGCTCGGGGCCGGCCTGCCCCGAGCCCCAGAGGGCTGTGCGCCCTCACCTCTCACAGGTACGCCTCACCTCTCACAGGTGAGGGTGCCGTCTGCCACCCCCTCGATCAGTGCGCTGTGCGCGTCGCGCAACCGGGAGGCGTCGGCCTTGAGCACCTCGCGGTCGTAGGTGAGCAGGCCGTTCAACTCCCCTTCCAGGTCGGTGATCTGGGTGTAGACGGCGCCGCTGCTCCCGGAGCACGCGGCGAACCGCCGCACCTCCGCCAGCTTGGCGAGATATTCGTCCGTGTACTTGTCCTTCTCGACGCCGACGTACGTGTGCCGCACGGGCCACGCGTGGCCGGGAACGGCGAGTCCCAGTCCGCCGTACTCCCCGCTCACCAGCGCGCGTGAGCCGTCGGGAGCGGGCAGTTGCGCGTGGGGATAGCCGTGCGCGTCGGAGATGTCGCCGTTGCCGCCGTCCACGGCCCCGCAGCAGTTGTGGCCGCTCATGTTGTTGACGAGGCGGGTGGGGTCGAGGGACTTGGCGTAGTCCGCGATCCTGGCCTGGTCGTACTGGCCCCAGCCCTCGTTGAAGGTGACCCACATGATCACCGAGGGATGGCTGTCGTGCTGCGCGATCATCTGCTTCATCTCGTGCTCGTACTGCGCGCGTGCCGCGGTGTCCGGGGTGCGTCCCGCCTCCATGGACGGCATGTCCTGCCAGACCAGCAGGCCCAGCCGGTCCGCGTGGTAGAACCAGCGGTCGGGCTCGACCTTGATGTGCTTGCGTACGGAGTTGAAGCCCATCTTCTTGTGCGCGCGCAGGTCGTAGGCGAGCGCCTCGTCGGTCGGCGGCGTGTGCAGGCCCTCGGGCCAGAAGCCCTGGTCGAGGGTGGCCATGGAGAAGACGGGCTTGCCGTTGAGCACCATGCGCCGTTTGCCGTCGACGGTCTCGACGGAGATCTCCCGCATCCCGAAGTAGCTCGTGACCGCGTCGGCCGAACGCCCCTTGCCCACGGTCACCTTGAGCGTGTAGAGGTGCGGGTCGTCGGGTGACCACAGGTGGGGCGAGGGCAAGGGGACGCCGACCGGTCCGCTGCCGGTGCCGGAAGCGCGGCCGACCTCCTTCTTCCCGTCGTAGGCGACGGCCGTGACGGGCACGCCGTCACGTACGCCGCGCGCCTTCACGGTGACCTTCTCGCCCTTCACGTCGGGCGTCGTCTTCACATCGGTGGTGTGATCGGCGGCGACGGGCTCCATCCACACGGTCTGCCAGATGCCGGACGACGGGGTGTACCAGATGCCCTCGGGGCTGAGCCGCTGCTTGCCGACGGGAGGGTTCTCGCCGTTGTCGGCGTCGGTCGGGTCGTAGACGCCGACGACGATCTCCTGGTGGCGGCCCGGCTTGAGCGCGTCGGTGACATCGGCGGTGAAGCGGTCGTAGCCGCCCTTGTGGTCGGCGACCCGCTTGCCGTTGACGTAGACGGTCGCCTGCCAGTCGACGGCGTCGAAGTTGAGCCGCAGCCGCTTGCCCGAGCCGACCTTCCAGTCGCGCGGAACGGTGAACGACCGCTTGTACCACATGCGTTCCTCGTGCCGTTCGACCCCGGAGAGCCGGGATTCGACGGGGTAGGGCACGAGGATCTTCTCGTCGAGCTTGTTGCGCTTGCCGAGCGGCGGCTGCTCGCCCTTCTCCGCGCCGGCGAACTGCCAGGTGCCGTTGAGGTTCTTCCACTTGTCGCGCTTGAGCTGGGGGCGCGGGTACTCGGGCAGCGCGTTGTCCGGGCCGACGTCCTTGGCCCATCTGGTCTTGAGCTGGTACGTCGAGCGGTTGTCGCCCGAGGTCCAGAAGTCCCCGACGGGCTTGCCCCCGGCGGTGGTGAGGCCGCCCTCGCCGTCGTAGCGCACCTCGGCCGAGCCGCCCTGGCCGACGACGGGTTCCTTCAGTGCGACCAGCAGCTTGCGGGAGTCGCGGGGGTCCTGGCGTGCTGCGCCCAGTAGCCACTTCGCGCCGCCGATGACCGCGCTGACGTGCTCGCTCAGCCGGGCAGGCGGCGCGGCGAGCGGCTGCGGGAAGCCGAGTTCGAGCACGCGTCCCGACTTCTGGACGTGCACGCGGTCGGGCCCGTCGTAGGCGAAGTCCTCCGGGACCGTGTAGGCGGACTGCGGAACGGCGGTCTTCTTGCCGCCCGGCGGGGTCCAGCGCACATGGAGGTTGGAGCCGCCCTCGTGCTCGAAGTACTCGACCTTGAGGTCGTACGTCCTGCCGCCCTCCAGCTCGACGGGCTGCGAGGACTGCTCCTTGTCCCAGTCGTCGACCCAGTGGTCGATGACGGGCCTGCCGTCCAGCCACATCCGGAACCCGTTGTCCCCGGTGATGTGGAAGGTGTGCTTCCCGGACTTCTCCGGGGTGAGCCCGCCGGTCCAGCGGACGCTGGCATCATCGGCGCTGCCGGTGCGCTCCTTGAGGCGGGGCTCCAGGTCGTTGAAGTCGAGCGAGGGGTCGAAGGCCGTGGCCTTGAGCGTGCCGAAGTCGAAGGCGCCAGGGGCCGACTGGGCCCAGTACTCGCCCTTGAGGCCGTGGGCCCTTGGCGGGTCCGCCTGGGGTTCGGCCGCGGCGGCGAGGGGTCCGGCGCCGAGCGCCGATGCGAGCAGAGCGAGGAGGGCGAATGCGGCGGTGAGGGCCGCGGGCCAGGTGGATGCGCGTCTCACGATACCTCCGGGTCCGTGTGTCAGAGGTCGGTTACGGCTCTGCCCCTGTGGCTGATCCATCTTGTATAACGTTGGAAACAGGGGCAGTTGGCATGACAGCACGCCCGCTCTGCCCTGTCCAGGTGCCTGACACCGCAGAGACCCAGAGGGAAGTGGGGCCCAAGTGAGGGTGAGTCTCAAGGACGTCGCGGAGCGCGCGGGAGTGTCGATCAAGACCGTGTCCAACGTCGTGAACAACTACGAGCACATCACCCCGGCCACCCGGGAGAAGGTCCAGCGCGCCATCGACGCGCTCGGCTACCGCCCCAACCTGACGGCACGTCACCTGCGCAAAGGCCGTACGGGCATCCTCGCGCTGGCCGTGCCGGAACTGGGCAACCCGTACTTCGCCGAACTGGCGGGAGCGGTGCTCGACGCCGCCGCCGAGCACGACTACACCGTGCTGCTCGACCACACCCAGGGCCGCCGGGCCCGCGAACTCCTGGTCACCCAGGGCTTCCGCGCCCGTGTCATCGACGGACTCATCCTCAACCCGCTGGAGCTGGAGGCCGAGGACCTCGCCTCGCGCACGGACGAGGTGCCGCTCGTGCTCATCGGGGAGCGGCGCTATGACCTGCCCTACGACCACATCGCGATCGACAACATCGCCGCCGCACGCACGGCCGTGCGGCACCTGCTGGACCTGGGCCGCCGCCGTATCGCCTTCCTCGGCGCACGCGGCGACCGGCCCAGCCGTCCCGCGCATCTGCGACTGCTGGGCTGGCAGGCCGAGTTGGCCGCCTCGGGCGTGCCGGCCGACGAGACGCTGGTCGCGCCCGTCGAGGGCTGGGACCGCGCGGACGGTGCTGCGGCGATGGGCGCGCTCCTGGACGCGGGGGCACGGCCCGACGCGGTGTTCGCCTACAACGACCTGATCGCGATCGGCGCGATGCGGGCGATGTCCGAACGGGGGCTGCGGGTGCCGGAGGACATCGCGGTCGTCGGGTTCGACGATCTGACCGAGGGGCGGTACGGGGCTGTGACGCTCAGCACCATCGCCCCGGACAAGCGGGCGATCGCGCGGCTCGCGGTCGAGTCGATCGTCAAGCGCCTGGACGGCACCGCCAGTCCGGCGCCTCACCAGCTCCAGCCCGGCTTCGAACTGGTCGTACGCGAGAGCACGGCAGGGCCTGCCGAGCGGGCTTCGGCGTGAACTTCCGGCACACGCTGCGGCGTTGGGCCTGACGGGAGCCCTTTACACGGGCGTTCCAACGATGTAAAAACCCACCCGACGCTGTGTTCCCGCACACACCCGTGGGGTAAGCCATGAAGCCGTTCGTCAGACGCCTCTCCGCCACAGCACTTCTCACCACTCTCACCCTCACCCTGGGCTGTGCCAAGGGTGAGGACGACACGTCGGCGCCCAGCAAGGGCGCGAAGGACAGCGGGCAGGTCGCGGCCGAGCCCACGGCGGGCGCCAAGAGCTGCGACCTGGCCGCTTACGGCGGCAAGAAACTCGACCTCGCCAACGCCACCGTCGGCTTCTCCCAGTCGGAGAAGGAGGCGAACCCGTTCCGGATCGCGGAGACCGCCTCCGTCAAGGCCGAGGCCAAGAAGCGCGGCATCAAGCTGCTGACCGCGAACGCGCAGTCGCAGTTCTCCAAGCAGATCAGCGATGTGCAGGACCTCATCGCCAAGGGCGCGGACCTGCTGGTCATCGCGCCGCTGAACTCCGACGGCTGGGAGCCGGTGCTCAAGCAGGCGGCGGCGAAGAAGATCCCGATCGTCACGGTGGACCGGAAGATCAACGCCAAGGCGTGCGAGGACTATGTGAGCTTCATCGGCTCGGACTTCGTCGAGCAGGGCCGCCGCGCGGCCGACCAGATGATCAAGGCAACGGGCGGCAGCGGACAGGTCGCCATCCTGCTCGGCACCCCGGGCAACAACGTCACCACGGAGCGCACCAAGGGCTTCACCGAGCGGCTCGCGCGCAAGGCACCGAAGCTCAAGGTCGTCTTCAAGCAGACGGGCGAGTTCGCGCGGGAGAAGGGCCAGCAGGTCACCGAGCAGCTCATCCAGTCCAAGCCGGACATCGACGGGATCTACGCCGAGAACGACGAGATGGGCCTCGGCGCCGTCAACGCGCTCAAGGGCGCAGGCAAGAAGCCGGGCGAGGTGAAGATCGTGACCGTGGACGGCACCCGCAACGCCGTCCAGGGCATCGTCGACAAGTGGATCTACGGCGTCGTGGAGTCCAACCCCCGCTTCGGGCCGCTGGCCTTCCAGACACTGGAGGACTTCGGCAAGGGCGGGAAGGTCGGCCAGAGCATCGTCATCAAGGACAGTGCCTACACCCCCGCCAACGCCGAGCGGGACCTGAGCAAGGCGTTCTGATGCCCGCGACAGGCGCGCTGGACGTGCCGGAGGTGCCGGACACGGCGCAGGCGCTCTCCGTGCACGGACTCACCAAGCGCTTCCCCGGCGTACTGGCCCTGGACGCCGTCGACTTCGGCGTCCAGGCAGGCGAGGTGCACGCGCTGATCGGTGAGAACGGGGCAGGGAAGTCCACCCTGATCAAGGTGCTGACGGGGGTGTACCAGCCCGACGAGGGCGAAGTGCGCCACCAGGGCACGCCCGTGGCGTTCGGCACGCCGCTCGCCGCGCAGCGTGCCGGGATCTCCACCATCTACCAGGAGGTCAACCTCGTTCCGCTGATGAGCGTGGCCCGCAATCTCCACCTGGGCCGCGAACCACTGGGCCGCTTCGGGCTCATCGACTTCTCCCGTATGCACCGCGAGGCGGCCGAGACGCTGCGCGCCTACGGTGTGCACGCCGACGTACGCGGTCCGCTCGGCGAACTCGGCGTCGGGGCCCAGCAGATGGTGGCGCTGGCCCGCGCGGTCTCCTTCGAGGCGCGCGTCGTCATCATGGACGAGCCGACGTCGTCGCTGGAGCCCCGCGAGGTGGAGACGCTGTTCGGGGTCATCAGGCGGCTGCGGGACGAGGGCGTGGCCGTGGTCTACGTCAGCCACCGGCTCGACGAGCTGTACGCCGTGTGCGACACGGTGACCGTGCTGCGGGACGGCAGGCGCGTCCACACCGGGCCGCTGGCCGAGCTGGAGCGGCTGCGCCTGGTGGCGCTGATGCTGGGCCGCGAGATGGGCGAGGTGCGGGCCGAGGGTACGACCAAGTTCGGCGGCGAGCACGAGGCCGCTTCCCAGGAGCCCGTACTGCGGGCCGAAGGGCTCAGCGTGCCGCACCAGTTGCACGGGGTGTCCTTCTCGGTACGGCCCGGCGAGGTGGTGGGCCTGGGCGGCCTGCTGGGTTCGGGGCGTACCGAGACGGTGAAGGCCGTCGCGGGCGCGCTCCAGGCGAGCGCGGGACGGGTCACCGTCGCCGGCGTTCCGCTGCGCGGGGGCTCCCCCGCGGCGGCGATCCGCGCGGGCGTCTCGCTGCTGCCCGAGGACCGCAAGGCCGAGGGCATCGTGCCGGGGCTCTCGGTGCGCGAGAACATCGCGCTGGCGATGCTGCCCCGGCTCTCGCGTGCGGGGCTCGTCTCGGAGGCCCGGATCGACGCGCTGGTGGGGACGTTCATGGAGCGCCTGCGGATCAAGGCGTCCTCGCCCCGGCAGAAGGCGGGCGAACTCTCCGGCGGCAACCAGCAGAAGGTGCTGCTGGCCCGCTGGCTGGCGACCGAGCCGAAGGTGCTGCTGCTGGACGAGCCGACGCGGGGCATCGACGTGGGCGCCAAGGCCGAAGTGCAGCGGCTGGTGGACGAGTTGGCCGCCAACGGGCTCGGTGTGGTGCTGATCTCCTCGGACCTGGAGGAGCTGATCGAGGGCTCGGACCGCGTGGTGGTGCTGCGCGACGGCGCCGTCGTGGGCGAGCTGGCAGGAGACGAGGTCACGGAGGGCGCGTTGATGGAGGCCATCGCCGCGGCGGCGGTCCAGGGGCCGGGCGATCCGGCGGGCCGCGAGGAGGCGCCGCGTGACTGAGGTCGCCGAGGCGGCGGGAACGCGCCGCCGTACGGGCCGTGAGCGTACGCGGCTGACCGCGTGGCTCCAGGAGTACGGCGTGTACGCGGGCGTCGTGGTGCTGCTGCTGTTCAACACCGTCTTCACCGAACACTTCCTGTCGGCCGAGAACTTCCGTACGCAGGCCGTGCAGGTGGCGCCGATCCTGATCGTGGCGCTGGGCATGGCGCTGGCGATCGGGTCCGAGGGCATCGACCTGTCGGTCGGCTCGGTGATGGCGCTCTCGACGTCGCTGGTGGCGCTCTACCTGGGCTACGGCCCCTGGGTCGCGCTGCTGGTGGCGGTGGTCGGCGGTGCGGCCGTCGGCCTGGTCAACGGTTCGCTGATCGCGCACATCGGCGTGCAGCCGATCGTGGCGACGCTGGCGCTGATGGTGGGCGGCAGGGGCCTGGCGCTGGTGCTGCTCCCGCAGTTGGAGGACGTACGCGATCCGGGGATGCGCGCGCTGGGCTCCGGCGATCTGCTGGGAGTGCCGTATCCGGCGCTCGTCGCCGTGGTGCTGGTGCTGCTCGTGGGCTTCACGGTACGGCGTACGACCTTCGGCAGGCAGCTGCTCGCGATCGGCGACAGCCGCCCCGCCGCACGGCTCGCGGGGCTGCCCGTACGGCGGGTGCTGATCTGCGTGTACGTGTGCTCCGGTGTGCTCGCCGCCGTCGCCGGGTTCCTGGCGACGGCCAGGCTCCAGGCCAGCGACCCGACCTCGCTGGGCACGCTGATGGAGCTGTCGGCGATCACCGCTGTCGTCGTCGGCGGTACCCCGCTGAGCGGTGGCAGGGTGCGCGTCGGCGGCACCGTCGCGGGCGCCGTACTGATCCAGCTGCTGACGGCGACGCTCATCAAGCACGATCTGCCTCCCTCCTGGACGCAGCTGGCTCAGGCCGTCGTCATCGTCGTCGCGGTCTACGCGGCGCGGGAGAGGGGCAAGCGGTGAGCACCGTGAACACGGCGGTGAGCGGATTCGCACGCAGGCACGGCGCGCTGCTGGCACTGGCGCTCACGGTGGTGGTGGCCTCGCTGTCGTTCGACTCGTTCGCGACCGGCGACAACCTGGAGAACGTGGCGGTGTCCTCGGCGTTCCTGGCGATCGTCGCGCTGGGCATGACCTTCGTGATCGTCTCGGGCGGCATCGACCTGTCGGTCGGCTCGGTCTTCGCGCTGGGCGGCGTGCTCGCCGCCTGGGGCTCGCGGCACGGGCCGCTGGTGGCGCTGGCGCTGCCCCTGGTGGTGTGCGGGCTGATCGGGCTGGTCAACGGGCTGCTGATAGCGCGGGCCCGGCTGGCGCCTTTCATCGTCACGCTGGCGGCCATGCTCGGGGCGCGGGGCATCATGCTGAACATCACGGACGAGGGCGCCGACACCTTCCTGGTGGCCAAGGACTCGCTCTTCGCCGATCTGGGCCGCGGCAAGCTGCTGGGCCTCGGCTTCCCTGTGTGGATCACGCTGGCGCTGTTCGTCCTGGGCGGTGTGCTGCTGCGGCGCACCCGCTTCGGCCAGAACGTGTACGCCGTGGGCGGCAACGAGGACGCCGCCTCGCTGATGGGCACCTCGGTGGCCCGTACGAAGGTGTCCGTCTATGTGCTGTCAGGGCTCCTCGCCGGTCTCGCGGGAGCCCTGAACGCGGCCTGGCTGACCTCGGGCGTCACGATCCTGGGTCAGGGCATGGAGCTGGAGGCGATCTCCGCCGTGGTGATCGGCGGCACGCTGCTGACGGGCGGTACGGGCTTCGTGAGCGGCTCGCTCGTCGGGGTGCTCCTGCTCAAGGTCATCCAGAACGTCATCAACCAGATCGGATCGCTCGACTCCGCCTACCAGCAGGTGGTCAGCGGAGCGTTCCTGGTCCTGGTGGTGGTGCTGCGGGTCAGACCCGTACGCCGCGCTCGCGCAGCCACGGGAGGGGGTCGACGCCGGAGCCCATCTCCGGGGTGACGCGGGCCTCGAAGTGCAGGTGCGGCCCGGTGGAGTTGCCCGTGTTGCCTGACAGGCCCAGGCGCTGCCCGGCATCCACCTTCTCGCCCTGGCCTGCCTGGAGCCGGGAGAGGTGCGCGTACTGCGTGTAGTAGCCGTCGTGGTGGCGGACGACGATCTGGTTGCCGAAGGCGTCGCCGCAGCCGGTGGACACGACGACGCCGGGGCCTACGGAGCGTACGGGCGTGCCGGTGTCGACGGCGAAGTCCTGTCCCGTGTGGCCGCTTGCCCAGCGGGAGCCCGACGAGGCGAAGCCCGCCGAGAGCACGTAGTCCTCGACAGGCGCGACCCATCCCCGGCCCGAGCCGGCCCGGCTCCGGGGCGGCGGATCGCTGAACGGGCAGCCGCCTGGACCGCTCACGGGCATGGACTCGGCGGCGCGGGTGATGGGCCCCACAGCGGCGGCGGCGCGGGCCTCGGCCCGTTCACGCACCTTCTGTCTGGCCGCGCGGAGCCGGCGCTCGATGACGTGCTTGGCCGCCCGCTGCCGCGCGGCGTCGCGCTTGAGGCGGCGCAGTTCGGCACGGCCACTGGCGCGGTCACGTTCGAGGCGCCGCTGCGTGGTCTTCGTCGCGCGCAGCAGCCGCTTGAAGGCGTGCTCACCCTGGCGCTGCGCGTGCAGCCTGTCGAGCAGATGGTCGGGCGAGCGGGTCAGCATCAGCTGCGTTCCGGGGGCCCAACCGCCCTGCTGGTACTGGAGACGCGCGACGCTGCCCAGCCGTCCGTGCAGCATGGCGAGGCGCTTCTTGCCCCGGCTCACGGCCCACTGGGTCCTGGCGACCACGGCCCGCTGGCCGGCCGCCTTGCGCCGGGCCTTGTCGTAGCGGGCCGAGGCACGCGTCGCCTCGCGGTAGAGCCCCGCGACACTGCCGGGCAACCGCTCGGCGGCCTCGGCGGGGCCCGGGCGGGGGTCGGCTGCGACCACTCCGCCCGGTGCGGCGCCGGCGAGAACCACGGCACACAGCAGCGCTGCCGTGGTGGCCGGCGCGCGTCTGGTTGGTGCGTCCTGTGTCATTGCACGATCGTGCGCAGGTCCAGGCCCATACGGCAGCCCGTGGCCGCGCGGCACGCTGATGGCTTCGGCCGTTCGCCGCAATAACGTAGCCGGTACGGGCGGTTCAGCGGGCCGGACGGTTGGGCCGGCCGGCGGTTCAGCCCGCCAGCCGCTCCAGTACGGCATCGAGGTCGCCGGCGCCGGAACGGTTGTAGGGGAGCTTGCCGAGCACGGTGGCCATGCCGCAGGTGCCCGTGACGGCGGAGAAGACGAGGCCGGCGCCGATCGCGGCGGACAGCAGTCTGGCCCGGGGCCTGGCGAGCCCGGCGGCGAGCCCGGCGAGGACCAGCGAACCCGCGGCGAGGCGCACCTGGCGCTCCATGGGCCAGCGGTCGCCCGCGCCCTCGGCCCGGTCGGCGGGGTGGCCCTGCTGGGTCCATGCCGTGGTGCCGCCGCGCACGGAGGAGGCGGTCACCCCGGCGTCGGCGAGGGTGCGGCAGGCGCTGTCGGAGCGGTTGCCCGAGGCGCAGACGAGCGCGAGCTGTGCCTGCTGGGCCGCGACGCGCAGCGCGGAGACCGCCTCGCCGAGGCGGTCGAGCGGGACGTTGTGGGCGCCGGGGATGTGGCCCGAGGCGTACTCCCCGGGAGTGCGGACGTCGATGACGGTGAACTCGGGGCGCCGCGCTTCCAGTTCGGGAACGGTCAGCTGTGCCGGACGGCCCGTGGTGCTCTGGGTCATGGTGCTGTGCTTCCTTTCCGTCTGTACGGACCGCAGGCGGCGGGCCCGTACAATACCCCTGCGGGTATTTACCACCGTATCGCGACGACGGACGAACGGGGAGAGAGCGATGGAGCTGACACTGGTGGCCGAGGAGATGCGGTCCGTGCTGAACCGGCTGCGCAGGGCACAGGGCCAGATCGCCGGAGTGATCAAGATGATCGAGGACGGCAGGTCGTGCGACGAGGTCGTCACCCAGCTCGCCGCCGCCTCCCGCGCCCTGGACCGCGCGGGGTTCGCGATCATCGCGACGGGCCTGGAGCACTGCATGACCGAACCCGAGGGCGAGGGCGGGACCCCGGTTGACCGCGAGCAGATGCGGGCCCGGCTGGAGAAGCTGTTCCTTTCGCTGGCGTAAGGGCTCTCATGCCGGCGCCGGACGACGAGACCGGCGCGGGCGTCATGAGCGGCCGAAGTCCGCGGGGGTCATGAGCGGCCGAAGTCGGGGCCCGAGTAGTCGGGTCCCGTGAAGTCGGGGCTGGAGTAGCGGCGCGGGGAGCGGTCGGGCCCCGGGGGTTCGGGGAGTGCGGGCTCCGAGGTGCCTTTGGTGTGCCGCTCCTCCAGGAGGCGTTGCAGGAACGGCAGCATTCCGCGTTCCAGCAGCGCCGTCTGCCACGCCTTGCGTGCCCGCTCCAGCTCTCCGGCGCGGCCGTGGCTGCGCTTGGAAGCGGCACGGTTGCGCAGCGCGGTGATCAGCAGCGCCGAGGTCGCGGCGGCCAGCGAGACGGCGCCGATACCGGCGCAGGCCCAGCCGGTGAGCACGAGGGAGTGGCCCAGGCCCTTCTGGACATCGGCCAGTTGGAGGACGCTGCCGAGCACGAGGAAGATCACGGCGGCGGCACCCGAGATGGCGGGGGCCAGTACGGCGAGCGCGGCGAGCAGGCCGCGGCCCCGTACGCCCGTGGGCCTGGTGCGGCGTGCGGCGCGCTTGTCGGCGCCCGCTCTGAGCTTGAGGAAGGCGGCGTACTCGGTACTCGCGGCCGACATGATCCGGTCGGTCGCCTCTCTCGCCTCGGCCTGGAGCGCCGTTGCGGCATCGGGTGCGGGCGCGCTGCGCAGGCCCTCGCGTACCCGGTCGGTACTCATGGCCTGGTGGAGTACGCGCTCGAAGTCCGGTCTGTCGCGCTTCTGGAGGCGGATAGGGCGGCTGTTCACAGTGTCCCCATGGGTCTCGTGGCTACGGGCGCGGACAACGGTGCGGTGGCTGTGCTGTGTGCGTGTGCGGTGCCGTGTGCGTGAGCGGTGCCGCGAGCGCGTGCGGTGCTGCGCGCTGGGCCGTGCGTGCGGTGTCGGGGTCCCGGAGGTGCCGAGGTCCGCGGCCGGCGGGAAGCGTCCGGGAACCACGACGTGCCCCGTGCCCGGCCCGGCACGCCCTCTTCGCAGGTTCGCCTGGTGGCGGAGGGCGGAGGGTGTGGCAGGTCGGGAACGGGGCGTGGGGGCCGGTGAGTTCAGACGTTGACGCCGAAGTCCTGCGCGATCCCCGCGAGCCCGGAGGCGTAACCCTGGCCGACGGCGCGGAACTTCCACTCGGCGCCGTGCCGGTACAGCTCGCCGAAGACCATGGCGGTCTCGGTCGCGGCGTCCTCGCTCAGGTCGTAGCGCGCCAGCTCGGCGCCGCCCGCCTGGTTGATGACGCGGATGAACGCGTTGCTGACCTGGCCGAAGTTCTGGCTGCGCTGCTCGGCGTCGTGGATCGAGACCGGGAAGACGATCTTGTCGATGTCGGCGGGCACGGCCGCGAGGTCGACCTTGATGGTCTCGTCGTCGCCCTCACCCTCACCCGTGAGGTTGTCACCGGTGTGCTCGACGGAACCGTCGGGGCTGGTGAGGTTGTTGTAGAACACGAAGTGCTGGTCCGAGACGACCTTGCCCGACGCGTTGCACAGCAGCGCGCTGGCGTCGAGGTCGTAGTCGGTTCCGGTCGTCGTGCGCACGTCCCAGCCGAGCCCGACCAGGACCGCCGTCAGCCCCGGCGCCTCCTTGCTCAGCGATACGTTGCCGCCCTTGGCGAGTGAAACTCCCACAATCTCCTCCTGGGATCGGTTGACCGGATACCTTGAATCTACAGGACTGTAGAAGCTGACGGGTGGCCGGTCCCGCACGGCAAAGCCCTGGCGGGGGCCCGTTCCCGGAGCCCTGCCAGGGCCGCGCTTCCGGCACCCCGGGAGGGTGCGCCGAGGAGCGTTACGAGGCGGGAAGCGGCGCCGCCTCCTCCGCGGCGGGGCCGGCAGCGGCCCCCGGCTCCTCGGTGACCGTCGTCCGCGTCAGCGAGAGATGGCGGGTCTCGCGGAAGGCGAGGGCGACGACCAGCGTGGAGACGACCGCCAGGCCCGCCAGATAGAAGCCGGGCGCAAGTGCCGTTCCCGAGGCGGCCACCAGCCCGGTGGCCACGAACGGGGCCGTGCCGCCGAACAGCACATAGGCGGCCGTGTAACCGATCGCTGAGCCACTGGCCCGCAGATGGCCGGGGAACATCTCCACCAGCGCCGGCACGTTCGAGGTGCCGATGACGGCGACCAGCACCGCCAGTACCGAGGTCCCCGCCATGGCACCTGCCAGGCCCGTACCCATCAGCGCGAAGGCGGGCAGCGTCAGCACCGCGAACCCGCCGCACGCGATCAGGAGCAGCGGCTTGCGCCCGTAGCGGTCGCTGGCACGGGCCGCCAGGGGACAGGCGACGCAGTAGGCGAACATCGCGACCACCGCGGTGAGCATCGCCATGCTGCTGCTGTACCCCAGCTCCTGGGACATGTAGGCGATCATGTAGCTGCTCATGAGGTAGTAGCCGACGGCATTGGTGATGCTGTAGCCGAAGAGCGTGGCGATCTGCCGTCCGCACAGCTTCACCGCGTCACGCAGCGGGGTCGCCTCGACCTCCTGGCGCTGCTCCAACTCGCGGAAGACGGGGGTGTCCTCGACCCGTGAGCGCAGGTACAGGCCGATCAGGCCGAGCGGGGCCGCGATGAGGAACGGGACCCGCCAGCCCCAGCTCTGCATCGCCGCGTCGCCGAGCGTCGAGGTGAGGACCACGCCCACCATCGAGCCCGCGACGCTGGCCACGCCGACCGTCATCGGGACGGCGCCGGCGAAGCGGGCCCGTTTGCCGTCCGGCGCGTACTCCACGATGAAGGCCGAGGCGCCGGTGTACTCGCCGCCCGTGGAGAAGCCCTGGAGGGCCCGCAGCAGGAACAGCAGGATGGGCGCCGCGAGGCCGAGCGACGCGTACGTGGGCAGTACGCCGATGAAGAAGGTCGCCCCGCTCATCAGCAGCACGCTGAGCGCGAGCGCCTTGTTACGGCCCAGCCGGTCACCGTAGTGCCCGAAGAAGGCGGCTCCGACCGGACGGGCGACGAAGCCACCGGCGAAGATCGCCCATGTGGCGAGCAGCGAGGCCGTCGAGTCGTACTGGGGGAAGAAGAGACCGGCGATGGTCGCCGACATCACCGCGTACGCACCCGAGTCGAACCACTCGACGAAGTTGCCGATGGCGGTGGCCAGCGTGATCTTTCTGCGGTCCGCCGCTGTCCGGCCGGAGTCCTGTGTCATGGGAACCTCGATCAGTCGGAGCGGACCCTCAGTCGGCGCTCGGTGGTGGGGTGTCGGTCCTGCGGGCACGCAGTTCGGCGCGGCGGATCTTTCCGGTGGCCGACCTGGGCAGGTCCGTGACGAACTCGATGTGCCGCGGGTAGGCGAAGCGCGAGTGGCCCTCCTTCGCGAAGGCCCTGATGGCGTCGGCCAGTTGATCGTCAGGGTCGTGGCCGTCCGCGAGCTGCACGAACGCCTTGACCGCCTGGCCCCGCACCGGGTCGGGCACGCCGACGACCCCCGCGTCTGCCACGGCGGGATGGGCGCGCAGCGCCTCTTCGACCTCGTAGGGGCCGACCCGGTAGCCGGAGGTCTTGATGACGTCGTCGGTGCGGCCGAGGAACCAGAAGTAGCCGTCCTCGTCCACGTACGCCTGGTCCTTGGTGTGGAACCAGGTGCCGCCGAAGGTCTCCAGCGACGCCTCCGGCCTGTTCCAGTAGCCCAGCGGGAACTGGGGGTTGGAGCGGGCGCGCAGACAGACCTCGCCCGGCTCGCCCTGGGGCACGGGCCGCTCCTCCTCGTCGAGCAGCGCGATGTCCCAGCCGGGCAGCGGGCGTCCCATGGAGCCGTCCTTGACGGGGACACCGGGGAAGTTGCCGATCAGCGGATAGGACTCGGTGGAGCCGTAGTAGTCCAGGAGCGTCACCCCGAACTGCTCGCGGAACCAGCCGATGAGGTCCTGGGTCAGCGGCTCGTTGGAGGAGCACACCACGCGCAGCCGCTGCGGGTAGCGGGTGCCCGCGTCCGGCACGGCCTCCCGCATCTTGCGCAGGAAGGTGGGGTTGACCAGCGCCGTTGTCACACCGTTGCGGGACATCGACGCCAGCAGCCCGGCCGGGTCGAAGCCGCCCGCCGGACGGTGGACGAGGTGGACGGCGCCGGCGCGCAGCGGGCCCATCAGCTTCGCCATGGACCAGGCCCAGTCGCCGGCGCCGTAGAACACGTCGCCGGGGCGCAGGTCGTGGCAGTGCGCGAACTCGTTGTGGCCCAGCAGGGTGCGGTGCGCGTGCACGATGCCCTTGGCGGGGCCCGTCGTGCCGGAGGTGTAGAAGATCAGCGCCGGATCGTCGGCCCGTGTGTCGGCGGTCTCGAACTCGGGCGCCAGCGCGGCGATCGCCGGGTCGTCGGCGTCCACGACGGTGCCCGTGAAGTCCGGGACGCGCCCCGCGCCCTGGGCCTCCGTGAGCAGCACGCTCGCGCCCGAGTCGGTGAGCCGGTAGGCGATCGGCCCGTCGGCCCACAGCAGCGACATGGTGACGAGGACGGCTCCGGTGCGCAGCACGCCCAGATAGGCGGCCGGGGTGTCGGCGCGCTGCGGCAGCATCACCGCGACCCGGTCCCCTGGGCGTACCCCGAGGCCGTGCAGATGGGCCGCGATCCGGCGGGAGTGGTCCTGGATCTCGCCCCAGAGGACCTCGCGGTGTGCGCCGGTGTGGTCCTCGTGGATGAGGGCGAGCTTCTCGCGCGGGTGGCGGTCGGCCACGTCGGCGGCCATGTTGTAGCGCTCGGGTACGTCCCAGCCGTGGTGGTCCGGTATCCCGGCGGGCGCGTGCCCCGGCGCCGTTCCGGTGGTTCCTGCGGTGTTCATGGTGGCGTTCTTCTCCCGTGGGGGTCAGTGACCGTGGGGGTCAGCGACGGCGGCCGGCGAGGAAGCGGGCCATCTCGCGCTGCGGCTCCCCCGTCGCGTAGGCGGCGGTGTGCACCTTCTTGGCCGCCTCCACCGATTCGACGAGCGCGGCCTCGTCCAGCTCGCGGATGCGGGCCTTGGTGAGCGCGACGGCGCCCGGCGGCAACTCGCCCAGCTTCCGGGCCTGTTCGACGGCCGCGTGCAGCACCTGGTCGGGCTCGACGAGGCGGGTGAGCAGGCCGAGCCTGCGTGCTTCCTCGCCGTCCACCAGCTCGCCCGTCATGGCGAACTCGGTGGTCTTGGCCCGGCCGAGGATCTCCCACATGGCCCAGATACCGGTGATGCTCGGGATGCCGGAGAGCAGTTCGGGCTGGCCCATCCGCACGCCGGCGTGGCCGATGCGCAGGTCGGGCAGGAGCGCGAACTGGAAGCCCGAGCCGGCGACCACACCGTTCACGGCCGCAACGGTCGGCTTGTCGATGTCGCGTACGGCGCGGTAGAGCGCGTCGAAGCTGTCGATCCACGCCTCGGCCGCCGCGTGGTCGTCGGGGGCGATGTCCGTCGTCTCGCCGAGGTCCTGGCCCGCGCAGAAGGCGCGTCCAGCACCCGTGAGGACAATGGCTGTGACCTCGGGGTCCTCGGCCGCCTGACGGAGCAGGTCGATGAGGCGGCTGCGCATCGCGGCCGTCCAGGCGTTGAGCTTCTCCGGCCGGTTCAGGGTCACGACGGCGACGGGCCCCTCGTGGCTGAGAAGCACGGTCCCGGAGGCGTCCGCGCCGCCGGTCGCGCCGGTGCCGCTGTCGGTTCCGCCGGTGGTGCCGGAGTGGGTGCTGTCGGTGGCGTTCACAGGTGCTGTGCCTTTCCGCAGGGGGGTTCGGCGGTTCTTCCGCTGGTCACTCGCGAGTTGTCAGGCATACAAGCAGCCGTCACGCGCGGCTGACCAACACCAATGCGGACTGGCCGTGATATCGCATCGATATGGTTCGCGGATGGAATTCCGTCACCTGCGGTACTTCGTGGTCCTCTCCGAGGAGCTGCACTTCGGCCGCGCCGCCGCGCGGCTCCACATGGCGCAGCCCCCGCTCTCGCAGCGCATTCGCGATCTGGAACGGGAGTTGGGGGTGCGGCTCCTCGACCGGGACCGGCACCGCGTCCGGCTCACCGAGGCGGGCGCGCTGCTGCTGGAGTACGCGCGTCCCGTGCTGGACTCCGCCGACGCGGCACGCGAGGCGATGCGCCGTATCCGGCCCGGCGCCGCCGGGGTGCTGCGCGTGGGTGTACCGCCTGACACCGTTCCCGTCACGCTGCGTACGCTCGTGGACGCGTTCTCGGCGCGGGAGCCCGGCGTGCTGCTGGACCTCAACGAGATGACGACCGACGAGCAGTTGGCGCAGCTGCGCGAGGGCGGGCTCGACGTCGGCATGGTCCGCCACCCGACCGACACGGTCGGTCTGGAGTCGGGGCCCGTGGTGCACAGGCCGCTGGGCGTCGTCCTGCCCGTAGAACACCCGGCGGCCGAGGACGCTACGGTGCGCCTGCGGCGGCTGAACGGCTCGCCGCTGGTGATCTTCCCCCGGCTGATGGCGCCGAAGCTGTACGACCACATGCTCACGGCCTGCCGCGACAACGGCTTCGTACCGGGCGCCATCCGGCACGCGCGCAACCCGCACTTCGTCCACGGCCTCGTCCTGGCGGGGCGCGGTGTGCACCTCAACGAGGAGCCCTCGGCCGGGCTGCCTCCGGGCCTCGTGTGGCGGCCCGTCGACGAGCAGAGCGGGAGGCTCACATGGTCGACCTCGGTGGTGTGGCCCCGCGCGCAGACGACGCCCGTGGTCGCCGCCTTCGCCGAGTGCGCGCTCTCGGGCCTGCGCGCCGCGGGACATGTCCCGCGGGACTGAGCCCGGTAAGCGCTGGGCAACCGTGCCCCGGCCCACGCCTTCCCGGCGCTTCTCCCTGAGGACTTGGACAAAGCGGAAGCAGAACTGGACTTCTGCGCAGGTGTCTTGACCGTGCACGGCCGAGACGGGATCAATAGCCCTGTCTGCTTGAACACCGCGCGTCCCGGCACCTGTGCCGCCCGTAAGGGGACGGCGCGCGCCCTGTCTGCCGGGAGGGCCCATGTCGCACACCGGAATACGCACGGCCGCCGCCGCTGTCACGGCCGTCGCGGTTCTCGCCTCCGTCGCGGGGTGCGGATCGGGCGGCGGTTCTGACGGCAAGAGCCTGCGCTACTGGTCCATGTGGACCGAGAACGAGCCGCAGGCCGAGGTGCTGAAGTCGGCGATCAAGGACTTCACCAAGGACACCGGCATCAAGGTCGACGTCCAGTGGCAGGGCAGAACCGTGATGGAGAAGCTCGCGCCGACGCTGACCACCGGCAAGGTGCCCGATCTCGTCGACCAGTCCGACGACAAGATGTACCCGACCCTGATCGCCTCGGGCCGCGCCAAGGACCTCTCCGGCGTCTTCGACAGGCCGGCGACGGGCGAGAAGGGCCCGCTCTCCTCGAAGCTGAAGATGAGCTACATGGACTATCTGCGCGAACTGCCCGACGGCGGCGGCAAGAAGTGGATGGTTCCCTACGAGGTCACCTCGGTCAACCTCTGGTACGACGGCGCCGACAAGTCGGTGAAGGCCCCCGCGACCTGGGACGACCTCCTCGACACCTGCGCGCAGCTCAAGAAGAAGGACCGCGCCTGCATCTCGGCCGACGGTGACCAGCCGGTCTACATCGGCTGGTGGCTGGACTATCTGGCCGACCGTATCGGCGGCGACGGCGTCATGAAGAAGGCCATCACCGACAAGTCCGGCAAGGGCTGGGACGACCCGGCCGTCAAGGAGGCAGCGGAGAAGGTCCGGGAGCTGGTCGACAAGGGCTACCTCCTCAAGGGCTTCGACGCCAGCAAGTACCCCGAGCAGCAGAACCGCTGGGCCGAGGGCAAGGCGGCCTTCAACCTCAACGGGAGCTGGCTGCCCACGGAGACCGCGAAGTTCGCCAAGAAGGGCTTCGACGTCAAGGCGGCGCCCTTCCCCTCGGCCGTCCCCGGCAAGGGCGGCAAGCGGAACGCGACGGACGTGCGGCTGTTCGGCTTCGCGGTGCCCAAGCAGGCCAAGAACGCGGCGGCTGCGGAGAAGTTCATCTCGTACTTCATGGCAAAGAAGCGGCTCGACGGCATCGCCTCCAAGGCGGGCAACATCACCCCGCGCCCCGACATCGAGGCGCCGCCCGTGCTCAAGGACGTCAAGGAGCAGCTGGAGTCCACGCCCTCGCGTGAGCAGATGCCCGGCTCGGTGACCGACTACGTCGACAAGGTCTTCTACCCCGCTTACAAGGAGCTGTTCTTCGGCGAGGCCACTCCCGACCAGTTCCTCGCGAAGATCAAGAAGCTGCACACGGCCTACGCGAAGGCACGTCGCTGATGGCCGTGCTGACGGCGGGGCGCAGAGAAGGAGGCGGCCCGCCGGCGCTCTCCAGGAACAGGGAGACGCCGCTGGCGATCAAGCGGCGGCGGCTGTTCTGGCCGTTCGTCGCGCCCTCCCTGGCCTTCCTTGCGCTCTTCTACATCGGGCCGCTGCTCTTCGGTATCTGGACCAGCTTCCACCGCTGGGACGGCTTCTCGGCGATGGAGTGGAACGGCCTTGGCAGCTACCGCGCGCTGATCGACGATCCGTTCTTCCGTACCTCGATGCTGAACACCTTCAAAATCCTGGTGTTCGTGGGCCTGGCCGTGTTCGTGCTGGCCTTCGCGCTGACGATGGTGCTGCGCGAGATGGCGGGCAAGAAGTTCGTCCGGGCCGTGATCTTCTTTCCGCACATCGTCAACGCGATGGTCTTCGGCGTACTCGCGGGGTTCCTGTTCAACCCGGGCGGGCTGGTCAACTCGGCACTGTCCGCGATGGGCGTGCAGGATCCGCCCAAGTGGCTGGGCAGCGACAACATCTTTCCGCTGATCATGGCGACGATGGTGTGCACCTCGACCGGCTTCTACGTCGCCATCATCATGGCCGCCGTCGACAACATCCCCACCTACCTCTACGAGGACGCCGAGCTGGCGGGCGCCGGTGCCTTCCGCAAGTTCTGGCACATCACCCTGCCGCTGAGCTGGGACGTGGTGACCGTGTGCGCCGTGCTGTGGACGATCAGCTCGGTCAAGGTCTTCGAGCTGGTGCTCGTGTTCGGCGGAACGTTCACCACCAACGGGCCGCCGATCGAGACCTGGACGAGCGCGCTGTACATCTACCGCAACGCCTTCGCCGGCAGCGACATCCCGCAGTTCGGCGTGGTCTGCGCGGCGGGGATCACCAGCCTGGTGCTGGTGGCCGTCTTCACCGTGGTGCTGCGCCGGCTGATGCGCCGTGACCCCGTCGAGTACTGAGGAGGTGAGCCCCGTGACCCCCATGACCCCCGCGACCGCCGACCCGGCGACCCCGCCGGCGCACGTGCCGCAGCCCGGGCAGGCCGCGCCCAGGCGTTCCCGGGCCGAGCGCGCGCGGGTGAGCCCGGTGCGCACGGTCGGCATCGGGCTGATCTGGCTGTTCGTCGCGCTCAGCCTGGGGCTGCTCGTATGGATGCTGCTGACCTCGCTGCGCGACTCCCGCGCGATCTTCGCCGAACCGTGGTCGCTGCCCGACCCGTTCAAGCTGTCCAACTACACGACGGCGTTCGACTCGGGATTCGGCCGGGCCGCCTTCAACAGCGTGCTGGTCAGCGGCTCGGCCGCGCTGGTCTCCGTGGTGCTGGCAGCGCCCGCCGCCTACGCGCTCAGCCGCCGGCTGAACCGGCTCGCGGGGCCGCTGACGATGCTGTTCGTGCTGGGGCTCGGCGTGCCGGGACAGGTGCTGCTGATCCCCGTGTTCTTCATGCTGACCGAGGTCGACCTGGTGGACTCGCTGCCCGGCCTCTTCCTCGTCTACGTCGGCATCGCGATGCCGTTCACCGTCTTCCTGCTCACCGGGTTCTTCCGCGGGCTGCCGGGCGAACTGGAGGAGGCGGCGGCGCTGGACGGCGCCTCGCCCGCGCGGACGTTCTGGCAGATCGTGCTGCCACTGGCCCGCTCCGGGCTGATCACCGCCTTCATCCTCCAGCTCATCAACAACTGGAACGAGACGCTCTTCGCGCTGTCCCTGATGCAGAGCAACGACAACTTCACACTCCCGCTCGTCCTGGCCCGCTTCATCGGCGAGCAGCAGTACAAGGGCGCCGACTGGGGCGGGATGTTCGCGGGGCTCTGTCTGATCGTGGCACCGATGCTGATCATGTACGGCTGGCTGTCCCGGCGGATCATCACCGGCATGACCCTGGGGATCGGCAAGTGACCGGGCCCGCGCAGCCCTCCCCCAACGTCGTGCTGATCTGCGTCGACCAGTGGCGCGGCGACTGCCTCTCGGCCGCCGGCCACCCTGTGGTGCGTACCCCGTATCTGGACGCGTTCGCCGCACGCGGCACCCGGTTCAGCTCCGCCTACTCCGCGACACCGACCTGTGTACCGGCCCGCGCCGCGCTGCACACCGGGCTGTCGCAGACCGGGCACGGCCGCGTCGGGTACGAGGACGGGGTGCCGTGGACGTACGACACGACGCTGGCCGGCGCCTTCGGTGACGCGGGCTACCAGACAAAGTGCGTCGGCAAGATGCACGTCCACCCCGAGCGGGCACGCCTCGGCTTCGACGACGTCGAACTCCACGACGGGTACCTGCACTTCAGCCGCGACCGCACCCGCGACCCCCGGCTCTACGACGACTACCTCGCCTGGCTCTCCGAGCAGGAGGGCGCGGGCGCCGCCGCCGATTACGCGGATCACGGGCTGGACTGCAACTCGTGCGTGGCACGCCCCTGGGACAAGGCCGAGCGGCTGCACCCGACCAACTGGGCCACCAGCCGCGCCATCGACTTCCTCTACCGGCGCGATCCCCAGGCGCCGTTCTTCCTGTTCCTCTCCTACCACCGCCCCCACCCGCCCTACGACCCGCCCGCCTGGGCCTTCGACCAGTACCTCGCCGCTCCCCCGGGAGAGCCGCCGATCGGCGACTTGGCCGAGGACTACGCACCGTGGCGGCGCGACGGGCTCGACGACGCGTTCGTCGGCCGGATGGACCCGGTCACCTGGCACCGGGCACGCGCCGGCTACTACGGGCACATGGCCCACCTGGACCAGCAGATCAACAGGTTCCTCCAGACGCTCGCCGAGTTCGGGCCAGGACCAGGGCCCGAACCTGGGGCAAGCGCGGGGGCCGCCGGGGCCGCGAGGGAGACGGTGGTCGCCTTCGTCTCGGACCACGGCGAGATGCTCGGCGAACACGGACTGTGGCGCAAGGGCTACCCGTACGAGGGTTCGGCGCGGGTGCCGCTCCTGCTGGCGGGCCCCGGTGTGCCGGCGGACACGGTGTGCGACACGGTCGCCGAGCTGCGCGATGTGATGCCGACGCTGCTGGACGCCGCCGGAGTTCCCGTTCCCGAGGGCCTGGACGGGCACAGCCTGCTTCCGGCCGCGCGGGGTGAGTCACCCCGCGTACGTGAGTGGCTGCACGGCGAACACGTGCTGCTCGGGCAGTCCCTGCAGTGGCTGACCGACGGACGCGAGAAGTACGTGTGGATGTCGGGCAGCGGCACGGAACAGCTCTTCGACCTGGCTGAGGACCCCGGCGAACTGACCGATCTCGCCCGGGACCCGGCCGCGGCGCACCGGGTCGAGCGGTGGCGTGCCCGGCTCGTGTCCGAGCTGTCGGGCAGGCCCGAGGGCTTCGTCGCGCGCGGCGCGCTGGTGCCGGGCCGCCCCGTCGATCCCGTACTCCCCCACCTGCGGGAACGGGCCCGGGGGCAGGACGCGGCCCGCGAGAGGTGAGCGGGCGGCGGCGGTGCGGTCAGCCCGGGCCGCCGCTGCCGAACGAGCCGCTCTTGCCCGGAGTCCACTTGCCGTGCTCGGCCGGCTCCCCGGGGTGCTTGTCACGGTCGGCGTTGTCGTGCACGCCCACGTGCGGGAGCCGCCGTACGCCGTCCTGCGGCAGCTCGTCCGGCTCCCTGTTCTCCATGATCTCGTCGACGGGCCCCTCGTCGGGCAGCTTCGGCTGCTCCTCGGGAGGCGGGACCGGCGGCTCGCGCCTGCGGACACGTATGCCCAGCCACACCGCCGCGATCAGCACTCCGACGACGACGAGCCCCACGACGAGCGGGAAGATGCCGACCAGATGATCGCGCTCGACGGCCTGCTCCAGCGCGGTCTGCGCGAGATATGTGTCCATGTGCTCTACCCCTTGGATCGCGGGTGTCGACCCCTTGGATCACGGGTGTCGCCCTTCGGGGTTTCCCGCCTCGTGCCCGGAAAACCCCTCGCGCCCGTTCACGGCGATCATTCCGGGGATGTCGCCCAGTTCCGCCACCAGCTCGGGGATGGAACCGCGCCCTGAGAGGCCCAGAGTGAGCTGTGTACGGCCCGACTGGGGCTCCTGTGTGCTCGCGGAGTCCGTCTCCGCGACCGCGAAACCGTGCTCCGTGCACAGGGCGAGCGCTGCGCGCAGCACCCCTCGGCCGTCCTCGTAGGACAGCAGCAGCCGGGTCGGCTCCCCGTCGGGCAGGTGGTCGCCGAGCTTGGTGAAGCCCCATACGGCCAGGAAGTGCAGTGCCACCACGGCGACGGCCAGCAGCGGCAGTCCAGCGCCGCAAGCCATGCCGACGGCGGCCGAGACCCAGACGATGGCCGCCGTGGTCAGCCCGCGCACGATGTCGCGGCGCACGAAGATGACGCCGCCGCCCAGGAACCCGACCCCGGAGACGACCTGCGCCGCCACCCGGGACGGGTCGAAGGCGACGTCCGAGAGGCCGATCAGGTCGGTGAAGCCGTACTTGCTGACGAGCATGAACAGCGCGGCGCCCAGCCCCACGACCGTGTGCGTGCGCAGCCCCGCGCTCTTCCGCTTCGCACGCCGCTCCAGCCCTATGAGCGACGTGAGAACGAACGCGAGTGCCAGGTCGGCCAGTTGGGGCCACCCCTGCCCCATGTGGGAGTAGAACGCGTCCGGCATGACGGACTGCCCCTTCCAATGCGCCTCGGACCTGCTACGACGGGTCGCGAGGATACGCCGGAGAGTCAGCCCTGGCCGTCGGTGGGGAGCAGCGGACCCAGCGGTCCGAGGTCCAGGTTCAGGTCCTCGGGCGTCAGTCCGAAGCGCTCACGCAGGAGTTCCATGCGGTCCTCCAGCAGCATGAGCGTCATGCCGATCCGCTCTTCCTCCTCCTCGCTGAGGTCCCCGACCTCGACCCTGCGCAGGGCCTGCCGTTCCATGAGCTGTCTCAGCAGTTCGACGACGGTCAGTACCAGTGCTGCCAGATCGCGTTCCAGGGTGTCCGGGTCGAAGTCGAGGCGGCGCGTCACAGCGGCTGCCCTCCCTCCCAGGGGGACGGTACGTTCTCGTTGACGGAGCTGATCAGGGCGCGCAGATCCACTCGAACGAGATCGACATCGGCGATCGAGAGGGTGAGGCTGCCGGTCACCACGACCCCGGCACCGACCACCCTGTCGAGCAGATCGACGAGGGAGACCTCGCGCCGCGCCATCGGCTGGTAGGTGCCGTCACGGGCGCGCGGCGCGTACGGCTCGGGCCACGTTCCCGGCTGCGGCTCCGCCTCCGCCTCCGGTCCTGCCTCCGCCCCCGGTCCCGGTTCCGGCAGGGCGCCGTTCACCGGGACTCCGTGGCGCGTTCCGCCGCGGCGAAGGAGTACGGCGCCCAGGGGCCCGTCAGTTCCACGCGGATGTTCGGGTCGTGTCCGGCGAGCTGATCGAGGCGCGCGACGAAGTCCTCTGAGGTGTCGCGCGGTACGAGATACGCGGCGTTCAGCAGGTTCTGGCCCGGGATCCGCGAGAGCTTGGGGTTCTGCGCCGGATAGATCCTGATGTCCTCCGCGTAACCGGACAGGGCGGCGTGCAGGGCCCTGCCGAGCTGTTCGGCCTCCTCCAGGACGTTCTCGCGCGCGGTGACGGCACGCCTGCGGCTGCGCAGGTAGTCGCGCCCGCTGGTGGGCGCGGGGCGTGCCGGTTCTGCGGGCTGCGGGGCCGGCTGCTCGGCGTAGACCTTCACGCCCCACTCGACCCGGCCGTCCAGCCGCGCCAGCGTCTCCGTGAACTCCGCGTGCCCCGCCTCCAGCGCGCGGCGCACGCCCTCGTCGTCGCGGTAGAGGGTCGCGAGCCGCAGCGGCAGCGGGCAGGTGACGGCGGTGAGCGCGTCCACGACGGCCTGGTGTGCGCGCGCCGTGGCGGAGACCCAGTCCAGGTCCTCCAGGTGAGCGCGCAGCGGCTCTTCGCCGAAGTCGTCCCCGGGCACGTCGCTGAGGACGGCGACCAGGTCGCCGTGGCGCAGGGTGCGGGGGACGGTGTCCCCCACGCCCCGCAGGTCCCCGGCCAGTGCCGTGGGGAAGGGCGCCGTGACCGCGTACACGTAGCGGAGTTCAGCGTCGCTCTTCACCGCGGCTCCCTTCCAGTTCCTCGATGCGGTGGCGCAACCGCTTGTTCTCCTCCGTGAGCTGGCCCTTTCGCGCGCTCGAACTCAGCGCCGGATCGGTCTCCCACCAGTCGATGCCCATCTCCTTGGCCTTGTCGACGGAGGCGACGATCAACCGGAGTTTGATCGTGAGCAGTTCGATGTCGAGCAGGTTGATGCGGATGTCACCCGCGATCACGACGCCCTTGTCGAGGACGCGTTCGAGGATGTCGGCGAGGTTGGAGCCGCCGTCGCTCTCGTACCGCTGCGGGAGCCTGCTGGGAGTGGTCACCGGCGCTCACCGGCTTCCGCGTACTCCTCGACCGGCTCCCCCGCCTCGTCGTACGCGCCTTCCTCGGCGTCCTCGGAGTCCTCGATCTCTTCGGCGTCCTCGGTCTCTTCGTCCTCCTCGTCGTCCTCCGCTTCCTCCGGCTCGGACTCGGCCTCGGACTCGTCCTCGGCGTACGCGTCCTCACCGTTCGCGGATTCCCCGAACTCCTCGGGTTCCCCGAACTCTTCGGACTCCTGGGACCCGTGTGGGGACTCGGACCCGCCCCGTTCCTCCTCTTCCTCCGCCACGGCGTCCTCGTGGGGGACGACGACCTCGCCGTCGCGGATCTCGCCGCGCCAGCCCTCGTCCGCCTCGCCCTTCAGGGAGATGTGGCGGGCGTAGTGCTTCAGGTCGAGGCGGGCCCTGCGGCCCTGAGCGCGCCAGATGTTGCCGGTCTTCTCGAAGAGACCCTTGGGGTAGTACTCCATGACCAGCACGACCCGGGTCAGGTTCCCGGTGAGTTCGTGGAACGTGACCACGCCCTTGGTGGTGCCCTTGGCGCCCTGAGAGGTCCAGGAGATCCGCTGGTCGGGAACCTGTTCCGTGGTCGTCGCCTGCCAGCTCCTGTTCGACCAGAGGACCTTGAGCTTCCAGTCCGACGTGGTGTCGTCCGCGGTCGTCACATCCGTGACGCCCTTGGCGAAGGAGCTGAAGTCCTGGTACTGCGTCCACTGGTCGTACGCGTCACGCACGGGCACGCCCACATCGACGTGCTCCAGGATGACGACCGGCTTCCGGCCGCCGCCCTTCTTGCGCTTGCCGCCCTTGTCCAGGGCGCCCTTGACGCCCTCGACGGCCTTCTCCTTGAGCTGCGAAGCGCCTGCCTCCAGTGCGCCGCGTACGGGCCCCTTGCCCTCGACCACCTTGCGTCCGCTCTCCAGGGCGAGCCGCGCGAATCCGGGGCTGCGGCCCTCGGCCACGTCGTTGAGCATGCCCGTGGTCCGGCCCAGCCTGCGGCCGAGACCCATCAGGACGCGCTCGGCCTCGGCCGCCGCCAGTTGGGCGGCGGCCGACTTGAGGCGGTCGGCAGTCGCGGGGTCGACGGCGCCCATGACCTTGCCGGCGCCGTTCCCCGCTTTCGAGGTGTCAGCCACGGCTCCGGCCTCCCTTCGCGCCCGACGCCTTCTGCGCGCCCTGCTTCTTCTCACCCGCCGAGGACTTCGTCCCCGAGTTCTTCGGGGACGCCGAGTTCTTCGAGGACCCGGAGGACCCCGAGGATCGAGAGGGCCCCGACGAGCCTGCGGTTCCCGAGGACTTCGAGCCCGCCGCACCCTTGGCAGGAGCCTTGTTCGCGGACGCCTTGTTCGCGGGCGCCTTCTTGGCGGCCGTCTTCTTCGTGGACGCCTTCGTGGACGCCTTCGTAGCCGGCGCCTTGTTCTCGGACGCCTTCCTGGCGGGGCGCTTGGTGGTGCCCGACGCTGTGGAGTCGGTCCGTGAGGACGTACGCGCCGACGGCTTACGGGCACTGGAGAGCGCCTTCTTGGCCTTGCCCGCGCTCTTACGGCCTGCTCCTCCTGAGGTGACGCTCTTCGCGGTCTCCCCGGTGGCGGACGCCGCGTCCTTGGCCGTGGAAGCGGTCTCCTTCGCGGTGTCCTGCGCCGTGTCCGCGACGCCCGAGATCTGGTCACGCACGTGCTCCGTACGGTCGTGCAGGCGGTCGGCCAGCGCGTTGACCTGGCGGTTGACCAGCGCGCCCGTCGCGGCCTTCCCCATGCCGCGCAGGTCTTCGCGCAGCTGGTCGCCGACCTCCTTGAACTGCGGGTTCTTCGCCAGCTGTTCGGAGGCGAAGGCGGCGACGGACTGCGGGCCGAGCTTCAGCCTCTTGCCCGTCACCATCGTGGCGACGGCAAAGGCGAGCTTCGCCTTCTTCGTCCTGCCGAGGACGTATCCCCCGCCGACGGCGAGCGCCGTCGTCAGCTTGTGGTTCATGTGGGGTTCCTGTTCTCCAGCCGGGCGAGCAACTCGTCCTCGCGCCGGTCGAATTCGTCGTCGTCGATCTCACCGGCCAGCAACTGCTTCTCCAGGTCGGCGAGTTCGCGCTGGACGACGGACGGGTCTCTGTACTGCCGCTCCGCCTCGTCCCGCACCTGCCGCAGCACCCAGGCGGTGCCGCGGAAGGGTGCGGCGGGGAGCAGCAGCAGTTCGCTGATCAGCCCCATACCGGGTCACTCGGCCCGGACACCGGCGTCGGCTCCCACTCCCGCCCCGGCGCCGGTCTTGTCGACGAAGCTGTAGGGCGGCAGGGGCCCGCTCAGCCGCAGTTCCAGCTGCGGTTCCGCCATGCGCAGGTCCTCGACGGCCGCGGCGAAGTCGGCCACCGTGTCGTGGTCGACGAGGAAGGAGAAGTTGGCCAGCCACCCCATGCTCTCGGGGCCCTCGCTGACGTCGTGCGCCAGCGGCGCCAGTGTCCTGCGTACGGTGTCGGCGTCGACGGCCTCGCGGGCCTGTACGGCGGACGCGACCATCTCGCCGAGCCGCAGCCGCTCCTCGTAACTGCCGCCTCCCGCAGCGCGGTTGGCCTCGCTGGCGGCGCGCAGCTCGGGCTGGTCGGCCATCACGCGGTGCAGGACGGCCTCCTCCTCGTGGGTGGCCTTGATGTTGTACTCGACCATGCCCTCCAGCGCGTCGAGCCGCTCAAGGAAGTGCGCGGCGCGGTCGGCGAGCACCCCCGTGACGGTCTCGTCGTCGTCGGAGACGCTGCCGAAGCGCATGGGCAGCACCGTCTTGGTGGCGCCGGCCTCTGACAGCACCCGCTGGTGCGCGAGGAGTTCCCTGCGCTTGGGGGTGAGGTTCTCGGGCGCCTCACTCACGACGGCGAACAGGTCGCCCTGTTCCAGAACCCGCACCGGGCGCGGCGGGTCGCCGACGCCGGTGAGGTCCTCCGGGAGGGAGGGCACGGGGACCCGGGCGATGCCGTAGACGTAGGTACTCACTCCCGCTCCTCCTTACGGCGCGAGGCGGTGCGCTTGCGCGGTGCCGCCTCTTCTTCCCGCTTGCTCTCGTCGCGGGCCTGCTGGTAGGCGTCGGACACGGTCTGTGCCGCGCCGGTGAGCGCGCCCTTGGTCTTGCCGCGTGCGCCGGACTCGGACATGTCGCCGACCAGTTCGGGGAGGCCGGTGCTCTTCTTCGGGCCGGCCTCCAGGTCGAGGCGGTTGCACGCCTCGGCGAACCGGAGATAGGTGTCGACGCTCGCGACGACGACCCGGATGTCGATCTTGAGGATTTCGATGCCGACGAGCGAGACGCGCACGAACACGTCGATCACGAGTCCTCGGTCGAGGACAAGTTCCAGCACGTCGTACAGATTGCCGGTGCCGCCGCCTTGCTGCTGTGCCGGAGCGACAGTCATGAGGCAGGGCCTCCTTCGCTTTCTGGTCGTGGCAGCTCGGACAGGGCCGGGCTCCGTCGTGCGGCGACGGGCTCGGCCACCGTGAACTGAGTGATGGCTCCGCGCCGCTTCCATGCAACTCACGGCTGTGAAGGGCGCGTTGTCGGCCACCCGGGATGGCCAGGGTGGCCGGGTAGCCCACAGGAGTCGGGGCAAACACACGGCGCGTGACCGGGATTGACGGGGCCCGGGCCAGGGTGTACGACGGCTCGGCCCCGCGCCGGCCCGGTGCACGACAGCCCGGCCCGGTGCACGGCAGCCGGCCCCGCGCCGACCCCGGGCCAGGGGGTACGACACTCGACCCCGCGCCGGCCAGGGCTCAGCCCACGCTCCGTCCGTGCCTCGTCAGCCCGGGTCAGCCCCGGGTCAGCCAGGCGCGGAGCCTGTCGAGGACGCCGGGTCCCGGGTCGAGGGCGCGGCGCCTGGCCTGCTCGGCGCGTGCCCCCAGGTCGAAGCGTTCGCGGGCGGTGAGGGCCGTACGGAGGCGGGGGAAGGTCTCGGTCTCCTCCTCCGTGATGTGCCCCTGGATCCACCCCATGAGCGCCTGCACGGCGTTGTCGAAGGCCGCGGTCGTGGGGTCGGCCGCCTCCATGTCGCGCACGGTCGCCTCGACGGCTGCGCGGCGCGCGGGCCAGGCGGCGACGGTCAGCTCCCCGTCGGGCAGGGAGCGCACGAGGGCCGGATGGAGATGGGCCTCGCGCGCCGCGACATGGCGGACGGTCCAGGCGACGAGCTGCTGGGCCAGTGCGCGGCGGCGTGCCAGATCGCGGGTCGCCTCGTAGGCGGCGTAGACGCGTTCAGCCTCCCTGTGATCGTCCATGAGCAGCTCCAGGACATCCTGTTTGTGCGCCATAGCTCCTCCGTACGTCCTGCCGTCCCCGGCGACCAGGAAGGGAGACCCGAGGTACCCGGGGTGAAAGAGGACCAAACGGGCACTGTGCGGGCATGCGGCGTTTGCGGGGAAAGGTCATGGCTACCCGTCCGGCAGGGCGTGCCACGGCAGCGCCCCGCGCACGGAACGTGGAGGTGAACGCAGGTGCAGAAGACAGACAGCGCTCCCCGCGAGAAGGACATCGCGCAGCGCCCCGCGATGAGGGAGACAAGGCGGAGAAGCGCTGCTCCCGGGTCCCCCGGCGTGGGCGACGGACCGATGAGCTACGGTCCCCGCGGCTCCGCGGACCCGAGCGACCCCGAGGCCCACATCTTCCGGGGCGAGGACTGAGGCGGCCGGCCCCGAAGAGCCGGCGCCACGCGCGCGGAACCGTCCATACCGCACGGGGCCACATCCATGGGACGGCAGCGCCGAGGCACCGGCCAGAACGCACTGCCCCGGGGCGAAGGCCCCGGGGCAGAAGCACGCCCTGCGTCCCGGCACGGCACGCGCCGCTCACGCACCGTGCCGGGCGCTGTTCCGGATGGTTCCGGATGCCGGATCCGCTCGCTGTGCGTACGCCTGCGCGCGTACGCCTTCACCTGCGCGTACGCACGTCCACTCGTCACATGCGCAGGTCCCACTCGCCTTGCGCGTACGTCGTCACCTGGGCAGGGTCCATGCGCAGGTCCACTCGTCCTTGCGCGTAGGTAGCGGCTCGCACGGGTGTGCGTGGACGTGGGCACGCGTAGGCGTGGGCGCGCGGCCTCATCCGCCTTGCTCACCTCATCTGGCTCTGCTCATGTGCCGAAGCCCCCCTTGCCCCTTGCCCCTTGCTGGTGACGCGTTACTCGTGTGTCGTGGGCCCTACGCGGGTGCGGATACGGTCCGCCGCCGCGATGCCGAGGCCCGCGAGCGCGGTCTGTACGGCGATCTGGGCCCAGCCCGACGCTGTCGTCGTGGTGATGCCGATGCCGCGGGCGAGCGCGGCGCCGAGCAGCGCCGCCGTGAGACCGATGAGGAACGTGACCAGGATTCCGATGTGCTGACGTCCTGGGACGACGAGCCTTCCGAGTGTGCCGATGACGGCCCCCACCACGAGGGCGCTCAGAATGCCTGAGAGCAGCATGGTGTCCTCCTCGGCGGCCGGGTTGCCCTGGTTCGGCGGGCGAAACCGGCGGAGGACACCGCTTCAGGTGAGTTCCGGGTATCCGAACAGCGGGGCATATCCGCTGGGCAACTGGCTGATCAGCTTGTTGAGTTCACCGCCGGAGATGGTGTCCTTGACGGTGTGGCACACGGCCTCGGCGTGCTTGCGCGCGACCGCCTCGTTCTCCGCGCCTGTCGCCTCGCCCACCCGGGTGAGGAACTCGCCCTCGCTCCAGGTCGAGGCCCCGCCGCTGTCATGGGTCAGCGCCTCGGTCAGTTCTGCGGGCAACTGCGAGGCGAGGTGGCGGGCCGAGTTCTCCTGAAGCCTGGTACCGAGCAGTACGACCACGGCTTCGGTGACCCGCAGGGCCTCTTCACGGTCCGGGTAGCCACCGCGCTCCCGCACTCCGGCCAGAAATTCTCCGTACGTCATGGCGGTTCCCTCTCCTCTCCTGCCGGGTCCCCCCGGTCATGTCCCGTACCGGGTCACTCGGTCGTGTCCCGTGCCGGGTCTCCCGACCGTGGCCGCTCTCTCCGGTCGTGCCGGGTCTCCTCCGGTACCCACGGGCCCCCGGGTTCACTCTGCACGGAATGGGCACTCGGCGCCCGTCGCACTGCCCACCGACAGGAGACGGGATGCCGGAGCGCGGAACGGACAAGCCGAGCCCCGAAGCGGCCGAGGTGCTGCGGTCGGCGCGGGAGTCGATCGAGGAGCTGACCGGGCTGGAGAGCGAGACCGTTTCCTCGGTCGTACGGGGAGAGGGCGGCGACTGGACGCTGCACGTCGAGGTCGTGGAGCTGCGCCGGGTACCGGACAGCGCCAGCATGCTGGGCTCCTACGAGATCACCCTCGACGAGGAGGGCCGGCTGACCGGATACCGCCGCCTCCGCCGCTACGAGCGCGGCAAGCCCGACCCGAGGTAGCGCGTGTTCCGGGCGCCGGAAAGCGCGAGGAGGTCGTCAACGTGCCGTTATCGAGGGGACACGGACCGCTCGCGTCCGTAATGTCGCACGTATGGAACATTCGTACGGGAGTCGCTGTGGTGAGCGCGTGGAGGACCCGCGCTGGGTCACCGAGGTGCGCTGGGTCGGCGTGGGCGGCGCCGTCGTCCTGGGCACGCTGCTCGCCGTCGACGCCGGTTACGGGCGGCTGACCTGGCCACGCTGCGCGCTGTGGGCGGGCCTCGCGCTGCTCCTGTGCCTGGTGCTGCTGCCGCCCCGGATCACGGCGGGCAGGGGCTGGATCGCCTCGCGGGGCGTGCTGGTCGAGCGGCGGGTGAGGACCGACCGGCTCGTGGCGTTCCACTGGGACGAGGGCTCGGGCGGCGCCGTACGGCGCGTGATCCTGCACGACACCGCCGGCACCCGCCTCGAACTGGACGTGGGCGTGCTCACCGCGACGCCCGCGCTCTGGCTGCTGCTGGAGGAGGGCGCGCGGGAAGCGCTGCGGAACGGCACCCTCACCCGGGGCTCCGCCGCGCTGACCCGGCTGGCCAACAGGGTCGAGCAGGAGACGGTACGCGCCGTCCTCATGGCCTCGGGCCTGGAGGAAACCCCCAGGCGCCTCGGCTGACGCCGGGCGACCGGCCGCCGTGCCGCGCAGCCCGCAGCCCGCAGCGCGCACAGGGCGTGCGCCCGCTTCAGATGGAGACGACGATCTTTCCGCGTGTGCGGCCGAGCTCGGCGTGCGCGTGGGCGTCGGCGAACTTCTCCAGGGGGTAGCTCTGTTCGATGCGGGGTGTGTAGCGGCCTTGCCGGCCCAGTTCAGCGGCTGCGGACAGGAGAGCGGGGTCGTTCTCCGCGTTGACCACGTGCGTGCCCAGGCGCTGCCCGCGCGCGTGGTCGGCGACCGTCGCGACGCGCGCCGGGTCGCCCGTGATCGCGACGAGGTCGTCCAGGGAGCCGGAGGCCGCGGTGTCGAGCGCGATGTCGACGCCATGCGGAGCCAGGGCGGAGAGCCGCTGGGCGAGACCGGGGCCGTAGGTGGTGGGCACGGCGCCGAGGGAGGTGAGGAACGCGTGGTTGCGTTCGCCGGCCGTCCCGATCACGGTGGCACCCCGCGCCACGGCGATCTCGACGGCCGCGCTGCCCACGCCGCCGGCGGCGCCCTCGACGAGAAGGGTGCGCCCCGCGAGGGAGCCGAGCGCGTTCAGTCCGCCCATCGCGGTCACGGACGCGAGGCCGGCGCCCGCTGCCTGCTCGTCGTTCCACGTGCCGGGAGTGTGGGCCCAGGCCGAGAGGGTGACCAGCTCAGCGGTGGCGCCGGTGACACCGCCCAGCCCGAAGACACGGTCGCCGATGCTCACTCCCTGCACGCCGTCACCGATCTCGTCGACCACACCGGCGGCGTCGCGCCCGGGAATGACGGGCAGCTCCAGCGGAAGCAGTTCGCGGAGGGCGCCGGTACGCAGCTTCCAGTCGATGGGGTTGACGCCGGCCGCCGCGGCACGGACACGGATCTCGCCGGATCCGGGGTGCGGGTCGGGGGCCTGCTCGGTCACCAGGTTGTCCACGCTGCCGTACTCGTGGAAGCGGGCTGCACGCATAATGTCCTGCCTCACCTATGTATCGAAATGACGTGTTCACCCGACGCCCACCACCGTAGAACCTGACGTTGGCGTGAGGTGCAATTCGGCAAGCCGGAACTTCCCCGGCCGAAGGAGGACAGGTGCGCATCGGCGAGGTTGCCGAGCAGGCAGGGGTGAGCGTGAGAGCCCTGCGCTACTACGAAGAACAGCGGCTGCTCCCCGCTGACCGCAGCGCCGGCGGCCAGCGGCACTACCCCGACTCCGCCGTCGAACGCGTCCGGCTGATCCAACAGCTGTACGCCGCGGGCCTGGCAAGCACCACCGTCCGCCAGGTACTGCCCTGTGTGGACTCGGGCGAGGAACCCCCTGCCCTGCTGGACCGGTTGGTGACCGAACGCGCGCTCATCGAGCAGAAGATCACCGACCTGCTCACCGCACGCGACCGGCTCGACGACGTCATCGGCGTAGCGCGGAACCCGGACCCCGACTGCACTCACGGGCAGTGAGCGAAGCCGGCGCGCGAAACAGGGCTCACACCCCCGGCACGAGGGCAATGCACCTAGCCCCAGGCGACGTGCAGGCCGAGGATCGTCGCGTCGTCCTCGGCGCCAGGGCCGAGGAGCGTGGACATCAGGCAGTCGGTCGCCGCCCGTGCGTCGGCTCCCGAGGCGCAGCGGACGACCGCCTCCAGCAGCGCGTGCACCCCGGTGTCCAGGTCGTGCCCCCTGCGTTCGACGACGCCGTCCGTGTAGAGGAGCAGCAGGTCACCGGGGGCCAGCTGGGTGGTGTTGACGGGGTAGGACGCCTCGGGCATGACGCCGAGCAGCAGCCCGTGCTCGGCGTCCAGGACGTACGGCACGCCGTCCCTGACGAGGATCGGCGAGGGGTGGCCCGCACTGGCCCAGCGGAAGAGGCGGGTCCGCGGGTCGAGGTGGCCGACGACGGCGGTCGCCGTGGTGTCCAGGTCGCCGGAGTGGACGACTTCACCCAGCTCCCTGGTGAGCTGTCCGGGGTCGCCGTCCGTATAGGCGAGCCCGGCGAGCGCCGAGCGCTGCTGTACGGCCCTGCTGGCCGCGTCGACCCCGTGCCCTGAGGCGTCTCCGACGGCCACCAGCACGCGCCCGTCGGGCAGTTCGCGGCACTTGTACCAGTCGCCGCCGATCCCGGAATCGGACGGCACATACGCCGCGCCGACCGAGAGCCAGGGCGGGGTGAAGGCGGGCAGCGGCGGAGTCAGGGCCTTACGCAGGATCTCCGAGACGCGGCGCTCGGCCGCCGCCTCCTGGCGCAGCCGCTCGGCGTCGCTCAGCGCGCTGCGCAGCCGGCGCTCCTGCTCGGTGATGTCACGTGCGGCGAAGAGCACGCTCTCCGGGGTGTCGGAGCCCGTGGGGCGCGCGTGCCCCATCCAGCGCACACGGCGCTCCTCACCTTTGACGTGCAGGGTCATCTCGTGGTCCGCGATCTCCTCACCGGCCAGCAGCCGCTCCATGTCGGCCTCGAAGTGCGGCAGATCGGCCGGATCGATCATCCGCGCGATGGTGCGCATATCGGCGCCGATGTCCCGCGCGGAGGCCACGGTCGGTGGCATCTCACCGGTGGCCATGGCATCGGCGACCGCTTCCGTACCGGCGTCGGGCCCTCCCCCGGTACCGGTGGCGGACGTGTCGGGGGTGGACGAGACATCGGAGCCGGGGGCGGACGTTCGGGGGGCGGAGGCATCGGAGCCGGTGGCGGACGTATCGGGGGCGGCGGCGCCCTCCCCGCGCACCTCCGTGCCCCCCTTCGTGCCTCCCTTCGTCCCTCCCCTCGTCTCCAGTTCCTCCGGCAGGGGAACGGAGAGCCCGAGCAGCACCCGCATGCCCTCGGACCACTGCACCTTTCCGGTGACCAGGTCCCACTCGGCCCATCCGATCCGGGCGCTCTCCTGGGCGCGGCGGGCGATGCGGCTCTCGCCCACGGGCTCCCAGTTCGTCAGCAGCAGCCCCTCTTCAGCCAGCGGGGTCACGGTGCCGCGCAGCCTGGCGCGGCGGAGCGTGCCGTCGACGACGTCGAAGTAGTCGATGCTGTCGGTGCCGACGGGCCCGTTCCTGGCGAGGGCCGCGGCGTAGAGGTCGTACATCCCGCTCGTACGGGCCCCCGGCCGGGTCTCGGAGAGGGGGCGGCCGAGGAAGTCGAGGGGGTCGTTGCCCGAGCCGCTCAGTTCGAGGTGGTTGGCGCCCATGACCGTGTAGTCCCGCACGGCGCCGTCGGACCCGTACTCCGGGCGCAGCACGCTGGCGCTGCCGCGGATGAGGGCGAGCACGGAACCGATCCAGGGCGGGAGCCCGGGCAGCACGGCGACGTGGGACGTCGCGGCTCCGGAGGAGTCGTCGTACGCGAAGGGGCCGCCGGCCGCACCCTCGGTCGTGTTCCCCTCCGGCACGCTCCCCCCGGCGGTACCTGCCCTGGAACGGGCGGTCACCTGCCTGGTCTTCGAACCGGCCCCGACCCGCGTGCGCACCCTGTGCCGGGCCCGCGCCACCGACCGCAGGGCCAGCCTGTCGAGCTTCTGGAGGAACTCGTCGCTGCGGGCCCCGCCGGGCTCCCGCTCCGGGGAAGCCTCGCGGCCGTCTGTGGGGAAGGACGGTTCGTTCATGTACGAGCATTCTGTGCCGTCCCGCAGCGGTGCGCCGTCCGGGAGCATCCCGGCGGGCGACGTGCGACCTCGCCCGCCGCTCTCGGCAGGGCGCCGTCTCTGGCCTAGAGTCGGACGCATGACTGCGGACGAGGAGCCGGTGCGGATCGACAGCTGGATCTGGTCGGTACGGCTGACGAAAAGCCGTTCCGAGGCAGCGACAGCCGCGCGCGGCGGCCGGGTCAAGGTCAACGGGGCCACCGTGAAGGCGGCGCACGCCGTACGGCAGGGCGACGAGGTGCGCGTACGGCGCGACGGGTACGAGCGGATCGTCGTGGTCAAGCGGCTGATCAAGAAGCGGGTGGGAGCGCCCGTCGCCGCTGAGTGCTACATCGACAAGAGCCCGCCGCGCCCGCCCCGCGAGGAAGTACCGCTGGTCGCCCACAGGCAGCGGGGCGCGGGACGCCCCACCAAGCGCGACCGCCGCGAGCTGGAGAAGCTGCGCGGCGAACGGTAGCTGTGCCTGTGCCCGGACGGACGGACGGACGAGGCGGGCACAGGCACCGTGGCGCCCACCGGCCCGGACGCACGGGGCACCGCTGGTTCGCTCCTTGAGACCGGTCGGCCCGAGCCCCGGTCGCCCCCCGAGCCCGGTCGCCCCCTGATGCCGGTCGTTCCCAGAAACCGGTGTCCCCTGAGCCCGGTCATTCCATGAGGAAGACCCGCTCCATGGGTGCCCACCACTCCCCCTCGCGCGCCTCGGGCACGGGCTCCTGGCAGGGGTCGGTGAGCTTCCACCACTCCTGGGTCGCCGGGTCGGCCGCGACCGCGGCGAGGTCGGCGTCCAGACCGTCGCCGTGGTACTCGAAGTAGCTGAAGAGCCGGTCGCCCAGCAGATGGATGGAGTAGTTGGCGATCCCGCTCGCGCGCAGCCGCTCCAGCACGGGTTCCGGTACCGCGCGGTGCAACTGCCTGTACTCCTCCAGCCGTTCGGGCCGTACTCGTATCACCTGGGCCACCCGCCGCATGCACCCTCCCTGAACCGACACCGGATCATGCCGCGCGCAGCGTACAGCGCACTTCCGGCGGCGGACAGGTGGGTCAGCTGCCGGTGTCCCTGATGCGCTCGGCGATCACGGCAGCCTGCACGCGGCGGCCGACACCGAGCTTGGCCAGGATCGAGGAGATGCGGTTCTTGACGGTCTTCTCCGCGAGGTAGAGCCGCTCCCCGATCTGCCGGTTGGTGAGCCCCTCACCGATCAGTTCCAGCACCTCGCGCTCGCGCGTCGAGAGCCGGGCCAGCTCGGGCGGGCCCGGCTGGTGCTCACGTGCGCGGAGCCGGGCCATGACGCGTCCCGTCGCACTCGGGTCGAGGAGCGAGGTGCCCGACGCGACGGTACGGATCGCGGTGACGAGGTCGGCGCCCTTGATCTGCTTGAGGACATAGCCGGACGCGCCCGCCATGATGGCGTCGAAGAGTGCCTCGTCGTCGTCGAAGGACGTCAGCATCAGGCAGACCAACTCGGGCATGAGCGTGCGCAGTTCGCGGCACACCTCGATGCCCGCGTGGTCACCCTCCTGGTCCGTGCCGCCCAGTCGCACGTCCAGCACCGCCACGTCGGGGCGCACGGCGGGTGCCCGCGCCAGCGCCTGCCGCGCGTCCGCCGCGTCGCCCACGACGGCCATGTCGGGCTCGGCGTCCAGCATGTCGCGCAGACCTCTGCGGACGACCTCGTGATCGTCGAGCAGGAAGACGCGGATGGGCGAGCCGTCCCTGGCGTGTGGTTCTGGCACTGGACCTCCTCGGTACGCCCACAGCCTGCGGCACGTCGGTGCCCCAAGGAAGGGCCGTTCGGCACCTGCGCGGAATCCCGCCTTCCCGCTCGGAACGTGCCAACGACCCGGTGGAGCAAGGGGTTTCCGCCGTACACTGCGGTCCCGGGGTGCAGGCGGGCGCCCGGCTGTCGCACGGAGGTCGTATGACGGACTCTGCCGACCAAGACCAAGGCCAGGATCAAGGCCAGGATCAAGGCCAGGACCGGGGATACCGGGAAGAGCTGCCCCACTTCCGGCTCGATGAGCTGCTCGACGAGTTGCAGACACGACTGGACGCGGCCCGCACCACCCAGGACAGGATGCACGGTCTGCTGGAGGCCGTGCTCAGCGTCGGCCGGGAGCTGGACCTCGCGCAGGTGCTGCGCCGAATCGTTCAGGCGGCGCTCGCGCTGACCAACGCGGAGTACGGGGCGCTGGGCGTCATCGGCGAGGGCAGGCGGCTGTCCAACTTCCTGCCGGTCGGCATCTCGGAGGAAGTCGCCGCGCGCATCGGCCCGTTGCCCTCGGGGCACGGCATTCTCGGCGAGCTGATCCGGCACCCCGAGCCGCTGCGGCTGACCGACCTGACCGCGCACCCCGCCAGCCACGGCTTCCCCGCGCACCATCCGCCGATGCGCTCCTTCCTCGGTGTGCCCGTACGGGTGCGCGACGAGGTGTTCGGGAACCTGTATCTCACCGAGAAGCGCGGCGGAGCCCAGTTCGACGCGGACGACGAGGCCGTCGTCACCACGCTCGCCGTGGCGGCGGGCGTCGCGGTCGACAACGCGCGCCTGTACGCGGAGAGCCGCCGCCGCGAGCAGTGGCTGGAAGCGCTCGGAGAGATCACCAGACTGCTGCTGAGCGGCGCCTCGTCCGGCGAGGTGCTGCGGCTGATCGCCTGGCACGCGATGGAGGTCGCGCAGTCGGACTCGGCCTGTGTGCTGCTTCCCGACCCGGCGACGGACCGGCTGCGGGTCCATGTGGCCGTCGGCGCGCTGTCGAAGGATCTGACGGGCCTCCTGGCCTCCTACGACAACACGCTGCCCGGCCTCGCGGCACGTATGGGCGAGTCCGCCGTGACCTCCGACATCAAGAACGACCCGCGCACACACGCCTTCCCCGGCGTGGAGAACGCGCACGGACCCGCCGTCGCCGTGCCCCTGCTGGCCCAGAAGCACGCGCCCGGGGCGCTGCGCCTGAGCAGGCTCAACGGGCGTCCGCCATACGACGAGACCGAGGTCGGCCTCCTCTCGGACTTCGCGGCACAGGCGGCTCTCGCGCTCGAACTCGCCCAGCACCGGGACGAGTCCGAGCAGCTGGCGCTGCTGCACGACCGCGACAGGATCGCCCGTGATCTGCACGACCTGGCCATCCAGCGGCTGTTCGCGACCGGCATGACCCTCCAGAGCGCCGGCCGGCTCATCGACAGACCCGAGGCGGCCGAGCGCGTGGGGCGTGCCGTGGACGATCTGGACGAGACGATCAAGATCATCCGCTCGACCATCTTCGCGCTGCGCTCCTCCGGCCAGGGGCACAGTGCCCCCGGCACCAGCTTGCGCAGAACCGTCGCGAAGGCCATCGGCGACGCCGCCGAGCGGCTGGGTTTCATGCCGGCGCTGCGTATGGAGGGCCCGGTCGACACCGATGTGCCTGCCGAAGCGGGCGAGCATCTCGGCGCCGTGCTCGCCGAGGCGCTCAGCAACATCGTGCGGCACGCACGCGCGCACCGTGTCGACGTCGTGCTGACCGTCGGCGAGAGGATCACCCTGGAGGTCGCCGACGACGGCGTGGGCATCGGCGACAGCCCGCAGACCGGCGGCCTGGCCAACATGCGCTCGCGTGCCGAACTCCTCGGCGGGCAGCTGACGGTGGCGCCGGGCGACATCGAGCGGACCGGCCGGACCAAGGAGAACGAAGGCGAACGCTGCATGTCCGGCACCCGCGTCGTCTGGAGCGTTCCGCTGCCCGGGGAACGCGAAGACAGCGAGGACGGAATCAGCCCGGACGGCCGGGACAGCGAGGACGTAAACAGCAGGGACAGCGGGGACGGCAGTGATGGCAGTGACGGCGGGAACGGGGGCAGCCACCGGGGAGAGGACGGGACCGGCGGGCGCGACGGGACCGGTGAAGGATGACCGCGGCGGACACCGCGAGCACCGCGAACGCGGCGGCATCCGCGGGCCCGGCGGAAACCCCGTAGGCGACGGAATCGCCGTAGGCAACGGAAACCACACACCCGGAGGCAACGCGCAGTGAGCCCTACCCCCACTTCCGCCGCACGGGCGGCCCGGCGTACGCGGATCGCGGACTTCTGGTTCGATCCCGCCTGCCCCTACACCTGGATCACCTCGCGCTGGATCCGCGAGGTCGAGCGCGTGCGGGACGTGGAGGTGCGCTGGCACGTGATGAGCCTGTCGGTGCTCAACGAGGCGCGCGAGGTGGACCCCGAGGGCGACACCGACGGCTATCTGTGGATGCCCGTACGGGTCTGCGCCGCCGTACAGGAGCGGCACGGACAGCGTGCGCTCGGCGACTTCTTCACCGCCTTCGGCAGCCGTGTCCACGGGCACGGTGACTGGAACTGGGAGACCGTGCTCCCCGACGCGCTCGCCGAGGCGGGCCTCCCGCGTGAACTCGCCCAGGCGGCGGGGACGCACACGTACGACGCCGCCGTACGTGCCTCGCACGCCCGGGGCATCGGCCTGGTCGGCGCTGACGTGGGCACGCCGGTCATCGCCGTGCGCGAGGGCGAGGAGGGCGAGCGGACCGCGTTCTTCGGGCCGTGTGTCTCACCGGCACCGCGCGGGGAGGCTGCGGGCAGGCTCTGGGACGGCACGCTGCTGATGGCGGGCGTACGGGAGTTCTACGAGTTCCGGCGTACGGCGGCCCCGGTGGACTTCCGCGGATGAGCCTTCCGCCGTCGAGACTTCCGCGGTGAGTCGCGGTGAGAGGGGACGGGCAGACGTGAGGACACTGACGTTCGTGGTCGGGACGGGGCGCAGCGGCTCCACCGCGCTCTCCAGGATCCTGCGCGAGCACCCCGACGTGCTCAGCCTCAACGAACTGGGTGCCACCTCGCTCCGCCCCGCCACGCTGTGCGAAGAGCCCCTGCCGGGGCGGGAGTTCTGGGCACGCGTCACCGCGCCCCATCCGGTCTTCGACAGCATGATCCGCAGCGGGGCACCGCTCCCCGAGTTCCTCTACAACCGCTCCCCCGGCCGCTACTCCGCCGAGACGACCGGCATTCCCGCGCTGAGCCTGATGGTCCTCCCGCACCTCACCGAGGACCCCGACGGCCTTCTCGACGCGCTGGAAGCGGAGATCGCCGGCAGGCCCGAGCAGCCGTGCGCCCAGCACTGGGAGGCCCTCTTCGACGTGCTCGCGGCACATACCGCCGATTCGGCGCGTACCGCTGATACGGCGCGTACCGCGAGCACGGCAGGTGACGGGGCAGCGGCCGGCGCGGCCGTCGAACGGTCCGGGTACTCGGTCGGGAACGTTCCGCTGTTCCACCGGCACTTCCCCTCCGCGCGCTTCGTGCACCTGCACAGGGACGGCCCCGACTGCGCCGTATCCATGTCCCGGCACCCCGGATACCGCATGATCACGCAACTGCTGGAGGCAGCGGAGACAGCGGGGGTCGGCTCCCTCGCCGACCTGACGCCCGCACACGCCGCGGCGCTGCCGCCGCACCTCGCGCCGCTGCTCTCGGAGCGCTTCGACCCCGCACTCGTCCTGGAACGGCCGTTGCCGGTCGTACGGTTCGCAGCGCTGTGGTCGCAGCTCGTACGGGAGGGTACGGAGAATCTGGCGGCCCTGCCCTCCGGATCCGCCACGACGCTCTCCTACGAACAGCTGCTGGAGGCGCCCCACAGGGAGCTGGCACGCCTCGCGCGGTTCGCCGGGGTCGAGCCGCTGCCCTCCTGGCTCGACACCGGCGCCGCCCTGCTCGACCCGTCACGGCGCGGCGCCGCACTGCGGCTGCCCCCGGAAGAACTGGCGGCCCTGCGCGAAGCCTGCGCCCCCGGCGAGGCCGCGCTGAGCCAGGCCCCGTAACCCGAAGCGGGCCCCTTCCCCGCCGAATCCTCCCGCCGAATTCCCCGGCCGAATCCCCCGCCGAAGCCAGAATTGACTCAGTCCAATTTAGCGGGTTAATGTCGTGTTCGCGCACCGGTGGACGACTGCTCCCTCTTTCCACGCGGTTGTGCCGCCCCTTCAGTCATGCGCGGACGCGCCGCCGCTCCGGTACGCCGGACCGCTGCCCGCGCCCGGCGAGCGCGCGCCCCGATCCCCGACCCGCACGGAGTTCCCCCATGAAGTGCTACGACTGCGACCAGAACGGCCGCAGCGATACGACGCCCATCGGCGTCTGCTCCCGCTGCAACCTCGTCATCTGCCCCGAGCACGGACGCGTCACGCAGGCGCTCGTCCACCTGGTGCGCGGAACCGGCAAGTCGACCAGCGATCTGCCCGCACGCCGGGCGGTCTGCCTGACCTGCCACGCGGCCGAGAACGTCGGCTGAGCCACGCCCCCGCCGCTCCGGCGTACGGACCCGGCCTGTCTTGACCGGGTCAATTCTGCTGCTTACAGTGCAGCCGGGCTCACAGGGGCATCCGCGCGGTGCCCGCGTTCGACCGCGAAGGGTGTGACGACGGCATGGAACAGGCGGGCGAACTGCTGCGGTCCAGGGGGCTGCGCAGCACGGTGCAGCGCCGCGCCGTACTGGAAGCCCTGCGCGGCCACGCGCACTCCACGGCGGCCGAACTGGAACACCGCATCGGTGTCGGCACCGCGACGACGGCGCCCGGCGGGCTCTCCCGGCAGGGCCTCTACAACGTGCTCGACGACCTCACGCGCGCCGAACTGGTCCGCAGCATCGAGCCCGCCGGATCCCCCGCGCGGTACGAGTTGCGGGTCGGCGACAACCATCACCATCTGGTGTGCCGTGGCTGCGGACGCATCGAGGACGTGGACTGCACCGTCGGCCGTGCGCCCTGCCTGGATCCGGCGGAGGACAAGGGGTTCCGTATCGACGAGGCGGAGATCGTCTGGTGGGGGCTGTGCGACCGCTGCCGGCCGGCTGACGGCTGAGGCGCACGAACCCCCACCGTCCGCAACGCCCGCACCCCGTACGGGAGTTCAGTGCCCGTCCGAGGCGGCCTTCTCCGCCTGCTTCTCCAGTTCGAACGCCTGGTTTCCCAGCCCGATGCGGGCGAAGACCTGCGGCCTCCTCGACCGCAGGACAAGGCCGACGGTGAGTCCGACGAGTGCCGCCACGCCGATGATGCCGGGCAGCACCCAGCCCAGCACGGAGTCGGGGCCCGCGCCCAGCAGCACATCGAAGTCCTTGACCGCGTAGACGAACACGAAGCCGAGCCCGAGCGCCGCGAGCCCCGAGCACAGCAGCCTTCCCGCCTGGACCCGTGCCGCTCCGCGCCGCGAGAAGAAGGCGATGACCGCGACCGAGGTGACGGTCATCAGGAGGATCACGCCGAGCGCTCCCACGTTCCCCATCCAGGTGAACAGCCGCAGCACGGGCGCTGTGGGGTCGCCGTCCGGCTTGTCGTCGGTGATCACGAAGGCGCCGACGACCACGACGGAGATCAGCGTCTGGAGCAGGGAGCCGAAGGCGGGCGCTCCCGTGCTGGCGGAAGCGCGGCCCACGGCGCGGGGCAGCAGCCCTTCGCGGCCCATGGCGAAGGCGTAGCGCGACACGACGTTGTGGAAGGCGAGCATGCAGGCGAAGGCACCGGTCACGAAGAAGATGTGCAGCACATCGGTGAACGCGGTGCCCAGGCGCGGTTCGGCGAGCGTGAAGATGAGCCCCGAACTCTCCTTCCTGGCCGCGTCCACGACGCCGCCCGGGCCTGTGGCGACGCTGATCAGCCAGGCGGTGAGCGCGTAGAAGACGGCGATGATGCCGACCGCGAGGAACATCACGCGGCGCACGACGGTCTGCGGTCTGTCGGTCTCCTCCGCGTAGACGGGGGCCTGTTCGAAGCCGAGGAAGGCGGCGACGGTGAAGCAGAGCGCGGTACCGAGCCCGGCGCCCGTGAGGGTGTCCGGGTTGAAGGCGTGCAGCGAAAGGCCCTCGGGGCCCGGGTCGGCCGCGTAGGCGAAGTCGATGACCAGGACGAGCAGCACCTCGACGATCAGCACGATGCCGACCACCTTGGCGTTGAGGTCGATCTTGAGGGCGCCGAGGACCCCGGTGAGCAGCAGCGCGAGAAGCGCGGGTATCCACCAGGAGACGGTCAGGTCGAAGAACTTCTCGCACAGGACGGAGACTTCGAAGCCGAAGATGCCGTAGACGCCGACCTGGAGCGCGCTGTAGGCGACGAGTGCGACATAGGAGGCCGCGGCTCCCGCCAGGCCGCCGAGGCCGCGGGCGATGTAGGCGTAGAAGGCACCCGCGTTGTGCACATGGCGGCTCATCTCGGCGTAGCCGATGCCGAACAGCGCCATGATCACGCCGAGGATGACGAAGAGCAGCGGCAGCCCGACGACGCCCATCACGGCGTACGTCGTGGCCATGACGCCGGCGACGGTCATCAGCGGTGCCGTGGCGGCGAGCACGGACAGCAGGAGCCCCGCCGTGCCCAGGCGGCCCGCGCGCAGGGACGCCTGTTCCTGGCCTTTGAAGGTGCTGATCTCCTGCGGTGGTGACGGCTGACTGCCGGTGAGCATGGCGGGAACGTCCTCTCCAGGGTGCGGTGGCTGGGTGCTGCGCTGGCTGGATGGTGCGTGTGCGCTGTGCGGTGGTCAGGCGGAGCCGAGTGCGGCCTTGTGCGCCGCGCGGAAGACCTTGTGCGGATCACGCCCGGAGAACGACCACGGCTCGGGGGTGACATGGGGGCCGATGCGCTGGAAGAGGGCCGCTGCCTCGGCCATGCGGCCCTCGTGGAACTTCGCGTGCGCGAGATGGTTGAGGTCGACCAGACGGCGCGGGTTACGGTCCTCGGCGCCCCATTCCAGCCACCAGTTGAAGGCGGCGCGCACGATCTGCTGGGGGTACCGCCCCTGCCAGTGGCCGGCCCCGGTGGCGTCCGGATCGCTCTGTCCCTGCGCCACCAGGACGCGGAAGCGCTCGGCGTGTGCCACGACGGGAAGCAGCGCCAACGGGCAGTCGGCGGGCGCGCGTTCGGCCGTCTCGGCGGCGAAGTCGTAGACCCCGGTGCCCTTTTCGGCCAGGGCGGCGGCCATGAGGTGGTGCGCGTGGTGGTGCTCGGGGTGCCGCGCCGACAGCTCCTCGTAGGCGTGCCGGCAGTCCTCGGAGGTGGCGGTGGCGCGGAAGAGCAGCAGCAGCGCGAGCCAGGGCGTGGGGTCGGCCGGCGCATGGCGCACGGCGGCGCCGATGGCCGCGCGGGCGACGTGGGGATCCTGCTTGCCGCGTACGGCGCGGAGCGTGGAGGCGCAGGCGAGGAGGGTCGCGGCATGCGCGCTGTCGGGCTCTGTCAGCTGCCATTCACGGGCCCACGCCTCGGCGGCCGGGGTCATGGCGAGTGCGGTGACGCGGTGCCCGCGCAGGTCCCAGCGTTCGCCGGTCTCCAGGAGGAGGCCGCGCGCCTCTGCCCAGTGCCCCTGGACGAAGGCGTCGCGGGCGGCGCGTAACGGCCCGTCGTCCAGCGCGGGGTCGCATCGCCGCCCGTCGCCGGAGCGGCGGAAGGTGAGGGGAGGAGGTGGAGGAGTCATGGTCAGCGATCACCCAACCGGACTGAACCGGTCACGTCAAGTGTTGCCTTGCGGAGTGCTGCCGACCGGGAAGCGGTGCGCCCCGGGAGCGTCAACTCAGGTGCTCCCGGGGCGCGTTGAACCGTTCAGGCCGTACCGTTCGCCGCGCTGGTCAGAGGGTGAGTGCCAGGATCAGAAGGTGAGCTTCCAGGAGTTGAGGGTGCCCGCGTCGGTGCGGTAGATGTCCGTGACGCGGAGCTTCCAGGTGCCCGTCGCCTTCTCCGAGGAGGCGTTGACGGTGTAGGTCTCCTTCACGTTGTCGGCCGAATCGCTGGAGCTGGTGTTCTTCAGGCGGTACGCCGAGCCGTCCGGCGCGATCAGGTCGAGGCGCACGTCGCCCCGGTAGGTGTGGGTGATGTCCACGCCCACCTTGAGGGCGCTGGGCGCGTTGCCGTCCCGGGTGACGCTGATCGGTGAGTCCACGGTGCCCGGGTCGGGGATGCGGTACGCGGTGGTGTTCTCGTAACCGTCACCGGGGCCTGGTCCGGGTCCCGGGCGGGTGCCGACGTTCACGGCCGCCCAGGCGTTGGCGACGGCGGTGTACTGCGCGCTGGTCTGCCCGAACAGGTCGCTCGCGGCGGAGAGCGTGGCGGTGCGCGCCGCGGCGTAGTTGGTGTTCGAGGTCATCTTCTCGCTGAGCGCCTTGAACCAGATCTTCTCGGCGTCCTTGATGCCGATGCCGCTGACCGGGAGGTTGTCGTAGGTCGGCGAGTCGTAGCGGACGCCGTTGATCTCCTTGACGCCGCTGCCCTCACTCAGCAGGTAGAAGAAGTGGTTGGCGACGCCGGACGAGTAGTGCACGTCGATGTTGCCGATCCCGGCGTACCAGTTGTCCTTGGACTGCCCGTCCTTGCTGGGCTTGTCCATGTAGCGCAGCGGGGTGCCGTTGCCCCTGATGTCGATCTTCTCGCCGACGAGGTAGTCACCCGGGTCGTTGGGGTTGTTGGCGTTGAACTCGACCGCGGCGGCGAAGATGTCGGAGGTCGCCTCGTTGAGGCCGCCCGACTCACCGCTGTAGATCAGCCTGGCCGTGGCCGAGGTGACACCGTGGGTCATCTCGTGCGCCGCCACGTCGATGGACGTCAGCGGCTTCTGGTTGCCCGCCCCGTCCCCGTAGGTCATGCAGAAACAGGAGTCCTGCCAGAAGGCGTTGACGTAGTTGTTGCCGTAGTGGACCCGCGTGGACGCGCCGACGCCGTCGCCCCTGATACCGGAACGGCCGTGCACGTTCTTGTAGTAGTCCCAGGTGAGCGCCGCGCCGTAGTGCGCGTCGACGCCCGCGGTCTGCGCGTTGGCGGGTGTGCCGTCACCCCAGATGTCGTCGGCGTCCGTGAACAGCGTTCCGGTGCCGGAGGTGCCGCGGTTGAGGTTGTACGTCTTGTGCGCGCCACGCGCGGTGTCGCTCATGCTGTACGACCCGCTGGAGCCCGCGGTACCGAGGGTGACCTTCCCGCTGTACTGGCTGTTGCCCGTGCCGTTGTGCACGCCCTGGTACGAGAACAGCTTCTTGCCGCTCTTCGCGTCGGTGATCGTGTGCAGTTCGTTGGGCGTGCCGTCCTTCTGCTTGCCGCCCTCGACGGTCTCCCAGGCCAGCACCGGCTTGCCCTGCGCCGCCCAGATCACCTTGCGGGGCTCGGCCGCCTTCTTCTTCAGGGACGGTGCCGCCTCGGCCGCCTTGGTCGTGGCGACCTCGATCTTGGCCTTCGTCGCCTTGGTGACGCCCTCGACCTTGCCGCCCTTGGTCTCGTGGACGACCAGGTCGCCGCCCAGCACGGGCAGTCCCGCGTAGGTCCGTTCGTAGCGCGTGTGCACGGAGCCGTCCGCGTTCTTCACGACATCGCGGGGCTTGAGCTGCTCCTCGGCGCCGAGCTTCAGCACCTCGGCGGTCTCGGCCCTGGTCTCGCTCGCCGCCTTGAGCAGACCGGCGCGCTGCGGCGCCGAGAGCTTCACGGGAAGCTCCCCGGCGTCAGGCTTGCCGAGCTTGCTCGCGTCGGGACCTGCAGAGGCGGTACCGCTCTGCATGCCCACCGCGACCATCGCAGCCGCGGCGACCAGCGCACCACCAACGGTGGCACGTCTTCGGGGGGTGTTTCTCTTACGCACGCTGAACTCCTTCTGCGAGAGATGGCAGAACAGGTGGAGCTGTGTGTACGCGTGGGAGGAAGTCGCCGGAGCGCTACGGGGGGGGTGTCTGTGGGGGTGCGGCGCCTCGGCGTGCTGAACGATGGCACCAGTGACCCCGCGTGTCAGGAGCCTGACACTAAGTTGGCCAGAAGTCGTCCGTTGACCCCGCTGCCGTGTCCGCTCACCGAACGTGAGAAGGGCCGCGCGATCGCCGCACGGCCCCGTGCCCCGGCCCCTCGTACGCGCCGCCTTCAGGCCCCGCCTCGGCGTCCCGGGCCCCCCGTGCGCGCCGCCTTCAGGACCCGTCCCCGCGTCCCCGGCCGGCGCTCAGCTCACGGCGCGTGCCGCCGCACGGCCGGCCGTCCGGCCCGAGAAGAGGCACCCGCCCAGGAAGGTGCCCTCCAGCGAGCGGTACCCGTGTACGCCGCCACCGCCGAACCCGGCGGCCTCCCCTGCCGCGTAGACGCCCGGCAGCGGCGTGCCACCCTCCGTCAGCACACGCGATGACAGGTCCGTCTCCAGCCCGCCCAGCGACTTGCGCGTCAGGATGTTGAGCCGCACGGCGATGAGAGGACCTGCGTCCGGGTCCAGCAGCCGGTGCGGCGAGGCCACCCGGATCAGCTTGTCGCCGAGGTACCTGCGGGCACCGTGGACGGCGGCGACCTGGAGGTCCTTGGTGAACGGGTTTCTCATCTCCCGGTCGCGCGCGGTCACTTCGCGCCGCAGCTCCTCGGCGTCGATCAGCTTCTCACCTGTCAGTTCGTTCATCTTGCGCGCCAGCGTCCCCAGGTCACGCTCGACGATGAAGTCGGCGCCGCGCTCCATGAAGGCACGCACGGGACCCGGCGCTCCCGCCCTGGCCCGCCCGAGCACGTCCCGCACGGAACGCCCCGTGAGGTCGGGGTTCTGCTCGGAACCGGAGAGCGTGAACTCCTTCTCGATGATCTTCTGGCTGAGCACGAACCACGTGTGGTCGTACCCGCTGTGCATGATGTGGTCGAGCGTGCCCAGCGTGTCGAACCCCGGGAAGAGCGGTACGGGCAGCCGCTTGCCCGTGGCATCCAGCCACAGCGAGGAGGGTCCGGGCAGGATACGGATCCCGTGCCGGGCCCAGATGGGGTTCCAGTTCTCGATGCCCTCGGTGTAGTGCCACATCCGGTCACGGTTGATGACCCGCCCGCCCGCGCTCTCGGTGATGCCGAGCATCAGCCCGTCCACATGCGCGGGCACACCGGAGAGCAGCTTGGCCGGCGGAGTGCCCAGCCGCTCGGGCCAGTTGGCGCGTACGAGGTCGTGGTTGCCGCCGATGCCGCCCGAGGTGACGATCACGGCCTGCGCGCGCAGCTCGAAGGAACCGGCCACCTCCCGGCCGCTGGCCGTACCGCGCGGCGCCGCACTGGGCGCGAGCAGCTCGCCGCTGACGGTGTCCACGGCGCCCGCCGTACGGGAGAGCCCGGTGACCCGGTGCCGGAAGCGCAGGTCGACCAGGCCGCGGGCCACACCGGCACGCACGCGCCGCTCGAACGGTTCGACGAGCCCCGGGCCCGTGCCCCAGGTGATGTGGAAGCGGGGCACGGAGTTGCCGTGCCCCGTCGCGTCGTAGCCGCCGCGCTCGGCCCAGCCGACGACGGGGAAGATCTTCAGCCCCTGGGAGCGCAGCCAGGCCCGCTTCTCCCCCGCCGCGAAGTCGACGTACGCCTCCGCCCAGCGGCGCGGCCAGTGGTCCTCGGGACGGTCGAAGGCCGCGGTGCCCAGCCAGTCCTGCCAGGCCAGTTCGCGGCTGTCCTTGATCCGCAGGCGGCGCTGTTCCGGGGAGTCCACGAAGAACAGCCCGCCGAAGGACCAGTGCGCCTGGCCGCCGAGGGACTGCTCGGGCTCCTGGTCGAGCAGGATCACCCGCCGCCCCGCCTCGGCCAGTTCGGCGGTGGCCGCGAGGCCCGCGAGCCCGGCCCCGATCACGATCACCTCGGCGTCGTACGCCATGCTGCCCACCTTCTCGCACACCCGAACGGTCTGGTGACCGGAGAGTAACCTCCCTGTCCGGCCCATGGCACCCCCTGGGGCGCCGGGTGCTTTCATGGTCACCATGGACGCACAGTCACGCTCGGCGGATGAACTTCTGGACATCGTGGACGAACAGGACCGCGTGATGGGCCAGAGACTGCGGGGCGAGGTGTACGCACACCGTCTGCGGCACCGCAGTACGTCGATCCAGGTACGCGACCCCGAGGGCCGGATCTTCGTCCACCGGCGCACCCCCACCAAGCTGATCTTCCCCTCGATGTACGACGTGGTCGTCGGTGGCGTGGTGGGCGCGGGCGAGTCGTACGACGCGGCGGCCCTGCGCGAGGCCGAGGAGGAACTGGGCGTCACGGGACTGCCCATGCCCGAGTTCCGTTTCAAGTTCCTCTTCGAGACGCCGGAGCACTCCTGGTTCCTTCGGGTGTACGAGGTCGTCTGCGCGCTCCCCGTACACCCCCAGGCCGAGGAGGTCGCCTGGTGGGACTGGCTGCCCCCCGACACCCTTGAGGCCCGCCTCCCCACCTGGGACGTGGTACCCGACGGTCTGGAGTGCCACCGCCGCCTGCACTCCTGAGAGCCCGGTCCCCGTGGCGGGACCCCGCCGGGCCCGGTGGCAGGTCCGTACCGCGGGGACACATACGCTCGGGACATGATCAGGAACACCCTGGCGGCCCTCAGCCTCTGGTTCGCGCCCGAGAGGATCAAGAGCGAGGGCACCACTCCCGACTACCGCTTCTCGCTCGCCAACGAACGGACGTTCCTGGCCTGGATCCGCACGGCGCTGGCGCTGGTGGCGGGCGGTATCGCCGTCGACCAGTTCCTCACACATCTGCGCTGGGGCGTACGGACGACGATCGCCATCGCCCTGCTCGCGGGAGCCGCGGCATGCGCACTGCGCGCCGTGAACCACTGGGTGCGCTGCGAACGCGCCATGCGCCGCGGCGAGGACCTCCCCTCCTCCCGCTTCCCCGTACTGCTCGCCCTGGGCACGACGGTCGCCGCCGTGCTGGTGATCGTGGCCGTGGTGTTCGGCTACGCGGGCAGGTGAGCCCGGCATGAGCGCGGAGGACGGACCGCGGGTACCGCACCCGAGGGACCCCGGCGCACAGCCGGAACGCACCCGGTTGGCCTGGCGGAGAACGACGTTGACGTGCGCCGTCGCGGTGGCACTCGCGGTACGGGTGGCTGTCGTGCGGGGAACGGCGGTCGCCGTGCTGGCGGCTGCTCTCGGGGCACTCGCGTGGCTGGCACTGCTGCTCGGCGCGCACCGGCGCATCGGAAGACTCGCGGAGACACAGCCCGTCACGATGGGAGCGGCCGAGGTACGGGGAACCCTGATCTGCCTCCTGGTGTTGATCGGTGTAGGGGTGATGCTGCTGTGGACAGTTCGTTGAGTGACGGTCAGGGACGCCGCACACCGCGCGGGGGGCCACTGGTCGTGGTGATGGGGGTCTCCGGCTCCGGCAAGACGACGATCGGGGAGGCGCTGGCCCCGCAGCTCGGGGTGGCGTTCGCGGACGCCGACGGATTCCACCCGCGGGCGAACATCGACAAGATGTCGGCCGGTGTCCCGCTGGACGACGAGGACAGGGCGCCGTGGCTGGCCGCGATGGCCGACTGGCTGGCCGAGCACGCCGGCGGCGGCGCCGTCCTGGTCTGCTCCGCGCTCAAGCGGCGCTACCGCGACCGGCTCAGGCGTGCCTCGCCCCGGCTCTTCTTTCTCCATCTGGACGGCTCCTACGAGCTGATCTCGGAGCGCCTTGAGCAGCGCAAGGGGCACTTCATGCCGCCCAGCCTGCTGCGCTCCCAGTTCGAGGCGCTGGAGCCACTGGAGGAGGACGAGCGGGGTGCGGCGATCCCCATCGAGGGACCGCCCGAGCGGACCGTCGCCGAGGCGAGGGCAGCGCTCGCACGTTCGGGCAGCGGGAGCCCGAGCCGTTAGCCTTCGGGCATGCCACTGGGTGACAAAGAAGAGCCGCTCTTCGTCCGCGACAGCAAGGCGAAGAACGGATACGTGCTCAACCACCGCAATCCGACGGGCCTCGCGCTCATCGTGCTGGTCCTCGCCGGCCTGCTGATCACGGCACTCGTCGTGCTGGCCTAGGGCCGGTGGGGGCGGCCCGCGCGGCGTTGTGGCCACCGTCTCGGCGGCAACCCCTGGACGCCATACCGACTAGTCGGCATGATCGGGGCGACCGACGCAGAGGAGCGCGCACGATGAGCGAACAGAACCCGCCCGGACTCGACCTGGCAAGGCTGGCCGAGCACTTGGAGCGTGAGCGCCCCGGTCTGGTACGCGGCCCGCTGGAAGCCGAGGTCGTGCAGGGCGGGCGGTCGAATCTGACGTACCGCGTCACCGACGGCGCCTCCCGCTGGGTCGTACGGCGTCCTCCGCTCGGACATGTGCTGGCCACCGCACATGACATGGGGCGCGAGCACCGGGTCATCAGCGCACTGCGCGAGACGGAAGTCCCTGTTCCGGGAACGGTGCTGCTGTGCGAGGACCCCGAGGTGCTCGGGGCGCCGTTCTATGTGATGGAGCACGTGGACGGCACGCCGTACCGCACGGCCGAACAGCTCGTACCGCTGGGACCCGAGCGCACCCGGCGCATCGTGCTCTCGCTGCCCGACACGCTGGTCGCGCTGCACTCCGTCGACCCCGCCCGGGTGGGGCTGGCCGACTTCGGGCGGCCCGAAGGGTTCCTTGAGCGGCAACTGCGGCGGTGGAGCAAGCAGCTGGAGGCGTCCCGCAACCGTGAGCTGGACGGCATCGACGAGCTGCACACCGCGCTCGCGCGTGCGCTGCCCGCCTCGCCCGAACCGGCCGTCGTGCACGGCGACTTCCGGCTCGACAACGTTCTGGTGCACACGGAAAGCACGGACGACCGGATCACGGCCGTTCTCGACTGGGAGATGTCCACCCTCGGTGACCCGCTGACCGATCTGGGACTGCTGTCGATGTACAGCGAGCTGGACCTGCCCGGCTCCCCCGTCAGCACCACCAGCGGCGCCCCGGGGCACCCGGAGGCAGCCGAGCTGATCGAGCGCTACGCGCGTGCGTCGGGGCGCGACGTGTCCCGCATCAACTGGTACACGGCGTTCGCCTACTTCAAGCTCGCCGTGATCCTTGAGGGCATCCACTACCGCTACACGCTCGGCCAGACCGTCGGCGCGGGCTTCGACCGGATCGGCGCGCTCGTCCCGGTCTTCATCGACAACGGACTCACCACCCTACGGAAGGGCTGAGGCAGCACATGGACTTCGCATACGACGCCCGTACCGAAGAGCTGCGCGAGCGGCTGCTCGCCTTCATGGACGAGCACGTACGGCCCGCCGAGCGCGTGGTGGACGAGCAGCGGGCCCAGCTGGACTCGCCGTGGCTCACCCCGCCCGTGGTCGGTGAACTCAAGGACACCGCGAAGAAGCTGGGCCTGTGGAACCTCTTCCTGCCCGACCCCGCCTACGGTGCGGGGCTCACCAACCTCCAGTACGCGCCGCTCGCCGAGATCACCGGGCACAGCCCGCAGCTGGCGCCGACCGCGCTCAACTGCGCGGCCCCCGACACCGGGAACATGGAGCTGCTCGCCGAGTTCGGCACCCCCGAACAGCGCGAGCGCTGGCTGGAGCCGCTGCTCGCCGGAGAGATCCGCTCCGCCTTCGCCATGACCGAGCCCGAGGTGGCCTCCTCGGACGCGACGAACATCGGCACGCGGATCCGGCGCGAGGGCGACTCGTACGTCATCACGGGGCGGAAGTGGTACATCTCCGGCGCGATGAACCCCGACTGCCAGATCTTCATCGTCATGGGCAAGACCGATCCCGACGGCGCCGACGTCCGCCGCCAGCAGTCCATGATCCTCGTCCCGCGTGACACCCCCGGTGTCGAAGTGCGGCGCGCGATGACCGTCTACGGGTACGAGGACCACTACCACGGAGGGCACGCCGAGGTCGTCTTCCACGACGTACGCGTTCCCGCTTCGCACCTCGTCGGCGAGGAAGGGGGCGGCTTCGCCATCGCGCAGGCCCGGCTCGGTCCTGGCCGCATCCATCACTGCATGCGGCTCATCGGGATGGCCGAGCGGGGGATCGAGCTGATGTGCCGGCGGGCCGTCTCCCGCACCGCGTTCGGCAAGCCGCTCGCTGCGCAGGGCGCTGTGCAGGGCTGGATCGCCGATGCGCGGGTTCAGGTCGAGCAGTTGCGGCTGCTCGTGCTGAAGACTGCGTGGCTGATGGACACGGTCGGGAACCGGGGCGCGCACACCGAGATCCAGGCGATCAAGATCGCCACGCCTCGTGCGGTGGTCGGCATCCTCGATGACGCCGTTCAGTTGCACGGCGCCGGGGGTGTGTCCCAGGATTTCCCACTGGCCGAGCTGTGGGCCGGCGCCCGTACGTTGCGGCTTGCCGACGGGCCCGACGAGGTGCACCAACGATCACTCGCCCGCCACGAACTGCGCCGGTACGCCTAAGTCTCCTCCCCTTCTCTTCGGGCCTGCGGCCCATGCCCCCCTCCCTATCGGGCCTGCGGCCCACGCCCCGCCGTTTCCTGACCGGCCAGTCCCCGCCTTTCCGTTCCTAATGGGGCTTCGCCCCTTACCCCGTTGGCCTCGCCGGCCGGGCGTCGGGGGGCTCCGCCCCCCGGCAATCCCCCCGCCAAAAGGGGCTCCGCCCCCTCTGGACTCCCCCGCCCGTATCCGGGCCCGCCCTGAAGTGCCCGCACCCCAACAGAGCAACAACCCCGAAATCGGGCCCCCCTTACTTCAGGGCTGGTCCCGATACGGGCGGGGGGAGTCCTAGAGGGGGGCGGAGCCCTCCTCTAGATGGTTGATGCGCTTTTATGTGCTGGTCAGTGGGGTGGGGTGGTCGTAGTGGATCAGTGATCGTTTCCTGTCGGCTCGGCAGGCCCAGTTGTGCCAGATCGCCGCGTTGAGGGCCAGGAGTCGCTGGAGGACCCTGGCCCACAGTCCGGGCCGGGTGCGTCCGCCGTGGTTTTCCAGGCCGAGTTGGCTCTTGAGGGTCCAGTTCACCGACTCGATGCGCTGGCGGAGCCACTGCGGGAAGATCCCCGGGTCGGTCTCGTCCTTGCGGGCCGGGCGGATCACGGTGATCCCGAGCGTGGACATGTCGGCCTCGAACCCGGCTCCGGCGAAGCCCTTGTCGCACACTCCGGTGGTGCCCGGCTCGGGCCGGTTCTTGGCCAGCGCGAACATCGTCCGTATCGCATCGCGTTCCTTGACGAGTTTCGGGTTGACCAGGATGAAGCCGGTGACCAGGCCGTCCGGTGCGCAGACCAGCATCAGTTCGGCGCCCCAGTAGAAGCGGTGGTGGGACTTGTCCATGCCATAGCCCGCCCATCCGGCCAGGTCGGAGCGTTTCGCGGTCTCGCGGGACGCTCCGCACGGCACCGGGGTGCCGTCCCACAGCCGCACCGCATCGGCGCTGGAGGGGGTACGGGACGCCAGTCGGCGCAGGGCTTCCTCCAGCAGGCCGCCGACCGCACGCAGCCTCCGGTTGTACTCGCTTTGCGAGAGCAGGCGCGGGAAGAGGTGGCCGACCAGCGCGGGAGCGGAGCGGAGCCAGTGCCGCTCGTCGTCGTAGCGCAGCAGGACCTGGGCGACGGCCAGGCAGACCAGCTCGGCGTCGGTGACCTCCAGCGGATGACCGGGCCCGGTACGAGGCCCCCGCGAGGGGATGATGCCGTCGTCCAGCTCGACGTACAGTGCGATAAGAAGGGTGTCCAGATCGGTGTTCACAGCGCGTCCCTCGGGTCGAGCCGGTGTTCAACACCACCGATTCTGGGCACTCTTCGCCATTCCGGACAGAGGCCAAAGCGCATCAATCATCTAGGCGCCCCCGCCCGGGGCGATCAGCCCTGTCTCATAGGCGAAGACGACGGCCTGGACGCGGTCGCGCAGGTCCAGCTTCGACAGGATGCGGCCGACGTGGCTTTTGACCGTGGTCGGGCTGAGGAACAGCCGGGAGGCGAGTTCGGCATTGCTGAGGCCCGTCGCGAGGAGGCGGAGCACTTCGAGCTCGCGCGGGGTCAGGCCGGACAGATCGCGGTGCGGGGCGATGGTCTGCGGTTCGTCGTGAGGGGCGAAGCGCTCGATCAGCCGACGGGTGATCGTGGGCGCGAGGAGAGCGTCGCCGGTCTGCACCAGGCGTAGGGCGGAGACCAGGTGTTCGGGAGTGACGTCCTTGAGCAGGAAGCCGCTGGCGCCGGCCGTGAGCGCGGCGTAGACGTAGTGGTCGAGGTCGTATGTGGTGAGGATGATGACCCGGGTTCCGGCCGGGCCGGCGTCGCCGATGATGCGCCTGGTGGCCTCGATGCCGTCCATCTCCGGCATCCGGATGTCCATGAGGACGACGTCGGGCCGCGTACGGCGAACCGCTGCGACAGCGTCGGCCCCGTCGGCGGCCTCGGCTGTCACCTCGATGCCGTCCGCAGCCAGGATCATCTTGAAACCGGTGCGTACGAGGGCTTGATCGTCGGCGATGACGGCGCGCAGAGGTGGCCGGTCCGCGGTCATACCGCGCTCCGTGGGATGCGGGCCGTCACCCGGTAGCCGCCGGTCGGCGTCGGTCCGGCTGTCAACTCGCCCTTGTAGACGGCCAACCGCTCGCGCAGCCCCATGTGGCCACGGCCGTTGCTCTGCACCGGTGGGGAGTCCTTGGCGCCGCCGGTGTCCGTGGTCTCGATCTCCAGACAGTCGTCGGTGTAGCTGATGGCGACGGACGCCCGCGCGCCGCGCGCATGGTTGATCGTGTTGGTCAGCGCCTCCTGTACGACGCGATACGCCGCGAGGTCCACCCCCGGTGGCAGCGGATCCGGCGGCAGCGACACCTCGACGCTCACGGGCGTACCGGCGGCGCGTACTCGTGCGACGAGCGCGTCGAGCTGTGCGAGCCCCGGCTGGGGCTCCAGGGCGTCGGGCCTCTCGTGGGCCGGGGCGGCCAACAGGCCCATCACGTGGCGGAGTTCGGCCATGGCGGCCCGACCGCCCGCCTCGACGGCGAGCAGTGCCTCCTTCGACTGCTCGGGCGCCATGTCCATCACTTTGCGGGCCGCGCCGGCCTGGATCACCATCACGCTCACATTGTGGGTCACCACGTCGTGCAGTTCGGCGGCAATGCGGGCACGCTCCTCTTCGACGGCGCGGCGCGTGGCCTCCTCCTGAGCGGCCTGCAGTTCTGCCACCCGGTCCCGGCTGGAGGCCAGCCGCAGTTGCAGAAAGCGGACGAGGCTGGCCAGCATCCCTGCCACCAGGAGCACGAACCCCGGGCTGGACCATCCGGGTAGCACGGGTTCCGCGTTGCGGAAAGCGAAGCCGGACAGTGCGGCGGCGATCACCAGGACGGCGATCGCCGATATCCGGTAACGGCTGTACACGACCGCGCTGTAGGCACCGATGACACAGGCCAGGACGGTGATCCAGGAGGCGGAGCCGCCGATGGCCAGTGCTGCGCCCAGCACCACCACGAACAAGGTCAGCGGATACCGGCGCCGGGCCGCCAGCGGCAGCGTCGACAAGACGACCAGGGCCCAGGGCGCGGAGGAGGGTTCTTCCTCCACGGGCGCCCGACCAGGGTCGGGCGGCGAGGGCGGGGCCGGGACCCCGGTCCCGGCGTCCACCGTAGGCGGGTTGATGTACACCGGCCCTTCGCCGGGACAGCGCGCCGCCAGGAACAGGGCAATGACGGTCAGTACGAACGCCAGCACCACATCGGCGCGCACGGCTCGCCGCGACAGCGGGGCCGCCTTCGCCTCCGGGCGTAGCGCGTCGATGAGTTGCTGATGTCGGTCGCGCCGGTCTTCCGTCTCCACCCGAGCAATTGTGCTGCGCTCTCGCCCGGCCCGCGTCCGCCTGTCCGGCCAGGGCATTGCCCAAGAGACCTACTTCTCAGGGATGACTCCGCGGCCGAATCCTCCGCGGGGAGGGCCCGTTGTTGGTTCCGCGGCCGACGCGCCCCCTACGCGGCACTTCTAGGTTCGCAGGACCGGCAACGTCAGGTGCCTCTCGCGACCGCAAGGACGGGACAACTCGTATGCATCAAGTGATCGAACTGAAGGGTGTGGCGAAGCGCTACGACAGCGCAGGCGCGGCGCCGGTGCTCGGACCACTCACGCTCAGAGTCGCCAAGGGTGAGGCCCTCGCCGTGACGGGCCCTTCCGGCAGCGGCAAGTCCACGCTGCTGAACCTCGTCGCCGGCCTGGACAAGCCGACCGAAGGCGCCGTGACCGTGGCCGGGCGACGGATCGACCAGCTGAGCGAGCACGCCCTCGCCAAGTTCCGTCGCGAGCACATCGGCATGGCCTTCCAGTTCTTCAATCTCCTCGACGACCTCACCGTCACCGACAACATCCAGCTCCCGGCCCAGCTGACCGGAACCAGTCGGCGCAAGGCCGCGGCCCGCGCGGGTGAGCTCATGGAAATGCTGGGCATCCAGAAGCATGCCCGCGCCTACCCGGGCCGGCTGTCCGGAGGCGAACGCCAACGGGTCGCGGTCGCCCGGGCCTTGGTCAACCGGCCCGCGCTGCTGCTCGCCGACGAGCCCACCGGTGCGCTGGACACCGTCTCGGGCCACGACGTCCGCAATCTGCTGATGGAGCTGCACCGCGCCGGACAGACCATCGTGCTGGTGACGCACGACCTGTCGTTGGCGGAGGCATGCGCGAGCCGCTCCATCCACCTGGTCGACGGTCACGTCGCCCTCGACTCCTACGCGCAGGCCGTCCGATGATCCTGTTCGGTACCGCAGCGATGGGCCGGGTCGTACGCTCCGGGCTGGGCCGGCGGCGGGTGCAGACAGCGGTGATCGCCGTGGCCACGATGATGGCCGTGGCGTCGGCCGTGGTCGCCGGGTCGCTGATGGTCGCCGCTGCCGCGCCCTTCGACCACGCCTTCGGGAAACAGCAGGGCGCACACATCACCGCCCAGTTCGACCCGGCCAAGGCGGGTGCGGCGCAGCTGGCAGAGACCGGAAAGCTGGCCGGGGTCACCGCAAGCGCGGGGCCGTACCCGTCCACGGCGTTCCGCCCGGTGGATCAGGGCGGCTTTCAACTGCCGACGCTGACCCTGGTCGGGCGGTCGGGACCGGATGGCGACGTGGACCGCGTGGACCTCAAGTCCGGCCGGTGGGCGCAGAAGCCGGGCGAGATCGTACTCGACGCGTCGTTCGAGGGGCCCGCCATCGGGATCGGCGCCGGCCTGAAGGCTTCGCACACCGCGAACGCCCCCACTCTTTCGGTCGTCGGCTTCGCCGTGTCGGCCAGCAAGACCGCCGACTCCTGGGCGACTCCCGCGCAGGTCGACGCGCTGGCGTCGGAGGACAGCCCGAGCACGGTTCAGATGCTCTACCGCTTCGACTCCGCGAGCACGAAGGAGCGCATCCTCGCCGACCGGAAGAAGCTCGCCGCCTCCGTGGGGTCCGGGGCGCTGCTGGGTACCCAGTCCTGGCTGGATACCAAACGCGCCGCTGATCAGGGTGCGGCGGCGACCGTTCCGTTCGTGATGGCTTTCGGCATGCTCGGCATCCTGATGTCGGTGATCATCGTCAGCAGTGTGATCAGTGGTGCGGTCGGCACCAGCCTGCGCAGGATCGGCATACTCAAAGCCATCGGCTTCACCCCACGCGAGGTCGTACGCGCCTACATGGCCCAGGCGCTGATTCCGGCCGGTGCCGGCATCGCCCTGGGGGTCGTCCTGGGGAACCTCCTGGCAGTGCCGCTGCTGGCGGACACCGAGGCGGTGTACGGCACGGTCTCGCTTTCGGTTGCATGGTGGGTGGACGTCACGGTGCCGGTCGCCGCCCTGGTCATCGTGGGGCTCGCGGCGCTGATTCCCGCACTGCGGGCCGGAAGACTGCGCACGGTCGAAGCCATCGCGGTCGGCCGGTCGCCGCGCACAGGGCGTGGCCAGTGGGCACACCGGGCGATGGGGATGCTGCCGCTGCCGCGACCGGTGACCTACGGTCTCGCCACCCCCTTCACACATCCGGTCCGTACCCTCGCAATGCTGCTCGCGGTGGCGTTCGGCACGGTCGCGGCAACCTTCGCAGTAGGGCTGACCTCGTCCCTTACCGCGGTCGGCACCTCACAGGACCCCGAGGGCCGTGCCGCGGTCACGGTCACGACCACCAAGCTGAACAACGTCGCTCCCCCTCCACCTCCTCCTGCGGGAGGCAGCGCGGCAAAGCCGTCCCCCGCAGGCGGCAGCGTGGCAAGCCCGTCCGAACTCAAGGTTGCCGACCCGGCGAAGGTGCGATCTGCCATCACGTCGCAGGCGGGCACCAGCTCGTACTACGGCAAGGCCCAGACCGAGGTCGCCGTGGCCGGGGCCTCGGGCTCGGTTCAGGCCAGCCTCTACGACGGCGATTCGCGCTCGGGCGGCTACGAGATGATTTCCGGGCACTGGATCACCGGTACAGGGCAGGTCGTGGTACCCACGCGCTTCCTGGAAAGGACCAGCACCAAGGTCGGTGACAAGGTGCGGGTGACCTACGAGAAGGAGACCGCGAACCTGCGGATCGTGGGCGAGTCCTTCGACACCTCGGGCAGCCAGCTGGAGATCCACATGGACATGGCGAACTTCGCTTCGGCCGAGCCCAGTACCTTCCTCGTCGAGGTGAAGACCGGCCTCTCAGCCGACGAGTACGCCCAGAAGGTCGGCGCGGTCATACGGCCACTGGGCGGCGACGCCACGACCAACGCCCCCTCGGGGCAGGAGGGCGTCATCCTCATCATGTCCGCGATGGCAGTGCTGCTCACCCTGATGCTGGTCTCCGTGGCCGGCCTCGGCGTACTCAACTCCGTAGTCCTGGACACCCGGGAACGCATCCACGACCTGGGCGTCTGCAAGGCGATCGGCATGTCGCCACGGCAGACCATGAGCCTCGTGCTCTCCTCGGTGACCGCGATCGGCGTGATGGGCGGGCTGATCGGCGTGCCGGCGGGGTACGCGCTGCACAGCCTCGTCATGCCGGTGATGGGACGTGCCGTAGGCACCACTATGCCGTCGCCGGTCCTCGATGTGTACGAGCCTGTTCAGCTGCTCCTGCTGGGACTGGGCGGAGTCGTGATCGCGGTACTGGGCGCGCTGATCCCCGCCGGCTGGGCGGCCGGCGCGCGTACGGCCACGGCACTCCGCACCGAGTAGCGCGTTCAGCCCTGCTGCCCGCAGCCGCAGCCCGCGTCACAGCCCGCGCGGCAGCCGCACGTTTCCCGGGCCGTTTCCGGGGTCGTTTCCGTGGCCGTCTCCCGGGTCGTTTCGGGGAGCGGGGTGGCGGTGTGGGAGGGGGCGCAGCAGCCCTTGCCCTGCCAGGTGTTGCGGCCTTCTTTGAGGGCGATGGCGGCTATGGCCAGTGCTGCGATCGGGTCGGCCCAGGACCAGCCGAGGGTGGAGTTGAGTACGAGGCCGAGGAGGAGGACGGCGGACAGGTAGGTGCACAGCAGGGTCTGCTGGGAGTCGGCCACCGCCGATGCCGAGCCCAGCTCGCGGCCGGCCCTGCGTTGGGCGGCCGACAGGAACGGCATCACGGCCAGGGACAGCGCCGCCAACACGATGCCGGCGGGGGAGTGTTCGGCCTCGCCCGCGCCGGTCAGTGCGCGGACCGCGTCGAGGGTGACGTACGCGGCGAGCACGAAGAACGAGAGCGCGATGATCCGCAGCGCGACCCTCTCGCGCGCTTGCCGTACCGCGTGGTCGCGGGCCGAGAACTGCCAGGCGACAGCGGCTGCGGAGGAGACCTCGATGACCGAGTCCAGGCCGAAGCCGATCAGTGCGGTGGAGGAGGCGAGGGTTCCGGCGGTGAGTGCGGCGATCGCCTCGATGACGTTGTAGGTGATGGTCGCCGCGACCAGGAGGCGTATGCGGCGCGCGAGTACGTCCCGGCGGGCTGGGGCCGCCGGGACGTCGAGGCGTGTGTCCGCCGCCATCTCAGCAGCAGCCCTTCGTCTCCGCGTCCGGGCACGTCTTGTCCGCCGCGACCGCGAGGACGGTGGTGCGCAGGTCGTCGAGTGCGTGGCCGAGGCGTGCGTCGGCCAGCTCGTAACGGCTGCGGCGTCCCTCGGGTACGGCGACGACCAGGCCGCAGTCGCGCAGGCACGCCAGCTGGTTGGACAGCCGGGTCCGCGAGATGCCGAGCGTCTCGGCGAGGTCGGAGGGGTAGGCCGGTGCGTCGCGCAGCGCGAGCAGCAGCCGGCAGCGGATCGGGTCGGCCAGCGCCCGGCCGAACCGGGTCAGCGCTTCGAGGTCGGTTGCGAGGGTCAGCATGGAAGGAGACAGTACACGAGATCGTGAATTCATGGAATCGTGAACCGGTCGCCACCACCGAGCCGGTCCGGAGTTCGTGCCTTACGCGTAAGCGGTCAGGAGCGCGTACGCGTAAGCGGTCAGGAGCGCGCGTCCCAGGAGCTTTGTCTCGTCGCTTCTCGATGCTCCTCGTCACTCCTCGTTGCTTCTTGTCGTTCCTCGTCGTTCCTCGTCCATCGCTCTGGTCTTGTTCCGCAGCCTGCGCGGCCCGCACCTGCGGCTCAGGTGTTGCCGGTGATCATCTGCCTGGAGCGCTTGCGAAGACGGGAGCGGTACTCGCCCGGGGGCATGCCGCGGGCACGTCGGAAGGCGCGGCTGAAGGCGTGCGGAGAGGCGTAGCCGACCGCGCCGGAGATCGACTCGACCGGCTCGTCGGTGTCGCGGAGCCGGACGGACGCCAGGTCCATGCGCCACTGCGTCACATACGCGCCCGGCGTCTGTCCGAGTGCTGACCGGAAGTGCCTGGACAGAGTCGTTCGGGAGACCGCGGTCGTGGCCGCAAGGGACTCGGTGGTCCAGGGGTGTTCCGGTCGGCCGTGCACACATGCCAGGGCGTCGCGCACGACCGGATCACGCATCGCGGCCAGCCATGAGCCGGACTGCTTCTCCGGGTGGCGGGCCAGCCAGACGCGTACGAACTGGATGAGCAGAAGGTCGACGATGCTGTTGACGGCGGCGGTGGTGCCGGCCTGCGGCTGCGCCAGCTCCGCAGTAAGAAGCTCGACGGTCTTTCTGAGCTGTGCGTTCTCCCGGCTCGTGACGTGCATCGGGCGGACGAGGGAGGTGAGCACCGGCGTACTCACCTCCGGGTCCTGCTCGTAGCGCAGGACGAGCACTTCCGTCTGCGCCGGTGTCGAGCCCAGATGCAGGGCGCTGCCGTCGGTGAGGGCCCGGGCCGTCGCCTTCCGGTCACAGGGGCCCATCGTCGTACCGGACCCGCCGGCTATCCCGTGCGCTGTGCCCGGCGGCAACAGGACGGCGTCTCCTGCCCGCACCTCCAGGGGTTTACCGCCCGGGACATGGAGCCACATCGTGCCGCGGGACACCACGTGCAGTGCCGCTCCCGGAGAGGCGTCCAGCCACAGGCCCCAGGTTCCTCCGGCCTTGAGTACGACCCCGAGCGCCCCTCGCGCGCCCGATACACGTATGGCCTCCGTGAGTACGTCCATCGGTCCATTCTTGTCGACGGGGGTCAGGCCATGGTCGGCGGTGAGGGGCAGACCACGTCTGTCGGCGAGGAGCAGAGCATGCCCGTCGGCGAGGGGCGGACCACGTCCGTCGACGGGTGTCAGGCCGTGTCCGTCGGCGGGCGTCACGTCACGGCGAGAACGATCTTTCCGTGCACCTTTCGCGCGAACAGTGCGCGGACGGCGTCGTCCACGTCCTGCCAGTCGCCTCGCAGTCCGACCGGTGCCGAGAGCCTTCCGGCGGCCATGAGGCCCAGCAGGTCTGTCAGTTCCCCGCTGGTCGGTGTCATGTCGCCGTAGGTGGTGATGCTGCGGGGTTCGCCGAAGCCAAACAAGGTTCCTGACGGGAACGTGGTGTCCTGCCCCGAGGAGTAACCGACCACGTGGATGGTGCCGCCCTCGGCGAGAAGATTCCACGCCTGGGCCACCAGGGGACCGCCGACCGTGTCCAGTACGAGGTCGAACCGGCACTCCGTCCCGGCCAGGTCGCTCAGGACGTTGTCGGCCCCGAGTTCGCGGAGTCCGGCGGCCCGGTCGGGCGAACCCACGAGTGCCGTCACCCGGGCGCCCGCCAGCGCCGCCAACTGGACGGCGAAGTGCCCCACGCCCCCGCTGGCGCCGGTGACCAGGACATCGCGCGCCAGCAGTGCACGCTTGCGCAGCACCCGCAGTGCGGTGACTCCGGCGATCCCCAGCGCGGCACCGTCGGCCAGGTCCACGCCCTCGGGGACGGTGCCGAGCGAGGCGGGACTGACCGCCACCCGTTCCGCCCACGCGTGGGCGGACATTCCCAGCGCGACGCGCGTACCTGCGGGCGGCCCCGAGCCGTCGGATGCGGCGCGCACCACGACGCCGGCCGCGTCGTGGCCGTGCACGGCCCCGGCCGGCCACTGGTGCACGTAATTCAGCTCTCCGAAGTTGAGAGCGATGTGCCGTATCTCGACCAACGCCTCGTCGCTGGACGGCACGGGCTCATCGACATCGGCGAACCGGACGGGTCCGGCCTCGCCGTGATCGACCACAAGGGCGCGCATGGGTGTGTTTCCTTCTCTCGTGGGTGGGTGCGCCTGAAGGCTCGGCGCGGCAGTGGACGGAGTGCGCGAATGCGCGCCGCCGCCCCTTTGAAGCGGTGCCGCCGCCTCTTTGAAACGGCCCTGCCGCCTTCGTGGAACGGTGCTTCCGCTTCCTTGGAAGCCTACGCAGGGCCGGCACAGCGACCAGCCCCGTGAGTGCCGATCAGTTGACGATCTGTGTCAGTGCGGCTCGGGCGCGGAGTGAGCGGCTCGCGCCTGGAGTGAGGGGCCCGGCCGACAGGTGCGGCTCTTCGTGTCGCTCGGGGGTGATCTTCCCGCGCCGACCCATTGACCTGCTCAGACGTACGGCCGTAACGTCCGACCTCTCAAAGGGAATTCGGGTTCCGCATCGCGGAATCATGATGAGGGGTGGCAGCGGATGACCACGGCTCAGGACACCTCGATCGCCCCGGTCGTCGAGACCAGCCCCCGGCTCTACAGTCATGACCTCGCTCCCACCAAGAAGGAAGGGCGCAAGTGGGGCGCGTACAGCGTCTTCACGTTGTGGGGCAACGACGTGCACAGCCTGGGCAACTACGCCTTCGCGATCGGGCTGTTCGCGCTCGGGATGAGCGTGTGGGACATCCTGCTGGCGTTCGTCTTCGGGTCGGTGCTGCTGTTCGTCCTGCTGTGCCTCTCCGGCTACATGGGCCACAGGACGGGCGTGCCGTTCCCGGTGATGAGCCGGATCTCGTTCGGGATCAGGGGCGCCCAACTCCCCGCCATGGTGCGCGGGTTCGTGGCGATCGCCTGGTTCGGTATCCAGACCTACCTGGCCTCCGTGGTGCTCTCCACGCTGGCGATGGCCATGGCACCGGGGCTCGCCTCCTGGAACGGCAACTCCTTTCTCGGCCTCTCCACCCTCGGCTGGTGTTCCTTCCTGCTGCTGTGGGCCGTGCAGGTGGTGATCGTCAGCTTCGGCATGGACGTCATCCGCAAGTACATCGAACTGGCGGCGCCCGCCGTGCTGCTCACCATGCTCGCGCTGGCCGTCTGGATGTTCGTCAAGGCGGACGGCTCCATCGCCGTCTCGGCGGGAGACCCGTTCACGGGCGGTACGCGCTGGCTGCACATCCTGGAGGCGTCGGCCCTGTGGGTCGTCATCTACGGCACGTTCGTACTGAACTTCTGCGACTTCACCCGCTCCGCGAAGAGCAACCGTGCGATCGTGCGCGGCAACCTGATCGGCATCCCGCTCAACATGCTGTTCTTCGCCGGCATCGTCGTCGTGCTCAGCGGCGCGCAGTTCACGCTGAACGGCGAGATCGTCACCAACCCGGCCGACATCGTGCGCACGATCCCCAGCATGATCCTGCTGGCCGCCGCCTCGCTGGCGCTGATCGTGCTGACGATCGCGGTCAATCTGATGGCCAACTTCGTCGCGCCCGTCTACATGCTGGTCAACCTCTTCCCGCGCACGCTCACCTTCCGCCGCAGCGGGATCATCAGCGCCCTGATCGGCCTGGTCATCCTCCCCTGGAACCTCTACGACAGTCCCGTGGTCGTCTCCTACTTCCTCGGCGGCCTCGGAGCGCTGCTCGGGCCCGTCTTCGGCATCGTCATGGCCGACTACTGGGTGATCAGGAAGACCAAGGTCAACGTGCCCGATCTCTATACGGAGGACCCGGCCGGCGCCTACCACTACCGGCGCGGCGTCAACCCGAAGGCGGTCGGCGCCTTCGTCCCCTCGGCCGCGATCGCGGTCGTCCTCGCGCTGGTGCCCTTCTTCGAGGCCGTGTCCGGGTTCTCGTGGTTCATCGGCGCCGTGCTGGCCGGGCTGCTGTACCTCGCCTTCAAGGGCAGCCCGCGGCCCTACGAGGACGTGGACGGCGAGGCCATCGCCGTACCGAGCGCGTAGGCCGCGCCCGCACAACGCGGCCCCACACAAGCGCGTTCCGCGCGCCCGCACAGAGAGACCGCCCCATGCGCATCCTTGTCGCCAACGTCAACACCACCGAGTCGATGACCAGGAGCATCGGCGCGCAGGCCGCCGCCGTCGCGGCGCCGGGCACCGAGATCGTGCCGCTGACGCCCGCTTTCGGAGCCGAGTCCGTCGAGGGCAACTACGAGAGCTACCTCGCGGCCGTCGCCGTGATGGAGACCGTGCGCGCGTACCCGGAGCCGTACGACGCCGTCATCCAGGCCGGTTACGGCGAGCACGGGCGCGAGGGGCTTCAGGAGCTGCTGGACGTGCCCGTCGTGGACATCACCGAGGCGGCTGCCTCCACGGCGCAGTACCTCGGTCACCGGTACTCCGTCGTCACCACCCTCGACCGCACCGTGCCGCTCATCGAGGACCGGCTCAAGCTCGCGGGTCTCACCGACCGCTGCGCCTCCGTACGGGCCAGCGGCATGGCCGTTCTCGATCTGGAACGTGACCCGGAGGCCGCCGTCGAGGCCATCGCCGAGCAGGCCGTACGGGCCGTCGAGGACGACAGGGCCGAGGTCATCTGCCTGGGCTGCGGCGGCATGTCGGGGCTCGCCGAACGTGTCGTCGCGCGTACCGGGGCGCCCGTGGTGGACGGCGTCGCCGCTGCCGTCACCGTCGCCGAGTCCCTCGTACGGCTGGGGCTCACCACTTCGAAGGTCCGCACCTACGCGCCGCCGCGCCCCAAGCACATCAGGAACTGGCCGCCGACCGGCTGAAGTACCGGCTGGTCGCTGACCGAGGTGTCGGCTGAAGCGTCAACTGAGGTGCCGACTGAGGCGTCGGCTGAAGCGCCGACTGATGTGCGGTGCCCCGCGCGTCCCGTACTGGGCCGCGCGAGGCGCCGGTGTCAGCAGTCGCAGGCGCAGCACTCACAGCACTCGCACACCTCGCAGCATTTGCACTTGTGGCAGCAGCCCTCGCGCTTCTTGACCGACCAGGCGCCCTCGTACTCCTCGGCGCAGCACACCTTGCATGTGCAGCACAGCGCCAGCGCGGCGCCGCATCCCCCGAGGAACCCGCGGCTGCGGCGCGGCCGGTGCGGGTCGCCGCCCGTGGGGCCGCCGGGGCCTCCCGGGCCTCCCGGACCGAAACCGCCCGGGCCGCCGGGGCCGGCGGGGCCGGCGGGGCCGGCGGGGTCGAAGTTGCCGGGGCTGGGGCCGAATCCGCCGGGTCCCGGGCCGCCGTCGTACGGGTTTCCTTCGTAGGGGGTGCGGGGCCCGTTGAGGTGGGGCGGTGCCTGGCCGTACGGGTACGGGCCGTTGCCCTGCCCTCCGGGCCCGGGTGCCCCCTCGCCCTGGCGGGCGTGGGCCGGGGTGTGGGCGCAGGCCGTGGTGCCGAAGGCGCGGTCGACGGAGCGGCGCAGCTCGTGCACCAGGAGCATGTGCGCCAGCTTGCTGTCGGCGAACTGGACGTCCTTCAGGGCCAGTTGGATGCCGTGCAGCGCGTCGTCGCACAGTCTGCGTGCCTCGCTGAGGGGTGTGCCGGTGGCGGTGAGGGGGTTCCAGGCGCCCTCGCTCGCGTCGGCTTCGCGGTCCTCGACGGCGTCCAGGAGGTGCGCGAGGCGCCCGAAGAGGCGGCCCGCTTCGGCGAGGGGTTCCGCGTTGCCCGGCCTGCCCGCGAGGTGCGCGGTGTGCGCGAAGGCCGCCGAGGTGGCCGCCTCGGTCGGTTCGGTGACTACGGTCAGCGGCGTCCCATGGCCCGCGAGGCGTTCGACGCCGCCCTGCCGCGCGACCGCCTCGACCAGTACGGCGGTGTCGAAGCCGACGGCGCCCCCGGTGTGCGCGCCCGCGCGGTCCCAGCCGGCGGCTATCCGGCGCGCGGCTGCGGCGATCGGGCGGCGGCGCAGCGCACCGTCGCCGTCCTCGATGTGGTCGCGCACCTTCGCTGAGGCGAGTACGAGGGAGACGGAGGCCGCCAGCCGCGCGCCCTCTCCCTGGGCGACCGAGGCGGTACGCATGCCGCGCAGCGGGCAGGGCCCTGCGGTGCGGCGGGAGCGTCCCGCCTCGCCGGACTGCGCGTCCGTCAGCACGGACACCAGCAGCCCGTCGTAGTTGGTGACGATCCGCGCGAACTGTCCGTGGTCGCCGCGCAGTGCGAGACAGAGCCCGCACAGGTGCGCCATCCACTCGGACATGAGCTGCTTGGGCAGGTGGTGAGAGCAGGGCCTGACGATCCCGAACATGTACATCCCCCGTGTGACACGCAGTGGTTGAGCTGCGGGCCGATCGTACCCAGGTCACCTCCACGATGGGTCATCCCTTGGCGGTAGCTTCCTTCCCTCCCACCTCGGGCTCCACGGGGTCGCCCTCCCCGCCGTCGGAAGGCGGCGCCTCGTCGGCAGGCAGTGCCTCCCCGCCGTCGGAAGGTGGCGCCTCGTCCTCGAAGGGGGGCGGTCCCGGCGCCGTGCTCGGGAGGCGGAGGGCGACCAGGGCACCCAGTGCCACGAGGGTTGCCGTGACCCACACCGCCGCGCGGTAGGGGCCTGGGCCCTGGGCCTGGTGGACGTGGCCGCCGCCGATGACGGCGGCGCAGGCGGCGATGCCGAGGGCGCCGCCCAGGGTGCGCAGGATCTGGAAGAGGCCCATGGCGTGCCCCGTGTCGGCGGGGGTGATGTCGGCGAACCCGGCGATCTGGAGCGTGAGGACCGCCGTACCCAGCACGACGCCGATCGCGAACATCAGGGCCCGTACGGCCCATTCGTTCTCCGCGACGCCAGGTACGGCCAGCGCGGCGAAGACGCACGCGGCCAGCAGCAGCGAGGGCACCACCAGGAGGCGGGGGCCCAGGCGGGGCAGCAGGCGGTCGACGACCTGCGAGGCGAGCATCAGACCGAGGGCCTCGGGGAAGACGGACAGGCCGGCGTCCAGTGCCGAGGCGCCCAGGACCGCCTGGTGGAGCAGGGGGAAGACGAACAGCACGCCCATCAGCCCTGCGGCGGTCAGTACGGAGAGCGCGGAGGCCGCGCCGTAGACGCGGTCGGACAGCAGGCGCAGCTTCAACAGCGGTGTACGGGCGCGGAGTTGGTGTGCCACGGCTGCCACCCCGAGCACGGCGCCCAGCAGTGCGCTCACCGTGACAACGGGGTGCGTCCAGCCGTACGAGGGGCCGAAGCCGAGCGCGTACGTGAGCAGTCCGAGCGCGGGTGTCGCCAGCCAGAAGCCCGTACGGTCGAAGGGGCCCTCCGTGCCTTCGACATGCTCGCGCAGGCCGAAGGCGCCCAGCAGCACGGCGGCTGCGCCGACGGGGACGTTCACGAAGAACAGCCAGTGCCAGGAGAGGTGTTCGGTCAGGAAGCCGCCCAGCGGCGGGCCGAGCGCGGGCATCAGCGCCGTCGGCACGATCAGCACCTTGGACAGCTTCAGCCGCTCGTGCGGCGGGAAGGCGCGGAAGAGCAGCGTCATGCCGACCGGCGTCAGCAGCCCGCCGGCCAGCCCCTGCACGCCGCGCCCCACCACCAGCCACGGCAGGTTCTGCGCGAGTCCGCACGCGGCGGAGGCCGCGGTGAACGCGGCCAGGGAGAGGAGGAAGACCCGCTTGGTGCCGTATCTGTCGCCGAGCCAGCCGGCGACGGGCAGCGCCAGCGCGAGCGCGACGAGGAACGCCGTCTCCACCGTGTTCGCCGCCGAGACCGGCTGCCCAAAGTCCTTCGCGATGCTGAACAGGGCCGGGTTGACGATCGTGGAGTCCAGCCCGTTCATGCACATGGCGGCCGTGTAGACGATCACGACGGCGGCCCGCTTGCTGCGCAGTGGGCTCACGGGGCGACGATCCGGTCCAGGGCCTCCTGGCGGCGGCACGGCCCGTACACCGTGAACCAGCCCTCGGGCACGGTGGCGAACTCGGGCCACAGGGAGTGCTCCCCGGCCCGGTTCACCAGCACGAGGAAGGTGTCGTTCTCCCCGTCGGCGTCGAACGGATTGCCCGCCGGCGCACCGGCCGTACGCGTCTCAGGTGACGTACGCGTCTCACTCATCGGGGCGCTCACTTCTCCAGCTTCTTCGGCTTCTTCGGCTTGTTCAGCTTCTGCGGCCTGTTCGGCTACTTCGGCCTGTTCGGCTGCTTCGGGTCTTCCAGCTCGGTCAGCCGGTCGGTGACCACGCGGGCTATCCGCGCGATCGGTTCGGGCAGCGTCATGTCCTTGTGCGCGCAGGCGACATCCGTGTTGTCGATGCGGCCTGAGACGTACGGTGCCCAGGTCTCCGGGGTCAGCGCCTCGTCGACCGTGTCGACCGTGGCGCGGAAGAAGAGCACGTCACCCCGGAAGCGCCGGTGGTCGTAGCCCCGTACCAGGTGGTTGGTGTTGAGGTAGATGTCGCGCAGTGCCTCCACGGTGGGGCGCGGCAGTGCGGCGAGCGGGCTGCCCTCGCGGCGCAGCACGGCGACGACGCCGTCCAGGGTCAGCGGCTCGCCCTCCAGGCTGTCGGGCCCGTAACCGCCCATGGTCAGCAGCGACTCCAGCGCCTCCGGCTCGTCCGCCTCCGGCAGCTCGCGGAAGCCCTCGGCCGGATACGCGTCGAGGACGGCGAGCAGCTCCACCTCGTGCCCCGTCTCCTGGAGGTGCGCCGCCATCGCGTGCGCGATGATGCCGCCCGTCGACCAGCCCAGCAGCCGGTACGGGCCCGAGGGCGCCACCTCGCGCAGGCGGGCGGCATAGTGCGCTGCCAGCTCCTCCAGCGTGCCGGGCAGTGGCTCGCCCGCCGTCGCGTGGCCGACGCCCCGCGCCTGGAGCCCGTACAGCGGTACGTCGGCGGGCAGTTCGCGGATCAGGCTCGCGTAGCACCAGCTCAGTCCGCCCGCCGGGTGCACGCAGAACAGCGGGGCGCGGTCGCCCTCGCGGGCGCGGCGCAGCGGCAGCAGCACGTCGAGCGGGTCCTCGTGCCGCTCGGCCTCCAGCGCGGCGTCCAGCGCAGCGGGGGTGGGCGCGCTGAAGACCGTGCCGATGGAGACCTCCCTGCCGAACGTCGCCTCCACGCGCGCCGCGAGCCGTACGGCGAGCAGCGAGTGCCCGCCCAGCTCGAAGAAGTTGTCCTCGGGCGAGACTCGCGCCTCATGACCGCCCGGCAGCCCCAGCACCTCGCCGAAGATCCCGCACAGTCGCGCCTCGCGCGGTGTGCGCGGCGCTCTGCCGTGCCCCGTCGACGCGGGCCGCTCGGGCGCGGGCAGCGCCTTGCGGTCCAGCTTGCCGTTGCTGGTGAGGGGGAGCCGGTCGAGCGGCACGAGTGCGGCGGGCACCATGTGCGAGGGCAGCTCGCGCGCCGCGTGTGCGCGCAGTTCGGCGGGGTCGAGCGGGCCGCCGGGCGTGCCGGAGCCCGTGCCCGGGCCGGGTGCGCCGGGGTCGGGCGTGCCGCCGGGGGCCCGCGCGCTCGCGGGTACGGCGTAACCGACGAGCCGCCGGTCGCCCGGCACGTCCTCCCGTACGACGACTGCCGCGTCGGCGACCGACGGGTGCGCGGCCAACACGGCCTCGATCTCGCCCAGTTCGATACGGAAGCCACGCAGCTTCACCTGCTGGTCGGCACGCCCGAAGTAGTCGAGCGTGCCGTCGGCCCCGCGCCGCGCGAGGTCGCCCGAGCGGTACATGCGTGCCCCGCTCTCCCCGAACAGGTGCGCGTACGGGTCGGCCACGAAACGGGTCGCGGTCAGCGCCGGCCGCCCCAGGTAGCCCCGCGCCACTCCGCGCCCCGCGACGTACATATCGCCGGTCACGCCGGGCGGCACCGGCTGGAGACGGTCGTCGAGGACGTACACGCGCAGGTCGGGGAGGTTGACGCCGATGGCGCTGGAGGTGGAGCCCGCGGCGGTCGCGCGGTCCAGCGCGAGGTAGGAGACATGCACGGTCGTCTCGGTGATCCCGTACATGTTCACCAGCGTCGGCGCGTCGTCAGCGTGCCGCTCGTACCAGTCGGCGAGCCGCCCCAGCTCCAGCGCCTCGCCGCCGAACACGACGTAGCGCAGGGCCAGTTGGTGCCCGGGCTCCTCGCGGTCGGCCGCCGCGAGCTGGTAGAAGGCCGACGGCGTCTGGTTGAGGACGGTCACGCCCTCGGCCACCAGCAGCCGCAGGAAGGCGCGCGGATCGCGGCTGGTCACATGCGGAACGACCACGATCTTGCCGCCGTACAGCAGCGCGCCCCACAGCTCCCACACGGAGAAGTCGAACGCGTAGGAATGGAACAGCGTCCACACGTCCTCCTCGCCGAAGCCGAACCAGTGGTCGGTCGAGGTGAGCAGCCGCGTCACGTTGTCGTGCGTGACGACGACACCCTTGGGCCGGCCCGTCGAGCCGGAGGTGTAGATGACGTACGCGGGGTCGGCGGGCGTCAGCGGCCGGGTGCGCTCCCGCTGCGCGAGCGGGCCGGCGGGACGAGCCTCTTCGGTGCGAGCACCCTCCGCATGGCCCGTGCCCGTCCCCGTGTCCGTGCCCGTCCCCGCGCCCGTGCCCGTGCCGATGTCCGTCGTCTCCTCGCCGTCGCGCGCGTCCACGGCGATGACCGGCAGTGTGTGCGGGGGCAGCCCCGGGGCCGTCGCCGTGTCCGTGACGAGGGCCGCCGGAGCCGCGTCCTCCAGCATGTACGCGAGCCGGTCGGCCGGGTAGTCCGGGTCAAGCGGCAGATAGGCGGCCCCGCACAGCGACACCGCCAGCAGCCCCGTCACCAGTTCGGGCGAGCGCGGCAGCGCCAGCGCCACGATGTCGCCAGGGCCGATCCCGCGCCCCGCCAGCCGCCTCGCCAACAGGCGTGCGCGTGCGGACAGTTCGGCGTACGTGAGCGAGACGCCCGCACAGGTGACGGCCGTACGCTCAGGATGCCGCCGCGCCGCCTCCTCGTACCTCTCCGGCAGCGTGGCCGGCTCCGAGGTGGCGGCGCCCTCCTGCTGGTTGTCCTCCACCAGCACGCGGCGCCACTCCCCGGCACCGAGCAGCGGCAGCAGCCCCAGCGGGATGTCCGGCCGCTCGGCCGCCGCGGTGAGCAGCCGCGCCAGCCGGTCGGCGAGTGCCCGCGCCGTCGCACGGTCGAACAGGTCGGTGCGGAACTCCAGGAACCCGGATATCCCGCCGCCCGGCAGCTCGCCCGCGTTCAGCGTCAGGTCGAACTTCGCCGTGCCCGACGGCACCGCCGTCATCCGCGCCCGCACCCCCGGCGCCAGCGCGAACTCCGTGTCCGGCACCGACTGCCACGCCAGCATCGTCTGGAAGAGCGGATGCCGGGCCAGCGAACGCCGCGGGTTCAGCTCCTCGACCAGGTGGTCGAAGGGGAGCGCATCATGCTCGTAGGCGGCGAGCGTCGTGGTGCGTACGCGGTCCAGCAGCGTACGGAAGTCCGGGTCGCCCGAGGTGTCGGTGCGCAGGACGACGGTGTTGGTGAAGAAGCCGACGAGGCCGGCCGTCTGCTCCCCGTCCACGTCCCTGCCCGCCACCGGAGAGCCCACCGGGATGTCCGTGCCGCAGCCGTGCCGCGTCAACAGCGCTGCCAGGCCCGCCTGTACGGCCATGAACACGCTCGTACCCGCCCCACGGGCCAGCCGCCGCAGCGCGCGGTGCGCCTCGGCACCCAGCGTGAACGGCACCGTGTCACCCGCCGCCGAGGCGACGGCGGGACGCGGCCTGTCGACGGGCAGCTCCAGCTCGTCCGGCAGCCCGGCCAGCGCGTGCTTCCAGTACGCCAGCAGTTCCTTCGCCCGCGGGGTCGGCGCCGAAGGCGTGCCCAGCGCCTCGCGCTGCCACGCCGCGTGGTCCGCGTACTGCACCGGCAACGCCTCGAACTCCGGCACACGGCCCGCCGCACGTGCGGCGTACGCCGTCGCCAGATCACGGGTCAACGGCGTCGTGGACGCACCGTCACCCGCGATGTGGTGCAGCAGGACGAGCAACGTGTGCGGTTCCTGGCCGGGGCCCTCGCGCATGCCGGTGCCGGTGCCGGTGCCGGCGCCTGTGGCTGTGCCTGCGCCCGCGCCTGTGCCCGTGTCCGTGGCTGTGGCTGTGCCATCGGGCCCCTCACCTCTGAACAGGGTGACCCGCAGCGGCGGTTCGGCCGCCAGGTCGAACGTGTGCCGTACGGCCTCCGCCAGGCCGGTGCCCGGCCCCGCGACATGCAGGACGGGCCGGGCCCGCTCGTCGTCCGCCGCGAGGACCAGCTGACACGGCTCACCGTCCCCCGCCGGATACACGGTGCGCAGGGTCTCGTGCCGCGCGCACAGATCCGCGAGCGCGGCCTCCAACGCCCCCTCGTCCAGCGCCCCCTCAAGGGTGAGCACCAGCGGGATGTTGTACGTCGCGCTGGGCCCCTCCAGCCGGTCCAGGAACCACAGCCGCTGCTGCGCCGACGACAGCGGCAACGTCGTACCACCCGCCGCACGCCCCAACGGCACGATCGCGGCGGCCCGGTCGCCCTCCCCACCCCGTACGAAAGCGGCCAGCGCACGCGGTGACGGGTGCCGGAACACATCGGCGATCCCGGCCGCCACCCCCAACTGCCCCCGCACCCGCGCCGCGAGCCGCCCGGCGAGCAACGAGTGCCCGCCCAGCTCGAAGAACCCGGCGTCGGCCGACGGCTCGTCCTCCAGCCCCAGCACCTCGGCGAACATCCCGCACACGATCCCCACCAAGGGATCGGCCACGGCCACGCCCACCGCACTCCCACCGCCCGGCCCCTCCGGCTCCGGCAGCGCCCCCGCATCCAACTTCCCATGCACCGTCCGAGGCAGCTCCCCCACCACCACGACGGCCTCCGGCACCATATGCCCCGCCAACACCCCGGCGAGATACGCCCGCAACCCGGCCCCCACACCCCCCTGCACCCCCGGCGATCTACCGGACGCGCGCCCCGCCCCCTCTTCCCGCCGCGACGGCGAGTTATCGGCGGATTGGTGGTCGGCGGTGCCGTTCCGGGCGTGGCCGGTGGTCGGGGTGAGGGGGTGTGGCGAGGTGTCGCCGTCCCCCTCGTGCCGCCGCGACGGCGAGCTACGGGAGGCGTGGCCCGCCCCCTCTTCCCGCCGCGACGGCGGGCGACCGCCGGACTCGTACCCGGCGGTGCCGTCCCCCGCGTCGGCCGGGTCGGAGTCGAGGGGGTGGGCCGGCGTGCGGCCGGTCGCCCCGTCACGGGTCCCGGACACGTGGTCGGTGGCGAGGACCGCATACGCCAGTACCCGCTTGCCGTGCCGCCCGTCGCGGGCGATGACAGCGGCCTCGGCGACATCGGGGTGGGCGGCCAACGTGGCCTGGATCTCGCCCAGTTCGACGCGGAATCCGCGGATCTTGAGCTGGTCGTCGGCGCGGCCCAGGAACTCCAGCGACGAGTCGGCACGACGGCGTACGAGGTCGCCCGTGCGGTACATACGGGAGCCCGGCGGCCCGTACGGATCGGCGACGAAGCGTTCGGCGGTCAGGTCGGGCCGCCCGAGATAGCCACGCGCGAGGCAGGGCCCCGCGACGTACAGCTCACCCGGCACCCCGGGCGGCGTGGGCCGCAGCGCCGTGTCGAGGACGTAGACGCGCGAACCCCGTACGGGGCCACCGCCCGAGGCGAGGGAGTAGAACGCGTCGACGGTCGTCTCGGTCGGCCCGTACAGGTCGATCGCGTGCACACCGTCCGTGGAGGTGAGCCGCTCCCACAGGGGTGCCGAGACGGCCTCTCCGCCCACGACCACGACGGCGGGCCGGTGACGCGTGTCCTCCAACAGGCCTTCGGCGACGAGCGCTTCGGCGTACGAGGGCGTGACGTCGAGGTAGTCGACGCGCTCCTCGTCCACGTACGCGGCGAGCAGCGCGGGATCGCGGTAGGTGGTCTCGTCGAGCAGATGCAGCTCATGGCCGTGGCACATCCACAGCAGCGGGTCCCACGAGGCGTCGAAGGCGAACGAGGCGCTGTGCGCGACCCGCATCCGGCGCCGCCCGGTGCGCGCGGCGACCCGTGCGGCTGCGGGCGCGACATGGTCCTCGCCGTGCCCCGCGAGGAGGTTGGCGAGCGAGGCGTGGGTGACGACGACACCCTTGGGGCGACCCGTCGAACCCGAGGTGTGGATGAGGTAGGCGGCGTCGCGCGGCGCGGGCCGGCGGGGCGGCGCGACGGTGGGCAGCGCGGCCAGCGAGATGACGGTGTCGGGGTCGTCCACCGCGACGGCCGTGGCACCGTGCGGGGGCAGCGCGCCGAGGGAGGCGCCGGTGCCCAGCACGCAGACGGGCGCCGCGTCGTCCAGCACGGCCCGCGTACGGGCCGCGGGGTGCCCGAGGTCGAGCGGCTGGCACACGCCGCCTGCCTTGAGCACGGCGAGCAGCGCCACCACCATCTCCGCGCGGCGTGGCAGCGCGAGCGCCACGGGTCTCTCGGGCCCGACGCCGAGCCCGACGAGGTGGTGCGCGAGTTGGTTCGCCGAGGCGTCAAGACCGGCGAAGGTGAGCGCGGTACCTCTCGCGCGCACCGCGACCTCGTCGGGCGAGCGCGCTGCCCGCGCGGCGAACACCTCGGGGAGCGTGAGCTGAACGTCCGGCTCCGTACGCCCCGTTGTGGCGGCGGCCACCTCGGCGGGGGAGAGGAGGTCCAGGGTGCCGACGGGGGACTGGGGGTCGTGCAGGAGGAGCGCGGCGAGTCCGTCGAGGTAGCGGAGCAGGTGGCGTTCGTGCCGGGCGAGCGCGGCGTCGTCGTAGCGGTGCGCGTTGCCGTCGAGGGTGAGGCGCAGGCCGCCTTCGGCCGTGGGTGCCGCGCCGAAGGCGAGGTCTTCGACGGGCCCGGCGGCGAGATTGTGCAGGGTGCAGGGCAGGCCGCCGAGGTCGAGCCCGTCCTCGAACGCCTTGATGTTGACCATGGGCCCCGTGAGCGGCGACCCGGCGGCGCCGAGCGCGAGATCGCGGCGCAGCGCGGCCTGCGGATAGCGCTGATGGCGGCGGACGGCCCGCACTTCGAGAACGACGCGGCGCAGCAGCGCGGCCCCGGTGTCGTACGGGCTGACGGTGAGGCGCAGGGGCAGCACGTTGACGGTCATCGCCGGCGTACGCAGCGCGGCGGGACCGCGCCGGTTGGTGACGGGGAGGCCGAGGACGACCTCGGGTGCTCCGGTGTGGCGGTGGAGATACCCGGCGGTGGCGGCGAGCACCAGCTCGGCCCAGGTCGCCTTGACGGAAGCCGCCGCGCGCGTGAACCGTTCGAAAGTGGCCGCGGGCAGCGTGACGGCCCGGCGCAGCAGCGCGTCCCCGGCGGTCGCGCCGCCGCCCGATCCGGTACGGCCGGCCTCGTCCCCGTCGGCCCCGGCCCGTTCGGCGAGCGTGGCCGGCGTGGTGTGCCCGGCCATCCGCTCGGCCCAGAAGGCGCGGTCGGCGGTGTACTGGTCGCTGTCGAGGTACGCGCGCTCCTCGGCGACGAGTTCCCGCAGCCCGGCGAACTGCCGTTCCGGGGGCGCCTGTCCGGTGGCGAGTGCGGTGTACAGCTCGGCCACCCGGGTGCCGACGAGCCGCAGCGCGTAGGCGTCGACGGCGACATGGTGCACACGCTGGTACCACCAGTGACGGTCATCGGCGACCCGTATGAGGGCCTGCGTCATGAGCGCGGGCGCGTACGAGAGGTCGGCGGGTACGGCGAGATCGGCACGCATCCACGCCTCGGCCCCGGCGTCGGGGTCGTCGGCCGCACGCAGATCGAGCACCTCGGGCCGCCACTCGGGCCCCAGCGGTACGACCTCCTGCGACGGCTCGTCTTCGTCCTCGGCACACACCCGCAGCCGGAGGGTGTCCGCCTCCTCGACGGCCTGCCGCAGCGCGCGGACGAAGAGATCCGTGTCGAGAGGTCCGGTGATCTCGACGCGGTCGGCCGTCTGGAACGCGGCACTGGCAGGGGCGAGTTGCTGCGCGTAGTGGATGCCGGCCTGCGAGGTGAGCAGGGGGAAGCCCGTCCTGGCGGGGCGGGGCTGGCGCTGGTGCATGTGTGTGACAACTCCCATGAAGAGCAACGGCCTCGGTGAGCCCCGGCCTTCCGGCGAAAACTTAGGTAAGCCTAAGCTATCCCGAACGACGGCAGAAGCTGACCATGCCCTCGCGGCCAGCCCCTCCACCCGCGGATGCCGCACGGAACGGCAGGCGGCACCACCCCCGCGCACCGTCCCCGAGAACCCAAGGAACGCCCATGCCCACCGCCCCCGACGCGACCTCCGACAGCGCCGCTTCCGACGCGACCTCCGACAGCGCCGCGCCCGACGCGGTGCCCGGCCGCACCGCCTCCGACGCGGCCCCCACCGGCGCCGCCTCCGCCTCCGACGCGGCGGTCTCGACCGGCGCCGCGCCCGACCGCCTCAGAGCCGCCGTACGCGACCAGGTCGACGGCCACGCCGACGAGTTGATCGCTCTCAGCCGGCGTATCCACGCGCACCCCGAGACCGCTTTCGCCGAGCACCGGGCCGCGGCCTGGTGCTCGGACACGCTGCGGGACCACGGCTTCGCCGTCACCGCGCCCGCGTACGGACTGGAGACGGCGTTCGTGGCGACGGCGGGCTCAGGCCCCGTCACCGTCGCGTTCGCGTGCGAGTACGACGCGCTGCCCGGGCTCGGCCACGCCTGCGGCCACAACCTCATCGCGGCTGCCGGAGTCGGCGCCGCGCTCGGGCTCGCCCCGTACGCCGGTGAACTCGGCCTGACCGTACGGGTGGTGGGCACCCCTGCGGAGGAGCGCGGGGCCGGCAAGGCGCTGCTGCTGGAGGCCGGGGCCTTCGACGGGGTGGACGCGGCGATGATGGTGCACCCGTGCCCGTTCGAGATGGCGGACTTCCACTCGTTCGCGCTGGGCACGCTGAACGTCACCTTCACCGGGCGTGCCGCGCACCCCAGCCTCAACCCGCACGAGGGCCGTAACGCCGCCGACGCGCTCACCGTCGCCCAGGTCGCGCTCGGCCTGCTGCGCCAGCAACTGCCGCCCAAGTGGCGGGTGCACGGCATCACCACCTCGGCCGGCACCTCGCCCAACGTCATCCCCGACCGTGCGGAGGCGGAGTACGAGATACGCGCGCTGCGCGCCGAGGACCTGCGGGAACTGCGCGCACGCGTCGAGGCGTGCTTCCGCGCGGGCGCGCTGGCCACCGGCTGCGAGGTCACGCTGGAGCAGCCCGAGCCCGACTACCTCGACTTCCGGAGCGACCCCGCGCTGCTCGCGCTGTGGGAGGCCAACTCGCGTGCGCTGGGGCGCGCGGAGACGGTCACCCGCGACCCCTTCGCCTGCACGGACATGGGTAACGTCTCGCACAGCGTGCCCGCGCTCCACCCCGTGCTCGACATCAGCGGTGGCACCAGTGCGCCGCACGAGCCCGCCTTCGCGGAGGCGGCCGTGTCGCCCACCGCGGAACGCGCACTGCTGGACGGCGCCGTGGCGATGGCGTGGACAGCGGCCGACCTCGCGACCGCGAAGGCATCCTGCCGGGCGAGTTGACGCGAAAGGTTGTACACAGAACCTTCCGGTTGCGGCATGCTGAAGGGTCGTCACGGCTGTCACGGGGGGAGCACACGGCACCATGCGGACCCAACTGCGTCGCCTCGGCAGACGCCTCAGACCGGCACCGGCCCCCGAGGGGCAGCTTCCGGCCACATGGATGCTGGCGGTGATCCTCGCACTGCTGCTCTCCGTACTGTCCGTGGCGTTCGTCCTCACGGTCCTGGGCCCCTCGGGCTGGGACGCCGGCTCCTTCGCGATCGGCGTCGTAACGCTGCTGGGCACGCTGCTCTTCGGGCTCAGGACGTTCGGGGAGTACAAGCCGGGGCAGTTCGTGCTCGCGACGGGCGTGGCACTGCTCGTCGCCGTCGGAGCGGGCCTCGCGCTCTATCTCGCGCTGGACGCGGGCCCCGAGGACGTGACGGACAAGACCACGCTACGGGGCAACATGGCCATGGGCCCTGGCGACGAAGCGACGGCCACCGTCGGCGAACGCCCCACGGGCGGCGAGCTGCGCCTGCGTCTCGTGGCGACCAACGAGTCACCGGGCACGCCCTGCCTGCCCCTGAGCGGCCTCGCCTTCGTCGGCGGCTCCCTCACCGAGGCACAGACGGTCGAACTGGAGGACACCACAGAAGTGACAATCCCCGTCGACGAGTCGGCCCCCAAGGTCACCGTCACCCTCGGCCTGCGAGGAGCCGGTGGCGGCCCCGTACAGCGTGGCTGCCGTATCTCCCTCGCCCTGGACAGAGCCGACTACAACTGACCCCTGACACCTGACCCCTGGTCCCTGACCCACTGACCACTGATGCCCGCCGCCCCCGGCTCTCCGCGGCCCGCCTCCTCTCCGCCTCCGTCTCCAACCCCAACCCCCTCCGCCCACCCGTCAGGAGCGTCCGATGTCTTCTCCGCGCAGGCCCGTGCACCGCCGGCACCTCTGGGGCTCCTGCCTCCTCGCGCTGTCCCTGCTGCTCACCGCCTGCGGGCTCACGGACAAGGCCGACGGCAAGCCCTCGCCGGGGCCCACGAGTGGCGCCTCGACGCCGGGGCCACCGTCGCTCGCGGAGAAGAAGAACCTGCTCGTAGGGCTCAAGAAGGGCCAGCCCGGCTTCAGTACGAAGCACGGCGACGTCTTCGAGGGCTTCGAGGCCGACCTCACGGAAGAGCTGGCGGAGAAGGTGGGGTTCGTCCCCGACTACCGCGACATCCCCTCCCTGCGCCGCGAGGAGATCCTCAAGAACCAGACCGCCGATCTGATCGTGGCCACGTACTCCGTCACCGGGCCGCGCGACGAGCAGGTGGACTTCACGGCGCCGTACATCAAGACCTACCAGGGCCTGCTCGTCCGAGACGACAACACCGGCATCAAGGAGCTGAACGACGTCGACGGCAAGCGCGTGTGCACGGCGCGCGGCTCCACCTCGGACCCGGAGAGCGTCCGCAAGAAGGAGCAGCAGGAAGCCATCAAGAAGGCACTCGGCCCGAACGTGAAGCCCGGCTTCCGCAAGGACTACAAGGAGTGCGTCCTCGAAATGAGGGACGACGGCAACTTCGACGCCGTCTGGACGGACAAGATCCTCCTGAAAGGCTACGAACGCGACTACAAGGGCATCCACGTCGTCGACAACATCACCGTCGAGAGCCCCCAGTTCTACGCGGTCGGCCTGCGACAGGGCGACGAGAAGTTCTGCCGACGCCTCAACAAGGCCCTCAAGGAGTTCGTCTTCAGCGCCGACTGGCGCGCGTACTTCAAGTCCCACTTCGACAAGGTCTACAAGGAGGACAAGAGCGGCTTCCAGGCCAAGTACCGGCCCACCCGCGACGAGTTCGACGAAATGGCCAAAGACTCCTGCGGCGCAGCGGACTGACGTCCGACAGCGCGATGACCGGGCCCTGTGCGGCAGCCGGGCCCCTGCGTCGAGCGAGGCCGCCGCTCACCTTCTCCGCCGAACTGAGTACCTGTACTCAGAGGTACGAAGCGGTCACTGCACTAAAGTGCGGCGGCAGCCGATGGGCGCGCGTCACCAAGCCAGTACGGTACGCAACGATCGTTGCCCCGCCCCCCATGCGCCCACCTTGGCCGACGAGGGAGGATACGCATGAGCGAACACCCGGGTTCCTGGCGCGATTTACTTGGCCAGGCAGGCCAACCAGCCGGGCACGGCGAAGTGCCCGACATGCGGCTCGCTTCGGCCGGCGACGTGGGCGCGGGGATCGATGGCGCGGGTGGCGTGCTGCGGCAGAGCAGAATGCCGTGGCGCAGCGCGAGCGGGGTTGCGCGGGGATTCGGCAGGAGCATGTCGACCGCGAAGGAGGAGCTGGGCACCTCCCACGGCAAGCTGAAGGTCGGCACAGAGGGCCTCTCCAGCATCGCCGTTCTCGCGGCCGTCCGGGAGAGCTGGGAGACGCGCCTCGGCGACGCGCAAGCCGAATGCGCCTCGCTCGACGTAAAGCTGCGGAACGTCGCCGCCGCCCACAACGAGAACGACCACGCTGTGCAGGGCTCGTTCGCGAAGCTCGGCGAGCAGGGCGCTGAGGCTGTGGGCCGGGGGCAGACGGGCCGCGCGGGGCTGGTCAACGGCATGAGTCTCCCCCCTGACCAGGGAGTACGGCCATGACATGGGGCCTGACACTCCCGGGAGTGAGTGGCCTGACCTGGCAACAGTTGGACGCTCTCGACCTAGGACTGCTTGAGACCGCGGCGGACGGGTGGGGCCAGGCAAGTGGCAGGGCCGATGCCTCACGCACCCGCGTCGACAACGAGATGGTCGACGTCCTCAAGAAGTCGCAGGAGGGCGATGCGGAGAGAGCCGCCGTACGACGGCTCCGTCAGCTCAGTCAGAACTTCCAGTACGTATACATGCAGTGCGGCATGGCACGCACCTCTCTAAACGGCCTGGCGGCTGAACTCCGCGCCCCGCAAAAGCAGTTGAGGGAGGTACTGGACGAGGCCAGAGAGCGGAAGTTCACCGTCAAGCCGGACGGGTCCGTCGAGTACCCGGCGGCTGGCAAGGGCGAGGGCGGACAGCCGCCGCCCGGTGGCTCCTCAGGAGCAGCAGGAGTACCTCACCACGATGCCCAAGGAGATCGGCAACCTGGACGGCATTCCCGCTGAGGTCCGTGACGAGGCGAACCGCGCTTATCTGCCCGTGCTGAAGGGCGACCTGTCGCAGTCCTCCGACCCGGAGGCCAACACGAAACTCGATGGTCTGGAGGCCATCGACAAGAGGCTGAAGAGCGAGGGCAAGATCCCCATGTATCTCCTTGGCATCGGGGACGAGGGCAACGGGCGGGCCATCGTGAGCTTCGGCAACCCCGATACCGCCCGGAATGTATCGACGTACGTACCGGGGCTCAACACCAAGCTGGACGAGAAGTTCGCCGGCGGCGACCTGAACAGGGCACACGGGATGGCAGAACGTGCGGGCGACAAGTACGGCGGTTCCACGGCATCGATCGCGTGGCTCGGGTACGACGCGCCGCAGGTGTCGATGGACGCCGCTTTGGGCCTGGACCCGAGTACCACTGACGTCACGCGAACCGACAACGCGGAACGGGCTGTGCCCGCGCTACAGAACTTCACCAATGGCCTGGAGGCCACGAACCAGAACGCGGATCCTCACCTCACGGCTATCGGCCACTCCTACGGTTCGCTCACCGTGGGAACCGCCGCCGCAGAGGGGGACGGGCTGCCTGGCGTGGACGACATCGTTCTCGTCGGCAGCCCGGGCAGCGGGTCGGACCATGCATCCGACCTGAATGTGGGCGCCAAAAACGTCTACGTCCGCGCGGCGGACAGTGACCTCGTGACACATGCGCCGAGCAAAGGCGATGTCGCTGGGGCGGTACCCGAGGGTGTCACGGGTCTGCCGTTCAAGTACTGGATGGGTGGGGGAGACGACAGGCTCTGGTTCGGCACCGACCCCGCCAGTGAGCGGTTCGGAGCACAGAGATTCCTGTCCGCCGAGGGAGATGGGCCCTCCTCCCACTCGAACTACTTCAATGCCAAGGAGGATCTGCCGTCCGCGGACAATATCGCGCGTGTCGTCACGGGTAATGGCGACTCCATCGAGAGGCAGGAGCACAGGTGAAATCTCGGTATGCGCGGCCCACAAGGCTCGTCCTGGGCCTGTCGCTCGTGGTGAGCGGATGTGCGGCTCCTTTCGGTCCGGGCAGCGACGAGAAGAAGGGTAAATCGCCCACCATGGATATGAGTGAAGCGGCGAAGAAGGCGGACGCGCTACTCGGCGACACCCTGGAAGCTTTGCCGAGAGGAGTTGTCTGGACGCATCGCGAGACCCTCACGGAGGCGTGCCGTGACGCGGTGAACAAACCTGTCGACAACTCCACGGTGAGCAGGCACCTTGCCGTGCTGACCGTCATCTCGGCGGAGCGGCGTACTGCGTTTCTGGACTCGGTACTGAGCCACTGGAAGTCGAAGGGGTACAAGGTCACTTCGATCAACAAGAGCAGGATGCCCGCCGTGTTCGTGAAGACGAAGGACGGCTTCGCGCTGGAATTGACGATCGGCTACAAGGGGCAGGCGCACTTCAGCGCGGCATCCGGCTGCGCGGAGAAGAGCGACGTTCCCGAACCCACGACCAAGGCCAACGGCCCCGACACCACGGGTCGGGACGTTCCCCGCCCCTACATCAAGGACGACTACTGGTCGTTGCCGAAGCCGCTGCCGGGCGCGGGCGACGCTCCGGGTTCGCAGGGCTGAGGCCCCCTGCGGCGGGGGCCCGGCAGGGGGTGTGGTGGAGGAACCCCCTGCCGGGGCCGGTTACTTCGTGAGGGCCTTGGTGATGTCGTTCATGACGGCCTTCGCGGCGAGCGGGCCGCCGCGGGTGGACCAGACGGAGCCGTCGACGGTCACGGCGTGCTTGTCCTTGACGGCGCCGAGTTCCTTGTAGGCGGGCTTGTCCTGGATTTCCTTGAGCGCCTTGTCGCCGTCGGAGGTGAGGGTGGAGAGGAAGAGCCAGTCGCCGTCGATCTCGTTGATCTTCTCCAGGCTCAGCGACGGTGCGTGCGCGTTGCCCTTCTTCTGCTGGGACTTGGGCCGCTTGAGGCCCATCTCCGTCGCGACGCCGCCGGCGAACTGGTCCTTCTCCATCCAGCTGGGGCCGTCCGGGTTCCAGCGGACGATGGAGACCTCGGCGCCCTTCTCGCCGCCGAGCCTCGCACCCGCCTTCTTGGCGGCGGCCTCCTGGGAGGCGATGACCTCGTTGGCCTTGTCCAGCTTGTTGACCGCGTTCCCCACGCCCCGGAAGGAGAGCTTCCAGGTGTCGGTCGGCGCCATGGTGACCAGCGTGGCAGGGGTGATCTCGCGGAGCTGCTTGAGCATCTGTTCGTCCTGCATGTCACCGGCGAGGATCAGATCGGGCTTGGCCGCGATGACCTTGTCCATGACGGGCTGCAGCAGGTTGCCCACGACATCGACGCCCTTGACCTTGTCGGCGAGGTAGGCCGGGGGCTTGCTCATGCCCTGGCCGTTGGTGATGCCGACCGGCTTGACGCCCAGGGCGAGCGCGGCGTCCAGGTCTTCCTGGGTCAGCGTCACGACCCTCTTCGGGTTCGCCGGCACCTTCACGGCCTTGCCCGTGGCGTCCTTCACCGTACGGGTGGCGGACGAGGCGCCCTTGCCCGTGGCCCCGCCCTTGCCGGACCCGGACCCTGAGTCCCCGTCGGAGCCGCAACCGGCCAGCAGCAGCGCCGCTGCCCCCAGCGTGGCGACCGCCCTGGCGGTCGTGCGGGGGGTGGTGGACGTGGGGCGGCGGAACACGCTCATCGACAACTCCGTGGTGAAGGGCGCTCAATGGGATACGCGCGGTGGCGGACTGCCCGAGACCCGCGTCTCGGCAGCCACACGTCCGCTGGCAAAGGTTAAGGTTAGCCTTACCTTACGTCTCCTCCCGCAAGGGGAGGCCCGCGCACACCGGAAAGGGCGCTCACCCTCGTGGAACTCCGCGTCGAACAGCTCAGCGCCGGATACCCCGGTCACACCGCCGTCGACCGCGTCGACCTCGACGTACCCTCCGGACACGTCGTCGCGATCGTCGGCCCCAACGGCTGCGGAAAGTCCACGCTCCTGCGCTGCGTCGCCCGCCTCCACGAGCCGTACGAGGGCCGGGTGTTCGCGGGCGACGACGACATCTGGAAGCTGCGCCAGCGCGAGGCGGCGCACCGTATCGCGCTGCTGCCCCAGGCACCGCAGGCACCCGAGGCCGTCACCGTCGCCGGGCTCGTACGGTACGGACGCCACCCGCACCAGGGCCTCTTCCGCCAGTGGTCGCGCGAGGACGAGAGCGCCGTGGCACGCGCACTGGCCGCCACCGGCACCGAGGAACTGGCCGACCGCCGCCTCGACCAGCTCTCCGGAGGCCAGCGCCAGCGCTGCTGGCTCGCCATGGCCCTGGCCCAGGAGACCCCCGTCGTGCTCCTGGACGAGCCCACCAGCGCCCTCGACATCGGCCACGCAGCCGAAGTCCTCGGCCTCGTACGGCAGATCGCCACCGAGGGCCGCACCCTCGTCATGGTCGTCCACGACCTCGCGGCGGCGGCCCGCTACGCCGACACCGTCGTCGCCATGCGCGGGGGCCGCGTCCTCGCCGCCGGCCCGCCGCGCGAGACCGTCGACGCCGAGCTGGTGCGGGAGCTGTACGGCATCGAGGCCGACATCCTCACCGCACCCTCCGACGGCGCCCCCGTGGTCGTCCCCAGGTGAGCCCCGCCCCTCCGCGCCGATCCCGCCCGGCCCGGCCCGGTGACCCCGTACCGGTGGGTCACCGCCGTGGGATCAGTGTCGTGGGGTCAGTGCCGGTCCGGGGCGAACTCCAGCACCTGCGTGAGCCGGATGTTGTTGCCCGAGGGGTGCCGGAAGGAGGTGTCGATCCCGTACGGCTGCACCGTCGGCGGCTCGTTGAACTCCACGCCGCGCGCGGACAGTTCGTCGTACGCGGCCTTGCAGTCGTCGGTCTCCGGGAACAGCGTGCCGCCCGCGCCCTTGGCCACCGTCCACCCCAGTCCTCTGCACCGAGCCCAGTTCCCCGCACCGCCCCCAGCTCTACGTGCCGACTGCGAACGGGTTGCCGTGCCCGGGGAGCTGCCCGTCCGGCGGCACGTACCGCAGTCGCCCGCCCTGATCGGTCACCGGCGTGAACCCGGCGGCCTCCAGAAGAGCGGAGTACCGGGCCTTGTGGCGCCGCGTGACGGCCAGACCGATGGGCGCGATGCCCATCAGTACGGCCCAGACGCCGAAGCCGATGGCCACGGCGGTGCCGCCCGTGCCGAGCAGGATGCCGAGGGGCACGGCGATCGGAACGACGCCGACGCCCGTGAGCAGTATTCGTTGCTTGTCGGTGTACATGGTGGTGATGTCGAAGGTGATGCGGGCCTTGAAAAGTTCGACCGCTTCGGGGCCGAGGGGCGGCAGTGGGCCGCCGCCGCTCGCATGTGGGTAAAGCTCCCGGTTCCGCGCGGCCCGAGCACGGGCCCCGGGGTCGGGATCTGGCACGAGCAGCAGCACGTACCCGTTACCCTGCGGGCCGCCACCCTGCCGTACGTCCGCGTACGCGTACCCGAACTGCTCGGCGTAGAAGGCGAGTCGGGTGAGCTTCTTCATCGTCGCCATGGCCGGGGCCACCCGCACCGGCTCCCCGCTCCCCATCTGCCGCAGCATCTTGCGCACATGCCGTCCACCCACCCGTTCCCCTACTCTCACGCAACTCCGACGGACGCCGACAGCGTCCTTCCGTCCCCGTAAATCTACCCAAGGCCGCCGATCACCGGCTGATCCCCGTTCCCACGGTCCCGGCCGTCGCCCTCTGTACGCAGCCGGTCGAGCACCGCCAGATCCTCCCGCAGCCAGTCGGGGGCCAGCGGGTACGCGGCCAGCTCCCGCGCGTGCGCCTCGCAGGCACTCACCAGTCCGCCCGGCCCTGACCCGGCCTCGACGACGGCGACGGGCACGGCATCGAGCACCCACGCCTCGCAGCGGCAGCAGTGCCCCGGCGCGAGGATGTCGCTCTCCGAGAGCGCGGGCCAGGTCATGAGAGGGTGCGCCCCGGGGCGCGGACGCCGAAAGCCCCGCCGAGTGCGGCGTGCGGCAACTCGCCGTCTGTGAGGGTGTGTTGACGCTTGTACGGTACGGCTCAGTAGGGCCCCGGCGGCCCCGTGCGCCCCGTCCCCGGCACCCAACAGGCCACGCTCAGATGCCGCACCTCGGCCCGCGCGGGGGACGCCGCCCAGTCGGTGCCCCCGCTCGTCGCGACGAGCCAGTACAGCACCCCGCCCCGCGCATCCCCGATCACCGCCCCACATGCGTCCCCGAGCCGCCGCACGACCTCGTCCCCGTACCCGTCCGCCACCCGCACCGCGTCCCAGTGCACCCCCGCGGGCACAGCGACGGCGACGGGCCCCCAGGGCGTCTGCCATGTGGAAGGGGAGGGTGCAGTTGGCTGCATGGTGACCCCTGTGTGATCGGAGGGTGATGAGTACCACACCGAAGGTAGGCAGGGTGGAGGGGTGCCGCCATGACAGATGGGGAGGCCGGGTGCCCGAAGTGTCAAGGGCTGTACGTCACATGGGCACGTCGATCGCGTCGGCGAGAGACCGCATGAGGGGGGTCAGTGTCCGTCGGCGGGCGATGACCTCGCCCATCAGGTCGCGTGCGGCGCGCTGTTGGGCCAGCCACTCGGGGGCACGCCCGTGTACGTCCGTGAGTACGTCCACCGCCTCGCCGTACTGCCGGAGCATCGTGTGCGCGCGGGCCACGTCCAGCCGGTGCCGGAAGTATTCGGTGCTCGTCGCCCGGCCGACGGTCTCCAGCCGGGCGGCCGTCTCCAGCACCTCGTCGGGGCGGCCCAGCACGATGCCGCGTTCGGCCTTCTTGTAGGCCACGGTCACCGGGCCCCAGGTGGCCAAGCGGCTGTCACCGCGCGGGAGTCCCGGGACGCGCGGACGTTCTCCGGCGGAATCCACATGACGTCCCCCCTGCGCGAGGACCCCAGGTGGTCCATGACGAACAGCTCCATCGGGAACAGCGAGACCGGCTCACGGTCCTTCGCGAAGAGCACCGTTGTCCCGGGGCGGCCGTTGGTGAACCACATGTCGTAGGAGACCGGCGCCGGCCCGGCGTCCTCGTGCTCACCGAAAACGAGCAGCGCGTCGATCCCTTCACGCTCCATGAACCGACGGGCCAGTTCCCACCGGCGGTCGCGCTCCGCCATCGAATAGAGCGGTACGTCGGCCGGTACGTCGGAATGGCTCGGCGCATGGGAAAGGGGCATGGGACAGCCCTTAGGTTGGCGAAACGGACAGCCTGGGCAGCGGGCTGCGTTGAGGGATTGCGAACGCGTCAGCGCGGCACGTATTCAGCGCATCAGCGCGGCAGGCGGGCAGGGTGCACGACTTGCGCCCTGTGGGCGGTCGCGCGAAAGGCGGGGCCCGTGCCGTCAGGCGGAAGTCAGGGGGGCCGTCAGATCGCCTTCAGGACCCCGTCAGGTCGCCGACTGAAAGTCCTCGGACCCGATGACGCGCAGCAGTTGGAGCTTGTCGCGTGCGTCGGTGCCCTCGGCCGGGAACAGTGCCAGGACCTTGAGGTCGGCCTCGGGGGTCAACAGCACTTCGCACTTCAGCTCCAGCAGCCCCACCTCGGGATGCAGCACGCTCTTACGGTCGGAACGGCGCACCGAGACCTCGTGCTTCTCCCACAGGGAGCAGAACTCGGCGCTGGCCGCGCTGAGGTCGCGTACCAGGCCGGCCACCTCCGGATCGGCACCCCGGCGTGCGTACGCAGCGCGCAGGTCGTTGACGTGCGCGGTCGAATGACGGTGCCGGTCCTCGGCGGGGGAACGCGCCCGCAGAGCGGGTTCGGTGAACCAGCGCCAGCAGAAGTTGCGCGGACGGCCCGCTTGGGAGGGCATCGGGCCCAGCACGCTGTCGGCGAGCCTGTTCTGCCAGAGCGTCTCGTCCAGATCGGTGCAGATGCACACCGGTACATCGGTGAGGTGGTCGGCCAGGCTGATGAGCCCCGGCCGCAGGTGCCTGCCCGCGCGCCGCGAGGGCGGGGTCAGCCCGGCGAGATGGAACATGTGGTCGCGTTCGTCCAGGTCGCAGCGGAGGGCGAGGGCCAGCGACGACACGATGGACTCGGACGGGTGCGGGCCCCTGCACTGTTCGATCCTGGCGTAGTAGTCGCTGGACATCCCGGCCAGTTGCGCCACCTCCTCACGGCGCAGACCGGCCGCACGGCGCCGCGCCCCTGCGGGCAGGCCGACGTCGGCCGGGCGGAGGAGTTCACGGCGGCGGCGGAGGAAGTCGGCGAGTCCGGCACGGTCGGTCATGTTCCCCAGTGTCGGCCGCTTCGCGCCGGGCAACCAGGGACACCTCGTCCTTGGATGAGCCGACCCTGGTGCCGGTACGGGCGTAGGCCCACGGTGACGGCATGACATCCGAACCGCACTCCCGCCGTCTCGGCGACCACGGCCCCACCGTCACCTCACCCGCACTGGGCTGCCTGGGCCTGTCAGGCGGCTACGGCCCCACCGACGACGCACAGGGCATCCGCACCCTCCACACCTACCTCGACGCCGGCGGCACCCTGCTCGACACCGGCGACTTCTACGGCTCAGGACACAACGAGTGGCTGATCCGCCAGGCGCTCAGCGCGCGGAACCGTGACGCGGTCACCCTCTCGGTCAAGTTCGGCTCCCTGCGCGGGCCTGGCGGCACGCCGGGCGGAAACGACGGCCGCCCCGAAGCGGTCCGCAACTTCCTGAGCTACTCGCTCCAGCGCCTCGGCGTCGACCACCTCGACATCTACCGGCCCGCCCGCCTCGATCCCGCCGTACCGATCGAGGAGACCGTCGGCGCGGTCGCGGAGATGGTCGAGAAGGGCTACGTGCGCCACATCGGCCTCAGCGAGGTGGGAACCGACACCATCCGCCGGGCAGCGGCCGTCGCGCCGATCTCCGACGTGCAGATCGAATACTCGCTGCTGAGCCGCGAGGTCGAAGACGGGATACTGCCCGTCTGCCGCGAACTGGGCATCGGCATCACCGCCTACGGTGTGCTGTCGAGCGGGCTGATCGGTGGCAGCAGCTCAACCGGCGGGAAACGGGCGTACTTTCCGCGCTTCCAGGGCGCCAACCTCGAACACAACGCGGCGCTCGTTGCCGGCTTGGAGAAGATCGCGGCCGAGAAGAACGCCACCCTCGCACAGCTGGCCGTGGCCTGGGTCGCGGCACAGGGTGACGATGTGGTGCCGGTGGTCGGCGCGCGCCGGCCCGACCAGGTCGGCACGCTGCTCGACAGCACCCGCCTCCCGCTGACCAGCGACGACCTCACGCGGATCGAGGCCCTGGTGCCCCGCGGCGCGGCGCGCGGCGAGCGCTACCCGGCCGCGCTCATGGCCGAGCTGGATAGCGAACGCTGAGCAACTCCGCCATGAGAGTGGCCCGTTGGGTACGCGGCCGGCACCACGACCCAGTGTCGGCCGGGCACCCCGGGGGAGCCGCCGGGCGTCTCTTCCGGTGCGTCAGCCCGGTCCCTGCTGGGAGAGCAGCGCCCGAGGTGCGGTCGCCGCGAGCGTGGCGCCCGGCCCGTCGTCGGATGGCGGCTGGACAGCCGCCGGTCAGCGAGCAGGAAAAGGCAGGGCGAGGACGGAGAAAAAGGCAAAGGAAAAACAAAGGCAAGGAGCTCATCCGCTCCTTGCCACTCTCAACTTATAGCGCACCGGGGGCCTTGCGGCAAGGCCGGGGCTGTGCCGCAGAATCACCGGCCTCAGCCGGAATCTGCGGAAAGGGAGCACGGAATGCGTGTGGTGTTGTCGACGTACGGGTCGCGCGGGGATGTCGAACCGATGGCGGGACTCGCGGTGGAATTGCGGGCGCTCGGCGCTGAGGTACGGGTGTGCGGGCCGGAGGACGAGGAGTTCGCTGAGCGGCTGGCCGGTATCGGGGTGCCGCTGGTGCCGGTCGGTCAGTCGGTGCGGGCACTGGCGACGGCGGCGAAGCCGCCGTCGGCCGAGGGCCTGACCCAGCGCGCGGCTGCGATGGCCGCCGCGCAGTACGAAGCGGTCGCCGGGGCGGCCGAGGGGTGTGCGGCGGGCTGCGCTGCGGTGGTGGCGACCGGCTTGATCCCGGCCGTGGCCGGTACGCGGTCGGCGGCCGAGAAACTGGGCCTCCACTACGCGTACGTGGCCTACTTCCCTTCCATGCTTCCGTCGCCGCACCACCCGCCGTACCCGCTGCCCGGCCGCCCGTTGCCACCCGAGGTGACCGACAACCGGGCGCTGTGGGACCTGGACGCCCAGAACGTGAACGCGCTGTTCGGTCCCGGGCTCAACGCCCACCGTGCGACGGTCGGCCTGCCGCCGGTGGACAACGTCCGCGACTACGCCTTCACCGACCGGCCATGGCTGGCCGCCGACCCGGCGCTGGGGCCGTGGCGGGAGCCGGCCGACCTCGACGTGGTGCGGACCGGCGCGTGGATCCTGCCCGACGAACGCCCGCTCCCCGCCGAGTTGGAGGCGTTCCTCGACGCCGGTGCGCCGCCGGTGTACGTGGGCTTCGGCAGCATGCCCATGCGCGCCTCGGCGGACGCCGCCACGGTGGCCATCGAGGCGGTACGCGCGCGGGGCCGCCGCGTGCTCCTCGCCCGCGGCTGGGCCAACCTGGCCCCGGTCGACGACGGCGAGGACTGCTTCCTCGTCGGCGAGGTCAACCAGCAGGCACTGTTCCCCCGGGTCGCAGCCGTCGTACACCACGGCGGCGCCGGCACCACAACGACCGCCGCACGGGCCGCCGCACCCCAAGTGATCGTCCCCCAGGTCGTGGACCAGCCGTACTGGGCAGCCCGAGTCGCCGAACTGGGCATCGGCGCCGCACACGAAGGACCGACGCCGACCACCGAATCCCTGACCGCCGCACTCACCACGGCCCTCGCCCCCGGGACCCGCGCCCGAGCGACCACCGTCGCCGGCACGGTCCGCACCGACGGCGCGAGAGTGGCCGCGAGGCACCTCCTCGACACGGCAGGCCACGGAAGGCCGCCCGTGCCCGCGTGAACCGGGCGGGGAGCGGGAGCGGGAGCGTGGCCGGGCGGGCCGGGCGGGCCGGAGTGCCGGGCGGCCGGAGTGCCTGGTGAGCCGGGAGGGGGTGGTGAGCCGGGAGGGCTGGGGCCTGGTGGGCCCGGGGGTCGGGGGTGACGGTCACGGCGCGAGGCCCGACGGCCGCAGTGCGGCGCGAGGCGGCGGGTGCGTCTCCGGTGCGCCGGTCCAGCCGGGCCTAGGGTGCCGGGTTCGCCGGGTTCGGCTGTGGGCCGGCCGGAGTTCCGGGCGCCGGCGGTTTGGCGAGGTTGGTGCGTGTGCTGGTCACGTCGGTGGCCTGTTCTCTGAGCGCTGCGACCGCGGCTTCGGCCTGCGGTGAGCGGTGCGGCTTGGTCACGACGACCGTGGCGCGGCCCAGCCAGTGCCGGTCCTCGACGGTGACGACCCGGACGCCGTCCGGCACGGAGGCGAGGGCGAGGCCAGGAACGAGGCAGATACCGAGGCCGGCGGCCACCATCCCCAGGCGCGTGGACCACTCGCGAGCCGCGTGCACGATGTGGGGTTCGGACAGCGTCGGCCATGCGCCGTACTGGGGATCGCCTGTGCTGCCGCGTTCGACGATCCACCCTTCGCCGCGCAGCTCTTCGGCCTGGATCCGGGTACGTGCCGCGAACCGGTGCCCCCTGGGGACCGCGACGCGGAGGTCGTCCTCGACCAGGGTCTCCTGGCGCAGTCCTGCCATGTCGTAATGGGGCGGGCCCACGCATGCGCCGATGACGGCGACCTGGAGCCGGTCGCCGCGCAGGCGGCGCAGCAGGGCGGGGGAGGACGCCTCCTCGAAGGAGACCTCAAGCCCGGGGTGTTCGGACGCGAGCTGGGCGAGGGCGCGTGAGCCGAGGACGGCGGCGGCGATGGGGAAGGCGCCGACGGTGACGCGGCCCGACATCCGGTCGCGCAGCGCCGACACCTCCTGCACGGCGGCGTCGACCCCGGCGAGCACGTCGGCCGCGTGCCGGGCCAGCGCGGTACCGGCCGCCGTCGGCCCCGTACCCCTGGCGCTGCGCTCGAAGAGCGGGACGCCTACGGCGGCCTCGACCGCCCCTACCTGCCGGGAAACGGCGGACTGCGTATGGCCGAGCGACTCGGCAGCCGCGGTGAATGAGCCCGTCGAGAAAACCTCGTACACGACGCGCAATCCGATGAGTGTCAGATCCGGCATATCCGCCAGTGTACTCGGGCATGCGGTTCACTCATGTCCAGCATTCCTCATTGTCATTTGCGCGCATGGCTCGCTTTCCCGCACAGTGGCAGTACATGCAGGTCATACAGGTCGTGCAGGTCCGAGGGAATGGAACCGGGAAAATGGATGACGCGCGCAAGAAGGAAATCGTTGAGCACTTTCTCGGCCTTTATGGGCGAGGGAGGTGGGGAGACCTTGCGAACACGGAGCCGCTGAACGAGCTTCTCGGAATGCTCACCGACGACGTCGAGTGGTGGATGAGCGGTATGCCGCGCGGCGGGTTCGTCTCCAAGGACGAATTCCGCTCCATGCTGGTCCCGCTGGACGGCATCACCGACGGGCCGCTTCACATCGTCCCAACCGGCTGGACCATTCAGGGCGACCGCGTCGCTGTGGAAGCGTATTCAACGATGGAGCTGAAGAGCGGGCGTCATTACCGGAACCACTACCACTTCCTCTTCGAGCTACGAGGCGACAAGATCGCCGTCTACCACGAGCACCACGACACGGCCCACGTGAACGACGTACTGGTCTGAGGCGCTTCCCACGGTGTCGCGGCGGCTCGTACTGCTCGGGCGCGCAGTGCACGGGCGCGTCATACGTGTCCCCGGTCCGCTCCGTGCAGGACGGCTGCGGCCGTCTCCGTGAGGGAGCGGGCCGAGGTGTCGATGGTGAAGTCGTCGATGTCGGCGCGTTCGAGGATCGCGTCCAGTTCGCAGGAACGGTCCAGGTGCCAGCGCAGTGTTCCGGGCTCGTCCGCGTGGCGGCCGGTGAGACGGTGAGAGACGACATGCGGTACGGCGCGCAACCGGCACACGGTGAGGGCGGCACCGACCGCGTCGGCGCACTGCTCACGTTCCTCACGTGTCTCGATCACCCCCGCGAGAACCAGCCGTGTCGCGTCGGCTTCCCAATAGTTGGCGGCGACGGCGCGCAGGTTCCGCAGCAGCAGACCGTGGTTGAAGCGGTCACCCGGGGGTGCGGGCCACGCCTGCCGGAGCGCGTCGAAGTCGATGACGGCGTGCGGCACCCCCGCATCGGCCAGCAAGTCGCCCACTGCGGCGGCGACCGAGGTCTTGCCGACGCCGACGGTGCCGTTGAGCAGAAGGGCGCGGGCACCAGGGTTTGTACGGCGTCGGGTGGTCATCACTCGAACCTACCGGCACAAGATCGCCCCACGCCGCGACGGTTCAAGGCGCCGCGCGTGGATTCAACCGCCGTGATGGTTCAGCCTGCCGCACCAGGAACCATGTGCACGTGGTGATGACGGACGCCGCGCGCGGCCGATCCTTCGCGGCGTCCAGGGCCCGAGAGCGCAGTCGGGGCCGCGTCGTGCTGATGAACCTGGGTCAGGACACTGCCCGCGATCTGAAGCAGATGGGCGCGCAGCGGGCAGGCTTCAGGGGCGTCGCCGACTGCCTCGGCCTCGCGCAGGAGTGGCGCGACAGGAGCCGATACATCGTCGAGATTGTTGTCGAAGAATGCGGCCACGGACTCGGGCGAGGCGTCGGCGCACCGGATCGGCCGGGAGGTCGGCACCCGCCGTCAACGGGTCGGCCAGCCGGTGCGCTGCGTGTCGGCGTGCTCGTTCATACGGACCCCTCTGCTGAGCGCGGTACTTGGAACGGTACGCCGGGGCATTCCCCCCAGGAACCGCGTCGGCTCGGGGCATCGTCCCTTCCTGCGACAGGCGATGCGTCGCAGGACTGCGCAATGCAGGGGGAAGCTGGAGGCGAGACCGTGTGGTTGTTGGTGCTGTTTCTCCTGGCGGGGCCCGTCATCATCGGTATCGGCATCTACGAGGCCGCGCACCATCGCCGCCTCCGACGCGAAGGGATCGGTACCGAGGGCCTGGTGGTCCGGTACCGCAGTGAGCGCCGCCAGGGGAGCATCAGCTACTTCGCGGTGGTCAACTTCGCTGACGCACAGGGCAGTCCGCACGAGTTCGAGTCCCGCGTTTCCGGGGTCAAGGGCCTGCCCGTGGGTGGTCGGGCCCCCGTGCGCTACCTCCCCGGCGCCCCGCAGTCCGCACGGCTCGACCTCGCCCCGAAACGGTTCTGGAGCGTCGCGCTGCCTGTCGGGATCGGCATCGCGTTCACGGCCGCCGGGATCTGGGGAGTCTCCACCGGCTTGTGAGCCTGCCCGTTGAAGCCGGCCTCGCTGCCAGGAGCCAGCCTCGCCCCCCGAAGTCTGCCTCGCCCCCCGAAGTCTGCCTCGCCACCCGAAGTGCGCCTCGCCACCCGAAGTGCGCCTCGCCACCCGAAGCCGGCTTCGCTATCGGTGCAGCCGGGCGCGGTCACTGTGACGCGTACGCGCTGAGCCGTTCCTCGCGGGGTGTGAGGCAGCAGCTGGCGCAGCGTACGTCCTCCGCGCTGGTGTAGAAGAGGCAGCAGGTGTTGCGGAGGTAGTGCAGGCGCCGTGTGCCGTCGGCGCGGGTCACCTCGGCGACGTTCCCGAGGCGGGCCAGTCCGGGGAGCGGGGCGATGAACTCGGCCCAGCGGTCGGCCAGTTCACGTGGGTCCCGGGTGGTGGCTGCGCCCAGCGCGGTGGCGCAGCCGTGTGCGATGCCGCCGCGCAGTTGCCGCAGCCCCGCGCGGGTCTCGCGGTGCAGTGCTTCGGCCAGCGGCAACAGGTGGGTGTGCAGCACCGCCTCGTGCAACACGGGCAGCGTGCGCGTACGGTCGCCTGCCGGGGCCAGGAGCCGCGCCTCGCGCAGCCGTACGCCACCGATACCGTGCGCGGCCGGGCGTACGAGAACGTTGGCGGGGCGCATGTCCCATACGCGCCCGTCGAGCGCCCAGTGGAGGACGGCCGCTGCCGTGACGCGGCCCGCGTAGACGGCGATGAGGGTGAGCGCGGCGGCGTGCGCGGTGCGGTGGCCGCTGGAGTCGTACTCGGCGCGCAGGAGGTGGGCGAGTTCCGGGGAGCCGGGGGAGTGCAGCCGGTCGGCGGGCAGCCAGGCGCCGGCCTCCTTCCGGGGCGGTTCGCCGGGCAGCAGGTGGTAGCGGGGGCCGTGCGCCGAGGCGAGATCGGTCAGCGCGACGAGCGCCTCCAACTCGTCCAGTTCGTCCAGTTCGTCCAGCGGTTCGCTCACCGGTGCACCGCCTGCGAGGGGCCCGCCTGCGAGGGGCCCGCCTGTGAGGGGCCCGCCTGCGAGGACTCGGCCCGTGCGGACTCGGCCCGTACGGACTTGGCCCGTACGGCCGCCGTCGGCGGCAGGTACACCACCGTCGGCGCACCCGTCGCCGGATGCACGCTCACCTCAGCGCGCACCCCGTACACCTCGGCGAGCATCTCCTCGGTCAGCACCTCGGCGGGTGGCCCGCCCTTCACGACGCGGCCCGCGTCGAGTACGTAGATGCGGTCGCAGAAGTACGCGGCGAGATTCAGGTCGTGCAGGGCCAGCACGCTGGTCGCGGCGAGGCCGTCGACGAGGGCGAGCAGTTCCCACTGGTAGCGCACGTCCAGGTGGTTGGTCGGCTCGTCCAGTACGAGCAGCGCCGGTTCCTGCACCAGGGCGCGTGCCACCAGCACCCGCTGCCGCTCGCCGCCCGACAGCTCGTCCACGCGGCGCTCCGCCAGTTCCGTCGCGCCAGTACGCTCCAGCGCCTCCCGTACGTACGCGGCGTCCCGGGCCGTGTCGCCCTCCCAGAACCGCTTGTGCGGCGAGCGGCCCATCGCCACCGCCTGCTGTACGGTCAGCCCGAATCCGCCGCCCGCGTCCTGCGGTACGGCGGCCACGCTGCGTGCCCGTTCCTTCGTGCTCATGCCGGTCATGTCCCGGCCGTCCAGGAGCAGTTGGCCCGAGGTGGGGGAGAGCGTGCCGTACACGCAGCGCAGCAGGGTCGTCTTGCCGCTGCCGTTGGGGCCCACGACGCCGATGGTCTCGCCGGGTGCCGCCTCCAGATCGACGCCGTCGACCAGCAAGTGCCGGGCACGCTCGCCGACGCCGTAGGAGACCTTCAGGGCGCGCAGCCCGGCGGCACGGTTCGCGGTGCGCCCCTCCGCCTCCGTGTGCTGCCCCGGACCCGGGCCGGGGCCGGGCTCCGGCTGTCGCTGTGTCCCGGTGGTCACGGTCATTCCGCCATCCCTTCGGTCCGCCGGCCGCGTCGCAGCAGCCAGAGGAAGAACGGTCCGCCCGTGAGCGCCGTCAGGACGCCCACGGGTATCTCCTCCGGCGCCGCGACCGTACGGGCCGCCAGGTCGGCCAGTACCAGGAAGGCGGCGCCGCCCAGCGCGGCCACCGGCAGCAGCGCGCGGTGCGAGGCGCCGACCGCCATCCGGGCCGCGTGCGGAACCATCAGGCCCACGAAGCCGATCGAGCCGCTGACCGTCACCAGTACGGCCGTCACCAGCGAAGCGAGCACGAAGACGGCGGCGCGGAACTTGGCCGTGTCCAGGCCCAGTACGGTGGCGCCCTCCTCGCCGACCAGCAGCAGGTCCAGCGGTCTGGCCAGCGCCAGCAGCAGTACAAGGCCGACCAGCAGCACGAGGGCCGGCACCGTCAGGCTGTGCCAGCGCGCCTGGCCGAGACCGCCCAGCGTCCAGAACAGGATCGCCCGCAGATGCTGGGTGTCGGAGGAGGTCACCAGCAGCAGACTGGTCAGCGCCGACAGCACGTACTGCACGGCGACCCCGGCCAGCACCAGCCTGCCCGTTGTCATCGAACCGCCGCGCCGCGCCATGCTGTAGACGACGAGCAGCGCGACCATGGAGCCGACGAAGGCCCCGAACGGCATCGAGACGGCGCTCACCCCGAGGACCACCACGACAACGGCGCCCGTGGAGGCGCCCGAGGAGATGCCCAGCAGATACGGGTCGGCCAGCGGATTGCGCACCAGCGCCTGGAGCACCGTGCCGACGACCGCGAGCCCCGCTCCCACCACGGCGGCCAGCAGCACGCGGGGCAGCCGTACGTCGAGCACGATCGTGGTGAACGGGCCCGTACCCGCCTGCCCCGTCAGCGCCCGCACCACATCGGGCACGGGTATGCGTGCGGAGCCCAGCGCCAGGCTGAACACGGCACCGAGCACGAGCACGGCGGCCAGCACCGCGGTCACCAGGACGAACCGCAGCGGTGATTTGAGCGGCACGGCGCCTACTCGCCCTGGTGGAGCTGGCGTGCCAGCGCGTCGACCGCGTCCGGTACGCGCGGCCCGAGCACGGCGGAGGACAGCGGCAGCACGGCGAACCGCTTGTGCTTGATCGCCGGTACGTCCGCCAGCGCCGGGTCGTTCAGCAGGCGCTTCTTCTTCGCCTTCACCGGCGTGCCGCCGTAGTCGTAGACCACGATGACCTCGGGCTTGCGCTCCACGACCTTCTCCCACGAGACGTCGGCGAACGTCTTGTCCAGGTCGGAGAAGACGTTACGGCCGCCGGCGCGGCTGATGATGTCGTTGCCGATACCGGTGCCGCCCGCCGTGAAGGCCGAGCTGTCGCCGCTGTCGTAGACGAAGACGGACGGCTTCTTGACGCCCTTGAGGCGCTCGGCCGTCGCGGCGAGCTGCCTGTCCTGCTTCTTCAGCAGCGCCTCGGCCCGCTCGGGTACGCCGAAGGTGCGTGCCACCTCGCGGATCTCCTTGTGGAGCGAGCCGATGCCGATGTCCTTGCGGCAGCCCTCGATGTTCAGCCGCGTCGCGACACCGCTCTCCTTGAGCGCGGCACGCTCGCGGCCCTCGGTCTTGTCGAAGGCGCTGGAGTAACCCCCGTACACGAAGTCGGGGTTGGCCGCGAGCAGTGTCTCCTTGGACGGGTACTTCTTGGCGAGCACCTTGACCTTGTCGTACGCGTTCTTGTAGCGCGGCACGATCTTGTCGTCGAGGTAGGCGGTGCCCGCCATCCTGTCCTCCAGACCGAGCGCCAGCATGATCTCGGTCACGTGCTGGTTCATCGTCACGGCGCGCTCGGGCGGCCTGTCGAAGGTCGTCTTCACACCGCAGTTGGTGACCGTGTACGGGAAGCCGGCCGGGGACTTGCCCTTCGCCCCGGAGCCGTCACCAGAGCCGGAGGCCCCGGTTCCGCCGCACGCCGCCAGCGGTGCGAGCAGCAGCGCGACGAGAGGAACGACGAACAGTGTGCGTGCCCTGCGCGGGACGGGCGCCCGCTGTGCGCGTGACATGCGCGGGGCGGGCGAGCTGTCCGGCATGCGGGACCCCGGCATGCGCGGCGTGCGCAGGGCGGGCGGCGTGCGCAGGGCACGCCGCGAGAAGACCGGTCGTGACCGGTTCATGGACTGCCTCCTCAAGGGATCCGCGTCCCCTGGCGTTGAGGTAAGGCGGCAGTCCAGTGTCTGACTCCCGGCCGACTCCGCGCGTACGCGGGCAGTCGGCCGGTCACAGTGGCGGGACCGTGCCGGGCTCACACCGGCTTCCTGGCCTCTGCCGCCTCGATCGAGTTGTTGGACCCCCGCAGTCTTCCACACCGCTTCCGGCAGGCCAGGGGGTGTACCACGGGTACGGGCCGCGCCGCCGGGCCTACGCACCGCCGCCTCCGCGCCCACGCCCCCGGTGCAGGATCACCATGAAGGCGGGCACGCCGATCAGCGACGTGACAACGCCGACGGGCAGCTCACGCGGGTCCAGGAGCGTACGTGCCGCCGTGTCGGCCCACACCAGGAACACCGCGCCCACCAGCGCCGTCACCGGCAGCAGTCGCCGGTGCCCCGGACCCGTCAGGGCCCGCGCCGCGTGCGGCAGCACCAGGCCCACGAACCCGACGGCGCCGACGCTGCTCACCAGCACCGCCGTCAGCAGCGCTGTGACCAGCAGCAGCGTCAGCCGCACCCGGCGCACCGGCACCCCGAGCGCCCTCGCCAGTTCCCGGCCCAGCGCGAATGCGTCCAGCGCCCTCGCGTACGCGAGGCACACCACCAGCGCGACCCCCAGCGCCGCTGCGCCCAGCGCCACGTCGGCCCAGCCCACCGAGCCGAACGAGCCCAGCAGCCAGAACAGCACGCCACGCGTCTGCTCGGCGTCGGCGGACGTGAACACGATGAGCGAGGTCAGCGCCGAGAACAGCTGCATGGCCGCGATGCCGGACAGCAGCACCCGGTCCGTACCGCCGCCCGAGGTGTGCGCGAGCAGCAGCACCAGCGCGAACGAGACGAGCGCGCCGGCGAAGGCACCCGCTGACAGCGAGAACGCGCCCCCGCCGACCCCCAGCACCACCACCGCCACGGTGCCCGTCGAGGCCCCGGAGGAGACACCCAGCACGAAGGGGTCGGCCAGCGGATTACGCAGCAGCGACTGCAGTACGGCCCCGCACAGCGCGAGCCCCGCGCCGCACACGGCCGCCAACAGCGCGCGGGGCAACCGCAGTTCCCACACGATGCCCTCCCGTATCGGCGACAGCCCCGCGTCAGCGCCCCCCAACTTCTGCGCCACCACCCGCCACACGTCCCCGACGCCCAGCCCCGCCTGCCCCGCCGTGATGGCCCACGCCACGGACAGCGCCAGCACGCCAAGGCCCACGACGCAGAAGACGGCCATGCCCCGCCCGGTACGTACGGCCCTGACCAGGGCCGTCCCCACGCCCCCCGCGGGCCCTCCGCGAGCTGTCACGCTTCCTCGGCGGGGCGCCGCCACGTCTACGCGGGGCGCCACGTCTTCGCGGGGCGCCGCGGTCCCGCCCTGTGCCGTCGCGGTCTCCGTGCGAACCGGCCGCGCGTTCACTTGGCGAGGCCGAAGTCGCGCAGGCCCCGGGCGACCTCTTCGACGCCCTCGACCGTGCGGATGGACGGGTTCATCGCCGCGCCGCTCAACAGCACGTAGCGCTTGTTCTTCACCGCCTTCATGTGGCGGGTGACGGGGCTGGACTCCAGCTTTCCGATCTTGGCCTTCGCCGTCTCGGCCGTCTGGTTCTTGCGGGTGAGGTCACCGAGCACGATGACGTCGGGGTCGCGGTCGGCGATCTTCTCCCAGCCGATCTGCGGCCACTCGTCGCGGGTGTCGCCGAACGCGTTGCGCGCGCCGACCGCCTCGGTGATGATGCCGGGCGCACCGCAGCACCCGGCCAGGTACGGCGACTCGGAGTTCGCGAACCAGTACAGGACGCTGGTCCCCTTCGCGTCCACGCCCTCCGTGGCCTTCGCCATCCGCTCCTTCAGCCCGGCGATCAGGCGTGCGCCCCGCGCCTCCACGCCGAACGCGCGTGCCAGGTCGCGGACTTCGCCGTAGATGTCTGCCATACGCAGCCGCTCGCCGCGTGCCCCGTCCCCGTTGGAGCCGTCCTTCTTGGCGCAGTCGGAGGGGGAGAGGTAGGTCGGTACGCGCAGGTCGGCGAACTTGTCGCGCGGCGCGACCCCGCCCTTGTCCAGCGTCGCGCCGAAGGAGGCGGTCACCAGGTCCGGCTCCTTGTCCAGCACCTTCTCGAACGAGGGGTAACCGTCGGCCAGCCGCGGCACCTTGGCGTTCTCCTTGCCCAGCCCCTTCATCACGGGGTCCGTCCAGGTGCCCGTGCCCGCCATACGGTCACCGAGTCCGAGCGCCAGCAGGATCTCCGCCGAGCCCTGGTCCAGCGCGACGGCGCGCTGCGGCGGCCCGTCGAGGGTGACCTTTTCGCCGCAATTGTCGAACGTACGGGGATACCCCTTGGCGCCCGCGGCCCCCTTGGCGTCGCCGCCCGCCCCCTTCGTGCCCGTACCGCATCCGGCGGCGGCGAGGGAGAGCGCGACGAGTGCCGCGCACAGCGCTATGGAACGGGGCGAACGGTGCAGAGCCACCAGTGATCCTTCTCCGTCAGAGGCCCAGTCGCGGAGCCCGGCGTCCTCCGCGCCCCGAACGGGACGCGGCTGCCAGCAGGTCTTCGGGCTCGGGACTCCAGGGAACGCGCGCCTTCCCGGGAACTCCTGTTCCCAGTGGCCCATGCACATCCCCAGTCCCACACCGCTGCGCGTCAGCTCCGGATTCTCACCGGATTCCCTGACCCTTACGAGGGGTTGACTGGCGAGCGCAACGTAACACTCCTGCCGGTCCCGGGGCCCCCGGGGCGACCCGGCGCGGGCTGTTCAACTCCCACGGTGCGACGTAGCGTGGGTGGTGCAGTCGGTTCGGCCTGTCCGCCAGACAGGCGTCGTAAGAGGGAATCCGGTGGAAATCCGGAACTGCCCCGCAGCGGTGAGTGGAAACGACCGCCGTCATGAAGCACTGGCCCCCAGGGGGCCGGGAAGCGACGGCCAGTAGGTGCGGCACAGCGTGCCGCGCGTCCACGAGTCCGAAGACCTGCCACTGCCCGCGCACGCCCCGTGCGCGGCGATCTCGGTGACCTCGCGGGCGGGTCGGCGGCATACGGCAGGCGGCGCAGGCCGCTCACCTGCCTGCGCTCCACCCCTCGCGCGCTCCGGGTTCACACCCTGACTCGCGAAGGAGAGTTGAGTGACCAGCACCACAGCCGCTTCCACCGCCGCAGCGGCACAGCGCGCCACAGCAACCGTCCACGGATACCCGCGCCAGGGCCCCAACCGTGAGCTGAAGAAGGCCATCGAGGGCTACTGGAAGGGCCGCGTCACACCCGAGAGCCTCCGGGAGACGGCGGCGGATCTGCGCCGCGCCACCTGGAAGCTCCTCGCCGACACCGGCGTCCACGAGGTCCCCACCGGCGACTTCTCGTACTACGACCACGTCCTCGACACCACCGTCATGGTCGGCGCGCTCCCCGAACGGCACCGGGCCGCCTGCGAGGAGGACGCGCTGGCCGGCTACTTCGCCATGGCGCGCGGCACCCAGGAGGCGCCGCCGCTGGAGATGACCAAGTGGTTCGACACCAACTACCACTACCTCGTACCGGAGTTGGGGCCCGACACCGTCTTCACCGCCAACCCGCGCAAGCAGATCGCCGAACTCGGCGAGGCACGCGGACTCGGCCACACCGAAGCGCGCCCCGTCCTCCTCGGGCCGATCAGCTACTTGCTGCTCGCCAAGCCCGCACCCGGTGTCGACCCCGGCTTCGAACCGCTCACGCTGCTCGACCGGCTGCTGCCCGTCTACGCAACGGTCCTCGCCGAACTCCGCGCCACCGGAGCCACCTGGGTCCAGCTCGACGAGCCCGCGCTCGTCCAGGACCGCACCCCCGCCGAACTCAACGCCGCCGAGCGCGCCTACCGCGAACTCGCGGCCCCCGCCGCGCCCACCGAACGGCCCCGCATCCTCGTCGCCACGTACTTCGACCGCCTCGGCGAAGCACTGCCCGTACTGGCCAAGTCGCCCGTCGAGGGCCTGGCACTCGACTTCACCGGGCCCGCCGCCGCCAACCTCGACGACCTCGCCCGCGCCGGCGGCCTGCCCGGCAAGCGGCTGGTCGCGGGCGTCGTGGACGGCCGCAACGTGTGGATCAACGACCTGGAGGCGTCGCTCGCCACCCTCGGCACCCTCCTGGGCCTCGCGGAACGCGTCGACGTCGCGCCCTCCTGCTCCCTGCTGCACGTCCCGCTCGACATCAGCTTCGAACGCGGCCTCGACCCGCAGACGATGCGCTGGCTGGCGTTCGCCCGCCAGAAGACGCAGGAGGTCGTCAGCCTCGCCCGCGGCCTCGCCGAGGGTACGGGCGCCATCTCGGCGCAGCTCGCCGCCCGCCGCGCCGACCTCGCCTCGCGCGCGGGCTCGTCGCTCACCCGCGACCCCGCCGTACGGGCACGCGCGGCGGCCGTCAGGGAAGCGGACGTCCGGCGCGCTCAGCCGTACGAGCAGCGCAGCGAGGCGCAGCGCGCCCGCCTCAAGCTGCCGCCCGTGCCCACGACCACCGTCGGCTCCTTCCCGCAGACCCCGGCGCTGCGCGGCGCACGGGCCGACCTGCGCGCCGGACGCATCGACGCCGCCGCCTACGACGAGCGGATCGCCGCCGAGATCCGCTCGGTGATCGCGTTCCAGGAGGAGGTGGGCCTCGACGTCCTCGTCCACGGCGAGCCCGAACGCAACGACATGGTCCAGTACTTCGCGGAACAGCTCTCCGGCTGCCTGTCCACCCAGCACGGCTGGGTCCAGTCCTACGGCACCCGCTGCGTACGCCCGCCGATCATCGCCGGGGACGTCTCGCGCCCCGAACCCATGACACTCCGCTGGACCACCTACGCGCAGGCCCAGACCTCCCAGCCGGTCAAGGGCATGCTCACCGGGCCCGTCACCATGCTCGCCTGGTCCTTCGTACGTGACGACCAGCCGCTGGGTGACACGGCACGCCAGATGGCTCTCGCACTGCGGGACGAGGTCCGCGACCTGGAGGACGCGGGGATCGGCGTCATCCAGGTCGACGAGCCGGCTCTCCGCGAGACGCTGCCGTTGCGCTCCGCCGCGCGGTCCGGCTATCTCGCGTGGGCGACCGACGCGTTCCGGCTCGCCACGTCCGGGGTGCGTGCCGATACGCAGATCCATACGCACATGTGCTACGCGGAGTTCGGCGACATCGTGGCGGCGATCTCCGATCTCGACGCGGATGTCATCAGTCTGGAAGCGGCCCGCTCCCATATGCAGGTTGCGCGGGAGCTGGCCGCCGTGGGGTACCCGCGGGAGGCGGGGCCCGGCGTGTACGACATCCACTCGCCGCGTGTTCCGTCTGTCGAGGAGGCGGGCGCGTTGTTGCGGGAAGGGCTCGCGGCGTTGGGCGCCTCGCGGCTTTGGGCCAATCCCGATTGTGGGCTCAAGACGCGGGGGTGGCCCGAGGTTCGGGCGGCCCTTGCGAATGTGGTTGCTGCGGCGCGGGGGGTACGGCTTGCGGGGTGAGGGGGTGGGGCCTTCGCCTGTTGTGGGTCCTGTGAATTGAAGCACGTTCCCGTTCCTAATGGGGGCTTCGCCCCCTGGCCCCCGTTGGCCTCGCCGGCCGGGCGTCGGGGGGCTCCTCCCCCCAACAGCCCC
>NZ_JANCPR020000021.1 GCF_028657195.3 Streptomyces iconiensis
ACCCACCCGTTTCCCTCTCCCTGTTGCCCGGGTCGGGGGGTTCCTCTCCCGTTCCTGGGGCGGGGTTTCCTCTCCCGGGGCTCTGCTCCTGTTCGGTGGTCGTGTGCTTGTGCAGGCGGCATACCGGTGGGGAGCTGGACAGGGCAGTGTGGGGGGATCAGCTGCCGCAGACGTACCACCCGCACACAAAGGGAGGCATCGTGCCTGACGCCTACAGCAACCCCGTTGAATCCCACGACAAGGTCCGCACGGGCATATGGCTGATCGGCGCGCGGGGTTCCGTCGCGACGACGGCCGTGACCGGAGCCGCGGCGCTCGCGGCGGGGCTGCATCCGCCGACGGGGATGGTGACGGAGGCGGCGCCGTTCGCCGCGTGCGGGCTCGCTGGGCCTGACACGTTTGTGTTCGGGGGCCATGACACGGTGTCGGCGCCCCTGCCCAAGCGGGCCGAGGCGCTGGCCGAGGGTGGCGTGATTCCGCACGGGCTGCCCTCGGCCGTCCGTGCCGAACTCGCGGCTGCCGACGCCGCGATACGTCCTGGAGGCGGGGCCTCGGACCTGCGCGGCGAGGACGAGTTGGTCGAGACGTACGCGGCTGACCTCGTCGAGTTCACACGGGAGCACGGGCTCGCCCGTACCGTCGTCGTGAACGTCGCGAGCACCGAGGCGCACACGGAGAGGGAGGACACGCTTCCGCCCAGCGCGCTGTACGCGGCGGCAGCGCTGCGCGCCGGCTGCCCCTATGTGAACTTCACGCCCTCGACGGGCCTGCACCACCCGCGGCTCGCCGAAGCGGCGCGTGCGGCGGGCGTGCCGTACGCGGGCCGGGACGGCAAGACAGGGCAGACACTGCTGCGTTCGGTGCTGGCGCCGATGTTCGCGCAGCGTGCGCTGGCCGTACGGGCGTGGTCGGGCACCAACCTGCTGGGCGGCGGCGACGGCGCTGCGCTCGCCGACCCGGCAGCGGCTGCGGCGAAGAACGCGGGCAAGGCGAGGGTGCTCGCCGACACGCTCGGTGAGGTGCCGGACGGCCAGGTGCACATCGACGACGTACCGGCGATGGGCGACTGGAAGACCGCGTGGGACCACGTCGCCTTCGACGGGTTCCTGGGCTCCCGGATGGTGCTCCAGACGATCTGGCAGGGCTGTGACTCGGCGCTCGCCGCACCGCTCGTGCTGGACCTCGCACGGCTGCTGGCGCGCGCGCACGAGGTGGGCATCACGGGACCCGTGGACGGGCTCGGCTTCTACTTCAAGGACCCGGACACGGGGCCCAGCGATCTGCCGGGACAGTGGTGCGCGCTGCTGGAGCTGGCGGAACGGCTGTCCCGCGGGCAGGCGGAAGCGCCGACCGGGGTGGAGCGGTGAGCCGGGTGACGGCGTGGGCCGAACTCCTGCGGGTCTCCGCGCTGTTCACGGTGCCGGGTGACGCGGTCGCCGGTGCGGCGGCCGTGGGGCGCGCGCCGAACCGGGGCACCGCGCTGGCCGCCGCCTCGTCCGTGTGCCTGTACGAGGCGGGCATGGCGCTCAACGACTGGGCCGACCGGGAGACCGACGCGGTGGAGCGCCCCGAACGTCCCCTGCCCTCCGGCCGTATCAGTCCTCCCGCCGCCTTCCTCGCGGCCGGGGCCCTCACGGCGGCCGGTCTCGCGCTCGCCGCGCGTGCGGGGCGCCCCGCGCTGCTGACGGCCACCGCGCTCGCCGGCACCGTGTGGGCCTACGACCTGCGCCTCAACCACACCCGCGCGGCCCCCGCCACCATGGCGACGGCCCGCGCACTCGATGTGATCCTCGGCGCAGCCGCCACCTCGACGGGCACGCCAACGGCAGCCGCGGCACGCGACGTTGCCGGTGCGGCCGGACTCATGGGCGTGCACACGTGGGCGGTGACGGCGGTCTCGCGGCGCGAGGCGGAGGGCGGAGCGCCCGCCGTGCCGCTGGCCGCGCTCGGCGTGGTGGCGGGCATCGCCGCCGTGGTGACGCGGCAGCGCAGGCCACAGGCGCTCGGCGCTGCGGCGGCGTACGTCGCCGGCGCTGCACGCCCCCTCGCGCATGCCGCGCTGAACCCCTCGCCACCGCTGCTCCAGCGCGCGGTCGGCGGCGGCATCCGCGCCATGATCCCGTTGCAGGCCGCGCTCACGGCCCGTACGGACCGCAGGGGCTCGGCGGCGACGGCCGCCGCCCTGCTCGCGCTGCTCCCTCTCGCCCGCCGGCTGTCCAGGAAGGTGAGCCCCACATGACCGGAGCGCTCCGTTACGCCTACGGCACCAACGGCCTCGCCGACCTGCGCCTGGAGGACGCGCTCGCGCTCCTGGCCGACCTCGGGTACTCAGGTGTCGGCCTGACGCTCGACCACATGCACCTCGACCCCCTCGCGCCGGGTCTGGCGGCCCGTACGGCCGAGGTGGGCCGGGCGCTGGAGCGGTACGGGCTGTCGGTGACCATCGAGACCGGGGGCCGCTACGTCCTGGACGCGCGGCGCAAGCACCACCCCACGCTGCTCGACCCGGACGCCGGGGCCCGCGCCTCCCGTACGGAGCTGCTGCTCAAGGCGGTACGGGTCGCGGCCGACCTCGGCGCGCACGCCGTGCACTGCTTCAGCGGGAAGCTGCCTCCCGGCACGGACCCGCACGAGGCGTGGCCCCGGCTCGCCGACGGCATCGGATCGGTGCTCGTGGCGGCCGAGGCCGCGGGGGTGCCTCTGGCCGTCGAGCCGGAGCCCGGTCATCTGCTGGGCGACCTGGCGGGGTTCCACCGGCTGCGTACGGCACTGGACAGTCCCGAACTGCTCGGGCTGACCCTGGACATCGGCCACTGCCAGTGCCTGGAGCCCGAACCGCCGGCCGACTGTGTGCGGGCCGCGGCTCCGTGGCTGCGGCATGTGCAGATCGAGGACATGCGGCGCGGTGTGCACGAGCACCTGCCGTTCGGCGCCGGGGAGATCGACTTTCCGCCCGTGCTCGATGCGCTGCGCGAGGCGCGGTACGGCGGGCTGGTCACCGTCGAGCTGCCACGCGATTCGCACGCCGGGCCCGAACGGGCCGCAGAATCCCTGCACTTCCTGACGACGGCCGAGGCCAAGACGGGAGACAACACCCCATGCTGACCCCTCTCGCCACCCTCCGTACCGGCCTTGAGCTGCGGCTCGGCGCCGGCGCTCGCGCCTGGCTGCACCAGGCCCTCGCCACGGCGGCCGACGCGCCGCACCACGTGAACGAGCCCGGACTGCCGCCCTGGGAGCGCGACTTCGCCCAGGCGGGGCGCCAGTGCGGCCCGCACGCGTTACGGCCCGAAGGGGAGGCGGGTGTCGCTGAGGCAGCCGTGCCGCCGCGCGATCCGGCCGACACCGCACGCGTGCTGATCCTGCACGCCGCGGCACCGGACACCGCGACCCTCGCCCGCCTCTACGAGCACGGCACGGCAGCCGAGCGCCGCGCCGTACTGCTCGCGCTCCCGCACCTGGACCCGCCACCTGAGCGGGAGGGTGCGCTGACCCTCGTCGAGGACGCGCTGCGCACGAACGACACGCGGCTGGTCGCCGCCGCGCTCGGCCCGTACGCCGCCGCGCACCTGGACGCGCACCAGTGGCGGCAGGCGGTGCTCAAGTGCCTGTTCACCGGCGTGCCGTTGAGCGCCGTCGCCGGTCTTGAGCACCGTGCGGCGGGGGACGGCGAGCTGGCCAGGATGCTGGAGGACTACGCGCGCGAACGCACGGCCGCGGGCCGCGAGGTCCCCTCCGACCTGCACACCGCACTGGACCTGGCCCGCTTCCCGCACACCGCCGAAGGCCCGGCGGCGCAGGGCACAGGGACGGACCCCGGAGCCCTCGCCGCTCCCGGCACCGGGGGCGCCGAAGCCCCCGAAGCCGGGGAAGCCCCCGACTCCCACCGCACCCCCCGCTCGCCCCAGGAGCCGTGATCGCGTTGCGCATCTTCGATCCGCACATCCACATGACCTCCAGGACAACCGACGACTACGCGGCGATGCACGCGGCCGGAGTGCGTGCGCTGGTCGAGCCCTCCTTCTGGCTCGGCCAGCCCCGCACCTCGCCCGCCTCGTTCTACGACTACTTCGACTCGCTCCTCGGCTGGGAGCCCTTCCGCGCCGCCCAGCACGGCATCGCGCACCACTGCACGCTGGCCCTCAACCCCAAGGAGGCCAACGACCCGCGCTGTACGCCCGTGCTCGACGCGCTGCCGCGCTACCTCCTCAAGGACAACGTCGTCGCCGTCGGCGAGGTCGGCTACGACGCGATGACACCCGCCGAGGACACGGCCCTCGCGGCGCAGCTCCAGCTCGCGCGCGAGCACGGCCTGCCCGCGCTCGTCCACACCCCGCACCGGGACAAGCTGGCGGGGCTGCACCGCACCCTGGATGTGCTGCGCGAGTCCGGGCTGCCACCGGAACACGTCGTGCTCGACCACCTGAACGAGACGACGCTGGGCGCCGCGTCCGACAGCGGCTGCTGGCTCGGCTTCTCCGTCTACCCCGACACCAAGATGGACCCCGAGCGGATGATCCGCATCCTGCGCGTGCACGGAACCGACCGGGTCCTCGTCAACTCCGCTGCCGACTGGGGCCACAGCGACCCCCTCAAGACCCGGCACGTGGGCGACGCCATGCTCGCCGCCGGCTTCGGTGAGGACGAGGTCGACCAGGTGCTGTGGCGCAACCCGGTCGCCTTCTACGGCCAGAGCGGACGTCTCGTCCTCGACTCCGCGCCCCCGGAAGGCCAGTCGTACGAGGGCAACTCCATCCTGCGCGGCGGAGAGTGAGGAGGGAGCGCACATGCGGTTCCGGCACCCGGACGGCTCGACCGTCCACCTCTCGTACTGCACCAACGTCCACGCGGCGGAAGAACTCGACGGCGTACTACGGCAGTTGACCGAATACGCGGAACCCGTACGGCGCCGGCTGCACCGCGACAGGCTCGGCATCGGCCTGTGGCTGGCCCGCGACGCCGCCCGTACGCTCACCCACGACCCGGCGCGGGTGAGGGAGTTGCGCGCCGCGCTGGACCGCGCCGGTCTTGAGGTGGTCACGCTCAACGGGTTCCCGTACGAGGGCTTCGGCGGCCAGCACGTCAAGTACCGCGTCTACCGGCCCGACTGGACCGAGGACGCGCGCCTCGACCACACCACCGACCTCGCCCGCCTGCTGGCAACCCTGCTGCCCGACGACGTGCCCTGGGGCACGATCTCCACGCTGCCGCTCGCCTGGCGTACGGACTTCGACGCCGGCAGGCGCGGCGCCGCGCTCGCCCGGCTGACCACGCTCGCCCAGCGCCTGGACGCGCTGGAGGAGCTGACGGGGCGCAGCATCCGCGTCGGCCTCGAACCCGAACCCGGCTGCACCGTCGAGACCACGGCCGACGCCATCGCGGCACTCACGGGCGAGGGTGCCCCGCCCGCGCACCGTATCGGCGTGTGCGTGGACACGTGCCACCTGGCCACCGCGTTCGAGGACCCCGCAACCGCCGTGGGCGCGCTCACGGGCGCGGGGGTGCCGCTCGTCAAGTCCCAGCTCTCCGCCGCGCTGCACGCCGAGCACCCTGAGCGCGAGGACGTACGGGCCGCGCTCGCCGAGTTCGCCGAGCCGCGCTTCCTGCACCAGACCAGGGCCCTTACGCGCGACGGCACCCTGCGCGCCACCGACGACCTGGACGAGGCACTCGCGCCGGGTGCGCTGCCCACCGAAGGGCCGTGGCGCTCGCACTTCCACGTCCCGCTGCACGCGCCCCTCGTGCCGCCCCTCACGGCGACGCTGCCGGTGCTGCACGACACCCTCGCCCTCCTGGTTGGCGGGCCCGTCCCGCTCACGCACCACCTGGAGGTCGAGACGTACACCTGGCAGGCGCTGCCCACCGCGCTGCGCCCCACGACGCGGGCCCAGCTCGCCGACGGCATCGCCGCCGAACTGGCCACGGCACGCGACCTGTTGACCGGGCTCGGCCTCAAGGAGCTGCCATGATCCGGCCCCCGGCCGCCGCGCCGCGCGCCCACCCCCTGCTCGTCATCGACGTGGTCGGCCTCACCCCCTCGCTGCTGGAGCACATGCCCAGGCTGCGCGCGCTGGGCCGCGAGGGCTCCTACAGCCCGCTGCGCACGGTGCTCCCGGCGGTCACCTGCGCGGCGCAGTCCACCTTCCTGACGGGCGAGCTGCCCTCGGGGCACGGCATCGTCGCCAACGGCTGGTACTTCCGCGAGCTGGGCGACGTACTGCTGTGGCGCCAGCACAACCGGCTCGTCGGCGGCGAGAAGCTGTGGGACGCGGCGCGTGCGCTGCGGCCCGGCTCCTCCTACACGGTGGCGAACGTGTGCTGGTGGTACGCGATGGGCGCCGACACCGACTGGACGGTCACCCCGCGCCCCGTCTACTACGCCGACGGCCGCAAGGAGCCGGACTGCTACACCAGGCCACCTGAGCTGCACGACGAACTGGTCGCCGAGCTGGGCGAGTTCCCCCTGTTCACCTTCTGGGGCCCCGGTGCGAACCTCACCTCCTCCGAGTGGATCATCGGCGCCACGCGGCACCTCCTGCGCACCCGCCACCCCGACCTCGCGCTGTGCTACGTGCCGCATCTCGACTACGACCTCCAGCGCTACGGCCCCGATGACCCCCGCTCGCACCGCGCGGCGGCCGAACTGGACGCCGCCCTCGCTCCGTTGCTCGACCAGGCCAGGGACGAGGGCCGTACGGTCGTCGCGCTCTCCGAGTACGGGATCACGCGCGTACGCCGGCACGTCGACATCAACCGGGTGCTGCGCCGCGCCGGACTGCTGAACGTCTACACGCAGGACGGCATGGAGTACCTCGACCCCTGGACCTCGCGCGCCTTCGCCGTCGCCGACCACCAGATCGCGCACGTCTACGTCAGCGACCCCGCCGACCTGCCCGCCACCCGCGAGGCGCTCGACGGGCTCCCCGGCCTGGCCCGGCTCCTGGACGAGGGCGGCAAGAAGGAGAACGGCCTGGACCATCCGCGCTCCGGCGAGCTGGTCGCGCTCGCCGAGCCCGACGCGTGGTTCACGTACTACTACTGGCTCGACGACGCCCACGCGCCCGACTTCGCGCAGTTGGTCGAGATCCACCGCAAGCCCGGATACGACCCGGTCGAGCTGTTCATGGACCCCCACGACCCGTACGTCAAGCTGCGGGCCGCAGCCGCGCTGGCCCGTAAGAAGACCGGCATGCGCTACCGCATGGCCGTCGTACCCCTGGACCCCTCACCGATCCGCGGCAGCCACGGCCTCCTGCCCTCACGTACGGAGGACGGACCCGTGCTGCTGTGCTCGCGCCCCGACGCACTCGGCGAGCGCCGGGACGCGCAGCCCTTCCCCGCAACCGACGTGAAGCGCCTGCTTCTCGACCTGGCACTGGGAGACCTGACATGACACACAGACCCGAACACCCCGAGCTGGACAGCGCACTGCGCCGCCGCGGCTTCCTCGGCGTCGCGGCGGGCGCGACGGCCGCAGCCCTGCTCGGCACCACGGCCGCACACGCCGGCTCCCGTACGGACGCGGCCTCCACGGCGAGCACAACCCAGGGCCACGGTCACGGCCGCCGCCCGATCGTGCCGCGCGGCAAGCTCGGCATCCAGCTCTACACGATCCGGGACCAGACCAAGGCCCTGGGATTCGCCCGCGTCTTCGAGGAACTGCGGCGCTACGGCTACGACTCCGTCGAGTTCGCCGGCTACACCCAGGGCACGGGCGACATCAGCCTGCGGCAGCTCAAGAGGCTGATGCGCGACAACGGCCTGCGCGGTATCGGCAGCCACGTCGGCTACTACTCCGGCAATCCCGCCGACTACACCTTCGCCACGCAGCTCGACAAGGTCGTCGACGACGCGGCTGCGCTCGGCGTCCCGCACGTCGGTACGGCGGCCAGCCCCGACCGCTACGGCCGCACGGTCGACGCCTGGAAGCGCGCGGCCGAGGACTTCAACACCTACGGCGCTGCGGCTCGCAAGCGCGGCCTGAAGTTCTACCAGCACAACCACCAGATGGAGTTCGGCTTCGCCGAGGACCGGCCCGACGTGCGCCTCTACGACGTGCTCCTCGCCGAGACCGACCCCGAACTGGTCTATCTGGAGATGGACATCTACTGGGCCTACGCGGGCCAGCACCGCTTCAGCGTCCGTCCCGACGGCACCCCGGCACCCTTCGAGCCCCTGGACTACGTCCTGGCCGCCCCGCACCGCTATCCGCTCTTCCACGTCAAGGACGGCGAGCACGACGAGGCGTCGGCCGACGGCTACCACATGGTGGACGTGGGGGACGGTGACATCGACTACGAACGGTTCATCGGCCGCGTCCTGCGCCACAAGGGGCGGCACGGCCACGGTCACCGCACCGACCACCACTGGCTGATGGAGCGCGACGACGCCGTCGACCCCAACGCCAACCCGGCGGGGTCCCTCAGCTCGGCCCGCCGCTCCGCCGCCTACCTGCGCCGCAAGAGGTAGCAGGGCAGCCGCACTTGAGGCACGTAGGGGGCGGGTGGGGCACGCACCGGTTGCGCGTACCGACGGCACAGCGCCGGTACGCGCACGCGGTACGCGAGGCCGGCTCGACCGGCGCACGTGACGCATCGCATATCCGTGTCAGGCACGGTGCCCGGGGCTCACCGAGTCGCTACCGTTCGGTAACGCAAGCGGTATCGCGTCACCAACCGCACCCGCCCCGTACGTGCAACGAGAGCGGAGAAGACGATGGGACCCACACCCGCGCCCACCCTCACCCTCAAGCCCGGCACCGCCTGGTCCGACGCGTGGCAGCGCTGCGTCGCGCTGGCCCCCGAGGCATTCGCCGGCGGCGACCCCGCCGCGGAGCACCGCCCCACCACCGAGTCAGGCCGCGCTGCCACCGAGTTCGGCCCCGCCACCGAGTACCGCGTCCGCAATCTCTGGGCAGGCACCTGGCACACCGACGGCGACCCCCTGCCCGCCACCAGCCCCGTCGACGGCACCCCGATCGCGGGCCCGCCCCGCCTGGACGCACCAGCGGCGCACCAGGCCGTGCGCGCCGCCCTCGACACACACCGCGAGTGGCGCCACACGCCACTCGCCGAGCGCCGTGCGCGCGTCAACGCCGCCCTCGACGCGCTCACCGAACACCGTGAACTCCTCGCGCTGCTCCTCGTCTGGGAGATCGGCAAGCCGTGGAAGCTCGCGCGGGCCGACGTGGACCGGGCGATCGAGGGAGTGCGCTGGTACGCCGACCACATCGGGCCCATGACCGAGGGCCGCACCCCGCTGCACGGCCCCGTCAGCAACATCGCCAGCTGGAACTACCCCATGAGCGTGCTCGTCCACGCCATGTTCATCCAGGCGCTCGCGGGCAACGCCGTCATCGCCAAGACCCCCACCGACGGCGGCCTCGCCTGCCTCACCCTCGCCTGCGCGCTCGGCGTCCGCGCCGGCCTGCCGCTCACGCTCCTCAGCGGCAGCGGCGGCGAACTGTCCGAAGCGCTCGTGCGCTCCCCGCACGTCGGCTGCGTCTCCTTCGTCGGCGGCAGGGACGCCGGGGCGCGCGTCGCCACCGCCGTCGCCGACCTCGGCAAGCGGCACATCCTGGAGCAGGAGGGGCTCAACTGCTGGGGCGTGTGGGACTACACCGACTGGGAAGCGCTCACGCCGCTGCTGCGCAAGACCTTCGACTACGCCAAGCAGCGCTGCACCGCCTACCCCCGCTTCGTCGTCCAGCGCAGCCGCTTCGCCGACTTCCTGAACGCCTACCTCCCCGCCGTACGCGCCGTCAGCTTCGGTCACCCGCTCGCCGTCGCCGACCCCGGAGACCCGCTGCCCGAGCTGGACTTCGGCCCCCTCATCAACGCGGGCAAGGCACGGGAGCTTGCGGGGCTCGCCGACGACGCCATCGACCGCGGCGCCATACCCCTCCACCGGGGCACCCTCGCCGACGGGCGCTTCCTCCCCGGCCAGGACCTCTCCGCCTACCTGCCGCCCACCACCCTCTTGGGCCCGCCCCCCGCCTCGCCGCTCCACCACGCGGAACCCTTCGGGCCCGTCGATACGATCGTCCTCGTCGACACCGAGGCCGAACTGCTCGCCGCGATGAACGCCAGCAACGGCGCCCTCGTCGCCACCCTCTCCACCGACGACCAGCACCTCTACGACCGCCTCGCGCCCCAGATCCGGGCCTTCAAGACCGGCCACGGCAGGCCCCGTTCGCGCGGTGACCGCGACGAACTCTTCGGCGGCTTCGGCGCCTCGTGGCGCGGCGCCTTCGTCGGCGGCGACCTCCTCGTACGCGCCGTCACCCAGGGCCCGCCCGACGAGCGCCTTCCCGGCAACTTCCCCGACTACCGCCTCCAGCCGGAGGCCATGGCCGCCTGACGGAGCCCCCACCGCCCGGTGCCGAACCCTGGTCCCGCCGCTGGCTTCAGTGGTGGGGGCGGGGTTCGGCCCCGTGCCGGGTGGCGTGGAGGGAGCCCAGGAGATCGAGGGCCTGGGCGCTGGGGCTGCCGGGTTCGGCGTGGTAGATGACGAGTTGCTGACCCGGGGCGTCGCGCACGTCGAACGCCTGGTACGTGAGGGCGAGGGGGCCGACGTCCGGGTGGACGAGCTGCTTGGCGTCCCGCGTCTTGCCGCGCACGGTATGGGTGTCCCACAGGCGGGCGAAGTCCGCGCTCTGCTCGGTGAGGGTGCGGACGAGTTCACAGAGCCGCGGGTTGTCCGGGTCGAAGCCGGCCGCCTGGCGCAGGTTGGCGACGGCTGCCTGGGCGGCCCGGTCCCGGTCCGCGAAGAAGTGCCGCCCCGCGGGGTCGGCGAACGTCATACGGGCCAGGTTGTCCGCCGGCTCGAACGGGGAGTACAAGGCGTCGGCCAGCGCGTTGGTGGCCAGCAGGTCCAGCGTCCTGTTCATGACGAAGGCCGGAGTGTTCGGGTAGCCGTCCATCAACTGCCGCAGCGCCGGGCCGACCTGCTCGACGGCGTGTGCGGAGGCCCCGTCGCGCGGCGCTGTCCCGGCCAGCCGGAACAGGTGAGCCCGCGCGTCCTCGTCCAGCCGCAGCGCACCGCCGAGCGCCTCAAGCACCTGCGGTGACGGGTTGCGCTCACGCCCCTGTTCCAGGCGCGTGTAGTAGTCGGCGTTCACCCCGGCCAGCACGGCGACCTCCTCACGGCGCAGCCCGGCGACCCTGCGGGCCCCGTAACTCGCCATGCCGACGTCTTCGGGCCGCAGCCGCGCGCGGCGTGTGCGCAGGAAATCTCCGAGGTGGTTGCCGTTCATACCTCCAGACTAGGCGGCTGCCCCGAGACCTGCCTGGGTGTGCCGCACCCAGGCAGCAACCGTCCTGGTTGACCCCCGCCGACCGGCCCAGACTCGCTGGAGCAGTACGCAATCGCAGCCACCGGGCAGCCCCGCACCGCGAGCGGAACCCGCACCGCAGAGGGGCCGGCCCCCGTGAACGGAACCCGCACCGCAGCGGACCCGCACCGCAGCGGGGTCGGCCCTGTGAGCGGAACCCGCACCGCGGCGGGGCCGGATCCACAAGCGGGCCCGGCCCTCGCAAGCGGGGCCCCACCACAAGAGAGCAAGCCTGTGCAGCAGAGAACCGATGAACCCGTTCCCACCCCCGGCGCCTCCGCCGGCAATGCCGCCACCGGCGCCGCCGGAGCCGCTACCAGCGCCGCCACCGGCGCTTCCGCCACCGGCGCCTTGCCCAAGGCGCCAACCAGGGACGGGCCCGCGTCCGTGCCCGGCGCCCTGGCGCTCCTGGTCCTGTGCGCCTCCCACTTCATGGACGCCATCGACCTGTCCGACGTGGGCGTCGCCCTGCCCGCCATCCAGCACGACCTGGGCATGACGTCGGCCTCGCTGCAGTGGATCGTCTCGGCGTACGCGCTCGGCTACGGCGGTTTCCTGCTGCTGGGCGGCAGGGCGGCCGATCTGTTCGGGCGCCGGCGTACCTTCATGGCCGCCGTCGCCGTGTTCGCCGTGGTGAGCGTGCTGGGCGCGCTCGCACCGAACGGGGCGCTCCTGATCGCGGCACGCCTGGTCAAGGGGATCGCGGCGGGCTTTCTCGCCCCCGCTGCGCTCTCCCTCATCACCACCGGCTGGCCCGAGGGGCCGCAGCGTGGGCGTGCGCTGGGCTGGTACGCCACGGCCGGAGCCAGCGGCTTCATCAGCGGCCTCGTGCTCGGCGGCGTACTCACGGAGATCTCCTGGCGGCTGGTGTTCGCGCTGCCTGTGCCCATCGCCGCGGCGGCGCTCCTCGCCGGACGCCGTCTCCTTCCCGCCGATCCCCCTGTCACCACGCGCGGGAAGATCGACCTGCCCGGCGCCCTGACCGCGACCGGCGGCCTGGTGACCTTGGTCTACGCCCTCGCGCAGGCACCGGAGCACGGGTGGGGGTCGGTCCGCACCGTCGTCCTGTTCGCCGCCGCTGCCCTGCTCCTCGCCCTGTTCCCGCGGATCGAGGCCAGGTCACGCAGGCCGCTGGTGCCGCTGCTCTTCCTGAAGCGGCGCAGCACAGCGGGCACGAATCTGACGATCTTCGCGATGTGGGGTGCCTACACCTCCTTCGCTTTCCTCGCCACGCTCTACCTGCAGAACGTGCTGCACTGGACACCGCTGCAGACCGCGGGCGCCTTCGTCCCGCTCGGCCTCGTCAACGGCGCGCTGGCGCCCTTCGCGGGACGGCTCGCCGCACGGTTCGGCGCCCACCGGATGATCGGGGCCGGGATGCTGCTGCTGGCGGCGTCCTATGCGCTCTTCTTCCGTATCGGGCCCGACTCCGCCTTCCTCACCGTCGTCCTGCCCGTCATGGCCCTCAACGGACTCGGCACGGCGGCGACCTTTCCCGCCCTGAACATGAGCGCGGTCGCCGGGGTGCCCGACCGGGACCAGGGACTCGCGGGCGCACTGCTCAACACCTCCATGCAGATCGGCGGCGCCGTGGTGCTCGCCGTCGTCACCGCTGTGGTCGAGGCGGGGCAGCGCGCGAACGGCGGTGGCGATCCCCTGGCCGGCTACGCCCCCGGCACCGCCGTCATCGTCGGCACCGTACTGGCCGGCCTGGGCGCCACACTCCTGATCCGGCACCGACGCCCCAACTCACCCTCAAGGAACGCCACATGACCCCCACCACACCGTCCGCAACCACCGCGACCCCGCACACGGACCCCGCGCGGCCGTCCACCGGAGCCGCCGAGTTCGCGGAGAAGACCGCCCTCGTCACCGGGGCCGCGCGCGGCGTCGGCAGGGCGACCGTCGCGCTCCTGCACGCCCGCGGCGCCCGTGTCCTCGCCGTCGACGTGCGTCCCGGCGTCGGCGCCCTGGCGGAGGACTTCCCCGGCGTCCGGACCATGACCGGCGACGTCACACGGGAAGAGACCGCCACCCTGGCCGTACGGTCGGCCGTCGAAGCGTTCGGCGGACTGGACGTCCTGGTGAACAACGCCGGACGCACCCTGAACAAGCCCGTCACCGAAACCACCGCCGAGGACTGGGACGCCGTGATGGCGGTCAACGCGCGCGGCTCCTTCTTCTTCGCCCGCGAGGCGTTCCGGGCCATGAAGGCACGCGGTGGCGGCGCCATCGTCAGCACCGGCTCGTACGCCTGCACCGTCGCGCTGCCCGAAGGCGTCGCCTACAGCGCGTCGAAGGGCGCCCTGGCCCAGCTGACCAAGGTACTTGCCGTCGAGGGCGGACCGCTGGGCATCCGCGCCAACCTCGTCGCCGCTGGCGTCATCGAGACCGACTTCCTCGATACGTTCCGCTCCGACAGCCGCGCGTACCTGGCGTCCTTCGCCGACGCGCAGCCCCTGGGGCGCGTCGCGCAGCCCGAGGAGATCGCCGAGGCACTCTGCTTCCTCGCCTCGCCCCGCTCCAGCTTCGTCACCGGAGCCCTGCTCCCCGCCGACGGCGGCTTCACCGCGCTCTAGCGCGGCTCGCCGGATTCACGCCGGGCGGCCCGCGACGCCTCGTACCCCGGTACGTACCGCACCTCACGGCGTCCGGGTACGCACCGCACTCTGCGGCGACTCCGGACGCACGGCGGCACTTGACGCACGGCGACTCCCGACGCGGCGGCGGCCCCGGCGGGCGGCGTGGCCGGTATCGTCGCGTGGCGGTTCCGCAGGGTGCGTGGTCGCTGGCGCGAGGGAGTGGGCGATGGGCGAGCCGACGGGGCCGGCCGGTGCGGCGGGTGAACTGCGGCGGCGGCTGGGGGTGTTCGACGCGGTGGTCATCGGGCTCGGGGCGATGATCGGCGCCGGTGTCTTCGTGGCGTTCGGCCCCGCTGCCGAGGCCGCGGGGTCAGGGCTGCTGCTCGGGCTGGCGGTCGCCGGGCTGGTCGCGTACTGCAACGCGACATCCTCGGCGCGGCTGGCCGCCCGGTACCCGACCTCGGGCGGCACCTATGTCTACGGCCGTGAGCGGCTGGGCGACTTCTGGGGGTACCTGGCCGGGTGGGCGTTCGTGGTCGGCAAGACCGCGTCCTGCGCGGCGATGGCGTTGACGGTGGGCGCCTACGTGTGGCCGTCCCAGGCGCACCCGGTGGCGGTGGGCGCTGTCGTCGCGCTGACGGCGGTGAACTGTGCGGGCGTACGCAAGTCCGCCTGGTTCACCCGGGCCGTCGTCGCCGTGGTGCTGGCGGTGCTCGCCGCCGTCGTGTGCGCCTGCCTGCTCTCGGGCCCGGCCGAAGCGGCCCGGCTCGGCATCGGCGCCGGGGCGGGGCCTGGCGGCGTACTGCAGGCCGCGGGCCTGCTGTTCTTCGCGTTCGCCGGTTACGCGCGCATCGCCACACTCGGCGAAGAGGTACGCGATCCGGCCCGTACCATTCCGCGCGCCGTGCCGCTCGCGCTCGGCATCACCCTGGCCGTCTACGCGGCCGTCGCTGTTGCCGCGCTTTCCGTACTGGGCGGCGCCGGGCTCGGCGGCAGCACGGCGCCGCTGGCCGACGCGGTACGTGCGGCGGGGGCCGGGTGGCTGGTGCCCGTGGTGCGGACCGGCGCCGCGGCGGCGGCCGTTGGCGCGCTGATGGCCCTGCTGCTGGGGGTCTCGCGCACCGTACTGGCGATGGCCAGGGACCGGCATCTCCCGCATGCGCTGGCGGCGGTCGAGCCACGGTTCTCGGCGCCGCGCCGTGCCGAACTGGCCGTCGGCGCCGTCGTTCTGGTCATCGTGCTGGCGGGCGACGTACGCGGCGCGATCGGCTTCTCGTCCTTCGGCGTGCTCGTCTACTACGCCATCGCCAACGCCTCGGCCTGGAACCTCGCCACGCACACCGCACCCACCACGCCCTCGCGCCGCTTGCGGCACGTCGTACCCGCCGTGGGCCTGGCCGGCTGTGTGGTGCTGGCGGGCGCGCTGCCCGGTCCGTCGCAACGTGCGGGCGCCGCCGTGCTCGCGCTCGGTGCGCTGGCCCATCTGGTGCGGCGCGCCGCGGCGGCCCGTGCGGGGTGACGGCTGTCCGGCTGCGGCAGCCGTCACCCCCGGCGCCTGCCCACCCCGCGCTCGACCGGGCGGGGCGGGCGGACGGAAGGGCCCGGGTTCGGTCGCCGGTCAGGGCGAACTGCCGGGCAGGGGAAGGGAGTTGGCCCTACGGTCAGACGCCGGCGATGGACCGGATCCAGGAGCGGTACTGCGTCACGTTCGTGTAGGCGGTGGTGGTCTGCCGGTCACTGGTGGACGCGACGCCGACCTGGACGCCGTTCGCCATCATCGGGCCGCCCGAGTCGCCGCCGGCCGTGATGCCGTTGCCCCGCCGGGCGCAGATCGCGTTGCCGCCGTAGGCGTCCGCGCAGCCGCCGGTCACGGTGACGTTCGCGTACTTCAGCAGCTGGGACTGACAGTTGATCTCCGGGCTGCACCGGGCCGTGGCGCCCCACCCGTAGACCTGCACGCTCTGGCCGACCGAGACGGAGCCCGGCTGGCCGAGGGTGGCGTAGGTCCCCTGGACGGACCGGTCGAGGCGGACCAGCGCCAGGTCGGACGAGTGCGTGTGGACCTGTGCGCCGTTGGCCATGGTGCCGCCGGAGGTCTGGTCGAGGCTGCCGATACGGAACGACAGCTGGCCGCCGCTGACGCAGTGCTTGGCGGTGAGGATCCAGGTGGGGGCGATGATCGTCGCGCTGCACGTCTGTCTCCCGGCGGAGAACAGCCGTGCTGCCCAGGGGCCGCTCTGCGCGTACCCGCCGCCGATGATCGGTTTCGGGCCGCCGTTGCCGCTGTCGGCGGCGCGGTTCTCGGTCGTGACACCCGCCGGGGCGCGGTCACCGGGGGAGCGGTCCTGGGCGACCGCTGCGGTACTGAGCGTGAGGGCAGCCATTAGAGCGGCTATGAGCGTGGGGAGTAACCTGGTGATTCTCAAGGCTCCTCGTTTCTGAAGGCGCGCGCTGTGTCGCGCGTGCTGTCCGGGGAAGTACCAGGGGACAGGATCCCGGAAGCCGAGAGATTCGGGTAATACCACTTGGCCATAACGCGCGTTTATGGAACGCCGTCGGCGCCCGGAATGAAAGACCTTGAACTTCCCGCACTCGCAGCCGCGTTCACGAGGTCCATTCCCGCGTCCCCCGTCCGGTGGCTGAAGGGCGGGATTCCGCGCCACAGTTACCACACAGGTTGTCTCCCACCGCGCCGGCCGGTCTCCGCCGCACGGCAAGGGGCAGCTCGAATCCGGTGCGTTTCCAGCGCCCGGAAGAGTGCGGCTGCGCGGTATTGCCGGAACTCCCCGTCACGCCGCCAATCGGCGACGAGTAGCTTGAGCAGTGGCATTTACCAGAACTTACTGGAACTTACCGGTACTTCCTGTGAGAACGTGAAGGCCGGGACGCAATGGTCTTTTTGACGGCGATGGCGATTTCCGTGGTACTTATCGTCTGTTTCGCCACGGCCGTACTGGCACGCCGCGAGCGGCGGAGGGACGGTGCCTGTCCCGAAACGCGGCGGACCGAGTCGGCGGCGATGAGGAAGACCCTCGAAGTACGAATCACGGCTCGCGCCTTCCGCGCGTACCCGTCGGCCGCAAACGTGAGCACCCTGCGACGGCGTGACCCGACAATGTGGCGCCTGTGACGCCACCCCTGGCTTGCGCCGGGTACGGCGGAGCGAGGGACGGCGTCACAGCCAGGGCCACAGCCAGGGCCACAGCCAGGGTCACAGCCAGGAGAGCGTCTCCGCGACGGTCGCTGCCGGCCCCGAGGACGTTGGCAGCGTGGTGACGGCCCGGGACTGCAGGACCGTCACCTCGGGCACCGCGCCGCTGTCCGTGGCCCACTCGACGTCCTGCGGCCCCCCGAGTACGCGTTCCAGCGCCAGGCCCGTGCGCGCCACTTCCGCGATGAGCGCGGTGCCGGGGGCCGGCCCGGCGTCGGGTCCGGGCCCGTCGAGCACGGTGAGGGACACCCGGTCGACCCGGTACCGCAGCGGGTTGGCGGTGCCGTCGCACACGGAAGCTGCCGACTCCGGTGCCGCGTCCACCACGAGCACGGCGGGGTCGGGGCGCACCGGGTCGACGGAGAACAGCACACCCGCCCACTCCGGACGCACCATGCGCTGCACGAGAACGGGCATGGCGGGCGCGACGGGTGCGGAGGCGCCGCCTTCGCCCCCGTTCTCGCCTTCGCCCGCGTCCTCGGCTTCGCCCTCGCCCCGGTGGCCGTTCGTCCGCTCCTCCCGGCCGTCCATCCGGCGCCGGTAGCGCTCGGCGCGCCCGTCGGAAGCACCGGCCCTGCAGCGCGCCACGGCAGCGGCGAGCGCGTCGGTCCCGCGGACGTCCAGGACGCTGACGAACTGTCCCGCGTAGGACAGCGCCGGGCCGTCCTCCGCCCGCGCGCTGGAGCGTACGGCCAAGGGCACGTCCGGGTCCGGGCCGATCCACGCACGGCAGGCGGCGGCGAGTCGCGCACGCGCGGACGCCTCCTGGGGCGGGAAGGCCCCGGGCGCCCCCGGGGTGGGGAAGCCCGCGGTCAGTACGAACCCGTCCGGCACCTGGAACCCGTGACGGCGCAGCCGCGCGAGGGTGTGGGCCTTGGCACCGACCGGCCCGCGCTCGGTGCGCCGGTCGTCCAGGGACAGGATCGCGGGCGTCATGGAGCACCCTCACCGTTCTCGCCGCGCGCCCCGCCCTCCCCGCCTTTCCCGCCCTCCCCGTTCTCGCCGACGGGGGTGACCGTGCCCGTTGTCCCGTCGAGTACGACCAGTTGGCCGGTGGAGAGCCGGCCGCGTGCCGAGGGCACGCCGACGACAGCGGGGACGGCGTACTCGCGGGCGACGATGGCCGCGTGTGCCATCACACCGCCGATCTCGGTGACGAAGCCGCCGATCACATCGAAGACGCCCGTCCATACGGCGGAAGCGGTCCGCGCCACCAGAATCTCGCCGGGCTGTACGTATGTCAGGTCGGTGTCGTTCTCGACGAGCCGCACGGGCCCCGTGGCGCGCCCCGGGCTGGCCGGGTGGCCGGACAGTCCGTGCCGCGGCTGCGGAAGAGCGGTGCCGGTGCCGAACAGCATCCGCATCGCCGGGTCGCCACCCGAGGTCGGTTCCTCGCCGAGGTGCGCGGGCGGCTCCCAGCGCTCCAGCGCGGCGATGATGCCGCGCCGGCGCCGGACGCGCTCGCCGAGCCGCCGCCCCGCACCGGTGGGAGCGCCGGTGCCCCAGGAGGCCGCGGTCTCGTACAGGGCCTGTGCGACCTCGAAGCGGTTGAGGAGGAACACGTCGTCCCGTGCCGCCAGCAGGCCGGCTCCGGCCATCACGTCGGCGAACTCCCTGATCTTGCGCCAGAAGGCGAGGTGGAACCAGTTCTCCAGGTAGAAGGAGTGGTCCTCCACGAAGGCGCTGACCCGGCGGGCCAGCGAGAGCGCCTCGTCGAACTGTTCCCTGGCGTCGGGTGACGGCAGCAACCGCCGGTAGGAATCGGCCAGTTCGCCGGCCCGCCGCCTGCGCACCGCCGCCTCGGGCGCCCGGGCGCCGGGCGAGGTGTCGTCGAGGCGCCGGCGGATGTGCTGCCATACGACATCGGGGTGGTCGCGCCACGACCTGCTCCGGTGGTTCAGCCCGCTGTCGGTGGCGATGTTGAACCAGGGGTCGGAGAGCTTCCGCCACGACTCCAGCCAGTCCCGGCCCTCCTGGCGCCCCCGCAGCAGGGGTACGGCCTCCGCGTAGCCGTGCGCACGCACCAGGCCGTCGAGCCCTGACTCCACGGCGGCGGCGGTCAGTTGTGCGACGCCCTCCTGCGCGCGGAACAGCCGGCTGTCGTGCCCGGCGAGTAGCTGCGCCACCGACTGGTCCGTCACTCCGGGGAAGTGCTGCCGCGCCCAGTGGTAGAGCTTGAGGTAGGCCGCGTACCCGAGCGTCAGCAGCTCGAAGTGGTGCTGCCACGCGGCGAAGAGATTCGCCAGCACGGCGTCGTACCGTTCGAGCAGGAGCCTGCTGCTCGCCGCGACGGCGCCCTCGTGCAGTACCCGGTCGTCCTCCAGCCCGGGGAGCCCCGGTACGTGGAGTGCCTCGGTCTCGGAGATGAGGGCCAGGACGCGGTCGAGCCAGCGCTGGTGCAGCTGCTCCCACTGCGCGTAGTAGGTGCGGGACCTGGCGGCGAAGACCTCGGCGCGTGCGGCACGCTCCGCGGCGTCGGTCACCGGCACCGGACTGAGGTAGGAGTACCCGTTGAGGATGCGGTGTTCGGTGCCGTAGCCGCCGGGCAGCGCGAAGACACGGGATGTCCACTGCCCCTTGGTCAGCCGGATGGCCTCATTGACCACCGAGTCGAAGGGGTACTTCACGCCGGGGTGGTGCAGGCTGTCGTGGAGCCAGAACGCGCTGTTCTCCCAGTCGCCGTTCTCCTCGGTGAACAGCAGATGCTCGGGGTACATGTCACGCCAACCCGCGGCGCCGGGCGGCGTCGTGACGTCGCGCGGTGCGGACCAGCCCGCCTGCATGCGGCCTCCTGCGGGTACGAACGTGAGGCGTCGCGAGAGCGTCGGACGCAGGAACGGTAACACCGGCCGTCCACGGCGTGGAAGACGGCAAGGCCGGCCCGGCGGCTGCCCAACACGCCTGCTGGGAAGGACAGTTGGCGAGCTGACCGGGAGGTGGCCGACATGCGGGACGAGCCCCTGGACATGGACGTGGGCGCCCGCCAGGACGCGGGCGCTGACGAGCCCATGGGCGTGGACGTGAGGGAACGCGAGGGGTGGCAGCTGTGCGCGGTGCGGCTGTTGTCCGCGCGGGCGCTGCTGCACGACGCCTCCGTGCCGGTCGCGCTGTGGCGTCAGCGTGAGCGGTACGCGCTTCTGGTCGCCGTCACGCGCGCCCTCGGGCGCTGTGCACGCGCCGCCTCGCCCCGTTGGTGCCTGCCGATCCACGCGACGCCGGGGCACAGCGTGCCGATGTACCACCGGAGCGCGGCGCCGCACGTCGAGGCGGCCGTCGAGGCGGCACGTGCCTGGCTCGCGGACTTGGGCCTGGACACGGAGGTGCGCCGCGCGCCGGCGACGGCGGGGCTGGACGCCGCGTCCTGGCCGCTGTTCGTGGCGGCCTGGCACGACGTCCAGCGCGACCACGGCCCGAAGGCGGCCCTGCGCACGGGCTTCGCTGACAGGGCACCCGCCTCGCTCGACACCGTCCGGGACACGCTGGCCGCCGCCACCGGTCCCGGGCGCACCCCCGCTCCCTGGCCCTCTCCCGCTCCCGGAGCTGCCCGCGCTCCCGCCACCGCCCCCGCTTGCGGGTCCGCGCCCGGATCTGCCTCCGGCGCGTGGCCCATGGCCCGGCTGGTCGCCGAGGAGCTGCGGAGGGTGCTGCGGGCCTGGCGGCGTGCCGAGGTGCCCGCGTTCCTCGCGCACATGCCGGTCGGCGAGCTGCTCGCGGGCAACGTGGTGCCCGGCGGGCTCGCTGTGGCCCGCCTGGACGTGTCCGGGTTCCGGGCGGGGCTGGTACGCGGCGCCGCGAGCGGGCGGCAACTGCTGAACCGGGGCGCGCTGCTGGGCGGTTGGTTCCTCGGCGAGGTGCCCAGGCTGGTCGCGTCCGTCAACCGGGGCCGCCCTGCCGCGTGCCGTGCCGGAGTGCTGCTGTCGGTCTGCGACGACGTGGTCCTCGTGGGCAGCGCGCCGACCCTCGCCGCCGCCAGGCGGGCCCTCGCCGGCGCGTGGGCCGCACACGATGTGGGCGAGCTGTGTGCGGGCACCTCGCCGCCTGGCAGCGGTACGACACTGAGCGCGCTCAGCCGGGCAGCGCTGGCGGATCTGAGCGCGCGGACGGACGATGGCCGACCACATGGATGAGCCGGGCCGTCGCCCGGTACGGGTCCCGCCTGGCGGCCTCGTACTCCACGGCCTGGAGCAGCCGGAGCTGGTCGTCGGGCAGGTCCTCCAGATCCGTACGGTGGTCGCTGAACACGCCCACCCCGTACCAGTCGCGTACGCACACGCCGTACTCGCGCAGCCCGACCGTCAGGTCCTCCACGGTGTCGCCGCGCGTGGGCGCCCCGAGCCAGCCCGTACTGGTCCGTGCGCCGAAGCCGTTCAGGGCCTCGGCGTAGTCACCCTGGAGCGCGGGGCGGAACGCCAGCGCGGCGGCGTTCTTGGTCACCACCGACACCAGCCCGCCGGGCGCGCAGAGTTGGGCGAGGGAGCGCAGCAGCGGGCCGGGCGACGGGAGGTACATCAGCACTCCATGGCACAGCACGCCGTCGTAACCGGCGGCCGGCAACCGGTCGGCCGCCTCCTGCGCGGACATCCGGTGCAGCGACATCCGGCCGCGCACCTCCTCGGGGAGCCCGGCGATCGTCTCCTCGGCCCGCGCCAGCATCAGCGGCGAGGGCTCCACCAGGGTCACCCGGTGGCCCTCCCGTGCGAGCGCCGCCGCCTGCTGGCCGCCCCCCGCGCCGATGTCCACGAGGTGGGCGGGGCCCGGCGGCAGATGCTCGGTGACATGACGGGCGACCAGCTGGATGCGCACCAGCCCCCGAGGCGACTGATAGTGCCTCAGAAACCGTTCGGCGGCCTCGTGATCCTCGTTCCACATGGGCGGACAGCGTAGGGACAGGGGGCACCCGGCGGCCAGGACGGCGCATCGTTGTCATACGCTCACGTAGCGTTTATGGTGCCGCGATGACGCCGGAGCGGACAGAGGGAACGATGGATCCAGACGGTCTCATCAGCAGGATCAGCCAGGTGCTCCAGGACGAGCAGCGGGTGCTCGCCGCGTGGCTGAGCGGCAGCCGGGGGCGCGGTACGGCCGACGCCTACAGCGATGTGGACGTCTGGCTCGTGGTGGCGGCCGACGACGTACGGGACTTCACCGAGGACTGGCCCAAGCTGTGCGACCGGATCACCCCGACCGTGCTGCGCCAACAGGTGCGCGGCGGACCGGTGTTCAACGCCGTCACCCCCGAGTGGCTGCGCTTCGACGTCGCCATCGGCACCCCCGAGGACGTTCCGTCCCGCAGCCGTTCCACCCTCAAGCCGCTCTTCGACCGCGCCGGCCTGACCGAGCGGCTCAAGCCCGAGGGTGAGCCGCTCGGGCCCGATGCCGCCAAGGTCGCGGGGCTGACCACCGAGTTCCTGCGCGTGCTGGGTCTGCTGCCCGTGGTGATCGGCAGGCAGGAGTACGTGGTCGCCGCCTCGGGCGCCGGACTGCTGCGGCAGCTGCTGATCCAGCTGATGCTGGAGGACGTCGCCGTCGAGGACCGCGGCGGCGTGCTGCACCTGGACGGGCTGCTGCCGCCGGAGCGCATGCGGACGCTCAGCGGTCTGCCGCCGATCGAGGCCACCCGCTCGGCCGCCGTCGAGGGACACCTCGCCTGCGCCCGCGCCTTCCTCCCGCTGGCCAGGGAACTGCACGGGCGGTGCGGTCTGGAATGGCCGCGGGAGCTGGAGGAGGCAGCGCGCAGGCATCTGCGTACCGCACTCGACCTCGAACTCGGCTGAGGCCCGCCATGCGGACCGTGATCGTCGGTGCGGGGCCCGCCGGACTCGGTGTCGCCCACGCGCTCGGCGCAGCCCGTACCCCGGCGCGGGACTGTGTGCTGCTGGAACGCGAGGCCGAACCCGCAGGGCTGTGCAGGTCGTTCACGGTGGGAGGCGCGACCTTCGACTACGGGGGACATGCCTTCTTCACCAAGCACCCCGAAGTCGACGAACTCCTCGGCCGGCTCGCCCCGCACGGCCTGTACCGCCAGCCCCGCAACGCCTGGGTCCACTCGCACGGCACCTACGTGCCCTACCCCTTCCAGTCGAACCTGTTCGGGCTGCCCGTCGACGTGGTCGCCGACTGTCTGCTCGGTGCGACACGGCAGGCCGCCGTGCCCGCGGGCGCCCCGCCGGCCCATCTGGCGGAGTGGGTCACCGCGTCGTTCGGCGAGGGCATCGCGCGGCACTTCCTCACGCCCTACAACAGCAAACTGTGGGCGCACCCTCTCGACATGGTGACGCCGCACTGGACCGGTGAGCGCATCGTCCAGCCCGACCTCGACGACATCGTGCGCGGAGCGCTCTCCCGGCGCGAGTACCGCAAGTACCCGAACGCACAGGTGCGTTACCCGGCGCGGGGCGGTTTCAGCGAGCTGTACCGGCCGTTGGGCGAAGCGCTCGGTGACCGCATCCGGCACGACGAGCTGGACCGGCTGGACCTGGCCCGGCGCACGGCGCACACCCGCTCAGGCGCCACGCTGGAGTTCGACACCCTGGTCGCGACCCTGCCGCTGCCCGACCTGGTGGCCCGTACCGCCGACGCGTCCGACGAGATCCGCGACCTGGTCGGGCTGCTGCGCTACAACTCCCTCCACCTGGTGAGCCTCGCGGTCGACCCGGCCAACGCGACGGACAAGCACCGCGTCTACGCGGCCGATCCGGAGATCCCGTTCCACAAGCTGGTGCTCAACAACAACTCCTCGCCCGCGCTCTCCGCCGCTCCCGCCTTCGGCATCCAGGCCGAGGTGTCCTTCTCCCCGTACAAGCCCGTCGCCCGCGAGGGGCTCGTCGACCGCGTCGTGGGCGCGCTGGTCGCGATGGGGCTGCTGCGGACACCCGGGGACGTGCGGGCCGCGGACGTACGCGAGATCCCGTACGCCTACCCCGTCGCCACCGCCGACACGGCACGCGTGGTGACGGCGCTCAGGGAGTTCTACGGACGGCACGGTGTGCTGCTCGCCGGACGGTTCGGGGAGTGGGCGTACATCAACTCCGACAGCGCGCTCCAGCGCGGCCTGGACATCGGCAAGGAACTCGCCCGGTGACCCCAGGCGTGCTGGTGGTCGTGCCGCCCACCGCCGGGCACGTCAACCACGGCATCGCGCTGGCCGGAGTCGTCGGCGCGGCCGGGTGCGAACCGGTACTGGTCACCGGTACAGCCGCCGCCTCCCACCTCGAACGGCTCCGCCCCGGCCACCCCTGGCACTGCCTGCCCAGTCACGACCTGGAGCGGCTCGACCGGTCGGACCCGCGCCGCAGGCCGCACCTTGAGCAGCTGTGCGACCCCGCCCTCGTACGCCCCGCGCTGCGCGACGAACGCGAACTCGCCGACAGGTACGGCGCCGCGCTGGTCATCGGCAAGGACTACTTCGCCGCCGTGCTCGCCGCCGCGGCCCGCGGGATCCCGTACGCGTCCTACTACACCGACGGGATCGAGTCGGTGCTCAACGCCACGTCGCGGCAGACGGTCTCCGACCCGGTGGCGCTCACCCGGCAGCTGCGCGCCGTCGCGGCCGAGGAGTCGATCGACGTCGAACTGGCGCCCGTACCCGAGACGTTGCGCTCCCCGGTGCTCAACATCGTCCGCGGATTTCCCCGCACGGCCGCCGTGTCACCCGGCGCCTGGCAGGCGTACGAGCCAACGGTCGCGTTCGCCGGCGCGCTCACCTACGACGCCTCCCCGGACGAACTCGACCGGTGGACCGCGCGCCTGTCCGGGCTCGAAGGCCCGGTGCACTACGCGACGTTCGGCACCGTCCTGCGCGACCGGAGCCGCTTCACCGCGCTGACCGACGCGGCACGCCTGGTCCCGGGCACCTGGCTCGTCGCCGACCCCGGCGGCGACCTCACGGGTGCGCTGCCGCGCAGTGTCGTCGCCGCACCCTATGTGCCGAACGGCGCCGCGCTGGCCCGCGCGGACGTGGTGATCCACCACGGCGGCTACGGCACCACGCTCTCGGCGCTGCTGGCGGGTGTGCCGCAGCTCGTGGTGCCGGACAACCCGCGCACACAGCAGCGCACCCACGGGCAGGTGCTGCGTGACCTGGGTGTCGGCCGCCTCCTCGCGGCCGGGGACTGCTCGGGCGAGGCCGTGGCGGAGTCCGTCACCTGGCTGCGCGAACCGGACGTCAGGGGCCGGGCAGCACACCTCGCGGCCGAACTCACCGCACAGAGCGCCACCTACCGCGCCGAGTTGCGGGACAGGATCGCGCGGGCGGTGCGCGGATGAGCACCCTGTACGCGGCGTACCCGCGGTGCTTCGTCGCCGTCGCTCCGAGGGAACGGCTGTCCGCCGCGCGGCACTGCCGGCTCTCGGGGGACGCGTCCGCCGGCGTCGACTGGCTCCGGCCCCCGGCGCTCCACGTCACGCTGTGCTTCCTCGGGTGGCTGTCCGCGCGGGAGTGCGCGGCCGTACGCGAGGCCGTCGCTGCGGTGGGCCCGCCGCCGCCCGGCGAGGTCTCGCTGACGGGGGAGATGCGCGTGGTCGGCGGGGAGGAGACACGCAGTCTCGTCGCCGTTGTCGAGCCCGCACCCCAACTCATGCGCTACCAAAGCGAGTTGGCCGGTGCCGTGCACGCGCGACCGGACCGCGGCGACGCCGGGGCACCCTACTGGCCGCACCTGACCGTCGCCAGGATCGCCCCGGGACCGCTGCCCGCCGACACGGCGTGGAGCATCGACCGCCTGGTCCTCCCGATGTCGCCCCCGGGCCTGTTCGCGGGCCGCACGGGCTGGTCCGAGCCCCGCTCCGAGCCTCGCGAGGACGGAGAGGACGGCGAGGACGGCGCCGGGTGCGCGGAGCGCGCGTAGGCGCGCGGTGTCCCCACCCGCACCGGGGGAGCGGGGATCACGCCAGGTGGCCGTGCATCGCCACATAGCGGCGGATCGGGAGTTCCGGGGCGCGCTGGACGGAGTCGGGGCGGAAGACGGCACCCTGCGCCGCCATACCCGCCAGCAGGCTCTCGGTGAGCTGCCGCGCGAGCCCGGCGCCCGGGCAGTAGTGGCGGCCTGCGCCGAACGTGTAGGAGCGGCCGGGCCCGCCCCGCTCGCGCCAGCGCAGCGGCTGCGGGAAGAGGTGCGGATCGAGGTTCGCCGTGGCCAGCCCGACCACCACCCGCTCGCCCGCCTCCAGCCGGTGCGGGCCGATGGTGACCGCCCGTTCCGGGTAGCGGCTCGTGAAGCGGAACGGTGTGGCACAGCGCAGCACTTCCTCGCGGAGCGCCGCCAGGGGGAGGGCGCGCAGGGACGCCGCGTCCAGGTACTCACCGACCGTGCCCAGGGTCGACACCACGGGGTCGTAGGCGCCGGTGACGACCTGCGCCAGGGCAGCGGTTGCCGCGTCGGGGCCGTAGCCCTCCGTGTGCCACAGCGCTGCCAGCTCTCCGAGGAAGGGCGAGCCGGCCGCGTGGCCCCTGCGTATCCCGTCATCCAGCCAGTCCCGGAGCCCGGCGACAGCGGCCAGCGCGCTCTCGGCCCGGTCCCGGTCCAATGCGGGTGTCGCCAGGTCGTGAATCAACAGGGAGCCCAGCTGGATGAGTTCGTCAGCGCTGTCGCCGACAACGGCCGCAACGGCCTCCCGCGCCAGCGGGCGCGCGACACCCTCCATCCAGTCGAACGACGTGCCCCGCAGCGAGGCGAGCCGCCGCGTGGCCGACGCTTCCCACGTGGCACGCAGACGGGCCGTCCTGAGCTGCCCGAGGCCCCGTACGACGGCCTGCCGTACACGGTCGTGGTGGTCACCGTCCGAGAACACGGGCCACTTGGCGAAGAACTCCCGCGTGCTGCGGTACAGATGCCGCTCGTACGGACCGGCCGAGTCCAGCGCGCGTGCCTTCCTCGTGCTCAGGAGAGAGGGGCCCGTCAGCACGCTGTCGGCGTGTGCGGCGGAATAGACGTAGAGGCCGCTGCGCGATCTGAGCAGCGGGCGCTCGGCCACGGTGCGTGCGAGCAGGGGAGTGGCGTCGGCGGAGCTGTGATCGGCGAAGATGTCCATGGAGCGACCGCTCTCGTGGAGGCAGCAGTACCTGGCGCGGCGGTCATGGTCTCAGCCGCCGCCCTGCCGCGGTAGTCGGAAGGCGGCATCTCTTGATCCGCCGCCGTGACCCCGGCCGGGCGCCCGCGTGCCCCGTGCTCGTACCCCGTACCCCGGGCTCAGGCCGTGGCGGTCCGTGTCTTGAGGGGCCCAAGCGCCGCGTGCTCGCATGGAAGGAGCCGGTAGGCGCCGGGTGGGCGCCGACGCGAAGCCGGGTGGGCGCCCTGCCGAGGAGGCCGACATCCCGTGAACGAGCACGCCGATCCCTCCGCCGCTTCCCTGGACACCGTCGAGGGCTGGTTCGACCCCCTGGACCAGGTCCTGTTCGCGTGGTTCCTTGAGCATCAGCGCAAGAGCGGCGTACGCGGCCATCTGCTGGAACTGGGCGCCTACATGGGCAAGAGCGCGATCCTCCTCGGCGGTCACCTGCGCGAGGGTGAGCGGCTGTTCGTCTGCGACCTGTTCGGGGACGACGCCTCGACGCGTGCGAATCAGCGGGAGAACGAGCGCTTCTACACGGGCGTCACCGAAGACGCCTTCCTCGCCAACTACCGGAGGTTCCACGCGACCCCGCCGACGGTCATCAAGGGCGACACCTCGCTCGTACACACCCGTGGCCTCTCGGGGGCATGCCGCTTCGTACACGTCGACGCCTCGCACCAGTACGGCAAGGTGCGGGCCGACATCGGCCTCGCCGAGGACGTGCTCACCGGGGGCCCGGGCATCGCCGCCTTCGACGACTACCGGTCCCCGCACACCCCGGGCGTCGCGCTCGCGGTGTGGGAGGCGGTGCTGAACAGAGGGCTCAACCCCGTATGCTGCTCCCGCGCCAAGCTCTACGGCACCTGGGGGGAAGCGGCGCCCACGCGGGCCGCGCTGGCGGAAGCGGCCCGCGGGTGGAGATTCGCGGAGGTGTTCGAGGAAGACCTCGACGGGCGCGGGCTGCTGCTCGTGAAGCCACACGGAAGAACGAGGCTCTTCGCGCCCCTCCCCACCGGCTCCCCGTGACCCGGAGCTGCCACGGTGAGTTGCCACGGTCTCCCCGGACCCCGCGTGCCCGTCGTGCCGCCGGCTCGCCACGCGCCGTCGGCTCCCGTTTGCCGTCAGCTCTCCATGACCTCGGACTCGCGGGTGTCGCTGCCCACCACACGGCGCGAAAGGCGTGCCAACAGGGGCGGGGAAAAGGCGAAGGCGGAGATCCGGCGCGGGAAGCACCTGCGTACGTCCTCGCGGGGATGGTCCATGTACATCGCGGGCAGGAACTCGTCCACGGGTATGAGCGCCTGCGGAAGTCCGGCCCCCAGGAACTTCTCCGCCGCCTCCCTGCTCAGAACATAGCCACACGTCCAATAGCTGAAGCCGGCGGTGACGAAACCCGGGCCCGCTTCCCTTTCGCGCTCCGGTTCCTCCGGGAACCGCAGCAAATAGAGAAGGCCGGCCTTCGGGTGCCGTTCGAGAAGGGTGCCGATACCCGCGAGAAGGCGGTCGACGAAAAGCGGAGGGAGGCACACATCGTCCTCCAGGACCAGGAAGAACGACGCGTCCGAGGCCACGGCGTCCTGCCAGCAGGCCAGATGGGCGAGCACGCAGCCCACCTCGCCGTACTTCATGGGCCTCTTCCAGAACGCGTTGGTCACCTCGGGCGAGGTCAGATGCCAGTCGAAGAAGCCGTATCCGTCCTGCCGCAGCGCCGCCGCGTTCAACTCACGCCCGTCGAAATTCCGGTCCATGTCGGAGGTGTAGAGGGGACGCAGCGCGGCGGGCACCTCGCTTTCCATGTGCGTACGTCTGTCCCGGCGCCGCGGCAGATTGACCACGTAGGTTCGCAGTTGCCCCGCATCGACGTGCATGGAGTCCCTTTCGGGTGCTCTCGGTCGGTCCCGTCGGCGCATTCATGGTTGGGGCGGCGGAAATCGGCTGTCAAGAGGCGCGGCCCCGTATGCGGCCCCGTATACGGAGAGGCGCGGGCCCCGCACGTATACGGGCGCTCCCGGCCGGCAGCGCGCGAACTCCCGCCCCACGCGCCGCGTGACCCCTACATTCTGAGAGGCGGAGCCGAGCGGCCCCGCCGAGGGCGAACAGGACGACACCACCGGACGAGGGGACGGACCGGACATGCCGACCGGGACACGGAACGCGCGGCCACCCGCGCTGGTCCCTCTGCTGCGCGGCCCGCTCGGCGCACACCGCGCCGGCCTCGCCGCGCTCGTCGCCGTGCAGGCCGCGCAGTCGCTCGCGTTGCTGCTGCTGCCGACGCTCTACGCCGACGTCATCGACCACGGCGTCCTCACCCGCGACACCGGCCGCGTGCTGCGCCAGGGCGGCCTGATGCTGGCCGTGACCCTGGTGCAGATCGGCTCCGCCGCCGCAGCCGTCCACCTCGGGGCGCGGATCGCCATGAGCGTCGGGCACGGGCTGCGCGCCCAGGTCTTCGCCCGCGTACAGCGCTTCTCGGGCCGCGAGATGGCCAGGTTCGGGCCCGCCTCCCTGCTGACCCGTACGACCAACGACGTCCAGCAGGTGCAGATGCTCGTCTTCACCGCGCTGACGCTGTCGCTGGCCGCGCCTTTGACGGGGCTCGGCGGCATCGTGCTCGCGCTCGCGCAGGACGTACCGCTCTCCCTCGTCCTGATCGTGGACATCCCGCTGCTGGTGGCCGTCATCGGCTTCGTGATCAGCCGGATGGTGCCGCACACCAGGGCGATGCGGCAGCGCCTCGATTCGGTGAACCGGGTGCTGCGCGAGCAGATCACCGGCGCCAGGGTCGTCAGGGCGTTCGTACGGGAAGCCCACGAGCGGCGCAGGTTCGCCGAGGCCAACACGGGGCTCGCGGCGGCGGCCGTACGCGCCGGGCGGCTCCAGGTGTTCTTCGGCGCCACCGCCACGCTGATCTCCACCCTGGCCTCCGTCGTGGTCGTCGCCTTCGCCGGGCCCCGTATCGCGGAAGGGAACCTCGAACTCGGCTCCCTGATCGCCTTCCTGAACTACCTGGCGCTGGTCCTCGCCTCGGTGATGGTCGCGATGACCGTCTTCATGATGGCGCCGGGCGCCAAGGTCAGCGCCGCCAGGATCGGCGAGGTCCTGGGCACCGAGCCCGCCGTCGCGGAACCCGCCGACCCGGCACCCGCGCCGACCGGACCGGGCCAACTCGACGCGGGCGGCGTCACGTTCCGCTACCCGGGCGCCGAGGAACCCGTGCTGCACGGCGTCGACCTGATCGCGCGCCCAGGACAGGTCACCGCCGTCGTCGGCTCCACCGGCAGCGGCAAGACCACGCTCGTCCACCTCATGGCGCGGCTGCTGGACGCCGACTCCGGCACGGTGACGCTCGACGGCACCGACGTACGGGCCATGCGGCGCTCCGACCTCGCGGCTGCCGTCGGCCTGGTGCCGCAGCGCGCGTACCTGTTCTCCGGCACGATCGCCTCCAACCTGCGCTACGGCGACCCAGAGGCCGACGACGACGAGCTGTGGCACGCGCTCGGCGTCGCCCAGGCGCGTGACTTCGTCGCCGCGCTGCCCGACGGGCTCGACACCGCCGTGGGACAGGGCGGCGGCACCGTCTCCGGAGGGCAGCGGCAGCGGCTGGCCCTCGCCCGCGCCCTGGTGGCCAAGCCGCGCTGCTACCTCTTCGACGACTCCTTCTCCGCCCTCGACACCGCGACCGAGGCGGCGCTGCGTGCGGCGCTGGACGAGGAGATCGGCCACACCACCCGGCTCGTGGTCTCCCAGCGGGTGGCAGCGGTCCAGGACGCCGACCGCATCGCCGTCCTCGACTCGGGCCGGATCGAGGCCACAGGCACCCACGCCGAACTGCTCGCGGCGAGCCCCGTCTACGCCGAGATCGTCACCTCGCAACTGACCTCCCCGGAGGCCGTATGAGCACCCGAGGGCGCCCGGCACGCGGCGCCGTCGCGTTCCGCGCCACCGCGCTGCGCCTCCTCGCGACCCTGCGCGTGGACAGCACCCGCCTCGGCGGCATCGCCGCACTCGCGGTGACAGGCGTCGGCATGACCGTCCTCGTTCCCGCACTCCTCGGCGAGGCGACCGACACGGTCGTCGACGGGATGCGCGGCGACGGCATCGACTTCGCCCCGGTGCGCGCCACCCTGCTGCTCGCGGCCGGACTCACCGTCTGCGCCTGGCTGTTCCAGGTGGCACAGGGACGGCTGATCGCGGACGTGGTGCAGCGCATGGCCTACCGGCTGCGCGAGCGGACCGAAGCCAAGCTCTCCCGGCTGCCGCTGCGCCACTTCGACACCCGCTCGCGCGGTGACGTGCTCTCACGCGTCACCAACGACATCGACAACGTCGGCCAGACCCTCCAGCGCGTCTTCGCCCGCGTACTCGGCTCGCTCCTGCTGATCGCCGGCACGCTCGTGATGATGTTCCGGATCTCGCCGCTGCTCGCCGCCCTCGTACTGGCCGCCACCCCGGTGACCGTGCTCGCGGCCCGCGCGATCGGCCGCAGGGCCCAGCCGCAGTTCGCCCGGCAGTGGGCGGCCACGGGAGCGCTCAGCGGGCACGTCGAAGAGATGTACACGGGGCACGAGGTGGTCACCGCCTTCGGCCGGCAGGAGGAGACGGCACGCACGCTCGCCGACCACAACGACGAACTGCGCGCGGCGAGCGTCAGGGCACAGTTCGTCTCCGGCCTCATCGCACCGGCCACGACGTTCCTCGGCAATCTCACCTATGTGCTGGTGGCCGTCGTCGGCGGTCTCCGGGTGGCCGCGGGCGCGCTGACCATCGGCGGCATCCAGGCGTTCATCCAGTACGTGATGCAGTTCAACCAGCCGGTGACGATGCTCGCTTCCCTCGCGGGACAGATGCAGTCAGCCGTTGCCTCGGCCGAGCGCGTCTTCGAACTGCTGGACGCCGAGGAGGAACCCCCCGACCCCGTGACCGCCGCCGCGCTGCCCGCACCGGTCACCGGCCGGGTGGTCTTCGACGCCGTCTCCTTCCGCTACGAGCCGGACGAACCGCTGATCGAGGACCTGTCGTTGACGGTGGAGCCAGGCCGTACGGTCGCGATCGTCGGGCACACGGGCGCCGGCAAGACCACGCTGGTCAACCTGCTCCTGCGGTTCTACGAAGCGGAAGCGGGACGGATCAGCGTGGACGGCACCGACATCACCACGCTGCCCCGCGCCGAGCTGCGGCGCACCATCGGCATGGTGCTCCAGGACACCTGGCTGTTCGGCGGCACCGTCGCCGAGAACATCGCCTACGGCCGCCCGGACGCCTCCCGCGAGGACGTCGTCGCCGCGGCCACCGCGGTGCACGCCGACCGTCTGATCCGTACGCTCCCGGGCGGATACGACACCGTCGTCGACGGCGAGAGCGGGCTGAGCGCCGGGGAACGGCAGTTGATCACCATCGCCCGCGCCTTCCTGCTCCGGCCGGCCATCCTGGTGCTGGACGAGGCCACCAGCTCCGTCGACACCCGTACCGAGATGCTGGTGCAGGACGCCATGGCCTCGCTGCGGCGGGGCCGCACCAGCTTTGTGATCGCGCACCGGCTGTCCACCGTGCGCAGCGCCGACACCATCCTGGTCATGGAAGCTGGCCGGATCGCCGAACGCGGCACGCACCACGAGCTGCTGGCCACCAAGGGCCCCTACGCACGGCTGTACGCGGCCCAGTTCGCGCACCGGCCGGCGGCGGAGCCCGGCCGGTGGCCCGGCTCAGGCCCCGACGGCACCGCGCGTTCGGTACGGACGTGACGCGGGAGCCGCCGCCCGAAGGGCGAAGGACCCGCAGGACATCGGCTCACAGCAACCGCGGGCAATCGGCCCCGGGACTCGCGGAGGACCGGCTCAGGCCCGGCTCACGGTGCGGGTTCGAGGACGATCGCCTCGTGCACGGTGGTGCGGTCGCGAGGCACCTCCGCTTCGGGCAGCGCGCGCAGCGCGTCGATCGTCGGCTGGACGATCTCCCGCCACTCGGTCTCGCCCACGTCCTGGAGGCTGGAGAAGTTGCGCCGCTCGATCTCGCGCGCCATGGCGGCGGGGGCGTGCTGGTAGGTCTGCGGCAGGTCCCGCCTGTCCGTCTGCGTGAAGCCGCACTTCTCGGCCAGCCTGAGCAGTTCTCCGGCGCCGCCCTTGTCCGAGCGTTCGCCCAGCAGCCGCACCTGCATGGCGTACACCAGTTGCCCGATCGCGTCCTCGCGGGGCCGGTTGTTCGCGGGGACGACCACCAGCCGTCCACCCGGCCGCAGCACGCGCCGGACCGCGGCCAGCGCCGTCGGCACGTCGGAGGCCAGGTGCAGCATCCAGACCGCGTAACAGCCCGCGAACGAGGCGTCCTTGAACGGGAGACGGCAGACGTCGGCGAGGGCGATCCGGCCTGGCAGCCGGTCGCGCGCGTAACCGAGCATGCCCGCCGACACATCGACGCCGCAGACGTCACGGCCGCGCCGCGCCAGCGCGCCGCCCACCAGCGCCGTGCCCACGCCGAGTTCCAGGAGCGGACCGTCGCCGAGCAGTTCGTCCATGACGCCGGCGAACTGCTCTCCTCGCTCCTCGCCGCCTCTGCTCCTGTCGTAACGGTCAGCGATCTTGTCGAAGGGTGCGGTCGCTTGAGCAGACATGGCAGCCATGACTATCACTGGCGCGATCGCGACACAACAATTGTTCCGCCGGGACACTCTCTGGTGTACTGGACGGGTCAACTGGCGCTTGAGGCACGTTAGTTGGGGGAACGCGTGGTCGAACTGACGGGGCCGGTGTGGTCACGGACCACTGATCTGGACTTCATGCGGAGCGACGGCCGGGGTGACCACCCGTCACGTCAGGTCGTGACACAGAGACTGGGTGAGTTGTTCGACGGGTCGTTCAGCCTGCTCGATTGCGGCGTCATGTCGGGCGTCACGTACGACGACCTCCGGCGGGCCGGGCTCGCCGTCGACTACACGGGCGTCGACATGAGCGACAGCGTGCTCGCCGACTGCCGCGAGCGGCGGCCCGAGGCGACCTGGCGCCGGATGAACGTCATGGATCTGGCCTTTCCCGACGCCTCGTTCGACGTGGCCCACTGCCGGCATGTGCTGGAGCACCTCCCGTACTACGAGACGGCCGTACGGGAGCTGTTCCGTGTGGCACGCCGTTATGTGGTGCTCTGCTTCTTCATCGTGCCGAGCGAGCCGGAGCGGCTGAGCCGGCGCCCGGCCCTCGACGGCTCGGGCTATGTGTGGCTCAACCAGTACGCGCCCGGCCCGCTCGACCACCTGCTGCGGTCACTGGCCACGTCGGTCGAGGTGATCGACGTTCCCGAGGCCAGGCGGCCGAACCGGGTCTACGTCTGCGCCACCTCATGACCACGGTCGTGACGGGTGCCTCCGGCTTCATCGGCCGCGTCCTGTGCCGCGAACTCGTCGGCGCCGGGCACGAGGTGGTGGCCCTCGACCGCGTACCCCCCGAACCGCTCGGAGGGGTCGCCGAGTTGACGGTCGACCTGCTCGCCGACGACGGCCGGATCGACGACGCGCTGGCGGAAGCGACCACCGTCTTCCACCTGGCGGCACGTGCGGGCGTACGGGATCCGCACCCGGATAGCGCCCGCCTCCAGCACCGCGACAACGTCCTCGCCACCGAGCGGCTGCTCTCCCGGGTGCGGCACAGGACACACGTGGTCTTCACGTCCTCGTCGAGCGTCTACGGCGGCTGCAGGGGCGCGCGTGCCAGCGCGGAGGGCGACCCGCTGCTGCCGCGCGGCAGCTACGCGCGCAGCAAGGTCGCGGCCGAACGGCTGTGCCGCCAGCGGTCGGCCGTCTGCGGCCGGACCACCGTCGTACGGCCCTTCACCGTCGTCGGCGAGGGCCAGCGGGACGACATGGCCCTGCGCCGCTGGATTCACGCGGCCGTGGCCGACCGCCCCCTCACGGTCTTCGGCTCGCTCCACAGGACCCGCGACTTCACCGACGTACGGGAGGTCGCCCGCGCGCTGATGGCCCTCGCCGAACGCGGGGTCGACGACGTGGTGAACGTGGGCACCGGCAGCCCGCGCCGGCTGAGCGAGGCCGTCGCCGCCATCGCCGAAGTGACCGGCACACGGCCCGAGGTCGAGGTGGTGGAGGCCCGCACCGACGAGGTCCCCCACACCCGGGCCGACATCACCCGCCTCGTCCACCACACCGGCGTACGCCCCCAGCTCGACCTCCCCTCCGTCATCCGCCGCATAGCCGCCGACGTCCCCACCCCCGGCACCCGCACAACCCCCTGACCGGGGACGGCCGGTGGCGAGTGGCCGGTGACCTGCGGGGGAGAGGCGCGGGTGGTGGTGCTCCGTATGATGTCCGCTCATGGTGAGCTTGTGTGAAAAAGGGGGATCATGCGGCGCATTCTGTGTCTGTTCCTGGCGTTCTGCGGGTTGATGGCTGTCCTGTCGGTGCCTTCTGCGGCGGCGGGCAAGGCCACGGAGGTCTCGGCGGACGCGGAGGCCGTGGCCAAGTCGGCGGGGCAGAAGTGGGCTCTCAAGTCGCTGTCCAACGGCAAGTACGTCTCCGTCGAGATGGAGGACAGCGGCAAGTACGAATGGCGGCTGCGCGCCCGCGCGGACAGCGCCGGTGCGGGGGAGCGGTTCACGCTGCACACCAATCACGCCGCGAGGACCATGGGCCTGCGCTCCGCCTCCACCGGCTTCTTCGCCACGGCGGAGTTCTCCGACGCGGACGACCGCAAGGGGATGCTCAGGGCACGCGGCGGCACGCTCGGCAGCTGGCAGCAGTTCCAGCCGGACTTCACGAAGCTGTCGGACGGCGCCTATCAGGTGACGTTCAAGTCGGTGGCCACCGGCCATGAGCGCGAGTACGTCGATGTCGGCGACGACGGAACCCTCGCCGCCAGGTCTTCCGCGCCGGGACAGCGGGCCCAGTTCGCGCTGGTGCCGGTGCGGGGGACGGCCAACGACAGCCCGCCCGCGCCCCGTTCGGCCCCGGCAGGCGCGCTCAACGTGATGACGTGGAACGTGTGCGCCAACAACACGAACTGCCACTGGACGAACCGACTGGCCGGGTACAAGGAGCTGAACTCCCAGATCAAGGGGCGGCTCAAGGACCCGCAGGGCGGCGGGCTGCCCGATGTCGTCCTCTTCCAGGAGTTCTGCGAGAAGCACGCCAAGCGCGTCGAGGAGATGCTGGAGGAGTCGACCGGCCGCGGCTGGAACGTCAGGTTCGCGCCGATCCACCGCCGCGAGGGCGGTCCGCTCATCCAGACGCAGTGCAAGATGGCGGGGCCCGAGGGCGGCAAGCTCGACCGCGGTGCTTACGGCGTCGCCCTCGCCGTTCCCGATGACAACGTGTGGTACCAGCGCTTCGACTTCACCTCTCCCTCGGACAAGGAACAGCGCACCGCACTGTGCGCCGCGCTGCCTTCGCGCGCCGTGATGGCGTGCACCGGGCACCTCAGCGCCGGCAAGGGGTACGACGACGAGGACGGGAGCGTACGCCGCACGCAGGCCGTTGAACTGCGCAAGCTGGCCGACGGCTGGGCAGCGCGCGGCTACCGCCCGGTCTTCGGCGGCGACATGAACCTCGTCCCGCCCTACCCGGAGGCCGACGTGGACAAGGGCGGGCCCAGCGATGCGCTGAACCCCGTGTACGACCGCTACCTGGAATGCGACCAGAAGAGCCCGGACGCGCCGCGTACGGGTGCCCCGACCGCGAACGGCAGCGGTGGGGTGCCCACCAGGAAGCTGGACTACCTCTTCGGCCCGAACTCGGCCTCTTTCAGCCGCTGTTCCGTATCCGCCACCTCCGGCCTCTCGGACCACTGGACGCTGTACGGCACCCTGTCGCTCCCCGCGACCTGATCGACCCGCTCCCGGGCGCGGCCTGATCCGCCACCGGTCTGATCCGCCACCGGGCAGGGCGCGTGGGCGAGGGCGTCGCGCGAGGCGGGCAACGCTCCTAGGTTGTGGGGGCGAGAACAGCTGAACGAAGCATGGGAGGGCGAGGGCGCATGACCGACAGTCCCGACAGGGCGGACACGGGCGAACGGATCGACACCACGGTGGCGCATTCGGCGCGGATCTGGGACTACTGGACCGGCGGCAAGGACCACTACGAGGCCGACCGGCTGGCGGGCGACAAGGTACAGGACGTCTTCCCCGGCATGACCACCCTCGCGCGCGTGGGGCGGCACTTCATCGGCCGCACGGTGCGGTACCTCGCGGGGGAAGCCGGCATCCGGCAGTTCCTGGACATCGGTACGGGGCTGCCGACCGTGGACAACACCCACGAGGTCGCACAGCGCGTGGCTCCCGGGTCCCGCATCGTCTACGTGGACAACGACCCCCTGGTCCTCGCCCATGCGCACGCCCTGCTCACCAGCACCCGGGAGGGCGCGACCCGTTACGTCGAGGCCGATGTGCGGCAGCCGGAGAAGATCCTGGAGGCCGCAGCACCCACCCTGGACCTGGACAAGCCGGTCGCGGTGATGCTGATGGGCATCCTCGCGCACGTGTCCGACTACGACGAGGCACGCGCGATCGTACGGCGCCTGATGCGGGACCTCCCGCCCGGCAGCCACCTGGCGGTACGGGACGGCACCAACACGGACCCCCTCTACGTGAAGGCACTGGAGGGCTACAACCGCAGCGGCGCCGTCCCCTACGTACCCCGCAGTCCCGAACAGGTGGCCGGGTTCCTCGACGGCCTCGAACTGGTCGAACCCGGCGTCGTCTCCTGCCCACAATGGCGCCCCGAGGCACCCGAGGTCGGGCCGCGCAAGGAGGTCTCCCTGTACGGAGGGGTCGGTCGCAAGCTTGCCGGGGGGCCTCTCCTGGGGGAGTTCGGGAGGACGAAGTGACCGCCAGGGCCTACCGCATGTCGTACGCCGATCGTGACATGAAGGGGCAGGCCATCCGGGCCCGCAGCATTGAGCGATTGATGTGTGTAGCAGGTGGAGTGCAGGCGCCGGCTGGCGGCGGCGGTGAGGTCGGGGTCGATGTCCAGGTGCCAGGCCCCGTCATCACCAACGAGGAAGTCCAGGGCCGCGTACCGGAGTTCGAAGAATCCCACGAGGGCGCCGGCGCCGCGCGCCACCGTCTCGGGCACCTCGCACACTCTGTAGGTGCAGGCGCCGTAGTCGCGGCGGAAGTCGATGCTCGCGGCTGGGGAATGGGTATGGATCTCGGCGGCGAACAGATGGCCGTCCACGGCGGTGAGCCGTACCTCGTACGCCTTGTCGATCCACTCGGAGAAGTGGTGCGCCGTCGCAGCCACCGCTTCGGTGATCTCATCCGCGCAGACCTTCGATGTCCACGAGGCGTACGTCCTGCCCCCGTGGGTGGTGGGCCGCCGCCGACGCTCTTGTAGGCGGCGAGGCCGCCGGGCAGGGAGGCCACGAATCTCCTGGCCGCGGCCGGGTCGTTGGTCACCATGGTCAGCGGAATACGCAGGCCGCACCGCGCTGCCTCGGCCAGCGCGCGGGGCCCGGACCCGGCGGCGGCGTTGGCGCGCGGGCGGTTGACCCATGTGCAGGACAGAGCGGACAGCACGCCACCGAAACCCGCGCTGGCCTCGGCCGGCGCCCACCTCTCGACGTCGGCCGGCATCCCAGCGGCGGGCGGTCACTCTTTGTCGGTGCCGCCGTCGTCGGTGAAGATCTGGTTGTCCTCCTTGGTCTGGGTGACCGTCTGGGCCGAGCTGCCCATGGACGGGCTGTCGATGAACGGGTCGCCGGTCGCGGCCACGACGGTGAGCTGCTGCTCGGGGCTGTAGGCCAGGGGCCCGGGCCAGGCGGGGGGCGCCGTCTCCCGGCCAACGCCCGCTTGCCCTGTTGCTCACGCCTGGGTAGTCCTGCTGCTCACGCCTGGGTAGTGGGGGGAAGGGCCGCAGATGGTCTCCGTTCTGAGACGGCTGTGCGTGCCGGGACCTGCTGGCGCTCCCTCGCGGACCGCCCCGACTCCTGACCGCCGACACGCGAACTCATCGCGCCGCAACCGTCGTTACCCGCGACGACGTCAGATCCGGCGCGCTGCGGTCGCGCGCCCGTGCGGCGGAGCCGCATGTGTTACCGACCCGCGGCTCTTGTGGGGCGCGACTTCCGTGGCGGGGGGCCGGGGCGGTTCAGGGGTGGGCGAGGGGTTTGTGGAGGATGTAGTTGAAGCCGAACTCGGTCTCTGTCTCCCGGACATCGGTGTAGCCGAGCTTGAGGTAGAAGTGGTGCGCGGTGATGCTGGCGCCGGTCTCCATGTGACCGAAGCCGTCGCGTGCGGCCTCGGCTTCGATGTGTTCCATGAGTTGGCGGCCTATTCCCCGTCCGGCCAGGTCGGGGTCGACGAACATCGAGTAGATCGTGTTGCCTTCCCGGGAGACGGTGCCGAGGACCCTGGTGTCCTCGGCCACGGAGATGAGGCGGCTGCGGGACAGTTCGGTGAACCGCTCGGCCGTGAAGTGCGCGCACATCTTGTCGATGATGTGAGCCGGGTAGTCACGGCTGTTCACCTCCCGCAGACAGCGTCGGACGATCTCCGCCACGCGCGGGGCATCGCCGGGACGGAACGGCCGGACTCCGATGGTCATGGCGTCTCCTCGTAGGTGCTCGTCGACAGTGCTCGCGAGGAGAACTCGCTACAGGTGCTCGCTCGCAAGATCCGAATGTCTCAGACGCGCCCCGCCGGTCATCGGCCGGTGCCGGGACCCACGAGTTGATCCGCGTCCGCGACGGTGTGCAGCATGTGCGCGCTCACCAGCGGAGTCCGGTTCCGCCGGCGGTGCTGGGCGTGGACGTCAGAGGCTCGGGTGGCGGTGGGTCGGCCGGCCGTCGACCGCCGTGAGCAGGACGGGGAGTTCGGGCAGTTCGGTGGCCGGCGTGGTGAGCGGGTTGTCGGCGAATACGGTGAGGTCGCCGCGGTGGCCGACGGCGAGGCGGCCCGCCTCGTGCTCCTCGCCTGCCGCGCGTGCCGGGCCCAGCGTCATGCCCTGGAGGGCCTCCAGCGCCGTCAGCGCCTGCTCGGGCCCGTGCGGCGGCTCGGTGAGCGCGCGGGAGGGGCGGCGGTGGCGGGCTCCCGCCATGACGGCGAGCGGGGGGTAGGGGGCGATGGGCCAGTCGGAGCCGAGCACGACCGTGGCTCCCGCGTCCCACAGGTCACGGCAGCGCCAGGCACGTGCGGCACGCTCCTCGCCGAGCCGCCGGGACCAGTTGTCGGTGTGGTCGGCGCGCGTGAAGTCGCAGCAGTGCGTGGGCTGCATGGACGCGACGACATCGAGCTGCGCGAAGCGGCGCAGGGCGTCGTCCGGCACGGTCTCGATGTGCTCGATCCGGTGCCGGGCCCCGCGGCCCTCGCCGCCTCCCTCAGCGAGCGCCTTCTCGACGGAGTCGAGCGCGTGCCGCACGGCCGCGTCACCGATCGCGTGCGTGGCCGTGGGCACCCCGGCCCTGTGGAGCGCTCCGACGACCCGGGTGTAGTCCTCCGGGTCCGGCCAGAAGGCGTGCGCCGACTCGCCGTGACAGTCGGGGTGTTCCAGCCAGGCTGTGCCGTTGTCGATGGTGCCGTCCATGAAGAGCTTCACGCCCTCGGTCCGCCACAGCCCGCCCCCTGCGCCCTGCTGCGCGATGAGCGCGCGCAGCGCGTCGGGGTCGGCGCCCGGCTGGCACCAGGGCGCGACCCGCAGCCGCACCGGAAGTTCTCCCGCCGCTTCGAGTTCGGCGTAGAACGCGAGGCTGTCGCCCCCCGCGTCCATGGCGTGGCCTCCGGTGATCCCGGCGGCTGCCATGCCGCGCAGCGCGGTGGAGAGGAGGGCGCGGCGCTCCTCGTACGTGGGCTGCGGCGCCGCGCGTTCGACGAGTGCGCAGGCGGCGTCCTCCAGGAGCAGCCCGGTGGGCCGTCCCGCGTCGTCGCAGACCACCTCGGCCGCCTGGTCGAAGGTCCGCGGCCCGTCGACGCCCGCGAGTTCGAGGGCACGCGGGGACGCCAGCATCGAGTGCGCGTCGAAGAGCCGGAGCAGGGCGGGTACGCCGTCGAGTACGGGCACGAAGGCGGCGGTCTCCACGGCACGCTCACCGAAGACGTTCGGGTCGAGCCCCCACCCGTGCAGCCAGTCGCCGGGCGCGAGCGTACGCACCTCACGGGCCAGTGCCTCGCGCACCGCGTCGAGGTCGCCGCAACCCGACAGGTCGAGTCCGTGGGTGAGTTCGGCGCCGTGGACGGGGTGGAGGTGCCCGTCCACGAGGCCGGGGGTGACAACGGCTCCGCCGAGGTCGACGACCGTCGTCGAGGCGTTCGCGAGCGCGCGTACCTCGCGGTCGTCGCCCAGGGCCGAGACCCGCCCCCCGGAGACGGCCAAGGCCGTGTCCGGCAGGAAGTCGCCGGTGGCCGGATCGAGCAGACGGGCGGAAAGCAGAACGAGACTGGCGTGCACAGTGCCTCCTTGAGTGGACTGGTCAGTTCGTGCGGCGGACTGCTCGACGCGGGGGCCGCTGGTGCTGCGGGGCCCCGCCGGTGCTACGGGGCACCGCCGGCAGTGCCTCGGTACCGCTGGGTGCCGGGGCGCACCCCCGTTGGCCCCCCGGACCGAGCGCGCGCCGACCGGCGCGGTGGATCAACAACCGGTGCTGGTGGACTCGTCGGCGGAAGGGGCGGCTTCGCCGGGGCCGGTGGGACGGCCGCCGGGAGCGGAAGTGCCGGGCCCGCCAGCCGCATTGGGCCCACCGCCCGCATTGGGCCCACCGCCCGCAGCGGGCCGACCGGCCGCATGGGGCTGACCCGGCGCGGGCTCACCGGCGGCAGCAGGCCCACTGGAGGCAGCGGGTCGACCAGGCGCGGTCCCGCCAGCCGGAGCGGGCCCACTGGCACTGGGCCCACTCGCAGCAGCAGGCCGATCAGGCGCGGGCTCACCGGCCGCATGGGGCCCACTGGAGGCAGCGGGCCGACCAGGCGCGGACCCACCAGCCGGAACGGGCCCACCGGCACTGGGTCGATCAGGCGCGGACCCACCAGCCGGAACGGGCCCACCGGGCGCGGGCCCACTCGCAGCACCGGGCCGACCGGCAGCAGGCGCACCGGGCCCGCCCGCAGCGCCGGGCCCGCCCGCCAGGGCGAACGTGCCGGCCGCGAGGCCGAGTTCGCTCTCGGCGGTGGTCGCGGCCATGCGGGAGACCGTGGGCGGGTGGCCGGCGGTGCCGGTGTTGACGTACGCGGCGAGGCCGTCGATCACCACGATGATCCGGATCGCGGCGACGTACGGATCGTCGGTACGGAACTCGCCCTCGGCGACGCCCTCCTGGATCAGCTCCGCCAGCCGTTCGCGCCACGCGGCCTCCTGGGCGGCGACCCGCTCCCGCAGCGGGGGCCGGTAGCGGCTGAGGTGGCGGGCGTTGATCCAGAGTCGACTGATGTCGTTGTACGCCTCGCCCGTCGCATCTGTGAAGAACCGGGTGAGCCGCAGGACGGGACTGTCCCCTGACCTGGCAGGCGGCAGCAGTACGTCGAGTTCACCGCTCGCGGCGCTGGTGAACGCCTCGGCGACCAGTTCGTCCACGGCGGGGAAGTAGTGGCTGATCAACCCGGGCCGGACGTCGAGCTGTTCGCCGATCCGCCGGAGGGTGATGCACTCCAACCCCTCATTCAGTGCGACAGCGGCGGCAGATTCAACGATTTCCGCACGTCTTTCGGCAGGTGACTTACGGATTCGCTTGCGCGGAACGCTTGACGGCATACCGCGGATGCTATTGAGTGTGCGCCCAATAAGCAAGGCAGGCGGGTAACTACCCAGCACCCGGAGGGGACTATGACTGCCACCATTCCCGACCCGTACCCGGACGGTGCCGAAGCGGACAGTGCGCAGCCCGGCCCGGGTGGAGCGGGCCGCATCGAGGCGCACGGCATCGACTGCATTCCCGACCGGGAACGGCATGGCAAAGCCCGCGAGTTGTTCTCCGTCTGGGCTGCGGGGAACGTCAACTACCTGAGCCTGCTGGTGGGCGGCGCCGTGGTCCTCATGGGCCTCAACCTGTGGCAGGCCGTCGCCGTGATCGTGATCGGCAACCTGTTCTGGGGGCTCACAGGGCTGCTCGCCGTCTCGGGCCCGGCATCCGGCACCCCCAGCGAAGTGATCACCCGCGCCATGTACGGCATCCGCGGAAACCGCGTGAACAACGCGGTCATCGGCTGGATGATGTCCGTCTGCTACTTCGCGCTCAACCTCGCCGCTGCGGCGACCGCGGCGTTCTCCCTGGTCGAACGGGTGGGCATCGCGGCCACCACCCCCGTACGGATCGCCGTGGTGCTGGTCATCGCCGCGCTCACGCTGGTCATCGGCGTGTTCGGGCACGGCTTGATCATCAAGCTCTACCTTCCGATCTCCCTCGTACTCGCCGCCGCCTTCGCCGTCGTCGCCGTCAGCGTGATCGGGCACGCCGACTTCTCCTACGTCCCCGCGCAACCGCTGTCCGGCACCGGGCTGTGGGCCACCCTCATAGCCGGCGTCACCCTGATCGCAGCAGGCCCGCTGTCCTACACCACCAGCGCCGACTTCTCGCGCTATCTGCCCCGCACGACCTCCGCGAAGTCGATCGCCGGCTGGACCGCGTTCGGCGCCTACCTGCCCAGCACCTTCGTATGCGTCGTGGGCGCGCTCGCCGCCACCGTCGTCGACATGAGCGACCCGCGGACCGCGCTGGAGAAGCTGCTGCCCCGCTGGTTCGTACCGGTCTTCCTGCTCGCCCTGGTCCTTGGCACGATCGCCATCAACGCGCTCACCGCCTACAGCGCCGGGCTCGCACTCCAGTCCGTCGGCGTCCGCATCCGGCGGTCGGTGAGCGTCCTCTTCGACGGCGTCGCCGCCGCCTCCCTGACCCTCTACGGGCTTCTGGTCTCCAACCTCCTCGACACCATCAACAACGTCCTCCAGCTGACCGTCGTCCTGCTCGGCCCCGCCATGTCCATCTACGCGACGGACATCCTGCTGCGCCGCAACCGCTACGACGGACCCGCGCTGACGGACGAGTCACCGAGCAGCCCCTACTGGTTCACCGGCGGCGTCAACTGGGCAGGCGCAACAGCCCTGTTGACCGGCTCAGGCACGGCGGCGCTGTGTGTGAACACCCTCTACACGGGCCCGATCGCCGCGGCGCTGAACGGCATCGACCTGGCCCTGCCCGTCGGCATCCTCGTGGCGGCCGGAACCTACGCACTCCTGGGACGGCGCGCGATCGCCGCCCGCATGTGAGGCGTTACGCGCCACGACGGCACGCGCGGCGATACGGACAGCAACGCGCCACTGCCCGCCCGGCACCCAACGGCACGGCAGGGCGGCACCAACGGCCCGGCCGGCACCCACGGCACCCCACGGCACGACCGGCCCGGCCGGCGCCCTTGAAAGGAACCGAATGAACTGGCGGATGCCCTCGGAAACCGCTCTCCAGGAACGCGTCTGGATGGCCTTTCCCCCCAGCTCCTCGTACATCGGCGAGGGGCTGGAGACCGCCGACGAGGCGCGGCGTGCCTGGTCGGGGGTGGCCCTCGCCATCGCGCGGTTCGAACCCGTGACCATGCTCGTCGACCCCGCCGACCTTGGCATCGCCCGCAAGTGGCTGACCGACGACATCGACCTCGTCGAAGTGCCCCTCGATGACGCCTGGTTGCGCGACACGGGCCCCAGCTTCGTACTGGACGAGGACGGCCGCCTCGGCGCCGTGGAGTGGGTGTTCAACGGCTGGGGCCGGCAGGAGTGGGCGAGCTGGGAGCGCGATGCCCACGTGGGCCGTACGGTGAGCGGCCTGTCGGGAGCCCGTAGCGTGCCCTCGCCGCTCGTGAATGAGGGCGGTGGCATCCACGTCGACGGGCTCGGCACGGCCCTGGTGACGGAGACCGTACAGCTCGACCCGTACCGCAATCCCGGATACGACAAGGCCGCCGTCGAGGCCGAACTCGCCCGCACCATCGGCGCCGAGCACGTCATCTGGCTGCCGCGCGGCCTGACCCGCGACGCCCAGCGGCTCGGTACGCGCGGGCATGTGGACCTCCTCGCCACCATCCCCTCGCCCGGCAGGCTTCTCGTCCACACCCAGCCGGACCCGGCGCATCCGGACCACGCCCTCACCCGCGAGATCCTCGATGTCCTGCGCGACAGCAAGGACGTGCGCGGCACGGCGTGGGAGATCACCGAGATGCCCGCGCCCACGGTCCTGCGCGACGCGTACGGCTGGGTGGACCACAGCTACATCAACCATCTCGTCGTCAACGGCGCCGTGATCGCCTGCGGCTTCGACGACCCGCGCGACGAGCAGGCCCGGGAGATCCTCACCGACGCGTATCCGGGCCGGCGGATCGTCATGCTCGACGCCCGCCCGGTCTTCGCCGCGGGAGGCGGAATCCACTGCATCACGCAGCAGCAGCCGGCGGCCAGGCCATGAACTCCGCGCGTACCTCCGTCCGTTCCGGCCCCGCTCCGCCGTCCCTCCCCGTGGCCCGGCGACCCGGCGGCCCGGTGGCCCGGTGGCCCGACGGCCGGGCGCCTCGACGCCCCGACGACCCGAGAGGATTTCTGACCCATGCGTCTGACCCCCGGTGAACGCGATCGGCTTCTGCTGTTCACCACCGCCGAACTCGCCCGTGCGCGCCGTGCCCGTGGCCTGCGGCTCAACGTTCCCGAGGCCACCGCGCTCATCGCCGACACCGTGTGCGAGAGTGCGCGCGACGGTGCACGGCTGACCGACGCGATGCGGGCGGGCCGTTCCGTCCTCGGCCCCGACGACGTGCTGGCCGGAGTGGCGGACGTCGTCACCGAGGTCGAGGTGGAGGCCGTGTTCGACGACGGCACCCGGCTGGTCGTGGTGACCGACCCCATCGGTGGCGGCCACCACGGCGAAGCGGCACCCGGCGCCGTACTGCCCGGGGCCGACGCGCCCACGCGGCGGTTCACGGACACGCTGACGATCCCGGTGACCAACACCGCGACCGTGCCCGTCAGCGTCACCTCGCACTTCCACTTCTTCGAGGTCAACCCGCGGCTGCGCTTCGACAGGGCCGCCGCTTACGGGTGCAGGGCCGCGCTTCCGGCGGGCGCGGCCCTGCGGTTCGGCCCGGGGGAGACCCGCGAGGTCGAGCTGACCCCCGTCAGGGGCGAGCGCGTGGCGATCGGGTTCGCGGGGCTCGTGGACGGCCCGCTGGACGCGCCGGGCGCCCGTGAACAGGCCCTCGAACGCGCCCGCGCCTGCGGCTACCTCGACCTCGGCACACCGGAAGGCCGTTCACTCGACACACCGGAAGGCCGTTCATGAGTTCCGAAGCCCACCACCACGACCACGCGCATGACCACCTCTCCGCGCACGACCGCACCTCAGCGCACGACCACATCTCCACGCACGGCCCCCGCCGTGGCGACCGCGTGCGACTCGGGGACACCGGGCTGCTCATCGAGGTCGAGCACGACTCGGCCGAGCCGGGCGAGGAGTTCCTCGTCGGCTTCGGCAAGACGGCCCGCGACGGTATGCACCTGCGGGCCGCTTCCGTCCGCGACACCTGTGACGTCGTCATCAGCAACGTCCTCGTCATCGACGCCGTGCTCGGCATCCGCAAGGTGTCCATCGGCATACGGGAAGGCCGCATCGTCGCCGTCGGCCGCGCGGGCAACCCGCACACCGTCGACGGGGTCGACGTGGTCGTCGGCACCGGCACAGCGATCGTCCCCGGCGAGGGACTGATCGCCACGGCGGGCGCCGTCGACACCCATGTGCATCTGCTGTCGCCGCGCATCATGGAGGCTTCGCTCGCCTCCGGCGTGACCACGCTCATCAGCCAGGAGTTCGGTCCCGTCTGGGGCGTCGGCGTCAACTCGCCCTGGGCGCTGCGGCACGCGTTCAACGCCTTCGACGCCTGGCCCGTCAACATCGGCTTCCTGGCCCGTGGTTCGTCCTCCGGCACCGCGCCGCTGACCGAGGCCCTGGTCGAGGGCGGGGCCAGCGGCTTCAAGGTCCACGAGGACCTGGGCGCGCACACCCGGGCCCTGGACACCGCACTGCGTGTCGCCGAGGAGCACGATGTCCAGGTCGCCCTGCACACGGACGGACTCAACGAGTGCCTGTCCGTCGAGGACACCCTCGCCGTGCTGGAGGGGCGCACCATCCACGCCTTCCACATCGAGGGCTGCGGCGGCGGGCACGTACCCAACGTGCTGCGCCTCGCGGGCGAGGCCAACGTCATCGGCTCCTCGACGAACCCGACCCTGCCGTTCGGCCGGGACGCCGTCGCCGAGCACCTGCACATGATCATGGCCGTCCACCAGCTCGACCCCGGCAGGCCAGGTGACGACGCCATGGCCCGCGACCGCATCCGCGAGGGCACGATGGGCGCCGAGGGTGTCCTGCACGACCTCGGCGTCATCCCCATCACCTCGTCCGACGCACAGGGCATGGGCCGTGCGGGGGAGACGGTACGGCGGACCTTCGCGATGGCGGCGAGGAACAAGGTCCAGTTCGGCGCCGCCAACCCACGCCACGACAACGACAGGGCCCTGCGCTACATCGCCAAGCTCACCGTCAACCCGGCTCTCGCGCACGGCCTCGCACACGAGATCGGCTCCCTGGAACCGGGGAAGCTGGCCGACATCGTCCTGTGGCGCCCCGACCGCTTCGGCGCCAAGCCCGAACTGGTGCTCAAGTCCGGTTTCCCCGCCTGGGGCGTCACCGGCGACCCGAACGCGTCAGTCGACACCTCGCAACCCCTGGTACTGGGCCCGCAACTCGGCGCCCACGGCTCCACGGCCGCTGACCTCTCCGTCGCGTTCGTGAGCCGCGCTGCGGCCGAGGACGGCCACGACCGCCTGACCACCCGTCGCCGCCGCGTGGGCGTACGCGGAACGCGCGGCATCGGCCCGCACACCATGGTCCACAACGACAGGACGGCCGAGGTCCGCGTCGCCCCCGACACCGGCACGGTCACCCTCGACGGCTCCTCGCTCACCTCGGAGCCCGCCCAGGAAGTGACCCTGAACAGGCTGTACTTCCTGTGACCTGCCGCCGCCCGCTCACAAGGCGATCAGCCCCGCGTCCGTCGCCCTGAAACCGCAGGCGTCGAAGTAGAACGACCGCAAGTGCTCTTCGAAGTCCACATGCAGCCACTCGCACCCGGCGGCGCGCGCCCCTTCCGCAGCCGCCTTGACCAGGGCGGAGCCCACACCCTCCGAACGGCTGCGCCGCGCCACGACCGTGTCCAGGACGAACGCGTGGTCTCCGCCGTCCCAGGCGACGTTGACGAAGCCGGTCAAGTGGTCACCGTGCCACGCACAGACCCAGCCGAGGCTGTGACGCAGCAGTCTCGCGCGCCAGTCGGTCTGTTCCAGCGGGTGGTCGAACCCCTCGGCATGCAGGGCGTTGAGAGCCGCGTTGTCGAAGTCACCGCACCACTCATACGTGATCATCATGACCTGAACATAGCGCTCCGCAGCCGGCCGGTGGTTGCGTCCTGGTGGCGCGGGCGGGAGCGCGGCCCCGCAGTACGGTGATCAACTCATGGAAACCGGCGCCCACTTGGCACCAGGGCGCTCGCGGGAGTGCTCGCGGGGCGCGGTCGTCGGCGCGGTCGCGGGGCGCCGACGCGCGGGATGAGGCGCACAAACGCAAGCGGAATGCCTCGTGTTCTCCCTTTTTCCAGGTGTATATCCGGCGGTGTCGCCCGTGCTGGTGGTGATGGCCCGGCAGCTATGGCGCCGCACGTCCGGACTGTGGATCACTGTCGTCATCGGGGGGACCGTCCACCCGTGTGTACCTGAAAGGTGCTCACCATGAGCGAGACGCTGAACATCGAGACCGCTGACGTGTACGAGGCTCCGCTGCTGGCCGAGGCGGGCGACTTCGCCGACCTCACCCAGGGCGCGGCCGGCCGCTGGCCCGAGGGCATCGGCGGTTACCGCATCGGTAGCTGACCACGCGTCGCTGGCTGATCAGCGCAGGGATGCCGGTCCGTCGGCCGCACACGCGGACCAGGGACCGGCATCCCCCGCCCCCGGGGACCTCCACCGCTAACGGCTCCCCGGGGGCGGGCCCCGAGCGCACCCCACGCGCCGCGAGCTGCGTTCGCCGCCCGAACCGTGACCCAACGCCCAACGCCACGTACATGCCCACCAGTTGGGAGGAGCTGATCCCATGAAGGAAGCCATGGCAGCCACGGGAATCGCGTCAGCCACGGCGCCGTATTGGTTCGTGGCGCTCCCCGACCGGGACCTACCGGAAGGAGGCCGGCTCTCCCGGCTGCGGATGCGGGCCACGCGCGCCGGCATCGCCGGCGACGGAGAACGCGCCGACAGCGTGGTCTCCTACCCGTCGGGGAGGCCCTGGCTGCTGGGTTCCTGGCCAAGGGAGCAGCTGGTCACGGCTTCGGCCGGTACGCGCATGCTGGCGGTGGTGGGAACGTCATCGGCCACCGGAGCCGGCCTGGCGGCCCGCCTGAAGCGCGTACGTACGGTCGCGGATCTGGAGGAGGCGCTGTCGGGACTCCACGGCAGCTTCCACGTCGCCGCCTCCCTGAACGGACACGGATATCTACGCGGCAGCGCCTCCGGTGCCCGTCGCGTCTACCGCGCCAGGATCGGGGGAGCGACGGTCTGCGCCGACCGCGCACGGACCCTCGCCTGGCTCCTCGGCACCGGGCCCGACACCGCGCGCCTCGCCGCCTCCCTCGCCTCCCCGCAGCTGCCGTATCCGCTGTCCGGCGCCGCGATGTGGACAGGAGTGCACCTCGTTCCGCCGGGGCAGGCGCTGCGCCTGCCGCCCGACGGGGCCTGCCGCACCACCACGTGGTGGCAGCCGCCACCCGCCGAACTGCCCCTGCACGAAGGCGCCTCGCACCTGCGGGAAGCGCTGCGCCGTGCCGTTTCCTTGCGGGTGCGGCCTGGCAGCACACTGGCCGCCGACCTGTCAGGCGGCATGGACTCCACGTCCCTGTGCTTCCTGGCCGCCGAGGCCGGGGCCTCACTCGTCACCGCGACGCTGCACTGGGACACGGCAGGCAACGAGGACCACCACTACGCCCGTTACGCCGCCGACCAACTGCCCGGCGCCCAGCCCTTGGTCTTCTCCACCGCCGACCTGCCCCCCTGTTTCGCCGGGCTCGGCCGGCGCCACGACCCCGTGGAGGAGCCCTCCGTCCTGCTCCGCGACCGCGCACGGCAGCAGCACGTGGCCGGCGCGCTGCGTGCCCGGGGCGCGCTGCTCCGGCTGTCGGGTCACGGCGGCGACCACGCTCTCGTACCGCCCGCCACTTATCTGCAGGGACTGCTGCGGCGCAGCCCGGCAACGGCGCTGCGGCACACGGCCGGGTTCAGGGCACGTGACCGCTGGCCGCTGTGGGCGACCGCCCGGATGCTGCTGCGCGACGGCCCCTACTCCGCATGGCTGACCGAGGCGGCGGACCGGCTCAGCGAACCCGCACCGCACCTCGCGGGGCCCGAGTCCTGGGGGCCGCGTCCCGTTCTCCCCGCGTGGGCGAGCGAGCAGGCCGAAGGCCACCTCTCCACGCTCCTGCGCAGCGCCGCCGAGCACGCGGAGCCCCTGGCTGCCGATCCGGGCCGGCAGTCGTGGATCCAACAGGTCCAGGAGGCCGGACGTGTCGCCGCGTTGCTCAGGGACGGCACGTCACTGGACGGACTGCCGATGGACAGCCCTTTCTGCGACGACGCCGTCCTCGAAGCCTGCCTGGCCGTGCGCCCGCACGAAGCGGGCCATCCCTGGTCCTACAAGCCCCTGCTGGCCGCGGCGATGGCAGGACTGGTGCCCGCACGCCTCCTCGCCCGTACGACCAAGGACCACTGCGGCCCCGAATGGCACGACGGTCTGAGGACGAACCGGCGCCTGCTCGCCGCGTGGGCCGACACCTCGCACCTGGTTGCCGCCGGCGTCGCCGACGAGACCCGGCTACGGCGCGCGCTGCTCAGCCCCGGCCTCGACGGCGGCGGCGCCCCCGCGCTGGAGAACACCCTGGGCGCCGAGGAGTGGCTGCGCGACCTCGCCGCCCACCCCACTCCCGCATACCTCGCACACGATCCGCTGGAGGAGCATCCCCTTGACCCAGCTGCGCCCTGATGTCGCCTGCTGTCCCACCGAGGACGGCATGGTTCTGCTGGACGAACGCGACGGCCGGTACTGGCAGCTCAACGCCACCGGCGCCACCGTCCTCCAGGCCCTCCTGGACGGTGCCACCCCCGAGCAGGTGACCGACAGGCTCGCCGCCGCCCGCCCTGTGGCCCCCGAGCGCGCCGCGGCCGACGTGGCGGCGCTGATCGACCAGCTCACCCACGCCGGCCTCGTGACGAGCACACCGTGAGTCAGATCCTGGAGCCCGACGGGGCACGCCCACCGCTGCGCCGCCGCATCACCGCGCACACGGCCGTGGGCATCGCACGGCTGCTGGCCCACCTTTCCCCCAAGCGCCTGCAGGCGATCCTGCGTGTCCTGCGCCGCGGAGCGCCCCCGGCCGACCACGCCACCGCCTTGCGGGCGCGGCAGGACGTGACCTCGGTCAGCACCCTGTGCTCGGGCCGCTACTGCCTCCCCCGTTCCCTCGCCACAGCCCTGCTCTGCCGACTACGCGGCACCTGGCCCACCTGGTGCACCGGCGTACGCACACCACCCTTCGCCGCACATGCCTGGGTCGAGGCCGACGGCCGCCGCGTAGGCGAACCCGAAGACACCACCACCTACCGCCCCTTGCTCACCGTCCCCCCACAACAGCCGCACCGGCGCCGCCGTTCCGCTCGCTCAGCATGACCGGGAACGGCGCGTCGGTGGAGCCCCACATGATCAGGTACCCGGCGTTCCACCAGCCGGCGGCTCCGGCACGTCCGCCGGGTCGCCGAGAGTCTGCGGCGAGGCGACGGCCAGGTCCGCCCGTACCCGCCGGGCCTTCGCCTCCCCATATCGTTGCCCGAGGCAATTTTAAGTCAACTGCTTGACTAGTGCCGGACCGAAGGTATTCACTCGCCGGGCGAGCACGGACCCGCCGCACAGACCCCTTCACGGGACCGCCCGTGGGTCCGTCCACGGAACCGTTCACGTCCACGGGTCCGGTTCCGTCCACGGGTCCGTTCGCCTCCAGGGGCCCGTTCACGGGTCCGTCCAGGAGTCGCCCCCGAGCCCGGAGGAAGATCCCGGTGACAGAAGCGCGGAACGCGGAGTCGCTGCCCTACCCGCTCAAGGCGCCCTCGGCGCTGGAACCTTCGAAGGAGTGGGCAGAGCTTCGTACGCAGTGCCCGGTCGCGCGGATCACGCTCCCGAGCGGGGACGAGGCGTCACTCCTGACGCGGTACGACGACGTGCGCACGGCGCTGTCCGATCCACGCTTCAGCCGCGAGGGGCTGACCCGGCCCGACGCGGCCCGCGTCTCGGCGGGGGAAGCGGGCAGCGTCTTCGACAGCCCGATGGCGCGGACACTCAACGCGGTGGGGCACCAGCGGTGGCGGCGCACGGTCGGAAAGTGGTTCACCGCGAAACGTATGGCGGCGCTGCGGCCCGACATGGAAGCCATGGCCGAGCAGCTCGTCGACGCCATGGCGGAGCGGAGCCGTCCCGCCGACCTCGTCAGCGGGCTGGCGTTCCCGCTGCCGGTGTACGTGATCTGCCGCATGCTCGGTGTCCCGGAGAGCGACAGGGACCGCTTCAAGACCTGGTCGGACACCTTCCTGAACACCACCCGGTACACAACAGAGGAAATGCGCGCGGCGCACAGGGAGTTCGCCGCCTATATGGCCGCCCTCATCGACGGCAAGCGCGCCGAGCCGGGAGACGACCTGCTCAGCCTGCTGATGACCGGCGCGAGCGGTACGGGCGGGGCCGGTGGCACGGGTGGGTTCGGCGGTACGGGCGGGCCCGGTGGTACGGGCGGGCCCGGTGGTACGGGCGGCGCCGGTGATACGGGCAGCGCAGCTCAGCCGATGGGCGAGGACGCGCTCGTGGCCACGGGCCAGGCGCTGCTGCTGGCCGGTCATGAGACCACCGCCGGCTTCATCGCGCTGATGGTGGCCCATCTCCTCGCCGACCGGCAGCGATGGGAACGCCTGCTGGCCGACCCCTCGCTGGTGCGCACGGCGGTGGAGGAGAGCCTGCGGTACGACCCGAACGGGGCCAACTTCGGCATGCTCCGCTACACCCACGAGGACACCGAACTCTCCAGCGGCACCGTGCCGGCGGGGACCACCGTGGTGTGCGGCATGGCGTCGGCCAACCGCGACGAGAGCGTATGGAGCGACGCGCACGGTATGGACCTGGGCCGCAGCCCCAACCGGCATCTCACCTTCGGCGCGGGCCCGCACTCCTGTCTCGGCCAGCCGCTCGCCCGTACCGAGATGCAGGCCGCACTCGACGTACTGCTGCGCCGCCTGCCCACCCTCCGCCTCGCCGTCGACCCCGGCGAACTGCGGGCACACGAGGGGCTGCTCACCGCACCGTTGCGCGCATTGCCGGTGACGTGGTGACCGCCGTGAAGACCGCACGCGACGACCGTACGGCCGAGACCAGGAACGCGATCATGGCCGCCGCTGAACGGCTCTTCGCCGAGCACGGTCTGTCCGTCGTCTCCAACCGCCAGATCGCCGAAGCGGCGGGGCAGCGGAACAACGCCGTCGTCGGCTACCACTTCGGCAGCAAGACCGACCTCGTGCGCGCGATCATGACCAGGCGCGGCGAGCAGACCGACCGGATCCGCGCCGAGCACGTGGCGGCTCTCGGCGACAGCGACGACCTCCGTGACTGGGTCGGCGCCCTGGTCAGACCGGCGACCGAACACCTGGCCTCGCTCGGCACCCCGTCATGGAACGCGCGCCTGACGGTCCAGGTCATGACCGACCCCACCATGCGCGTCCTGGTCTCCGAGGAGGCGTGCACCCGTCCGCACCTGCGGCAGATCCTCGATGGCCTCGGCCGCTGCCTGGCCGATGTGCCGGCCGCCGTACGCACCGAACGCGGCGCCATGGCCCGCAACTTGATCACCAGCATGTGCGCGGAACGCGAGCGCGCCCTGGCCGAGAACACCGGCCTGCTGCACCACTCCTGGGCCCACACGGCCGACGCGCTGACCGACGCGATCGTCGGCCTGCTGACGGCCCCGGTCACGCGGCGCAGGGCGTGACCGCTCGCCCGACCGCGTACGGAGCCGCTCGCACCATCCCCCCGTACGGAACCGCTCGCATCACCGCCCGTACGGAACCGCTCGCATCACCACTCCACGCCGAACCGTCCGCATTACCTCGTACCGGAGGGAACCCCAGCCCATGAAGATCAACGTTGACGAGGAGAGGTGCTGCGGCGCCGGACAGTGCGTCATGCTCGCGCCGGAAGTCTTCGACCAGCGCGACGAGGACGGCATCGTGATGCTCCTCGACGCCGAACCCCCGGCCGAGCAGCACGGTCCCGTACGGGAGGCCGCAGAGATGTGTCCCGCCGCCGCCATCCGCCTCAGCGAGGGCACATGAGCGTTCCGGGAAACGCGGCCGGGAGCGTGCCGCTGCTCGGCGCCTCCGCTGCCTGCCTCGGCACGCCCAGCCGCACAGCGCACCCACCCGGACCGGTAGCTGTGCCCCGACGACCGGTTCCGACTGCCGGAGGACCAACATGACCACCAGGCCCGAGGCGGACGCCAACTCCGCCCACCCGTTCCCCGACTTCCCCCACCCCCGCTCCTCCGCATGCCCCTTCGGAGTCTCGCCGGAGATGCGTGCCCTCCGGGACCGGGGCGCGGTCAGCAGGGTCCGGTCCTGGGGAGGGAGCACGCCCTGGGTGGTTACGAGCCACGCCGAACAGAAGGCCCTGCTGGCCGACCCCCGGCTCAGCGCCGACTTCTCCCACCCCGGCTTTCCCAGCCCCGTCGACCCCGAGAAGGCGGGCAGGGGAAGGCGGGACATGAGCTTTGTCGGCATGGACGACCCGGAACACGCCCGGCTGCGGCGCATGGTCAGCGGCGTCTTCACCGTCAAACGCATGCGGGCGCTGCGCCCCGTCGTACAGAAGATGACCGACGACTTCATCGACAGCATGCTCGCGGGCCCCAGGCCCGCCGACCTGGTCCAGGCGCTCGCGCTGCCCCTCCCCTCGCTCGTCATCTCCCGGCTGCTCGGTGTGCCCTACGAGGACCACGAGTTCTTCCAGACCAACAGCAGGACCATCGTCTCCTCCGTGGCCACGGCCGAGGCCAGGAGCACCGCGCACACCAACCTCGCCGGCTACCTCGACGACCTGGTCGCCAGGAAGACCACCGACCCCGGCGACGACCTGCTCACCCAGCTCGGCGAGCGCGTCGGGGCCGGAGAGCTGACCCGTCAACAGGCGGCCTCCATGGGCGTGTTGCTGCTCCTCGGCGGGCACGAGACCACCGCCAACATGATCACCCTCGGTACGCTCCTGCTGCTGGAGCACCCCGGACAACTGGCCGCCATCCGCGAGGCCGACGACCCCAAGGTGATCGCCGACGCCGTGGAAGAACTGCTGCGCTACCCCTCCATCGTCCACCTCGGGCGCCGCAGGACGGCGCTGGAGGACATCGACATCGCGGGGGAGACCATCCGCGCCGGTGAGGGCGTCATCCTCCTCAGCGAACTCGCCAACCGCGACCCCAGCGCCTTCCCCGACCCCGACACCCTGGACCTGACCCGCGACGCCCGCTCCCACCTGGCCTTCGGAGCCGGTACGCACCACTGCGTCGGCCAGCCACTGGCCCGCATGGAACTCCAGATCCTCTACCCCACCCTCTTCTGCCGCGTCCCCACCCTGCGCACCGCTGTCGAAACGGACCAGGTGCCCTTCAAGCACGACGCCGTCATCTACGGCGTACACGAACTCCCGGTCACCTGGTAGCGCCCCAGACCCTCGCCCGGAGGAGAGCGCACCGGCGTAGTCGCGGCACCCGGTCGGGCGGCAACGAGCCAAGCCCGCCCGCACGCGCGGGCTGCCGCGCCCGACGCGCATCAAGACCGCGGCTCGTCCGCCCCGCCCCCGATCTCCGCCGCGGTCTCCGCCCCGGTCTCCGACTCCTGAGCCGAACAGCTGGCGAGGTCATCAGCCATGCGCCGCATCACCCGGGGCAGAACGAACGGCATGACCCAGCCGACACCGGGCCGCATACGCCAGGCCCCGTGCCAACTTATCGCCGTACCACCCCCGTTGACCGGCTCCAGCCCGACCACAGCCCGGTAGTCCCTCAGCACATGGTTGAAGGCGTCCTCGTACGCCAGGCGCCGACCCCGCACCAGCTCCGTCAGCCGCTCCCCGGTGACAACCCGACCCGTACGCAACGCGCGGACCGCCCCGACACCGCCGCGCCCCTCGGGACCGAGCCCGCTCGAACGCTCCGCCACCAGCTCGTCCGGCCCGGAGGACCACCGCGGCCGGCTACGACCGTCGATCAGCAGCCCCACACGGTGCCGAAAAGCGTACGACGCCCCACTGACAACCCCGTTGGCCTCCACCGCCCCCGCACCTCCCCGACGACTCGGAACCGCACCCGTGGACCGACGGGCACGGCCCCACCGGGAGAACGCGCACCCGCCGCCCGCCGAACAGCAAAGCCCCCGGCCCCTCGACCCCGCCTCCGCCGGGAATTCGTCCGATAAGTGGGCTGTCTCCCTGGCGAAGAGGGCCATCGGTGGCCCAACCGGTGTTGTCGCAGAAAGAACGGGCGACGCCGGTGCGCTGGTACCGGCGTGGGCCCGCTGCGCCCCGTACGCTGACCTGCGGCTGGGCCCGGAATGCGCACATTGCGAGGAGTACGGCATCTCCTCCGGGGCACCCACGGACGAGGACACGAACCGCACACAGAACTTGGCAAGGTGACGCTCTTCATGGTTGAGACGGCCTCGGCAGCGCAGCCATCCAGCCACCACGGCAAGGCCGTGGGCATCTCGATCGCGGCGGCGGTCGGCGGATTCCTCTTCGGCTTCGACTCTTCCGTCATCAACGGTGCGGTGGACGCCCTGAGCGGACACTTCCACCTCGGTGAGTTCCTCTCAGGCTTCGTCGTCTCCATCGCGCTGCTCGCCTGCGCGGTCGGTGCCTGGTACGCGGGCCGGCTCGCCGACGGCTGGGGCAGGCGCCGGGTGATGCTGCTCGGCTCGGCGCTGTTCATCATCAGCTCGGCCGGCTCAGCCTTCGCCTTCTCGGTACCCGATCTGCTGCTGTGGCGCGTCATCGGCGGCCTCGGTATCGGCATCGCCTCCGTGATCGCCCCCGCCTACATCTCCGAGGTCGCCCCCGCCTCCGGCCGCGGCGCACTCGGCTCGCTCCAGCAGCTGGCGATCACCATCGGCCAGCTCGTCGTCCTCAGCTCCAACAAGGGACTGGCCGGAGCCGCCGGCGGCTCCGCGCACGAACTGTGGTTCGGCATGCCGGCCTGGCGCTGGATGTTCCTGGTGGGAGTCATCCCCGCCGCCGTCTACGGCATCCTCGCGTTCGTCATCCCCGAATCGCCCCGCTACCTCGTCCTCGTAGGCAAGGACGAGAAGGCCGCCGGCGTCCTCCGCAGGGTCTCAGGCGTCGCCGAACCAGAGGCCAAGGTCGACGAGATCCGCGAGACGCTACGCAAGGAGCACAAGAGCAGCTTCCGCGACATCCGCGGCCCCCGCTTCGGGCTGCACCCGCTGGTCTGGGTCGGCATCATCCTGGCCGCTTTCCAGCAGCTCGTCGGCATCAACGCGATCTTCTACTACTCGACGACGCTGTGGAAGTCGGTCGGCTTCAGCGAGTCCAACTCCTTCACGACGTCCGTCATCACCGCAGGCATCAACGTCGTCATGACCGTGGTCTCGATGCTGTTCGTCGACCGCGTCGGACGCCGCAGGCTGCTGACCATCGGCTCCGTCGGCATGTTCCTCGCGCTGACGCTCACCGCCGTCGCCTTCTCCCAGCAGCGCGGCAGCGGGGAGGACGTCAGCCTGCCCGACCCGTACGGCCCCCTGGCCCTCATCGGCGCCAACGCCTTCGTCGTCTTCTTCGCCCTCTCCTGGGGCCCCATCATGTGGATCCTCCTCGCGGAGATGTTCCCCAACCGCATGCGCGCCATGGCCCTCGCCATCGGCACCACCTCCAACTGGATCTTCAACTTCATCGTCACCTTCTCCTTCGAACCCATGACCGACAAAGTCGGCCTCTCCTGGCTCTACGGCGCCTTCGCCTTCTTCGCCCTGGCCTCCTTCATCTTCGTCCGCGCCAAGATCCCCGAGACGAAGCAGCGCGAGCTGGAGTCCATGACCGGCGAGACCTATCAGCGGCCGGCGCGGTAGTGCCCTGAGCGGGGCGGTCATTCAAGAACTGAGACGAGGCCCCGAGGAACCTCGTTCACCGGCCCTCCGTCGGAACCCGCACAAAGCGCCACCACCGCATGCCCACGGTCTGCGCCGAGGGCGGGGAGTGGTGACACTGCTGAAGCCGTGTTACTCAGGAGCGGTCCGCAGCGCACTCGGATTGCGAACCGGATGCCCCTCCAACGCCGTGCCCCTCCGCCGTCCCTGACTCGCGTCAAGGATCCGGACTCCTGAATCTCCTGCGCCTTCGGCTGCCGCTCGCAGCAGGCGGGCAGGCCGAGACAGGACTCTTGGGACCTACGGTCGAATTCCCGTACGGGGGAGTGCCTTCTCTTCTAGGATCCGAGTCTCTTCCAGGGGCCCGAGGACCTGGAGGACCCACTTCAGTAACGGGGGGAAGCCAGTGAAGTCCGGCAGACGGTTATGGGCACGTCCCAGCGGGACCGTACTCGTCGTTCTGGCGCTTGGCATGGCGACGGCCGTCGCCGGCTGCACAGAGGAGGGCGGTGCCTCGGCCTCAGACGGCGGCGTGCGCCTGTGGAAGAAGCATGTCGCCGTCGACGCCCGCGACACCGACCTCTGGGTGACCGAACGGCACGTGATGCTACGAGCCGGGGACGGACGGCTGGAGGGGCGGGACCCGCGGACCGGAACGCGGAAGTGGTCGCTGAAGCCGCCGGAGGGGATGGGCCTGCTGTGCGCGGTGGCGCCGCCGAACGAGGAAGGCATCGCAGCCGCCGCCTACGGGCAGCAGGAGAGCAGCGGCACCTGTCCGCGGCTCGCCGCCGTTGATACCAGGACCGGTGAGCGACTGTGGGAGAAGAGGCTCCCGGGCAAGGAGTCAACCTACGTACGCCCGTCGCTGACCGTCGGTGACAAGGCCATCGGCGTCGCCCCCCATTCCGGCCCAGCGCTGCGTGTGTCCCTTCGCAGCGGTGACGTCGTGTCCCGCCACCATGAGGGATGCCCGGCTTGCCCCAGCACCACGGCTGCCATCGACCGGCGGCTGGTGACCCTCAGCGCGCAAAACATCCGTGGCAGGCAGCAGCTGACCGCGTACGACGTGGACTCGGGCCGCAGGGTCTGGCGGCGCGAGGAGAGGTTCACCGTCCCCGCGGTCTTCGCCGACACCCTGTCCGGCCGCCCCCTGATCACCTCGCTGATGCACTCGGCGATCAGCGAATTGCGGACGTACGACGACCACGGAAAGCTGCTCCACGAAGTCGGCGGAACCAACGAGGACTTCTCTCTGGTCCCCTACGCGGACGGTGCCCCGGTAGGCAAACGCCGTCTGGTCGTGCAGCACGACGACTGGGCCGGGTCCGGCAGGGATCTGCTCGTGGGTGACCTTCACGCCTACGAGCCCCGTACGGGAAAGCGGTTGTGGCGGCTGAGGAACAACGGCTCGCGACAATTCGATCCCTCCGGCATCGCGGGCGACCGGCTCTACGGCGTCGTCACGGAACGCAAGAAACGCGGGACGGGCAAGTCCCGCCAGGAGCGCTGGTTCGCCGTGGCCGACCTCGACTCGGGACGCGTCACCAAGAAGGGGGCCGTCCCTTCCATCGACAACGGCTCCGGAAACCGCGACATGTCGGTCACCGCGCTGAGGAACGACGACGAACGCATGTACCTGGTCCAGGAGTCAGGGCGGAGCGAGTACTACCTGACGGCGTACCCGCTGCCGGACCAGAGCGCTCGCGGGGCCCGGTGAGCGGGCGGGGGACCACGTGGGGCTTCGCCTCTTTCCCCGTCGGCCTCGTCGGCCGGGCGCCTGGGGCGCTGCCCCGATAGCCCTCGCCTTGAGGGGACTCTGCCCACCTCCAGGTCTCCTTCCCCGCGAAGGGGACCAGACTTCCAAGCGCCAGGCCGAGGGGGCGCTTTCGAGCCTCTCCTGGGAGCACTGTTCTGAGGGCCCTGTCCTCGGGCGCTGTCCTGACGAGGCACCCCCGTTTCTTGGTCACTGGCCGGTGATGCGGGTGGTGAGGCGGGTCAACAGGGTTACGCAGTCGCGCAGTTGTCGCCGTTCGTCGGGATTGAGCGCGTCGTGGATCGCGGTGTTCAGCCATGTGGCGCGCTGGCTGCGCTCCTGCTGGAGGCGGGCGCGTCCGGTGTCGGTGAGGTGCAGGACGAGCTTGCGACCGTCACTGGGATGAGGTGCGGCGCGCACCCAGCCGCTGTCGATGAGCTCCTTGACGGACTTGGCCGCGGACTGGTGGGTCACTCCGCGTCGGTGCGCGAGTTCGGCCGTCGTCTGCGGGCCGCTCCGGTCGAGGTGGCCGAGGACGGCGGCCTCTCCGGGCGGCATGGTGTCGGCGGTCCGCACGGCGCGGACCAGTTCACCGATCGCTTCTCGCAGGTCTTCAGCCAGTGCCTCGTCGTCCATGGCCCCATCCTAGCTGAGCTGTACAATTAATTTGTACAGCTTGGTTGTATAGTTATGGCACTGCCAAGGAGGTCCACATGCATCTCACCAAGTTCGGCCACGCCTGCGTCCGTATCGAGAAGAACGGCCGCCGCCTGGTCGTCGACCCCGGGGGCCTGACCGGCCCGGAAGCACTCGACGGTGCCGACGCCGTCCTGGTCACCCATGAACACTTCGACCACTTCTCCGAGGAGGCGCTCCGCAGGGCCGCTCGGGACAATCCCGCCCTGCGGATCTGGACCAACACCGCCGTCGCCAGGCGGCTGGACGGCCTCGGCGGGAGGGTCACCGCCGTCGGAGAGGGAGCGGCGTTCACGGCTGCCGGCTTCGACGTGGGAGTGCTCGGCACATGGCATGCGGTCATCCACCCGGACATCCCGCGCGTCGGCAACATCGGCTTCCTCATCGACGGCGCACTCTTCCACCCCGGAGACGCCCTCACCGTGCCGGACGTTGCCGTCGACACCCTGCTGCTGCCGGTCCACGGCCCCTGGTCCACCACTGGGCAGCTGATCGACTACGTACGCGAGGTGGGCCCCCGCCAGGTCTGCGCCATCCATGACGGCGCCCTCAACGACGTCGGTGCCACCATGGTCGGCGGCCTTCTGGGCGACAACGGCCCCGGAATCGGCGCCCGCTACCACCACCTGCCCGCCGGCGCGTCCGTCGCGATGGGCGCCGAGCCGGTCGAGTGACCGTCCGCGACCGTCGATGATCGGCCCCGTAGCGCGAGCGGCCGGGCGGGACGGAGCGGGCCTGTCCCTGTCAGCGTGGACTCCACCACGGTCCGGGCTCGCTGTGACGCTGTCGGGGGAAAGGGGCCCGGCAAGGAGGATGCCGTGAAGCTGGCCCCGTCGAGCGCCGGCTGCATCCGGCTCTCCGGGCTGACCTGAGCGGGACCGCTCCCGTTGGTCACGTGGTTGGACATGCGACGGAGGGACATGCAAGATCCCTGATCAACAGGGGCCTGAGCTGGTGTCCGAGGAGGGCTTGAACCCGGCACGGGGTCGGCCACGGCCTGCAAAAACCGGCAAAATTCCCTCGTGCGGGTTAATGCCGGTGCTGTTTCGATCCAGCGGAGCCCTTCTCGATCTGGTTCCGTGCCCACGAGTGGGCACGGGGCATTGATAGTGCGTACAAACTATGCGGAGACTCGTCTCGATCTCGCTTGGTCGACGCTGCAGGGGGAGAGCCCTCACCCATGGTCACCGGCCCGCTCGCCATACCAGCAAGATCTCCTCTGGCTGCCGTCACTCATCCAGGTTGAGCGCGGTTCGAATGGCGAGTCCCAGGGCATGCCCGACGGGCGGAGGGGAGGCGTGCCCCACCTGCCTGTAGCGGGCTGTCTTACGGCCCGCGAATTCCCAGTCAATCGGAAAGCCTTGAAGACGTGCTGCCTGCCCGACAGTCAACGGGACGAGGCCCTTGGCGCCGAGCGTGGGGTCCAAGCGGAAATCCGGGCCGGGCACTAGATCGGCGACTGTTCCGCCGTTCACTCCCATCCGAGCCCAGGTGCGTTTCGACCCCGTCGGCCCCAGGTCCGCGCCGCCGCGATTCCACGATCCTCCGACCAAAGTGGGGGCGACCCGGTCGGCTTGCGCGGTCCATGCAGCCGCCTGAGGCCAGCCGCGGGCGGCCATGGAGGCACCGAGCGCCGCTCCCACGGTTACCGGTTGTACAGCGTTGGGCGCAGGGGCGGCGAAACCATCCAGGTGGTCGCCCTTGAAAGCAACGAGAATTCCCTGTTTGCGGTCTTGCGGAACGTCAAAGTCCATCGCGTTGAGCACAAGCCAACGATGCCGATAGCCAAGGTGTTCAAGCTCTCTCGCGATGTACGTGCGTATAGGCTCATAGGCAGGCTTTGACACGAGATCGGGGACGTTTTCGACGAGCAGGGCTCTCGGTTGCACGGCGTGCATCAGCATGATCGTGGCCTGGAGTAGGCGGATCTCCTCGTCGCTGTCCTTCCGCGTGACCGTGGCGGTCGCCTTGACGCGTGGGAGGCCAGCCGCCAACAGGTCCACGTCGTAGGCCTCGTGATGGTCGACGGGGTCGAAGTCCAGCAGGTCGGCTTCGAGCACGTTCCATCCAGGACGGTTCAAGCGCAGGGTCTCGCACGCTACCGAGCGGTTGTCCAGGAGCAGGACGGGGTCGAATCCGGCCTGTTCAAGTCCGAGGGCGAGGCCGCCGGCGCCGGCACACACGATGAGGGAGCTGAATCGTTCGGGCAGGAGATCCTCCATATCGCCATCTGGGGTCGTCGAGCAGTGCCGATCAAGGGAGAGACTGGGTGCTTCTGTCCACGTATCGGGAAGCTCCGTCGGGCCTCGATCTTGTCGCTTCTCATTCATGGTGATCCAGGTGGTTGTCCACGAGTGCGGCGTGCCCAGAGGCAGCAGCACCGATGATATGTACAGGTTCTGGTGGGATAGGTGCCGATGGTCCCGTTTCATTACGAATGTCACAGCTACCCGAGCGTGCATGAGGCCGCAGAGGAGCCGTGGCACTCGAACCGGGCTGGAGCCGCGTCGAGCGCTGCACGCAGCGGGTCTCCGTTTTCGCGTACACAGCCGCCGCTCAGTCGCCACTCTGCACGGGCCGACTGCCGCGGACCGGTGCTTCGTCGAACAGTTCGCGGAACTGCTCGGCGAGGATCTCCACGGACTCCTTCGGGGTTCGTTCCTCGTCGGGGCCGCCCGGGAGGATGCGCCTGTTGACGGGCATGGCGTCCTCGGCTCCGTCGCTCCACGCGCGGATGTCGGTCGGGTTCCGGTCGACGTCCGGAGCGAGCGCATCGAGGAACAGGGTCGAAGCAGCTGCGTTGACGGCAGCGGCCAAAGCATTGGTCTCCCTGCCGGTTCGGACCGTCCCATCGGTGAGGAGCCGAACGACAGCTTGGGCAGTCGGCCGATGGTCCATGACCTCCAGACGGATGGCGAAGTTCAGGATGTCCTGGATTCCGCAGGCCGTGACGACCGGGGTGTAGTCCGGGCCGTCTCGGAAGAGTTCGGCGGTCCACCACAGACGTGCGAACGCCTGCTTGTAGTGCGGGCCCTTGAATCGCTCGGCCGGGACGGGAGCGGTGGGCTCCGCGGGACGCTCGCCTGAGGGGTTGTGCCGCCAGTGCACGTAGTCCGGGGCGACGCCGAGGGCCAGGTAGTTCCACAGCCCGGGGTCGGCGGCTTCCACGCGGGTGAGGCGCAGCGTGGCGTGCAGGCGGGGGGCGAGCCAGGCGTCGGCGGCGGTGCGGGTCTCGCCGAATTCGTACATGGCGTCTTCGAGCAGGTCTCGGACGCCATCCCAACGGAAGCGCTTCTCCTCGGGGAGAGGCTGGGCCTCTCCGTCAAGCTGGATCGATTTGACGTCGTCCTCTCCGGTGAGGAGGCCCTCTGTGAGGAAGAGGCCCGCGCTGCTGTCCGGGAGGAGCCGCAGGTACTTGGGCTGTCGGGTGGGCTTACCGGTCACTCGTCGTCCTCCCGACGGAGTCGTTCCAGCCCGCGCACGGCTTGGATCAGGGGGGAGCCGGTCCCGCCCCGGCGGGCGGCGGCATAGTGGATGCGGGGCTGGATGTCGGTCCAGCCGGTGGCGCCGACGCGCCGTTCGTTCAGGGCCCGCAGGGCGGTTTCGAGGGACTGCTCGGGGAGGATGTCGGGGAGCATTTCCCGCAGCACGGCGCCGCGCCAGCCACTGGGGAACATCGGCCGTTCACGCTCGTCGAGTTCGAGGTCGCCGAGGGCCGCGTGGAAGACAGCGAGCCAGATGTCGGAGGCCATCTGCGCGGCGAGCAGCTCGCCGACGGCGCCCTCCATACCGCGGCCGTCCGCGTCCAGCAGCGCTTCGATGCCTTCGACGTCCGTGTTGATGTGGACCGTGGGCAGCTTGCCGGCCGGGTCGACGACCCACGGCACGTCCTTCATGCGCCGCAACCAGTAGGGCCCTTCGGCGAAGCTGTGCCGCACGGTCTCGAACGGCCGGTCCCGGACGGGCACGTCGGCGGTGACATCGATGAACCAGTCGTCCTCCGACTCGCCGACCAGTCGACCGGGCACTCCGTCGACCGTCGCGACGACCTGAGCGGACAGACGGGCCCGGTCGAAGATGTCGGCGCGGGCAAGGCCCAGTTGGCCTGTCCAATGGCACGGATCGTCAGCCGTGGGAGCGAGGCGGGCGGTCAGGCGGGTGTTCGTGGCGCCTTCGGTCAGCAGCGCAAAGACCGCGAGATCCGACCACGGTGCGTCGTGGCGGAGGGCGCTCTCGGGCACCGTGGCGCTGACTTTGATCACGGCAGCGTCCCAGCCTTGAGTCTCCGCGGTGCCGAGGCCGAGGACGCGGTCGATGACCGAGCGGGCCGAGGCCGCGAGCGGTTCACGCGGGACACCGGGAGCGGTGACGCTCGCGCTGTCGATGGTGATCGTCGTGGCGGCGCGCAGGCGGGGATAGGGGTAGATCTTCATCACACGTCCCCTTCCACGAGGTCGAGTTCGACGACGAGACCGGAGCGGCTACCGCGCACAGGCTGGGTGGTCGGGTCGGTGACGGCCCGGAAGACAGCGCTGCGGGCGCTAGGGGCGAAGTGCAAGGTGCCGTCGACCGCTTCGCAGCCCTGCACGCCCTCCAACTCGGCCCAGGCGACACGGGGCCGAGGGCCAGAGCGGACGTCGAAGGCGGCCGTCGGGCGGGCGATCCACCTGTCGCCACCCCGAGGAACGTTGATCTCTCCGGTGACCTGCCAGGCGCCGTTGGGCAGGATCGTCGGCTGCAAGTCTTCCAACTCAGGGCGCGAACCCGCACTCGGGCGCGGCTTGGCCTTGGGCCTGCTCTTGGGCGCGATGCGCTTGGCCAGGTTGCCCGCCTCTCGCTGGGCGCTGCTTTTCCGTTTCGGTTGTGCGAGCAGGCTCTTCACCTGCGCGTGTGCATCGTGGATCATCGTGGCGATGCGGCGGTGGGCGCTGGGCGCATAGTCGTTGGTGAGTTCCTCCGTCTGCATCCACTTGTTGTGCTCCGGAGGCTCGGCAGCGCGCAGGAATCGCTCTGCTTCCAGCGCACAGGGCGTCTGACCGGCGGCGGTGCCGGTGAGCAGCACGGCCTGGAAGGGGTTGGCGCCGAGTGGAAGGCCGGGAACGTTCTTGGTGCGCACCGTCATGAGGTTGCCGCGCATCGCGGCCATGACGTTCACGGGCTGCTCACCGTCGATGGCATCGGTGACGAGCAGGACGGCCTTGTGAACACCGGCCGTGCTCCGCGCGTCGCGGCCGGGGAGCTTGAGCTGGATGCTCGCCTGAGCGACCTGGCCGGTCTCGGTGAGGCGGTCCACGGTGGTGCCGTCCAGGAACGCCTTGAGGGCGCGGGTGCGGGAGGGCTCGACGAGGGTCGGGTCGATTCGCTCCTCCGGGATCAGCTCCATCCCGTCCCGCAGCGTGCGGACGGATGCCTCCAGGTGCGGGCGGGCGCCGTCGGCGGCGGTCATGGCGGCCCAGAAGTTGCGACCGAGCGCGTCCACCAGGCGACGGTGCATGTTTCGCAGCTCGTCACCGTTTTCGTCCGGCTCCTCGTCGTCGGCGAGCGGCTTGCCCTCGGCGAGACCTGCGACGTCGTGGGCGCCGACGACCAGGAAGGAGGTACCGGGTTCGTCGTTCTCACGAGCGAGGTGGAGACGGCGCACGATGTCGTCGTCGGCCCACCAGGAGCGGGCGATGCGGGCGCCCGGGGTGTCCGGGTCGGCGCGGCCGAACCAGGACGGCCCGGCCAGAGCCTCGTCGCCGACGCGCCGCCAGGGAAGCTCCAGACGCCCGACGACACGGCGTTCGGTACGGCCCTCGTACGGCTCGGAGAGAGTGGAGTTGATCAGCACCATGCCGAGGCGGCTGGTGCCCCACAGGGTCGCCTTGCCCAGGCCGTAGGATCCGCCGGAGGTGCCGTCCGTGTTCTTGTGGCTGTCGAGAGTACGACGGACGACGGCCGCGTAGGTGCTGTCCCCGTACTCGTCGCCGGTGAGGCCCAGGGCGTTGTAGTCGTCCACCCGCAGCAGGACGAGCCTGTCCCGCCTGTACAGATCGTTCAGGCCGGCCTTGACGGCCCGGCTGACCTTCTGGCGGGCGCTGTCGGCGACTGCCTGGTAGTGCGGGGCCAGTTCGTCCCACTGCACGGCGGCGAGGAAGTCGGCCAGCTTCTCGCCGGTGATCTCGTGCAGCGTGAAGCGCAGTCGTACGGGGCGGCCGTTGTGCTCAAGGCGGGCGTCCAGGCTGTTCTGCCCGATCTCACGAGCAAGGACCTGGACGTCGGCGTCGAAGGCGAAGGTGGCCGCGTTCCCCATCTCGCGTCCGCCGTCCGCGTGTTCGGGCCGGTGATACCAGCCGACGGGGAGGCCGGCGGTGGTGTCGGTGTCGCGCGTGTGCACCGTGGCGATGTCGGTGCCCAGGGCCTCGGCGATGAGGGCGGCCATCTCGGGGCGTGGAGTGGATCGGTTGGTGACCCAGGCGGAGACCGCGGCCCGGGTGACACGCAGCTCCTTCGCCAGCTCCGTCTGGCTCTTGCCCGTGAGCTTCAGCTGCCGTGCCAGCCACGGGCCGAACTCGGTTCCTGTCGTCTCCACTCTCCACCTGCTCGGTTAGACGTCCGCGGGGGGCGTGCGACGACTACCGTACCGTACGCGCTTGACAGGGATCCACGTTGTCAACAAACCTTTGACTTGCTGTGCGGGCACGGCCCTCATTGTTGGGGTTGGGTCCGGGAGGCTTCGAGGGGTCGAGGGGTGGTCGACACGGGATCCGGAGGATTGGATTCCGAATTCGGTTGCCCGATGTCCTCAGAGGGGCGAGCGGGGTCGGGTTCGGGGGACTTTTCCTGTGCTCACCAGGCCGATCGCCACTCGATGGTGGGAATTCCGCCAATCCGCTTGCTCTCCCCGGAGAAACATCCTAGCGTGGCGCATCTTCGGGTGTGAATTGCCCGGTGGCTCAATCCGTCCCTCTTGAGGGACAGGTGCGTCCAATTTAGAGAGAGGTCTCTGCTCTTGAGCACCACGCCCGGCTCCCACGAGCCGCCCGAAAAAGAGCTTGCCCGGATCAAGGAGCTGGTCACCGAGTACTTGAAATGTGAATCCGACGAGGACCGTGCCACGTATCTCCGTCGGCACGACCAGACGGAGGCGTCGATCCGGCTCCTCCAGGCGTCCCTGGAATGCATCCACTGTCCCGGAAAATCCGGGGGTAGCAATCATGCGCGGTGCGGTGGGAATGTGCACTACCCGCGCCACCGCCAGATCGTGCGCCACCGAGTGTGCTACTGCCGTATCCACTGACGGGAGTGGTCTCACAGGGCCACCTACCAGTACTTATCACCGCCTCGCCCCCCCGTCGCCATCGTCCACCCGTCCGATCGGAGCGTCATGTCCGACGTCACCTCGTCCGTGATCCAAAAAGTCCGCGACATGTCGGAGACGGTTTTGCGGGTCTACGCCGAAGACCCCGGAATCGTCACCGAGAACGCGAATTCCGAGCGCCGTATCGTCAAGGGCGGATACGGGGATCGCCAGCTCTTCGAATTGGTGCAGAACGGGGCCGACGAGGTGGCGGCGGAGCCGGGTGGGAAGGTGCAAGCCGTCCTTACGGATACGCACCTGTACTGCGCGAACCAGGGCACCCCGGTCACGGCCGAAGGCGCGGAGACCATCCTGCGCATGGGGGTCTCGAAAAAGCGTGGTGGGCAGATCGGAAGATTCGGCGTCGGCGTGAAATCCGTTCTCGTCGTCACGGACGTCCCGCAGTTTTTTTCCACGACCGGTTCTTTCGGTTTCGACAGGGCATGGGCGATGGAACGTATTCGAACCATCCCGGAAGTCGCCGCCGCCCTCGGCGGCGACTTCGAGGCCCCGGTCCTGCGCATGGCCCGCGCGCTGGACGAGGCCGCCGAGCGCACCGCCGACCCGGTCCTGGACGAGCTCATGCGCGAGCACACGACGGTCGTGCGGCTGCCGCTGCTGGACGGAATGGCCGACCGTCTGAGTGAGGACATGATCGGCCACACGGGTAACGGACGCTCCTTGGGGCGCGAGGAGTTCCCCACCGGGTTCCAGCTGTTCTCCCCTCACGTCGGCACGGTGACGCTGGAGGACCGCCGGCAGCGGCCGGTCCAGCGCCGGGTCCTCACCGTCACACACGACGGCAACCGTCACCGTGTGCACGAGGTCCGCAGCCAGAAGGCGCCCGAGGACTCCCGGTGGCGGGTCTTCCGCAGGAGTCACGAGCCGTCCCCCGCTGCCCGCAAGGACGCCGGCGAACTCCACGACCGCATCAGGCTGGAGCTGGCCTGGGCCGTCCCGGAGTTCACGGTCGACGAGCAGTCCGGGCTCCACCAGGCGCAGTCGCGTCGGGGCCGGATGTGGACGTTCTTCCCGACGAAGTACGAGATGACGCTCACCGGCATCCTCAACGGAGCGTGGAAGACCAACGAGGACCGGCAGAACCTGCTGGACGCCAGCGCTTTCAACGACGAGATGCTCCGGGTGGCCGCGGAACTGGTCGTCGACTCGCTGCCGCAGTTGGCGCCCGCCGAGGACCCCGCCGCGTACCTCCCGCTGCTCCCCGGGCGCACCAAGGCCGTGGAGATGCTCAGTTGGGCGGACGAATGCCTGACGAAGACCGTCTGGGCCGCTGCCGCGCGCCGCCCTTCTCTCCCCGACCAGGACGGCGTCCTGCAGGCTCCGGTCGACCTGAATGTCCATCCCTCCCTCGGCAAGGACAAGTCGCTCGCCCGGTGGTTGCGGATGTGGCACGAGTATCCCGGTCGGCCCGCCGAGTGGTTGCACCCGTCAGCCGAGGCCACCGACCTGCGTTCCGGGAAGGTCGAGCACATCCTGTCCGCCGCCCGCAAGGAGCGGGCGAGCCTCACGGAGTGGCTGGAGGCGCTTGTCGCGGACGGCACCCCGAAGTCGTCCGCGGTCGCCCTGGCCATCGTGGCCGACATGGTCGAGAGCAACCCGAAGCTCGGTGCCGAGGCCCGCACCGCGAAGATCCTGCTCACCGAGGACATCGGGATGGTGCCCCCAGCCCCTGGCCAGATCTACCTCCGCAGCGACGAGGGCGGTCTGCGCGAGACCCTCACCTACGTCCACCCGGAGCTGGCCGCCGACGCCGAGGCGCAGCGCGCGCTGCACGTGCTCGGCGTGCGCGAGGCGGACGCGGAGGGCCGGTTCCTCTCCGTCCTGGAGGCCGGATTCGACGGCTACGGGCCGCGCGAGTGGGAGTTGTTCTGGGACCGCCTGCACCGGGCGGGCAGCAACCGGCTCGGCCACCGGATTCTTCAGCAGATCGACGATGCCACCTCGACTCTGCACGTGCGCACCGTCGCCGGTCGGTTCGTGCCGGTGCGGGACGCGATGCTGCCAGGCGCGGTGGTCACTGCCGAGTCCGACCCGACCCTCGCGATCGACCTCACCTTCCACTCCGACGACGGTCCGTTCTTCCGCGACCTGCGTCTGAGCGACCGGCCCACGTCCGGCCACGATGTGACCGAGGCCTACTGGTTCGACGACTACCGCGAGGCCCTGCGCAAGATGATGGCTCGAAAGCCCGAGTTCGCGAACCGGGCCCCGAGCCTCGCCACGATCAAGGCCGAGGGGTCACCCGTCGGCGGGCCCTTGCACCTGCTGGAACAGATGTCGGAAGAGGCCCGCGCCCGTTTCCTCACCGAGCTGCCCACCGACGCGCTGATCGACTTCTGGACCGTCCAGATCGGCAACCGCGCCACCACCCGCCAGCAGGCTTCCTCTCCCATCCGCTGGATGCTGAGGAAGCACGGCCGGGTGCGGACCTCGCAGGGGATCAGGCCGCTCGCGCAGGCCGTCGGACCGCAGCTGGCCGAGTACGGCACCTTCTTGCCGGTGGCCGACCTGCCGGCCGAGAAGGCACGCAAGTTGCACCTGGCGACGACGCTGGAGGAACTGCCGCAGGCCCGCTGGGACGAGCTCTTCGAGGAGCTGGTCCGGAGCGAGGACGACGCGTTCGTCGGCTCGATGTACGTGCTGCTCACCCGCCGCGAGCTGGACTTCCCCGACGGCCTCACCCGCTGCCGCGTCGGCGACGCCTGGGAGACCCGGGAGGACGCCGAGATCGCCGTGGCCGCCGACGCCGACCAGTATCGGGCTCTGCGCGCCGAGAACATGCCGGCACTGCTCGTCGGCTCCGCCGAGGACGCGGAACTGATGATCGAGCGCTGGAACATGATCCCGTTCGGGGACGTGATCAGCGTCGAGACGCGACACGTGGCCGGCGACGAACCCGTGCAGGTCGGTGAGTTGTTCCCGTCCCTGCGCAAGGTGGCGGGAAACAAGATCAGCCAGTACACGGTGGTGCGCTGCTCGGAGCTGGAGGAGGTGACCCGCACCCCCAACGGCGTCACGCCGAAGCCGTTGCCGTCCGCGTTGCTCGGCTCGCGGGTGCTGGTCGCCGCCGACGCGGACCGGCTGGAGACCCTCACCGCCGTCTCCTCCGAACTGCGCCTTGGCATCGACGCGAACGGCTGCCGACGACTGCTCGACAGTGAGCGGCAGGACGCCGAGGACAAAGCGCGTCGCGAGGCCCGCAGGCAGGTGCGCGACACCGAGGACATCGTCGACAAGCTGCTCCTGCTGCTCGGCGCGGACACCTTGCGCGAGCGGCTCCCCGAGACCCTGCTCGACGCCGAGCGCACCGCCACCGGCGACGAGCTCTCCGACCGTCGACTCGCCGAACTCGCCTTCCACGTCCACGAAGAGGGCATCCTTCAAGTCCACTGCCGCGATCTGCAGCAGCGCTACCCGGACGCCCCGGGCTCCTTCCACGGCTCCTCGACCGCCACCCGCTTCGTCTCCGAGCTCGGCTTCCCCGGCTCGTTCGCGGGCTTCCGCACCCCGACCCTGGAGTCGCGGATCGACGTCGACGGACCACGCGACTTCCCCCGCCTGCACGCCTACCAGGAGAAGCTGGCCGACAGCGTCTTCGCGATGCTCGACAGGCTCCAGCCGCAGAGGGCGATGCTGTCGCTGCCGACGGGGGCGGGGAAGACCCGCATCGCTTCCGAGGCCGTGATCCGCTGGATCAAGCAGGTCGGTGAACTGTCGGGACCGATCCTGTGGATCGGCCAAACCAGCGAGCTGTGCGAACAGGCCGTCCAGAGCTGGAAGTTCGTCTGGGAGAAGGCGGGTGCCGCCGGGCCGTTGGCGATCAGCCGGTTGTGGAGCGAGCGCGAGGCGGGCCCGGTGGACGACCGTCCCCACCTGGTCGTCGCCACCGATGCCAAACTGTCCGAGGAAACCTGCCTGGCCGACCCTTCGTACGAGTGGCTGCGGCAGGCCGCGCTGGTCATCGTCGACGAGGCGCACGCGGCCACCGCGCCCAGCTACACCCGCATCCTCACACAGCTCGGGATCACCTCCCGTCAGACGGATCGGCACCTCCTCGGCCTCACCGCGACGCCCTTCCGAGCCCGCAGCGAGGAGGAGACACGCCGGCTGGTGGAGCGGTTCGGCGCACGACGCCTGGACGAGGGTGTCTTCACACGCGACGACCCCTACACCGAGCTGCGCGAACTCGGTGTTCTCGCCGACGTCGAACACAGGGTGATGCAGGGTGGCTCCATCACACTGAGCCACGAGGAGCTCGAACGGGCAGAGCAGATGCGGGTCCTCTCCCGCACCGCCGAGCTCAGGCTCGCCCAGGACCACGACCGCAGCACCCGCATCGTCGAGCAGATCGCGGCGATGCCGGAGGACTGGCCGGTGTTGGTGTTCGCCACCTCCGTCGACCACGCCAAGACACTCGCTGCCCAGCTGAAGGACCTCGGCGTCCGCGCGGCCTCGGTCGATGCGAGCACCTCGACGCAGGACCGTCAGTCCCGCGTCGAGGGCTTCCGCGCCGGCCGCATCCGGGTGCTCACGAACTTCGGCGTCCTCACCCAGGGCTTCGACGCCCCCGCCACCCGGGCCGTCGTCGTCGCCCGGCCCGTCTACAGCCCCAACGTCTACCAGCAGATGATCGGGCGCGGTCTGCGCGGTCCGCTCAACGGTGGCAAGGAGACCTGTCTGATCCTCGATGTCCGCGACAACATCGAGAACTACGATCACAGTCTCGCCTTCACCGAGTTCGAGCATCTCTGGAGCCGTCAGTGAACGACCTCCGTCCCGCTGCACCGCCGCTCACCGAGGAACAGCGTGCCGTGGTCGAACAGCCCTGGGACGCCCGCCTGTTGGTCTCGGCCGGCGCGGGTTCCGGCAAGACGCACACGGTGGTCCGGCGGTTGGACCACCTGGTCGGCGGCGACGATCCGGAGGAGTCCCTGGAAGCGGGTGAGATCCTGGTCCTCAGCTTCTCCAGGGCGGCAGTGCGCGACCTGACCGAGCGGATCGCTCGCCACGGCGAGCGGGCGAACCGTGTGCGGGCCCGCACATTCGACGCCTGGGCCCTCGACCTGCTGTTGCGCACCTACCCCGACACGGACTGGCATGCCGAGTCCTTCGACGCCCGGATCGAGGCGGCGGTGAAGGCCGTCGAGGCAGGAGCCCTCGACGCGACCGAGGAGGGTCCACCGACGCACGTCGTGATCGACGAGGCGCAGGACCTGGTCGGGGAGCGCCGGAACCTGGTGGAGACGGTGCTGGACAAGTACCAGGATGAGCTGGGCTTCACCGTGGTCGGGGACGCCGCCCAAGGCATCTACGGCTTCCAGGTGGAACCTGACCTGCGGGAGCAGGAGAACGGCTGGTTCTTCGACTGGCTACGCAGTTCCTATCCGGACGACCTGAACGAGCTGTCCCTCACCGCGAATTTCCGAGCCCGCACGACCGAGGCGCGCGTCGCCTTGTCGCTCACCACCCGGGTGCAGCGGCTGGGCACGGACGATGCCGAGGCCGAGCGGCTGTTCCAGGCGCTCTCCGACCGGCTCGCCGACCTGCCCGGCTTCACCTCGCTCGACGACGAAGTGCTTCTCATGGCCGTGCGCGACAATCCGACGCCGACGGCGATCCTCAGCCGGGACAACAGGCAAGCCCTCATGGTCTCCGAGCGCCTGCGCGACCACGGCGTCCCGCACATCCTCAAGCGCAAGCTGGAGGATCGGTCCGCACCTGGCTGGATCGCGGACCTACTCGCCCGCACCGATGCGAGCACCCTGGCCAAGAAGCGTTTCGACACGCTTTTCTCCGAGCTCGACCCGCCTGCCGGCATCGACTCCGAAGAGGCGTGGCCAGTGTTGCTGCGGTACGCCCGCGCGGGGTCCGGCAGGGCGGAGCAGATCGACGTCGTCCGGGTGCGCGAACTGATCGCGACCAGGCGCTTCCCGGAGGAACTGGCACCCCTCGACACCGCCCCGCTCACCGTCTCGACCGTCCACCGGGCCAAGGGCCTGGAATACGACCGCGTCATCCTCCTCGATCCACCGGCCTGGTCCGAGCTGCCGAAGAGGGTCAAGGACGAGGTCGACCCGGTGGCCGAGGTACGGGGGCTGTACGTGGCCATGACCCGGGCCCGTGACGACCTGCTGCACGTCCCCGGTCCCGAAATCCGGCAGTTGCGCACCCAGCGGCCCTCCGGTCGCTCGTACCTGGGCGGCTTCAAGTACTGGGAGCGCTACGGGCTGCAGCTGCGCGGGCGGGACGTCCGGCGGGACGTCCCGCCGGGCCACGGCGCGGACGCGGACCCGGCGAAAGTCCAGGAGTACCTGCGCGAGGCGGTCCGGCCCGGCGACCCGGTGACGCTGGTCGCCCCGCTGGCGTTGACCGAAGGGGACCGGCAGAGTCCGCGCTACCTGATCGTCCACGGGGACGAGGAACGGGTCGTGGGCGAGGTCTCGGAGACGTTCCGGTGCGAGCTGTACGCCGTGCTGAAGGTGAGCGCGACCTGGGAGATCCGCGACTGGCCCGAGCGGATCGAAGGCGGGCACGTGGACTGCGTCGAGGCAGTCGCCGGCGCCGCCTCCGTCGCCGCGGACGTAGGCGTGACGGGCAACGGCGTGTGGTCGGCGGTGCGCCTGGCAGGACTGGCTCGGTTCGCACGGGCCGAGAACGACGAGGAGCAGACGTGAATACGCAGAAGGGTCGGTACACCCGCCACTACGAGGTGCGAGACGAGCTGGTGGATCGGCTGCGTCGCGAACTCCTCGGCCCGGACGGACCGGGGCACCCCGACGGCGAGGAGATTCTGACCGAGGACGCGCCCGTCACCCGATACCCCACTGGTGTGCTGTTCCCGCGCCCTGCCGCGAGCAGGAGCGGCACGTTGCCGGACGGTGAGCCCGACCCGCAGGTTGACGACAACGTCGCCGAGCTACGTGGAAAAGCGGCGGACGACAATCCGGAAGATGCGCCCTCGTCGGCGGCGGGGCAACGCCGACCGTCCACCATGGGCGTCACCTTCGCCGTGGACCCGGCGCTGGCCTCCCGCATCGTAGTCATCGCGCGCGGCGCCCGTTACGAGCCGACTGACGCCGGGGGGCGCCGCGTCGCGGCCGGTCGTGCCGAGGCCCGCACGACGGAGGCGCAGGTCGAGCATTGGCGACGGCACGAGCTCGATCTTGCCCCCGTCGAGGTCGACACCACCAAGCCCGACCCGAAGACAAGGACCGACCTGGCCGATGGGTTGGAGCTGGATGTACGGGTCCGCCGCGCGAGCCCGGAGACCGGAACCGTCACCATCACCGCGACGCTCGTCAACACCCGCACTGTCGACGAGCGCGATCTGGCCGATGCCCACGCCGTCTTCCAAGCCGGACTGACGGTGCGCGCGGTCGACGACGCGAGTTGCTTCGTCGAACGCCCGGCTGTCCACGGCGCGGACGATCCGGACGTGCGCACCAACCGCCTTCTCTACCGCCACGTCCCGACCTTCGCCGTGGGCCACGGCTGCGCGGCCGAGTGGGACTGGCAGCCTCCGCAGATCGGCCTCGCAGACGTGGAGGGCGCGGCCGTCGACGAGATCCGCACCGAGTTCGTGCCGAGCCACGAGGTGCTTCTGACAGAGTCCAACCCGAACATCGACGCCTCGGCACTTGGCATGATCGGCTTGGCGCACGGCTCGGAAGCCGACGTGGTGGACGCGCTGTCCCGGTTGGTGGACGGCTACGAGCACTGGATCACGGACCGCCGGAACGACGCCAAAGCCCTGGAAAGCACCGTCCACGGCCGAGCCGCCCACGCGCGAATCGAGGACTGCGACGAAGTCCTGAAGCGCATGCGCGCAGGCATCGCGCTGCTGGCCGAGAAGCCGGACGTGCTGCGCGCGTTCCAATTGGCCAACGAGGCGATGGCCGCCCAGCGCGCCCGTAGCGCCTGGATCAAGGACGATCGAGGGGGCGAACCGAATCTGGCGGAAGCCCGGTGGCGTCCGTTCCAGATCGCCTTCGTGCTGCTCTGTCTCGCCGGGATCGACGACCCCGAGCACCCGGACCGGTCGGTCTCCGACCTGTTGTGGTTCCCCACTGGCGGTGGCAAGACCGAGGCGTACCTCGGGCTGATCGCCTTCACCACGTTCCTGCGCCGACTCCGTCTGGGCCAGCGCGGTGGCGGCGTCGCCGTCCTCATGCGCTACACCCTGCGGCTGCTCACCCTCCAGCAGTTCGAACGCGCCGCGATCCTGATCTGCGCCATGGAGGAGCTGCGTCGACGCAACCCGGACGCGCTCGGCACGGAGGAGATCTCCATCGGCATGTGGGTGGGCAAATCGGCGACGCCCAACACCCTCGAAACGGCGAAGAGTCGACTCCGCAAGACATCCGGCGGGCAGATCCTCCAAACGGAGAACCCCGTCCAACTGGCGCGCTGCCCCTGGTGTGGCACCGGTCTGGACCACCACGCCTACGAGGTCGACGAGACGGCCGTGCGCATGAACATCCACTGCCCGAACGCCTCCTGCGACTTCCGCGACGGACTGCCAGTGCACGTGGTCGACGACGCCGTCTACGCTGCCCGTCCCACCCTCGTCATCGCCACCGTCGACAAGTTCGCCTCCATGCCGTGGCGCCCGAGGACCGCCGCTCTGTTCAACCGGGACCGGCAGGACGGCACCCCACCCCCCGAGCTGATCGTCCAGGACGAGCTGCACCTGATCTCCGGCCCGCTCGGCACGCTGACCGGCCTGTACGAGACCGCGGTGGACGCTCTCGCCGACCGTCCCAAGGTGATCGCTTCGACCGCGACCATCCGCCGCGCCGCGGACCAGGGCCGCAGGCTCTTCGACCGCTCCGTACAACAGTTTCCGCCGGCGGGCCTGGACGGCCGCGACTCCTGGTTCGCCGTCGAGACCTCGCGCGAGCTCAAGGCCGCCCGCCGCTACGTCGGTCTGTTCGCCCCCGGCACCAGCCAGGCCGTACTCCTCATCCGCACCTACGCGGCCCTGCTGCATCAGGCGATGCGAGCGGACTGCCCGGACGACGTGCGGGACGCGTATTGGACGCTGGTGGGCTTCTTCAACAGCCTCCGGCTGCTCTCGGCCGCCGAGCTCCAGGTCCACGACGACGTCGTAGGCCAGCTCAAGGTGCTCGCCCGAGCCGACGACTGCGAACCGCGCGACAGCAGCGGCTACGCCGAGCTCACCAGCCGGGTCGACGCCAGCGACATCCCACGCCTCCTCAAGCAGATCGAGAAGAGCCTGCCGCACTCGGACACCGTCGACGTCCTCCTCGCGACCAACATGATCGCGGTCGGTGTGGACATCGACCGGCTCGGGCTCATGGCCGTCATGGGCCAGCCGCAGACCACAGCCGAGTACATCCAGGCCACCAGCCGTGTCGGCCGCCAGTGGCCCGGCTTGGTCGCCGTCATGCTCAACGCCGCCCGCTCCCGGGACCGGTCGCACTACGAGAACTTCACCCACTTCCACTCGGCCCTCTATCGCGAGGTCGAGTCGACGTCCGTCACACCGTTCTCCGCTCGGGCTCGCGACCGCGGTTTGCACGCCGTCGTCGTCGCGCTGACCCGCCTGACGATCAAGGAGGCGGCGGACAACACGGCAGCCGGTCGGATCGACCGCTTCGTCCACCGCATTCGCACCGAGGTGAAGCCGTTGATCACGGCCCGAGTGCACAACGTGGGGTGTGAGGAAGAGAAGGCCACCGACCTCGCCGTCGAGGACTTCCTCGATTGGTGGGAGGAGGAGGCGGAGCTCTACCCCAACCTCACGTACGAGCCGCAGCGCGGACGCCCCGGCCGGTCCCTGCTCGCCCCCTTCGACGACCGCGCCGAGGGCTCCGAGGCGTGGGAAACCTTGTGGAGTCTGCGCGACGTCGACGCCGAGTCGAAGCTCTTCCTGGAATCGCACACCACTACGCCCGTGGGCAGCGCGAACACGACCACCACCGATGCGACCGAACCGGAGGCATCCGCATGACTCCGCCGTCCCGCCGCCGTCGGCGCACGGGCTCCGACCTGGGCAGCGCCACCCCACGCCGCACCCACCCGGTCAAGGGCGCAATGCGCCGCTCTCAGATGATCACTACGTACGGGGTCGGCGGTCTCGTAGCCGTCGACAACGAGTCCTTCATCGTCTCCGGCCTCGACAACGCCGACCGGGCTTGGGCGCGCGACGAGGCCCCGCCGGTCCGGGAGCCACGCCTCGCCACTCTGCTCGGGGTCACCCATTTCCGTCTGCCGCCCGCCTCCGGCGACGGCAGCGAGGACGGCATCCGGGTCAAGCGGTTCCCCTGGTGGCAGTCGTGCTCCAAGTGCGAACTCCTCGCGCCGTACAAGGACTTCAACAGCCCATCGGGAAAGAGCGTCTGTCCCACTTGTGCGGACAACCCACTCACCCCGTCCCGCTTCGTGATGGCCTGCGAGCAGGGGCACATCGAGGACTTTCCGTACTGGAAATGGCTGCACCGCAAAGATCGTGGGCGAGGCACGAGCAGCGGAAGGTGCGGCGGCACCATGCGGCTGCGCTCCACAGGCACCACCACCTCACTCCGCTCCGTCGTGCTGTCGTGCAGTTGCGGCGTACCGGACGTCTCCATGGAGGGCGCTTTTCGGCAACGTGCCCTTGCCGACCTCGGCATCACCTGCTCCGGCCGCCGCCCGTGGCTGGAGGCGGCTCCGGCGGAGCACTGCACCAAACCGCCTCGCATCCTTCAACGTGGTTCGTCCTCGGTGTGGCAGCCGGTGCTGAGCTCCGCGTTGTCCATCCCCCCGTGGAGCAGGAACGACGAGTTGGCGCAGGTCGTGCTCGCCCACCGGGAGAACCTGCTCCACTTCGAGGATCATCCCGAGCAGCTCGCTGCCGCACTCCGGATGTTGCTGAAGTGCACCGAGGTCGATGTGGCCACGGCGCAGAAGCTGCTGCAAGGCAACGTCCCGAAGCAGGAAACCCCCTTGGAGGAAGGGACACACCTGATCCGCCGAGAGGAGTACGCAAGCCTCACCGACGGCAACGCCGTCGACGTGGAACAGCAGGACCACAGCGAGGACTTCGTCTGCGTCCCGCCCGGCGCCGACGCCGGACTCCTCGCACCGTTCGGCCTCATGGACCCGATGTTGGTCAAGCGCCTCCGCGAGGTGCGGGCTCTGACGTCGTTCACACGTATCGTCGACGCGGAGGCGGCCGGACCCACCCATCACGCCCGGCTCTCTCGTGAGCGCAAGAGCTGGTTGCCCGCCATGGAGGTACGCGGCGAGGGCATCTTCCTACGGCTGCACGAGGACCGCCTGCACCGCTGGGAGCAAGACCCGGCGGTCCGCACCCGCATCGATCAACTGCACACCAACCACACGGAGCATCTGCGCGAGTACCACTCGGGCGACGGCCCTCCGCGCGTCTCCCCGGCCTCCCCTCGTTACGTGCTGTTGCACACCCTCGCCCACATCCTCATCGAGGAATGGAGCCATGAGGCGGGTTACCCCTCAGCAGCCCTGCGTGAGCGCCTCTATTGCGACGACGAGATGGCGGGCCTGCTCGTCTACACCGCCACCAGCGATTCGGCCGGCAGCCTCGGCGGCCTGGTCGCCCAGGGTGAGCCGAAACAGTTGCTCTCTTCACTGGAATCGGCGCTGCGGCGAGCCTCTTGGTGCTCGGCGGACCCACTGTGCGTCGAGTCACGGAACACAGGCGTCGGTGGTACCAACCACGTGGCCTGCCACGCCTGCCTGATGCTTGCCGAGACGAGCTGCGAGAACAACAACATCCTGCTCGACCGCGCCTTGCTGCTCGGATCCCCTGAAGAACCACATCTGGGGTTCTTCGCCGGAGTTTTGGGCCTGACCACCTGACGTGCGCATCACCTCCCGTCGGTGCCGGCAGGAGGTGATGCGCGGTAACTGCGCCCCGCCATGGCTCCAGCCGTTCCACGGATAGGTGTCCGTGCGACGCATCGGCGATGGGCGCTACGGCCGGTCGGCGAGTCGTCGGCCCGAAGTGCTCGATGATAGGCACACGGAGATCGATGCCTGCCGACTCCCTCGCATTCTCCCTGGGAGAGGAGGATGGTCCGACGGGCCCGAGGACCTTACCGGAGCCTCACGAAACGATGGCGCTGAGCGGCCTGAAGACCACCGAGGCAACTGGCACCCGTATGAGCCGGCAGAGGAGCCGCGACACTGTGATCGAGATGACTCCGCGCCGAGCGCTGCACACGGCCGCATTACGGTACCGGGTACACGGAAGACCCGTCGCCGGTGTGCGACGCGAGGCCGATCTCGTCTTCGACCCGGGCACGCGTCACGGTGTTCGTCGACGGCCGTTTCTGGTACGGGTGTCCCGAGCACGCCACCTTGCCCAAGAACAATGCGGACTTCTGGCGCGCGAAGATCGTGAAGAACCGTGCACGCGACCGCGACACGGATGCCCGCCTCGCAGAGGCCGGGTGGCTGTCAGCGCGCGTGTGGGAGCACGAATCCACCGAGGTGGCCACGGGCCGAGTGAAGAAGATCGTGCAGCAACGTCGATCGAAACAGAACGGACGGTGAGAGCTCGGGCCGGTGCCGCCGTGGGAGGCGACTGCCGACACTCCAGGGCCGCCTCGCAGCCGTCAGCCCTCGACCGGCACAGGCGTGCGCTCACCACGCGCGCTGGGCACAGAGTCCCCGGTCGCGGGACTTCCCCAGACCGCCAACCCACTCAGAGCCGCCTCGGACGGCTTGCTCCCCGTGTCGAAGGCGGCGCGGAGGATGTGGGCAGCGAGGCGGGGTGGAACGGCGTTGCCGATCTGCTGGGCGACGTCACGGCCGCTCCACGGATAGTCGATCGGGAACGTTTGTAGGCGCCCTGCCTCGGAATGGTCGAAGCGTGGCAGCTCCGTGCCATCCGGGGCGACGACTCGGTTGCGGGAGATCTTCCCGGTGACTGTCGCGGAAGGCTCGTCGGAGCGTCGACGACCTCTGGCCTTGGGATCTCCACCAGTGCCGTAGTTAGAGATCACGACAAACGGGCTGGGGCGAGAAAGCACGTCCGCCATGGTCACCCATGGGGACAGCAAGCTGTCTCCGTGCTCGTGTGGGACGCCCTTGCGATAGGGACGGTGCGTGGGCTTCGGTAGCTCGACGGCCCAGGGCGTGCGCCTGGCGATCAAGACCGCACGTTTGCGCGTCTGTGGCACTCCGAATTGTTCCGTGCGCAGGATGCCGCAGTCGACCGAGTAACCCTCGACCGTCAGCGTCTTGGCCACGGCTTCCCACACGGGAAGCACAGCAGGCACCTGCTCCAGCACAATCGCCCTGTACGGGCGCTCAAGATCGTCGATGGCTTCCAGCGCCCACCTCAGCGGCTCCAGGACGAGCCCCGTGCGCTCGTCCTTCAGCCTCGCCAGATCCTTCTTGATCGCTTCGCGGTCTTCGCGCGCAGCCATGCGCTGGACGAACGAGAGCACGTCGTCCAATGCCTTGCGCCCGGCTCCCTGCCCGGCGACCGTGTACGTCTGACACGGTGGGCCTCCCGCGAGCACATCCGCATCGGGGAAGTGGGCCGGCCCCCATTCACGTACGTCCCCCTCGATCGTCTCCAGACCGGCCGCACGGCGCGTGGCACACGCGTTGGGGTCCCATTCGAGACCCACCGCTGGAATCCCGAGCTTCTGTGCCGCTACGTCCAGCCCCCCAGGCCCGGCGAACAGGTCTACGATCTTGACGGGGTGCACGTGGTCTCCCGGGGTCGGACTGCCACTGAACCAAGTCGGAGTGCGGGCACCCGACGACGGCATCACCGGCGTATCTGTTCTTGAAATCGCTTGTCAGCGGTCACACAGGCTACCTGGCCTGCTGTTGGTGTATGCGCGGCATTGCTGAGGCGTAGGCGGAACCCGCGACGGGCTGGGCACCAAAGGCTCGGACGTCCGTCAGTACGGAGCCAAGACGCTCGCAGCAGGCTCCGTCTCTTCAGAGAGGACGTAATCCTGCTCGCTGATCGCGATCGATCGGCGCGGATCGTCATCACTGGGTGCCGCGAGCTGCGCTACCACCCACGAACCTCGACGAGGCGCCGGGATTCCCAGAGCTTCGGCCATGGCCCGATGCTCCCGACCGTGCCCGAGGACGACGATCCCCCCACCGCCGAGGCGTTGGGGCAGCCGCGCGTCCCGCGCACGCTTGGTCCGTCCTCCCGCCGGGCCACCGTCAACACGATCGTGCGGTCGACCAGGCTGCCCTCCGGCCGGCCATCTTTCGTTTGCCGGAACGCGACTCTGCAGAAGAGCTCGTCTATGCGCAGCAGGCCGACGCGGAATCTGGGGCGGTGGTCCTCCCCGCCCACATGAGCAGGCACACGTGCCTCACGGCCTCGCGGGGATCGTCCACGTTCTGCGGGTGGTGAATCACGCGTCGACCTCGTGACCCATGATGTCGTAATCCATGGACGGACCGTCGTCGAGTTAGAAGGCGGGCCGGACGATGATCTTCGCTTTCGTGCCCAGGTATGTCTTCCCCGTCTTCTGCCGCGACGTCACGTCGAACCTGCCTGTCCGTTGCCTGTCGAGAACCTCGTCGATGGACTGCCGCAGCGCAGCACCGAAACGTGCCTCCATGTCGATTTGCTCATGGAGCCACGCGGAGACCTGGCTCAGTGCGTGATCCTCCGATTCGCTCGACGTGGGATTCGCATCGCTCGTGGGGAAGACGAAGGTTAATACCAGGACAAAACGTCGAATTGGTCGAGCCGGTGCGAACCAAATAGCTCAGCGTTTGTCAGTGGTGCGCGCTACGTTGGCGTACGCAAGCAGGGACAGTCGTTCGGGGAGGGCTCCGTGGGTTCGCTGGTCGCCGGCACGACAGCGGGAGAGGTGCTGACTCACTTCTTGGTTTCGCAAGCTGCGCAAAGCGCCTACGAGTCCTGGCGTGAGGATGAACGGTACAAATCGGATGTAGTCCCCTGTGTGCTCGCGCATAAGACGCGCGTTGCTTATCGACTCATCCCGGATGATGTGGAACGTGCGTGCCAGGCCACTAAGAAACCCGGCGGACATGCCCTGGGCTGGGTGAAGAAGGCCGACGCCGACCGTGTGCCTGCCATCGCCGACTGGAACCCGCCGTTCGCCTTCGGGTACCTGTTCCATCGCATGCTGGAGACGGGCGGACGCATCCCTGAATGGCGGGATGTCTCCAGGTACATCAGTAACCATCCTGACGGCGTGCATGTCCTCGGTTCCGCGATACGCCGGGCCCACGCGGACCACGACGCGACGTATGGGCGGCAGCTCGTGGAGGACGCGATCCAGTGGCGCCTCGGCAACGCCTACTACTCCTTCCTACGGGAGTTGCACGTCCTGTCGCACCTCCGTGCTCGCGGGCTGGACGCTCAAGTGCATCCGCTCGCGGATGCCTTGTTCCGAGTCGACGCCTGGTGCGGCAACCGAGTGCTGTGCTTGTACATCGGCAACAAGGCCTACCGAAACGAGCACGAGGGGCGGAAGAAGGAAGCCGTCGCGATCCTGGGTGCGCAGAACTTCGAATTCGACGTGATCAACCTTCCGCCCGCGACCACGTACGGAGAGGTCCATCTGCCGACCACAAGTGACATTGAGGAACACCTGCGGAGACTCCTGGCCTCGGGGTAGAAGGGTGCCGATGGGGTGGCGCCTCGACTCTTGGTGAGCCCGGACCATCGACTTCAATCTGGTGTGTTCCTGACGGTTCGAGCGCGAGAAGGTACCCGAACGTGCTGCGTGAACCCGTGGCACTTACCGTCGACGACGAGGGCCGTGTCTCGCTGCCCATCGGGCTGCTCGTCGAGTCCGGCCTCTCGCCGGACGCCCATGTGCTCGCCTACAGCCTTGGCGACGCAATGTACATTGCCCATATTTGGTTGAAGAAGATCAAGAGCATTGGTGAATCTACGACCACGGCTCCTTCTCGATAGGCCATCGGTAGACCGGTGTGGGAGTTCTTCCCGAGAGAGGAGAGCGTGGAGTTGGGGGTCTGATTCTCTGGCCTGAAGGTTTCCACCGGAGGAACCGATGGGCTTCCGGGGCCGCGGTGCGCAACCCTCGCATGGTGTCCAGAGAATTCGTCCGGGAGCGCGGGATGGCCCGAGCCCCACCAGAAGTAGGCCTGTCCTCCCAAGGTGGTTGAGGATTGAGAGCCGGCGTCGTCGTATGGCGCGAGTCCGAGCGGATCCGCCCAGGCATACGGATTCTCGACGTATGCGATTGGGTTGGGTGCTGGGGCCAGGCCGAGTGGAGCAGGGGAAAGGTGTCGAGCCGTCGCGGGGTCGTAGTGCCGACGTTGGTAATGGAGATCTGTCTCGGGCCGTAGTACTGGCCTGAGAAGCGGAGTGGGCTGTATGTCGTGCTGTCCGCCAGCCAGGTTGTTGTGCCCCCAGAGCGTGGAGCGGGCGTGGCAGGCTATGCTTCCCGACTCGTCGATCAGTTCTGTCGGTGTGCCGACCAGGTTGGTGACGATCGCGTAGAAACGCGAGTCGATTTCCTGTTGTGTCGCCTCGTTGGTGAGGCGTTGCGTCTGGGCCAAGGATACGAAGCCGTCGTGGTCCCAGGTAAGGGTTATCGGGTGGGGGAGAGACCCGGCGCCTTGCGTCGTCTCCTCGATGAGTTTCGGGCCGTCCCAGGTGAAGTCAACCCCATCGCTCTCCGACTCCTTGGTGATGCGGCGGCCCAAGGGGGCGCAGGCGTAGCGCCATTCAGTGCCGTCCGGGGTGGTGACCTTTGGGAGGCGGTCTTCCGCATTCAACCTCATAGCGCCAGGTGTCGGGTTTCTTGGAGAGACGGGGTTTGCGGCGGTGTGTGATGCGCCCCGCCTCGTAGTGTTCGTAGTGGACGCGGCCCGCCGTGCGGATCGCCGTGCCCTCGTACGTCCCGGGCCTAGCTTGACTCTGTCGGGGATCTTGGGGATTCCCGGCGGGGCAGCCTGGTCAACGGGCATGCTCGGCGCTGTTCAAGGACCGACGCAGTTGTCGAGGTGCCCGTTGTCTCTTCGCCCCCGTTCCGGTGAGCAGGTCCCGCCTCTGACTGCGCAGATCGCGCGGGCGAGCAACCCGGGCGGCACGACGGCGATATGGGTGCGCGACCGCCTCGACGGTCTGTGGTGCGACGAGGATTTCGTCGACTGGTACCCGTGTGACGGGCGTCCGGGGCTCTCGCCCGCTCAGCTGGCCACCGTCTGTGTGCTGCAGTTCCTGCTCGGCCTGTCGGACCGGCAAGCCGCCGAGGCGGTCGGATGCCGCATCGACTTCAAGTACGCCATGGCCATGGAGCTGGACGATCCCGGGTTCCACCACAGCGTGCTGGCCGACTTCCGTGACCGTCTCGCCGAAGACGACCGTGCTGACGGCCTCCTCGATCTCGCGCTCGCGCGTCTCAAGGAGGCCGGGCTGGTGCGCGAGCGCACCACGCAGCGTACCGACTCCACCCATGTCCTGGCCGCGGTGCGTGACCTGACCCGCATGGAGCTGATCACCGAGGCCGTCCGCGCCGCACTCGAAGAAGTCGCCGGTTCTTCCCCGCACCTGCTCGACGGACTGGTTGACGAGGACCGGGGGCTCCGCTGCGGCCGGCCGGTCCGTCTGGGCAAGAACCCCACCAAGCCCAAGACCAGGATCCTGGCCACCGGTGATGACGCCGTCCGGCTCCTGGAACACCTCGACCGGCACGGAGCAGACCGCGCGTCCGGTCCTCGCATCCAGGCCCTGCGTCAGATCATGGTGCAGAACTACCACCGTGACGAGGCAGGGCACCTGCTCTGGCGCACCGCTGAGAAGGAAGGCGGGCCCGGACTGCCGCCCTCGTCCCGGGCGATCGTCTCTCCCTACGACACCACGGCCCGCTACGCACGGCACGGACACATCATCAGCTGGAAGGGGTTCGCCGCTCACCTGACCGAGGCCTGCGCTCCCGACGGCCCCAATGTGATCACGGACGTGGCCACCACAGCGGCCACCACCCACGACAGCCAGGTCCTGCCCGGCATCCACACCCGCCTGGCGCGTCGCGGGCTGCTGCCCGCCGAGCACCTGGTCGACGCCGGCTACACCTCCCTGCCCCACCTGGAACAAGCCGCCCGTGATCACCAGGTCACCGTCTCCGGGCCGCTGCGGAGCAACCCCACCCGCCAGCACCGCCGGAACGAGGGTTTCGCCCGGGACGACTTCCACATCGACTACGACCGTCAGCAGGTCACCTGCCCGAAGGGGCAGGTCAGCGCGGGCCGGCACGGCCCCTATCCGACCTCCTCGCCTACTGCGGCCCCGCTGATCGTGGCCCGGTTCGCCAAGAGCCAGTGCCGTCCCTGCCCGGCCCGCGCCCAGTGCACCAGCACCGCCGACAGCGCCCGCACCGTGGGCTTTCCCCCGCGAGAACTCCGTGACCTGCAACTCCACGTCCGTACCGAGCAGCAGACACCCGAGTGGAAGACCCGCTACGCGGTCCGCTCCGGAGTGGAGGGCACGGTCAACGAGTTCGCCCACGGGCACGGCATGCGGCGCTGCCGCTACCGGGGACAGGGGAAGGCACGTATCCAGCACGTCCTGACGGCCATCGCCGTCAACATCGAGCGACTCAGCGGACTGCCCCCGGCCGAGGAAACCCTCATGCCCCGACGACCGACCTCCTTCCAGAACTACCTCGACCAGCGCGAGATACCCCGGCTGAAGTCCTGGCGAACCCTGGGCACCTGACCTCGGAAACCCCAAGATCCCCGACAGAATCAAGTTAGTGCTTCCGGTGACGCCTGCTGCTGTGGCCAACTCGCCTCTGTCTGGTTGCCTGCCTCGTCGTAGACGTAGCGCTCCGTCCAGCCGCGGGCGTCGACCGCTCAGGCGTTTTGGGGATCTTCGGCAAGACCCTACGTCGGTAAGTAGGTGACTGGTAAAGGTGCCTGGCACGCAAAGCGACGCTCCGGAGCAATACGGTAGAAGGTGCCTCGTCCCAACAGGCGGGGCGCCTTCGAGCGGTGCTGACCAGTGGAAGGGGAGAGGCCATCTCATGGCTATACCCAAGTTGGTGTTGCGGTGGATCACTTCACTTGTGCCCCCGTTCGCAGCGTACTTCCTCATCGTTGTGCCGTGGGTCTATGGATGGGAAACCACAGCGGCCTTGGCCTGGTCCGCAGGAGCATGCATTTCGATCACAGCCCTGTTAGCCCTGCTGCACCGTTCAATTGGGCTGCCCATTCCTTTGCTCCACTCGGCGTGGCCGCCCAGCGATACGCATGAATATTTGTCCGCTGATGAGAGCCAGAAAATGGTGTTCCCCGTTCGGCGTCGCGTGAGTGGCCTCCCGTACTTCATGCTGGAGCCAGGCTTCGTCGTGGTGTTGACGGGGGATCAGGTGATGGCGTTCAGCTGTCACAGAGGCACCGGGCGGATCAAAGAGAGGCTCTGGGCCGAAGAAGACCTGGAACTCTCACTCAAGGAACACCATCTGGAGCTGCTGCCCGGTGCCGAGGCAAGGATTCCCCTGGTGACATCAACCGCCTACAGGGCGGATGTGGAGTACTGGGTTGAGCGCCTGCGCGACCAACGCTGTGGTGGGCGTGGCCGGTGTGGGACCGAGTAAATTCACGTCTATGGCGAGCAAGGGCCGACGCTAACAAGGCCGAAAGGGAAGGGCTGGGCGCTCGGAAGGGGTATGTTCCGAGCACCCAGCCCGCTTCGTATGCACTTTGAAGGACACCGCATTGGCCAGGCATGTGAGTCCGCCTGTGCGGCTGTTGGAGCCGTTCTGGAGGTTCGCGGTACCCATCCTTTCCTGGGGCGGCGCACTCCTCGCCGCGAGGTGGCATTGCCCGGTGCCAGTCACCATCGGAATTGCTTTCGCCGCGACCCTCTTCACGGGTGCGTTGATTTTCGCCGTGCCATGCGGATGGTTGTGCCCCCGTGACCAGGCAGTGAAGGGCCGCGTGCCACCCGTCAGACCCGGACATACACGAACTGCAGCCCAGCGTGTGTGGGGGCTGAGGGCCAGCGCGCCGCGCGTCGAACGCTTTGTCTCGCCCCGCCCCGCAGGGCATGGCCAGTCTCACCGCGGAAGGACACCACGGGATTCATGGGGGTGACCGTGGGAATCTCGGTGGCCCGTGCGGGTACAGCACGGGCCAACGTCCTGAGGCCGTAGGTGTGCCGGGTTCACCCGATGCCGTGCGCACCCGCCGCAGCACCCTGTTTCAGGGGGCTGTCGTGGCCGACGCCAGTATGCGGTGCTCGCGCTCCGAAGTTTTCGGGGCGCGAGCACGGGAGCGGTGAGGTGTGTGGGTGTCAGCGGTGTTCGGCTGGTACGGGCTGACGAGTTGAGGTCGCTCCCTTCTGGATGTTTGGTCCCGAGGAGTTGTACTGGAAGCGGCGCGGTGTCTCGTTCACCTGGCGGGCGTGTCCCTGGGCGACGAGTTTGGGTAGGGCGTTGGCGATTGCGCTGGAGGAGCGTCCTACGGCCCGGCTGATGCCGGTTGCGGTGAACTCCTTCTCGGGGTGTGCCTGGAGATGGACCAACACGATCTCTTGCAGCCCTCCGGGGTGCAGCCTGTTGCCGTCGGTCGCGAAGCGGGCGGCGCTGCGGTTGCCCGCACAGGGTGCAGCATTCGCCCGGCTCGGGCGACGCGAGAGCCGCCGGAGCCGAGCCGGGAGCGGCGGGGGCAGGGGGACTCGGCTCGGTGTCGGACGTCCCGGCAGCCGGGGCGCTGGGTGTGGGGGCCGGGGGCGTCCGCTCGGTACTGGATCGAGTTCCCAGGTCCGGGTTGGGCGCCTGCTCGCGTCGGGCCGCTTCGGTTTCCTGGTCGGTCAAGGCCGAAGCGGGGGTGGTTTCAGCGCCGGTGGCGTTCCCGCTGTCCTTGGGCGGCAGGTTCGCTTGCTCTGCGTCTGATACCTCCTCGATGGGAACGGCGCGTGCGTCCGGTCCATGCTGCCGGGATGCGTCCTGTGCGAGGGCGTGCTTCTGGTTTTCCGGGGCGGTCTCGGTGCCGCTGCCTTTCAGGGCGGAGCCGTAGTCCTCGGACAGCTCGTCGTGGCTGTCGCGGTCCGGGGAGGGGTGGGTGGCCCCCGGGGCGTTGTGGGGGAGGGCGTGCCAGAGGTCGGGGGTGGATTTCTTGCCGGGGCCGTTCTCGCCCCGGTCGCGCACGGCCAGGTGACGTGATTCCAGGAGGGTGAGGGCTTTGCTGGTGGTGGAGCGGCCGAGTCCGGCGGACTGGGCGAGGGCGGCGGCTGTGGAGCCGGGGTTCGCCCGGAGTGTGTCGAGGATGGCGGTGTGGGTGGCGCTCAGTGTGTCGGATGTGGTGTCGGATGTGGTGTCGGGTGGCAGCGGGGGGCGGGTGTGCTGGTGTGACATGAGAGGACCTCAAACCGTTGTGCTGCGGTGTGGTTGGGGTCCCCGGCCGGGGTGCGCGGCGCGCGGGGCGTGCAGCGCATGGTCAGCGGGTCGCGTGTACGGCGCGGTGGTGCCCGCCGACGACCATGGACGCTCGACATTCACGACAAGTCAAGCGGCCCCCCGTTGGGCCGTTATGGCTGGTCACGAGGTGTTTCGAGAACTGCCACGTGAGCGGTTTGCGTCCCGGCGTACTGATGCGTGAGTTCGCCCGCACGACCCCGCGCTGCGGGTCAGCCCGGCCGGTCTGTCGCCGTGCCGTCAGTCGGCCTATGGGCGATCCGCTGGCCGATCTGCCGCCCGCGCGTTCCGATCGGTGTCGCCGCCCAGGTCAGCGCGCTTATGCGAGCGATCCCCTGCGTGCCCGCCTCGCGGTATGTCGTTGTCATGAGGTACGCGCAGGGCGGCGGGCTGACGGAGGAGCGGCGGGAGTTCCGAGAGGGCCTTCGGCTGACGGCGGCCGGGCGGTTCGCCCGGGGCGATACGAGTCCGGTGATCGCGAAGGATCTGCGGGTCAGCGTCCACTCGGTACAGCGGTGGCGACGCGCCTGGGCCGGTGGCGGTCCGTTGGCCTTGCGCTCGGTCGGTTCGGCCTCGTCGCCACGCCTGAGCGAGGGCCAATTCGGCCAGTTGGAGGGCGAGTTGGTCAAAGGACCCCCCGCGCACGGCCGGCCGGACCAGCGGTGGACTCCGGCCAGGGTCAAGACTTGACAGGCCGTCGGTTCCACAAGAGCTGCACCGTCCAGGGTGTACGCAAGTTGCTGATCCGGCACGGCTATTCCTGCCAGGTTCCGGCCAGACGTGCCGTCGGGCGCGACGATCCGGCGATCTATGGCTGGGTGAAAGAGACCTGGCCACACGTGGAAGCATCGCGGCGGCGCCCGGGGCCCGGATCGTCTTCGAAGACGAGTCAGGCTTCCCGATGACGCCGCCCATCGCCCGCACCTGGGCCCGGCGCGGGCACACCCCCGTCATCCGGGTCCGTGGCCGCTCCAGGCGCCGCGTCCCGATCGCTGCCCTGACCTGCTAAAAGCCCGGCGAACGCTCCCGGCTGATCTACCGCCCCGCCGCGACGACGGCCAGCGTGACGGCCGCAAGAGCTTCGCCTGGACCGACTACCGCAACGTGCTCCAGGTCGCCCACCACCAGCTCGGCGGCCCGATCGTGCTCATCCGGGACAATGTGAACGTCCACCTGGACACCGGACTCCGCACCTGGACCGCGGACCGGGACTGGCTGACCGTTCACCAACTGCCCACCTACGCACCGGATCTCAACCCGGTCGAGGGCATCTGATCCCTGCTGCGAAGCGGCTGGCTCAGCAACGTCGCCTTCACCACCCCCGAGCACCTCGTCCAGACAGTCCGTCGCGGCCTGCGCACGATTCAATACCGCAGCGACCTCAACGACGGATGCCTCGCCGGAACCGGCCTACCCCTCACCCCGACGACCCCACGAGTTCAAACTCAGTAACTAAGGTCTGCCTTCCCCATCGGGTCGAGGAGACGATCGATCTCATGGCGTCTGCCACGGCCGCGCCGGACGAGCCCTCGATCGATCCCGGAACTGCGGCGCGTGCGCTTATCGTCGAGTGCGACTCCAAACTGGCCGCCCACCGCGCCGCACTTGAAGCCGGCGCAGATCCCGTACTTGTCACACAGTGGATCTGCGAAACCCAGGCCCGCAGAGCCCAAGCAGAGACTGAGCTGCGAGCCGACTCCAGGAAACGGCGTGCCGTCACGGACCGTGAAGAGGTCGCACGTCTCGTACGGTCGGTCGGCGATCTTTCAAAGGTGATCCCTCAAGCCGACCCGGCCGACGAAGCGGAGCTCTACAAACGGCTAGGAATCCGTCTCCGCTACGATCCCGCGCAACAAAAAGTGCTGGTCGAGATGCATCTCGACCAGCACTCTACGAGTACCCGTGGGGTACCAGTACGTGTCCGAGGGGGAAGTTGGACCGATACCCTACGGGTCACGCCCCTGACGACTGCTTTTGTTCTTGCGCCCAGTAGCCATGCACAACGTGTGGCCATTACGCGTCGGTCAACAGGGCCTTCTTAACCTCGATCTTGCATGAGGGTCCGCCGACGAAGTCGGTGGACCCTTTCGCTTTCCGGAGCTGATGGTGGGCAGGCTGGCGGCCCGGTTGTCGCTTCGGGCGGGCGCCGGGTTCCACTGCTCCGGGCTGGGGTCTCTTCTCGTAGGGACAGGCGAATCCGCTGGTCAGCCGGGGTTGGGTAGGAGCGCAAGCCGTTCGAGGGCGCTGGTGATCTCATGGGTCCAGGGCCAGTGGCGGGCGAGGCGGAGGATGCGGCGCCGGCCAGTGGTGACGAGCTGGGCGACTGCGGAGAACAGGCGGAATCGCAGGCGGCCCGGCCTTGGCGAGCGCCACGACGGCCAGGAAAGAGAACCCGAGAAGGGAATGACCGGAAAAAGGCATGGGGAACACCTCTTCCATGGAGGGAGTACGTCCGTCCCCGAGGGGCGAGAGCCGCTTCGGTTCTTCACCACGTTGCTGATCGACGCCGTGAACGACTGTCACAGGGGAGCTGTTTGGCGCTCCAGGAAAAGCCGTAAATCTGGGCAGAATGGCCTGTCGGTGCGACTGTCGAACCCGTGGAGTCCCATACGTTCCGGTTCGATCGTCAGCCCATGTGGGGGCCTCGTGGTCGGTCCTGAGCGTCAGAAGTGCGCTGGTGAGGGAGGGGTTGACGAATACCAGGGAGAGGTGGGTGGCGAAGAGGGGCCCGGCGAGGGAGGCGGAGCTGAAGAGGCGAGGCTGGTGGCGAGGGCGACGGGGGTGCAGAGGAGTTCGGTGAGGGCGTCGTAGCAGAGGGTGCCCCAGCGGTCGGCGACAGCAGTGACCTGGAGAGGGGGACGGTTGCCACGCACCATGCCCGCGATCACGGGCAGCGTGTCCAGGATCGGTGTCAGGCCGGGGACTGGCTTGGTTCACGAGAGCCGGGATCAGGCGCGAATTCCGCGAGGACGACCATTGGGATTCCGGAATCGTGACGTAGCGTCAAGTGGGGCGTGGCGCCGTGTGGAGGGGACGCTTTACCTCGCAGCGAGACCCGGGATCACAGCATGCCGGTCGCATCACGTTCTGGCTTGGGGGGTCGGGAGCTGCTTGATCCGGTCGGTCTTCCCACAACTCCATGGCGACGTCGCAGCGCCCGCGTCAAGGAGAACAGTCGGCTCTATGAGGCCCTTGGGCCTGTATTCGGCCACTTCGGCACGTGCGCTGCCAGGGACACTCTCCCGCCGGTCCGTGGGCGTGCGTTACGCGGTGCTGTGTGGTGCGCAGACGGCGGAACGGTGATCACGGAGTTTGGGCGCAAGTTGTCGTGAACCCGATATCACGTGCCTTGTGGCCCCCCCATAGGCTGCCGACGGCGCGCGGCAGTAACACTTTCCCCGTGCGTCTCCTGGCAACGTGAACTCCGGAAGGAGCACGCATTCCATGAAGAGAATCTTAGCCGCGGTCGGCGTGGCCGCGACGATCTGTCTGCTGGTACCCACCAGCCAGGCAGCCGGCGCGGGGGAGAGACCCGAGCCCACGCCGACCGCCTCCGCCACCCCTGAGCAGCCGGGTGGGCCCATCAAGGAGACCGATGGCTGTAAAGCCCAGGAGAAGGCCGCACAGCGCCGGGCGGTCCAGGGTGATGACCAGCAGGTGTGTATCCGGCCGAGCACTCCGGACGAAGCGCGGCAGACCCAACCTCGGGCGCTGGAACGCAAACTTGAAGATCACAGGCCCAAGGACTATGTGCCGATCCCGGAGTGGTGCTGGGATCATGCCCTCGACGGCTGGTGGGTCAACCGCGAGCATGCGTGCAAGATCTCTTCGAAGACTGCCATCGTGCGGCAGTTTCCGACGTGGAAGAAGATCGGGGAGATCTACTTCCTTGAAATCAACTACGCCTACACCGACGCCTCCGCTCCTACCTGGGGCAACCAGATCGTCGTCGACAAGTCTGGTGGCTGGGGAGCCATCGAAGGGGCTCGGGTGCAGGGCTTCGCTGCCTGCAGCGGTCAATGCAAGGTCGGCGAGGGGAAGTTCCCGTCCCAGCTCTTGTCCAAGGAGAAGGTCTCGTACGGCGAGTGGTTACTGGACTCGACCGTGAGCGCCGGTCAACGCGGGAACGGGTCCAACGTTCCCGGCTACTACATCACGGTGCCGGGAGCGATCCCCAGCCCTCCGGAGTTCGACGCGACCGAGACCATCCGGTGCGATGACGAACTGCGTCCCAGTAAGGGCCCGGGGTGCGTGGTGCCCAGCTATGAGCCGCCCTGGGCGGTGAGCCTGTCCGGCCAGTGGAAGAACTTCGCCCGACATGTGCGCGACGCGCAGAAGTCCGGGCTTCCCGGTGCGTACCCGGACGGCGAGCCCCTGACCCGGCTGCGGGACCGTGCCGACATACGCCGCAACGGCGACCGCGCCTGCCCCCAGGAGGGAGCCGGCGGCTACCCGCGCCCGACGGGCTATAGCTGCGACGAGTACCCCTTCCGCTCCACCCATCAAGGCGCGTACACCCAGTCGCCGCCGCCACAGCCCCCGGCGCCTGGACGTACCTTCGACTGGTGCCAGATCAACCAACTGGGGTCCGGGACCGGCGCCAAGGGCTGGTCCGCGTGCATGATCCCAGCCACTGAGAACAGCGAGGCCGGACGCGAAGGACTGCGTCCCTTCTATGAGGACAACCGCGTCCTGGCGAAGGACGAATTCCACGTCTGGATCGTGGAGTAGCAACACGTCTGGAGGTCCGACGTGCACGAGCAGGCAAAGTCAGCGAGCGGCCTGGTCTCCGTGGAATACCGGTCATTCCTTCTCGCCGAGCCCGGCACGTCGGGCCGCTCCGCCCCGGAGCACTACGCCAACGGCCTGGTCTTCACCACCACGCCCGGCGAAACCGTGATCCTCACCGGTATCGCCAGCGGCGACGTCACCGTGAATCTGGAGATACGACGGCAGCCACCGGACACGGTGGACCTTGATCCGTGGGACGAGGTCGTCGACCACTCCCTGGTGGCGCCCATAGGGGAGGTGCGGGTCCTGTGTGTCGACGACGTACCGCCCGACTTCCCCGTCCTCTCCCAGCAGGGCCCCGGGAGCTACCGAGTGCGCGTCCACGCCCGAGGGCGCGACACCGCACCCGACGGGGTCACCTTCGAGCCGGTGGAGGAATACCACCTCACCGTCTGGCCCGCACCAGCCGCGCCCGACCATGTCCACAAGCAGACCGACTCGGTCGGAGCAAGCTGGCGCAGAGCAGCACAACGGCCGACTCCGCAGTCTCCTCCACCAGACGCTCTTCCCAGCACACCACCGGCAAAGTCCTCCGGCCCGCACCCGCCGCCGGAACGATAGTCCAGCCCCTCGGCGCGAGGGACGGTCGTTCCGCTCCGTCCGGACCATGGGACGGTCTGCCTTCACAGCAGCTCATCCGCTCCTGTTCGTGCAGCTCTCATCCGAGGCGACGTCGCACCCAAATGACTCCACGTCACGATGCTGGAATCCCAGTATCGTCCTCACGGAATCTTCGCCTGATCCGAGAGCCGACAGCACCTACAGGAGCTCGGGAGGCTTCGGTGGGCCATCGTGTTCGGGCGGTTCGTGAGTCTTCGTGCGGATCTGCTGTCGTCTGATGGTGTGGCGGCGGGGCGGAATCTGCCGGTCCGCGGTTGTTGATCTGGTGATGTGACCGGGTGAGTGAACGCAAGCCGACCGGCACCGCCCGGTCAGCGGCCATCAGGGCGCCTACGACATGCGGGAGATCATCAACGCGCTCCTCTGCCAGGGGCGGACCGGCTGCCAAGGGGCCTACCTCCCGCACGACCTGCCGCGGAAGAGCGCAACGTACTGCTACTTCGCCGCCTGGCGGGACGACGGAACCGATCAGGTCATCCATGAACTCCTGCGCTGCCAGGTCCGTGAACGCTCCCGCCGGTGAGAGGACCCGGCCCTGGTGGTGCTGGACACCGGGAGTGTCCACGTGGCCGCCGGGGTTCCCGCCGCCACGAGTGGCCACGATCCGGCCAAGCGGGTGCCCGGCCGCAAACGTGGACTGGCCGTGGACGTCCCCGGCCTGGTCATCGCGGTCGTCGTCCCCGCCGCGAACACGCACGACAACACCGTGGGCACCGTCCTGCTTGACCAGGTCGCCGATCACGCCGGCGACACCGTCCGCAAAGCCCTGGTCGGCCAGGGCTTCAAGAACCAGGTGGTCCTGCACGGCGCCAACCTGGGAATCGATGTCGAGATCGTCGCACGCAGCCCACAGGAGACGGGGTCGGTGCTGCAGCCGAAGCGGTGGAGGGTCGAGCAGACCTACGGGATTCTGATACTGCACCGGCGCCTGGTCCGTGACTACGAGCACCGCTCCTCTTCCGCCGCCTCCCGCGTCTACTGGGCGATGATCCACGTCATGACCCGGCGCCTCACCGGTGCGAACGCCCCCTCCTGGCGCGTGGCGCAGGAGGTGACCGTGTGAACATCCGGCCTCTGCCCGATGCCCTGGACCTCCAGGAAGACGCCGCCCGGGCCCTGGCCGACGACCTCCGCGCTCAGATCGACGACCTGGAGACCCGGTTGCGGGAGGCCGAGATGCACCTGGAGCACCTCACGATCACCCGCAAGACCGTCACCGGCCTCGCCGACCGGCTCCCGCATCCCCGCCGGAGCTGCCCGAGCACCCGGACTACCCACGCATTCTCGCTGTCTTGAACGAGGCGACCGGCCCCCTGCGGGCCAAGGATGTCTGACAGGTCCTCGGCCGCGACGTGCTGCCGAAGAACGTCGAAGGCACCCGGGCCAAGCTGAAACGCCTTGTCAAAGTCAAACTCGGCATCCTCACCGAAGCCGACACCGGCAACTTCGCCAGAAAGCAGTAGCCAGCACCGCGGCTGGCGCCTCTGCTCCAACCGTCACTTGGAAACGGGCATCGACTCACGAACCGCCCACTTAAAGGGCGTTGAACTCGCAGCTGCCGTCAGGTGTGGCCCAGGGGATAGTGCGGTTACTGCTGACGACCTCGGGAGAAACCGAAATGCGGATGTGCTGGTCTGGCGGTTCGGCTGGTGGGTGATCAGCAGGCTACATCGCGGACGAGGACGAGTTCGGTGCTTGTCTCGCGGCGGGTGGCCCGTCGTGATGATCGGTCGGAGACAGGTGCAGCGATCGCGATGTGGGTCTCGGCGTAGTTGTCACGGGGGCAACCGTCGTGAGGGCGCCCGCTGGCGGAGCTCGGCGTCGGCGTGTTCCACGTAGATGCGGGCTGGGACGGCGCCGCGGCTCCCGCCAGACGTACTTGTCCCCGTCGCATGCCTCCTCCTTGGGCTTCGTCGACGGAGCGCTGACCTGGGCGCGAAACTTCTTAGCCGGCCCCAGGTACCCGGAGCCGTCGGCCTGGGCCTTCGCCCTGGGCCAGGTCCGGAACTGCTCGGCGATGCCCTCGGTGCGCATGGCGATCTGGACGCGCTTCCGGCCCGGCCACACCAGACAGCTGCATGCGGCCCTGGCTGTCGCTGAACGTGTGGCCGGGTGAACTCGTCGACCCCGCCGAGGTGTTCGAGGACGGCTCTGCTGGGGCCCCCCTTCGGACAGAAGGTTCGTTCGCCCTCGGTCCGGTCCGCGAAGTGGTGGAGTTCCGCTTCAATGTGTAGCGGGCGCGGATGGCGGACCATCCGCGACTAGTCAAACCAGCAGGTCAAAAGGGGTGTGCCCATTTCCGGGCTCACCCCGCTGCGGTTCCGGTCGCTGGTTGGGTGCTGGTGAAACTGATACGTCGTCACCTCTGGTCACCCGTCGTTATCCGTACGGTTGCTGGTTGTGCGCTGGTTCGAACGGGGCGTCAGTTTTGGGCGGGTAGCCAGCCCCGGAATCCGCCGTCATAAGCCCCTCGTCGGCCGCGGTTCCCGGCACCCCGGGGGCCGCTGTCGGCCCCGTAGCCGCGCTCCGCAGTTGGACACACCGATTCGTCCCGGCCGCGTACGCGCGGCGGCACACGGCGTATGGCTCCAGGTGAGTCCCGTTTCCCGTAGCCGTAGGTTCGAGCCCCCGGCAGGGCGCGCCGCAGATGGGAAACGTCCAGCCCTGCACCGGGGCGGGGCGATCGTTGTGGTCGAGGAGACGTACCGCCTGGGATGAGGGCTTGGTGGGGGCTGGGCGGGGGCGTGTGGGTTCGTGCACTGCCTAGAATCGTGCCCCCCAACTGGCCACAACGCGAACCCCGCCGGGCTCATCGAGGCGTCGGCCGTCGGTCTTCTCCCGTCGCACGCGAAGATCCGGAGGGACGCTTGTCACGCGGCGGGTGAACCGACGGATAATCGACTGTAGGTGGATCTCGCGTCCTTCGGACGTGGGGGAGTCTCGGTCTGGTCGTCCCGCCTTGCTTCACGTAGGTGCGTGCGACAGCATTCGCTGCACGGCATATCCGGCATGGGAGGCGTGATGTTCGGGGATTTACCGTTGGCTGAGGCCATTGCCAGTTCCTTCACGGGGGCGATGGGGACAAGCCTGTGGGGAGCGGTGCACGCGAAGGTCGCGCGCGTGTTTCAGCGCGACCAAGGTGACGAACCTGCCACGCTCCTTGCCGAGTTGGAGAACAACGCGCGGCTTGTGGCAAGCGCCGAGGACGCAGCGGCGGCTCGGCAGCAGCTGGCTCCGTATTGGCAGTTCCGGTTCCAGGCGCTGCTTCGGGAGGATCCGCAGATCGAGTCCGAGCTGCGTGATCTGGTCGCCGAGCTCGCCCCGCAGTTGGCGCAGGTCCATGGGGCGCAGGTGCAGACGAACAACGCCTACGAGGGGTCGTCCGTCTTCGCTGCCCAGGGTGGGAACGTGATCGTGCATCAGGCTCCTCCTCCCCCGCCGGAGGAGGAGAGTGGCCGGTGACCGAAGAAGAGGGGACGCCGCGCCAGCAGATCTTCGTCGAGTCGGGATACGGCGTCGGCGTGGTCGGCGGGGATCTGAGCGTCTACCAGGACCGTGGCCCGGTCTACGTACTGCTGGAAGACCGCCCGCACGTGCCGCCGGACCCCGCCTGGCTGGTGGAGCAGCCCAGCCGCATGCTGAACGCCCACCACCAGGTGGTGGAGTTCACCAGCCGTGAGGGCGAGTTGGCGGAACTGGCCGACTGGCGGGACGCGAGCTCACCGCGTTTGTCCGCGTGCTGGATGCATGGTCCGGGCGGTCAGGGGAAGTCGCGCTTGGCGGCCGAGTTCGCCGCGCGCAGCGCCGAGGCCGGGTGGAAGGTGGTGCACGCCGAGCATGGCCCGCAGTGGCGGGTGCTGCCGTCGCCCGGGAGCCAGGATATGCGGCTGCACGGTCAGGAGAGCGGGCTACTGCTCGTCCTCGACTACGCCGACCGCTGGCCCGCCTCGCACCTGAGTCTGCTGTTCAACAACAAGCTGCTGCACCGCGAATTCCCCACTCGCTGCCTCCTGCTGGCGCGCTCGAAGCGTCCTTGGCCGGTGGTCCTGTCCGCGCTGTCCCAGGTGCAGGCCGACACCCGTATCCAGGAGCTGCGCCCCCTGGCGGACGGCCCTGACGAGCGCCGTCGCGTCTTCCGCGTGGCCAGGGACTGCTTCGCCGCGCGCCACGGGCTGAGCCCGGCTGATACCGACACCATCGCGCCCCCGGCGGCTCTCGAAAGGTCCGCGTTCGACCTCGCGCTGTCGGTGCACACTGCGGCGCTGGTCGCGGTCGACGCCCGTGTACGGGGACTGCGGACCCCCGAGGACATGGCAGGGCTCACCTCCTACCTCCTCGACCGCGAAGCCGAGCACTGGCAGCGGCTCCATGAATCGGGCATAGAGGGGCAGGACTATGGCACGCGCCCGTCCACCATGGCGCGCGCCGTCTTCGCCGCCACCCTGACCGGTGCGACCACGCACGCGCGCGGTGCGGCGCTGCTGCGCAGCCTCGACCTGGACACCCACCCCGATCGGGTGCTGGCCGACCACGGCGTCTGCTACCCGCCGGCCGAACAGGGCGCGGTCCTCGAACCCCTCTACCCCGACCGCCTGGCCGAGGACTTCCTCGCACTCAGCCTCCCGGGGCACGACGTGGCCGACTACGAGGCCAAACCCTGGGCACCGTCCACGCTCCATGCACTTGCGTCCGGTGACGGCGATCCGGATGAGCCGCTGCCGCACGCTCCCCGCCTGGTGACCTTCCTGGCCGCCGCGGCGGGGCCCGGCCGCTGGCCGCACGTCGCGCGGCACCTGGGCGATGTACTGCGCACCGACCCGGCCCTCGCGGTCGCGGCGGGCGGAGCGGCCCTGACGGCCCTGGCCGAGGTCGAGGACCTGGCCCCCGATGTGCTCGCAGCAGTCACCGAGTGCTTCCCGTCCCGCCGCCGAATAGACCTCGATGTGGGGATGGCCGCGCTCACCGCACGCGTCACCCGCGACCGTCTCGGTGCTGCGACCCCCGAAGACCAGGTCCGACTCCTGCTCCTGCTGGCCCGCAGACAGAAGGACGCGGGCCGCTACGAGGAGGCGCTGGAGGCGCTCGATCGGGCCGAGTCGGTCATCCACGCGCAGACATCCATGGTGCTGCCGGACGGACAGGAGTTCTCCGCGCCGGACCTCGCGCTGCACGTGGACTCGGTGAAGGAAGTCTTCGGCAGCATGGGGGAGTTCGGCGAAGCCCTCGACGCCATACGGCAGACCGCTGCGATGGGCGCGGTCTTGCTGGTGGAGACGTTGGATGACCGCAGCGCCGTCCTGGCGGAGCTGGGACGGTGGCAGGAGTGCGCGACGAACGCAGGTGCGGCGGTGCGGATCTACGACGGATTCCTCGCGCCCGACCTGGGGGACCGTACCGAGGATGCCGACGCGGCGATGGCGGCCGCGCTGCTGGCCGCATCGGCCCTGACCCACCTCGGCACGGCCCTGGCCCGCGTGGGCAAGTACCAGGAGGGGCTGGTCGCGGGGCAGCGGGCGGTGGAGCTGTACGAACAGGCGGCCGACTGGATCGGCGAGTCGGACAACTACGGATACGAGTCCTCGCTCGCCACAGCCCTGATGAACCACGCCAACCGCCTCGCCGAAGCCGACCGCCTGCAGGAGGCTTCCGACACCGACACCCGGAACGTGCAGATCCTCCGCCGCATGGTCGAGAAGTATCCCGGCCGCGACGAGGCGAAGCTCGCCCGCGCCGTGTCCAACCAGAGCCAGCGCCTGCACCAGCTCGGTCGTCTCCGGGAGGCCCTGGTCTGCGAGCGCGAGGCGATCGCCCGCTTCGAGGAGCTGGCCGGGGTGAACCCGGCGGCGTACGAGGACGGCCTCACCCGCTGCCTCGTCCGGCTCAGCGGACAACTGCTGGAGGACGGGCAGACGGAGGCGGCGCGGGAACCGGCGCAGCGGGCGCTCGACATGCGCACGGGACTCCTGCGTGAGCGCCCGGGGCCCTACCAGGAGGCGCTGCTCGCCGAGGCACGACTCGCTCTTGCCAGGGTGCTGGCCGCGGGGGAGGAGCCGCTGCTGGCCGCGGAGCAGTGCCAGGCGGCTGCCCGTACGTACGCGCATCTGCGCCGCACAGAGCCCGGAGTGTACAAACCCTGGCACGCCCGCGCGCTCACGCAGCTGGCATCGGCCACCTTGAAGGCGGGGGACCTGCCGGCCATTGAACGGGCCGCAGGCTACGCGGATGAGGCCCTGAGCCTCTGCCGGGGGCACGGGATCCAGGCCCGGGAGGCTTCGGGCCGCACCGTCGCGGGGGCGGCGTACGCGGCCCTCGCGGACGCGGTCCGTGTGCTCGCTTCCGCCCAGATGTCGGGACGGTACGGCGGGCGGCCCGCCGAGGTGGCCGCCGGATTGCGGTTCGCCGGTTCCCACGAGGCGGTGATGGCGTTCCTCGTCGGTGCCATGCCGTTCCTCGATAGAGAGGATGGCTCCGGCCGGGGCGGGCTGTCTCCTGGTCCGGACAACGAACGCACCGAGGCACGCGAACTCCTCGACGCCGTGTCCACGCTCCTGCCGTGGACCTCGCACGGAATGCTCGGACGCGGTCCCGAAATGCTGCGTAGCGCCGTGAACGGGGAGAGGCCAGCCGAGCTCACCGCTGAGGAGAGGCGCCTCCTGGGACTCTTCCAGGAGGCGGAAGAGTCCCTGGGCCGCGGCAGGCCCGCGAGGGCATATGACGCCTTGTGCGAGATGGCGCGCGCGTTGCCGGCGATCCTCCTTCAGGAAGGTGACCGGTCCGAGGTGGCCCACATGGGTCTCCTGCTGGGTGTCACCAAGCTGGTGGCGTCGGCGAAGGCGGCAGGCCGCCTCCAGGGCGCCGCCACCGTGCTGCGGCAGACCGTCGACGCGCTGCGGGCCTTGCCGCCCGCCCGGCAGGTCGGCGCGGTCGATGTCGCGCTCAGTGCGCTCGCCGAAGCCCTGAGCGGCCTCGGGCACCACCAGGAGGCGGTCCGGGCGGCGGGCGAGGCCGCGGCAGTGGTACGCGCGGACGAGGCGTGCCCCGCCGAGAATCTGGTCATGGCGCTCACCCGCCTGGCTCTGGCCGAGGCGCCCCTCGGCCATGTCGAGTCCGGCCGGAGGGCGATCGAGGAGGCCGTCGAGCTGTGCCGGGAGACGCCGGGCTTCTCGGACGAGGCGCGTGCGGGTGTCGCCCGCTCCCTGCGGGAGCTGGGCGACGGCCTGGCAGTAGCGGGCGAACGGTCGCTGGCCAGGGACTGCGCCATCCAGGCCGTCGAGATGTTCACCGATATCGCCACCCGTCTACCGGCGTACGAGTCCGAACTCGCGAGGGGCTGGCTGGACGTGGGAATCCGTGAGTGGAACCTCGGCCGCTCACCCCATGGCGAAGGCGCCGTCGACCGGGCCATCGATGTGGGGCGCCGGTGGAAGGACCACTCACCCGAAGCGCGTGCCGCCCTGCTCTTGGCCCTACGCCGGCGCGCGGAGATGTACCGGGCCATCCGCGCTTTCCCTCAGGCCGCAGAGGCAGAAGCCGAAGCGGACACGCTGGAAGCCGCTATTCCTCCACCGACCCTGCGCCGGCCCCGGACACCGCCGAAGAAGAGCCAGAAGCCGAAGCGTCCCAAGAAGGACGAGAAGCCGAAGCGTCCCAAGAAGTGGAAGTAAGCGGTGCCAGGCACCCCGGCGGGTGGCAAAGGCTCGCGCACCCGACCCAGTAGTCCTCGCTGACCCGCACCTCGTGGCCCTGAGCGCTCAGCAAGAACAAGAAGCCGTGGGCCTCCTGGCCCAGCTGCTCACCGGCTGGCGGGACGGTCCTTCAGTGCTTGCTCGACAAGATCACATACTCGACGGAGTACGGACAGACCGAACTTCGCGTAATGACAAGTCGAACCCTGCGCAACGAAGATCAGAAACTAGGGATTCCCGCAGGTCAGGGTGCTAAGCGCGCCCCCTGATCCGTCGTTTGGGGCATCATGTGGACGCCGGACAGGAACAGCAGCCACACGCCATATCCGCCGGAACGAAACCTGTGGAGACGTTGAGCTCGTCCTCTTCGTCGTCCTCCACCTTCGGGCCGGTGGCTGCCTTGCCGATGGCGAAAGTCAGTAGGAGCGCCCCTTTTTCGCGTCTCGCCTGCGTCGCCGCCCCGGGGCAAACACGTCCGGGCTGCTCCCTATCGCACTCGCCTACATGTGGGCGTCGTCCTTGCCGTGCGCTTGTCGGCAGTTCAACTGCCTCCGCGCCTGAGGGCTACCGCCCTCGATTCGAGCGTGAGTCGCGACAAACAGGGCCCGTTCACTGACGAGGAGAATCGAGCACCCGCATCGCACTCAGCGCAACGCGTGGCGTAGGGTTTTTGCCGAAATGCGGCCTGTCAGCATGGTGTCTGCCGGGCGCGGAAGAGCACCGTTGTACAGGGGGGCGGCGCATGAGTTTTGATCAGGAGTGGACCGGCCTTGTCGCCGCGGCGCGGTCGCGGCAGGCGGAGGGCACCAGGCTCAACTCCGCAGGTGCTGGTGGGGCGGATGGCTCAAGCAAGGGCAGCCTGAAGGTCACAGCCGGGGCGTTGCGCAAGCGCGCCAAGCGCGCGGAAGAGACAGTCGCGAGGGACTTCGTGGATGCCCAGCGGGTCACGGCGTCGAGTACCCGGGAAGTCCCGGGCACCTTGGAGGGCTTCGCCTGTGACGAGGCCCTCCAGGACTATATGGATAGCTGGAAGAAAAAGGTCGCCCACGTCAAGGACAGCCTCGGGCCAGAAGGGGTAGCCGGAGCACTGCGGACGGCCGCTGACGCATTCTCGGGAGAGGACCATCGCCAGGGCAGCAATTTCGCTGGTTCCGGTTCCGGGGAAAACGACGGAAAGACTTCCGAGGTTCGTGAGATGCCACCGAGGAAACCGTACGAACCAGGCGACGTTGTCTGACGAGAGGGGAGCCTGTGGCACCGGGCTACACACACGTCAAGAACGTGAACCTGGAGAAGCTCGCCTCCGCGGTCGGGCAGTGGGCGAAGCTGTCCGGGAAGTTCTCGGCAGTCGAGAGGACCTTCAACACACAGGTCACCAAAGGGCTGCGCGCCTCAGGCTGGGAAGGGGAAGCGGCCGACGCCGCCTTCACCTCATTTAGCGGGATCCGGTACCAGATCGACTCAGCGGGCACGGAGGCTGACAGCATCCATCGCCTGCTCTCCGAGGGCCTGCACGCCTTTCGCGGCGCGAAAGAGCAACTTGACACCATCGCGGATGCTGTCAAGGGACATGATCACCTGTCCCTCAACGACCACGACGGATCCGTCTACGTCAACCCCGACAAGGTTGAGACGAAGGACCTGGGAGCGTTGCGGAAGGCGTACCAGGAGACCATCCACAGCTACCGCATCCGCAGGGACGAGGCCCTGGAGGCAGCTCAAAAGGCCGATTCCGTCCTGAGCGAGGCGCTGCGCTTCCTGGCCGAATACACCCTGGGCTTCAACAACGCGGCCTTCACCAGCTTGAAGGACGCCAAAGAAGGGCTGGCACGGCAGCGCCGCGACGGCCCACCCCTCTCCCTCAAGGACCTCTCCGACCGCGTGGTCGCCAGCCAGACCAACTCCGTGCCCGGCAGCAGCACCCTCAAGCCCGCCGCCGAGTTCCTCAGCCTCCGCCCCCTGATCCTCGGCAGTCGGCAGATAACGGACGGCAACCTGAGCAAGGGCCTGAACACAGCGACCGGCTTCCTCCCCTCCTACGCTGCCGGGCTAGGAGCCGACGCCATGGACAAACGCTGGAAGGGAGGCCCAGGAGCCGGAGGCCGACACCGCAGCCCCTCATTCATCAACCGGCTCGGCAAGGGCGGCAAACCGCTCTTCGGTTGGCAGGCCGCGGCCGTCGCGACCGGGATCGATTTCGCCTACACACCCGCCCTCGATCCGGAAGAGAAGACCGCGACAAGTCGGGTCGTCGCACCGGGCGCCCCGAAACAGGTGAGGTGGAAGTAAGCATGGGTCCCGCAGGAACACCGCCGGACCGGGGCGGCAGACATCGCGATACCGAGCCGCACCGTACTTCCCGACCCGTCCTGCTCCCATGGCTACGTGCTCTGGGACGCGGAACTCTCCGGTACCGGCCCTCTACATGGCGGGACATCGTCCTGGGGGTCTTCCTTGTGGTGGTTGGCACCTCCGCCTTCCGAGGAGACGCGGGAGTATGGGAAAGGCTCGGGCTGATGGCCATCGGGGTCCTCGGCCTCCTCTGGGCAGTGGTGAGTACCCGGCATTACCTCATCGAGATGCGCAGGCGCGGGCGGATGTGACGCTGCCTGCCGCGCAGACCGGTCTGCCGTCGTCGCCCGCCCCAATCCGGCTGGTACGCCGATCGGTTCCCCGCACTTCGTCCGCCCTCGATCAGGCGCCGGAGCCGCAGGCAGTCCGCCCCCCCCCGGTAGAGGCCGTCGCGCCGCAAGGGCCGGATGGACCGGGTTACGTCGCCCGCCGCGCCGACGTCCCTCTCGCTTTCTCACCGACGTTCCGTTGCCCCCAACCCCGTGCCGACTTCTCCTCGTTGTGTGACGACGGCTCCGCTGCTGTCCACGAGGTGAGCCGCTGCCTCACTCCGTAGAGCAGCACCCGCCAGGCGACGGCACCGGAAGCATGCGGAGGCCCGAAGGCCCCGCTTCGGAGAAACGCACGGCTGAACGGCCTTCGGCGGAATCCGTTCGCCCTGGGCCCGCCATCGCGGGGGTGCGGAATGTCCATCCCTACCGTCAGCACACTTCGCGGCTTCCGCGCCTGCCCGTGCCCCAACCACCCATGCCCCACGTTCCCGAGCACCACAGGCGACCGTACGCAGTCCGCCCGCACCTGTGACATCGCCTCCCGCACGGCGCACGCCCGACAGCAGCCCCGCCGGTACCGGTCGTGTCCACCGGCCACCGTCTGGCTCCCCGCCCCCGGCACCGGGGCCGACGCCGAGGCGCTGTCCGAGGACGGCTGGGTACTGCCCGACTGGGCCCTGGACAAGATCCGCACCGACCTTGTCCCCCGCCCCGACGGGGGGCCGCTACCGCTGCTGCGCGTACGGATCGACCCCGTCCGCACTCACCGCCGCCACAGGCTTCGACACCCGGGCCCGAACCACCGCCTACACCAGCCCCGATGACGGCCCGTCCGGCATTCCGCTGCTGCTCGTCGAGATCCATCCCGACACGGTGATCGACTTCAGCCCTTCGCCTCCGGCCGCTCTGCTGGAACCGCTGCCCGGGCCGCAGGCTGCCTGGCCCGGCTTCTTCCACCGCGCCCACCGTCTGCTGCCGCCCGAAGGCATCCTGCTGGTTGCCACCCGCCAACACCGCGACGAGCACGGCCTCTACGACCCGCTGGGCGAGCTGACTGCCTGCGCACGCAGCGCCGGATTCCTCTACCTCCAGCACATCATCATCGCCCACACACACCCCGACGCGGACCACCTCACCCCACCTCACGCAGCAAGGGCAGACGGGCTGCCCACCGGTTTGGCGCACTCCGACCTCGTGCTGTTCTTCCCACGCGCCTGAAGACGCAGACGAACGCGCCGGTCACCCCCCCGCCCACTCCCCGAAGCTGTTCAAGGAGCCGTGCATGCCAGAACCCGCCCCTGCCAGCCCGGACCTGCCCCCAGCCGGGTTGTCAGTGTGGAACACCGCCCCCACCTCGGCGCCTCACCAGCGCCGGGCCCGCCACTACGTACCCGGCTCCGCCGACCACCCGGCCAAAATGCTCCCCGCCCTCGCCGCCCACGCCATCCGTACCTACTCCCGCCCCGGCGAACTGGTAATGGACCCGATGTGCGGCATCGGCACCACCCTCATCGAAGCCCAACACCTCGGCCGCCACGCCCTCGGCATCGAATACGAAGCACGCTGGGCGCATCTCGCAGCCCTCAACGCCGCCACCGCCCCGCACGAGGGCGCCACCGGAGCCGGAGAGGTCTACTGGGGCGACGCCCGCCATCTCACCGGCCTCATCCCCACCACACACCACGGCCGCATCGCCCTCGTGCTCACCTCACCGCCCTACGGGCGCAGCCTGCACGGACAGGTCCGCTCCACCCGCGAGAGCGGCACCCCGGGCGTCACCAAACGCCACTACCGCTACAGCAACGACCCCCACAACCTCGCCCACGCCCCCACCGACCAACTCCTCGACGCCTTCACCGACATCCTCACCGCCTGCCACGCCATGCTCCGTCCCGGCGGCATCACCGTCGTGGTCACCCGTCCCTGGCGCGACCACGGCGAACTCATCGACCTGCCCACCGCCGTCCTCGGCGCCGGACGCCGCGCCGGTCTCATCCCCATCGAGCGGAATGTCGCCCTTCTCGCCGGCATCCGCGACAGCCGACTCGTCCCCCGCCCCTCCTTCTTCCAGCTCAAATACGTCCGCGACGCCCGCCGCTGCGGCACCCCCCTCCACCTCATCGTCCACGAGGACGTCATCGTCTTCCGCAAGCTGGAGCACGAGACGGCGAATGGCCGCAGGGGACAACCACATCGCCCTGCCTCGAACTCGAACGACGGGTACGTCCACCTCCCTGCCGACCACGCGCCCGACCGGACACATCGGTCCGAACCAGACACCTCACCCACCTCCTCGGCAACGCCGTCGTTCCCTAACGGGCCACCGGCACCCGGGTGACGACGCCCGTTTGGGGACGGGCTTGAAGAGGGCACTGAGACGGAGCGCCCATAGTCAGCGATCAACCGGCAGTCGGGCCGCAGCAGAGCCTCACGCGCCCGCACCATGTCCTGGACCGGCACGGCGCGAGCTCTGGGCGGTGCAGCAGCAACCGGAGGCCGACTATCCCTTACGGCAGTCCAACGACCTGACCGCCCCGCCCGGATGCTGCTCCCCCAGACGGAGCCTTCTCCGAGTGTTCGGCCCGGGCTCTACTCCCTCAGCGGCGTCGCCCTACGACGGACGAGTATGAACGGCGTCGGACGTGACGCCCTGACGAAAGGTGCCGCTTGAGCAGACGGCCTGGCCCAGACACGCCACCGGGCCAACTGCACGTCCAATTCGTCGTCTCCGAGCCGGAATTCAATCACGCTGCCGCCGCAGTTCTGTTGCGGTTCCTCAAGCAGTACGTAGAGCGCACTGGCGCTCTGGCGAGCATGGAGCTACCACTGGACGACCCCACGGAACATCAACACGAGGAGCGTGCGCATGGGCGAAACTAACCCCTGCCTGCCCTGGCTTCACCGCTCGCGGAAGCAGGCACCCACCACCGATGCTGCTCCCCGTCGACCACTTCGATTCGCCAGACCCGGCCCGCAATCCCCACCGCGATACCCGCGCCTGGTCCAAGAGCGCCGTCCGCGCCATCCTGGACAATCCCCGCTACACCGGCCACCAGGTCTGGAACCGGCAGCACAAACACGAGTCGCTGCTCGACGTCCATGATGTTGGTCTCGGCTGTACCACCAAGCTTCGCTGGAACAGCCAGGACAAGTGGATCATCTCCAAAGGGATCGTCCACACCCCACTTGTCGATGATGACACCTTCGCCCGAGTGCATGACTTCTTCCGCAGTCGGGCCCGTACGGGCCCGGCGCATGGAATCCAGCACCCCCGGAACATCTACCTGCGTGAAGCCTGGGTAATCGGTCCGTTGGATGACTGGCTGACCAAGGTCTTCCTTCCCCATCGGGTCGAGGAGACGATCGATCTCATGGCGTCTGCCACGGCCGCGCCGGACGAGCCCTCGATCGATCCCGGAACTGCGGCGCGTGCGTTTATCGTCGAGTGCGACTCCAAACTGGCCGCCCACCGTGCCGCACTTGAAGCCGGCGCAGATCCCGTACTCGTCACACAGTGGCTCTGCGAAACCCAGGCCCGCAGAGCCCAAGCAGAGACTGAGCTGCGAGCCGACTCCAGGAAACGGCGTGCCGTCACGGACCGTGAAGAGGTCGCACGTCTCGTACGGTCGGTCGGCGATCTTTCAAAGGTGATCCCTCAAGCCGACCCGGCCGACAAAGCGGAGCTCTACAAACGGCTAGGAATCCGTCTCCGCTACGACCCCGCGCAACAAAAAGTGCTGGTCGAGATGCATCTCGACCAGCACTCTACGAGTACCCGTGGGGTACCAGTACGTGTCCGAGGGGGGACTTGAACCCCCACGCCCGATAAAGGGCACTAGCACCTCAAGCTAGCGCGTCTGCCATTCCGCCACCCGGACTGGGCTGCGCTCCGGCCTTGGCCGGTGCGACGTGGACAACGATACCAAGGGTTTGGAGTGCTTCTCACCAGGGATTTCCGGTGTATGGCTGCGGGGTGAGCGGAGCGTCACGGAGGGTGAAAGAGGCGCCCCGTCAGGGGCGCGGGGAACTGCGCGACGAGCCACGGCGCAGCTGCGGCCCGCGAAGCACCGGCAGGGGCACCCTCTTCGCGAGCCCGGTCGGGAAAGGGGCACGCGCACGCGGCCCGTGAAGCGGGGGGCGCCCGGTTCGTGGGGTGGGGGGAACGGGGTTATGCCGTGGGCTTGGTTCGCCATAGGAGCCAGGTGAAGTACGGGGCGCCGAGGACGGCGGTGACGAGGCCGACGGGGAGTTGGGCGGGTGCGGCCAGGGTGCGGCCGATGGTGTCGGCGACGGTTACCAGGAGGGCGCCGAGCAGGGCGGCGACGGGGAGCACGCGTGCGTGGCGTTGGCCGACGAGGGCGCGGGCCGCGTGGGGGGCGACGAGGCCGACGAAGCCGACCACGCCGACCGCGGCGACAGCGGTCGCGGTGAGGAGGACGGCGATGCTCAGCAGGCCGAGCCGGGTCGCGCCGGGGCGGATGCCGAGCAGGCGGGGTGTGTCGGCGTCCAGGCCGATGAGGTCGAGGGTGCGGCGCAGCGTGACGAGTATGGGCAGGCACAGCAGGAGCGCCGCCGCGACCGGCAGCACCTCGGGGAACGTACGGCCGTAGGTGGAGCCGGAGAGCCACACCAGCGCCTTGGTCCCGTTGTGTGGGTCAGTGAGCACGATCAGCAGGCTGACCAGCGCGGACGTACCGGCCGATACACCGATGCCGACCAGTACCAGCCGGTTCTGCTCCAGGCCGCGGCGTGCGGCGAGTCCGAAGACGAGTACGGCCGTGAGCGCGGCGCCCGCGAGTGCGGAGCCGCTGACCAGCACGAAGCTTGCCAGGGGTACGAGGGTGAGGGTGAGGACGGCGCCGACGCCGGCGCCGCCGACGACTCCGAGGATGGCGGGCTCGGCCAGCGGGTTGCGGGAGACCGCCTGCACGACCGCTCCCGCTGTGGCCAGCGCGGCGCCTGCCAGCAGTGCGGCGGCGATCCTCGGCACGCGGGTGTCGAGTACGAACGCGACGGCCTGACCCACGTCCCCCGTAAGCCAGTTGGTGACGTCGCCGAGCAGCAGCGGGGTGTCGCCGAGGAGGGTGGCGGTCACGACAGCGGCGACCAGGCCGGTGCTGGTCAGTACCAGGGTGAGGACGAAAGCGCGTCGGCCGCGCAGGCGCGCGAAGGCCGTCGTCGCGCCGGCGGCGCCCGCGTCGCGGGCGCGGTAGGCCAGCGCGACGAGGACGACGGCACCGAAGAAGGTCGTGACGATCCCGGTCGGCACGGCGGCGCCTGCCTGGGCGCCGAACAGGGCGCGCAGCAGCACATCGGCGCCGAGCAGCACGAGCGCTCCGGCCAGCGCGGACGCGGGGACGAACGCGCGGTGGCGCGCGAGTCCGGGCGCCCACGCGGCCACGAGCCGCACGATGGCGGGCGCGCACAGGCCGACGAAGCCGATCGGTCCTGCGATCGTGACGGCGACGGCCGCGAGCAGTACGGACAGCAGGACTGCGATGCCGCGGGTGAGGCGCGGGCTGACGCCGACGACGGAGGCGCCGTCGTCGCCCAGCGCCAGGATGTCGAGCCGCCGGCCCAGCAGCAGGAGGCCGAGCAGCGCGGCGGCGACGACCGGCGCCAGCTGTTCGACGGCGCCCATACCGGTCTGTGCGATCGAACCGTTGCCCCAGGCGAAGAGGCCCGTCGTCTGCTGGGCGCGCAGGAGCAGCAGCATCCCGCTCAGCCCGCTGAGTGCCAGAGCGAGCGCGGAGCCGGCCAGCACGAGCCGGATCGGTCCCGTTCCCGCCCGCGAGAGGCCGAGCACGATGCCGGCGGCGAGCAGACCGCCGGCGAACGCCGTGCCTCCGGCGGATAGTACGGGCAGGGAGATGCCGAAGGCGGCTACGGCGACGACAGCGAGGTAGGCGCCCGCGTTCACCGCGAGGGTGTCGGGGGAGGCCAGCACATTGCGCGACACCGATTGCAGCGCCGCGCCCGCCGCGCCCAGCGCACAGCCCACGAGCAGCCCTGCCGCGAGCCGGGGCAGCCGGGAGGCCACGAGTACGGGTGCGGCGTCGCCCGTTCCGCTCCGTCCCGACATCCAACTGGTCACCGCCTGCCAGAGGGCGTGCGGACCGATGCCCGCGGTGCCCTGGCTCACGTGTACGGCGGCGAGGAGGACGAGGGCGAGGAGCGCGGCCACGGCCAGGAGGGCCGTACGGGCGCCGTTGGTTGAGCCCGTTGAGCCCGTTGGCCCCGTTGGCCCCGTTGGGCTGGTTGGGCCGGTTGTGACGAGTGAGGCGTTTGTGGCGGGGGCGCCGGCCGGGGACGCTGCCTCGGCCGGGCGCGGTGCCTCGGCCGGTGTGGTCGCTGACGTGTGCCGGAACTTCATGGTTCGGATGTTCACGGGTGGTGGCCCGGGCTCAGTTGGTCAGGGACTTCACGAGCGCGTCGGCGTACTGCCGTGCCGACGCGGTGCCGCCGAACATCCAGATGCCGTCCGGCAGCCGGTGCACCCGGTCCTTCTTGACGAAGGGCAGGGACTTCCACACGCCGTTGTCCTTGAGTCCTTCGGCGAACGGGTCCTTGCCGTCGGCGGAGTTGGTGATGTACGCGAAGTGCGCGTCACCGATCTTCGTCAGGCCCTCGACGTCCGTGGCCGCGAGGCCGTAGTTCTTGTCGCCCTTCATGGGCCAGGGGTTCTTCAGGCCCAGTTCGGTGTTGATGTCCGCGAACAGTGCGCCCTTGGCGTACGGACGTATCGAGACCTGGTTGCCCTGCTGGGAGCCGTCCGCGAACGCGACCTTTTCGCCGTCCAGTCCGGCGGCGGCGAGCTTCTTCCTTCCGGCGGCGAGCGAGGCGCGGAAGGAGGTCACCTCGGCCTTGGCCTTGTCCTCCTTGCCCGTTGCCTGGGCGAGGAGGCGCATGTTGTCGGTCATCTGGGAGATCTGCTTGCTCGCGTCGGCGGACTTGACGACGACAACCGGGGCGATCTTGGAGAGCTGGCGGATCGCGGAGTCGGGCAGGTCGGTCGTGGCGGCGACGAGGTCCGGCTTCAGCCCGGCCACGGTTCCGACGCTGGGTTCACCGCGTGTGCCGATGTCCTTGACGTCGCCGGTGAGCTTGGCCGCGGTGTCGTAGGCCCGGTAGCCCTTGACGTCGGCGACACCGACGGGGGTGACGCCCAGGGTGAGCAGCGACTCGGTGACGTTCCACTCGGTGGTGACGATGCGCTTGGCAGGCCCGTCGAGCTTCACCTTCTTGCCGCGGGCGTCGGTGACGGTGAGGCCCGAAGCGGAGTCGCTGTCCTTCTTGGGCGCCTCTGTGGTGCCGCAGCCGACGAGTGTGGTCGCCGTGGCGGCGGCGATCAGGAGCCATGTCTTGTGCTTGGTGGCCATCGGGGAGTTCAGGGCCTTTCGGTGTGCTGGTGGCGAAGGTGGTGCCGGCCCACCGCGCGGGTGCGGGGGCTGCCGGGGGAGGTGTCGTGGTCGACCTCGATACGGATGCCGTACGTCTCCGACAGCAGTGCGGGGTCGTACACCTCGGCCGGAGTGCCGGTGGCGGCGACGCGTCCTGCCGAGAGCAGGACGATCTGGTCGGCCACCGAGGCGGCCTGGTCCAGGTCGTGCAGTACGACTCCTACGGTCACGCCGTGGGCGTCGGCGAGGTCGCGGACCAGGTCGAGGATCTCGACCTGGTACCGCAGGTCGAGGTAGGTGGTCGGCTCGTCGAGCAGCAGTACGTCGGTGTCCTGCGCGAGGCAGCAGGCGAGCCAGACGCGCTGCAACTGGCCGCCGGAGAGGGTCTCGACACCCCGGTCCGCGAACGAGGCGGCATCGGTGACGGCCAGAGCGTGCTCGACCAGCCGTGTGCCGTCGGGGTCGGCGCCGGCGCCCCGGAACCGCTGCCGGTACGGGTGCCGGCCGAAGCCGACCACCTCGCGAACGCTGAGCCCGGACGGCGCCGCGCGGCTCTGCGCGAGCAGCGTGATCCGGCGGGCGAAGTCGGTACGGGAGAGCGCGAGTGCGTCGACCGGATCGGGTGGCGCGAGCGGAACGGCCGGGGCAGCCGGGGCAGTCAGGGCGGCCGGGTCGAGCGCGTCGAGTGCCTCTGCCCGGTCGGTGGCCGGGGTGACCCCGGTGGCTGCGGCGCCCGCAGCGACCTTGGCGGTCCCGACGGTCCCGGCGGTCCCGACGCCCCCGGTGCCTTTCGCGCTTTCGGTGTCCTCGGCGCTCTCGGCGACCCCGGCGCCCGCAACCGCTCTGGTGTCCTGGGCGGGTACGGTCACGCTGCCTGTGCGGGGTTTGTGCAGCCTGGCCAGGGCGCGCAACAGGGTCGATTTCCCGCTGCCGTTCGGCCCGATCAACGCGGTCACGCGGCCACGTGGCAGGCGCAGATCGGCCTGGTGCACGACGTCGGTACCGTCGTAGGCGACCGTGATGCCCGTCGCGTCGAGGCCGTATCCGGCAGGACCGTATCCGGGCGAGGTTGATCCGGCAGGACTGGCTCCGGCGGCGCCGGCTCCGGCAGGGCCGTATCCGGCAGGGGTGGGTCCGCGCGGGGGGAGCGCGTCCCGGCGGGGTGCCTTGGTGTTCACGTCGCTTAGGTTAGCCTAACCTAAAACGATCTTGAGGTGACGGGGGCCGTGCGCGGCTCGCCGGGCCCGCTCCGGGCCCGGCCCCCGTTTTCGCCCGGTCTGCCAACTCCGTTGCGGCGACGGGCGGTTCAGCGAGAGGTAGAGGAGGACGCGGCGGCGGACGCGGTGGCGGAGTCCGCTGTGACCGAGGCCATGCGGGCCCGGTCGTCGACCAGGGCCTGGAAGGCCGGCAGGTCGCCGATGACTTCCTCGGCGCGGTCCTGCTGCTGGTGCAGGGCGTAGTAGCGGGCCCCGATGGCATCGGGGTCGGACTCGCCCTTGCCGGGGGCGATACCGGTGGCGATGGTCACCGTGCCGACGTATATCCCTTCCGGCCGGAGTTCGGTGTGCAGGGCGTGCGCCCAGTTCCGCAGGCCGGCCATGGCCATGCCGACGTTGGCCAGGAAGGGTGCGGGGACCGTCGAGGAGACTCTCGTGGTCAGCAGCAGGGTGCCGTTGCCCCGGGCGCGCATCTCCGGCAGCACATGCTGTACGGCGGCCACGGCGCCCAGTGTGTGCAGTGCGAACTGGGCGGTGGCCGAGGCGACCGTGGTCCGAGCTGCGTGGGTGATCGGTCCTGTCGGGCTGGGGCTGAACTCCAGGACGTCGATCGGCCCCAGCGCGCTCTTCGCCGCGGTGAGAGCGGCGGCGAGGGCTTCGGGGTCGCGGATGTCGGCGGGGAAGGCGGCGGCGGTGATGCCCGGCCCGGCCAACTCGTCGACCAGGGCATCCAGCTTCGCCTTCGTGCGCGCGATCAGTCCGACCCTGAAGCCATGGCGGCCGAACGTATGGGCCACCCCCATTCCCAGCCCGGGGCCCGCGCCGACCACAACCAGTGTCTTTGCCACCGAAGTTTCTCTCCGACCGGAAACCCGGCGCAACTCGCGTGCGGGGCCCGATACTTACTTCTTGTTCGTAGGTGCATGCTTCGTCACTACGATGAGTTGGACAAGACGGCACATTGCTGTCGGTCACGTACACGGAGGTAACCGCTGTCTCCCATCCCGGACGACCCGCCGGCAGCCGGCATCGGTGAGGGTGAAGGCGAGGCGGAGAGCGCGGGCGAGGGCGGGGGTGGCGAGTCCGAAGAGGACGTGTGCCGGCAAGTGCTGGGGGTCCTCGGCGTGGTCGGTGACAAGTGGAGCATCCTGGTCGTCGGACAGCTCCGTGACCGCACTCTGCGCTTCGGCGAGCTGCACCGCGCCGTCACCGGTATCTCGCAGCGGATGCTCACCCTCACGCTGCGGCAGCTCGAACGCGACGGTCTGCTGACCCGCACCGTCTACGCCAGCGTTCCGCCGCGCGTGGAGTACACCCTGACCGAACTCGGCTCGACGCTGCTGGACGCCGCCACCGCCCTGGGTGAATGGGCCGCGGCGCACCGCGAGGAAATCGGTGACAACCGGCGCCGCTACTCCGACGCTCATCCACCGCGGTCACGGTCCTGACCGACCGCATGGGGGTCAGCGCCGGGGAGCGGTGAACGGAGAGCGGGGAGGGGCAGCGAGAGGGGGATTTGTCGGGTGTGCTCGGGTATCCGAGTTCCAGTTGTGGCGTGTTTGCAAAGGTTGGGCGTCGATCGGCGCACGTTCTGCCACCCCCGTGGAGCTTTCCTTACGGGTACTTGATGAGATGTATTTCGTGACAGGCTCATCGATACCCACCGTGACAGGACCCGTCGAGTCGTACGTGGCGATCGGCGACAGTTTCACCGAGGGCGTTGGGGACCCCGGTCCCGACGGTACGTTCGTCGGCTGGGCCGACCGCCTGGCCGGGATGCTTGCCGCGCAGGCGCCGCCCGGTTTCCGCTACGCCAACCTCGCCGTGCGGGGCCGGCTGCTCGGCCCGATCGTCGCCGAACAGGTGCCGCGCGCCACGGCGCTCGCGCCGGACCTCGTCACCTTCTGTGCGGGCGGGAACGACATCCTGCGGCCGGGGTCCGACCCGGACGCGCTGGCGGAGCAGTACGAGAAGGCGCTGGTCCAGCTCCTCACCCGCGTCGGCACCGTGGTCGTGTGCACCGGCTTCGACACCCGCGGCGTGCCTGTGCTGCGTCATCTGCGCGGCAAGATCGCGACGTACAACACACATCTGTGGGCACTCGCGGACCGGCATCACTGCCCTGTGCTCGATCTGTGGTCGCTCAGGTCGGTGCAGGAGCGCGATGCCTGGAGCGAGGACCGTCTCCACCTCTCCGCGCTCGGGCACGAACGGGTGGCACGCCGCTGTGCGGAGGCGCTCGGCGTCGAGGCCGCAGCCCCGTCGTCGCCCGTTCCGCCGCCCGCCGCGCTGACGGCGGCGCCCTCGCTGCCTGCTGCCGGGCCCAGGTCACCGGCGGCGGCGCGGCGCGACGACCTCCACTGGGCGCGCCACCATCTCCTGCCGTGGATCGGCCGCCGGCTGCGGGGCCAGTCCTCCGGCGACCATGTCGAAGCCAAGCGGCCCGAACTCCTGCCGCTGTAGGCCCCAAGTCCTGCCGCTGTAAGCCCGGGCTCCTGCCCCTGTAGGTCCGGGCTCCTGCCCCCCCCCGTAAGCCCGGGCCCCTGCCGCTGTAGGTCCGGACGCCGTCCGCCGCCTCGGCACCCGCTCCCAGGTGGCGCGGGGATGTGCGCCAGCATGGGTGTATGGCATCGCAAGGCAGTACCGAGGCACTGGTCACCGAACGGTTGGGCGAGAACGTCTTCGCGTTCGTTCAAGGGGAAGGCGGTTGGGGGTACGCGAACGCCGGGCTGGTCGCCGACGGTGGTGAAGCCCTGCTGGTGGACACGTTCTTCACGTTGGCACAGACACGGACGCTGTGTGCCGCGGTCGAGGAGGCCGTACCGGGCGCGCGGGTCGGCACGGTCGTCAACACGCATCTGAACGGGGACCACTGCTGGGGCAACCAGCTCTTTCCCGGGGCCAGGTTCCTCACGTCGGCGGCGAACGTGGCCGGTGTGGACAAGGAGGTCTCGCCGGCCCTCCTGCGGCAGCTCCAGGAGCAGCCGCCGCCGGGCGAGGTCGGGCGGTATCTCGTCGAGCACTTCGGTGCCTTCGACTTCGGCGGCGTGGCGGAGACCCGCGCCTGGACCACGTTCTCCGGTCGGCTGACCGTGCAACTGGGCGGCACCGAGGTGGAGTTGCTGGAGGTGGGGCCCGCGCACACCGAGGGCGACGTGGCCGTGCATGTGCCCGGCGCCGGTGTGGTCTTCTGCGGTGACCTCTTCTTCCACCGGGGCCATCCGGTCGTCTGGAGCGGGCCCCTGACGAACTGGGCGGCGGCGTGCGACCGGCTGCTGGCGACCGGCGCCGAGACCTTCGTACCCGGCCACGGCCCGCTCGCCGACCGGGGCGACCTCGCCGGTTTCCGCGACTACCTGCACCACGTACAGGCCCACGCCTCGCGCGCCGCGACCGCGGGGGTCCCCCTCCTCGACGCGGTGCGCGCCATGCCCCTCCACGGTTACGAGGAGTGGACCCACCCCGAGCGGCTGCTGACAGCCGCCGCCTCGGTCTACCGCGAACTCGGCGCTCCCGCACCGGAGTCGACGCTGGAACTGCTCGGCCTGGCCGCGTGCCTCACGGAGCCGCGTGCCTCGGGAGCCGCGTACCCCGCGGAGTGAGGTGCCGCCTCCCGGGGAGCCCCGGGCATGACCGGGGCCCCGCGCTTCGATGTGCGCGGGGCCCGGGCCGGGGTGGTGCGGGCCGGTCCGTGTGCTGCGGCTGACCGGCCGGTGTGGGAAGGCGCTCAGACGTTGACGCCGAAGTCCTGTGCGATACCGCGCAGGCCGGAGGCGTAGCCCTGGCCGACGGCGCGGAACTTCCACTCGGCGCCGTTGCGGTACAGCTCGCCGAAGACCATCGCCGTCTCGGTCGAGGCGTCCTCGGTGAGGTCGTAGCGGGCCAGCTCGTTGTTGTCGGCCTGGTTGACGACGCGGATGAAAGCGTTGCGCACCTGGCCGAAGCTCTGCTGGCGGCTCTCCGCCTCGTGGATGGAGACGGGGAAGACGACCTTGTCGACCTCGGCCGGCACGGCGGCGAGGTTCACCTTGATCGCCTCGTCGTCGCCCTCGCCCTCGCCCGTGAGGTTGTCACCGGTGTGCTCGACGGAACCGTCGGGGCTGGTGAGGTTGTTGAAGAAGACGAAGTGCTGGTCGGAGATGACCTTGCTGCCCGTGTCGACGAGCAGCGCGCTGGCGTCCAGGTCGAAGTCGGTGCCGGTGGTGGTCCGTACGTCCCAGCCCAGTCCTACGGTGACGGCGGTCAGCCCGGGTGCTTCCTTGCTGAGCGAGACATTGCCGCCCTTGGCCAGTGAGACTCCCACAATCCCCTCCTGAGGGTGTTCGGGTGTGCATCAGGTGCCGAAAAACCTACAGGACTGTAGAAGGGATGCGGTGTTGCGTCCTGGCAGCGAATTCGCCGGTTTTTGCCGCCCCGCTCAGGGCAGCGGCTGGCCGCCCGTCGCGTTCAGGATCTCGGCCGTGATGTACGTGGCGTCCTCCGAGGCGAGAAAGACATAACCGGGAGCCATCTCGGCCGGCTGCGCGGGGCGTTCGAGCAGGCTGCCGGCGCCGAACTCGCTGGTGTCGGGCAGCGTCGAGGGAATCAGCGGCGTCCACACGGGCCCGGGCGCGACGGCGTTGACGCGGATGCCGCGCGCGGCCAGATTCTGCGCGAGGCCCTGGGTGAAGGTGACGATCGCGCCCTTGGTCATGGCGTAGTCCAGCAGGTGCGGCTTGGGCCGATACGCCTGTACCGAGGTCGTGTTGATGATGCAGCCGCCCTGCGGGATGTGGGGGAGGGCCATCCGGCACAGCCAGAACATGCCGTACAGATTGGTGCGCACCACGCGGTCGAACTGTTCCGTGCTGATGTCCTCCAGCCCGTTGGACCGTGCCATCTGGTAGGCGGCGTTGTTGACCAGGACGTCGATACGGCCGAACTGTCCGGCGGCCCTCTCCACCAGCGTCCTGCACTGTGCCTCCTCCCGGATGTCACAGGGCACCGCGATCGCCTGCCGTCCGGCGTCCTCCACGAGCCGTACCGTCTCGTCCGCCTCGCTCGCCTCCTCGGGCAGATGGCTGAAGAGCACATCGGCACCCTCGCGCGCGTAAGCGAGCGCCACCGCCCGCCCGATGCCCGAGTCGCCCCCGGTGATGACCGTACGGAGGTCACGCAGCCGCCCGCTGCCCCGGTATGTGCGCTCTCCGTGGTCGGGGCGCGGCTCCATCTGCTCCGTGTCACCGGGGGGCTCCTGTTCCTGCTGGGGGAACGAGGGCTTGGGGTGCTTGTCGGCCGGATGCTCACCTGACCCGTTCATGGCTCCTCCTGTGGTTCGGTCTCCTGCGGTTCTCCGGCCGTACGGGCCGACCCGGCGCGGACGGCGGCACGCCCCGCTGCCTCCCGGTCGTCTGCGGGGCCTCGGCAGGGGTAACCGCCGGGGACCTCCCGAAACACGCTGCTCAGGCCGCGGTGCCCGGACGGCGCAACACACGGTGCGGGGCCCGGCAGCGAGCGCGTCGGCCGTTCGGGCCCCTCCGGGTGGTGGGCGCCCGGCGTACGTGGGTGACTGGGCTGGACCGCGAGGGGAACCCGCCCTCGGCCGCGGGGGACGGGTGTACCTGAGGACCGGCGCCGTCCGGTGCGTGCCCGGGGACCGACGACGAAACGGGACCGACGACGAAAGACGAAACGGGACCGACGACGAAAGGGGTGCACGATGGCCGTCACTACCGGCGGTGCCCGTACCGAATCCGGGCCCAGGAGCCTGCAACTGCCGGGCCTGGTACTGGGCGTGGGGCTCGGCGGATTCGTCGACGGCATCCTGTTGCACCAGATCCTGCGCTGGCACCACATGCTGACCAGCACGGATCAGGACCGTATCGGCGTGAAGTACTACTCGGCCGACACCGTTGACGGGCTCCGGATGAACACCGTGTGGGACGGCTTCTTCCACGCCGTCTGCTGGATCGCCGTCCTGGTGGGCCTGGCCGTCCTCTACGCACGCGTGACCCACGGCAGGCGCCGCGTGTGGACCTCACCCGCGCTGTGGGGCTGGGTGCTCGCCGGGTGGGGCGTCTTCAACCTCGTCGAGGGGCTGCTCGACCACCAGATCCTCGGTATCCATCACGTCTACGCCGGACCTCACCAGGCGTGGTGGGACGCGGCGTTCCTGGTGGCGGGCGGGCTGTTCCTCATCGTGGGCTGGCTCATCCAGCACCGCGCACGCCCGTTCGACCCGGACGACGACCTCCTCACCGGCCCGCCCACCCGCCCGGCCGCCTGATGCTGTCCGGCGGCGGAACGGCGCTCACGAACGGGGTGTCCGGCGCCGGTACGGAGCTCGCGAACGGGGTGTCCGGCGCCGGTACGGCAGACCACTGGCTGACCGGACACGCACACGTACAGGCGCACGCGCAGGCACTCGGGCACGAGCACGGGCACGGGCACCACGGGACCGGTACGAGCAGCCCGCTGCTGGACGTGGCGCTCCCGGTGACCGCTGTGCTGATCCTGGGCGCCGGCTACCTGCTGCTGGCGGCGCTGGCGCGCGAGCACAACCCCACGGTGGGCTGGAGCCGTTGGCGCACGGGATGGTTCCTGACGGGACTCGTCCTGCTCGGCGGTGCGCTGGTGCCGCCGCTGGCACCGTTCGCACACGCGGACTTCAGGGGCCATATGCTCCAGCACCTGCTGATCGGCATGTACGCGCCCCTCGCGCTCGTGCTCGGCGCCCCCGTCACCCTGCTCCTGCGCACCCTGCCGGCCCGCCACGCACGGCGCCTGGCCCGCGCGCTGCGCAGCCGCCCCCTGCACCTGGTCGCCAACCCGGCCGTCGCGCTGCTGCTGAGCGTCGGCTCTCTGGGAGCCCTGTACTTCACGCCCCTGTACGAGGCCACGGCAGGCCAGGCCCTCGCCCACCACGCCCTGCACGCACACTTCCTGCTCTCCGGGTGCCTGTTCGCCTGGGTGATCGCAGGCCCTGACCCGGCGCCGTCCCGCCCGGGTGTCCCCGCACGCCTGTGCGTCCTGGGCGTCGCCATCGCGGGGCACGCGACCCTCTCGCAGCTGATGTACGCCGGACTCCACCTCGGCGTACGCGCACCGGCCGAACAGGTCCAGGGCGGCGCGGAGATCATGTACTACGGCGGCGACATCGCCGAACTCCTCCTGGCCGCCGCCCTCGTAGCCACCTGGCGCCCGGTCCGCCGGGCCCGTACCGCGCGGTCCCCGGACGGTACGGCCACGACGCACATGTTCCGGCCCGGCACGGGCGCCAACGCCTGAACGACGCCGCTGCCGACGTGGCTCGCAGGGGGGCGGTCGGGCCCACGGGTTCGACCCGTCAGGCTGCACCCGCGGGAACGAGGTCGAGTAAGTACCTGGGCAACTGGCAACCGGTTGAAGAACTACCGGGCCGCCGCCGCGCGCTGTGCCGCGAGGGCGTACGTGTCTCACGGCACCAGTGGCCTTCCGATGCCTCACGTCTCCGGCCCTGGCTACTGATCAGCCGGCCGTTCCCTGGCCGCTCCCTGGCCCTTCACCAACGAGGCCACCAACCGTGTCATGACGGGCTGTGGGTCGGGTGTGCCGGGCCAGCTGGTCAGCAGCAGGTGATGGGCGGTGCCGACGATCGCGAGCGCCATGGTGCCCGGGTCGGCGCTCTTTGCCACCCTGCCGAGCTTCTGCTCGGACTCCAAGTAGCCGGTGATGGCCTCCTGGATCGAGGCGAAGCCCGGTGCCCCGCCTTCCAGTGCCTCGCGGATGCGCAACGTGGCGTTGGGGCGGGTCATGGCCAGGCCCGACAGTGCGGGGCCACCGGAGTCGAACAGAGCGTGCACGACAGCATCGAGGTTCCGCACCACCGTGCCCTGCCCGGAGAGCTCCGTCAGCGCCTCCGCCTTCGCTGCCGTCCGCGCGAACCGGTCGAGGCAGAGCTCGGCCACGAACACGTCGAACCCTGCGAAGTGCGCGTGCAGCAAACCCTTGGCGCAGCCCGCCTCAGTGGTGACGGATCGGCTGGTGAGCGCGCCAGGACCCGCCCGCTCCACGACTCGCTCGGCGGCTGCGAACAGCCGCTCGCGCACATCCGGTGTCGCCACTCCTCGCGGTGACATGGGCCTCTCTTCCGTTGTGCCGCCATCGCCCGCAACAGGGCCCCCGACCTCGCGCATCGTAGCGAGGATTGCCTGTATGGGCACGTGCCCATATGGTTTGGGCGCATGCCCATTCTTGTCGTCCCAGCGCAGGAGGCACTCGTGTCAGACGTCGTCAACACCGAGCAGGCGAAGGCATGGAACGGCTCCGAAGGCGTCCACTGGGCTCGCAACCAGGACCGCTGGAACGCCGTGAACGAGGGTTTCGACGAGCCGCTGCTCGAAGCCGCTGGAACAACCGGGGCGCACCGGACCCTTGACGTCGGCTGCGGCTCCGGGCAGACCACGCGCCTCGCCGCACTGCGGGCGCCCCGGGGGAGCGCGCTGGGCCTCGACCTGTCCGGCCCCATGCTGGCCGAGGCGCGGGCCCGTTCGCAGAAGGCCGGCATCGCCAACGTCACCTTCACGCAAGGCGATGCGCAGACCTACTCCTTCGAGCCCGCCGCGTTCGACGCGGCGATCAGCCGCTACGGGGTGATGTTCTTCGCCGACGCGGTGGCGGCGTTCGGGAACGTCGGCCGGGCGCTGCGACCCGGCGGGCGCCTGGCGTTCGTCTGCCCGGCCGACGCCACGCTCAACGGCTGGGTGGCGGCGCTGGCTTCACTGCGCGACTTCCTTCCGGTCGGCGACTTGGGGAGGCCGGGCCTGCCCGGAATGTTCTCCCTGGCCGCCCCGGACCGCATCCGTGGCGTCCTCACCACGGCGGGATTCGCCGACGTCACCCTCACCCAGACCCAGGCGTACGGGGTATGGGGGCGCGGAGCCGAGGACGCGGCGGAGTTCATGCTGGGAACGGGACCCGGGCGCCACCTGATGGAGCACGCCGGGCCGACCGCACGGGCCCGCGCCCTCGGCACCCTGACGGAACACCTGCTCGGCCACGAAGCGGCGGACGGCACTGTCTGGCTGTGCAGCACGTCATGGCTGGTCACGGCGGACCGTCCGGCAGGGTCCTAACCCTTCAGCCGTTCCCGCAGCCTCTCCACTTCCGTGAGGAATCGGGTCTGGCCGCGCCTCGGTCGGACTCGCGGGTGAAGTCCTGGGGGCTGAACCGGCCGCCGTGCGGGGCGAGGTGTTGCCGAGGGCGGCGAGGCCGTGCGGTAGTTGACGGACTTCTGGACGAGGTCGCCCGGGACGCGGGTGTGGAGCTGGAGGAAGGCGGCGTCGAACCGTTCGGCGGAGCGGCGGGGGTTACGAGTGGAAGCGGGTCGTCTCGTGCAGTGCGGCGCGGGGTACCGCGACGCTGTTCACGGGGGCCGTGGTGTCCGCGTAGCCGAAGGAGACACCGAAGAGGATCTTCCGGTTCTCGATGCCGAGCGAGGCGCGAATGGTGTCGGCGTAGAAGCTGAGCAGTCCCTGGGGGCAGCTGGCGATGCCGTGGGCGGCGAGGGACAGGAGCAGGGTCTGGCCGTACATGCCGACGTCGGCTGCCATTCGTTCCTCGGCGTTGGGCGGCATGAACAGCAGCGCCACGTGCGGTGCGCCGTAGAACCTGAGGCTCTCCGCGTTGAACGCCTCGCGCTTGCCGTGCTCGTCCCGGCCGATGCCCAGCGCGCCGTACATCGCCTCCCCCGCCTCGCGGCGGCGCTCGGCGAGGGGGCCCGCGTACATGTCGTGGTCGTAGGGGAAGTCCAGGGACAGGTGGTTGCTCGCGTGGGCCGCGAGCAGGTCCTCGCTCAGGCGGTCACGGACGGCACCGCTGACGACCTCGACATGCCAGGGCTGGGTGTTGGAGTTGGACGGAGCCGCGCTCGCCAGGGCGAAGACCTCCCGCAGGGTGTCCTCGGGCACGGGGTCGGGCCTGAAGGCGCGGGTGGCACGCCTGCCCCGGATCAGTTCGTGCGCGTAGTCGGGGAGTTGAGCTGTGGACATGAGCCTTCCTTGGTTCGTGGGCGGGGAATGTGCCTGTACGGCCGCGGCGCCGGGGTGGTGCGGGTCAGCGCTCCATGTAGGAGGCGATGACGCGGTCCGCCGCGTCCTTCAGCGCTGCCGCCGACTTCTCGGGGGAGTAGATCTGGGTGGTGACACTGGCGCCTTCCACCAGCATCTGGAGCATGTAGGCGAGGGACTCGGGGTCGCGGACGGGGAGCGGAGTCACCAACTCCGTGAACAGGTCGAGGTATTCGGCCTTGCGGGCCTCCACGGCGGCACGGACCGGGTGGTCGCGGTCGGGGAACTCCACGGACGCGTTCACCAGCGGGCAGCCCCGGAACCCGGGCTCGCTGATCTGGTCGGCGATGTCGGCGATCACCTGCCGGAGCTGGGCCGGCGGGTCGTCGGAACAGGCCGCGCGCGCCGACTCCAGCCAGGCGCGCGGGGATACCGCCTTGGCGTTCACATAGGCCAGCGCGAGCCCGTCCTTGGACGCGAAGTTGCGGTAGATGGTCGGCTTCCCGACCCCGGAACGTTCCGCGATCTCCGCCACGCCCGCCGAGTGAATGCCCTCGCGATAGAACATCTCGCACGCGGTCTCCCACACCCGCTGCCCCGCGGGTGAGCGCTGCTGCTCGGCTTCCGCCACGTGTCGTCTCCTTGGGGTACGTGCTCGGTTCGGCGCCCCGGACGGTGCTACGCATCGCTGGGTACCGATCGGTACGCAGGGGACAGTACCGATCGGTACGCGGGGCGTCAACCGTGCCCTGACCAGGGAGCCGGCGCGGCAGCCACGCGTGAGGGAGGTGCGGCAGCCACACGCAAAGGAGGCGGGCCCGGAACGTCTCCGGGCCCGCCTGCGGGGCGTGCGTGGCGACGCGTTCAGGCGGCGACGGCGACCGCTTCGACCGCCGGGGTGCGCAGGGTGCGGCGGGCCGTGATGAGGCTCGTGACGAAGGTGGCGGTCACGGCCAGTGCGGCGATGGTGAGCCAGATCCCCGGCCCCTGCCCGCTGGGCATCGTCTCGTCGGTGCGTACCGAGGTGAAGGTCAGGATTCCGGCGAACGCGGCCAGGGTGCCGAAGAAGACGCCGGTGACGACCAGGACGAGGCTCTCGGTCGCGACGGTCGCGAGCACCTGGCGCGGGGTGGCACCGGCCAGCCGCTGGCGGCCGAACTCGCGGCTGCGGTACGCCGTCGTCGCGTACAGGGTGTTGATCAGCATGACGCAGGCGAACACGACGATGATGCCGACGACGACCAGGTTGACGGTCTCCAGGTTCTTGTCCTCGACGGACTTCTTCATCCCCGAGGCGGTGATCGCGTCGCTTTCGATGCCCTGGAGGTAGAGCGTGGCGGTGGCGATGCCCACGAACAGCATCAACGGCATGAGAATGCCGGTCAGCTGCTCGGCCCGGCGCCGCAGGTTGCGTACGGCGATGTAGCCGCCCCCGCCCGTGAGGGCGGAGACGGGACGGCTGAAGCGGACCAGCAGGACGCGCAGCAGCGCGGGGGAGAAGACGGCGAAGCCGAGCGAGAGCAGGATGGAACCGTAGGCCGCCGGCGCCATCAGAGCCGAGTCCTTGGCGTCCATGGAGAACGCGGTGCCCATCGAGCCGACGCCCGCGACCAGCGCCAACAGGCCGCCCGCGGTGCGCAGTCGGGCACGCGGGCGCCGCCCCTCGGCCGCCTTGGCCGCGCGGCGTACCGCGAGCGCGGCGGCGCCGACGGCCGAGACCAGGGTGACGGCGAGACCCGCGCCGAGCGCGACGGGCCCGAAGGTGTGCTCGACGTTCCCCGCGACCTGCCCCGTGTCGCGGAACTCGGCGACCAGGGCCTGCCCGCCGAGCATGGCGGGAACGATCGCGAGCAGTACGCCCAGCAGCGCGACCGCAGCCGCCTCACCCGTCACCATCCGCCGGATCTGGCCGGGCGTCGCGCCCGTGCAGCGCAGCAGGTGCATCTCCGCCTCGCGCTGGCGGACGTTGACGGTGAGCGTGGAGGCGATGGCGAAGAAGACCAGCAGCGTGCCGTACCCGCCGACCACGCCACCCGTCAGCGACAGCGACTCGCTGCTTCTGGCGTCGACGCCGGAGGCGGCGGCCGTGTCGTGCAGGGAGTTGAACATCATGGTGATCGCGGAGCCGAGGAAGGCGGCGAGCAGGGTGGCGATCAGCCGTGCGGGGCGGTGGCGCACGGAGCGCCAGGCGAGGGTCAGCATGGCTCAGGCTCCGATCGGCTGGTGGTGCGGGGTGGCGGCCTGGTGGGCGGGGTCCCCGAGGTGGGCGAGGCGCTCGGCGACGCTGTCCGGGGTGGGCGCGGCGATCCAGCCGGCCAGCTGTCCGTCGGCGAGGAACTGCACGGTGTCCGCGTAGGAGGCGGCGAGCGGGTCGTGGGTGACCATCACGACCGTACGGCCGTGCGCATGGACGGCCTCCCGCAGAAGGGACAGCACGTCGCGGGCCGACTTCATGTCGAGCGCGCCTGTCGGCTCGTCGGCCAGCACGATGCTGGGCTCGGCGACCAGCGCGCGGGCGATGGCGACACGCTGGCACTGGCCGCCCGACAGCTGGTCGGGCCGGTGGGCGAGGCGGTCGGCGAGACCGACCTGCGCCAGTACGGTACGAGTGCGCTCGGGGTCGGCGCGGCGCCCAGCGAGCTTCAGCGGGAGCGTCACGTTCTCGGCGACATTGAGCGTCGGCATCAGGTTGTACTGCTGGAAGATGAACCCGATCCGGTTGCGGCGGAACTTCGTCAGCTGCTTCTCGCCGCCGCCCGTCATCGGGACCCCGTCGATCAGGATCTGGCCCTCGTCGGGCCGGGTGAGCCCGGCGGCGCACTGGAGGAGCGTCGACTTGCCCGATCCCGAGGGGCCCATGACGGCGGTGAAGGTGCCGGGCGGCAGGCTCAGGCTCACCCCGTCCAGCGCGGCGACTGCCGCGTCGGCCGCACCGTAGACCTTCCGTACGCCGACCAGTCGCAGCGCCTCAGCGCCGCCAACGGACTCAGGGCTCTTCCTGCCACGAAACGCTGACATGGGTCACTCCTCGGTCGGGAACTCGTATGTGTCGTCACGGGCCAACCAGGTGCGGATACACGTCACTTGGCGCCACTTACGAACCTAGAAACCGCCGCTTCGGAGCGCGATGGGCGTACGACCCGGGTGCGGTCGGGTTGACACCCCGGCCGGGGGTGTCGCTTGGTACACCCACCTCGGGGGTCCAGAACGCGTGCGTTCCCCTGGCCCGGTGGGGTCGGCGCATATAGTCTATTTGGACTGTTAGAGTTCGACCATGCCACGCCGCACTCTGGACAATCCGCTCGTGCCCGCCGTGCTCGGCCTGTTGCTCGAACAGCCGTCGCACCCGTATCAGATGCTCGCCGAGCTGCGGAAACGTAGCGACAACAACGCCGCGGCGCTGAACAGGGGCTCGCTCTACAACGTCGTCGCCGCGCTGGCCGAGGCCGGCTGGGTGGCGGCGCAGGGCCAGCAGCGTGCGGGGAACCGCCCGGAGAGGACGGTCTACGCGCTCACGCCGACGGGGCACGGTGAACTCGTGCGGCAGCTGGACTCCCGTATCCGCAACCCGGAGCGGGAGTTCTCCCGCTTTCTGGGCGCGGTCACCTACCTCGGCGCCCTCGGGCCCGGCGGAGCCGCCGAGGCGCTGACCGAGCGCGCCGGGCGCCTGCGGGAACGTACGGCGGCCGACGAGGAGCGCCTCGCCGAAGCGCTGGCCTCCGGTGTGCCGCGGCTGCACGTCATCGAGGCGGAGTACGCGCTGAGCCTCGCCCGGGCCGAACTGGCCTGGATCGACGCGATCGTTGACGACATCCGCACCGGGGCCCTGGAGTGGCCGGCCGGACCGGCGGGGTCCGGGGCAGGGTCCGGGGCGGGGTCGTCGGATTCCGGGCCGGCTGCGTCCGCCGCCCCGGCGGAGTCCGGGCAACCGGAACGCTGACCGTACGGCCACCACCGTACGGGTCACGGCCACGGGTCACGGTCACAAGCCACAGGCCGCGGCTTTGGGTCCCGGCCACAGGGTCACAGGTCACGGCCCTGCACACCGTTCCGACCAGCCAGCGAGAGGAACCGCGTCATCATGCAGACCGCGAGTGAAGGACTGCTCTTCGGGGTGTATCCGGGGGGAGTTGCCGGGGACGACACAGGCGGGCTCGCCGGGGGGCCGCCCGACGAGCCCGCGCGGGTGAGCGCCGCACTCGACCGGCTCCAGGGCGTTCCGGGGCGCCCCTTCCTGGTGCGCGCCTACACGGGGTTCGACGACACCACCCGTCTCGGCGGCCCGCACGCGACGGCGACTCCGGCCGACGCGTGGCAGTACGCCGTGCGGGGGCGCCGCCTGGACCTCGTGGCGCAGTACCAGTCGGCTTCGGGAGACGTGGACGGTTACTGCGCGTTCGTCCGCGAACTCGTCGAGCAGTACGGCGCGGTCACGGACACGCTCCAGATCACCGAGGAGCCCAATGTCACCACCGTCGCGACGCTCGACGGCCACTACCCGCGGGTGCGGGAGGCCCTGGTCAGCGGGGTGTACGCGGCCAAGGCGCGGGCGCGTGAACTGGGCCACGGCGGGCTGCGGGTCGGCTTCAACACCACTCCGCTGTTCGGACCCGCCGCCTCCTTCCTCGCCGGACTGACGGAGTACGGAGGGGCGGAGTTCATCCGCGAACTGGACTACGTGGGGCTCGACTTCTTCCCCGACGTGTTCCGGCCCGTGGCCGCTGCCGAGCTGACCGCCGCCGTCGAAGGGCTGCTGCGCCACCACCGCGAAGGGCTCCTCGCCCCCGCCGGACTGGGACGGCTGCCCCTCCACATCACCGAACACGGCTGGCCAACGGGGCCGGATCGGCCGCCGCACCGCCAGGCCGAGGTCCTCGACACCGTCGTACGCGTCGTTGCCGCGCACGCCGGGGAACTGGGCCTGAGTGGCTACACCCACTTCGCCCTCCGCGACGCCGACACGGGCGAGCCCGGTCTCTTCCACCGCTTCGGCCTCACCACCGACGACTACACACCGAAACCGGCGTTCGAGACCATGAGGGTGCTGGTGGGGGAGTACGGGCACGGGCGCTGACCGTAGGCCCGTAGGTCCTTGGGCCTTTGGGTCCTTGGGCCCGTAGGCCCCTAACGCCCGTCAGACGGGAGGGAGTTGGGTGTCGCAGCCGGGCGGCGCGGTACCGCCTCAGCGTCTATGCCTGGTCGTTGGCGGCCTGAGTCACCGTCAGTCCGTGGCCGGCGAGATGCTTGATGAGGAGTTCAGCCAGCACAGCGGCCCCGCCGTGCTGGTGGAGCAAGCGGTTGCCGTCCCCGTCCTCGTCTCCGGAGGTGAAAGGGTAGTGGCCGGGCAGCACGACGGCGCGGGTGAAGAAGTCGCACAGAACATCTGAGAACTCCGCGTGCGGGCGCTCGGGCACAGACTTACCCAGCACCGTGAGGCCGGACTCGACGATGGTGTTGAGGTAGCGGCGGCGCGCATTCCTGTCTCGCCGGGCCTCACCTTCGGCCCCCTCCTCCGCCGCCTCCACCACACGAAATCGGCCGGGGTCACTGCCCGGCCCGGCATCCGGCCACCCGTCGCCCTCGCGGACCTTTGCCAGGGCCTCCTCCATGGTGCCCGCATGCACCTGGGTCGCGCGGCGGATCCTCTCCTCGGGGCTTTCCAGCTCGACTCGGAAACGAGGCAGGGCGCCTTCCCCTCCCGCGCTCGACGGCTCACTCATCAGTCCTCCGTAGCTCGCCAGGTGTCCATGAGGCTGTCACCCCGTGGGTACTATACACCATGTGTATAGCTGGCTGCCACAGAAGAGGCGGTCTAATAGCCGACGCTCAGGCCGAGGGCTGAGAGGGGTTCGGACACGGGCTGGTGGAAGGAGGAGCCGCCGGAGGCGCAGTTGCCGCCGGACACGAGGATGCCGATGGCGTCGTTGCCGGAGACGGTGAGGGCGCCCGACTCACCGGGGGCTGCGCACAGGGTGGTCCGGAAGAGGCCGTGCACGGTGCCCTCGGGGTAGTTGACGGAGACGTTGACCGCGGTGACGGTGCCGCACTGCCAGCCGGTCGCGCGGCCCGACTGGCAGACGGACAGGCCGATGAGCGGCTGGGAGGCGCGTTCGATGCGCCGGGGCCCCAGGGGGGTGGACACCTCGCTGGGGTACGTCAGGTCGGGGTTGGTGTAGCGCAGTACGGAGTAGTGGGAGCCGGGGAACGTGGCGGCCACGGTCACCCCTACGGGGATGCTCAGTTGGGGGTCGGCGAACCAGCGGGTGCCGACGATTCCGCAGCGGCCCGGCATGATGCCGTAGAAGCCGCTGCCGTTCGTGGCGTTGAGCGCGACGGTGCAGCGTATGGCGCTGGAGTAGAGGGTGTCCCCGCCGCGCACGACCCCCGCGGCCTCGCCCGTGGGAGCCCGCGGTGCTGAGGCCGGGGGAGCGGCGGCGGTAGCTGGTGTGCCCGTCAGCAGCAGCGCCAGTAGCGCCAGCAGTACGCCCAGGCCGAGGGGGCCGAGGTGCGGGGCCCGTGGCGCACGCCGGGCCCGTACGGTGCGGATGGCGTGGACAGCTCGTACGACACGAACGGCGCGCACGGCGCCTCCCCGGGGTGGTCGGGCGACGGTGACGAACGCGCTCATTGTCGCCGAGACGGGCCACGGGCGTAAGGCTTCGCGTAGCGGTTGGGTCCGCGTGTGGCGGCCCCAACTGTCAGACGCGGTCGGCCAGTTCGGGCTTTCCGCTCATGCGGGCGCAGTGCGCGCAGCAGAAGAACTGGCCGCCGCCCTGCAGCCCGTGCCCCAGGATGCGGCACTGGCAGTGTTCACAGACGGGCGCGAGCTTGTGCGCCGCGCACTCGATGCTGTCGAAGGTGTGGGTGCCGCCCACGGTGCGTACCTCGAAGGCCAGGTCGTAGTCGTTGCCGCAGGTCTCACATTTCGCCATGGTCTCTCTCCTGTCGGGGGTGCGAATGGTCTTCACCGGCCGGTGACGGGTGCGTCAACGGCCGGTGACGGGTGCGTCAACGGCCGGTGGTGGGCCGGTCGTTGTCAGTGGTGGGCCGGTTCGTGGGGGCCGGAGCCGGTTTGGGGGACGGGGGCCGCGGCGGCGTGGTGTCAGCCACTGCTCAGGGCCAGCAGGCGGTCGGCGACCTCGGTCAGGTCCCGGCCCGTGACATCGGGACGGAGGAACACGTCGGCGTGGATCCGTTCCAGCCGGTCGCACCAACCGGTCACGCACCCCGCGCGCTTGGCGCCGTGGCAGTCCCAAGCGTGCACGGCGACCAGGGCCATCCGGTCAGGGGCGACGTTCATGCGTTCGGCGGCCGTGCGGTACACCCCGGGCGCGGGTTTCCATGTGCCCGTCTCACCGGCCGTGACCACGTGTTCGACGTGCGGCGCCAGGCCCGTGCGTTCCAGGAACGTCCAGGTGGGCGCGGCCTCGCCCACGGTCAGGCAGCCTACACGGACACCGGCGCCGCGCAGCCTGCGCATGGCGGGCTCCGCGTCCGGGTGCGCGGGCAGTTCGGCGAACCCGTCGAGGACGTGAGTGATCTCCTCGTCCGTCACCGACTGGCCGCTCTCGGTGTGCAGCGCCTGCCGCGCGACGTCGAAGAAGCCGGGGTCGGGACCGCTGAGCGCGAGCGCCATGCAGTCGCGCTGGACGCGCAGGAACCACGGCTGGAGGAGGGCCGCGGGCCGGCCGATCTCCTCGAACCGCGTGCCCAGGGAGTCCAGGTCCATCAGGGTTTCCAGGACGTCGAAGGCGACGGCCTGCGGTGGTGCGTTCACGCGGCGCCCCTTCCACCTGTCACGGCCACTCTCACCGGCGGCGCTGCTCGGTGCCGATGCCCAGGTCCCGCACGATTTCCTGGACGTTCGCGTACTGCTTCTCCATCGGCAGCCGCCCGGCCAGCTCCACCAGACGGTCGGGGGCGTGCTGCTCGCGCAGGGCGTCGACGACCCCGTCGCGGTCCACGGGGTAGAGGTGGCGGCCGAGGTGCTGGGCCAGCTCGGTGCGCAGTTCCACGTCCCGCGGGGTCATGCCCTCGGGCGTGGACCCGGTGCGCAGCGCCTGCGGGTCGGAACCCGGCTCGGGCTGATCCTCGCCCGAGGGTTCCAGCAACCGCTCCTCCTCCCGGTTGGAGGCCAGCTCCCCCTGGAGCCGCTTCTTGGCCTCGTCGTCTCGCAGCGGGCTGTTCTTGTCGTTCTCCTGCATGGGGCTCTCCTCTGCGCTCTCCCGTGGCGGCACGGGCAACACGGTCATCGCTGCCACCGACCGGGGTCGGGCAATCAACGCTGTTGCTGCGATCGGTGGACGCCGACCGGCTCGGCGAAGCCGTAGGCGGACCGTGTAACCGCAGGCAGCGGGCGGGAAACACCCCGGAGCCCGTACCGCCGGGTCGCGGGTGGGAGGGTGCGGGTGCCGTACCGGCGGGAGAGTGCGGGTGCCGTACGGGCGGGAGGGCGCGGGTGCGGCGCGTGTCGTGCGGGAGAGTGCGGGTGCGGCGCGGGCGTGGGACGCGGTGCATGAGAGTGCGGGTGCCGGGCACCCGTCCCATGATCCGCAAGCCACCCGAGGGAAGGGGACACCATGCTGATGGCCCACCCCGCGATGCTGGACGATCTCGTCGACTCCTACGAGACGCTCGTCGCGCTCGAAGCCAGGACAGGCAGCCCCGACGCGCGCCGCCGGCTGGGAGATGTGGCCTACACGCTGTGCGTTTCCACCGGCACCAAGGACGTGGACGCCGCACTGGTCGCGGCGCGGCACCGGCTGCCCGGCGCCCGGCCGCTGGACGACTCCGTGCTGAGTGCCTGAGTACGTGAGTGCCTGAGCGTCTGACCTCGTGGCCCGGTGACCTCGTGGCCCGAGGGCCGTAGCCCGTAGCCCGTAGCCCGGTGGCTGATGGCCCGGTGGCGCATGGCCGGTAGGCCGGCGGTTCGGGTCGCGGGCGCGGCGCCGGGCTGCTCGTTCTGCGGGCCCGGCGGCCCTGATCTACGTTGGAAGACGCGGGGGAGTCCGGGACAGCCAGGAAGAACCCGCGCAGGGAGAGAGACATGGCGGACAAGAACCTGACAGGCAGGCGCGTTCTCGCGCTGGTCTCCAACTACGGCGTCGAACAGGACGAGCTTCTCGTCCCGATGCAGCACCTGCGGGACAGCGGCGCCGATGTGGACCTGGCGGCCGTCTCGGCCGACCCCGTCCAGACGCTCGTGGGCGACAAGGACCCAGGCCAGAGCGTCGAGCCGACGATGACACTGGCCGAGGCGGACCCCGCGGCGTACGACCTGCTGCTCCTCCCCGGCGGCACCCTCAACGCCGACGCGCTGCGCCAGCAGGACACGGCCGTCGACATCGTCCGATCGTTCACCTCGGCGGGCAGCCCCGTGGCGGCGATCTGCCACGGCCCCTGGACGCTGGTGGAGGCCGCCGTCGTCCAGGGCAAGTCGCTCACCTCGTACGCCTCGCTCGCCACGGACATCCGCAACGCCGGAGGCGACTGGACCGACAGGTCGGCCGTGCGGGACAGCTCGGGCGGTTGGACGCTCATCACCTCGCGCACCCCCGACGACCTGGACCACTTCCTCCAGGAGATCGACGCCACGCTCACCGGCGCTGCGGCCTGACCCGCGCCGTGGGCGAGGGGAGGCGTCCGTCCGCGCACCGGGACGTCGTGGTCGTGACGGGTGCGAGCGCGGGTGTGGGGCGCGCGACCGCGCGGCTGTTCGTGGCGCGGGGGGCCGCCGTCGCGCTGCTGGCCCGGGGAGCCGAGGGGCTGGAGCGCGCAGCGCACGAGGTACGGGAGGCAGGCGGCGAGGCCCTGCCGCTGCCGTCGATGTCGCAGATGCCGATGCCGTCGAAGCGGCGGCCGACCGGATCGAACGCGAACCGGGGCCCCGTGGACGTGTGGGTGAACGCCGCCTTCGCCACCGTGTTCGGGCCCGTTACGGAGGTCGGCGCAGCGGAGTTCAGGCGGGCGACGGAGGTCACGTATCTGGGGTGCGTGCACGGCACGCTGCCCGCGCTGCGCCGGATGGTGCCCCGCGACCGGGGAACGATCGTGCAGACGGGTTCGGCGCCGGCGTACCGTGGCGTTCCGCTCCAGGCCGCCTACTGCGCGGCCAAGCACGCCATCCAGGGCTTCCACGAGTCGCTGCGCTGCGAGCTGCTGCACGAGCGCAGCGGCGTACGGGTGACGATGCCGCAGCTTCCCGGGCTCAACACCCCGCAGCTCTCCTGGGCGTTGTCGCGGTTGCGCACCCAGCCGCGCCCCGTGCCGCCCGTGTACCAGCCCGAGGTGGCCGCGCGTGCGCTCGTGCACGCGGCCGACCACCCCGAGCGCCGCGAGTTCTGGGTCGGCGGCTCGACCGTCGCCACGCTGCTCGGCGACAAGTTCGCGCCGGGCCTGCTCGACCGTTACCTGGCCAGGACCGGATACGAGGCCCAGCAGACCGGGGCGGCCCCGTGAGCCGGAAGCGGCGCACGAGACCCGCGGCAACCTGTGGCACCCGTGGGACGCGGAGGGCAGCACCGACCACGGCGCACGGGGCGTGTTCAGTACCGAGGCCAGAGGCCGCAGCGCACAGGCGTGGGCCTCCCGCCACCGCGCGCTGCTCGCCGCCGCCGCGACGGCGGTGGGCGGCGTCGCCGCCGAGGGACTGGCCGCCGTACGCAGGGTCCGCGCCTGAAGGCGGGGCCTGAACGTGGTGCCTGTGCAGGTGTCTGTGCCTGAACCCAGGGCCCCGGGACGCGCGCCCGGTTCCGGGGCGTGCCGCACGCCCGGGTGGGTTCGCGTATCCGCGCGTGCGTGCTCAGCGTCAGAGCCTCGTGCGTGCTTCGTGCGTGGTCAGCGTGCGAGCAGGGTGGCGGACTCCAGGAGTACGGCGTGGACGAAGCCCTGGGGGAGGTTGCCGCGCAACTGGCGCTGCACCACGTCGAATTCCTCCGCGTACAGGCCAGGCGGACCGTGCGCGGCGCGTGACCGCTCGAACCAGCGCAGCGCCGCCTCCCGGTCGCCCAGATGCCGGGCGGCCAGGGCCATCGTGAACCCGCACAGCAGGAAGGCGCCCTCCGCCTCGGCCAGGGGCAGGTCGTCGTGGCGGAAGCGGTAGAGGAAGCCGTCCTCGGAGAGTTCGCTCTCGACGGCACGGACCGTGCGCGCGACGCTCGGGTGGTCCCGTGGCAGACAGCCACGCGCCAGCGGCAGCAGCAGCGAGGCGTCCACACCGGTGTCGTCGGCGGCGCGTCCCCATACGCCGTCGGGGCGCAGACAGCGGCGGCGGGTCTCGTCCAGGACGGTGTCGGCGAGTGCCCGCATGCGCTCGGCGTCCGGGCCCGGCATCCGCGGTACGAGCGCCTGGAGCCCGGTCACCACGCTCAGCCGGGAGTGCGTCCACCAGCGCTCCTCCAGCTCCCACAGCCCGGCGTCGGGAAGCTCCCAGTTCTGCTCGACGGCGGTCACGGCGGCCCGTACGGCGTCGCGTGCCTCCGGGTTGTCGAGGTGGCCGTGGCGTGCCGCGGCGGCGAAGAACTGGAGGACCTCGCCGTAGGTGTCCAGCTGGAACTGTTCCCCCGCCCTGTTGCCGACCCGGTCGCTGCCCCCGGGATAGCCGGGCAGCGAGAGCGTGCGCTCCGCGGGCACGGGGCCGCCGGTCACCGTGTAGGCGGGGCGCAGCCGCTCCCGGTCGGCGAGCACGCGGGCCGTGACGAACGCGACGGCGCGGTCGAGGAGCGGGTGCGGGCCGTGTGCGGCGACGGCGATACCGGCGTAGCACTGGTCGCGCAGCCAGGCATAGCGGTAGTCGTAGTTGCGGCCGGTGTTGGCCCGTTCGGGCAGCGAGGTGGTCGCGGCGGCTGCCATGCCGCCGGCCGCGCTGGTCAGCCCGTACAGCACGGCGTACGCCTGCCGCGCGTCGCGCGGCGCGAGCAGTTCGCCGCAGTCGGGAACCGCCTCGCGCCACTCCTGTTCGGTCTGCCGCCACAGCCGCGCCGCGTCCAGGCTGCCCGGGTGCGCCTGGGCCGCAGCGCGCTCGGTGGCGATCTCCACCACGATGTCGCGGTGTTCGCCCTCGCGCAGCGTGAAGGCGGCGCGCAGCGCGCCGCCTTCCGCGCGTGCCTCCGGTACACCGGCGCAGCGCAGCCGCAGTCCGCCGCCCGCCGCTGTCCACAGGCCCTCGCCCTCGCAGGGGCCTTCCGCATGTGGGCCTTCCGTGTGCGGGCCTTCCGCGTAGGGGCCCTCCATGCCGGCGGAGCCGAAGCCAGGCCGCGCGTCGAGCAGCAGCCGCACCCGCGCCCCGCCGGAGGGCGCACGGCGTGTGCGTACCTGGCGCAGCAGTACGAGCCGTTCGGGCTCGGCGGGCAGGGCGAGCGCCTCCCTGCACTCGATCACGGTGTCGGGCCCGACCCAGCGGGACACATGGACGAGGGAGCCGTCCTCGTAGGAGCCGCCCCACACGTGCCAGTCGTCCTCGGGCCTGATCACGTATTCGCCGGCGCCGCCGATGAGTTGGGAGAAGACCGCCTCGCTGTCCCAGCCAGGGGCGCACAGCCAGACCACTTCGCCGCGCGGGCCGACCAGGGCCCCGCGCTCACCGTCGCCGAGGAACGCGTAGTTCCGCAGCGCCCAGGGCATCGACTCGCCCATGCGTTCCCACCTCCTCTCGTGAGCCGCTCGTCCCGTTCCCCGACCGTACGGAAGCTCCGACGGAACGGGCACGGCGTCCGGCACGCGCGACCGGCACGGCGTCCGGCACGGAACCGGCGCGTAACCGGCCGCGCGTCCGGCGCGGCGACCGAAGCGGCAACCGGTACGGCGCAGCCCCGGTACGGCCCGGCACAGCACGTGGTCGCTCATACGTACCTCGCGCGGGCGCACCGAAACGGCCTCGTCGCAGGTGGCCGGAGTGAGGCCGACGGAGTGGAGCGGCGCGGGGGCCGTTTGCTTCCCGTCAGGCGTGGCAACCGGAGCGATATGTCATACGAAGTCGAGAACGACAGCGCCAGGACCCCGCCGAGTACGCCGGCCCGCGCACTCGCGGACACGCTCTCCAGGGCGCCCGTCGCGGGCCCCCTGGACAAGTTGTCGGGGACCAGCGCCCTCGACCCGCTCATCGGGCCGCTGCGCAGCGCCGTACGGGGGCTGCCGCTCGGCCCGGCACGCGACGTGCTGCACGGCGGCTGGCTGGGGCACCCGCTCCACCCCGCGCTGGTGCAGTTCCCCATGGGTGCCTGGATGTCGGCCGGCGTCCTGGACCTGCTGCCGGGTACCCACCGCTCCAGCCGCGCCCTGGTGGGTGCCGGGCTGCTCGCCGCGCTGCCCGCCGCGCTCGCGGGCTGGACGGACTGGGCCGAGCAGCGCAAGCCGCAGATGCGTACCGGGCTGGTGCACGCGGCCTCCAACTCCCTCGCCGTCGGCCTCTACACGGCGTCCCTCGCCGCACGTATGCGCGGGCGGCGCTGCCGCGGCAAGCTGCTGGGCTTCGCCGGGCTGGCCGCTGCCGGCGGCGGTGCCCTCCTCGGCGGGCACCTCGCCTACCGGCAGGGCAGCGGCGTCAACAAGACCGAGTCCGTGTCCGACATCGTGGAGCCCGGCTGGCACGCGCTGGGCCGCGCCGAGGCGTACTCCCTGGGGCGGCCCTCCAGGACGACGCTGGGCGAGGTGCCGCTGCTGGTCGTCCGCGAATCCGACGGCGTACGGGTCCTCGCCGACCGGTGCAGCCACGAGGCCGGTTCGCTGTCGGGCGGCGAGGTGGCCGACGGGTGCGTCACCTGTCCCCGGCACGGCAGCGTCTTCCGCCTGTCGGACGGCTGGAACCTCGCGGGCCCCGCCACAGCGCCCCAGCCCTCCTTCGAGACCCGCGTCCGCGCCGACGGCGTCCTGGAGGTACGGCTGCCGGACGCGTGAGCGGGGGCTGCCGCGCTTCGGTCGGCAGCGGTTCGCATGGGGTGTACGGGCGTACGGGAACGGTCCGCGCCCAGCCCAAGTGCCCGCCCCCGGGGCCCGGTTCCGGGGCCACGCGTCACGCGGGCTCCCGGCCGCACCGTCCCCTGGCCGGGGCGGGCTCGCCGCGAGGGCGGGCCGCCCCGGCCCCGGGTGTCAGCGGGCGGTCACTCAGCGGACGGTCACCACAAGGGTGTTGGAGACCGTGCGGTCGGCGACGAGGCGAAGCTCGTTCTTGCCCTTCAGGCCGAGCTTCACGCGCAGCGAGTAGGTGCTGTCGCGGTTGACGGCGGTCTTGGCAGGCAGGCTCCTCCAGACTCCCCCCTGCTTCTGTTGCAGCACGACGGGGGTGCCGGGCCTGATGCCCGTGACCCTGCCGTGGATACGGAACTCCTGCCACGGCCTGACCACCTTGTGGTCGGCGGTGGCGTGGTGCGTCTTGACGACGGGCCGGGAATCGGTGGACGCCTCCACCGAGGCCCCGGCGGGAGCGGGTTCCGGGTCCTGCGGGCCGGTCACCGCCGCTGCGGTGGCGCCGGCGCCCACGAGCCCGGCGGTCAGCAGACCCGCCACGAGACAACGGGTGCGATAGGTCCTGCGGATGTGAGTCACGAGGTGCTTCCTCTCTCAGGAGCAGTCGGTACACGCTCCAGACAACAGGAACCCCACCACATCCGGTATGGGCACTATGTACTCTTTACGGTTTGTCGCCCCTACGGGCTACGTCACGGCCTGAGGGTGAGGGTGAAGGTACGGCCGTAGGCGTGCCGGGTGGGGAAGCGCAGGAGGGTGCCGCCGGTGACGGTGCGGGCGGTGACGCCGGGGTCGGCCGCGACCGGGCGCAGGCGGCGGTCGCGGAGGAGGACGGTGAGGTGGTCGCGGCGCATGGTGGGGTCGGAAGCCGCGACCGTGATCCGGCCGGGTGCGCGGCGCACGAGGACGGACGAGGGCCCGTCGACGCGGAGACCCCGGGTGCTGTGCCTGCCGGGGGTGAAGGAGTTGAGGGCTGTCAGCCCGAGGCCGCTGTGGTGGACGGCCTGGAGGCGCGGGGTGTTGGCGAGCACGTCCAACGGGCCGTGTGCGTAAGCGCGCAGGGCCGCTTCCGTCGCTCCCGGGACGAGTGCGTAGGCGAGCGCGAGGGGCCGCGTCCCGGCTTCCTGGTGGAACGTCACGTCGAAGACCTGCCGCGTGACGGCCGTGTCCGGGTTCGCCGTACGGACGGTGCGGCGGCTGCGGGTGACGGACTTCAGCGCGACCGTGACCTGGGGCGTGCGTCCGGAGGGGTGGGGGGAGCGGTTGGGGGAGCGGGGGGAGTCGGCCGCGTCTGCCGCGTCGGTCGTCTCTGCCGCGTCGGTCGTCTCTGCCGCTTCGGCGGCGTCTGCCTCGCCGGCCGTGAGGAAGGCGTAGCCCACCGCCGTGTGCTCGGTGGCGTTGGCGTACCGCAGCCAGCTGAGCCCGGCCGTGCCGGTGCCCCGCCAGGGTGCGCCGTCGGTCCGCGCGCTGGTGAGCGTGACGCGGTCGCCCGGCGCCGCCGTACGGGCGTCGACGGTGGTGGTGACCTGGCGTCCCGCGCGGTCGCCCACACCGGCGGCGAGTACGACGATCTCGTCGTCCAGCAGGAACCACGACTTGGTCGCCGTCGCGTTGCGGTAGACGGCGAAGTCGTCGGGCAGGCGGTCGCGGTGCGCGTACGGAACATCGTCGGACTGCACCATTCCGGCCGCGCCGTACGCGTCCAGCACGGCGCCGCCCGAGTGCGTGTGGGTGCCGCGCGGGAAGTACACGTAGGTGTTCTGGGACTCCGAGGACGCGGTGAAGTGGAGCGGGTGGTCCGGGTTGTCGTAGTACGGCTTGCCGTACAGCTCGGGGACGGTCCCGCGCGGCTCGACCGGCGCCGTGACGCCTGCCAGTCCGTACGGCGAGACGGTCGTGAAGTAGTCGACCCCGTAGGCGTGCCTCTGGTCCTGGCCCGCGAGGTACAGGTAGTGCGCGCCGTCGCCCTGGAACCAGGGCATCAGGTTCTCGCCGCTCATGTACTCGTACTTGCTGATCCGGTCCGAGCTGCGCGAGAGCGCGAACGCGTAACCGGGGCGCCTGTGCACCGTCTTGTCCATGGCGTTGAACGCGGTGCTGCGCGCCGCCGGGTTGAGGTCGGCAGCCGGAACAGAGCCGTCGGCGAGGATGTCCGCGTAGCGCGTCACCGTGAGCGGGGAGGCGAAACGGGCCGGGTCCGGCTCCTCGCGCGAGGCGGTGTGCAGGTGCTTCACGTAGCTCTTCAGCGCGGTGGCGCGCGCTCCCTCGGCGTAGGCCGACAGATCGGTGACGGCCTCGGCGATCGCCGCCGTGTCCGCGTACCCGGTGCCCGTACGGGAGACCGAGCGGCCCTTGACGATCTCCATCATCCAGCCCTCGAAGATCACCGGAGCGAACCCGTCGGCCACCCACCGGTGCACGACGGGCACGAGCACGGCGGTGTCCGCGTACCCCGTGCCGTCCAGCAGCTTGAGCGTCTGCGTGACGCGCGTCAGCAGCCCCTTGCCGTACGAGCCCGTGTAGGCGACCGAGTGGTGCTGGATGAAGGAGCCGTCCGCGTAATAGCCGTCCGTCACCCCGTGCTTGAGCGCGTACGGGTCGATCGTCGCGTAGACCGTGAGCTGGTCCTCCAGCGCCTTGCGTACGCGCTGCTCGCCCGGCCGGCCGCCGAGCAGCGCGCCCTGGAGGAGGCGGTTGGTGGTGATGTCGGCGAGGTTGGCGCCGGTGTGGAAGCGGGAGTCGAGGTCGACGTCGCCGTCCTTGCCGTTGCGCAGGTAGGCGTCCATGGAGGTCACATATGTACGGGTCAACTCCGGGCGCTGGTCGGCGAGTTGGTCGGCGAGGAGCGCGAGGGTTGCCGTGACGCTGGTGGAGATGCCGATCTCCCAGGTGAACCAGTTGCCGTAGTAGCCGCGTGACTGGTCGCCGTAGTAGCGCTCGTGCAGGGTGACCAGGCCCTCGATCACGCGCCGCCGCGCCGCGCCGTCGCCCTCCAGCGCCCCGCCGGGCGTACAGGTCGCCAGCGCGATCTCGTAGAGCCGCCGGAAGGTGGCGTTCAGGTTCGGGTCGCTGCTGCCCAGCTCCAGCCCCTCGAACAGCTCGCCCTCGCCCGCCGCCTCCATGGCGGCCAGATGCGCACGCGCGGCCCGCTCCACGGCCGCCAGTTTGCCTGCCGTCTCGGGCCGCGCGTTGGACTCGGGTGTGCCCGCGAAGGTCCGCACGGCGTTGGCCAGCAGCTTCGCGAGGCCGTTCGCCGCCGGGGCCCCGCCGGACGGGCCCGCTGCCGCTGTCGCGGCGCCCGCCGGGAGCACCGCGGTCAGCCCCGCGGCCGACAGAAGGGACAGCACATGTCTCCGCGTGAACTCCATGGGGGTCCTCCCCGCCAGGCGCGAGTGTGACGGTGCGCAGTCAAACAGCCGGGGGAGCGGGCGACAAGCGGGGCACGCCGCCGGGACCTGGGTCCGGGCCCGGGCCCGGACCCGGGCCGGGAGCGGGGTCCGGGTCCGGGGTGGCGGCGCACGAGGCCAGCCAGTGGCGGGCCAGTTGATCGTGCGGGCGCCGTTCGAGGACCAGCTCCCACTGCCGGGCCGCCTCCTGGACGTCGCCCAGCTCGAAGGCGGCCAGTGCCAGGGCGCTGCGGGCCTCCGTGTCGTGCGGGTGCCAGTGCACGACGGCGGCGAAGCGGTCCCGCGCGGTTCCCGTACGGCCGGCGCGCGCCGCGGCGAGCCCGTCGTTGAACAGCGCAGCCGCATGTCCCCGCAGCCGCAGCCACCCGTGCAGCGGCACCCCGCAGCGCAGGCAACTCCCGGCCCCCGGCGCGTTGGGGGCCCGGCAACGGGGGAGCGGACAGACGAGCGGGGAGGCATCGCGCGTGCCGGTGTCACTCTCAGGGCCGACGGGCGGGGTGGCGTCGGTGGTTTCCGGGGTCGGGGTTTCCGGTGCCGGGCTTCCCTGGGCGGGGGAGTCCGATGCCGGGGTTTCCGGTGGCGGGCTTCCCGGTGGTGGGGTGCCGGGTGTCGGGCTTTCCGGTGTCGGGGTTTCCGGTGGTGGGGGCATGGGGGCCTCGGGTCAGACGAGAGGTACGGCGTCGGTGTCGTCCTCGGGGCGGTCCTGGAGTCGGGTCTCGATCTGGCGGAGCCTGGCGATGAGCTGGTTGGCTCCCTGGATGGCGCTGTGCGGGTCGGTGGCGATGCGCGGCGCGAGCTGCTCCGCCTGCTGCCTGATCTCCCGCAGTTCGCGTTCGGCCGCACGGTCGACGAGAGCACGGGCCGACATGACGAGCCCCGAGGCGGTCTGGAGCACGGCGGCCGTCATGCCGCGTGCCTGGTCCTCGGGCGTCAGATCGTGGCCGCGGTGGGAGGGGAGCAGACCCTGGAGGTAGGACTCCAGGCTCCGCAGCCGGATCACTGCCTCACCGTAGGCACGCTGGTTGCCCTCCTGGTACGCGCGCTCACCCTGGACCCGGTGCGCTTCGAGGGTGCGGGTGACCTCGTCGGTGCTGAAGGGCTTGCCGGGCGCCGTTCCGTACTCGGAGAGATGGGCGATCAGCTCCCGCACCTCCCGTACGAGCGTGTCGTAGTCGTGCTTCGGCGGCTCCAGGGACACCGTGGGCCTGCTGAGCCCGGCGACCAGTTCCTCCAGCTCCTCGAACTCGTGCACCGCCTGCTGGGTGTCGCCGCGCTCCCGCGCCTCACCGAACGCGCGCAGGGCCAGGGTCCAGCGGGTCCTGGCGACGTTCTGCGGACCGCTCGGCACATACGCGACCACCTCGTCGAACTTCGCGCTCAGCGCCTCCACTTCGTCCTGCCCCGGCATCGTGCGCGGCGGAGGGACCTCCACCAGCGTGTCGAAGCCGGCCTCTTCGCCGATGCTGCCGCGCACGGTGATCGCGGAGTTCTCCCGCATGGTGACCTCCAGCCGGATCGGGGTGCCGCGCTGCGCCAAGCCCTGCACCCGCACGGTGATCACCTGGATCGGGCGGCTCTTCTGGAACAGCCGGAACTCCACCACCGGCTTCCCCGGGTGCAGAAAGGAAGGATTGGTCTTGAACGGCAGCGACACATGGGCCGGCACCAGCTCCTGGCGCTCCCTGCGCCCGTCCCTGTCGACCTCCAGCAGGATCGGCTTGGCGTTGACGGCCAGCCCCGAGCTGCCGCCCGGCGGGCGCTGTTCCCCGGAGGTGTGGGTGAGCGGCCTGTCCACCGTGCCCACGAGCGCTTCGTGCGCGTCGTGCACGGCGAACGTGTGCAGCGCGGCCATCGCCTCGGGTGTGAAACAGCGCGGGGTGCCGTCGAAGTGGTGGTTTTCGGGGCCCTGGGGAGGCGGGTTGTAGGCGTCGATGGTGTCCAGGACGTTCTGCGGTCCCGCGCCCTCGCTCAGCGCGAGGTCGAGCACGGAGAGCAGTGCGGGATCCCCCGACGCGACGGCGGCGTGCAGCACATCGCTGGGCCGCAGCGTCCCCAGCGCGCGGCGCGTGGCCGCGAGAAGGACCTTGACCGCGCGCTCGTCCACGATCCGCTGCGGGGCGAACACCCCGGTGGGGAAGAGGAGTTGAGGTTCTTTCTCCATGTGAGTGCGGCAGGGGACGACGCCGGATTTCTCGCTCTGCCGAACCACCTCCCCGTGCCGGAAATGATTCCACAGCCCCTCCCGGCGGGCGGGCCTTCTGCGTCAACAGGCATATTCCATGACCGCGGGGGAGGGCCGCCGGGCCCGCGCGGTTAGGGTCAGCGCTTACGGGCCGGGACAGCGGCGGCGTACGGGCGGGGTGAGCGGAAGTGAGGGTGCGGAGATGAGTGACGACTCCGGCGGCGGGCCATCGGGCCAGGGCCGCGGTCCTGGCCGGCAGCCGCTGCGGCTGGACCTGCTGTACCGGGCGATGCGGTGGGAGACGTTCGTACTGGCCGCCGTACTGGTCGTGCTCGCGGCGATCTTCGCCTGAGAGACGAGCGGTTGCCGGGGCGCCCGGGTCCCCGGACCTGGGCGCCGCGTGCGCCGGGAACACATGGCCCGGTGTCCCGGCGGCGAACCCGCCACCCGCCACGACGAGTCGGGAGTGTGCCGGCTCGCTGACGCCGACCACCGGAACCGCGGCCGGCGGGAAGAACCCAGCGGTGCGAGGAAAGGGCCTGGGCGGGGGCCCGCCCGGTGGAGCGGCCACTTCGCTTTCCGCGAAGGCCGGGCGGGGTCGGTCAGGAGACCGCCAGGTCCTTGTCGCCCAGGTCCTCGCCGCCGGCGCTGTCCTGCTGCGCCTGTTCGGGCGCTGCGCCGCCGTTGGCGCCCCGCAGCATCAGTGCCGCGATGATCAGCGCGGAGAACACCAAGGCCGCCGCGACCCAGAACGCCACGTGGTAGCCGCCGAGCATGGCTTCCTTCGCGCCCTTTCCTTCAGCGGTGAGGGTGTTGGTGCGCGAGGTGACGAACGCGCTCAGCACGGTGAGGCCGATGGCGCCACCGATCTGCTGCGTGGTGTTGAACAGGCCGGAGGCGATGCCCGCGTCGGCGGGTTCGACGGCGGCCATGCCGAGTCCCATCATGGCCGGGGCCGCGAGTCCGAAGCCGAGGCCCATGACGAGGGTCGCGGGCAGGAAGTCGACCGCGTAGACGCCGTCGACGCGCGCGAAGGAGAGCATCACGAAGGCCAGGGTGATCAGGACGAGCCCCAGGAACAGCACGGGGCGCCGGCCGAACTTCATGATGACCCGCGCCGAGAGGCCGAGTGAGACCGCCGCGATCACCACCGCGATCGGTACGAAGCCGAGACCGGCCTCCAGTGCGCTGTAGTTGAGCACGCGCTGCACGTACAGCGTGCCGAAGAACAGCAGCCCGAACATGCCCGCGATCATCATGAACTGCACGATGTTAGCCGCCGTCAGGCTCCGCGAACGGAAGAGCCGCAGGGGCAGCAGCGGCTGCGCGATCGTCGCCTGGCGGTAGATGAACCCGGCGAGCAGCGCGAGGGCCACCGCTCCGAGTATCAGGGTGAGCGCCGAGCCCCAGCCGCTCTTCTCCGCGCCCACGATGGTGTAGACGAGCAGCATCAGGCCGGCGGTGACGAGGAAAGCTCCCAGGAAGTCGGTCCCCTTGGACAGACCGCCCTTGCCGGAGTCCTTCTTGACCGTACGCAGGCCGGTCAGCACCAGGACGGCGCCGATCGGTGCGTTGATGAAGAAGATCCAGTTCCAGCTGAGGCTGTCCGTGAGCACGCCGCCGAGCAGCGGTCCGACGGCGCCGCCACCCGCGGAGGCGAAGCTGTAGGCGCCGATCGCCTGGGCCTGCTCGCGTCCCTCCGTGAACATGGTCGCGACCATGCCGAGGACGCACGCGGAGGCGATGGCGCCGCCGATGCCCTGAACGAACCGGAAGACGATGAGCATGGCCTCGTTGGTGGCGAAACCACAGAGCAACGAGGCCAGGCTGAAGAGCGTGATTCCGGTGAGGAAAATGATCCTCCGGCCGACGAGGTCACCGAGCCGCCCCGCGAGCAGCAGCAGGCCGCCGAACGGAATGACATAGGCGTTGACGACCCAGACGAGATTCTCCGAGGAGAAACCGAGGCCCTTCTGGACGGCCGGCAGTGCGACATTGACGATGTTCTGATCGATCACGATCATCATCTGGCCGACGCAGAGCACAGCAATCGTCAGCCACGGTGATGCGCTCTTTCGCTGGGCAGGCTGGCCCATCTTCGGTTCGCCTCCAATGGTGCATCCTTTGTTACAGCAGCCATGATGGGTTCCCTTTGGGGCGGGCGGAAGAAGGCACTTTGATGTGCCACCGACACATTGATGTGACGGTGACGTGAGCAGGCACGCAGCGGGGCGCGGCCCGGCGGCGCAGCTCGGCGCCGCAGCTCAGCGGCGTGGCAACGGGACCGTGCGAGGGCCGAGTTCCAGCGCCCGGCCGGTGGTGAGGCGGGGGTCGCAGGCTCTCTCGTACCGGCCGGCGAGCACGTAGTCGCTGATCCCCCGCGCGCTGTCCAGGCACGCGGTCACGTCGTCACCCGTCAGCTCCAGGTGCACGGCTGCGGGCTTCCGCCCTGCGCAAGTGGTGCGCCGAACCGCCCGGCGCGCGCGGCCCGTTGGACGTACTCGCCGCCCTCAATGGCATCCTCGCCGACACCGTTTCCCGGACGGCGGGCCGCCGGGCGGCCGGGCGGTCGAGCGGCATCTGACGTGCTTCTACCGGAAGTTGGATATCAAGCGCCGCAAGGAACCTTCCGGCTGGCCTCGGGACGACGACGCCGCGCCGCAGCCCCGGGAGGAGTCAGCCGTCCTGGGCCGGCCGGTCGGTGTCGTAGGCGTGCCGGGCGGCCGAAATGGTCTCCCGGTGCCGCGTCGCCCAGTCCGTCAGCGAGAGCAGCGACTGGTGCAGTTCCCGCGCGATGTCCGTGAGGGTGTACTCGACCTTGGGAGGAACGGTGGCGTAGACCTTGCGGGTCAGCAGCCCGTCCCGTTCCAGATTCCGCAGGGTCAGCGTCAGCATGCGCCTGCTGATGCCGTCGATCGACCGTTCCAGCTCGGTGAAGCGCACCGGGCCGCGCGCGGTGGCGACGATGATCAGGATGCTCCACTTGCCCGCCACCCGGTCCAGCACTTCACGCACCGGACACGCCTCGACGACGATCTCTTCCCCCGCGGCGGTCTCTGCCTGTGTCATGGTGCCGCTCCTTCCGGTCCGTTCATAGTGCCCCCACGGTTCTCTCTGTTACAACAGGTCACCCAAGAGAAGATCGCGCATGGCCGGGAGCCTCACCGCTCCGGCGATGTCCGGCTCGACCGCAGCCGCACTCAAGAGCGCCGACCTCGCGGTCAACGCCACGCCCCTCGGGCGCCGGGTCAGCCCGGTCAGCCCGGGCTCTCGGCCCGCCCGGTCAGCCCGGGCTCTCGGCCGACTCGGCCGACTCGGTCGGCTCGGCCCTCTCCGCGCTTTCCGCCGTTCCCGTCGGCGCGGCCGTGAGATAGCGGGTGAGCATGGCGACGAGTTCGTTCTCAAGGCGGGTGACGTCGATGGGGTCGGGCTCGGCGATGAGCTGGTGGACGACGAGTTCGACCGTGGAGACGGCGAGGGAGGCGGCGACGTACGTGTCCTCGACCTGGACCTCCGGGTGGTCCTCGAACAACTCCTGTGCGTAGGCGACGTGTTCCGCCTTGTGGAGCGCTACCTTCTCCAGCAGTTCGGGGGACCTGGGTGCCTGCTCGAACATGATGCGGAGCAGATGCGGGTCGTGCTGGTGGTTCTCGATCGCGGCGCGCACGTTCGCGCGGATGATGTCCTCCAGTGATTCGGGAGGACCTGCGTCCCGGTTGCGCCTGGCCACGGTGATCCCGGTGTCGAGGTGCCGGACCAGCAACTCGACGAGGATCGCGTCCTTGTTCGGGTAGTACTGGTACAGCGAGCCGATCGAGACCCGCGCCCGCTCGGCGATCCGGTTGGTGGTCCCCGCCGCGTAGCCGTACTCGGCGAAAACGTGAGCAGCGGCGGTGAGGATGCGCTGCCGGGTGAGTTCCGCCCGTACCTGGCGTGGCTGTTTACGTGGCTGAAGTCCGCGGTGGCCCGACGGCATGGCACCTCCTGCGCAGCGCCTCGAAAGCGAGTAGCGCATGACCTGAACAATTGCTCACAATGGTGCCATGAACTGCGGCGGAGCGGTGAACGGCCGCCCTTCGTGCGGTGCGCGTGACCGTACGGGCCAGGCCGGCCTTGCGGGCCGCGGGTGCCTGCCGCCCCCGCGTCCTCCGGGAAAGGAGCCTTTGTGACGCATGCCAGCACGCGCCCCCGGGCGGTGTCGCCTGACGAGGTCCGGGAGCGGCTCGGGGAGCCCGACGCGATGGTCGAGGCCAAGATCTCCGACCGGGTGGACGAACATGCCCGCCGCTTCCTCGCGCATTCGCCCTTCATGACCATGGCCACGCCGGACGGCTGCACGTGGAGCGTTTCCAGTCGGTGGCCAAGTCGTTCGCGCCCAACACCGGGTTCGAGGCGGTGTGCGCCAGGTCGGGGCTGACGGTCCAGGTACCGCCCGACGAGTCGCTGCTGGACGCGCTGTCCTACGCCGGACACCGCGTGGCGACGGGATGCGGAGAGGGCGTCTGCGGGAGCTGTGAGCTGACGGTCTTCGACGGTGAGCCCGAACACCGCGACGACATCGGCGCCCCGGCAGGCCGATGTACGCCTGTGTGTCCCGCGCGCTGTCACCCCGGCTCGTCGTGGACCTCTGAGTCCGAGCCGGGGCCTCTGCCCGTGAGCAGTGGGCCGGCCTCTGTCCCGAACAGCGGGCCAACCGACCGGTGAGCCCGTTCCGACCGAACCGAAAGCGAAACGCGCCATGTTGCCGAAGTTGCGCACGCCCGAAACGCGACGAATGATCACGTTGGAGGTGTGCAGGAACACCAAGCTGACCCCCACCTTCTCGACCATCACGCTCGGCGGCCCGGAGGTGGAGCATCTGAAGCCCACGGGCTTCGACCAGACCGCGCGGCTGTTCTTTCCCCGCGAAGGGCAGGACAGGCTGAGGATGCCGACCCGTTCCAGCGAGGCGTGGATGGCGGAGGTGCTCCTGATGCCCAAGTCCAGCAGGCCCTGGGTACGCAACTTCACCATCAGGCGTGTCAGACCTGAACTCGGCGAGGTGGACGTCGAGTTCGCCCTGCACGGCGACACCCCGGCCTCCCTGTGGGCGCGGAACGCGCGGCCCGGGGACCAGGCGGGGATCTTCGACATGGGCGTGACCTATCAGCCGCCCGCCCATGCGGAGTGGCAGCTGCTCGCCGGGGACGAGAGCGCCGTGCCTGCGGTCCTGGCCATACTGGAGGACGCCCCCGCCACGCTGACCGGCGAGGTCTTCCTGGAGGTGCCGAGCACGGAGGACTTCCGCAAGGACATCACCGTGCCCGGGGGCGTCCATGTGCACTGGCTGGCCCGGAACGGCACCGGGGCCCAGCCCGGCACGGTGGCCCTCGAAGCGGTCAAGGAGTCGGATCTGCGCCCCGGCCCGTTCTACACCTGGGTCGCCGGGGAGTCGGGGCTCGCCACCGGGCTGCGCCGTCACCTGGTGCGCGAACGGGGCGTGCCCAAGGCGGACATATCGTTCTTCGGGTACTGGCGACAGGGCCGCTCAAGCCCCGGCTGATCCCGGCGCCCGGCCACGGGCACCGTCCTCGGCCAGCCTGCGCAGTTCCGCCAGGTCCTGCGCTGCCTGCGTCAGCAGTACGCGCATCGCCGTCTCAGCGGCGTCCGGGTCCTGCTCGCGTACCGCGTCCAGTACCGCGCTGTGGCTGGGCACGGGATCCTCCGGGTGGTGGCCCGGGCCGTGCACGAGGCGGTCGCGCGCGGCGAGCCCGGTGGCGATGACCATCTCCATGCGCTCCAGCAACTCGTTGTGGGAGGCGGCCAGCAGCGCGCGGTGGAAGGCGAGGTCGGCCTCGACGGCCTCGGGGGCGCCGTCGTCCGCCTCGCGCATGGCGTCCAGCGCCGCGTCCAAGGTGGCGAGGTCGGCGTCCGTACGGCGTTCGGCGGCCAGCCGCACAGCGGCCGGTTCGACGATGCCGCGCACCTCGTCCAGATCGCGCAGCAGCGGCGGGCCCCCGTGCCCCGAGGCGCCTGAGGCGGCCTCGGTCGTGGCGCCGTCCGAGGACTGGAGCTGCCAGCGCAGCACGTCGGCGTCGAGGAGGTTCCAGTCGGCGCGGGGCCGTATGAAGGTGCCGCGCCGCTGCCGCGCGTCGATCATCCCCTTGGCGGCCAGCACCTTCAGTGACTCACGCAGCGCGGTGAGGCTGACGCCCAACTCGGCCTGGAGTGCGGTCAGATCGAGCGTCGCCCCCTCGGGGATCGTGCCGCCGAGCACCCGGTGCGCGATGGCCTCCACGGTCTGGCCGTGTACTCCCCGGCGTGCGTAGCCCGACATGGGCGCCTCTCCTTCTTCCGGTCAGGCCGACGACTTTACGACGCTCCAGCCACCGTCAACGACCAGGCTGGCTCCCGTGACGTACGACGCCTCGGCCGAGGCGAGGAAGGCGATGGCAGCCGCCACCTCCTCCGGGTCGCCGAGCCGTCCGGCGGCGGTCTGCGCCGCGCTGGCCCGGCGTTCGTCCTCGGGTACGCGGTCCCACAGCCGGGTCAGAACCGGTCCGGGAAGCACGGTGTTGACCCGCACCAGCGGCCCGTACTCCACCGCGAGCTGGCCGCTCAGGGAGAGCAGCCCGCCCTTGGCCGCGGCGTAGGCGGGGTGACCGGGGATGCCGTGGCGGGCGTGTACGGACGACACCAGGACCACGCTGCCCGCGCCACGCCCCGGGCCTGCGCGCTCGCCCTCTTCGCGCTCGCCTCCTTCGCGGCCTTCGCCCCTGCAGCTCCCGGCTTCGCCGTGCTGGGAGCGCAGGTCGGGCAAGCACGCGCGCATGCCGAGGAAGGCCGAGGTCAGGCCCACGTCGAGCTGCCGGTGCCAGGAGGCGGGCGAGGTCTCGTGTGCGGGGGCGACATCGACCGTGACCGCGTTGGAGACCAGCACGGAGACCGGGCCACAGGTGTGCGCCGCTTCGAGGATCCGGGACCAGCCGGCCTCCGTCGCCACGTCGGCCGCGACGGGGACGGCCGTGCCGCCCCCGTCCGCGACGGACGTGGCGACGGCAGCCGCGCTCTCCGCTTCGATGTCGGCGACCACGACGGCGGCGCCTTCGGCCGCCAGACGGTGGGCCGTTGCGGCGCCGATACCGGCACCGGCCCCGGTGACGATCGCGGTACGGCCCGCGAATCTGAGCCCTGTGGTGGAGGAAGCCATGACCACGAGAGTGCGTACTCAACGTCGCGGCGTCAAGAACTATTAATAAATAACGAGTTCTTGTACGGTGCGGCGTCATCACCGTACGAGCCGCGAGGGGCAGGCACTCATGACGGCAGGCGACATGCGTAACCTCCGCACCACCCGTATTCACTTCGGCGCCGACTACAACCCCGAACACTGGCCCGAGGAGGTCTGGACCGAGGACATCCGGCTGATGAAGGAGGCCGGAGTCACCATGGTCACGGCCGGGATCTTCTCCTGGGGACTGGTCGAATCCCGGCCGGGCGAGTACGACTTCGGCTGGTTCGACCGCGTCATGGACCATCTCGCCGAGGCCGGCATCCGTGTCTGCCTCGCCACCATGACCGCCTCACCCCCGCCGTGGCTGAGCGAGCGGCACCCCGAGAGCCTGCCGGTCGGCGCCGACGGCGTCACCAAGTGGCCCGGCTCCCGGCAGCACTACTGCCCCTCCAGCCCGGTCTACCGCACGCACGCGGTCCGCCTCGTCGAGCGGCTGGCCACCCGCTACGCCGAGCATCCCGCGCTGGACACCTGGCACATCGGCAACGAGTACGGCTGCTCCAACCCCGTGTGCTACTGCGAGGTGTCGGCCGAGGACTTCCGCCGCTGGCTGCGTGAGCGCTACGGCACCGTCGAGGCGCTCAACACCGCCTGGTCCACCACCTTCTGGTCCCAGCGCTACGACACCTTCGCGCAGGTGCTGCCGCCGCGCACCACGCCGACGCACCCCAACCCGGCGCAGGTGCTGGACTACGCGCGCTTCAGCGACGACGCGCTGCTCCAGTGCTATCTCGCCGAGAAGGAGGTGCTGCGCCGCATCACCCCCGAACTGCCGATCACCACGAACCACATGCCGCACCACAAGCCCGTCGACCCGTTCGCCTGGGCACCGCACGAGGACGTGCAGTCGCTGGACTTCTACCAGGAGCCGTTCGACGCCGGGACGCACATCGACGCGGCAGCCGCCTTCGACGTGACCCGCTCGGCAGGGCACGGGCGCCCGTGGATGCTGATGGAACAGGCACCCAGCGCCGTCAACTGGCGGGCACGCAACGGCCCGAAGCCGTTCGGGAAGATGCGGCTGTGGAGCTGGCAGGCCGTCGCGCAGGGCGCCGACGCGGTGCTCTACTTCCAGTGGCGGCAGTCCAGGGGCGGAGCCGAGAAGTTCCACTCGGCGATGGTGCCGCACGGCGGTACCGATACCCGGATCTTCCGCGAGGTGAGCGAACTGGGCAGGGAACTGGCCGCCGTACCGCAGATCGCGGGGAGCAGGCCGGCTCCGGGGGTGGCCCTGGTCGTCGACTGGAACAGCTGGTGGGCGCTGGAGCAGGGCTCGCACCCGACCTCGGCGCTCAGCCACAAGGAGACCCTGCTGCGGCACTACGCGCCGCTGTTCGAGGCGGGCGTGCCCTGCGACGTCGTACCGCCCGACCGCGACCTGAGCGGCTACAAGCTGGTCGTCGTCCCGAACCTGTACCTGATGAGCGAGGCGACCGCCGACCGGCTGACCGCGTACGTACGCGGCGGCGGCCACCTGTTCGTCTCCTACTTCACCGGTATCTCCGACGACTGCGACCGCGTACACCTCGGCGGCTACCCCGCGCCGCTGCGGGAGGTGCTGGGCCTGCGCGTGGAGGAGTTCTGGCCGCTGGACGAGGGGCAGCGCGTCTCCCTGCGCGGCGAGATCACCGCATCGGGAGACTCGTGGTCCGAGGCCATCGACCTCGAAGGCGCGGCCACCGTGGCCGAGTTCGGCGACGGTGAGCTGGCAGGACGCCCGGCGCTCACCCGGCACACGTACGGCGACGGGGTCGCCTGGTACGCGGGCACCCGGCTGGAACCCACCGCCATGCGCGCCCTGATGGACCGCGTACGAGGAGACGCCGGCGCCGCACCCGTGATCGAAGGGCTGCCCGCCGGAGTGCAGGCCACCGTCCGCGAGGGCGCGGCAGGCCGCTTCCTGTTCCTGCTCAACCACGGTGAGACGACCGCCGAGATCGCCCTGCCGCACCCGTGCCACGACCTGCTCGGCAGCACACCGGAACAGCTCACCAGCCTCACCCTGCCCGCACGCGGAGTCGCCGTGCTTCAGCACTGAGCGCGCCCCGAAGGGGCGCGGGGAACTGCGCGGCCAGCCACGGCGCGCGCGCAGTCGGCAACGCGCCCACAGGGACCTGCGCTCTCCCGAGCCGGCCCACCGGCTCACGCGCACTGACAAGGAGGTCAGATGCCCACCCGAAGGAACGTACTGGCGGGAGCCGCTGCCGCGGCAGCCGCCCCCGCGCTCGCCGCCTGCGGAGAGTCGGCGGGTGCCACCCGGATGACCAGCGCGACCCGGCGCAAGCCGGGCCAGAAGGTCAAGCTGGTCTTCTGGACCTGGGTGCCGCTCCAGAAGGCCGCGGCGCTCTGGAACAAGCGGAACCCCGACATCCGCGTCGAGGTCCAGATGGTGCCCGCCAACACCTCGGGCGGCTACCAGAAGATGCACTCGTCCATCAAGGCGGGCAATCCGCCGGACCTGGCCCAGATCGAGTACTGGGCGCTGCCGGAGTTCATGCTCGCCAACGGCCTCACCGACATCTCCGCCTACGGCGCCGACAAGCTCAAGGGCGAGTACGTCGACTGGCAGTGGAAGCAGGGCGAGTTCGCGGGCAAGACGTACGCCATGCCGCAGGCGTCGGGCCCCATGGGCTTCTTCTACCGCCAGGACCTGTTCGACAAGTGGGACGTGGAGGTCCCCAGGACCTGGGACGCGTTCCGCAGGGCCGCCATGAAGATCAAGAAGCGCAGCGGCGGCGACTCGTACATCACCGCCTTCTCGCCGGGCAACGTCGTGTGGTTCTCCTCGTTCCCCTGGCAGCGCGGCGCCCGCTGGATACGTACGGAGGACGACACCTGGGTCGTGGACGTCGCGGGCAGGGCCTCGCTGGAAGTGGCCGACTTCTGGGACGGGCTCCTGCGCGACAAGCTGGTGGCACCGATCCAGGACTCGCAGAGCGCCTTCTTCAAGGGGCTCCAGACGGGACAGCTCTCCGGCTGGCTCGGCGCCCAGTGGCAGGACGCGCTGATACGGGGCAACGCGCCCCGCACCAAGGGCAAATGGCGTGTCGCCGGGCTGCCGCAGTGGGAGGCGGGCCGGCATGTCTCCTCCAACTGGGGCGGCTCGGCCACCGCGGTACTCCAGGGCTCCCGGCACCCGGTCGAGGCGCTGCGGTTCGCGCACTGGCTCAACACCGACCCGGACAGCATCGACCTGCTGGTCGCCGCGGGTTACGGCTGGCCGGCCGCCAAGCTCGACCTGAAGAAGTCGGCGCTGGGCAAGGCGGACCCTTTCTTCGGCGGCCAGGTCTACAACGAGGTCTTCGAGACCTCCGACAGGAACGTCGACACCTCCTGGCAGTGGGCCCCGACCACCACCCAGTCCTTCGGCCACATCCAGGACAACTTCGCCCAGGTCTTCGCCGGGCACGGCACCATCGCCGACGCGCTCAGGGACGCGCAGGGGCGGATCGTGGACGACCTGGATGCCAAGGGCCTGAAGGCGAGGAGCGCGTCATGACGACCTCAGCAAGGCCCCAGGCGGCGCCACCACGGCGCCGTGCCCGCCCGGACCGCAAGGCGTGGCGGTTCCTCGGTCCGTTTCTCGCGGTGTACCTGTTCGCGATGATCCTGCCGATCTTCTACGCCCTCTACCAGAGCATGCTGAAGGTCGAACGCTCGGGCCCCATGGGCTTCGGTGAACCCACCGTCGTCTTCGCCGGCTTCGAGAACTACTCGCTGGCCCTCCAGCAGACCTCGTTCCTGGAGGGGTTCGGGCGGGTGTTCCTCTTCGGCATCGTGCAGGTCCCGGTGATGCTGGTGCTGGCGCTCGTCCTGGCCCTGCTCCTGGACCAGGTCTCGAACCGCTGGGCCGGCCTGATGCGGGCCGCCTACTTCCTCCCGTACGGCATACCCGGCGTCATCGCGACGATCCTGTGGGGCTTCCTGTACGTGCCGGGGATCAGCCCGGTCAACGACATGCTCTCCACGTTCGGCTTCCAGCCCGACTTCCTCGGCTACGACAACGTGCTGTGGTCCCTCGCGAACATCGTGGTGTGGGAGTTCGCCGGCTACAACATGCTGATCATCGTCGCGCAGCTCAAGTCCATCCCGCAGGAGCTGTACGAGGCCGCGAAGATCGACGGCGCCGGGCCCTGGCAGACCGCGCTCCGCATCAAGATCCCGCTGGTGCGGCCCGCACTCATCCTGACCTGCGTCTTCTCGATCATCGGCACCATGCAGCTGTTCGCCGAACCACTGGTGCTGAAGAAGATCGCACCCGCGGTCACCAACGACTACACCCCGAACCTCAGCGCCTACTTCGACGCCTTCGCCAACGCCAACGTCTACATGGCCGCCGCCAAGTCGGTGCTCCTCGCGGTCGCCGCCATGGTCCTGTCGTTCGGATTCCTCAGCCTCGTCAACCGCAAGCAGAGGAGCCGTCGATGAACGCCACGGCAGCGCCGGCGACCCGGCCCGACACCGCGCCACCCGACCCCGCCACCGGCACCAGGCCGGCGCGGCGCCGCCGCGTACCGCGCCCGGGGCGCATCCTGCTCGTCGCCGTACTGACGCTCGCCGCGCTGTACTTCCTGCTGCCCGTCTACTGGCTGGTGGTAGCGGCGACGAAGTCCAACGACAGCCTCTACGGCAGCTTCGGCCTCTGGTTCGACGCGCCCCAGCTGCTGCACAACCTCGGCAAGGTCTTCACCTACAACGACCACATCTATCTGCGCTGGGCGCTCAACTCCCTGCTCTACGCGGGAGTCGGCGCCGTGCTCGCCACGCTGCTGTCGGCAGCCGCCGGATTCGCGCTGGCCAAGTACCAGTTCAGAGGCCGCGAGGCCGTCTTCAAGTTCGTACTGGCCGGTGTGCTGCTGCCGTCCACCGCGCTCGCGCTGCCGCTCTACCTGATGTTCAGCAAGATCGGGCTCACCAACAGCTACTGGGGTGTGCTCATCCCCAGCATCGTCAGCCCGTTCGGCGTCTACCTGTGCCGCATCTACGCCGAGTCGGCCGTGCCCGACACCGTGCTGGAGGCGGCACGCGTGGACGGCGCGGGGGAGGAGCGGATCTTCTTCACGCTGGTGCTGCGCATCATGTCGCCGGCGCTGGTGACGGTCTTCCTCTTCCAGTTCGTGCACATCTGGAACAACTACTTCCTGCCCCTGGTGATGCTCTCAGAGGACAGGAAGTACCCCATCACCCTGGGCCTGGTCACCTGGAAGGAAGCCGCCGACCGGTTCCCCGAACTCACCCAGTACACCATCGGCGGCGCCTTCGTCTCCGTCGTCCCCCTCGCCTTCGCGATGCTCGTACTCCAGCGTTACTGGCGCACGGGTCTGACCGAGGGCAGCGTCAAGGAGTGACCACGTGAAGATCACCCGGGTCGAGACATTCGCCCTCCCGCCGCGCTGGCTCTTCTGCCGCATCGAGACCGACGACGGCCTCGTCGGCTGGGGCGAGCCGGTCGTGGAGGGCCGTGCCGACACCGTGCGCACGGCCGTGCACGAACTCGCCGGACAGTTCCTCGTCGGCGCCGATCCGCTCCGGATCGAGGACCACTGGCAGCTGATGACCAAGGGCTCCTTCTACCGGGGCGGCCCGGTACTCTCCTCCGCCGTCGCCGGACTCGACCAGGCGCTGTGGGACATCGCGGGCAAGGCGTACGGCGCCCCCGTGCACCAGCTGCTCGGCGGGCCAGTGCGCGAGCGTGCCCGCGCCTACTCCTGGGTCGGAGGGGACGAGCCCGCCGCCGTACGCGACCAGATCGCGGCGCAGATGGAGGCGGGCTTCACCGCGGTGAAGATGAACGGTTCGGGCCGGATGGACAGGCTGCCCAGCACCGCTGAACTGAACGAGATCGCAGCACGCGCCGAGGCGGCACGCGAACAGCTCGGCCCCGGCGGTGACTTCGCCGTCGACTTCCACGGCCGCTTCTCCGTGGCCGGCGCCGTCAAGGCCGTCGGCGTACTGGAGCCGTACGGGCCCATGTTCATCGAGGAACCCGTACTGCCCGAGTACACCCACCTCATCGGCCGCGTGACCAGCTCGACCACGCTGCCCGTGGCCACGGGCGAGCGCCTCTTCTCCCGTACGGACGTGCTCCCCGCCCTCCAGGAGGGCGTCGCCGTCCTCCAGCCCGACCTGTCGCACGCGGGCGGCATCTCCGAGTGCCGGCGCATCGCCTCGCTCGCCGAGATGTACGACGTGGCGATAGCACCGCACTGCCCCCTGGGCCCGCTGGCGCTCGCCGCCAGCCTCCAACTGGCCTTCGCCACACCGAACTTCCTCATCCAGGAGCAGTCCATCGGCCTGCACTACCACGCGGGCGCCGAGCTGTTCGACTACGTCGCCGACCCGGAGGTCTTCCGCTTCCACGAGGGCCATCTGCTGCGCCCGACAGGGAACGGGCTGGGCGTCGAGATCGACGAGAAGGCGGTACGCCGCGCCGACGGCAGCGCGGAAAGCTGGCACAACCCCGTATGGCGCCACCCGGACGGCTCGTTCGCCGAATGGTGAACCGGCGCCGGCCTGACCGGCCGCGGAAAGCAGTACCGGGAGCACCCCCGAGGCAGGGTCGCAGCGCGCTGGAGCCCCGGTGGAGGCCCGCGTGCCACAGGCGCAACACGCGTGCCTTTGCCGTTACTTGGAGCTTCCCACGTGGTGAAGGGGGGGACGCCGACCATACCGCCGAGTACTGTTGCCCCATGAATTCGGCTCTCGTACGGATGCGCGTTCTGGCATCACTGGTACTCGCGCTCACCGTCGTCCTCGGCGTGCTCGGGGTCACGGTCCTCGTGCCGGACGCCGGCCTGGAAGGCGACATGGTCTTCTGGATCCCCGCCGCCGTTTCCGTTTTCGCCCTCCTCGGTGTGCACTACGCCGCCGACCCGCTGCTCCTGCCCAGGTCCGACCCGAGCCCGCGCCGGACAGCGCGCGCGGTCTACTCGATGATGAGCGCGCGGCTGCTGGCTTCCGGCGTCACCGCCGTCGCCGGAGTGGCCATCGGTATGGCCACGCAGTCCGACCCGGCCGTCCTCGTCGGCTCCGGCGCCTCGGTGGTGATGCTCGCGCACTGGTGGCCCGGCAAGCAGTTCGCGAACACGGTCAGGGCGAAGCTGGCCAGGACAGGAGGCGCGCGGTACGTCGGACCTGCCCTGCACAGGACCGGCGTGTGAGACCTCGGCGGCCGAACGGGTCAGCCGCCCGGCTGGATGGTGATCCAGCCGCGGTTGTACGCCTCGGCACCGGCCTGGAAACGGGTCGCGACTCCCAGGTATTCGAGCAGTTCCGACACCCTTCTGCTGAAGGTGCGAGGAGAGAGCCCGAGCCGCCGGCTGGCCGTGAGGTCCGTTGCCCCGCACAGGAGTTGTTCCAGTATCGGTTCCAGATGGGCGGGCGGCCTGGCCGTGCGTTCGTCGTCGCGCGGGTACGGGTGCAGCAGGCGCGTGCCGGCGGTTGCCGGGGAGACGAAGGCGTCGTGGAGTAGGGACCGGCGTTCGTGGTCAGCGGTCGGATACGGAGTCGGCGGGTGCGGACTGTCCGAAGGTGAGGCGGAACGGGCGTGCCCATGAGG
>NZ_JANCPR020000022.1 GCF_028657195.3 Streptomyces iconiensis
TTGCCGGGGGGCGGAGCCCCCCGACGCCCGGCCGGCGAGGCCAACGGGGAAAGGGGCGAAGCCCCATATACAAGACAACAGCAACCTGGGGTGAAACCACAGAAACCACAACGGGGCACGGGGCGAAGCCCCAACAATCAAAGAGTGAGCCCGCGTTCGAGAACACCCAGCGCACGAGCAACCAACGCCCGCAAATCCTCAAGGTCCCCCGACATCCCACTGTCGACCCAAGAGAACATCGCCTCGGTGAGCGCCCCCAGCATCGCCGCGGTGACGATCCGCAGTTCGAGATCGTCGACGGCCCTCCCCGTCCGCTCGGACAGCGCATTCATCAAGACCTGCGCGGTATCGGCTGAGTGCTCACTCATGCGTCCACGCAGCGCCGGCACCTCCCGAATAAGCCGAATACGCTGAAACGTCTCGGCCGCGTCGGTCTCGTAGACCCGCGACAGCGACGAGGAGAGCGCTTCACGCAACGCCGTCACGGGTGACTCACCGGGCGGCCGGTCGCGCAGCGACTGTTCGACCATCGGGTCGTACTCGTCGGTGAGCACGATGTCTTCCTTGGTGGGGAAATACCGGAAAACGGTACTGGGAGAGACCTCCGCCTCTTCCGCGATCTGGTCGACAGGGGTCGCGTCATACCCCTGGGCCTCGAAAAGGCGGTAAGCGGTCCGCCGGATGGCCTGACGGGTCTGAATCTTCTTCCGCTCGCGCAGGCCAAGCTTCGCTGTGGGGACGGCTGCGTCGGCGGATTCTGTAGGTGCGGGGGCCATGGATGTCATTGTCGGGCATCCCCCTCGCGCGAGGCCATGTCCGCGTCACCCTCCCGCCGTACTGAGCTGGGGCGGTTGGCATCGGCGGAAGGAACATCGGCGGACCCCGCGTCAGCGGGTGGGGCACCGCCGGAGGGAACATCGGCGGACCCCGCGTCAGCGGGTGGGGCACCGCCGGAGGGAACATCAGCGGATCCCGCGCCAGCGGGCGGGACATCGGCGGATCCCGCGTCAGCGGAAGGGACATCGGCGGGAGGAAGACCAGCGAACCCCGCATCAGCCGAAGAGCCATCGGCGGAAGGAACATCAGCGGGCGGGCCATCAGCGAACCCTGTACCACCGGAAGGAACATCGGCGGACCCCGTACCCACACCAGCGCCCCCACCCACACCAGCACCCCGCCCCACACCCCGCAACAACGCCCCCACAACCACAGCCCCCACCAACGCCCCACCCCCACACACCATCAACACCTGGCTCATGCCGTCGAGGAAGGCCGCGTCGGCCGAAGCGGCGAGGCGGGGCGCGTCGAACTTGTCGGCGAGGAGATGCGCGGCGACCACCGAGTCGCCGGCGGAGTCCGCAGCACGCGCGGGCAGCCCATCGGGAAGCGCCCCGAGATCCAACCGCGACCCGTACACCTGCGAGAGCAGGCTCCCGAGCAGCGCGATCCCCAGCGCCGTCCCCATCTGCCGCACGGTCATCAGCAGCCCGGACCCGCTGCCCGTACGGTCGGCGGGCAGCGAGGTCAGCGCGGCATCCATGCCAGGGACCATGGCGAGCCCGGTGCCCAGCCCCGTGATGGTGAGCCACGTAGCGGCGAGGGCGTAGCCGTCGCCGGGTTCGGTACGGGCGCCGAGGAACGCGGCGAAGGCGAGCACGACGAGCCCGGCGCTGATGACGAGCCGGGCGCCGAACCGCCCGGAGAGCGGCGGCGCCACGCGGGCCGCGACCACGACCCCGGCCATCAGCGGCAGCAGCCGCAACCCCGTACCGAGGGCGTCATGGCCGAGGACGGCCTGAAGGTACTGCGGCACGATGAACAGCAGTCCGGACAGCACCAGCGTGACGAGGGTGACGGACAGACAGCTCCAGCGGAAGCCGGGGGAGCGCAGCAGGTCGAGGTCGAGCATGGGGCGCGTGCCGCGCTTGCGCCCCGCCCTGCGTTCGCGCAGTACGAGGGCCGCCATGAGCAGTACGGAGGCAGGGAAGAGGCCGACGACGAGCGGGTCGCTCCAGCCGCGCACGGGGCCCTCGATGATGGCGTAGACGAGCGAGCCCAGACCGGCGATGCCCAGCAGCGTGCCGAGCGGGTCGACGCGGGGCGCCGCGGGGTCGCGGGACTCGGGCAGGAGCAGCACGCAGGCGAGGATGCCGAGGGCCGCGAGCGGCACGTTGATGAGGAAGACCGAGCCCCACCAGTAGTGGTCGAGCAGCCAGCCGCCGACGATCGGGCCGAGCGGCATGCCTCCGGCGACGGCGGCCGTCACGGCGCCGATGGCCTTGGTGCGCTCCTTCTCGTCGGGGAAGAGCGACGGCAGTACGGACAGTACGAGCGGCGAGATGAGCGCGGCGCCCAGGCCCATTCCGGCGCGTGCGGCGATGACCCAGGCGGGGCTGTCGGCGAGCGTGCCGAGCAGGGAGCCGACGAAGAAGACGCCGAGCCCGGCGACCAGCATGCGCCGGCGTCCGTAACGGTCGCCGAGGAGACCGGCGGGGAGCATCGTCGCGGCGAAGACGACGACGTACGCGTCGACGATCCACTGCATGTCGCCGGTGTCGGCGTGGAGTTGGCCCGCCATCTCGGGCAGCGCGACGTTCAGGATCGTCAGATCGAAGCCGAGGGTGAGCATGCAGGCGCCGAGCGCCACGAGCGCCCACCAGCGGCGCGGGTCCTGGGTTCCGGGCATGGCGCTGCCTCCGCTTCGTCACCGTCACATCACGCCGCGTCCGTCTCTCTCACGGCGATGACAGTAACTCTCAAAAGAAAGTAACCGTCAATAGCGCGACCGGCTCGCACACCACAGACGGCACCCACACCGGCCGGCCCCGGCACCAAGGGCGGCTCCGGCGCCGAGGGGCAGGCCCGCCACCAGGGCCGGGCCCGCCAGCGGCGGAGCCCCTGGCCGCCCGGGGTGAGGGAAAACACGGGGCGCCCCGCGAGGCCCCCGCTTAGGGTGGCGACATGCAGGTGATCCAGTCGACGAAGCTCGCCAATGTCTGTTACGAGATCCGGGGCCCGGTCCTGGAGGAGGCGATGCGGCTGGAGGCGGCGGGGCACCAGATCCTGAAGCTCAACACCGGCAACCCGGCAGCCTTCGGCTTCGACTGCCCTCCCGAGATCCTGGAGGACATGCTCCGCAACGTCGGTACGGCGCACGGCTACGGCGACGCCAAGGGCCTGCTCTCGGCACGCCGCGCGGTCATGCAGCACTACCAGACGCGGGGCATCGAGCTGTCCGTCGAGGACATCTACCTCGGCAACGGCGTCTCCGAGCTGATCCAGATGTCCATGCAGGCGCTGCTGGACGACGGGGACGAGGTGCTCGTCCCCGCACCCGACTACCCGCTGTGGACCGCCTCGGTGTCCCTCGCCGGCGGCACAGCCGTCCACTACAGGTGCGACGAGCAGTCCGACTGGATGCCCGATCTGGCCGACGTCGAGCGCAAGGTCACCGACCGCACCAAGGCGCTCGTCATCATCAACCCGAACAACCCCACGGGTGCGGTCTACGACGACGAGATGCTGCGCGGCCTCACGGACATCGCGCGCCGCCACAACCTCGTGGTCTGCTCCGACGAGATCTACGACCGCATCCTGTACGACGGCGCCACCCACACGCCGACCACGGTCATCGCGCCCGACCTGCTGACCCTCACCTTCAACGGCCTCTCGAAGTCGTACCGGGTCGCCGGATACCGCAGCGGCTGGCTGGCGGTCTGCGGGCCCAAGGCGCACGCCGGGAGCTACATCGAGGGCCTCACCATCCTCGCCAACATGCGCCTGTGTGCGAACGTGCCGGCGCAGCACGCCGTCGCCGCCGCGCTGGGCGGGCGCCAGACCATCGAGGATCTCGTCCTGCCGGGCGGCCGTCTGCGCGAGCAGCGGGACACGGCGTACGAGCTGCTCACGCAGATTCCGGGGGTGAGCTGTGTGAAGCCGAAGGGCGCCATCTACGCTTTCCCCCGGCTCGACCCGAAGGTCTACAAGATCAAGGACGACCGGCAGATGGTGATCGATCTGCTGCGCGCCGAGAAGATCATGATCGTGCACGGCACCGGGTTCAACTGGCCCGAGCCCGACCACTTCCGCATCGTCAATCTGCCGGGCGTCGCCGAACTCACCGAAGCGGTGACCCGCATCGGCCGCTTCCTGGACGGTTACGGGCAGCCGTGACGCCGTGCGCGTGCCGTGCGCTCTGAATTCCGGACAACTTTAGACTGCGTCTAAGTTAGGATGGCTTCCTGCACGCACGAGCCAGGAGGCACATCCATGTACGAACCGATCCGCACCAAGTCGGTCCACAGCCTGGCCGACCGCAGTGCACAGGACGTTCCTGGGCGCTCGCGCGAGGAAGAGCTCGACATCCGGCTCGCCGGGCATCTGACGGCGCTCCTGACGGTGACCGACGAACTGCGCGTTCTGCTGCCTGAGCCGGCGCTCGACGACGCGGCGCGTGATCTCGCCGCGCACGTCGCGCGGCTCGCGGGGCGTGCCCCGCTGAGGGCGGAGCCCACCGCGCGCAGCGCGGAGCCTTCGCATGTCGCCTCGCTCCACGCGCGGGCCCGCATGCTCGCGGGGAACGCACTGTCCGTCGCGCTCTCGCGGGGCGACGAAGCGGCGGCTGCGCTCGCAGCGGCGCGCATGGACGCGCACGAGGCGGCGTCCCCGGTCCCCGCCTGAGACCGCCGCCCGGACCACAGGACAGCGGCCCGCCCCGGACCCCCGCTCGGGGGCCCGGGGCGCTGTCGTACGCGGGGCCGGGAGGGGCTAGCCCAGGCGCTTCACCAGGGACCTGTACTCGTCCCAGAGCGCGGTGGGCGTGTGGTCGCCGAAGGTGTTGAGGTGCTCGGGGATGAGCGCGGCCTCGTCGCGCCAGACGTCCTTGTCGACGGCCAGGATGAAGTCCAGCTCCGCGTCGGTGAGGCCGAGCCCCTCCGTGTCGAGTGCTTCCTTGGGCGGGACGACGCCGATGGGCGTCTCGACGCCCTTCGCCTCGCCGTTGAGGCGCTCGACGACCCACTTGAGGACGCGGCTGTTCTCACCGAAGCCGGGCCAGACGAACTTGCCCTCGTCGTTCTTCTTGAACCAGTTGACGTAGTAGATCTTCGGCAGCTTCGAGGCGTCGGCCGCGTTCTGTCCGACCTTGAGCCAGTGGCCGAAGTAGTCGCCCATGTTGTAGCCGCAGAAGGGCAGCATCGCGAAGGGGTCGCGGCGCAGTTCGCCGACCTTGCCCTCGGCGGCTGCCGTCTTCTCGCTGGCGACGTTGGCGCCGAGGAAGACGCCGTGCTGCCAGTCGAAGGACTCGGTGACCAGCGGTACGGCGGTGGCCCTGCGTCCGCCGAAGAGGATCGCCGAGATCGGCACGCCGCGCGGGTCCTCCCACTCGGGCGCGATGATGGGGCACTGCCCGGCGGGCACGGTGAAGCGCGCGTTGGGGTGCGCTGCCGGGGTGCCGGACTCGGGCGTCCAGGCGTTGCCCTTCCAGTCGGTCAGGCGTGCGGGCGTCTCCTCGGTCATGCCCTCCCACCACACGTCGTCGTCCTCGGTGAGCGCGACGTTGGTGAAGACCGAGTTGCCCCAAAGGGTCTTCATGGCATTGGCGTTGGTGTCCTCGCCGGTGCCGGGCGCGACACCGAAGAAGCCGGCCTCGGGGTTGATGGCGTAGAGGCGGCCGTCGTCGCCGTACCGCATCCAGGCGATGTCGTCGCCGATCGTCTCCACCGTCCAGCCCGGGATCGTCGGCTGGAGCATCGCGAGGTTGGTCTTGCCGCAGGCCGAAGGGAACGCCGCGGCAACGTACTTGACGGCCTCGGTCCCGCCGCGCGGCGGCGTCAGCTTCAGGATGAGCATGTGTTCGGCGAGCCAGCCCTCGTCGCGCGCCATCACGGAGGCGATGCGCAGCGCGTAACACTTCTTGCCGAGCAGCGCGTTGCCGCCGTAGCCGGACCCGAAGGACCAGATCTCCCGGGTCTCCGGGAAGTGTGAGATGTACTTCGTCGAGTTGCAGGGCCACGGCACGTCCTGCTCGCCCTCGGCCAGCGGGGCGCCGAGGGTGTGCACCGCCTTGACGAAGAAGCCGTCGTCGCCCAGCTCGTCCAGCACATCCTGGCCCATACGGGTCATGGTGCGCATGGAGACGGCGACATAGGCGGAGTCGGTGATCTCGACGCCGAGCGCGGAGAGCGGGGAGCCGAGCGGGCCCATGCAGAAGGGGACGACGTACATCGTGCGTCCGCGCATCGCACCGCGGAAGACGCCGTTCTCACCGGTGAAGACGGCGCGCATCTCCGCCGGGTCCTTCCAGTGGTTGGTCGGGCCCGCGTCCTCCTCCTTCTCGGAACAGATGAACGTGCGGTCCTCGACGCGTGCCACATCGGAGGGATCCGAGGCCGCGTAGTACGAGTTGGGCCGCTTGACCGGGTCGAGCTTCTTGAAGGTGCCCTTTGCCACCAGCTCTTCGGCCAGGCGCTCGTACTCCGCTTCCGAGCCGTCGCACCAGACGACGGCGTCGGGCTCGGTGAGGGCGGCGATCTCGTTCACCCAGGAGATCAGCTCCTGGTGACGGGTGGGAAGGGTCGAAGGGGACGAAGAAGAGGGAGCCGCAGAACTGCGCGCCACGATCGCTCCAGACGGTTGAGGGTTTTGGTGCGGATACAGGCACCTATATCCGCTTCTGCTTGCTGTCTCTCAGTGCCGCCCCTTGGGGGCCGCGACCCGGATGCTGTCGTGGCAGGTGACTCGTTCGCTCATCCGGTGCCGCTTGTGCTCATCTGATCATGCGAGCCTAGAGGCTATCTGTCCAGATGTGAATCGTGTGTCCGTCACCACGTCGGCACGGGTGTGCACGGCGGGTGAACACGCGGGCGTGCGCCGGGTACCCGCATGGCGCGGACGTACGACAGGTTCCCGGCCGCGTGGTGGCGGGTGTCACCGTCGACGGGGCAACGGACACCTGCGGCACCGTAGATACGATGGCGTGATGACAGCCTCCGAGCCCTCGCCCCCGGAGCGGCTCCCGTCCCCGGAGCAGCATGTGACCACGGAGCAGCACGCGCCCCCCTCAGCGGCTGCCGGGAGGCTCTCCGCCTCGGCAGCCAGTGCCGCCCAGGTCATCAAGCCGAAGCTGCGCGGTTGGCTGCACGCCGGGATGTTCCCCGCCGTGCTCTTCTCCGGCGTCTTCCTGACCGCTCTCGCCGGCAGCACACGCGGGCGCATCGCCTGTGCCGTCTTCACGCTCTCCGCCTGCCTGCTCTTCGGCATCAGCGCGCTCTACCACAGGGGCGACTGGAGTCCGCGGGTCAACGCGGTGCTGCGCCGCCTCGACCACGCCAACATCTTCCTGATCATCGCGGGCACCTACACACCGCTGACGATCCTGCTGCTGCCCGACGGCAGACGCGATCTGCTGCTGTGGGGGATCTGGGCGGCGGCGGCCGTCGGGATCGCCTTCCGTGTGCTGTGGGTCGGAGCACCGCGCTGGCTCTATACGCCGTGCTACATCGCAATGGGCTGGGCCGCCGTCTTCTTCCTGCCCGACTTCATGCGCCAGGGCGGCATCGCGGTGTTCGTCTGCGTGATCGTCGGCGGGCTGCTCTACAGCGTCGGCGGCGTCATCTACGGCATCAAGAAGCCGAACCCGTCCCCGCGTTGGTTCGGCTTCCACGAGGTCTTCCACTCCTTCACGCTGGCCGCCTTCGCCGTGCACTACGTGGGCATCTCCCTGGTGGCCTACCAGCACACGTGAGCGCAGGCGTACGTGCGCCCCTCAGGCTGAACGGCCCGGCCGACCACGGTCATTCGGGCCGGACCAGCCCGGTGTTGTAGGCGAGGATGACCGCCTGCACGCGGTCGCGGACGCCGGTCTTGGCCAGGACGCGGCCCACATGGGTCTTGACCGTCGACTCGGCGAGGGACAGCCGCGCGGCGATCTCGGCGTTGTTCCAGCCGCGTCCCACGGCGACGAGTACCTCGCGCTCGCGCTCCGTGAGGACGGTGAGGCGCGGGTCCTGGCGCGGGGGAGCGGAGCCCGGTTCCCTGGCCGGGAGCCGGTCGGCGAAGGCGTCGAGCAGCCGGCGGGTCAGCGCGGGCGCCACCACGGCGTCCCCGCTCGCCACGGCGCGGATGCCGGAGAGCAGGTCGCCGGGCTGGGCGTCCTTGACGAGGAACCCGCTGGCCCCCGCGCGCAGCCCCGCGTACGCGTACTCGTCCAGGTCGAACGTCGTGAGGATCAGCACCCGCGAACGGCCGCCCGTCGCGACGATGCGGCGGGTCGCCTCGATACCGTCCAGGCCCGGCATCCGCACATCCATCAGCACGACGTCCGGCTGGAGTTCGGCGGCCATCCGTACGGCCTCGGTACCGTTCGCCGCCTCACCGAGGAGCGTCAGGTCGTCCTGGCTCTCCAGGAGCATCCGGAAGCCGAAGCGCTGGAGCGCCTGGTCGTCCGCGATCACCACTGTCGTCACTGGCCCCGTCCGTCACTGTCGTTGCGCCCGCCGCCGAGCGCGGCAGCCACAGGTGGACCCGCCAGCCGCCCGCGGGCAGCGGGCCCGCTTCGAGTGTGCCGCCGTACGCGCGTGCGCGCTCCCGCATCCCGCCGATCCCCTGTCCCGCGCCCGTTCCGGACGGCGCCCCGTGCCCGGAGGTGCCCGTGTCCACGACGTCCACGCCGATGCCGTCCGCCGCGTGGGTCACCGTGACGGTGGCGCGCGCTTCGGGGCCACCGTGCTTGAGGACGTTGGTGAGCGCCTCCTGCACGACGCGGTAGACGACGAGCTGCCGCCCCGCCGACTGCTCCCCGCCCTCTCCGGGTGACCCGTCCACCGCCGTACGGACCGTCAGCCCGGCGGCACGCACCCGGTCCAGGAGCGGTGCCAGCTCCACCAGGCCGGGTTGCGGGCTGAGTTCAGCTCCCTGAACGCCCTCGCGCAGTACGCCGAGCAGGCCGCGCAGATCGCCGAGTGCCTGGCGGCTGGTGGCCGCGATGACCTCAAGTGCCTCCCGCGCCCGCTCGGGCGACCGCTGCGCCGCGTACGAGCCGCCGTCGGCCAGCCCGGTGATCACCGACAGGTTGTGGGCCACGATGTCGTGCATCTCCCGCGCGATCCTGGCCCGTTCGGCCGCCGTGGCCAGCCGGGCCCGCTGGTCACGCTCGACCTCCAGGCGCGCGGCCCGCTCCAGCAGCGAGGCCAGGTACTCGCGGCGGGTACGGACCGCGATGCCCAGCGCCGTGATGGCGACCACGATGGCGACCACGGGAACGTAGGCGGTGAACGGGTCCGAAGGCGGCCGATACGCCAGTTCGGCCACGACCGAGACGGCGATCACCGCGCCCGCCCACGCCAGCCGGGACAGCGGCGCGCGCAGCGCCACCCCGTACAGCGCGACGCCGATCGCGGCCGAGGCCGGCAGGCCGAGCCCCAGCAGACCGGCCACGAACAGCGGCACGGACACGGCGCAGAACACCGGGAAGGGCCGCCTGCGCCGCCACAGCAGCGGCAGCACCAGCCCCGCGGTCAGCAGCCATCCGACGGCCTCCGGCATCGCCCACGGGGGCGGCCCGAACCGCCCCTGCTCCAGGTCGTCCCGCCAGCTGCCGTCCACGAGTTGGCCCAGTCCGGGCAGCGCCACGAGCACCGGCAGCAGCAGGTCCCAGAGCCAAGGATGACGTGCCTCGAAGGACCGCACGCGCCGCAGGGCGAGGTGGATCTGCCGCGTCTGCGGCTGCCCGCCGTCCGACCCCTCGTCCAGCCCCATGCCCCACCTCTCCCCGCCCTGCGACGATGCTGCCGCATCCACGGCACGCCTTCCTCCCGTACGCCGTCCTTCCGTACACCGTCCCCTCATACGTCGCGCCGCTTCAGCAGCAGCCCTGCCGCGCCCAGCGCAGCCGCCGTCCACGCCGTCAGGGTGGCCAGCCCGGTCAGCGGGCTGAGGGAGTCGGGCTGTGGCAGCGCGGCCATCAGCCCCTGGCCCGCCGGCAGCGGCGTGCAGCGCACCACCGTGTCCACCCACTCGTACGGCAGGGTGCCCGCGAGCTGCGGCAGCACCGTCAGCAGGACGACGAACGCGCCGATACCCGCGGGAACACCCCGCGTCAGCGCCCCCAGCGCGAGCCCCAGCACGCCGAGCAGCGCGAGGACGGCGGCCGACCCGAACAGTGCCCGCAGCACGCCCGGATCCCCGTACGAGGCGGCGAGGGCGGTCCCGGACAGGAACAGCTGCGCCAGCCCGAACACCCCGAAGGCCGTGACCAGTACGGTCCCGAAGACGACCGCACCGAACACCGCCGCCTTGGACCACAGCACGGGCAGCCGGCGCGGCACGGCGGTCATGCTGGCGCGGATCATGCCGGTCGAGTACTCGCCCGCCGTCACCAGCACGCCCAGTATCGGCAGCACGAGCTGCGCGAAGTTGAGCCCGAACAGGCTGAGTTCGACCGGATCGGAGGGCCCGCGCGGCCCGTCGCCCGCCGAGACGGCGATGACCACGCCGACGACGGCGGTCAGCACCACACAACCGCCCAGCGCGTACCACGTCGAGCGCAGCGTCCACAGCTTCGACCACTCGGCGCGCACCACCCGGAACGGCGTGATCCGGCAGTCCGCCCCTACGGCGCTCATACCGCGACCCCCTGCGCGGCGGCCGGGTACTCGACCGACTCCCGGGTCAGCTCCATGAACGCGTCCTCCAACGAGGCCGCGTGCGGGGTCAGTTCGTACACCGGGATGCCGTGCCGCGCGGCCGTCGTACCGATCAGCTCGGCGTCGGCCCCCGCCACCTGCAGCGTGCCGTGGCCCTCACCGGTGATCTCGACGCCGGGTCCCCGCAGCAGTTCGGCCAGCAGGGCCGCCCCGGGGGAGACGACCTTGACGGTGCCGAGCCCCGCCTCCCGTACGAACCTGTCCACCGTCGTGTCCGCCAGCAGCCTGCCCCGGCCGATGATCACCAGGTGCTCGGCCGTCTGCGCCATCTCGCTCATCAGATGCGAGGAGAGCAGGACCGTACGCCCCTCGGCCGCCAGGGACGTGAGCAGGCGGCGCACCCACAGCACGCCCTCGGGGTCGAGGCCGTTGACGGGCTCGTCGAGCAGAACGGTGGCCGGGTCGGCCAGCAGCGCGACCGCGATGCCGAGCCGCTGGCCCATACCCAGCGAGAACTTCCCCGCCCGCTGCCGCGCCACCTCCCGCAGCCCCACCATCCCGATCACCTCGTCCACCCGGCTGCGCGGTATGCCATGGGTGTGGGCCAGTGCCCTCAGATGGTGGTGCGCCGAACGCCCGGCGTGCACGGCCCTGGCCTCCAGCAGCACCCCGACCTCGCGCAGCGGCGCGGCGAAGTCGGCGTACCGCTTGCCGTTGACACGCGCGTGACCCGCCGTGGGCGAGTCCAGGCCGGTGATCAGCCGCATCGTGGTCGACTTCCCGGCACCGTTGGGCCCCAGGAACCCGGTGACCGTCCCCGGCTCGACCGTGAAGGTCAAGCCGTCGACAGCGGTTTTGTCTCCGTAGCGCTTCGTGAGCTGATGAACCTCGATCATGCGACCGACGCTACGGAGCCCAGCGCCCACGGGCGTCCGCCCGCAGCCGCATGTGCCGGCACCCGGGTGGTACCCGGGTACGACACGGCCCGCTACGGCTCCCGGCGCACCGCCCGTCCGGCCAGCACATCCGTGCGCGCCCCGTCCTCGATGACAGGGCGCCCGTCGATGAGGACATGGGGGATACCGGTCGGCAGCGTGCGGGGCTTCTCGAACGTGGAACCCGCCGCCACCGTCTCCGGATCGAAGACGACCAGATCGGCCCGGTACCCCTCGCGCACCAGACCGCGGTCCTTGAGCCGCAGCCGCGCCGCCGCGCGCCCCGTCAGATGCGCGACACACTCCTCCAGGCTGAGCACGCCCAACTCCCGTACATAGCGCCCCAGATACTGCGGAAACGTCCCATACGCACGCGGGTGCGGCTTGTCGCCCTGGAGGATGCCGTCGCTGCCGCCCGTGTGCACCCGGTGCCGCATGATCGCCTGGACGTTCTCCTCGTGCCCCACGTGCTGGAGGATCGTCGACCCGAGCCGGTCCTCGACCAGCAGCCGGTGCGCCGTCGTGAACGGCTCCTCACCCCGCAGCGCGGCCGAAGCGGCCACCGTACGGCCCACGTACTCCGCCAGCGACGGATCGCTCACGCCCGAGATCTCGATCGCGTCCCACTCGATCGGCACACCGTGACAGCCGTCAGCGCCCTCGACCTCCATCACCTGCCGGATACGGGCCGTCGTCACCGGATCCGCCAGCCGGGCCAGCGCCGCCTCGGGCCCGCCCTCGTTCGCCCAGCTCGGCAGCATCGCCGCGAGGGTCGTACAGCCCGGCGTGTACGGATACGTGTCCAGACTGATGTCGGCCCCACCGGCCAGCGCCCTGTCCAGAAGCGCCAACAGATCGGGCCCCTTGCCCTTGTTCACCCCGAAGTTCATGGTGGCGTGCGCGAGATGCAGCGCACAGCCCGCCTCATGGGTGAGCGTGACCATCTCCTCGTACGCCTCCAGCGCGCCCGCGCCGTACGAACGGTGGTGCGGGCAGTAGTACCCGTCGTAAGCGGCCACCACCCGGCACAGCTCCGTCAGTTCGGAGTCCGAGGCGTACATGCCCGGCGTGTACGTCAGCCCCGACGACATGCCGACGGCCCCCTGCTCCATGCCCTCGGCGACCAGCCGCTTCATGTGCGCGACCTCGTCCCCGGTCGCGGGCCGGTCGGCCCACCCCATCGCGAGCATGCGTACCGAGCCTTGCGGAATGAGGTATGCGGCGTTCAACGCCGTGCCCTGCCGGTCGATACGGTCCAGATACCCGCCGACCGTGCTCCAGTCGAAGTCGATGTCACCCCCGTCCCCGTTCCACCCGGTGATGGCGCTCCGGATCGCCTCCCGCGTCGCATCGTCCACCGGCGCATACGACAGCCCGTCCTGCCCCAGCACCTCCAACGTCACACCCTGCGCGGCCTTCGCCTCGTGCGACGGATCCCGGAGCACGGCCAGATCCGAATGCGCATGCATATCAATGAACCCGGGCGCCACCACATGCCCGTCCCCCTCAATGACCCGCGCACCCCCCAGCCGCTCTCCACCCTCGCGGGCGATCCCGGCGATACGGCCGTCTTCGATGCCGACATCCGCCTTGTACGCGGGGCCGCCCGTCCCATCGACGACGGTCGCCTCACGAATTACCAGGTCCATATCCGGTTCACCTTTCGGGTGGTGGAGCTCCCCTGCAGCCCCGTCCAATGCGCTAGTTCCGCCCTCCCCCACCCCCCGGCCGGGAGGCCCCCTCAGGACGGCCTCGAACGTGCCCTCCCTCGGGAATGACTTCAGGGTGGGCCCGGATACGGGCGGGGGAGTCCAGAGGGGGCGGAGCCCCTTTTGGCGGGGGGCAGTTGGGGGGCGGAGCCGCCCCAACGCCCGGCCGGCGAGGCCAACGGGGAAAGGGGCGAAGCCCCATATAAAAAAAGCGGGAGTTAAAAATAGGTGCGGACGAAATCCACAACAACCCCATCCCCGGAAACAACCGGCAAAACCTGCCACTTGTCAAACATCGTGCAGGGATGGGACATCCCAAGTCCGACCCATTCCCCCACCTCCAGGTCGACGCCCTCCCCCGTCCGCACCCACATGTGCTGATCACTCATCGACGTCACGTCGACACCCGCACCGGACCGCACAGAACCATCGAGCCCACGCACGGCGTGGGCGACCGGCATCTGAAGGTCGTACGCCGCATCCCGCTTACCGGCGTTGAGAAACGCCTGCCCCGCCTCGGGCCGCGAAACAACCTGCGCCCACAAGGTGAAAGCGGCCCGCAACCCACCCTCATCGGGCACCCGGTTGAACGGCGTCAACTCCCGGTAATGACCGTCGTCATGAGAGACATACGCACCGGACCGCAACAACTTCAGCACCGGCTTAGACAGCGCGGGAATCTCCGCGAACACCGTGGCGACCGCGTCGAACCAGGCACTGCCCCCCGCACTGACCAAGATCTCGTCGGGCCCCTCGGCCGAACCGGGCCCCTCGGCCGAACCGGACCCCTCGGCCGAACCGGACCCCTCGGCCGAACCGGACCCCTCGGCCGAACCGGGCGAACCGAACCGCCCGGCGAACCGCCCGGCCTCGTCAAACGCAACGGCGAGAGCGACAAGCCGCCGCAGCCAAGCGGTAACCGTCTCCAGCGAGGCCCCAGGAACCTCACCCTCGTACCCGGCAACGCCGACAAGCCGCAACGTACCGGCATCGGCAACCGCGTCAGCGACGGCGGCGCACTCGGCCTCCGAACGCGCCCCGGTACGGGCGCCGTCCCCGGCGCCCAGCTCCACCACGACATCGACGGGCCGCACGGCGCCGGCCGCACGCAGCGCCTCGTCCATGAGCCGCACGCCGGCCACGGAATCGACGTAGCAGGCGAAGCGGAACGCCGGGTCCCGGTCCAACTCGCCCGCGAGCCACCGCAGCGCCGCCGCGTCGACCAGCTCGTTGGCCAGGAAGATGCGGGGGATGCCGAAGGCACGCGCGACCCGTACCTGGTGCGGCACCGCGAGGGTGATCCCCCACGCGCCGTGCTCCAGCTGGCGCGCGAAGAGCTGCGGCGCCATGGACGTCTTGCCGTGCGGCGCGAACGCGAGCCCGTGCCGCGCGGAGTAGCTCTCCATCGCCGCGAGATTGTGGTCGAGGCGCTCGGCGGACAGGGCGAGGACGGGCGTGGTGAAGCCACCGGAGAAGAGGTCACGCCGCTCGGCCGCGAGGCTGCCCAGCGTGGCGCCGGGGCCCGTGTCAGCGGGCAGGCCCTTGAAGCGGTGGTCGGCGGGCTCGTCCGCGATGCGGGCGACGGCCGCTTCGACGGTGGCGAGGGCTTCAGCGGGAACGGCAGCGACGGCTCTGTCGGCGGCGGGGTCGACGGCGTTGTCGGGGGCGGCCATGCGGGCTCCGTGGAAGTTTGTGTTGCAGACATTGCAACGGCCATTGCGTATAACGCTTAATGCTGTCTAGCATCCCGGCGAACGGCCGGTCAATGGAGTCGACGGCCGGTCAAGGGAGCCGACGGCCAAGGGACACCGGTCGTCCCGGTCGGCGGCGCAGCGGATTTGAGGAGCGGTACGGATCGTGACCATCACCCCCGACATCGACGTCGTCTGCCTGGGCGAGTCCATGGTCACCTTCCTCCCCTCACGCTCCGGGCCACTCGCCGACGTGCCCTCGTTCGACCGGTCGATAGGCGGCGCCGAGTCCAACGTGGCGTGCACGCTGGCCCGTGCCGGACACCGGGCACGCTGGGTCAGCCGCGTGGGCGCCGACGGCTTCGGCGACCACCTGGTGCGGACGATCGCCGCGCACGGCGTCGACACGGCGGCGGTGGAACGCGACCCGCACCGCCCCACCGGCATCTACTTCCGCACGGACGGCGAACGCGCGGTGGGAGCCGCCGCCGACGAGCCCGGGCAGCAGCGGAACAACCCCGTACGGGCACAAGCCGAACGCCCACTCTCGGAAGTGCTCTACTACCGCGCGGGTTCGGCCGCCTCGGCCATGTCCCCGACCAACGTGGCCCTGGAAGCGCTCGCCTCGGGCCAGGTCCTCCACCTGACCGGCATCACCGCGGCACTCTCCGACGACTGCCGCGCCCTCATGCGCGCCCTCACCGGCGCACGCGGCGGCGGCAGGCCGGGCCCGCTGGTCTCGTTCGACGTGAACTACCGCGTAGACCTATGGCGCACCCACAGCGCTGAACGCGCTGACAGCACCGACACCGCTCACCGCCCCCACGCCACCCACAGCGCCGACGCCACCGACAGCGCCGGCGCCACCCACAGCGCCCACGCCACCCACAGCGCCGACACCCGCAGCGCTGGCGCCACCGCCAGCGCTGACCGCACAGGCCCGGCCCTCCTCCTCGAACTGGCCCGGCACAGCGACATCGTCTTCGTGGGCGAGGACGAGGCGCAGGCGGTCTGGGGCGTCGGGGGCGGCCCGACCGCCGTACGGGACGCGCTGCCCGAACCCTCCGTGCTCGTCGTCAAGCAGGGCAGCACAGGCGCGACGGCCTTCGTCACGGGAGAGCCCGCCGTGTTCGCGCCGGCGCTCAGCGTCGATGTCGTCTCGCCCGTCGGCGCGGGCGACGCGTTCGCCGCCGGGTTCCTCGCCGGGACCCTGCGCGGGCTGCCGATGAGGGACCGGCTGCGTCACGGCCATTTGATGGCCGCGGCAGCACTCACCGTCCCCGGCGACCTCGCAGCTCCGCCGGCCCCCGCGCACGCCGACCGCCTCGTGGCACTCGGGGCCGAGGCGTGGGAGACACTGCGGCTGGGCCCGGGCTGGACATCGCCGGGACCGGAGCAAGAGGAGCCGGAGGTGCGTTCCGCATGAGGGAGAACAACCAGGCGACCCGTACGGGGGCCGACCAGTGAGCCAGACCGTCGACCGGGCGCTGAGCATCCTGCCGCTGCTCGCCGAGGGGCCCGCGAATCTCGAACAGGTCGCCTCCCGCCTGGACGTGCACAAGTCGACGGCCCTGCGCCTGCTGCGCACGCTGCACGAGCACGGCATCGTCTACCGCCAGCCCGACCAGCGTTACCGCCTGGGCGCCCGGCTGTTCGCGCTCGCGCAGGAGGCCGTCGAGAACCTCGACGTGCGCGAGATCGCCCACCCGCACCTGGCGGAACTGAACGCCGCCTGCGGGCACACCGTTCACCTCGCGGTCTACGAGGAGGACGAGGTCCTCTACATCGACAAGGTGGAGAGCCGCTACCCGGTGCGGATGTACTCCCGTATCGGCAAGCCCGTCGCGATCACCGTCGCCGCCGTGGCCAAGCTGCTCCTCGCCGACCTGCCGGAGCCGGAGCGCCGCGCCGTAGCGGAACGGCTCGACTACCCCCCTTACACGGCCCGTTCGACCCCGAACGCCTCCGCCTTCCTCACCGAACTGGCGAAGGTACGGGACCAGGGCTGGGCCACCGATCTCGGTGGCCATGAGGAGTCCATCAACTGTGTCGCGGCGCCCATCAGGGGCGCCGAGGGCAGGGTCGTGGCGGCGATGTCGGTCTCAGCGCCGAACGTCGTCGTCTCGGCCGACGAACTCCTCACCCTCCTCCCGCGCGTACGCAGGACCGCTGACGCCATCAGCGCCGAGTACGCGGGGAGACCTTCCACCCCTCCAGCCAAGAGAGCAGCACCATGAGCGAGAAGCTGACGAAGACCGCCCTCACCCCCTCGACGCACACCACCCCGCCCGCGAAGTTCTCGCACGGCGTGCGCAAGGGGAACATCCTCCAGGTCGCGGGGCAGGTCGGGTTCGGGCCCGCCGTCGAAGGACAGGCACCGAAGCCGGTGGGCCCCGGCCTGCGCGAGCAGACCCTCCAGACGCTGGCCAACGTCCAGGCGATCCTGGAGGAGGGCGGCGCCTCCTGGGAGGACGTCATGATGCTCCGCGTCTTCCTGACGGACACCGGGCACTTCGCCGAGTTCAACGAGATCTACAACGAGTTCTTCGCCGACCTGGTGGAGGCGCCCTCAGCCCGTACGACCGTGTACGTCGGTCTCCCCGCCGGTCTCCTCGTCGAGATCGACGCGCTCGCCGTCCTCGGCTGAGCACTCCCACCCTTCCCCCAGCCTTCGGCCGGGAGGTGCCCCCACCTCCCGGGCCCGGGCGCGTTCCGGGCTGCGGGTCCGGGCGCGTTCCGGCCCCCGGCCTGGAGCCGCTCCGGACCCCACGTCCGGTCCCGCTCCGGACCCCGCTCCACAAGGGCCGGACCGGGCTGTTCTCCAGCCCGGTCCGGCAACTGAAGAGCGACGGCGCCCGAACGGAAGCTTGGGGACATCTCCGTCCCGCGCACAGCGCGGACAGGGGCTCAATCCGGCTTGGAAACAACGAGGTTCCCCATGCTGCTTGCCGCTGAAACGCCGCCCCACACGGGCGGCCTGCTCGCGCTCATACCCGGGACCGGGGGTCTGCTGACCGTCGCCGCCCTCGGGATCGTTCTGCTGCTGGTCCTGATCATCAAGGTCCGCATCCAGCCCTTCGTCGCACTGCTCGCGGTGTCGATCGCGGTGGGGCTGGGTGCGGGCCTCTCCGTCACCGAACTGTTCGGCACCGTCCAGAAGTCCGACGCCGTCTCCATGATCGAGTCGGGCATGGGCGGGATTCTCGGCCACGTCGCGATCATCATCGGCCTGGGCACCATGCTCGGCGCGATCCTGGAGGTCAGCGGTGGCGCCGAGGCGCTTTCGGCGCGGCTGCTGAACCTGTTCGGCGAGAAGCGCGCCCCGCTCGCGATGGGCCTTACGGGCCTGATCTTCGGTATCCCGGTCTTCTTCGACGTCGGCATCTTCGTGCTGGCCCCGATCGTGTACGCGGCTGCCAAGCGCAGCGGCAAGTCGGTGCTGCTGTACTGCATGCCGATGCTCGCGGGTCTGTCGATGACCCACGCGTTCCTGCCGCCGCACCCAGGACCCGTCGCGGCTGCCGGGTTGCTGAAGGTGGACCTGGGCTGGGTCATCCTCATGGGCATCGTCTGTGGCGTTCCCGCCGTGCTGGCCGGCTGGGCGTACGCGGCGTGGATCGGCAAGCGGATCTTCGTCGCGGTGCCGCAGGAGATGCTGGAGGCCGTCGAGGAGTCCAGGAAGGCGGTCGTCGCCGAGCAGCGGGCCAGCGGGATCGAGGGCGAGGAGAAGCCCGTCGCCGTCGGCACGGTGCTGGCCATCATCGGTACGCCGCTGGTGCTGATCCTGGCGGCCACGTTCTCCTCGATCGCGCTCGACCCTTCCACCACGCGGTCCGTCATCGAGTTCATCGGCCACCCCTTTGTCGCACTGACGGTGGCCCTGCTGCTGTCGTACTACCTGTTGGGGCTGCGCAGGGGCTGGAGCCGCAAGTCGCTGGAGACGGTCTCGACGGCCTCGCTCAAGCCGGTCGGCAACATCCTGCTGGTGGTCGGCGCCGGCGGGATCTTCGGCGCCGTGCTCCAGGGCTCCGGCGTCGCGCAGGCGCTCGCCGACGTGTTCGGGGACGCGGGCCTTCCGGTGATCGTGCTCGCGTATCTGATCTCCGTGGTGCTGCGGGTCGCGCAGGGTTCGGCGACGGTGGCCATCGTGACGACGGCGGGCATCGTGGCGCCGCTGCTGGCGGCGAGCGACCCCTCGCAGGCGCATGTCGCGCTGGTCATCATGGCGATCTCGGCGGGCTCGATCTTCGCCTCGCATGTGAACGACGGCGGATTCTGGATGGTCGCGAAGTACTTCGGCATCTCCGAGCGGGACACCCTGAAGTCCTGGACGGTGCTGGAGTCCGTGCTCTCGGTCGCCGGCTTCGCGGTGGCGGCGCTGGTGAGCATCGTCGTCTAGGCCATCAAGCGGAACCAAAAGCTCCAACTCCCGCCCCCGGAATCGCACTTGCCGATTCCGGGGGCGCTCTTGTGGCTGAACCTCATCTGGCCCAAGAATGCACGGCGTCAGACCGAAAAGACCTTCGGTAACAAGAGAGGAACCCCCACATGAAAAGACCTCTCGTCGGCTCTCTCGCCACGGCGCTCTTCGGAGCCGCCGCGCTCGCGGGCATCGCCGCCGCTCCCGCCGCAGCCGCCACCAGCGGTACGGCCACAGCCGCCACCAGCAACGCGGTCACCGCAGGCGGTACGGCCGCCGGCACGACGGCGCCGAACAAGGCGCCCGCTGCGGCGCCCTCGTTCGAGGGCACGGTCGCGCTGAGCAACTGCTCCGGCTCCGTGGTCAAGATGCCCGAGTCGCAGCCGGGCGACCCGGCACTGGTGCTCTCGAACGGTCACTGTCTCGAAGAGGGCATGCCCGAGCCCGGCAAGGTCATCACCGACCAGCCGTCCAACCGCAGCTTCACGGTGCTGAAGGCGGACGGCAGCAACGCGGGCACCGTGCGGGCCACGAAGATCGCCTACGCGACGATGACCGACACCGACGTCTCGCTCTACGAGGTCGGCTCGACCTACGAGCAGATCGAGTCGAAGTTCGGCGTCAAGGCGCTGGAGGTCGAGGCTGCCCACCCCACGCAGGGCAACGCCATCACCGTCGTCTCCGGCTACTGGAAGGAGACGTACGGCTGCGCCATAGACGGCTTCGCGCACCAGCTGAAGGAAGACGGCTGGACGATGAAGGACTCGATCCGCTACACCGCCGACTGCCGGACCAAGGGCGGTACTTCGGGCTCGCCGGTCGTCGATGACGCCTCCGGCAAGGTCGTCGGTGTGAACAACACGCGGAACGAGAACGGCGAGGAATGCACCCTGAACAACCCTTGTGAGGTGGACGAGAACGGCAACACCACCGTTCACGAGGGCATCGGCTACGGCCAGCAGACCTACATCATCACGCCGTGCGTGGGAGCGGGCAGCAAGATCGACCTCAGCCGTGAGGGCTGCACTCTCCCCAAGCCGTAACGGCCCGTAAGGGCGGTTGGGCAGCGCTGTAGGGATGCAGCGCCGCGGCGTCGGCACCGTACCGCTGTATCTCCGCAGCCTGTGGCTCCACAGGCTGTATCTCCACAGAATGAGGAGTCCATGAGAAAGCCCCTCGTCAGTACGCTCGCCGCCGCGCTCTTCGGCGCGGCGGCGCTGGCCGGCATAGCAGCGAGCCCGGCGGCAGCCGCACCCGCGAAGCCGGCCGCCCCGGCCGCGCAGTCGGCCGCTCACCACAAGACGCCGAGCTTCGAGGGGACGGTGGCGCTCAGCAACTGTTCGGGCTCCGTCGTCAAGCTCAGGAACTCGAAGGAGACCGACCCCGCCCTGGTGCTCTCCAACGGGCACTGCCTCCAGGAGGGCATGCCGGGCGCGGGCGAGGTCATCGTCAACAAGAAGACCAGCCGCGACTTCACGCTGCTCAACGCCGACGGCAGCGACGCCGGGAAGATCCACTCCGACAAGATCGCCTACGCGACGATGACGGACACCGACATCTCGCTGTACGAGGCCACCTCCACGTACAAGGAGATCAAGCAGAAGCACGGCATCAAGGCGCTGAAGCTGGACGCGCAGCACCCGCGCCAGGGCCGGGACATCACCGTCGTCTCCGGCTACTGGAAGGAGAAGTTCGGCTGCTCGGTCGACGGCTTCGCGTACCAGCTGAAGGAGGCGGACTGGACCTGGAAGGACTCCATCCGCTACACGATGGACTGCCAGACCAAGGGCGGCACCTCCGGCTCCCCGGTCATCGACAACCGCACCGGCAAGGTCGTGGGTGTGAACAACACCCACAACGAGGACGGCGAGAAGTGCACGCTGAACAACCCGTGTGAGGTGGACAAGAAGGGCAACGTCAGCGTCCGCCACCTGAACGCCTACGGCCAGCAGACCTACCTGATCACCTCCTGCTTCGGCAAGGGCAACCAGGTCAACCTCAAGGCGTACGGCTGCGTGCTGCCGCGCCCCAAGGTGTGACCCGGTAACGGCGCGCCCCCCAGGGCGCGTTGAGACGTGAGGGCACGCACAACGACGGACGCCCCCGGACGGCGTGAGCCGCTTCCGGGGGCGTCCTGCTCGTACGGGGCGGTGGGGTAGGTACCCCGCACGGGTCCGCGTCGGTCGCCGGTGACGTCCGCCACGTCCGCCGCAGTGCGTGCGGCGTGCGCGGCGTACGGGACGTACGCGGTGTACGGGAACCGCGGGCCTGCGGCGGCCTCTACGGGAGGCCGTGCACGTGGGGTCCCACGGTGCCGGACCACTTGTCGCCGCCGGCAGCGTCCCAGGCTGTTGACCAGGCCATCGCGCCGCGGATGCCGGGCCACTTCTCCTCGGGTGTGAAGCTGCCGCAGCTCTCGCCCTTGGCCAGGCAGTCGAGCGCGTTGTTGACCACGCCAGGGTCGACGTATCCGGAACCGGCCGCCTGCGGGGACGCGGGGGTGCCCAGGCCGACCTGTGAGGGGTCGAGGCCGCCCTTGATCTGGGTGCAGGCGAGCGCCGTGAGGAAGTCGACGGTGCCGGAGGAGTAGACCTTCCCGTCGCAGCCGTTCATCGAACCGCTGTTGTAGTACTGCATGTTGACGACCGTCAGAAAGCTCTTGATGTTGAGGGCCGTCTTGAAGTACTCGTTCTGCGGCGACTGCATGTCCACGGTCTGCGGCGCCATCGTCACCACGACATCGCTCTTCGCCGCGTGGATGGCCTCCAGGGCCTTGGTCATGTAGGTCGCGTCGAGGCCGTTCTCCAGGTCGATGTCGACGCCGTCGAAGCCGTACTCGTCCATCAGGCCGACGATGGACTTGGCGAAGGCGTCGGCCGAGGCGTCGTCGCTGACGGAGACCGCGCCCTTCTCACCGCCGACCGAGATGATCACGGACTTGCCCGCTGCCTGCTTGGCCGCGACATCCTTCTTGAACTGCTCCTCGGTGTAGTTGAGGGCCGGGTCGACGGTGAAGTCCACCTGACCTGGCGATCCGGTGGCGTCGGCGAAGGCGACCGCGATGATGTCGTAGTCGTCCTGGACCTCGGCGACCGTCTGGACCTTGGCGCCGTTGTCGAAGTTCTGCCAGTACCCGGTGACCGCGTGCGCCGGCACCTGTGAGGCGCCCACACGGGGTCCGGGGCTCTGCCGCTCGGCCACGGCGCCGCTCTCCGGCGTACCGGCGTTCGCCGTTCCGAAGGCGAACAGGCCCGAGGCCGCCAAGGCACCGGCGGCCAGGCCGACGAGTGCGCGGGCGCGGAAGGTGCGGGGGGATCGGGATCTTTCACGTGCCACAACTGCCTCCGATGTGGGGGGACAAGGGGAGGTGGGTGGTGCCTGTGCGTCGTACAACGTGGTCCAGACCAATCGGGTTGTCAAGACCTCTGACGGTCCCGGCGCCCCCACGGGCGCGCTTCCCGGCGATGCGCGCCCTCTTGTGCTGATCGGGTCCAGGCGGTTACATGCCCGGGCGGTGCACACCGCGTGAACTGCGTATCCCTGCGTACGGCGGAGGCACCACGGCATGTCAGCGGAGAACGCCACACCCGACCGGGCCGACGGATTCAACCCGCCCACCCGCAAGCCCAGTTGGAAGATGATCGGCCCCGGCATGGTCGTCGCGGCGACGGGCGTAGGCGCCGGGGACCTCGTCGCGACGCTCATCGCGGGCAGCAAGTTCGGCTACACCCTGCTGTGGGCGGCCGTCATCGGATGCATCGTCAAGATCGCACTCGCCGAGGCCACCGGGCGCTGGCACCTGGCGACGGGCCGCACCATATTCGACGGCTGGCGCAGCCTCGGCCCCTGGACGACGGTCTACTTCGCGATCTACGTCGTCATCTGGGGTTTCGTCTACGGCGCCACCGCCATGTCCTCCTCCGCCCTGCCGCTCCAGGCGCTCTTCCCCGAGGTGATGCCGCTCAAGGTGTGGGCGATCATCACCGGGCTCATCGGGCTGCTGTTCGTATGGACCAACCGGTACGCCATCGTCGAGAAGATCATGATGGTCTTCGTCGGCGTCATGTTCGTGGTCGTCGTCTACGTCGCCGTTCGCGTCTCGCCCGACCTCGGCAACGCGTTCGCCGGGCTGCTGCCCACGCTCCCGGCCGGCTCGATGATCTACACGCTCGGCCTCATCGGCGGCGTCGGCGGCACCATCACCATGGCGGCCTACGGGTACTGGATCAACGCCAAGGGATGGACCGACAGCGGCTGGATGAAGATGATGCGGCTCGACAACCGCGTCGCCTACGCCACCACCGGCATCTTCGTGATCGCCATGCTCATCGTCGGCGCCGAGATGCTGCACTCCTCGCAGATGGCGCTGGCCAGCGGCGACAAGGGGCTCCTCGACCTCGACAAGGTGCTGGAGAAGCGCTTCGGTGAGTTCACGGCCAAGCTCTTCCTCATCGGCTTCTTCTCCGCCTCCTTCTCCTCCCTGGTGGGCGTCTGGCACGGCGTGAGCCTGATGTTCGCCGACTTCGTCGAACGGATCAGGGCCGCGCGGGTGGGCGCTTCCGACGCGGGAGCGCTGGAGGTCGCACGGGGCGACCGCGAACGCTCCGCCCCCTTCCGGGGCTACCTCCTGTGGCTCACCTTCCCGCCCATGGCCCTCCTCTGGCTCGACGAACCCTTCGGCCTCGTCATCGCCTACGGAGTCCTCGGCGCCTTCTTCATGCCCTTCCTCGCCACCACCCTCGTCTGGCTCCTCAACACCTCCCGCACACCCCGCGAATGGCGCAACGGCTGGATCAGCAACACCCTGCTCATCACCTCCGGCGTCCTGTTCCTCGTCCTGTGCATCGAGGAACTACGCGACCTCCCCTGGTGACCCCGGCACCGGCGCGCCCCGGCACCCCGGGAGCGAGTGAGCCCGCCTTTCGGCGGGCTCATGGTCAGTCCTCGGCGAGCGTCTCGACGCCCCCTTCACCGAAGAGGCCGTCGGGGAGTGCGAGGGATCCCGCTTGCTTCATCCACTGGTCGAGTTGCCGGCCTCCGTCTTATCCGCACCGTCCAACAATTCGTCGGCGTGCGTGACGGTCATGGCGCGCTTGACCCAGTGGTCGAGTTGGTCTGGGTCGGTGCAGGCCGTGATGCGGACGCGCTGACTTTCGGTGAGAGGGATCTCCCGGTTGTCCAGGACCAGGAGCACGAACCGCGCCCGTTCTTCGGTGATGCCCTGAGCGATGCCCTTGGCGATGCCCTTGGCCTCGCCCTTGAGGAAGGTCTCTTCGACGAGCGTGCCGCGTCCGGGGAAGTAGCTTCCGTTCTTCACGCGTGTTCTCCGGTGTGGAGCGGGTGGTTGTGACCGTTGGGCTGCTGGGCCGGGGTCGGGTTGCCGGCCTCCGTCTCATCCGCACCGTCCCACAACTCGTCGGTGCGGGTGACGGTCATGGCGCGTTCCACCCAGCAGGCGAGGAGGTCCAGGTCGCGGCATTCCATGATGCGGGAATGTTGGGCATCGGTGAGGGGGATGTCGCGCAGCCTGAGAATGGCCAGAACGGCTTTCGCCTGACCTTCCGCCACGCCGCTCGCCTTGCCTTTCGCCTCGCCACTCGCTTCGCCCTTGAGGAAGGTCTCTTCGACGAGCGTGCCGCGTCCGGGGAAGTAGCTTCCGTTCTTCATGAGCGCTCTCCAGGTTTGCCGGTTCGGGGTCGGGCCGAGGCCGGATTCCAGTAGTTCGGAGTAGTACGTGAGGGACTCGTCGTCGGCTCTGCCGAGCGCGTGGGCCAGGGCCTTCAGTATGGCCGTTGCGTCCGGGTTCTTGCCATGAGTGATGGCCGCGAAGGTGGCCATCGGCAGGTCGGCCGCCGCCTCCTCCGGGTCGATGATCATCGGGACGTTTCCGGGGCCGAGGACCAGGGGGCGCACGGTGAGGGACTGCCAGTCGTCCGGTCCCAGATGGAAGGGGCCCATGGCCCACTCGGCCGTTTCCTTGTCCTGGCAGACGATCACGAGCAGGGCCGGACACTTGTTCTTTGCCTTGAGGAACGCGAGATAGTAAGCCCAGCTCGCGGCCTTGTCGCCGTCGGGGCGGCCCTGGGCCTCGATGGCGAGCATGGTGGGGGTGCCGCCGTCGCACGGGGTGAGGCGTAGGACGCTGTCGAGGCGTCGTTCGATGGGTTTGAGTTCTGTGGCGTCCGGGGTGAGGACCTCGACGCTCGACTCTTCCGGCAGGTGGACGCCCAGCAGCCGGAAGGTGGGGGCGAGGAGCGCGGGCCGTTCCTGGAAGATCCGGTGCGCCGCCTCGTGACGGGAAGTGACCATGCGAAGAACGTACGGTCGGCGCGGGCGCCAGGTGCACCTGTGCGGGGAGCGACCATCAGATCGGGTGAACTGGTGTGCGCAGGCCGCGTGTTGACAGGTCGCACGTGCTGGTGGGTGGTTTCGGGGCGCTGCGATGGGCCGGTGGCCGGCAGGGAAAGGGTGAGCGGCGTGAAGGGACGTGAAGAGAGGGGGCGCGGGCAGGGGCAACGGGGCCCGGTGCTGGTTCACTTGGCAGCGATGGCGGGCTGGTCTCCTCGAAGGTGCTTAGTCCGGCGGGGGGCGCGGGTAGGGCTGGGGGAGCGGCGGGGACCGAGTTCGGAGAATGGTTCTCTGGCAAGTGCTCCGCCGATAAGGTGTTATGTCGTCAGGTACACAGCGAGCAGGTACACAGCGAGATCGACAAGGCATCAACCAGCCATCGACAGACGGGGCACATGGGGCGGAACGCTGCGCAGCCGCGCCGGAGCCCGTTGGGGGCCACCGTGGTGGGGACCCGGGGGAGGCGGATGTGTCTACGGCGTTAGCGGTCACCAGCCACGACCACATGCTGGCCCCGCCCGACCGGCACACTCCGGGCGCCCATGTGTTCACGCCGCCGCAGGAGCAGTCGCTGGAGGCCGCGCTGGCCGAGACGCACGCGCTGCTGGAGCAGCACGGCTATCTCGTCGCCGTCTACCCGGCGACCCTGCCCACCCCGTACCTCCACCGCCTGCACACCATCAGGGCGTTGCTGGAGAGCCAGCGGATCGCGCTGATGCCGGTGGCGCTGCCGCCGCTGGCCACGGGCGTGCTCGTACGGCAGTTGCGGCAGCTGTCGCTGTGCGACTTCACCCCGGGGGTGCTGGGCGCGGCGGCCCGGCTGCTGACGCACTACTTGTACGCGGGCGCCGTCCTCAACTCCGTGGCCAAGCTCGACCGCGTGCCCGTTTCACTCGGCTCGCACGCCAAGTCGTGGATGCCGGGCGCCCAGTTCGCCGTGCTCGCCGCCCCCACCCCGGAACTGGTACGGCTGGGCGGTGAGGGGGCGCCGGGGCTGACGGGGCCGCAGTTCGCCACTCATCTCACCGTCGCGACCGGTCAGTTGGCCACCGACTGGGTCACCGGGACGCTCGGTCCCCGCTGGCAGGTGGGTGAGGTTCACGAGGCGTACCTGCCGGAGGACTCGCCGGCCTGGTGGGGCACGGGAAAGCTGGTGGAGTTCGTCGCCGCGATCCCCGACGTATCCGTGCTCTACCAGTTGGTGTCCTCGGTACGCCGCGACGAGTGCCACTGGTGCGGGCTCGAACTCATCGGCGACCGCTGCGCGTTCTGCGCGGCCCCGGCGCCTCCCGTAACGCCCGCGCCCGCCCCTCCCGCCTCGTCGGCGGGCGCCGCTTCCACGGCCCTGTCGCACACCGCGCCGTCATACGCGCCCACGGCCCAGCAATTCGACGGCTCCCACGGCCAGGAGCCAGCCCCCGACCGCGACACCGGCGCCGGACACGACCGTGACCGTGACCGCGACCGCGACACCGACCTTGGCCCTGACCGCGACCCCGACACCGACGCCGGGCCGGGTTCCGGTTCCAGTTCCGGTTCTGGCCCCGGCCTCGATCCGGATGCCGGCACCGGTGCTCACGCCGCCCATGGGTCAGGCTCCCCCAACGGTTCCGGCGCCGCCACCGGCGCCGCTTCCGCTTCAGCGCCCGAAACATCCCCCGCTTCCCGTACGGGCGAAGCACCCGTCGTCGCCGACCCCCGAGGAATCCGTCGATGAACTCACGCCAGCGCCGCGGCGTCATACTGCTGGTCATTTCGCTGCTGTGCGCGTTCGGCGCGTTCGCCGGAGTGCTCGCGGTGATCAGGAACGTGGAGTCCAAGGTGGGCAACGAGACGACGGCCTACGAGCTGAAGGAGGACGTGCCCGCCTACCGGGCGCTGGACGAGTCGCAGTTCACCAAGGTGTCCATGCCCGAGCGCTGGCTGCCGGAGACGGCCGTCACCGATCTGTCCGACATCCGCCGCAAGATCGCCATCAATCCGCTGAAGAAGGGGTCGCTCCTCCAGTCCGACATGATGGCCAAGCGGCCCGAACTGGGCCCCGGCGAGCAGGAGATCGCCATCATGATCGACGCCGAGACCGGAGTCGCCGGCAAGATCAACCCCGGCAACAGGGTCAACATCTACGCCACCTTCGAGAGCGAGCAGCGTCCCGGTGCCAAGGGGGGCGGCGGCAAGACACCTTCCGAGTCCCGGGTCATCGTCAGCCAGGCCAAGGTCATCGACGTCGGCAAGCTCACCCCGCTCAAGGGCGACGACGAGCGCGATGAGCGCGCCCGGCAGCGCGAGCGCGACGGTGTGCCCATCACCTTCGCGCTCAGCACGGTCGACGCGCAGCGTGTCGCCTACGCCGAGTCCTTCGCCGAACACGTACGTCTCGCACTCGTCGCGCCCGGCGACGACGCCGAGATCCCCGAGGACGACCGCACCTACACCCTCACCGGAGACAAGTGAGGACAAGTGAGGCAGCCGATGGTCACCCGCATCCAGCCAGCCGTCAGCGACCCTGACGCGGCACGTTCGGTCGTCACGCTGCTCAGCCAGCTCCCCGACTGCGAGCCCGTCCCGCCCGCCATCGACTCCACGCAGCTGCTCGACACCCTCACGCAGCAGGCCGCCGAATCCCTCGCCGACCTGCCCGAGGTCGTGCTCGTCCACGAACTGATCGGACCGCTGCCCGCGCTGGAGCTGATCCGCGAGGTGGCCCTCCGCTTCCCCGCCGTCGGCGTCATCCTCGCCACCCAGGACACCAGCCCGAGCCTGTTCTCCGCCGCCATGGACGCGGGAGCACGCGGTGTCGCCGGGCTGCCCCTGTCCTACGACGAGCTGGCTGCCCGCGTCGGAGCCGCCTCGGGGTGGAGTTCGGGCGTGCGCCGCCACCTCGAAGGGTTCGGCGGATACGGCGAAGGCGCGGCAGGGGCCGCCAGGAACGGAGCCGCGGCAGCGGGCAACGGCCTCGTGGTCGCGGTCACCGGGGCCAAGGGCGGCGTCGGCGTCACGCTCACAGCCGTCCAGCTCGCGCTCGCCGCCCGTGCCTCGGGCCGCAACGCCGCGCTGGTCGACATGGACCTCCAGGCGGGGGACGTCGCCTCCTACCTCGACGTACAGTTCCGCAGGTCCGTAGCCGATCTCGCGGGTATCAGGGACATCTCGCCGCGCGTACTCCAGGACGCGGTCTACACCCATGAATCCGGCCTCGGGCTGCTCCTCGCACCGGGTGAGGGCGAGCGTGGCGAGGAGGTGGACGAGCGCGCGGCGCGGCAGATCATCAACGCCATGCGAGCGCGCTTCGAGGTCGTCGTCATCGACTGCGGCACCCAGATGCACTCAGCGAACGCCGCCGTGGTCGAAATGGCGGACAGCGCCCTGTTGTTGACCACGCCCGACGTGGTGTCCGTACGGGGTGCGAAGCGCATGGTGCGGCTGTGGGAACGACTCCAGGTGCGTAAGGCGGAGGAGACGCTCACGGTCGTCAACCGGGCCTCCCGGCACACCGAGATCCAGCCGCAGCTCATCGCCCGTATCACCGGCACACTCGTCGCCGGCACCACCGTGCCCGCGAACTTCAAGGAGTTGCAGTCCGCCGTGGACGCGGGCCGCATGCAGGACCTCGACCCGAAGGGCACGGTGCGGCAGGCCCTGTGGTCGCTCGCCGGTGAACTGGGGCTCGTCGCGCCCGGCGAGAACGGAGCGGGCGGCAGAGGCCGGCGCGGGAGGCAGGCCAAGGCGGGCAAGGGCGGGGGCGACCCGGCTGCCGGCCCCAAGTCGCTGCCCGAGGGCGGCTCGACCAGCGGTCCCCAGCACGCGGCGCTGCCCCCCGGCCCTTCGTCGCACCGCGCGGGCCCGCCGTCGCACCGCGCGGGAGCGCGTTTCGGGTCGGACCGTGGCGCGGTCGCCTTCGTACGCCGCCGGCTGGCGCCACCCCCGCAGGAGGGCGGAGACAGGGGCTCACTCTCCGTGGAGTTCGCCGGGATGGCGCCTCTCGTGCTCGTCGTGCTCACGCTGCTGTGGCAGTGCGTGCTGATCGGCTACACGTTCTCCCTCGCGGGCAACGCCGCCGACGAGGCAGCACGCGCCGCGACCGGCGCCGCCGCCTACGGGGACCCGCAGGGCGCCTGCGAGTCGGCGGCCCGCGAGCACCTGCCCGCCAAGTGGCGCGACGGCTCCACGGTGAGCTGCGCGCTCGGCGGCAACGTATGGAAGGCGGACGTCGACCTGAAGACCCCGATCCTCTTCCCGGGCGCCGCGGGCCTCCCGTTCACGGTGAACGGCGAAGCGGGCGCGGCGGAGGAGGGGTGAGCGATGCGCGGCGAGCGGAAGCGGACACGTGCCGGACGCCTGGGCGTATGTGCCGGACGCCTCGGCTTACGTGCCGGGCGCCCGGGCTCAGGTGCCGGGCGGCTGGACAAGGGTGGGGACAGAGGCGGCGGCAGAGGCGGGGGCGGGCATCCGGCCAGATGTACGGACGGACGGCGGCCGTCCCGGGAGGGGGACAGGGACAGGGACAGGGGATCGAGCGCGCTCGAATTCGCCGGGATGCTGCCGCTCCTGCTGCTGGTCGCCGTCGCGGCCATCCAGCTCGGGATCGCCGGCTACGCCGTGCAGCAGGCGGGTACGGGTGCCCGCGCGGCGGCGCGGGTGGCCTCGCAGGAGGACATCGCGGGGGAGTACGCGGCGAGCGGCAGGGCGGCCATGTCCAACTGGACGGCGGCGCGCAGCAGTTTCGCGCTGGGCGGCGGTGGCGAGGAGGTGGAGGTGACCACGACCGTGACGATCCCGTCCCTCGTCCCCGGCATCGACAGCTTCGGCGAGGCGTCGCGCTCCGCGACGATGCCCCGCGACTGACCCCGATTCCGGGCCCGTTTCCCGGGGCGTTTCCCAGGCCGGGCCTCTGTCCGGGCCCCGTACAGGGCCTCGGCCCGTCCCCCGGACCGCCCTCCGGCCCGTCCCCAGGACAGGCCCCAGGGGAGGCCGCACCGACAGGCCCCCGCCATCCGTACACCGACCCGGCACTCTGGCCCCACCCGAGAGGAGGCCGACCATGAGCCTGCGCTCCCGTATCACCGCGCACGAAAGCGCCGCCCAGAACACCGGAGGCCCCACCGACAGCACCAGCCATCTCGTGTCGGCCTACCGCTCCAAGCTGCTGGAGGAGATCGACCTCGCGGAGATGTCGGCGCTCAGCCCCTCCGAGCGCCGCGCCCGGCTCGAACGGGTACTGGGCCACATCATCAGCCGCGAGGGTCCGGTCCTGGCGACCCAGGACCGTACGCTCCTCATCCGGCGCGTGGTCGACGAGGCCCTCGGGCTCGGGGTGCTCGAACCGCTTCTCGAAGACGGTTCCATCACCGAGATCATGGTCAACGGGCCCGACCAGATCTTCGTCGAGCGCGGCGGCAGGGTCGAACAGGTCCCCGTACGCTTCGCGTCCAACGAGCAGTTGATGCAGACCATCGAGCGCATCGTCTCCACCGTCAACCGCCGCGTGGACGAGTCGAATCCGATGGTCGACGCGCGGCTGCCCTCGGGCGAGCGCGTCAACGTCATCATCCCGCCGCTCTCCCTGACCGGCGCCACCCTCACCATCCGGCGCTTCCCGCGCGCCTACACGCTGCGCGAGCTGATCGCGCTGGGCACGCTCGACGAGCACATGCTCTCGCTGCTGTCCGGCCTGATCAGGGCCCGTTTCAACCTGATCGTCTCGGGCGGTACCGGCAGCGGCAAGACGACGCTGCTCAACGCGCTGTCCGCGCTGATCCCGGAGACCGAGCGCATCATCACCGTCGAGGACGCCGCCGAACTCCAGCTCCAGCAGCAGCACGTCATCCGGCTGGAGACGCGTCCTGCGAACGTCGAGGGCAAGGGGCAGATCACCGTACGCGATCTCGTACGCAACTCCCTGCGCATGCGCCCCGACCGCATCATCGTCGGCGAGGTGCGCGGCGGCGAGACCCTCGACATGCTCCAGGCCATGTCCACAGGGCACGACGGCTCGCTGGCCACCGTGCACGCCAACAGCGCCGAGGACGCGCTGATGCGGCTCCAGACGCTCGCCTCCATGTCGGAGGTCGAGGTGCCGTTCGCCGCGCTCCAGGACCAGATCAACTCCGCCGTCGACGTCATCATCCAGCTCGCGCGGCTCGCCGACGGCTCCCGCAAGATCGTGGAGATCACGATCCTCGCCTCGCACGGGCGCGAGACCTTCCAGATCGCCACCGTTTCGCGCTTCGCGGCCCGGCCGATGTCGGCCGACGGGCGCGTGCACGGCACGTTCGAACACCTGCCCCTGCCCCGTCGTATCGCCGACCGGCTCTACATGGCCAGTGAGCCCGTGCCCCCGGCGTTCGGCGTCGCGCACTCGGCCGATGAGCTGGCCACCAGAGAGGCGGTCTGACGTTGGGAACCACCGCACAGTTCGCCCTCGGCGCCACCCTGGTGACCGGCGCGCTCGCCACCCTCGGCGTGCTGACGTACGCCTCAGGACGTGCGCGCCGCCAGGCTCTCATCGACCGGCTCAGCGGACTTGAGGGCACCGGTGTCGAACTCGCCGGCGGCACCTCACGCCGCCGCTTCGCCGGCATCGACCGCCGGCTGCGCGCCACAGGGCCAGGGCGGCGCCTCCAGGCGAAGCTGGCCGCGACGGGGCTCGACGTGTCGGCGGGCGAGTTCTTCGTCTACATGGCGGGGCTCGTCGCCGTGCTGTGGATGCTGGCCTCGTCCGTGCTCGCGCCGTTCTTCGGGCCCATCGCCGGGCTCGTCGGCGTCTTCGCCGCCAACGCGTTCCTCAACTACCAGCGCCAGCGCCGCACCGAACAGTTCATCAACCAGCTCCCCGAGCTGTCCCGCATCCTCGCCAACGCCACCTCCGCCGGCCTCGCGCTCCGCACGGCGTTGGGCATGGCAGCGGAGGAACTGGAGGCACCGGCGGGGGACGAGCTGACGATCGTCACGAATCAGCTCGCCGTCGGCCGCTCGATCGACGACGCGCTGAACGAGCTGGCCGAACGGCTGCCCTCGCGCGAACTGGTCGTCCTCGTCACCACCCTCGTACTCTCCAACCGCGCGGGCGGCACCATCGTCGGTTCCCTGCGCAACCTCACCTCCACGCTGGAGGAGCGCAAGGAGACCCGGCGCGAGGTCCGCACCATGCTCGCGGAGGTCAACGCCACCGCGTTCACCATCCCGCTGCTCGGGCTCGGCGCGATGCTCATGATGAACTCGATGATGCCCGGCGCCCTCGCCCGCGTCACCGGATCCCCCATAGGACAGGTCGCCATGGTGATCGCCGTGGGCCTCTTCGCCACCGGCTTCCTCGTCATCAGGCGCCTCGGCAGAATCGAGGTGTGAGCCGTGGTCGCTCTGGGACTCGCCGCGCTGTTCGGCTTCGCCGTCTACGGCATCTTCGCGGGCGTCCGCATGTACCGGGCCGAGACCAGGCTCCCGCCCGACCTCGCCGTCGCCCTGGAGGTCGGCGCCACCCGCACCACCGGCGCCGACGCCGCCGTCGACCGCCTCGGCATGCGCCTCGCACCGCTGGTGCTGCGGCTCATGGGCCCCAAGCAGGTCGACAGGAAACGCCGCAAGATCGACCAGGCCGGCAACCCCGGCGGCCTGACCCTCCAGCGCTACGCCGCACGCCGCGCCGTCTTCGGCGCCTTCGGCCTCCTCATGGCCCTCGTCGGCCTCTCAGCGGACAGCCTCTTCTTCACCGCGCTGGTGCTCGCCTTCGGCTGGTTCGCCGCCGACCTCGGCATCTGGCAGGCCATCAAGGACCGCAAACGCGTCATCGAACGCACCCTGCCCGACTTCCTCGACGTCCTCGCCGTCGTCGTCTCGGCCGGCCTCGGCTTCCGCCAGGCCCTCGAACGCGTAGCCGACCGCTACCAGGGCCCCTGGGCCGACGAACTCCGCATCACCCTGCGTCAGATGGACATGGGCGTCAGCCGCCGCCAGGCATTCGACGAACTGCGCAAACGCAACGCCAGCGAACAGGTCGACCAGTTCGTCACCGCACTCCAACAGGGCGAGGAACTCGGCGCCCCCATCGCCGACACCCTCATCCAAATCGCCACCGACATGCGCCGCACCGACGCCCAGAACGCCCGCCGCAAAGCCGCCAAAACAGTCCCCAAGGCCACCATGACCACCATCGCCTTCCTCCTCCCCGGCACGCTGATCCTTATCGTGGCGACGTTTATTCTGGGGTCGGACACGGATTTGGGGTCGGTGTTGGGGGGCTAGCTGTGCGGCCCGCTTCTTACGATGTGTGGCCGAGCGGCGGAGAGATCCGCAGGGTGCCTTTGGGGAGGGTGTTGGCGCCTTTGCACTTGAAGTGCTTCTGAGAGAGCTTCCTGGTCACCTGTGCGGTGAGGTCGACTAGGTCTTGTGTCGCCTGATCGACGGTATTGGCTGGCGCATACTCTCGGTTGGCGGTGTCCGCGCTCGTCACGACGGAAACCGTCGCATCGGGGTCTTCCTTGCCAGGGCAAGGGACATAAAGGAGGACTGAGCCTTCGTCCTTGAGCCTGCCGAACGCGTTACCCCAAGTGACCCTGCGGTCCGCATTCTCAAGGATCTCGTCTCGCTGAGCGCCCCCTCCGCTCGGGTACCTTGTGCCGACCACAACGGTGTCGTCCCCCAACCGGATCTCGCACGTCGCAGACCGGGACGGCGGAGTTGGCTTCGGGAAATCTCGGGAATCCTCACGGAATTCGCCCTCACGAGAGGACATAAGCCCCTGAACGCGGTCCCCCTCGACGTATCCTCCACACAAGGTTTCCGGAACTTTCGTCTCCACATCGAAGACGCCTTGGCCCCAGAGGACTGTGCCGGTGACAGCGATGGCGACCACGCCGATCGTGATATACGCATTGCGACGTGGCATGTGATTCTCTTCGGTTGTCCGGTGGATTTCCATCTTCAACGGATACCTTTGTAGCCGTTACGAACATTCTGCGCTACATAGTCGGCAGCGGCTTTGCCCTCGGGGCTATTCGGATCGACCCCGGCTTTCCGTGCAGCCTCTTCGGTGACCAGCTTCATTGATTTGGCATGGTCACTGCGCTCGCCACTCAGGAACTCTTCCCGGTTATCTGCCACCTTTTCTGCAGCTTCCTCGGGGTCCTTCTTGAAGCTGTCGAACACGGCCTCGTTCACCATCCCGACCGCATCTCCGACGGGGCCTGGGGCGCGCTCCAGGCCAGCGGATGCGATGGTTCCGACCCATTCCTTCTTCTGGTCCAGGGCTTCGTTGTACTTCTCAGCAGCTCCCACTCTGTCGGCAGCGTTATCAATTCCATCTGCACGGCCCTGTGCGGCGAAGGCTGCCACTTCCGCCCCCGGGTACGCAGCTTGTGAAGACACCTCCGCCAGGCTAGTTCTATCGGGGGGATCGGCCAATCCCCTGGCGATGGCACCCGAAGATGTTTCGTGCTGTGCATGGATAATGGATGCGTAGCCGTCTGGGTCCTGGGAGCCCGCGTTGATGAAACGCCTCACGTGCGAACTCCCTTCTTGCTCTTGAAGCTCTGCGGTTTCTCCCCGGATTTGGATCAACCCGCTTTCATCGCCCATTGCGATAGCCTTTTGGATATCCGGCATGTAGTCGCCAGCCATGGCACCCATATTGTCCGCGATGGGCGACAACTTCCCCCCATGCTCGACCAACGCGAACCCCTCTTGCGTGCCGAGCCTGCTGACCACTTTCTCGAACAGATCCGCCTGGGCCCGCGTGTGCTCCAGGCGGGGCCCCTCGTCCCCGGCGGGGCGGCCCGTTGTGGCGGATTGCAGAGCGTCGCCCAGGGCGTCTCTTCCTGGGGAGTTGGACGGGGATCCGTCGCCGGGCCAGGTCCGTACGTTGTCGCCATTCCCGTCGCCCAGGAAGTAGTCGAAATTGCTGGTCTCCTTGAGGCTCGTACCCGCGCCGCCCGTTGAGCCGTCGAAGAAATCTGTCGCGGCCTCCGGGCTGTGATTGAGTCCCCGCATCAGCCCCTCCATCGGGTCGTACCCCGCCCCGCCCTTCCTGTCCAGATTCAGCACGGCATCGTTCAGAGTCGTCTCTCCGGGAGATGGCCAAGCCGAGGACCCACCATGCTCGCGTTCGTAGGCGACGATGTCGTTGCCGACATTGTTCAGGAACTTCGTGTCGTAGGTGCCGTGGCGCAGGATGTTGCCGAGCACTTGGTAGCCGATTGTCTTTTGGGTGCCGCCCATCCGGCCGAGAGGAAGTTCGCTGCGGCCGGCGGCCTTGAGCGCGTTGACCCATGTGCTGCCCAGGTGGGTCGCGTCGCCGTTCGGTGGCACTTTGGCGAAGGCGGGGGGATCGGTCGCGGTGGCGAGTCCTGTGCCCATGGAGTTCTGGACGACGCGGGCGAGTTCGAGGCGTTCCTTGCTGCCGTCGCTGGAGGCGTCGATGCCGAGTTGGGCGTGGAGGAGCAGGGCGTTTTTGGGGCCGAGGTCCCGGTAGAAGGAGGTGGCGAACTCCGGGTCCCTGGCGTTGTGTTTGGTGAGGGCCGCGAAGGATTCGAGGTCCTTGGTGGAGAGTTCCTTTCCCTGCTCGTACAGCTTGAGCTGTTTACGTGCGTAGGCGGTGGCCTGTTCGGCCTGGGCGTCGTCCAGGGAGGTGTAGGTGGCGTGGCCCGCGTTGTGCGGGTCGTTTCCGTGGGCGCGGAGCAGGGCGCCGCGAACGGACTGGTCGACCATGCGGGCTTCGGCGACAAGCGTATTGATGCGCCCCTGAATGTCGTTCTTGGTCTCGAACTCGGCGGCTTTGTGTTCACCTTTGGTGACGGACGCCTGCGAGATGGGCCCGGAAGCGGCAGTGGAGTCCTGGAACTCGCACGTCACGGTCCCGTCGCCGTTGTCCTGGATCCGGATGCCGTTGTTTCCCGCGCGTTCCTGCTGGGCCTTGAGCTTGGTCTGGATGGAGACGAGGTCGCTGTGCGCGCCGTCCAGCAGGTTCCAGATGGTCTGGGCTTCGGAGTGGAGGTCTCCGACCTCGTTGGCGATCTTGCGTACGAAGCGTTTGCCCAGGCCCGCGTTGATGCCCTCCCAACGGGCGGCGTCCGCCTTGGCGCGCATGCCCCTGTCGGCCTCGTTCGAGAGGTCGAGGAGTGCCGACTGTGCGCTCTTCCAGTCGCCGACGGCCGTACCGAGGCTGCCGAGGTTGACGTCGACGATGTCGGTGAAGGTGATGCGGGATTCAGGCATGGGGGCACCCTCCAGCGCTGCCGATGGCTGGACGGGTCACTTGAGGTACCGGTAGATCTGCGAGGGGGAGACCGCGCTGCCGTCACGGCGTTCCAGCTCGGCGCCGATCTTCACGTCGTCCGTGTGGTGGGACTTCTTCGTGTAGTCCAGGTGGTTGGAGATGTGGGCGCAGCCCTGGAGGACGGTCTTGAGCTGGGTTCCCCACACCTCGACCGCCTTGCTCAACGCGTCGCCGAGGAGGAAGGAGTGGCTGGCGAGACTCTGTGCGGCACGCATGCTCGCGCCCGCGCCCTCACTGTTGGCGTGCGCGCCCGCGATGTCACCGGACTTCTTGAGCTTGCCGTGGAGTGTGAACGCGTCGCTGCCGATGGCTCCCACGTCGTCCTGGGCGACGACCAGATCGGATTTCCCGGCTCCGCCACCGCCTTCATCGCCAGCCGAGGGGCCGTTGTCCGCGGGTCGGCCGTTGAGCTGCATGCTGACGGACTGGCTCTCGGCCGCTGCCTTGTGCTGTGCCCACTCGTCCTCGAAGGACATGAGTCACCCCCCGAAGGTGTGCGCCGGGGGAGCGCGTCAGCGCGGGGGCCGGGAACACCTTGCGTATTCGGCTGTCGCTTCGTCTGCTACGTCGTGTGATCGCGTGGGCCACGATAGTAACGGCCGTCCCATCTCGCCCTGAACAGCCGTGAGTTGTCACCAGAAGGAGACGTTCCGGCTCTTGCGGCCCGACCCGCCGCCGTATGGGCGCGACCCTCTGGGGCCCGTATGGGCGCGACCCCCAGGGGAGGACGGCGGCGCCGAAACCGTGTGGCTCCGGGCCGTACAGGCGTGCTGGGATCACGGGATGGCTGCTGAAGACACGCGCAAGATCGGGATTCTGTTGTTCCCCGGAGTCGAGGAACTCGATGCCATCGGTCCGTGGGAAGTGCTCTCGTACTGGACGCACAACTACGCCGAGGACGGGTGGGAGGTGTCCTGCTTCTCGGTCGATGGCAAGCCCGTGAACTGCGCGAAAGGGCTCACCGTCGAGGCGCACCACTCGATGTCGTCGATGCCGGCGCTCGATGTCCTGCTGCATCCCGGAGGTCAGGGCACCCGCCCTCAACTCACCGACGAACCGCACCTGGAGTGGGTCCGTTCCCAGCGCCGGTCGGTGCCTCTGATGACGAGCGTGTGTACGGGCTCGCTGGTCTACGCGGCGGCCGGGGTGCTGCGCGGACGGCCGGCGACCACGCATTGGGCGTCGCTGGACAAGCTCGCCGAACTGGACCCGACGATCGAGGTACGTGCGGACGAACGCTTCGTCGACGACGGAGACGTGCTGACCGCGGCAGGCGTCTCCGCGGGTATCGACATGGCCCTTCATCTGGTGGCCCGGCTGACGTCGGCGGAGCGGGCGCGTCAGGTACGGCGCGGAATCCAGTACGACCCGCAGCCGCCCGTCTGAGGTCACGGGCCGACCGCCCCCGCACACACCTGTGGGGCGGCACCGGAGAGGTGCCGCCCCACAGGGCCGATGCCGACGTGCCGGAGCGTTACGCCGCGTGAAACCGGTCAGGTACGGGGCGTGGCGCGCGCATGGTCCGGACCGGATTCAACGGCCGGGGTCCCGGGTGTTCCGCGCGTCCGGGCCCGGCGCTCAGAGCGAGACGCCGTGGCCGCGCAGGTACGCGACGGGGTCGATGTCGGTGCCGTAGTCCGCACCGGTACGCGCCTCGAAGTGGAGGTGCGGTCCCGTCGCGTTGCCGGTGGCGCCGGACAGGCCGATCTGCGTGCCGGCGTCGACCTGCTGGCCGGTCTGGACCTTGAGCGACGACAGGTGGCCGTACTGGGTGTACTTGCCGTCGGCGTGCTTGATCACGACCTGGTTGCCGTACGCACCGCCGTCGCCCGCCGCGACGACCTGCCCGGCCGCGACGGCCTTCACCGGGGTGCCGGTGGCGGCGGAGAAGTCGACACCGGTGTGGCTGCCGCTGGACCAGCTACCGCCTGCGGCCTTGTACGGGGTGCTCGTGCCGCCGGGAACCGGGGCGACGTAACCACCGTTCGAGGACTCGCTCGACGACTGGCTGGACGAGGACGCTGAGGACGAAGACGCCGAGGAGGAGGACGCCGAGGCGCCGCTGTCTGACTTGGCCTCACCGCTGCTCTGCGGCTTGGCACCACCCTGCGGCTTGGCGCCGCTGTCGGAGGAGCCGCCGTCCTTGCCGCCGGAGAGGGACAGCTTCTGGCCGGGGAAGATCACGTTCGGGTCGCCGCCGACCTCTTCGCGGTTGGCGTCGTAGACGGTCTTCCAGCCGCCGGAGACCCGGTGCTCGGTGGCGATCGTATGGAGCGTGTCGCCACCGCGGACCGTGTACGAGGCCGAGTGCGACGGGGCGCCCTGCTGCGGGGCCTTGGGCGCGGCCTTCTTCGGCGCCGACTCCTGCTGCGGACGCGGCTGCTGCTGCGCCTGGCTGTGGGAGCCGCTGTCGTTCTGGGCGCCGCTGTCGCTGCCGCCGTCGGGGTTCACGTCGGCGGCGGGGCCGCCGGACGTCAGACCGCCCGCGCCGGCGCAGGCCCAGGCACCCGGGCCCTGCATGGCGAGCAGCTTCTCGGCCGTGGCGATCTGCTGCTCCTTGGTGGCCTGGTCGGCGCGCGGTGCGTACTTCGTACCACCGGCTGCGGCCCAGCTGGAGTTGTTGAACTGGAGGCCGCCGTAGTAGCCGTTGCCGGTGTTCGCCGACCAGTTGCCCGTCGACTCACACTGGGCGACCTTCTCCCAGGTGTCGACGGAAGCGGCCTGCGCGTTACCAGCTGTGAACAGTGGAAGAACGATGCTGGCCCCACCCGCCGTCAGCGCGAGCGTGGCCGCCTGCCTGAGCCGGCGGCGGGGCTTTCGAGCATGGGTTCCGGACATAGGGGAATTCCTCTCCTACGCCTACGAGGTGAGCTGTCGGATTCGGGCCGGAGTTCATAGCCCGGCCGTACGGCGGCACGCGGTGCGCTCCCGTACGGCTTCACCCCAAGCCCCGCCGGATCACTGATCCACCGGGGCACTTACCTGGTTCCCCCGCTCCTGCCAACGGTGAGGTCTTCGCAGCCAGCGGCAGGATTCGGCGTCCGACTGCGAACTGTCGCGCTTCTGCGGCGACAGCTCGGGCACCCTAAGCACACATATTTCCCACGGACAAGGAAAAGATCGTTTCTGTCCCATCCTGGGAATGCGACCCAATTCACGTCCGAGCCTCCTTTCTTGATCGCATCCCTGCCATGCCCTGGGGAAACGCAGCCGGCACGCTCAATGCCCCCTACGGAACGCGTCTCGCGCCCCGCCCCGATTCTGTGAGCCGACTCACGGGGCGACGGATCCTGGCGCTCCGATTCCCGCCCGCGAACACCCGCCCCAGAGCGGGAAGTCGGGCATCCATACGTACCTATATGCCCGACTTGATGCGCCTTGTGCTCTCATGGGAGATGGGGGTGAGGGCGCTGAAGCTTTGCCGCGCCCTTCTTCTCCGGGTTCTGCTTCGGATCCACGTGCGGCTCACGTGCGGCTCACGTGCGGCCCACTTGGGGCCCGGAAAACGGGCACGGCCGAGGGGCCCGCCGTGTGGGGATGGGGCATATAGGTGGGGCATATAGGGGTCAATGCCGGCCGCATCTCGCTATGGTGAGTGCGGCTGTTCGTCGCCCCACCGCACCTCCGTCCCATCGCACCGCACCGCACCGCTTGAAGCACTGCTCGACGCGTCGCTGTATGCACTGCTTGAGGCACCGCTTGAGGCATTGCTCGACGCACCGTTCAACGCACAGGCCACACCGGTCAGTTACCGCACCCGCGTACCGCTCCGCGTCATCGTCGCCCCTTGCCGAGAGGAGGCGGTGTCAGGCCATGGCCGGCTTACCGCCCGCTCCTCAGCACGCCCCGCCAACGGGTCGCCCGCCGCACCCCGGGACCGTTGGCGCCGTCGCTGTCCCCGTCGCCGCGCTTCGCGGCGTCACCGGCGGGGCATTTCGTGCGCTGCCGTCGGATGTGGCGTCGGCCGGGAACGGCCACGCGGTTCCTCGATGTGAACGCGACTGGGTGCGGTCGTACGCGCGGCCAGAAGAATCGCCGCGCGCGGAGCGACGGAGCCGGCCGGACGCACTCGGTACGGCGACAGATGCTTTCCGGCCGTCGAACCCCGTAATCGCGTCCCGGATTTCGTACAGCCCTTCGCCCCCGCAACCAGTTGTGGCACAGTCTGCATCCGTACAGCAACCGTGCGCGACGGTGGCGCGGCACGGTAAGAGGCGGAATGCTCCGCATGGGCTGAATGAGCGCGGGCTGAGCGACAGGGAGGGCGACGCCATGGGCCTCGTTGCCTTGGGTATCGCATTGTGCGCTGCCTTGAGTGTGGTCAACTCCCGTATCGCCACTGCCTGTTTCGTCGGTGGAAAGTTCGTCAAGAACCACAGCGAACGCGTCTTCACCACACTCCACGCGAGTAGCCGCAGCGAGGCCAACGCCCTCTGGCTCGGCACGGCGCACGCCACGGAAGGGGGCACACGTCACGATGTCTGACCGCAACGCCCGCCCCCTCCCCACGCGCGCCCGGGCCCTCCCCTGGGCCCGCGGCCCCATGCGGCCCCGCCCTTCCCCCACGTATGCCTCCCGCGACAGGGCCCGCCCCTGGATGCGGTCGGGCAGGTGGTGGCGGGCGCGTGCGAAGGCGCATCCCACGGGGGATATCGAGTCAGTCACCAACGGAGGAGAAGCCGATGTCGAAAGCCATGCGGAGCTGGCGGGAGCGTGTGATCGCTCGAATCCGTGGGAGCGCCGGCGACCGGGGCGCGAACTCGATCGAGTACGCGGGAATTGTGATTCTTGTGGCGGGGATCATTCTGGCGGTCCGTGCACTGAACCTGGATGTGGCCATCGCCACGGCGATCTCAACCGGGGTTCAGAGCGTACTGGGCGGCTGACCTCTGAGGGCCTGAACCGCGACAGCGGACAGACCGTGATCCTCTATGGAGTAGTGATCACGGGCCTGCTCTTTCTCGCGTTCGCCTTCTTCGCGGTTGCGCAGGCGAGCACAGTTCGCAACGGTGGCCAAACGGCTGCCGACGCTGCCGCGCTCGCAGCAGCACAGGATGACCGCGACGAACTCTTCGACGGTTTTCTGGAGGCGTTGGATGACGGTGCAGCGTGGCAGGACTGGCTGAACGGCATCGCAGCCATCGCCGGCGATGGCTGCGGAGAAGCCGACGACTTTGCTGCTCAGAACGAATCCGACGTGCTGAGCTGTGATGAGGTCACGCGTAACGGCGACAACGGCTACACCGTGAAAATCGAGACGCGCTTTGACACCGGAAAGACGTTCGTCCCCGGAGCGGACAACAAGAAGGCGCGAGCGACCGCGACGGCTGTGATCAAGCCCCTGTGCGACTTCGATGAAGGCGCCGAAGAGATCGAAATCACCTGTGACGGTGAGGATTTCAGTATCGATCCAGAAGACGAGGACATTGACCTGAAGCCGGCCGATCTCTTCTCGGTGGTGTTGGTCGACTGATGACGGAACAACGACCAGGGGACGACAACCCATGAGTATTCGGCGCACTCTGACAGCCCGAGGGGGCATGGCGACTGTTGCCGTGACGGCGGGCCTGCTGCTCACGGTCTCGGGCTGTGGCGGCGGTGACGATGGCAAGGATGACGGAAAGAAGCCCGCCGCCTCGGATCAGGGTGACGGCGACCAGAAGGTTAACGAAAAGCCTTCCGGTACGGATGGTGAGGTTCTCGCTGAAGTCAGGGGCAGCGACAGCATCACGCTGACCATCACCTCCGCAGTGCGCGAAGAGGGAGGATTCGTCACGGTGAGCGGAAAGGTTGCCAACGGCGGCAGCAAGCCGTGGGTAGCCCCCGGCTGGCAGGGTGACGAAGCGGAACTCTCGAAGAACAGCGCTTCATTGGCCGGGGCCAAACTCGTGGACAAAGCGGGAAAGAAGCGCTACTACATTCTGCGTGACACGGAGGGGCGTTGCCTGTGCACCAAGTTCTCCGTCGGAGTCTCGCCTGGCAACTCGAAGACTTGGTACGCCCAGTTCCCAGCCCCGCCGGAATCGACCAAGAAGGTCGACTTCCAAGTAGGCGATATGCCGAGCGCTTCGGTCGAACTCTCGGGGGAGTGACAGGATGAAGCAGGGCCACGCCTACGCGATGCGGACGCTCGCCTGCGGCTCTTTCACGGCGGCACTCATCACTGGCCTCACTGCCGCCCCGGCGGTAGCCGAAGATCCCACCCCTGTGCCAACGGTCTCCGTCCCCAACGGCCCCTCCACCCTCCCCACAGACGACCCCACAACCATCCCCACAGGCGGAGCCCCCTCCCTCCCAGGGGAGACGGGGCCGGGGGACAAGGGGTTCAGTGAGCCGCCGGACAATATCGGGGATTCGGAGGTGCCGGTGAAGCTGGATACGCAGGCCGCGGGGCTGAGGCTCGCGGACGGGGCGAAACTGGCGGAGCCGAAGGTGCTGGACATCAAGTTCGTGACGGAGGACCTGGGCGGCGAGGAGCGCCGCGAGGACAGTACGGAGAAGACGAAGTTCACGTTGCAGGCCGAGGTGCTGTTCCCCAAGGACAGCCCGAAGCTGAACAGCGGCGCGAAGTCGCGTATCAACTCCATCGCCGACGAGGTGAAGAAGCAGGACGGCGCGAAGGTGAACGTCTTCGGCTTCACGGACGACCTCGGCTCCTACGAGCACGGTAAGACGCTGTCGAGAAAGCGGGCAGCGGCCGTACAGACGGAGCTGGCCAAGCACCTGGACTCGAATGTGAGCTTCAACGTCCGTGGCTACAGCGAGGATTACCCCGTGGCCGACAACGGTACGGAGGAGGGCCGCGAGAAGAACCGCCGGGTTGAGGTCTCCTTCCCGAGGAAGGAGTGAACCTCCTCGCTCCGGCTAGAGCAGGTGGTCGGCCTTACCGGCTTTGATGTCCCGGATGAGGTTGCGGAGTGCGTCCTGGGTGTCGGTGACATAGTGGTTTTCGGCGCCGGATACGGCGATGTAGGCGTTGCCGCTGTCGTCGGTCCCTATGCGGAAACAGTTGGCGCCTTCGCCGCAGAGTGGCGCTTCCCAGCTGATGTCAGGAGACATGTCGTTCCTCCAGTAGCTCATTGATGATGTCGAGGACGAGGGTTTGTGACCGTTGCCGGGACAAGGCGACGGAGCGCATGGCGCCCAATTGGGCGCGGTACTTGCGGAGTTGCTGCTCGGAGTCGAGGAATTCCGGCCCGTGCGTGCTGTCCAGCTCAACTGTGTCGAGAGCGGGCACTGCCGCGGCGGCATAGGTGACGGACTGTCCCGCGCCGGGAAACCCTCCGGCGGAGAAGGGGATGACGCGTAGTTCGACGGTCCCTCTCCGCGCGATGTCCAGCAGGCGGAGGAGCTGCTGTCGAGCCGCCTCCCGGCCGCCGAACCGCATGCGCAATGCGGCTTCGTGAAGGATGAGTTCCACCTCTGGCGGGTCCGGCCGGTCCAGTGCGCGCTGGCGATCCATGCGATGAGCGACGCGTTGCGCAACGTCGGCCTCGGCGGGGTCGGGGATGACGTGCTGGAAGACCGCGCGTGCGTGTTCACGGGTCTGGACGAGGCCCGGGAGGTGAACCGTCACCGCGATGTGCAGCCGCCGCGCGTGCCACTCCATCTCGGCGATGTCGGCAAAGGCGTCGGGCAGTTCGCCGCGATACCGTTCCCACCAGCCCTTGGGCTGGGTGCCTGTCATCTCGGCCAGCGCGTTGACCAGCGGCTTTTCCGTGCAGCCGTAGATGTCCGCAAGGGCGTGGACGCGCTCCCGACTGATGCCGGAGCGTCCCGACTCCATGTTGGGGATGTTGGTACGGGGCACTCCCAGTTGCCGGGCAGCCGCGTCGGCGCTCATGTTCGCGGCGTTCCGCATTTTTCGAAGCTCCGACCCCAACCGTCGCTGACGTTGAGTAGGTCTGGCTCTTGGCGGCATGCGCTCCCCCACGGCGGTGTCTGTAGTGCAGGTCAGTGTGCCGCTGAAGCGGCGAAGCGGTCCACCGGGGCAGGGGAGTTGTCCATCGGAAGGGGATTCCCACACTCGGTAGTACATGTACTCCGAGTCGCGTACAGTAAGTAGCGCACCGACTACCCACAGGAAGTGCATCGCGCGGGCCTGCCCGGGTTTCCGTTCCCGGGTGGGGCCGTGCCGGGGGGACAGGCCACCGGTGGGGCGTCGTCGTTCGTGTGGGCGTGGACAGGACGGTTCACGCATGGTCCGGCTCAGTAAGGGAGTTCCGCATGTCTCTCGTCGCCTCACTGCTGTGCAACGCGCCCGCCGCCGGGTGCCCCGCGTCCGTGGACGGAGCGCCGCCAGGCCCGGAAACGCTGGGTTACACGTTCGCGTTGCCGGGCGCGCTCGCCACTCCCCGTATCGCGCGCGGACTGGTCGGCGTGGTGCTGGAGGCGCACCAACTGGGCGGAATGGGGGAGGCGGCGCTACAGGTGGTGGGCGAACTCGCGGCGTGTGCGTGCCGTTTCGCGGCGGGTGGCGAGGTGTCGCTCGCGCTGCGGTACCGGGACGAGGAACTCTGGATCGTGCTGGGTGACGGCCACCGCCCGCACCGTAATCCCCGTATCGCAGCGCTCTGCGACGCCCGCCGCGAGGACGCGCTACGGGTGCTCGACCTCGTGGTGGTGAGGTGCGAGGGGGAGTGGGGTTACGGGGACGTGCTGGAACCGGGCGCTGGGGCGCGGGTGTGGGCCGCGCTGCCGAAGGAGGGTGCGGAGTCCTACGGGAGGGGCACATCCGGAGGCAGTGCCCGGAGTGTTACTCCGCGCCGCCGATCTTGAACAGCAGGAACAGGAAACCGGCGAGCAGGTGGCCCGCAACGACGTAGACGAACACGCGGAGGGCCAGCCCCCGGGGGAAACGGCCGTCGCCGCGTTCGGCGCCGGGTTCGTCCCTCGGCTTCCGCTGGGGCTTGGGTGCGGGGACCGTCATGGCGAGGGCCTCTCTGCTCGATGGAGGTCGCGCGTGGTGGGCGCGTGCCTGGTCAGTCCGCTGATGCACAGGTCGGCGACGGGGGACTGGAGGAGGGTGTGGACGAAGAGAAGGTCAGCGCCCTCGGGTGCGGCGGCCTCCAGGCGGTGCGGGGTGAGCGAGTCGAAATGCGCCGAGTCGCCGGGCTGGAGTACCTCCACCACCCCGCCGAGCGTCAGGCGCAGCTCACCGTTCTGCACGTGGATCCACTCCTCACCGGGGTGGACGCGTACGAGATCACGCTGAGGTCCGCGCGGCACGTGCACCCGCAGGGCCTGCATGGCCCGGCCCGCGAGGCCGGCCTGCCGGTAGCGCCAGCCGCCCGCGTCGACGGGCTCCATGTCGGCCCCGCGTACGACGGGGTCGGCGGCCTCGTGGCTCTCGCCGAGCAGTTCACCGACGGTGGTGCCGTAGACGCGTGCGAGAGTGAGGAGAAGCGGCAGGGACGGCTGCCGCTTCCCGTTCTCCAGGCGGGACAGGTGCGCGGGGGAGAGCCCGGCCCGGCGTGCCGACGCCTCCAGGCTCAGCCCGCCGCGCCGCCGGAGCTGGCGCATCCGGGCCGCGAAGCCGGGCGACGCGGAAACGGGCGGCTCCGAACCGGCCGACGCGGAGCCGGGCGGCTCCGAACCGGGCTCAGCGTCGAGCGCGTCGGCAGCCTCGCGCTGGTGCGGGTCTGGGCTCATATCGCCGATTAAGGCACAGGCTTACCTAGAAGGCAAAAGTCCTTGCCTTTGAGGCAAAGACTGGCAGAGGCCCCACCGCGTGCCGCACGCCCGAAGCCCTCGGCGTCACGTGCCTCACGCCCGACGCGCCCCCGACATCGCATGCCGCGCGCCCGACGCCCCCGGCGTCACGTGCCTGGCACCCGGTCCATGGGGTGCCGGCACCCGCACGCCGCGTCTCCCACGGCTTCCTCCCGCGGTGCGTCCCCGCTCCGCCTCACGCATGCGCCCCCACGGTGACGGGCCCCACCGTCAGCTCGGCGCGTGCCTCCTGGATGTGGGCGAGCCGTTCCACCTCCGTCTCCAGCGCGGTGCGCCGGTCGGGCGTGAGGGGGCGCAGCGGCTCCACCGTCACCTGGAGGCGGCGGCCGGAGCGGCGCTGGTGCCAGACGCCGCCGACGGTGCCGTCGAGGAGCAGTACGGGGTAGTTGCCCGCCTGCCCGCCCGCGAGCGCCCGCTCGTACGCACGGCCGGGGAAGAGCAGCTCGCGAGGCTGGCTCGCCACGGTGAACGCGTCGAAGTACGGCAGCAGCCGTACGGCGGGAACAGGCGCCGCCGTATCGCGGGCCTCAACCGCCTCGCCCGCCACACGCCAAGCCTCGCTGCGCTCGCCGCCCGCTTCCAGCACGACCCGTTCCACCTCACCCTCGCCCTCCAGTGAGGCGAACAGCGCGGCGGCCCAACCGGTGGGCGCCGCCAGCCACTTCGCGAAGTGCGCCGGGTGGGCGGGCCCGTAGGTGTACAGGTAGCGGCGAACGAGTCGGGTGAGGGCAACCTCGGGAGCGAGGGGGCGGAAGCCGGGCAGCCAGCGGTGCGGGTTGGTGTAGGTGACCTTCCGGCCTCTGTTGTGGCCGAAACACAGCACGCCCGCGTGTGCGGCGTGCGCCGTGGCGGCCCGCCAGCGTGGCCAGCCGTCCTGGAACGCCTCCATCACCGGGTCCGCCGCCCACGCCCCGGCCCGTTCGGCGACCGCGTCCGTCAGCTCGTCAACGGTCAGTTCGGCGTCTGCCAGCGCGTCTCCGACGGCGGCGACGACCGCGTCGAGCCGGTCGGGCGTGAGAAGCGGTGAACCGTCGCGCGCCTTGGCCGGTATCCCGGTCGGCCGGGGAATCGCGGACAACGCCCCGGTCCACAGCGGCAGTTCGTGTGTGGGCAGCAGATGTACGGTGCCACGCGGTCCGTACGTCTTGACCAGCGCGTGCTCCGTCCACAGCGCCTCGCGTACGTCCTGGCGGGTCGTACCCGGTTCCATCCTGGTCGCCAGGGACACCTCGGCGGCCGACATCACCTGCGCATGCGCCCCGAGCATCGCGCTCGCCACGCTCGCCGGGTCGTGGCCGGTGGCGGATGCGGAGAGGTGGTTACGGGCCAGCCGCGCGGCGTTGACATCGGTCCAGGCGAGCTGCGGGAGTGAGGCGTCGGGCTGCGTCGTCATACCAGGAGGCTAGAAGCCCTTGCGGTCAGCTTCTGTCCGTGAGGCGGCGCGTGACGACCCCCGGTCGGGTTCGCCGACTGATGGCTCCCGGCTCTCGACCTGGCGGCGGTTTCAACTGATCATGGACAGGCGGTGGTGGGTGGGCGATCGGGGGGTACGGGTGATGAGTGTGGCGGCGGACACGAGGGCGGAAGCGGGCGTGGGCGGCGAGCCGGGTGCGGGAGACGCACCGGTGGCCGGCGACGGAGCGAGCCCGGACGTGGGCGCCGACCGGAGCGCCGGCCCGGCCGCCGACCGGGGCGGGCACAAGGGTCCAGCGCGCACACGGCTGCGTGGCTGGACGGTCAGCTGGACGGCGGGCGTCGCACAGGCGCTCGGTGGAGCACTGCTGCTGATCACCGAGTTCGTACGCGAGGACGTCGCCGGCCTCGGCCAGAAGGTGCGGGACGCCTCCCAACTGCCCGGCTACGCCGACGGGTTCCCCCGTATGCAGGCGTCGCTCGGCGAGCAGTGGTGGTTCCGGCTGGCCGGTGACCTGCGCGACGCGCTCAGCTTCGACGAGCCGCGTGCCGCGCTGTGGGCGGCGGTCTGCGCGGCACTCGTCGTACGCCTCAACAGGGAGGGCCCGCCCCGTACCCAGTGCTTCCTGTCCCTCATGGGCGCCCTGTACTGCCTCGTGGCGACCGCCTCGGCCGTCCCCTACCTCGCTCTCGCGGGCGCGGCGCTCCCCTTCGCCCTGGTCCTCGCGGCGGTCACGCTCGCGGTCGCCACCCGCGTCGGCCAGCACGGCCTGACCGGGGAGCCACTGACCGGGGATTCCCTGCCCGGGGATTCCCTGGGCGAGGAGCCCTTGAGTGCACCGGGCGAGGGCCCCGCGCCCACAGGGGGCGAGGACCCCTCACCCGAGCCGGACAAGGCGCCTTAGCCCGCGCCCTTGCCGCCGTCCTTCTTGGCCCCGGCCGCCCCGGTCGCCTCGGTCGCGCACAGGACGCGTTCGCCGCCGTCGACCTTCCAGGTCCAGTACGGCGTACGGTCGCCGCTGTCCCGGCGGCAGGGGGTGTCGTCGTCGTGGACCCCTGTGATGGTGAGCAGGCGGTCGTACCGGCCGGAGGGGCGCTTCGTCGAACACGCGGGCGCCGACATGAGGGCGGCGCGCACCTCGCCCGACGCGGTCTCGGCGAGCAGGCACTGGTCGGTGCGGAACTGCCGTGTCAGGCACAGGTCTTTGCCGCCGCCGGACCAGGTGGCACGCCCGTTGCCCGAGGGGCAGGTGCCTCCGGTCTCGCGTACGGCGGTGACGCGAACGTACGCCCGGTCGCTCCCGCAGTCGACCCGTGTGGCCGCGCTCGGCGCCGGCCGGCTCCAGCTCCGGCCGTTGCTGTGCACGGTCAGGCACTGCCCTGCCTCGACGGAGCGGAACGCGGCACCTTTCGGATCGCCGGTGGCGCCGGCGCCGGGCGCCGGTTCGGAAGGCGGGCTCGGCAGCTCGCTGGACGTCGGGAGCGGCGAGGTGGGCGACGAGGGGAGCGTGGGCCCGCCGGAGGGCCCGCCTGACGGGCTGGTGGTCGGGTAGCTGGGGACGCCGGTGGCGTAGCTGCCACTGGGGGAGGGCTGGGCCGCCGCGGGGTCGGTGTAGTCGGCCGAGCTGATCACCTTGGGCAGGATCAACGTCGCGAACAGGGCCCCCGCGACCACCAGCCGCCAACGCCCGCGCCGCGCCCGCTCCTTGGGGCTGTCCGGGTCGAGCCCCTCCCCTTCGGCACGCCCACCCGGCCCGCTGGCCCCGCCGGCCGCTCCGGACCCGCTGGTCCCGCCGACTTCGGTGTCCCCGGTGCAGCGGATGTCCCCGGCGTTCCCTGTGTCTTCCGCGCCTCCCGAGCCCTCGCCGACGGGCACAGGCACAGGCACGGGCTCCGACGCGAGGGCGGTGTCCCGTTCACGCGCGGCATGGTCATGCGCGGGCCGTCCACCCGCGGGCCGTTCAGGCACGGCTTGTTCACCCGCGGCACGCCCACGCGTCGAGCGCTGCCGCGCCCACTGTCCCAACTTCTTCACCTAGCACTCCGTCTCCCCATGACGCATGGCCACCGCGGATCCCGCGTCCTCGTACATGTTTGCGGATCAAGGAGCGGGTGGCGAGACCCCGTTCAGGACAACGGGCCTCCACGGGCTGCACACGGACCCACATGGGCCCTACCCCGACGCGACAGGGATCAGCGGAGACAGGGAGGGAGAAGGCGAGGGAGAAAGGAACGAGGGAGAGAGAGGGGGATGGTCAAGGCGGCGGCCCTCACGCCGCCTTGACCATCTCGGCCCGCACGGCACGCTGCCACTGCCCGCGCAGGCGGTCCAGCTCGGCGAGGGCTTCCTTGGACCAGAGCGTCCGGCCGGCGACGAACCGCCGGATCGCCTCGTTCGCCGCATCCGCCGTAGGCACAGAGGGCACAGAGGGCTCGGGGAGCCCGGCGTCCTCGCCGGACTCCCCGGTCGCGCCGGATGCTCCGGGCCCGCTGGGAGTCGTCTTCATGGGCTCCACAGTACGGGCCCGCACTGACAGCGGCAGGTGGTTAACGTGCCTGCTGTGGCCCCTGATTCAGGCTGCGGTGCAGGTGGCGGCGCTGCCGCGTTCCGGGGGTATCGCGCGATGTGAGATGAATCGCGACGAGGTCTTCCCTACGACCGTTGCCCGAGCCGCCCCCGGGCGCGGGGTCGTACGCGCCGCGCTCGGCGTCCCGCAGCTGCCGGTCGACGCGCCACTCGCGGCGCTGGCCGAGCAGCGCGGGGAGTGCCAGCAGCGTGGTGAGGCCCACCAGCACGAGGACGGTCAGGGTGATGTCCGCTGTGTTTGCGAGGAGGTGTTCCATGCCTTCCAGGCTGGCCGGGTCGTCCATTTCCCGGCAGTGGCAGCACAGTCCACTGTCGTCGAATTGCTGCCACACTGGGCAGCATGCTGAAGAACGTGGCAGCCGTGCTGCTTCACGAGGTGAACGCGTTCGAACTCGGCGTCCTCTGTGAGGTGTTCGGCGCCGACCGCAGCGACCAGGGGCTGCCCGTCCAGGACTTCGCGCTCGTCGCGGCCGAACCCCAGCCGCTGCGGGTCAATCCGGGCGTGACCATGAACACCCCGTACGGCCTCGAACGTCTCGCGGAGGCCGACCTGATCGCGGTGCCCGCTGGGCGCGACTACGCCACGCGCGACGGCTTTCCCGAACCGCTCCTCCAGGCGCTTCGGGACGCCGTCGACAGGGGAGCGCGCGTACTCAGCGTCTGCACGGGGGCTTTCGTGCTGGGAGCCGCAGGGCTGCTGGACGGGCGCCGGTGCACGACACACTGGATGCACGTCGACAACCTCGCCCTTCGCCATCCCACGGCATGTATCGAGCCCGATGTGCTGTACGTCGACGCGGGCCCCGTCATCACCTCGGCCGGCACGGCAGCCGGGATCGACGCGTGCCTGCATCTCCTGCGCGAGGCGGAGGGCAGCAAGGTCGCCAACGCCGTCGCACGGCGCATGGTCGTACCGCCGCACCGCGACGGCGGCCAGGCGCAGTACATCGAGCACCCGTTGCCCGCCGTGCGCGGGGAAGACGCCATCGGCACGGCGCTGACGTGGATGCAGGAGCACCTCGACGAGGAGATGACCGTCGAACTCCTCGCCGCGCACGTGCACTTGGCGCCCCGTACGTTCGCGCGCCGCTTCCATCAGGAGACCGGTACGACGCCGTACCAGTGGATGCTCGGCCAGCGGCTGCTGCTCGCGCAGCATCTGCTGGAGGACACGGCGCTGACCGTCGACGCGGTGGCGGCGCGCGCCGGATTCGGCAACGCGGCAGCGCTGCGGCACCACTTCCTGCGGCGGCTCGATACGACTCCGCAGGCGTACCGCCGCACGTTCCGGGGCTCCGGTACGGCCCCGTAGGCTCACCGCGTGTCGCTGCCATGGGTACTGCTTACGGGCGCCGCCGCGTACGGAGCCGCGGCGGGTGCGCTGTTGCCGCGTGCCGTGTACCGCCTCGCCGTCGAACCCGACGAGCCCTGGCGGCGTACGTGCCCCGAAGGGCACCCGCTGCGCCGGGGGTTACGCGGCAGCCTCGGGCCCGCACGGTGTCCCGAGTGCGCCGTACACCAGGGCCGTACGGGGGCGTACGGGAGCGGCGGGAGTGCTCTTGTCCTTGTGGGCGCACTTGTGTGCGCCGCACTGGCCGCCGCCGTCGGCCTCCGTCCCGAACTGGCCGTATGGCTGCTGGCGGCCCCGTGCGCGCTGCTGCTCGCCGCCGTCGACCTCCGCGTGCGGCGGCTGCCCGACCTCCTCACCCTCCCCCTCGCAGGCGGAACGGCCGCACTGCTCGGGCTCGCGGCGCTGCTGCCTGCCGCCGGGGGCAGTTGGCGGGGCGCGCTCCTGGGGGGCGTGGTGCTGGCGGGGTCCTTCTATGTGCTCCACCTCGTCCACCCGCGCGGCATGGGCTTCGGGGACGTCAAGCTCGCGCTCACGCTCGGGGTAGCCCTTGGGTGGTACGGCTGGGGGGTGCTCTTCGCCGGAGCCTTCCTCGGCTTTCTGCTGTTGGCCCTGTATGGCGTCGCGCTGATGCTGGCCGGGCGTGCCGCGCGCGGCACGGATCTGGCCTTCGGCCCGTTCATGGTGCTCGGGGCTCTGGGGGGCGCCGTACTGGGTGGTCTCGCCGTCTGAACGGCGCCGATCCGCTTGCACGACACGGTCGTTCGTGTGCGGATCATCGTGTGTGAGGGGCTAAGGTGGAAACCCCCCCTCGGGCCGGTCCGTATCCCCCCACGGACCGGCCCGCTTTTACGTTCTGAGGGGCTCGCGCTCCTCCGGGGCCCGGCTCCACGGGCCCCTTCTCGTTCCCTTCCCGTCAGGCGGAGCTGCTCGCCGACCAGATGTTGGTGCCGGGCTCGCTCACGGCGAGTTCGTCGATCTCGCGCAGCTCGGCGTCGTCGAGCGGCGCGGCGCGCAACGCGGCGACGTTGGTGTCGAGTTGGGCCACGCTGCTCGCGCCGATGAGCGCCGAGGTCATACGGGGATCGCGCAGCACCCAGCGCAGTGCGAGTTGGGCGAGGGACTGGCCGCGGCGCTCGGCGAGGGCGTGCAGGCCGCGCAGGCGCCGTACGACCTCGTCGGTGAGGAGGGCGGGGTCCAGGGACTTGCCCTGGGAGGCCCGGGAGCCCTCGGGGACCCCGGCGAGGTACTTGTCGGTGAGCAGCCCCTGCGCGAGTGGCGCGAACGAGATGCAGCCCATGCCCTCGTCCTCCAGCGCGTCGAGGAGCCCGTCGTCCTCGGTCCACCTGTTGATCATCGAGTAGGAGGGCTGGTGGATGAGCGCGGGCACTCCCATCTCCCGTAGCAGCCTGGCCGCTTCGCGGGTGCGTGCGGCGTTGTAGGAGGAGATGCCGGCGTACAGGGCCTTGCCCTGCTGGACGGCGGTGGCGAGGGCCCCCATCGTCTCTTCCAGCGGGGTGTCGGGGTCGAAGCGGTGCGAGTAGAAGATGTCGACGTGGTCGAGGCCCATGCGGCTGAGCGACGCGTCGAGGGAGGACAGCAGGTACTTGCGCGAGCCCCACTCTCCGTAGGGTCCCGGGTGCATCAGATAGCCGGCCTTGGTGGATATGACCAATTCATCACGATAAGGGCGAAAGTCCTGCGCGAACAGCCGGCCGAAGTTCAGCTCGGCTGAGCCGGGCGGCGGGCCGTAGTTGTTGGCGAGGTCGAAGTGGGTGATGCCCAGGTCGAAAGCGCGGCGCAGGATGGCGCGCTGGGTCTCCAGGGCGCGGTCGTCGCCGAAGTTGTGCCACAGGCCGAGCGAGATGGCCGGGAGCTTCAGCCCCGAGCGGCCCGTACGGCGGTACTCCATCGTGTCGTAGCGCGTTCCTTCGGCCCGGTAGAGCGTGTCCGAGGGGACCGCCGAAGGGATCGGCGTGGGGTATGAGGTGCCGTGAGTCATATGCCTTTTCCTATCACCACCCCTGACCGGCCCGGCTTCGTACGTCAGCCCGAACGGCAGTAAGGTTCTGGAATTCCGACTCGGCACGGAGGGGCTGGCATTCCCATGAAGCTGCGCGACCTGGTGTACAAGCTCTATGCGCGCCGGGTTGAGGACCGTCTCGACCACGCACAGGTGCCCAAGCACATCGGCGTCATCCTCGACGGGAACCGGCGCTGGGCACGCGCTTCCGGCGGTACGGCCGAGCAGGGCCACCAGGCAGGTGCCGAGAAGATCCAGGAGCTGCTCGGCTGGTGCTCGGAGACCGATGTCGAGGTCGTCACACTCTGGCTCCTGTCGACGGACAACCTCCACCGCCCCGACAGCGAGCTGCTGCCCCTCGTCGGCATCATCGAGGACACCGTCCGCGACCTGGCGGCCGACGGCCGCTGGCGCGTCCACCACGTGGGCCAGCTGGACCTGCTGCCCGACAGCACCCAGCAGGTGCTCAAGGAGGCCGAGCAGAAGGCGGGGGACGTCGACGGGATACTCGTGAACGTCGCCGTCGGCTACGGCGGACGACAGGAGATCACCGACGCCGTCCGCTCCCTCCTCATGGACCGTGCGGCGCACGGGGTGAGCCTGGACGACTGCGCGGAGAACCTCACGGTCGAGGACATCTCCAAGCACCTCTACACCCGGGGCCAGCCCGACCCCGACCTCATCATCCGTACCAGCGGTGAGCAGCGCCTCTCGGGCTTCATGCTCTGGCAGAGCGCGCACTCCGAGTACTACTTCTGCGAAGTCTTCTGGCCCGGCTTCCGCAAGGTCGACTTCCTGCGCGCGCTGCGTGACTACGGGGAGCGCCACCGCCGCTACGGGAACTGATCTCCCGGCGGAGAGCGAACGCACGGAGAGCGAGAAGCAAGCTTTGGCCCGGTATGCCCGCTGAGTGCGGGCATACCGGGCCGTTGCATGCTCCACCACTCCCGGGGGAATATCCCCTCAAGACCGCACCCCTTCTATGGGTGGCGGTCACCGGGAGGCCCGATTGCACACCACGGACGCCCGCCGGGACCGCGTGCAGCACCTCGCGCGCGTGGTCCGGACGGAGGACGCGGAGGGCCGGTACCCGGCCCGTGCCATACGGGTCAGGTCCGGTCTCTTCCCCCGCGACGCCGTCGCTCCCCGACCTCATCCGAGGGGGTACGTCCAACCGTGGTGATCAGCAAGAAGCGCAGCGAGTCCGACCGGCGCACGTATGTCATCGACACCAGCGTGCTGCTCGCGGACCCGGCGGCCATGGACCGTTTTGAAGAGCACGAGGTTGTGCTCCCCGTGGTCGTCGTCACCGAGCTGGAGGCCAAACGCCAGCATCCGGAGCTAGGTTATTTCGCCCGGCAGGCTCTCCGCCGCCTCGACGAGTACCGCATCAGGTACGGAAGGCTCGACGCGCCCATCCCACTCAGCGACCAGGGCGGCACGCTCAGGGTCGAGCTGAACCATTCGGACACCACGGTGTTGCCGGCCGGCTTCAGACTGGGGGACAACGACTCACGGATCCTGGCCGTCGCCAGGAACCTCCAGGCCGAGGGGTTCGACGTCACCGTCGTCTCCAAGGACCTGCCCCTGCGCATCAAGGCGTCCTCGGTCGGCCTGCTGGCCGAGGAGTACCGCGCCGAGCTGGCCATCACCGACTCCGGCTGGACCGGCATGGCCGAACTCACCCTCCCCGGCGAGGACATCGACGAGCTGTTCGCCGCCGAGAGCGTGCCCGTACCCCTGGACGCGCCCGAACTGCCCGTGCACACGGGCCTGGTGCTCCAGTCGGAGAAGGGCAAGGCGCTGGGCAGGGTCACGGCCGACGGGCGCATCAAGCTGGTGCGCGGCGACCGCGAGGCGTTCGGCATCAAGGGCAGGAGCGCCGAACAGCGCATCGCACTCGATCTGCTGCTCGACCCCGAGGTCGGCATCCTGTCGATGGGCGGGCGCGCGGGCACGGGCAAGAGCGCGCTCGCACTCTGCGCGGGCCTGGAGGCCGTCCTGGAGCGCGGGCAGCACAGCAAGGTGATGGTCTTCAGGCCGCTGTACGCGGTGGGCGGACAGGACCTGGGGTACCTGCCGGGCACCGAGGCCGAGAAGATGAACCCGTGGGCGCAGGCGGTGTTCGACACCCTGTCGGCCGTCACGAGCCGTGAGGTCATCGACGAGGTCGTCGGGCGCGGAATGCTGGAGGTGCTGCCGCTCACCCACATCAGGGGCCGTTCGCTGCACGATGCCTTCGTCATCGTCGACGAGGCGCAGTCGCTGGAGCGGAACGTACTGCTGACCGTGCTCTCGCGGATCGGTACCGGGTCACGGGTGGTGCTCACGCACGACGTGGCGCAGCGCGACAACCTGAGGGTGGGGCGCTACGACGGAGTGGTGGCCGTGGTCGAGCGGCTGAAGGGGCATCCCCTCTTCTCCCACATCACCCTGACCCGCTCGGAGCGTTCGCCCATTGCCGCGCTGGTCACCGAAATGCTCGAAGAGGGCCGCGTATGACGCGAAGAGCGCCCCATACGATAGGCGAAAGAGCGTCAACCAGGGGCGCATAGCGGGAATTGAGCAGACCGGTGTAGCCGGGTCTCTCGTGGGAGGGCGGAGCAGCCTAACCGCAGGAGGTCCGGCTACGCCCGTGTTTCCGCGAAACCTCAGCCCCAAACGCCCTGTGAGCTTTCCCACTCAACATGGAATTGCTTCTGTGCGTCCGCGTCCGGCAGGGTGTGGTTTCTGTCAGGCCCCGCATACGGCACCGCCGCACCCCCAAGGGCGCGGCACCGCAAGGCAGTACAGAACTGAACAGCAGCAACGCCGTATGCCGCCCGAAGTACCACGCGGGCTCCCCACCCGGGGTGCCCAACCGGGCCAGTACCTCTCGTGGCCATGTACGAGGGAGGTCAGCGCCAGGGGCACGATTGCGCCCGCGAGGTCACCCCAGCGGGCATGTTGGAAGGAAACCGTGTGACTGCTCGGATTTCGGTCCGGGGATTCGCCGTGGCGTCCGCCACCGCGGTCACCACCGTCGGCGCCGTCGTCGGGGTTGCCGCAGGCAGCGACCAGGGCCAGACGTCGAACGATGTCGAGGCCACAGCCGCTGAGGCGACGCTCCTAGAGGACATACCGGCGGGCCAACAGGCCCAGGTGCAGACGGCGTCCCTGACGCAGCAGGCGGACACAGCGTCCTCGGCTGCTGATGCCGAGGCGAAGAAGTCCGCCGAGGAAGCCGCCCGCAAGCAGGCCGCCAAGGACGCAGCGGACAAGAAGGCCCAGGCAGAGAAGGAAGCCGCGGCCAAGAAGGCGGCGAAGAAGGCCAAGGAGCGGGAGAAGATCAAGACGGCGTCCAGCCGTTCTGAGTCCCGGTCCGACCCCGGTGACTTCGCCCAGAAGTCCTCGTACTCCACGTCCGAAGTCCAGGCGATGGCCAAGCAGATCGTCGGCGGCGGGCAGTACCAGTGCTTCTCGGAGATCGTCGAGCGCGAGTCCGGCTGGAACTACCAGGCGACCAACGCTTCTTCCGGTGCCTACGGTCTTGTCCAGGCGCTGCCCGGTACGAAGATGGCCTCGGCCGGCGCCGACTGGAAGACCAACCCCGCCACTCAGATCAAGTGGGGCCTGAACTACATGAACGACCGCTACGACAGCCCCTGTGGCGCGTGGCAGTTCTGGCAGGCGAACCACTGGTACTGAGCCATACCCCATAGCTTTGCGAGCCGTCACGGCTCAGTGCGATGCCCCTCGCGGTCCGGCCCGTCCGGTTCAGCGGGGGGCATTCGTGCGTCACGGTCCCCCGACGCCTCACCTGGCCGCCTCACCGTGACGGGCGCCCCCCGTCGCGTCCGGTGAAGAAGCAACCATGAGCGCGGGTAACGTCGTCCCTCACACGGCGAAGCCAATGGCCAGGGGGGCGGAGGAAGCGGAATGACGAGCAGAATGGACAGGCTCAGGTCGGCCGTGGGTCGCTGGGCCGCGAAGGCGGCCGAGCGGCGCGCTGAGGAGGGCGAGCCAGGGGCACCCGACGGGCCCGCGGGGCCGGATGTCGATCCGCAGGTGTCCAACGAGGCGGCGGGGCGTGCCCAGGCCGACGCCGAGGCGGACGTCGGGGCACGTAAGTCGGCCCGTGCGCGCGACTATGTGCCCCCGCCGCCGAAGTACGCCCCCGCCATAGCGGCCAAGCCCGAGCCCGCGGCAGCCGTGCCGTGGGGGATGCGGGTCGCCGCCGAGGCCGGGTGGCGGCTGCTGGTGCTCGCCGGTGTCATCTGGGTGCTGATGAAGGTCGTCAGCACCATAAGCCTGCTGATCATCGCGTTCTCCGCCGGACTGCTGATCACCGCGCTGCTCCAGCCGACCGTCGCGCGGCTGCGGCGCGTCGGGCTGGCACGCGGACTCGCCACCGCGATCACGTTCATCGGCGGCTTCATCGTGATGGGCCTGGTCGGCTGGTTCGTGGTGTGGCAGGTCATGGAGAACCTCGACACCCTCACCGACAAGGTGCAGGACGGTATCCAGGAGCTGAAGAGCTGGGCGCTGAACGGTCCGTTCCATGTCTCCGAGGACCAGATCAACGACATCGCCAAGAACCTCAGCGACTGGCTCGGTGACAACAGCAAGGAAGTCACCACCGCCGGTATCGAGGGCGTCACCGTCGTCGTCGAGTTCCTCTCCGGCGCGCTGCTGACGATGTTCGTGACCCTCTTCCTGCTCTACGACGGCCGCCGTATCTGGAACTGGGCGCTCAAGTTCGTCCCCTACACGGCGCGTGACGGCGTCGCGGGTGCGGGGCCGCGCGCCTGGGCCACGCTCACCGGCTATGTGCGGGGCACGGTGATAGTGGCCCTCATCGACGCCGTCTTCATCGGGATCGGCCTCTACTTCCTCGAAGTGCCGATGGCCGTGCCACTGGCCGTCTTCATCTTCCTGTTCGCGTTCATCCCCATCGTGGGCGCGGTGATCTCCGGAGCGCTGGCCGTCGTCGTCGCGCTCGTCACCAACGGCCCGTTCACCGCGCTGCTCGCGCTGGCCGTCGTCCTGGTCGTCCAGCAGATCGAGAGCCACATCCTCCAGCCGTTCATCCTGGGCCGCCTCGTGCGGGTGCACCCGCTGGCCGTGGTGCTGTCCGTGACGGGCGGCGGTCTGATCGCCGGCATCCCCGGCGCCGTCGTCTCCGTCCCGCTGGTCGCCGTCCTCAACACCGTGGTCGGCTATCTGAAGGGGTACGCGCAGGAACAGGCCATGCGCCAACTGCGGGAGGCCGAGGCGCAGAGAGAGGACGACGGGACGGAAGGACCGGGGGAGCAGGACGCGGGCACGCCCCCGGCTGAGGGGAACGGGCCGGAGGACGCGGCCCGTAAGTGATCCCGCCGGAGGACGCGGCTCCTGCGCGCTGAGCACGCGGCTCGTAACGGGGGACAGCGAGAACGGGGCCGGGAGCGCGTACCGGCCCGCTGGGAGGCACCGTGCGCGGGAGGCGCACGGTGCCTCCGTACGTCAGTACGGCGCTTCTCTGCTGTCCATGTGGCGCTGGAGGCGGGCCGTGTCCGCCTCGGTCCAGCCCTCGGCGGGGGCGACGGCCGCCCACCCGGTCACGGAGCCGTTGCCGTAGCGGTGGCCGTGGGGGGCTCCGACGGCGTAGGAGACGGCCATGTCCACGCTGGTCTGCCAGAAGGTGACCAGCGGGAACCAGTTGACCGAGTCGGTCACGTCGGGGCCCACGGGAGGGCGCAGCCACTCGGGCCGGGTGAAGGCGAGGTCGGGCGACCACCACACGATCGCGTCCGAGGCGTTCTGGAGATAGGCGACGCGGGGCCGCTTCCACTCCGAGAGCGGCCCGGCGCGCACGAAGTCCTTTTCCGGCCACTGCGCGAAGCGGAAGTTGCGCCCTTCTCTGTACTCCGGGCGCCATACCGGACTGCCGGGGTCCCTGTGGTCGGTGAGGTCCTCGCGGATGGGCGAGAAGTTCGGCGATCCGGCCAGCAGCGCACCGTCGACCTTGGCCAGCATGTCGTCGGGACCGTCGAACGAGGCTTCGATGCCATAGGCGCCCAGGCTCTCGCCGAAGACGACGAGTTGAGGCCGCCGCTCCGGAGGCTGCTGGAGCCGGCGCTCGCGCACCGCCTCGACCAGGGCGCGGGTGGCGCGGCCGGCCTGCTCCTTGTCGACGAGGAACGAGACCCAGCTGGGCAGGTAGGAGTACTGCACGGCGACGATCGCGGTGTCACCGCCGTGCATGTACTCCAGCGGCTCGGCGTCGGTCGAGTTGACCCAGCCCCTGCCCGTGGTCCCCGCGATGGCCAGCACCTCGCGGTCGAAGGCGCCCGTGCGCTCCAGCTCGTCCACTGCGAGCCGTGCGCGTTCCCTGAACCCTTCGGCCGACTCCTGACCGACGTAGACCCGGATCGGCTGGATGGCGGGCTTGCCGGTGACGCGGGTGATCTGGCGGGCGCTGAGCGAGGACCCGGTGAAGTTGCGGCCCTCGTAGCCCAGGTCGTCCCAGGCGACCAGTGAGTCGGGGCTGCCGGAGACATAGCGCGAACCGGACTGCACGATGCCGTCCTTGGTGTCCTTGTCCGTGCTCTCCGCGAGGCGCGCGGCGATGTCGATGACGCCCCGGTCGAAGACCACGTCCCTGGCACCGAAGACGACGACCGTGGCGCTGATCGCCAGCCCCGCCGCGATGGCAACGGGCCGCGGCACATAGCGGCCCAGCAGCCGGATCAGCTTGCGGGTCGCCAGGCGTATCGCGCGGGCGACGGCCAGCAGGAACCAGCAGATGCCGATGGCCATCAGCGCGATCATCATCGAGTGCCAGGTCAGGGTCTCCGGCATCTCCTGAAGGGCCCTCAGCGTGCGCTGCGCGTCCGCGCTCCAGGACAGCGCGGCGATGGTGAGGACGACGCTCAGCACGTAGTACGCCAGCCAGGCACGGGCACGCGCACGCTGCCCGGGTCTCCAGCGCGCGTACCGCCACAGCCCGGGCGGGCGGCGTACGGGCGGCAGCCGGCGCAGCCCCCGGTGCGCGAGCCGCACCAGCCAGTCGAGCAGGGCACCGACGGCGTAGCCCATGGCGGCGGTGATGCCGCCGATGACGCCCTGGAGCGCCCACGGCCGCGGTACGAGCGAGGGGGTGAGCGAGAGCCAGAAGAAGAGGGTCGCGCCGCACATCGCGGTGAGCCCTGGCCAGCGGCGTACGACCCAGGAGGCGTCGGGCGGGTCCCAGTAGGGGTGCCGGGCGAGGGCGCGCAGCCGCTGCCACGTGCGGCGCGGGCGCGCCGGGCCGCCGTCCGCTGCCAGTCCCATTACTCACTTTCCTACGTGCGCGTCCGAGAACCGCCGTTCGGTCTCGGCCGTCCAGTATCTGCCTTCCCGGATCGCTGACGCAGGTCGGGGTGGGGAGGTTGCCCGGCGCTGTACGTGCTCCAGAAATGGACCCTGTCCAATGCTTGCCGACAGAGCGTCGGAGCGTTTTCCTGGGGGGACGCGGTTCCGGATCCCGTACTCACCCTCGTCAGTTCGCGGGAGGACGCTCCATGACCGACTACACCACCAACAACGTCGGCATCCCGGTGGAGAGCGACGAGCACTCGCTCACCGTAGGAGCCGACGGACCGATCCTGCTCCAGGACCATTACGCCATCGAGAAGATGGCGCAGTTCAACCGTGAGCGCGTCCCCGAGCGCGTGGTTCACGCCAAAGGGAGCGGCGCCTACGGTGTCTTCGAGGTCACCAACGACGTCAGCCAGTTCACCAGGGCCGACCTCTTCCAGCCCGGCAAGCGCACCGAGATGCTGGCCCGCTTCTCCACCGTCGCGGGGGAGCAGGGCAGCCCGGACACCTGGCGGGACCCGCGCGGCTTCGCGCTGAAGTTCTACACCGAGCACGGCAACTACGACATGGTCGGGAACAACACCCCGGTCTTCTTCGTACGCGACACCATCAAGTTCCAGGACTTCATCCGCAGCCAGAAGCGGCACATCGGCAGCGGGCTGCGCGACAACGACATGCAGTGGGACTTCTGGACCCTCTCGCCCGAGTCGGCGCACCAGGTCACCTGGCTGATGGGCGACCGCGGAATCCCGCGCACCTACCGGCACATGAACGGGTACAGCTCGCACACCTACATGTGGATCAACGCGGGGGGCGAGAAGTTCTGGGTCAAGTACCACTTCAAGACCGACCAGGGCATCGAGTTCCTCACCCAGGAGGACGCCGACCGGATCGCGGGCGACGACGCCGACAGCCACCGCAGGGACCTGTGGCAGGCCATCGAGCGCGGCGACCACCCGTCCTGGACGCTGAAGGTCCAGGTCATGCCGTTCGACGACGCGCCCGACTACCGCTTCAACCCCTTCGATCTCACCAAGGTGTGGCCGCACAGCGACTACCCCGAGATCGAGGTCGGCCGCATGACGCTCAACAAGAACCCCGAGGATTTCTTCATCCACATCGAGCAGGCCGCGTTCGAGCCCTCGAACCTGGTCCCCGGTATCGCGCCGTCACCGGACAAGATGCTCCTCGGGCGCCTCTTCTCGTACCCGGACACCCACCGCTACCGGATCGGGCCCAACTACGCGCAACTGCCGCCCAACAGGCCGCACGCGCCTGTGCACTCGTACGCCAAGGACGGACCGATGCGCTACGTCACACCGAACGTGGCCAGGCCGTACGCGCCCAACTCCTACGGTGGCCCCGCCGCCGACCCGAACAGGGCGCCCGTCGCGGGCTGGAGCGTGGAGGAGAGCGAGATGGTCCGCCACGCGTACACGCTGCGCCGGGACGACGACGACTGGGGCCAGCCCGGCACGATGGTCCGGCACGTCCTGGACGACGACGCCCGTGACCGGCTCGTCCGCAATGTCTCGGGCCATCTGCTGAACGGGGTCAGCAAGCCGGTGCTCGACCGGGCCGTGCAGTACTGGCGCAACGTCGACAAGGCGCTGGGCGACCGGATCGCCGCCGAGGTCAACGGCGGCTGACCGGCAGCCAGGGCCCGACCCGTACTCCACCGCCGCCCCCGGGGTCTCCTCGGGGGCGGCGGCGCGCTGAGGGGAGGGCCCGGACTGGAGGGGGAGGGGCTGGTGTGGAGGGGGCCGGGTGCTCGGGCCTGAATCCTGGCTCTGGCTCTGGCTCTGGCTCTGGCTCTGGCCCTGGATCGGGAGCGGTCGCTGAGCGCGCTGCTTCACCCGTCGTGTGCTGCTTCACCCTTCTCAGCTATACACGTCGTGTATACGCATGGGGTAGAGTGCTCCGCATGTCCATCAGTCACACGTTGCTCGGCCTCCTGGAGACCGGGCCACGTCACGGTTACGACCTCAAGCGGACCTTCGACGAGAAGTTCGGCCACGACCGGCCGCTCCACTACGGCCAGGTCTACTCGACCATGTCCCGTCTCCTGAAGAACGGACTGGTGGAGGTCGACGGCATAGAGGCGGGCGGCGGTCCCGAGCGGAAGCGGTACGCCATCACGGACGCCGGGATCACCGATGTCGAGGGATGGCTCGCGACGCCGGAGAAGCCGGAGCCGTACCTGCAGAGCACCCTCTACACCAAGCTCGTCCTCGCCCTGCTCACCGGCCGCGACGGCCAGGGGCTGCTGGACACCCAGCGCTCCGAGCACCTGCGCCTGATGCGGGAACTGACCCGCCGCAAGACCATGGGCGATCTCGCCGACCAGCTCATCTGTGACCACGCGCTCTTCCACCTCGAAGCGGATCTGCGCTGGCTGGAGACGGCGGCTGCCCGTCTCGACAAGCTCGCCAAGGAGGTCCGTGCATGACTGCGGTCGCCCACACCGCATCCGCCCACGCCGACAGCACAGGCGCCGGCAGTGGCGCAGGGGTGCTGCTCCAGGCCGAGGGGTTGCACAAGGTCTACGGCACGACCGTCGCGCTCGACGGCGCGGACTTCCGCATCAACGCGGGCGAGGTCGTGGCCGTGATGGGGCCCTCGGGCTCCGGCAAGTCCACGCTGCTGCACTGCCTGGCCGGGATCGTGCCCCCTGACTCGGGGACGGTCACCTACCGGGACCAGCAGGTCTCCTCCATGTCCGACGCACAGCGCAGCGCGCTGCGCAGGGGGGACTTCGGGTTCGTGTTCCAGTTCGGCCAGTTGGTGCCCGAGCTGACCTGCCTGGAGAACGCGGCGCTGCCCATGCGCCTCGCGGGAGCCGGGCGCAAGGACGCCGAGGCAGGCGCCAAGAAGTGGCTGGAGCGCCTGGAGGTCGACGACGTACGCCACCACAGGCCGGGGCAGGTCTCCGGCGGTCAGGGCCAGCGCGTGGCGATAGCCCGCGCGCTCGCGGGCAACCCGCGCGTCGTCTTCGCCGACGAGCCGACCGGAGCCCTGGACTCCCTCAACGGCGAACGTGTGATGGAGCTGCTGACCCAGGCGGCCCGCGAGACCCAGGCGGCCGTCGTGCTCGTCACCCACGAGTCCCGCGTCGCCGCGTACTCCGACCGCGAGGTCGTCGTCCGCGACGGCAAGGCCCGCGACATGACCATGTTGGCGGGCGCCGTATGACCGACCCACAGCGTTCCGGGGGGACGCGTGTGTGGGCGCGGGACCTGGCGATGGGCGCGCGCTTCGCGCTCACGGGCAGACAGAGCGTGGCGCGTACGGTCCTCACCGGGCTCGGCGTAGGGCTGGGCGTGGTGATGCTGCTGCTGGCGGCTTCGGTGCCGCACATGATCGACGAGCGGCAGGCACGTACGGACGCACGCGAGCTGGGCCCCGGCCAGGACCACCAGCTGAAGGCGCCCAGCGACACCTCGGTGCTCACGGGCGACGCCAACACCGACTACCACGGCATGGAGCTTTACGGGAGGACGCTCCAGGCCGAGGGCCGGCACCCGGCCACCCCGCCGGGGATGGACCGGGTCCCGAAGCCGGGCGAGGTCGTCGTCTCACCCCGGCTCCAGGAACTGCTGGACTCCGACGAGGGCCGGGAGGTGGCCAGACGGCTCGATGCGCGCGTCGTCGGCACCATCGCACCCGAGGGGCTCTCGGGCCCAGCCGATCTCGCCTTCTACCTGGGCAGCGACGACCTGAAGGCCGGCCATGCCGCGATGCGGGTGGACGCCTTCGGCAATACGCGGGAACGCCAGGCCATGGAACCCGTCGTCGTGTTGCTCGGGGTGGTGGCCTGTGCGGTGCTGGCGATGCCGATCGCCGTCCTGATCGGGGCGGCGGCGCGTTTCGGAGGTGAACGGCGGGACCGGCGGTTGGCCGCACTGCGGCTGATCGGCGCCGACACCGCCATGGCGCGCAGGATCGCGGCCGGCGAGTCCCTGGTGGGCGCGCTGCTGGGGCTGGCGTTCGGAGGCGCGTTCTTCGTGCTGGCCAGGGAACTCGCCGCCGGGATAGAGCTGTTCAAACTGAGCGTCTTCCCCTCCGACATCGTGCCCTCGCCCGGACTCGGCGCGCTCGTGCTCCTCGGGGTGCCCGCCGTCGCCGTCGCGGTCACGCTCTTCGCCCTGCGAGGCGTCACGATCGAGCCGCTGGGCGTCGTCAGGGAGAGCGAGACGCGCCCCCGGAGGCTGTGGTGGCGGCTGGTGGCGCCCGCCGTCGGCATGCTGCTGCTGCTTCCGCTCGCCGACTCGGTGGAGGAGGGAGGGGCCAACGAGTTCCAGGTCGCCAGCGGTGTCGTGCTGTTGCTCAGCGGGGTGGCGCTGCTGCTGCCCTGGCTGGTGGAGCGGCTCATGGCCCGGATGCGCGGCGGCTCCCTGTCCTGGCAGCTCGCCGTGCGGCGCCTCCAGCTCAGCAGCGGCACCGCGACCCGCGCCGTCAGCGGGATCACCATCGCGGTGGCCGGGGCCATAGCGCTCCAGATGCTGTTCGCGGGGGTGCAGGCCGAGAGCACCAGAACGGTGGACAACGGGCTGAACAGCGACGAGGCACAGGTCCAGGTCACCGCGTACAAGAGCTCGGTGACCGCGGGCGAGACGATGACCCGCTCGCTGCGCAACACCGAGGGCGTCAGGAAGACGACGGGGTACGTCGAGGCGTATCCCGAGGTGGTGGGGCCGGACAAGCCCGAGGACGGAATGGTCTCGGTCGTGGTCGGCAGCTGCGCCACGCTGCGCGAGATGGCGAAGATCGGCTCCTGTCACGAGGGACAGTCCTTCCTCGCCCGGGGGCCGGGGAAGGGCAAGAGCGACCTCGTGCCGCCCCGGGGCACCGGCCTCAAGGTCAAGAAGCCGTCGGGCAAGGGCACGGCCACCTGGAAGATCCCCCGCTCGGCGCGGGACGTCACCTCCACCCGCCAGGTCTGGGGAGACCCCTATGAAGGCGTCCTGCTGACCCCTTCGCTGATGAAGACCGAGCAGCTGGACTCGGTGTACGTCGCATGGCTCGACACCGACCGCCAGAACCCGGAGGCGCTGGAGAACGTACGGACGACGGTCTTCCGCAACGACCCCGGGGTGAGCGTGATGCCGATGCGGCAGACCGAGGTCTCCAGCGAGTTCACCGGTGTGGGACGCGCCGTATTCGCCGGGGCCACGGGGGTGATGCTGCTGATAGGGGCGAGCATGATCGTCTCGATGATGGAGCAACTGCGCGAGCGCAGGCGGCAGTTGGCGGTGCTCGTGGCCTTCGGGACACGCCGGACCACGCTGGGCGCCTCGGTGCTGTGGCAGTCCGCCGTGCCCGTCGTGCTCGGGCTCGCGCTGGCCTCCGTCTTCGGCCTCGGCCTCGGCTGGACGCTGCTGCGGGTGATAGGGAGGCCGGTCAGCGACTGGACGGTGTTCCTGCCGATGGCGGGGGTCGGCGCCGGGCTGATCGCCCTCGTGACCCTGCTGAGCATGCCGCCGCTGTGGCGGATGATGCGCCCGGAGGGACTGCGCACGGAGTGAGGGGCGGCTCCCGTGGCGCGTGCGGGGGCAGCGCCCGTACGGCGGGCGGAGTACGGCGCCCGTACGGCGACGGTGTGAACGGGGCTCTCTCCAGGGGGAGTCGGTGAGACGCGCGGCCCTGGCTGGCCCCCCGTGCTGGCCAGGGCCGCGCTTCACGGTTAATGTGTTATCACATTGCTAGCGACGAGTAAGCATGAAACCAACTGGAAGGAACGGGGGAGCACTCATGAGCGTCAACGACGCGGCAGGCGCACCGGGCGGAGCCCAGCCGGAGGGGCCCGAGATGCCCAAGCCGGAGGTGCGGGAGGTCACGGCGCACAGCATCGCCGGGGGCCTCGCGCTGCTGCTGGGCCTGATCGGTTTCCTCATCGGCGTCGGAGCCGTGGTCGGCGGCGGCGGAGTCTCCTCCGGTGGCAGCTCGGTCGGCGGCGCCGTACTGATCGTCATCGGCGTGGTGCTGCTGATCGGTTCGGTGTTCGCCATGGCGGGCCTCAACATGGTCGCGCCGGGCGAGGCCCGCGTCGTCCAGCTCTTCGGCCGCTACACCGGCACCATCCGCACGGACGGCCTCCGCTGGGTCAACCCGCTCACCAGCCGCACCAAGATCTCCACCCGCGTCCGCAACCACGAGACGGCCGTACTCAAGGTCAACGACGCCTACGGCAACCCCATCGAGCTGGCAGCCGTGGTGGTGTGGCAGGTGGAGGACACCGCGCAGGCCACGTTCTCCGTGGATGACTACATCGAGTTCGTCTCCACGCAGACCGAGGCGGCCGTGCGGCACATCGCGATCGAGTACCCGTATGACGCGCACGAGGAAGGCGGCCTCTCGCTGCGGGGCAACGCCGAGGAGATCACCGAGAAGCTCGCGGCCGAGCTGACGCTCCGCGTCCAGGCCGCCGGTGTCACCATCATCGAGTCCCGCTTCACCCATCTCGCGTACGCTCCCGAGATCGCCTCGGCGATGCTCCAGCGCCAGCAGGCTGGTGCTGTGATCGCGGCCCGCAAGAAGATCGTCGAAGGTGCGTGCGGAATGGTGGAGGACGCGCTGACGCGCATCACCGAGCAGGACTTCGTTCGGCTGGACGAGGAGAGGAAGGCCGCGATGGTGAGCAATCTGCTGATCGTGCTGTGCGGCGACCGTTCGCCCCAGCCGGTGCTGAACACGGGCTCGCTCTACCAGTGACGGAGGAGCGCGACGGCGGCGCGGTCCCGCCGCCACGGGCGCGGCAGCGCAAGCAGGTGCTGCTGCGGCTCGATCCGGCGATGCACGACGCGCTGGCGCGCTGGGCCGGGGACGAACTGCGCTCCACCAACGCGCAGATCGACTACATCCTGCGCCGCGCCCTCCAGGAAGCGGGCCGCCTCCCCAAGGAGACACGCCCCCACCCCCGCAGAGGCCGCCCGCCGCGCGAGGAGTAACTCCCGCGCGGCGCACGCGAGCCCACCCGGGCACCACGGGGGCGCGGCACTCGCGGCGGCCACGTGAGCCCACGCGCACGCATGACTCGCCCGGCTCGCACCGGGAGCGGCAGGGCGTGCCGGGGCGGGGACGAGGACGAGGACGGGTCAGGGCCGTATGACGCGTACGGGCAGCGCCCGCATCGCTTCGCGCAGTGCGTCGGCGAAGGCGGTGAACTCGCCCTCGCGCGCGGCACCGGCGCGCATCGCGAGCGCGACGCGCCGCAGCGGCGCCGGCTCGGCGAAGTACGCGGTACGCAGCGACTCGTTGCGTCCGGTCTCCACGCGCACGGCGGTACGCGGCAGCAGCGTGACGCCCATGCCGCCCGCGACGAGCTGTACCAGCGTCGAGAGCCCGGCGGCGCTCGTGGAACCGGACGTACCGCCCGTGCGCCCGGCCTCGCGGCACACATCGAGCGCCTGGTCGCGCAGACAGTGCCCCTCGTCCAGCAGCAGCAGATCCAGTTCGCGCAGTGCGGAACGCGGCAGATCCCGGCGACCGGCGTGTTCATGGTCACAGGGCGTGACGAGCACGAAGTCCTCTTCGAAAAGGGGCACTTCACGCACTCCGGACGCGCCCAGCGGAACGGCGAGCAGCAGCAGATCGAGCCGCCCCTGCCCCAGTCCGTCCAGCAGCGAGGCCGTCTGCTCCTCGTGCACCTGGAGATCCAGCTCGGGATAGCGCGCCCGTACGAGCCCGAGCACGGTCGGCAGCAGATACGGCGCGACCGTCGGAATCACCCCGAGCCGCAGCACTCCGGTGAACGGCGCCTGCGCGGCCTCGGCCTCCTTCATCAGCTCGCCGACGGCCCGCAGTACCGTCTTGGCTCGGACGGCCATGCGTTCACCCGCAGGTGAGAGCAGTACCTTTCGAGTGGTTCTCTCCAGCAGCCGCACTCCCAGCGTCTCCTCCAGAGCGGAGACGGCTCCCGAGAGCGCGGGCTGGCTCATGCCTATCGCGCCGGCCGCCTCCCGGAAGTGGAGGTGCTCGGCGACGGCGGCGAAGGCCCGCAACTGGGCAATGCTGGGCTGGCGCGCACGGGAGGCGACGGGGGTCTGCGTGGGTACCGACACTGATAAGTCACTCCAATCAACGCGACCAACCTTAGCTATTTCTGCGATCAATGCCGTCTGTGGGAGGGTGGTTTTGTCCAACCCCTAGGAATGCCCGCAAGTAGGGCATTCCGCCTCGCAAGGAGTGCGCGTTGCTCACTGTCGGTGACAAGTTCCCCGAGTTCGATCTGACCGCCTGCGTCTCGCTGGAGAAGGGCAAGGAGTTCGAGCAGATCGATCACAAGACCTACGAAGGCAAGTGGAAGGTCGTCTTCGCATGGCCGAAGGACTTCACCTTCGTCTGCCCGACCGAGATCGCCGCGTTCGGCAAGCTGAACGGCGAGTTCGCCGACCGTGACGCGCAGATCCTCGGCTTCTCCGGCGACAGCGAGTTCGTGCACCACGCCTGGCGCAAGGACCACCCGGACCTGACCGACCTGCCCTTCCCGATGATGGCCGACTCGAAGCACGAGCTGATGCGGGAGCTGGGCATCGAGGGCGAGGACGGCTTCGCGCAGCGTGCCGTGTTCATCGTCGACCAGAACAACGAGATCCAGTTCACGATGGTGACCGCCGGTTCCGTCGGCCGTAACCCCAAGGAGGTCCTGCGGGTCCTCGACGCGCTGCAGACCGACGAGCTGTGCCCCTGCAACTGGACCCAGGGCGAGGACACCCTCGACCCGGTCGCGCTGCTGGCCGGTGAGTGATCCTTCATGGCGCTCGATGATCTGAAGCAGGCCCTTCCGGATTACGCGAAGGACCTCAAGCTCAACCTCGGTTCTGTCATAGGCAACTCGGAGCTGCCCAAGCAGCAGCTCTGGGGCACCGTTCTGGCCTGCGCCATCGCGTCCCGTTCGGGCATCGCGCTGCGCGCGCTGGAGCCGGAGGCCCGCGAGAACCTGAGCGACGAGGCGTACGGCGCCGCCAAGTCGGCCGCCGCCGTCATGGCGATGAACAACGTCTTCTACCGCACCCGGCACCTGCTGTCGGACCCGGAGTACGGCACCATGCGCGCCGGTCTCCGGATGAACGTCATCGGCAACCCCGGTGTCGAGAAGGCGGACTTCGAGCTGTGGTCGCTCGCCGTCTCCGCGATCAACGGCTGCGGCCAGTGCCTCGACTCCCACGAGCAGGTGCTGCGCAAGGCCGGCGTCGACCGCGAGACGATCCAGGAGGCGTTCAAGATCGCCGCCGTCGTCCAGGCGGTCGGCACCACGGTTGAGGCGGAAGCCCAGCTCGCCTGACATCTCACTGCACCTGAGGCGGAATCCCGGCCCGGCAACGGCCCGTGAGGCGGAAGCCCGGTACGGCGAAGGCCCGCACCCCGCGACGGTGCGTCGCCCCTTCCCTGGGGCGGCGGTCGTCCGGGGTGCGGGCCTTTGTGCTGCCGGTTCCGGGGCTGCGCTGAGCGCGCTACTTGCGCGGAACGCGCGAGAAATGTTGTGCCTAGTGGTTGTTCCGCGCAACTCGGGCCGTCCATGATGGCCCTCCGCATGGAGGAGGGTCAGCGTGGATCTTCAGCTACTGGCAGCACTCGTACTCGGTATCGCCACGATCGTCGTGATCGTGTTGCGTACGCGCCTCGACGCGTTCTTCGCGCTGCTCGTGGCGGCCCTGGTCACAGGCTTTGTGGCGGGCACGCCCGCGACCAAGGTGATGGAGGCGATCACCGAGGGGTTCGGCAGTACGCTCGGCTCGATCGGCATCGTCATCGGGCTCGGGGTGGGGCTGGGCAAGATCCTCGAAGTCTCCGGCGCTGCCGACGCGTTGGCCAAGGCGTTTGTCCGTGCCCTGGGCAAGGGCCGCGAACCATGGGCCATGGGTGCGACGGGCGCCGTCGTCTCCATCCCGGTGTTCTGCGACTCCGGTTACGTGATCATGAACCCGCTCGCCCGCTCCATAGCCCGGCGCAAGGGCTTCGGCTACGTCACCCTCGCCCTGGCGCTCGGCTGCGGCATGACCCTCACCCACCACCTCGTCCCGCCCACCCCGGGACCCCTCGGGGTTGCGGGCATCCTCGGCGCCGACCTGGGCGGACTCGTCCTCGCCGGGCTGGTCTTCGCGCTCCTGCTGCTCCCCGTCGTCGTCGGCTACGCGCGCTGGATCGGGCCCCGGCTGGAGGACCAGCTGCTCCCCGAGGTGCGCGAGGAGATCTACGGGCCGCGCGCGAGCGCCACCGTGGGGGGAGGGGGCGCCACCGTGCCGGGCGGGGGCGCCACCGTCCCGGGAGGGGGAACGGGTGAGGGAACGGGCGAGGGAACTCCCGCCCCCGGAGCGCCACTTGACGAGCCCAACCCGGCCGCCGCACTCGGTGAGCCGCCGGAGGGGGCCAAGCCGCACCGGATGACCGCCTTCACGGCGTTTCTCCCGCTGCTCGTACCGCTGCTGCTCATCGTCGCCAACACCGTTGCCACCGCCGTTGACCAGAACGCGCAGAAAGCGCTGGGAAGTGACGACTACGATCCCGCACCCGTCGCCGAGGCGCTGGCGTTCGTCGGCAACCCGGTGGTCGCGCTGCTGATCGGCCTCGTCCTCGCCGTCTACGTTCTCCTCCCGCGCTGGACGACCCGTACGCAGGTCGGCGGCTGGCTCTCGCAGGCCGCTGCCTCGGCCGGGCTGATCATTCTCATCACCGGTGCCGGCGGCGCGCTCGGGCAGGTGCTGCGCTCCACCGGGGTCGGCGACGAACTCGCCGAGGTCATCGCCTCCTGGAGCCTGCCCGGGGTACTCGTACCGTCCCTGATCGCCACGCTCGTACGCGTCGCCCAGGGCTCCGGGACCGTCGCCATGATCACTGCGGCCTCCGTGAGCGCGCCGCTCGTCCCGGGCCTGGGCATCTCGCCGCTGCTCGCCGCGCTCGGCTGCTGTGCGGGATCGATGGTCTTCAGCTACTTCAACGACTCCTACTTCTGGGTCGTGACCCGCTTCACAGGGCTCGACGGCGTCGCGGCGCTGCGCGGCTGGTCCGGTATCACCACCGCCGTCTGGCTCGGCTCGCTCCCGCTGCTCCTCCTCGCGAGCGTCGTCCTGTGACCGCCGCACAGGGTCCTGCCAGGGCCGCACGTGGTCCTGCCGGAGCCGCGCATGGTCCTGTGAGCGCGGCACCGCGCACGGGTGTGCTCGTCGTCGCGGACGATCTGACCGGTGCCAACGCGACGGCAGCCGGCTTCGCCCGCACCGGCATGCGCGCCGTGACCCTCGGTGCCGACCAGGGTCCCGGCAGGGCGGCCGAGTTCGCACGGCGCTTCGACGCGGTCGTCGTCAGCACCGACAGCCGGCACAGTCCGCCGGCTGAGGCGGCGGCCCTGATGCGCGCCGCCATCGCCGCCGCCGGACCGACCGCACTGGTGTGCAACCGCGTCGACTCGACCCTGCGCGGCAACCTCGGAGCCACCACGGCGGCTGCCCTCGACGCCGTACGGGAGCGCACCGGACGGCGGGCCGTCGCGCTCTGCGCCCCTGCCCATCCCGAAGCGGGGCGGCAGACCGTACAGGGCCGTCAACTCCTCGGCGGTGTACGGCTGGAGGAGACCGAGCTGGCCCGCGACCCGCGCTCACCCCTGCCCACCTCCGACGTCGCGGCCCTACTGGGTCGGCAGGCGGCCCTGCGTACGGCGCATCTGCCGCTGGCAGCCGTCACCGGGGAGCCCGCCGAACTGCGTGCCCTGGTCGCCACGTCGCTCGCCGGGGGCGCCGAGGTGCTCATCGCCGACGCGCTCACCACCGAACACCTCGACCGCATCGCCAGGGCGGCCGTCACCGCTGCCCCGGCCGAGGCCGTATGGCTCGGCGTCGACCCCGGGCCCGCTTCCGTCGCACTCGCGCGCGCCCTCGGCCTCGCCGACCAGCCCGAGGGCGCCCCCGTACTCGCCGTCTCGGGGTCGGCCACCCGGCTCACCCGCCTCCAACTGGCACGCCTGCGCGCCGAACACCCCGTCACGGCCGTCCGTATGCCCGCCTCACCGGGGCAGGACGACACCGAGAAGGCGGCGCTGGAGCTGGCAGAAGCGCTGGGCCGGGCACGCCCGGGAGAGGTGGTGCTGCTGGCGACCGTCCTGGACGACACCGACGTGGTCGAACGCATCGGCCCGGACGCGGCGGAACGGCTCCCCGGCGCCCTCGCCCGTACCGTACGGCGTGCACTCGAACGGCACGCTGTGGACGGCCTGTTCGCGACCGGCGGCGACGTGTCCGCCGCGCTCTTCGCGGAACTCGGCGCACATGGCCTCGACGTGGAGGAGGAACTGGTTCCGCTCGCCGTCGCTGGCACCTTCGTCGGCGGCCCGTGGGCCGGACTGCCGGTCGTCACCAAGGGTGGACTCGTCGGCGACGCCGGTACGACGTCCGCCTGCGTGACGCACCTGTGGCGGGCCGCTTCCGCGGCACGCAGACAGGTGCGCGCCGCTGATACGGGCGGGGCGCCACCCTGAGCGGGCGCCTTCGGCCTGAGCGGGGTTCGGTCGGTGCGCTCGGGTGGCTTTCGTATGCCGGATACGTGGTTCGTATGCCGTACACACGGCTCGTATCCCGGATACGTGGCTCGTGTCCGGTATCTCGTACGCACGGAGGCGGGGGGCCCGTATCCGGTATCCCGTATCCGGTACACGCGGTCCGTATCCGGTATCCCGCACACACAGACCACAACCCGTGCCCGGAATCCCGCCTCCTGCCTCCCGCATCCCGAATTCCGCATCCCGTATACACAATCCGTATCCCGTACACACGCACCCGGCGACCGCCGGGAAAGCGGAACCCTCAACACGCAGGAGGAAGAACGTGGTTCGTCCCGTACTTGCCGTCACCCTCGGAGACCCCGTCGGTATCGGCCCTGAGATCACCGCCCGTACCCTCGCAGCGCAGGCGGGGGAGGAGGGGCATCACGGTGTCGCCGTGGGCGACGCGGCGGCGTTGCGGCGCGGCGCGCGGGCGGCGGGAGTTGAGGCCGAGGTGCGCGAAGTGGACGACTTCGCGACGCCGCCCGCGGGCCCCGGAGTCATCGACATCTTCGACACCGGTGTCCTCGGCAGGGACGTGCCGGACTGGGGAACCGTCGACGCACGCGCCGGGCAGGCAGCGGTCACGGCCATCGAGGTCGCCACGCGCGCCGCACTCGCAGGCCAGGTCAGCGGCATCGTGACGGGCCCGGTCAACAAGGAGGCCATCTGGCAGACCGGTACAAAGCACCTCGGGCACACGGAGATGCTCGGAGAGCTGACCGGTGTCACGCGCCAGGACACGATGTTCGTGGTGCGCAACACCGGGGTGCCGGGCCACCACCTGCGCATCTTCTTCACCACCAGGCACGTCGCGCTGCGGAAGGCCCTCGACCAGCTCACCGAGGAGCGCGTCGCGCACTCGATCAGGGAGGCGGTCACCGCGCTGAAGGTCTTCGGCACGGAGAGCCCGCGTCTCGCCGTCGCCGCCGTCAACCCGCACGGTGGAGAGAACGGCGCCTTCGGTGACGAGGAGATCCTGCACCTCGCGCCCGCCTGCGAGCGCACCCGCGCCGAGGGCCTCGATGTGTCGGGTCCCATCCCTGCCGACTCCGTCTTCCACCAGGGCCTCACCGGCCGTTACGACGGCGTCCTCTCGCACTTCCACGACCAGGGCCATATCCCCGCCAAGACCTACGACTTCGACGGCACCATCTCCGTCACGGTCGGTCTGCCCATCCTCCGTACGTCCGTCGACCACGGCACCGCCTTCGACATCGCGGGCAGCGGCAAGGCCGACCACGCCACGATGCTCTCCGCGTACCTCGCCGCCGTCGACTACGCCCCGTTCGCACCTCTGATCCGTGAGACATATGCACCCTGAGACCTCAGAGACTCCCGGGACCCCGGGGACCCAAGCACCCCGGAACGCCCAGATTCCCCAGACTCCCCAGACCCGGCGCGGCACCCGGCAGCGGCATGACGCGCTGCTCGGGCTGCTGCGCGAGGGCGTCACACACGTCGACGAACTCTCCGAGGCGCTCGGCGTCTCGCCCTCCACCGTCCGCCGCGACCTCGGCCGCCTCACCGAGGATCGCAAGGTCGCGAGGACGTACGGCGGTGCCGTCGTTCCCGAGGCGTTCCAGGAACGGCCCGTCGCCGAGAGCGCGCGCGTGCGCCAGGCCGCGAAGGCGGCCGTCGCCGCCGCTGCGCTGCCTCTGGTGCCGGCCACAGGCGCGGTCTTCATCGACGCGGGGACGACGTGCGCCGCGTTCGCCCGGCGTCTCGCCGACGAGGCGACAGGGGAGACACGCGCCCTCGTCGTCACGCGCGGCCTGGAGACCGCGGCGCTCCTCGCCGACGCGCCGGGCATCGACGTCCTCATGCTCGGGGGCTCCGTGCGGCCCCTCAGCCACGGACTCGTCGGGCCGCTGACCGAACTGGCCCTCGACCGGCTCTCCTTCGCCGTCGCCTTCCTCGGCGCCGACGCGGTCGACCCGGCGCGCGGTGTCGGCGAGCCCACGCTGGAGGAGACGGCCGTGAAGGAACGGGTCGCCGCGCGGTCCTCGCGCGTCGTCGTCCTGGCCGACTCCACGAAGCTCGCCGTCGAGGACGCGCCCGCCTGGGCCTGGCCCGGTGACGCCTGGACCCTGGTCACCGACACCGACGCGCCTTCCGGCCTCGCGGCCGGCTGCGCGGCCAACGGGGTCTCGCTGTTGCTCGCCGAGTGACCGAGTGACCGTTGCCCCGCCCTCTGCCCCGGCCCCCGGCCTCGGCCCCGGGTCCCCGCTCCCGGTCTCCGTTCAGGGGCCGCCGGCTCAGGGGAGGGACAGTTCGAACCAGACGACCTTGCCCGTCGACAGGCGGGTGGCGCCCCAGCGGCGGGCGAGCCGGTTGACGAGGTACAGGCCGCGCCCGCCCTCGTCCGTCGCGCGCGCCTGCCGCAGGCGGGGGAGTTGGGGCACGTCGTCCCCGACCTCGCAGCGCAGCGTGTCGGTCCGCAGCAGCCGCAGCGTGATCGGCCGCTCCGCGTACCGTACGGCGTTGGTCACGACCTCGCTCACCAACAGCTCGACGGGCTCGGTGAGTTCTTCGAGCCCCCACCGGGCCAGCGCACGCCGGGCGAGCCGCCTGGCCTGGCCCGCGGTCTGCGCGCGGGGGTCGAGGAACCAGTACGCGACATCACTGGGCGCGATCCCGTCGAACCGGGCGGCGAGCAGCGCGATGTCGTCGTCGCGGTCGCCGGGCCCGAGGATGTCCAGGACCTCGTCGCACAGGGGCTCCAGCGGAGCGGCGGCGCCCGGCCGTGTCAGCCGGGCCGTGGCGGCGAGCTTTTCGCGCAGGTGTTCGATGCCGGTCCATACGTCCCGCTGCCGGGACTCGACGAGCCCGTCGGTGTAGAGGAGCAGCGTGGCGCCCGCCGGCGCGTCGAGTTCGACGGCTTCGAAGTCGACGCCACCGACGCCGATGGGCGCACCGGCCGGTATCCGCAGAACCTCGGCACGCCCGCTGCGGTGGAGCATGACGGGCGGCGGGTGCCCCGCGTTGGCGACGACGATGCGGTGTGCGACGGGGTCGTAGACGGCGTACAGGCAGGTGGCCATGCGGTCGCTGCCCAGGCGTTGTGCCTGCTCGTCGAGGTGGTGCAGGACTTCCTGCGGCGGCAGGTCGAGACCCGCGAGGGTCTGTGCCGTGGTGCGGAGCTGGCCCATGATCGCGGCGGAGGTCATGGAGTGGCCCATGACGTCGCCCACGACGAGCGCGACGCGCGAGCCCGGCAGCGGGATGGCGTCGTACCAGTCGCCGCCGACGCGCGCGGTCTCGGCCGCCGGCAGATAGCGGCTGGCGAGCTGGACGCCGGTGGGCTGGGGGAGTTCGTCGGGCAGCATCGTGCGCTGCAGCTCGTCGGCGATGTACGCCTCACGCCCGTAGAGCACGGCCTTGTCGACGCCGAGCGCGGTGTGGGTGGCCAGCTGCGCCGCGATCAGCAGGTCATCGGGTTCGAACGCGGGACGGTCGGGCCGGCGCAGGAAGACGGCGGCGCCGATCACCCTGCGGCGCCCGCGCAGCGGCGCGAGGATGGCGCGGTGTCCCGGGGGCACGTCCCGGTCGGGACCGATGAGTTCGGGCAGTGCGGCGCTGGCCGAGGGCGAGTCGGCGAAGACGGGACGTACGCCGCGCAGCACCTCGGCGAGGGGCCCGCCGGGCCGTACCTCTGCCAGTTCGGCCGCCGTCGCTCCTGTCTGGCCCCTCGCGCCGGTCTGACTCTGCTGGCCCTGCCCCGTGCCGGAACCGACGACCGGCAGCGCGGGGGCCGCACCCGGAGCCGCGCCGACGCTCTGGCCGGCGGCCTGTGCCGCCAGCAGCGCCTGGGCTGCCAGCGGGTCCTCGGGAATACGGTCGCTGCGCCGCAGCCGCAGGACCACGGGCCCTGTCGGACGCTCGTCACCGACGGGCAGCGGGTCGCGCAAGTAGACGAGGATGGCGTCGGAGTACGCGGGCACGCTGGCCCTGCACAGCCCGAGCACGGTCTCGTCGAGGTCGACGCCGCGTGCGATACGACGGGTCGCGGCGCCGACGAAGCGCAGCCTGTCGCCGCCCCTGCGCTCCCGCTCGGAACGCTCGCTTCCACCGGCCTGTTCGGGCACGGGCGGCACGGGCGGCACGGGCGGCACGGGCGGCACGGGCGGCGGTGCGGACGCGGGCCCTGGCCCTGGTGTCGGTTCGTTGTGCGCGCGGGCTCCCGGGGGCTCCCGGTCGGGCTCGGCGCCCTGCGGCCCCGAGGCGCCTGACGCGGGGGCTCCGGGCGTGCCGGATGCGGGAGTTCCTGAGGTGGGGTTGCCAGGGGCCGGTGTGCCGGGCGCCGGGGTCTGACTGCCGCCTCTGTCGGGGCTCTTGCCCCTGGGCGCTCGTGGACCCTTGGTGCTCCCGGGCTTCTTTGGGCTCTTGCCCCTGTTTCCCCCACCGTTGGCGTCCTTTCCCGCGCCGCCGGCCGCAGCGCCACTGGCCGCCGGACCGCCGGCTCCACCGCCGGTGTTGCCGGTGCCGCCCTCGGCTCTGCGCCGTTCCGCCGTCTCCCCCGAAGGGCCGGGGGTCTGCGGGCGCGCAGCGGGGATCGCGTCGCGGCCGTGGGGAGACGGCGTGCCGTCTCCGTGGTCGCGCCTGGCCTCCCCCGTGGGCTGGGGCTGCGTCGGCTCGGTCGTACTGCTCGCCGCAGGCTTTTCGTGCTCCGTCACGCGTTCGGTTTCCATCCATCCGGGGCTGCGCGTCGGCGCACGCCCTGCGCTGGGTGCTCGCGGTCTATGGGCGTCGTCGGCACTGGAGAAAGAGCTGGATCTCTGGGGGTACGTCTGTGCTGGCAGGAGCGTACGCGTAGGCGTCCTCCCCGACGATCTCGAATCCCGCGTCGCGGACCACCTGCCGCAAATCGTCCCGCAGATAGCCGGATACCCGGATCGTGTTGCCCAAGAACGGAATGGAGAAATCGTTCACGTCGGCTTCCACCATGCCCAGGGCCAGCGGGCCTGCACCGCGGATCTGGCCGTGCAGCATCCGCAGGGCGAAGGGGATCTCAGCGCGCGGCAGCATCAGCAACGAGAAGAACGCGACGGCCCCGTCGAAGGGCCCCAGGCCCGATGCCTCCAGATCGGCCAGATCGAGGCGGTGGTACTCACCCTCCGGAACGTTGTCCCGGCACAGCTTCAGCATCGCGGGCGACAGGTCGACGCCGACGATTCCGTGCCCCTCGTCCGTGAGCTGCCGCGCTGTGGGCAGTCCCGTGCCGCAACCGACGTCCAACACGCGGGAGCCCGGCGGGAGCTGGGCTCCGAGCCAGGCCGCCGAGGCGATCTGGCCTTCCTTGTGCGGAAACGCCTCGTCGTAGCGGTCCCCGATGGCGTCGAATGCCTCGGACTGCCCCGCCCTGTCGATGCTCGTACGGTCAAATCCGTCGTATGCCCCGCGCGTTCCGTTTCCCCCAAATCCGGCAGAGCTGCTCACGGCTGGGCTCCTCTCTGGCTGCCTGCCAATTCCCCGGAGGATGAGGGGAGTTGTCGTGGCAGTGCGCTTACGGACGTTGATCCTACGTTTGCAGTATGGGGGCGTATCAAGGGGCACCGGGAGGTGGGTGCAGGCACGTGTTGAATGGCGGCCTGTCCCAGTCGGACGGCAGTTCGGGGACCGTCCACGCCGGGTCGGGCCGCCACCGGTCCCAGCCGTCGGCGAACGGCGAGCCCCACGCCCTGACCGCCGCTACGGCCGACTCCCCTGCCCTGCGCACCCGTTCGGCCTGCGCGGAGTCCATGAGTCCCGCGTGCTGTGCCGCCGCGAACTCGTCCTCGTCGCGCCACTCCCAGCTTCCGTCAGGTTGCACGGCGATGTCGAGGAAATGGTCCTCGGAGTCGACCCCTCCGCTCCAGCGTTCCAGGGGGTCTTCGAGGTTCACGTAGAAGTTCTTGAACCTCCACTCCCTGTCCCAGAACAGCCATACCGACCACGGCTCACCCGGCCGCGCCAGCTTCAGGACGCCCGTACCGAACCAGCGGGAGAGCGCCGTCTTCCGGGGCTTGGTGTAGCGCGTGACCAAGGGCTCCCTGTGCAGGGGCGTACCGTCGGTGAGTTCAGGTCTGACGCAGACCGTGCCCGGCGCCACCCACGCGGCCAGTAGATCGGGTTCGTCCCGCACCACGGTGACGGGGCGGCAGATGTGAGGGTGCGCGGCGCCGTTGGCGCGGTAGCGCCACAGGATGTGGGCGCCCCGTGGCCAGTGGGGGAGGGGCGCCGCCGTGGGTTCCGCTGTCATGGGCGGATACTAGGTGCACGCGCCGCCCCTCCGCCGTGAGCTGCGCCGCAACCCACCCCTCCGGGGGTCCCCGCGGCCCGTGGACAGGTCAGGACCGCGACGCCTCAGGGACGCGTCATGCTCAGCACGTCCAGCGCCTCGTCCAGCTGCTCGACCGTCAGATCGCCACGCTCGACATGGCCGCTCTCCAGCACGGCGTCCCTGATCGTCAGCCGCTCCGCCATCGCCTTCTTGGCGACGGCCGCCGCGTTCTCGTACCCGATGTACTTGTTGAGCGGCGTGACGACAGAGGGTGACGACTCGGCGAACTCCCGGGCCCGCTCCACATTCGCGGTGATCCCGTCGACCGTACGATCGGCCAGCAGGCGGGTGGCGTTCGCCAGCAGCCGCACCGACTCCAGCAGGTTCTTCGCCATGACGGGCAGCATCACGTTCAGCTCGAAGTTGCCTGCCGCTCCCGCCGTGGCCACCGTCGCGTCGTTCCCCGTGACCTGCGCGGCGACCATCAGAACGGCCTCGGGGATGACGGGGTTGACCTTGCCAGGCATGATCGAGGAACCCGGCTGGAGATCGGGCAGCGCGATCTCACCCAGTCCCGTACGCGGCCCCGAGGCCATCCAGCGCAGGTCGTTGGAGATCTTGGTGAGGCCGACGGCGATCGTCCTGAGCTGGCCCGAGGTCTCCACGAGCCCGTCCCGCGCGCCCTGCGCCTCGAAGTGGTCCCGCGCCTCGGTCAGCGGCAGCCCCGTCGTACGGGCCACCTCCTCGATGACGGCGCCCGAGAAGCCGGCCGGGGTGTTGATGCCGGTCCCCACCGCCGTTCCCCCCAACGGGAGTTCGGCCAGCCGCGGCAACGAGGCCCGCAGCCGCTCCGCGCCGTACCGCACCTGCGCCGCGTAGCCCCCGAACTCCTGGCCCAGCGTGACGGGCGTCGCGTCCATCAGATGCGTACGCCCCGACTTGACCACATCGGCGAACTCCTCCGCCTTGCGGCCCAGGGCCTCCGCGAGGTGGTCGAGCGCCGGGATCAGGTCGGCGGTGACGGCCGCAGTCGCCGCGATGTGGATGGACGACGGGAAGACGTCGTTGGACGACTGCGAGGCGTTGACGTGGTCGTTCGGGTGCACATCGGCGCCCAGCCGCTCGCTCGCGAGGGAGGCGACGACCTCGTTCATGTTCATGTTCGACGACGTGCCCGAACCGGTCTGGAACACGTCGACGGGGAAGTGCTCGTCCCACCGCCCCGTCGCCACGTCCTCCGCCGCCTCGCGCACGGCCTCGGCCAGGTCCTTGTCGAGCACACCCAGCCGCCCGTTCACCACCGCGGCAGCGGCCTTGATCCGCGCCAGCGCCTCGATGTGCGCCCGCTCCAGCCGCTGCCCGCTGACGGGAAAGTTCTCCACGGCCCGCTGCGTCTGCGCCCGCCACTTCGCGTACGCGGGCACCCGCACCTCCCCCATCGAGTCGTGCTCGGTCCTGTACTCCGTGCTGTCACTCTTCTCGGTCATCCGAACTGCACCTCCGTGATGATCAGCGTCGCGTACAGGACCGCGCATTCCCCACCCCCTGTCAATCCTCGCTTGCGGCGGGTTCGCCGAAGACCTCGGCGGCCGTGGCGGCTGTGGTCGCGCGCCGAAGCCAGAGATCGAGAAGCTCGCTGTCGTTGCAGAAGAAGATGCGCTCCTTCTCCTCCCTGGACAGATTCAACCCGCGCCTGTCCAGCATGGCGCGCAATACCTCTCTCCGGCCGTCCAGGCGTCCATGCTTCAGCCCCACCTTCAGCCCGGCGCGCATTCCTTCAGCAAGCCCTTGCTTGTGCCCTTCCGCGCGGCCTTCGTCGCGCAATCCCTCGGCGACGAAGCCGCGGAGTTCGAAAAGTCCAGGTGCCATGAGATTCCTGCCAGGGGGTCCGGGTCAGTCTTGGAGTGGGTTCTCGTCTGCCGTGGGATCGGCGAAGATCTCGTCGGCCGTGGTGGCCGTGACCGCGCGGACGAGCCAGAGGCCGAGGAGCTCGCTGTCTTTGCAGGAGGTGATGCGCCCCTTCTCCTCATCGGAGATTTCCAACCCGCGCTTCTCCAGCACGGTGCACAACATTTCGATCCGGCCTTCTTGGCGGCCTTCCTGGAGCCCTCGTTGGCGCCCTTGTTCCAGCCCTTGTTCCAGCCCTTCCGTGTGGCCTACCTGGCGGCCTTCCTCGCGTCCTTCGTCGCGCAATCCTTCCGCGACGAAGCCGCGGAGGTCGAAGAGGCCCTGTCCCACGAGTTTCCTCCAGAGTTCAGCTGCCGGGGAGTCGCCCAGCCCGTTCGCGGTGAGATCGGCGTAGAGGGTGATCATGTCCCTGTCGGTGGTCTGTTTCAGGGCCATGGCGAGGACTTCCAGTATTTCACCGATGCGGTCGTCGGCACTGTGCGTCAGTGCCGAGAACACGGTGAGGGGAAGGTCCGCAGCCGCCCGGTTCGCGTCCATGATCACGGGCACGTTGTGCGGGCCCAGGACGAGGGGCGACACCATGAGGTTCGGCCGGCTGGGGGGCCCGATCGTGAAGGGCCCCCGTGCCCAGTCCGCCGTCACCTTGTCCCGGCAGACGACGAGCAGCGTCGGGTGGTGGGTCTTGTACTTGCTGGCCAGGAAGCTGAGGTAATAGGCCCAGCTCAGCGCCTTTTCGGGGTCCTTCTTGGACTGGGCCTCGATGATCAGCGGGTACGCGCGTCCGTCGGGGCACTTCACGTTCAGCAGTGTGTCCACCCGCCGTTCGACGGGCTGGATCTCGGTGACGTCGCAGTTGAGGACCGTCACCTCGGCGTCGCCAGGGTCGGGCAGGTCCAGGAGAGCGAAGGCCCGCCTGACGAGCTGGGGGACCTCCTGGAACACCCGGTGGTGCGCCTCGTGTGGGGAGTTGACCATGACCGAAGCCAAGCGCGTCCGGCGCGAGTACGGCGGTCGTATGAACGTGCTTCACCCGTACGAGGTCCTACGGGGTCCTACGAGGTCCTACGGGGTCCTACGGGGTCCTACGAGGCCGTTTGCGGGCGTACGACGTCGCAGGGTGCCGGGGCCGGGCATCAGCCGCCCTTGCCGCCGACCTGCGTGTACGCGCTGTTGACGATCTTCTGGGCCAGTGCGGCGTCCCGGCGGGGCACGCGGACGCTGACCCAGAGCTGGCGGGGTTCACCGATGGCGTTGCGGAACTGGCCGAACAGGGACAGTTCGTAGGTCCCGGCGGTGCGCCGCACCGCGTAGTACGGGCTGCGTTCGCGGTCCCGGCGCCACGGCAGGTGGACGGTGCCGGGGCGGCTCTTCAAGAAGGTGAGGCTCTCCTTCGTCGAGCACCGCTTCCCGCAGTCCAACTCGGCGGCGTGCAGGCGTATCCGGGGCCGGGGCCGGAGGGTGGGGTCCTGCTGGCGGGCGGGGCCCGGTGCGCCGGCGGTCACGTTGCGGCACTCGTAGGCGTCAACGGCATCCGGCTCCTTGTACCGCCTGTCGCACACCAGATCCTTCGGTGCGCGCACCGCGAAGGTCAGCGGGGTGAGGTCCCAGACGAACGAGCGCTCGTCCGCACCCCACACCCTGCCGTGCAGGCGCTGTTCGGTGCGGCGGTAGTACCCGAGCCTGGACGTCTCGGGAAGGGGCCGGGAGCGGGGGACGGACGCCAGGTCACGCGCGTCGCTGCGGCCCAGCGCCCGGCGCAGCAGTGACTCCGCGACGGCGGCTGCCCGGGGCAGCGAGGCGGACTCCTCGGCGTACTTGACGGTGATCAACTGGTTGGCGTCGCGCGCGAGGTACTCGGCCACCCGCAGACTGGGTCTGCCGGTCACGGGCAGGTGCACGTCGGACACGACGCGGACGGTTTCGTCGGCCCCACGGACCGGGGAGTCGTCGAAGGCCATCGAACCCTTGGGCGCCCCTTTCCGGCTGACCTTCCACCACTGTCTTTTGGCGCGCAGCCACTGCCCGAACTCCTCGGCCGCGCGAGCCGGTCCGCTGCTCATCAGGTCGCCTGCCAGGGTCCGTACCTGGACGCTCACCTGGACCTCGGGCCGGAAGGGTGCCTGTTCGTCCGCGAAGCACGTCTCGTCACCGGCCACGCGGTCGGGGTCCGGCCGCGGCTCGGTGCGGGTGATCCGGCGCGGGTCCTCCATGAGGGCGCCGAGGGCGTCCCGGGTGAGGGGCGCGCAGACCGAGGCGGGTGTGTGGTGCGGGCCGGGCGCGGGGCTCGCGTTCAGCATGCCGAACACGAGGGTGGCCAGGAGCAGTCCGCTCAGGCCGGCGACACCTCCCGTGGTCTGCTCGCGCAGGAGGGCGGCCCAGCGGCGGGGCTCGGGCGCCGGGTGCGTGTCGGCGGCCAGCCGGTTGCGCAGCTCGATGTGGCGGAAGCGGTAGACGCCGCCCGACTGGCGCAGGACGCCTTTGCTGTGGGCCTCGCGCAGGAAGTCCATGAGCTGCCAGGGCAGCCGTCCCGTCGCCGCGAACCAGAGGCGCGCGAGGGTGTAGCGGCCCCAGGCCGAGGTGGCGTTCTCGTACAGCCAGCCGCTCAGCAGGACTCCGGCGACGGTGCCCAGCCACGTTCCGGTCGTGACGACGTCCCGTCCCGCGGTGAGGTGCCACACGCCCAGAAGCAGCGCGGGCAGCGGCCATACGAGGGCGAACTCGTCCTCCTTGGAGGTGGGCGCGAAACCGAGTGCGAGGGTCGCGCGCCGGTCCCGGTGCAGCAGCCGGGCCGGCTCGGCCGCCGTCTCCGGATCGGCTGGCGGCCGGGCGCGTGCGAGCAGCCAACGGGCAGCGGAGCGTGCCCCGAAGAGGGCGACGAGCAGCACCCCGAGTGCCGCGTGGTCCAGATCGCCGACCGAGCCCGGGGGGAAGGCCACGCAGCCGGCCAGGGCGGTCCAGCCGGCCAGTTTCCCCAGCGCCCTCCAGCGGGACACCTGCCGCATGTCGGCCGGGCGCGGCAGCCGTAACTGCTGGGGAGCGCGTGCCGGGAGGCCCCCGTACGCGCCCCCTACGTATGCGCAGAGTGCCAGTCCGAATCCGGCCCACAGCGGCACCGGCACCCAGCGGTCCCACCAGGCCGTGCCGAGGCCGGCGTGGTGGACGGTGAGCGTGGCCACGGCGACGGCGGGCAGCACGCTCAGTCGCCGCAGCGGTCCTGGCAGCGCCTCCTCCAGGCGCCACCAGGCGATCTCAAGACCGCCGAAGCGGCGGGTGTGCCCGGCGAGGAACGAGGCCCAGCCGCGCGCCTGTTCGGCGCGCTCGCGCCCGGTGTCCGCGTAGGCGGCGGTCAGGAACGCGTCGTACAGGTGGCGTTCGACGGCCTGCCGCGTGGTGAAGCGCCCGGCGCCGAGCAGCTCTGCGGGGTCCCCGTCCGTCTCGCTGTAGGCGACGCGGGCGAGCGCCACCATCAGCGGGGTGCTCAGCACGCGGCGCAGGACGCGGGTCTCGCGCGCGGTGTCGGCGGGGTCGGCCAGCCGGGCCAGCACGTACGACCACTTGGTGTGGGAGGGGTCGCTGCGGCTGGTGCGACGGCTGGTACGGGGCAGATAGCGGGCGAGGTCGTCCGTGGTGAGCGGGCGCAGCTCGATGGCGACGGCGCCGGGCAGCGGCAGCGCCGCGCCGTCAACGGCGCGGCCGTACTCGGCAGTACGGCTCGTCAGGACGCAGCGTGCGTGCTCGGTGAGGCTCGCACGCAGCTCCCGGAGCGCGTGCGGCTGCGCGGGGCGCGGGAGTTCGTCGAAGCCGTCGAGTACGGGCAGGACGCGGCCCGAGGCGATCAGGTCGAGCGCCGCCTCCGGTGTGGGCAGCGCCACGGGATGCTCGGCGCACAGCCGTTCGGCCGCCCACTGCCACAGGCCCTGGCCACCGCCCGGGTTCCATGAGGCCAGCGGCAGCATCACGGGTACGGGCGCTCCCGAGGCCGGCCCGCGTGCCTCCAGGAGCGTGCGCGCGAGCCGTTGCGCGAGCACGGTCTTGCCCGCGCCGGGCTCGCCCAGGATGACCAGTCGCTGCCTGGGGAGTGAGGCGAAGAACGCGGCTGCGCCCGCGAACTCGCCCGCCACCTCCAGCGATACGCCGCGGGGGCCGGCCGCGTGCGCGGCGGGGTCGCCGAGCACGTTCGGCTCGTGGTCCGTCACCAGCGGGTCGGCCGCGTGCCACCGTACGGGGATGGGCGTGGGGGTGCTCACCGGCGAGAGCGCGAGCTGGTCCTCTCCGCCGTACTGGCGGGTCAGCGCGTCGGCCAGCCCCTCGGCCGCCCGGTCGAGCCGGTGTGCGGGCAGCGGCGTACGGGGCCGCGCCCGGCGGCGCCGCTCCAGCACCCGGCCGGCCCCCGCTGTTGCCGCGAGCGCCGCTGCGGCCAGCACGGCCAGCCCCGGAAGCCGCTCCCCTGCGGGGGCCAGGTCAAGCAGGGCAGGGGGCGCGAGGACCAGCACGGCCCCGGTGCAGGCCAGGAGCACGGCGAGCGCGAAGAGGCGGTGGGCGGGCCGGGGCGGGGCCACCTGCTCCTCGTGCACATGGATGTGTACGGCGTCGACGCGCTCCGCCTGGATGACGGTGCCGAACGTGCCGCCGGTGATCCGGTTCTCCCAACGGGCCGTTCCGCCCGTCCCGCCCCCGTCCACCGGTCACCCCCACCCGCCCCACGAGCCGTCAGGAGCAGGATCCTAGCCCCGGACTCCCTTGCACAGGGCGGGCGTTGGGGCCGTGCGGGCAGGGACGGGCACGGGGGCACGGGCGGGGAGGGCGGCTACGGGAGCAGTGGAGCCCGCCCGTGATCCGGAAGCCGGCCGGTCCGGTGCGGCGTCAGTTCCGGGCGCGTACGGGGATCGAGGTCACGAACGTCTGCTCGGGCGCGGGGTCGGCGAAGAAGTCGTTGCCCTTGTCGTCCACGACGATGAACGCGGGGAAGTCCTCGACCTCGATGCGCCAGACGGCCTCCATGCCCAACTCCTCGTACTCCAGGACCTCGACCTTCTTGATGCAGTCCTGGGCGAGGCGCGCGGCAGGGCCGCCGATGGAGCCGAGGTAGAAGCCGCCGTGCGTGGCGCACGCGTCGGTGACCTGCTTGCTGCGGTTGCCCTTGGCGAGCATCACCTTGGACCCGCCCGCCGCCTGGAACTGCTCGACGTAGGCGTCCATACGCCCTGCCGTAGTGGGCCCGAAGGAGCCGGAGGCGTAACCCTCGGGGGTCTTGGCGGGGCCCGCGTAGTAGACGGGGTGGTCCTTGAGGTACTGCGGCATCTCCTCGCCCGCGTCCAGGCGTTCCTTGATCTTCGCGTGGGCGATGTCCCGCGCGACGACCAGCGTGCCGGTCAGCGAGAGCCGCGTCTTCACCGGGTGCCTGCCCAGCTCGGCGAGGATCTCGTCCATGGGGCGTGCCAGGTCGATCCGCACGGCGTCCAGGTCGGGGCCCGCGCCCTCGGTCAGCTCCGTCTCGGTGGTCTCCGGCAGGAAGCGCGCCGGGTCGGTCTCCAACTGCTCCAGGAAGACGCCCTCCGCGGTGATCTTCGCCTTGGCCTGCCGGTCGGCGGAACAGGAGACGGCGATGGCGACGGGGCAGGAGGCGCCGTGCCGGGGGAGGCGGACGACGCGTACGTCGTGGCAGAAGTACTTGCCGCCGAACTGGGCGCCGATGCCGATCTTCTGGGTCAGCTCGAAGACCTTCTCCTCCAGCTCCTTGTCCCGGAAGCCGTGGCCGCTGGGCGACCCCTCTGCGGGCAGCTCGTCGAGGTAGTGCGCCGAGGCGTACTTCGCGGTCTTCAGCGCGTACTCGGCGCTGGTACCGCCCACGACGATCGCCAGGTGGTACGGCGGGCAGGCGGCGGTACCGAGCGAGCGGATCTTCTGCTCCAGGAACGCCATCATGGAGGACTCGTTCAGCACCGCCTTCGTCTCCTGGTAGAGGAAGGACTTGTTGGCACTGCCGCCGCCCTTGGCCATGAACAGGAACTTGTACGCGTCACCGTCGGTCGCGTACAGCTCGATCTGGGCCGGCAGGTTGGTGCCCGTGTTCTTCTCGTCCCACATGGTGAGCGGGGCCATCTGCGAGTAGCGCAGGTTGAGCTGGGTGTAGGCGTCGTGGATGCCGAGCGAGAGCGCTTCTTCGTCGCCGCCCCCGGTCAGCACCTCCTGGCCGCGCTTGCCCATCACGATCGCGGTACCGGTGTCCTGGCACATCGGCAGGACGCCCGCCGCCGCGATGTTGGCGTTCTTGAGCAGGTCCAGCGCGACGAACTTGTCGTTGCCGCTGGCCTCGGGGTCGTCGAGGATACGGCGCAGCTGCGCGAGGTGTTCGGGGCGCAGGTAGTGCTGGATGTCGTGGATCGCCTCGGCGGCGAGTGCACGCAGGGCCTCCGGCTCGAGCTTGAGGAACGTGCGCCCGTCCGCCTCGAAGGTGCTCACGCCCTCGCTGGTGACCAGGCGGTACGGCGTCGGGTCGGCTCCTGTGGGGAGCAGGTCCGTGTACGAGAACGCAGGGCTGGCCGGGCGCGGGTTGGCAGACATACGGCGACTCTTTCCTCTCACTGCTGCGGCTCTCGGCGATGGGAGCGCGCCACACAGCGTAGAACGTCGCGAAACGGCGGAGGACGGCGGAGCAGCCGGGGAAACCCGGCCCGGAAGACAGGCTGCTGGGGGTAGTCGCGATCTATCGCGTTTGGGTACGCTGGCGGCGTGAATGAAGACTCTGCGCGCACCTCGCTCGAAAAGCAGCCGACCGCAGCACGTCCGCAGGCCCCGGCCGCCGAGGCGGACGTGCGTGCCTCGGACGCCGACCGTGACCGGGTCGCCGACATCCTCCGCGAGGCCCTCGCCGAGGGGCGGCTCGACGCGGAGGAGCACGGTGAGCGGGTCGGCGCGGTCTACGCAGCCAAGACCGTCGGCGAGCTGGAGCCCATCGTCAGGGACTTGCCAGCGGGCCGGGAGGACGAGCGCAAGCGGGAGCAGCCACGCGCCGAGCCGGACTCGTACGCGGCGGCGTTCTCCACCTTCGCGGCCTCCTACGCCTCCTCGCACACCTCGGTACACGGGAGGTGCCCCTGGAGCGGGCCCAAGGAGAACATGGTCGCGATCTTCAGCAGCTCGGCCCGCAAGGGCCGCTGGCGCGTACCGCGGAAGATCAACGCGTTCGCGTGCTTCGGCAGCGTCGAGATCGACCTGACCCAGGCACTGTTCGACCACCAGCACGTGCACATCAACGCCACCTCGGTCTTCGGCAGCATCGACATCCGTGTCCCCGAGAACATCACGCTCCAGCAGAAGGGCGCCGGGATCTTCGGCGGCTTCGACGTCCACGTCGCCGATTCACCGGAAGCGGACGCTCCTGTCGTGCTCGTACAGGGTGCCGCCGTGTTCGGCAGCGTGGAGGCGAAACCCAAGCGCGGCAAGCTCATCCACGACCTCAGGGAGCGCTTCCGCAAGGAGCGGTAGAACCCGGTCACAAGGCGCCGTGAAGGCCGCTCGCGGGCGGGCTCCGGCGCTCTGAGCGGGGCGGGGAGCGCCACAGAGCGCGCCAGGAGCGCGTTCAGGGGGCGCCACGGTATGCATACCGCCGCGCACAGCGGGTAGGGCTCGGGCATCGTCTCTCGTACGGTTGCCTCGCGAACTGCCGTGCGTAGCAAGACGGATGAAGGGGAACCTCCGTCGTCTCGTCAGGAGCAGACCGTGCTGCAACCGCCGCATCAGACCCTGCAGGCAGCCGCCACCGTCCCCGTACAGCGCACGCCAGCGCGGGAGGACCAAGCGGGGCCCTGGCACGCGGACGCCGTCTGCCGCCGTGATGAGGCCGGTCTCTTCTTCGCCCCGTCCAAGGAGCCGACCGCGGCCCGGCTTTCGCGCGAACAGGCCGCCAAGCGCGTGTGCGCCCGGTGCCCCGTACTGGTCGAGTGCCGCGAACACGCCCTGCTCATGCCCGAGCCCTACGGCGTCTGGGGCGGCCTCACAGCAGCCGAACGCCGGGTAGTCCTCTCCCGCCGCCGCCGAGCCACCACCCCAGACCCCACCGACGTCCCCCGCATCGCCTAGCCCCTCCCCGAACACCGCGGGAGAGGGCACCAAAAGAGGGGGCGCGGGGAACGGCGCGCCAAGCGCCAACGCACGCAGGGCCCGCGACGCACCGAGGGGGCACCCCCTCATCGGAAGCTGCGGGAGAGGGCGCCGAAAGAGGGGGCGCGGGGAACGGCGCGCCAAGCGCCAACGCACGCAGGGCCCGCGACGCACCGAGGGGGCACCCCCTCATCGGAAGGGGGCACCCCCTCATCGGACGGCGTCCGAGAGGGAGCCCCCACCTCTTGAGTCGGACGGCACCCCGCGAGGGGCCCTAGCGGGCGCGATCGAAGTCGACAGCGCTGTAAGCGCGCAGCTTGGACAGCTGGTGCACGGACTCGATCTGGCGGATCGTCCCCGACTTGGACCGCATCACGAGTGACTGTGTATAGGCGCGCTCGCCGCGGAAGTGGACGCCGCGGAGCAGATCGCCGTCGGTGATGCCGGTGGCGACGAAGAAGACGTTCTCGCCGCTGACCAGGTCCTCGGTCTGCAGGACCCGGTCCAGATCGTGCCCGGCGTCGAGGGCGCGGGCGCGCTCCTCGTCGTCCTTGGGCCACAGCCTGCCCTGTATGGTCCCGCCGAGGCACTTGATCGCGCAGGCCGCGATGATGCCTTCGGGCGTGCCGCCGACGCCGAGGAGCAGGTCGACGCCGGTCTCCTCGCGCACGGTCATGACGGCGCCGGCGACATCGCCGTCCGAGATGAACTTGACGCGCGCGCCCGCCTCCCTGACCTCCTGCACCAGGCCCTCGTGGCGCGGCCTGTCCAGGACGACGACGGTGACATCGCCGACGGCGCAGCCCTTGGACTTGGCGATGCGGCGGATGTTCACGGCAGGCGGCGCCGTGATGTCCACGAACTCCGCGGCTTCGGGGCCCGTCACCAGCTTGTCCATGTAGAAGACGGCGCTCGGGTCGAACATCGTGCCCCGCTCGGCGACCGCCAGTACGGAGACGGCGTTGCCCATGCCCTTGGCGGTGAGCGTGGTGCCGTCCACCGGATCGACGGCGACATCGCACTCGGCGCCCGTACCGTCCCCGACGCGCTCGCCGTTGAAGAGCATCGGCGCCTCGTCCTTCTCGCCCTCGCCGATCACCACGACGCCGTTCATGGAGACGGTGGAGACGAGGGTGCGCATGGCCTTGACGGCGGCGCCGTCCGCGCCGTTCTTGTCGCCCCGGCCGACCCAGCGGCCCGATGCCATGGCCCCGGCCTCGGTGACCCGGACGAGTTCCAGGGCGAGGTTGCGGTCGGGCGCCTCCGGGCTGACTTCGAGCGGGGACGGAAGATGGTGGTGTTCGTTCATCGGAACACACCTTTCTGTACGGCGTCATGGGCCGTGCTGAGCTGGCGAGGGTGTCTGAGACTCTACCGGGCTGCGGCAGACTGAGCAGGGGTGCCCACGTATGAGCGGTTACCTGCGTAGGTGTGGAATCGGCCGGTATGGGACTTCCGATTCGGACGTGGCCCCTGGCGGAGGCGCCTGGCCCGCATAAGGGACGATGGTGGCATGGCAGCAGACAAGAAGCGCGGCGCGCAGGCGGTGCGGGACATGATCATCTCGCTGGCGGTCATCGTGCTGGCCGCCTGGGTGATCTACCTGTTCATCCCGCACGATGACAAGAAGGACCCGGTCAAGCCCGTCAGTTACACCGTGGAGCTGAACTCGGCACGGCGCGCCGCGCCGTACCCGGTCGCGGCACCCGAGGGCCTGTCCAAGAACTGGCGCGCCACCTCCGTCCGTTACGCGGCCGACAGCCCCAAGGGCTCTGCCTGGCACCTGGGCTTCATGACGCCCGACAACGAGTACGCCACCGTCGAACAGACCGACAAGCCGCGTCCTCAGAAGTTCATCGAGGACGTCACGCAGGGCGCCGAGAAGACGGCGAAGACCCAGCGCGTCGGCGGCGACGAGTGGACGCGCTACGAGGGGGAGAAGTACGACGCCCTCGTACGGACGTTCAAGAACGGCAAGAAGGGCACGTCCGTGACCGTGGTCACCGGGACCGCGTCCTTCAAGCAGCTCGGCCAACTCGCCGGCGCGCTGCAGGCCAAGAACGTGAAGGTCGAAACCGGCTCGCCCGCGCCCCAGAAGGCCACGGCGGCCGACGGCTGAGAAGGGCCGTGTCCGGCGACGGCTGAGAGAAGGCCACGACCGGTGACAGGCTCACGACCGGTGACAGGCTGACGATCGGCTGCCGGGCACTGTGCCGGGCAGCCGGTGCGTGCCTTGCCGACCAGCCGGTGTGTGGCTCGCGGTGATGTGCCGCGCGCGGCAGATGACTGCCGCGCAGCCGGCTTCCACCGTCCGGCCGGACAACGGAATGCCCCCCGCGCGAGGGGGGGAGAACGCGCGGGGGGCTGCTCACTGCCGGTGGCGTCCGGTGCTGTCGCACGGCGCCCTTCCCGGCTGGATCAGAGGACGGTCACCACGTCGTCGTAGGACAGCCGCGGGGAGCGGGGGAACCACGCGTCCGGGCCCGGCTTGCCGATGTTGACCACCATCAGCACGCGCTGGCGGCCGTCGCCGAAGAACTCCTTGTTGACGCCGTCGGCGTCGAAGCCGGTCATCGGGCCCGCGGCGAGCCCGGCGGCGCGCACGCCGATGAGGAAGTAGGCGGCCTGGAGGGTGGCGTTGAGGCTGCCCGCCGACTCGCGTACCGACTCCTCCGAGAAGACCGCGTCCTTGATGTGCGGAGCGTGCGGAAGCAGCTCGGGCAGGCGCTCGTGGAAGTCCAGGTGGTACGAGAGGACGGCGACGAGCGGTGCGGTACGGGTCTTGGGCTGGTTGCCCTCGGCCATGTGGCCGCACAGGCGTTCGCGGGCCTCGTCGCTGCGGATGAGGGTCACGCGCAGCGGGGACTGGTTGAACGCGGTGGGGCCGTACTTGACCAGGTCGTATATCGCCTGGACCTGCTCGTCGGAGACCGGCTCTTCGGTGAAGGTGTTGGCGGTGCGTGCCTCGCGGAAGAGGAGATCCTGGGCAGCGGAGTCGAGGACAAGAGCCATGGGGGATGGTGCCTTTTCTTGCGAGACATTCGTAGTGGTGCCACGTATAAGTGTAGCTACCACTTGTTCAAGGTTGAACCATGGCGGTAGGTGGCGTACGTCCCACTCGGCCCATGTGTCACCCCGGCTCCCCGTCGTCCGCTTCGTCCCCCTTATCCCCCTAGTCTTCTTCGTCCTCGTCCGCTTCGCCGTCGTCCCCCGCTTCCTCCTCCAGCACCGCGTCCAGCCGAGCACGCGCGCCCTCCAGCCAGGCGCGGCAGACGGCCGCCAGTTCCTCGCCGCGCTCCCACAGCTCCAGCGACTCCTCCAGCGTGGAGCCGCCGGCCTCCAGCCGCTGCACGACCTCGACCAGCTCGGCCCTCGCCTGCTCGTAGCTGAGGGAGGAGTCGGCGGGCGCGGCTTCCGTTTCCGTCGTCATACGCTCAGCCTACGCACGGGGAGTGACAGTGACGCCGAACTCTCCTTCGGCCACCCGCGCCCGCAGCGCCTCGCCCCCGGCGACCTCCTCCGCGTCCCGCACGACCCCGCCGTCCTCGCGCTGGAGCACCGCGTACCCGCGCTTCAGCGTCGCCGCCGGCGACAGCGCGACGACGCGCGCGTGGGTGTGTGCCAGCTCGTCCTCCGCGCGCGCCAACCTGTGGTCGAGCACCCGCCGCGTACGGTCCAGCAGCGCCGCCACGTCGTCCTCCCTGTCCTCGACCATCGTGTGCGGATCGGCCATCACCGGGCGGCTCATCACCTCGACCAGCCCCCGCTCCTCGCGCTCCAGCCTGCCGCTGATCACCCGCCAGGCCCGCTCCCGCAGCACCCGCACGCGCTCGTGCTCCTCGCCCACATCAGGAACGGTGTCCTTCGCCGCGTGCGTGGGTGTGCGGGCACGCAGATCGGCCACCAGATCGAGCAGCGGCGCGTCCGCCTCGTGCCCGATCGCGGACACCACAGGTGTGCGGGCAGCTGCGACGGCGCGCACCAGCCGCTCGTCCGAGAACGGCAGTAGATCCTCCATCCCGCCGCCGCCCCGCGTCACGATGATCACGTCCACATCCGTGCGCGCGTCCAGCTCATGCAGCGCCTCGATGATCTGCGGCACGGCGTACGCCCCCTGCACCGCCGTGTTGCGCACCTCGAAGCGCACCGCAGGCCAGCGCTCCCGCGCGGTGTGCAGCACGTCCCGCTCAGCGTCCGAGGCCCGCCCGGTGATCAGCCCTATGCGCTGCGGCAGGAACGGCAGCCGCTTCTTGCGTTCGGCCGCGAACAGTCCCTCAGCCGCCAGCGCCTTCTTCAACCGCTCAAGACGCGCGAGGAGTTCGCCCACCCCCACGGGCCGGATCTCGGCGGCGCGCAGGGAGAGCCGTCCCGTCTTCTCGTACCACTCCGGTTTCGCGTGCACCACCACGCGCGTGCCCTCGCCGATCACGTCCTTGACCTGCTCGTAGACGGGACGGAAGCAGGTGACGCTCAGGGAGACCTCACGGGACGGGTCACGCAGCGTCAGGAAGACCACCCCCGCGCCGGGGCGCGGGGACAGCTGGATGATCTGCCCCTCGACCCAGACGGCCCCGAGCCTGTCGATCCATCCACGGATCAGCCGTGAGACCTCGCTGACGGGGATCGGTGCCTCTGCGGACGTGGTGAGAGCCATACGGGAAGGCTAGGCCCTGCCACCGACAGCCCGTTCCGGCGCCGGGCTCACACGCCCTTGACGTGGCGCTTGCGCAGGACGACCAGTACCACGAGGGCGATCACCAGCCAGCCCAGGCCGATCCAGTGGGCCTCGGAGTTGGCGGTGACGATCACCGCCACGATGATCGCGAGCCCGGCCAGCGGCAGCACCCAGTCCCGCAGGACGCTCACCCGGTGCCCGCTGTCGCCCCTGCGCAGCCCGTAGTAGCCGACGACCGACAGGTGCAGCATGCCGAACGCCGTCAGCGCGCCCATGTCGACGATCGACACCAGCCGGTCCAGCCCGTCCGCCGCTCGCGCCGCCCACACGGCGGCGCACAGCGTGAGCACGGCGCTCACCAGCAGTGCCCTGCTCGGCACCTTCGTGTGCGGGCTCGTCCGGCCCAGCACGCGCGGCAGCCGTCCGTCGCGGGCCATCGCGAACAGCAGCCGGGAGGCAGCGGCCTGCCCCGCCAGCGCCGCGAAGGCCGCGCCGATCGCCTTGCTCACCGCCACCGTCGTCTCCAGCCAACTGCCGACGGCCGCATTGACGGCCACATAGAAGGCCGATCCCTGCGCCGCCGGGTCCTTCGCCAGCTCGCGTGAGGAGTCGGCCGAGAGCAGCGCGGCCAGGTACGTCTGGACGAAGAAGAGGACGCCCGTCACGAGCAGGCACCACACCAGGGCACGCGCGACCTTCGTGGCGCGCTCTCCCCTGCCGCCGAGCGCCTCCTCGGCGAAGTTCGCGATGGCGTCGAAGCCGAGAAAGGAGAGCACGGCGACCGAGACGGCACCGAGCAGCGCCGTCATCGAGAAGGCCCGGTCCCCGGTCAGCGGGCTGAGCCAGTCCCGCTCGGGCCCCTCCTGCACCAGCACCACCACTGCGGCACCGATGAACACCAGGAGCACCACGATTTCCATCGCCAGCACGAGGAAGCCGACGACCGCCGCCCTGCGCACCCCCGACAGATTGAGCGCCGTGGTGAGCACCACCGCGATCGCCGTCCAGATCCACTGGTCGACGGAGGGCACCAGCTGCGCCATGGCGATGCCGGAGAACAAGTAGGCGACCGCCGGGATGAGCAGGTAGTCGAGCATCATCATCCAGCCGGCCACGAACCCCGCGCCGTCCCCGAGCCCCGCACGCGCGTACGCGTAGACGGAGCCCGCCTGCGGCACCGTACGGATCATGCGTGCGTACGAGTACGCCGTGAACGACATGGCCACCGTCGCCACCGCGTACACCAGCGGCACCACGCCGTGACTCCGCGCGTCGAGCGCGCCGTAGATACCGACGGGGGCCATCGGGGCGATGAACAGCAGACCGTAGACGATCAGGTCGCGCAGGCTGAGGCTGGGCCTCAGACCGCCGTCCTCGGGACCCTCGGGACCGTCTCCTGCGAATGCCGATGTGCGTGCGCGAGCTCCAGGCATGCCGACCAGCTTGCCGCAAAGTACGGCCCCACCAGTGGACCGCCGTGAACCGGCGCACACGGGCACAGGAACGAACCGGCGCACGCGCCGACCCGTGCCGTACGCCGTGTCGCGTGTCCTTCGCCCGAAGGTGGCTCTCGTGCCGCTCGCCCGCGCCCTTACGATGGACGCATGACTGCAACGCCCGCCCGCCGAGTCCTCCTCGCCGCCCCGCGCGGCTACTGCGCCGGTGTGGACCGAGCCGTGATCGCCGTCGAGAAGGCGCTGGAGCAGTACGGCGCCCCGATCTACGTTCGCCACGAGATCGTGCACAACAAGTACGTGGTCAAGACCCTGGAGAAAAAGGGCGCGATCTTCGTCGAGGAGACGGAGGAGGTGCCCGAGGGGGAGATCGTCATCTTCTCCGCACACGGCGTGGCCCCCGTCGTCCACGAGGAAGCCGAACGCGGCAAACTCGCCACCATCGACGCCACCTGCCCCCTTGTCACCAAGGTCCACAAGGAGGCGGTCCGCTACGCCAACGAGGACTACGACATCCTCCTGATCGGCCACGAGGGCCACGAGGAGGTCGTCGGAACCAGCGGCGAGGCGCCCGAGCACATCACCCTCGTCGACGGCCCCGACGACGTGAAGAACGTCGAGGTCCGCGACCCCGACAAGGTGGTCTGGCTCTCCCAGACCACCCTCTCCGTGGACGAGACCATGGAGACGGTCGACGCCATCAAGGGCCGCTACCCCAACCTCCTCTCGCCGCCCAGCGACGACATCTGCTACGCCACCCAGAACCGCCAGACCGCCATCAAGCAGGTGGCGGCCGATGCCGACCTCGTGCTGGTCGTGGGCTCCAAGAACTCCTCCAACTCCGTCCGGCTGGTCGAGACGGCCCTCACCCATGGGGCCGACGCCGGGCACCTGATCGACTCGGCCGACGAGATCGACGAGGCATGGCTGGAGGGCGTCGGGACGATCGGCCTCTCCTCCGGTGCCTCCGTGCCCGAGGTGCTGGTCGACGGCGTCCTGGAGTGGCTCGCGCAGCGCGGCTGGGAGGACGTCGAGATCGTCAAGCCGGTCGACGAGCACATGCAGTTCTCGCTCCCCAAGGAGCTGCGCCGCGACCTGCGCGCCGAGGCGGCCAAGGCCACGGACCGCACCGAGGCGGCCCAGGCGACGGACCCGGCACACGCCTGACCGGTCACGCGCCCGGCGGTCGGCATGCGTGACCGGTCAACCGGTCACGCACACCAACTGGCCGCGCGCCCGGTGGTGTTCCGGCCGTACGGGGTACGGGCCATGAGCTGCCGGGGGCTACGGCTTCCGGGCGGCTAAGGGTTCCTGGGGCGGTGCTGGGCGTTCTTCGCTCTTCTGCGGAGGACGCCCAGCACCGCCTTTCGTGTGAGCACGAGCAGTGCTGCCGTCAGGGTGCCCGCGTAGAGCCAGACGGCGTGCAGGGCGAGGCTGGTGAAGACGTTCTGGAGCACCCCGCTCACCCCGTCCCCGGGCCCGCCGGCGAAGAACTGGCCGATCGTGTACGCCAGCGGCGCGGCGACAGGTGCCGCGAACAGTTCCCTGGGGCGTACCCACAGCGCGGAGGCGACGCAGACCAGCACGAAGACGGTGCCGTAGAAGGCGGGAGCCCCGTCGAACAGCAGTCCCTCAAGGCCGCCCGCGGCGATCATCAGCAGCGTCGCGAAGACTCCGGTGCCCAGCCCGGTCAGCCGGGGGGCCGGCAGCCGGGACAGCGACGGGCCCGTCGTTCGCACCGGACGCCGCTTTCCGGGCCCTGGATCGCGCGCGCCCTCCGAGGCGCGGGGTCTGTTCCCCCGGTCACGCCGGTCGCGCCGGTCGCTCGGGTCACGTCCGTCCGGCCTGTCGCCGCCGCCGCGGCGGCGGCCCGGGTCCGGAGCGCCGGCTGTCCGTGCGGGCGCCGGCAGCCGCGGCTCGCCGTCCGGTCTCTCCGGCCTGCGTGCCGCCCTGACCTGCCCGGCCTCCCGGGCACCCCGCTGGTCCTGTTCGGTCGTGCGCGCGCTGCGTTGCTCCACCGGGCCACGGTAGGCCGTACGCGGGACCACCCGGCGTCATGGACACGCGACATCCCCCCATCACGCCCCTGGTCTCCACCGGGCGCCCCCGTCCCGTCACCGGCGGAGAGGAGCGCGAAGGGCCGCCCGTAGACTGGGGTGCGACGGAAAACGCCGTCGCATCGCCCCCTCTACGGGAAACGGGAAGTAGTCGCCACGTGTCGCTCACGATCGGAATCGTCGGCCTGCCGAACGTCGGCAAGTCGACTTTGTTCAACGCCCTGACCAAGAACGAGGTGCTGGCGGCCAACTACCCGTTCGCCACCATCGAGCCGAACGTCGGCGTCGTGGGCGTGCCCGACCCCCGCCTGGACAAGCTCGCGGAGATCTTCCAGTCGCAGCGCGTCCTCCCCGCCACCGTCGACTTCGTCGACATCGCGGGCATCGTGCGCGGGGCGAGCGAGGGCGAGGGACTGGGCAACAAGTTCCTCGCGAACATCCGGGAGTCCGACGCGATCTGCCAGGTCATCCGCGCGTTCAAGGACGACAACGTCGTCCACGTCGACGGAAAGATCTCGCCCGGGGACGACATCGAGACGATCAACACCGAGCTGATCCTCGCCGACATCCAGACCATCGAGAAGGTCCTTCCCCGCCTTGAGAAGGAGGCGCGGGTCAAGAAGGACAAGCAGCCGCAGCTGAAGGCCGTCCAGGCGGCGAAGGACATCCTCGACGAGGGCCGCACCCTCTTCTCCGCCGGCCTCGCCCAGGGTACGGAGGAGGCAGCCCCGCTGCACGAGCTCCACCTCCTGACGACCAAGCCCTTCATCTACGTCTTCAACGTGGACGAGGACGAGCTGACCGACGAGTCCTTCAAGGACGAGCAGCGCGCCCTCATCGCCCCCGCCGAGGCGGTCTTCCTCAACGCCAAGCTGGAGGCCGACCTCGCCGAACTGGACGAGGCCGAAGCGCTCGAACTCCTCCACACCGTCGGCCAGGAGCAGCCTGGCCTCGCCACCCTCGCCCACGTCGGCTTCACCACCCTCGGCCTTCAGACCTACCTCACCGCAGGTCCCAAGGAAGCCCGCGCCTGGACGATCCCCCGCGGCGCCACGGCCCCCGAGGCGGCCGGCGTCATCCACACCGACTTCCAGCGCGGCTTCATCAAGGCGGAGGTCATCTCCTACGACGACCTCGTCACCACCGGCTCGGTCCCCGAAGCCCGCGCAGCGGGCAAGGCCCGCATGGAGGGCAAGGACTATGTGATGCGGGACGGGGACGTGGTGGAGTTCCGCTTCAATGTGTAGCGGGCGCGGATAGCGGACCATCCGCGGCTAGTCAAACCAGCAGGTCAAGCGGGGTGATCCCATTTCGGGGCTCACCCCGCTGCGGTTCCGGTCGCTGGTTGGGCGCTGGTGAAACTGATACGTCGTCACCTCTGGTCACCCGTCGTTATCCGTACGGTTGCTGGTTGTGCGCTGGTTCGAATTGACGGGGCGTCAGTTTTGGGCGGGTAGCCAGCCCCGGAATCCGCCGTCATAAGCCCCTCGTCGGCCGCGGTTCCCGCACCCCGCAGAAACGGCGTCCCGGGGCCGCTGTCGGCCCCGTAGTCGTGTTGCCGTCGGGCATGCCCGGCCCCCGCCCCGTCGGCATGCGCGCGGGGGTGCACGGCGTACGGCTCCATGTGAGCGATTCCCGTGGCCGCAGGTTCGAGTCCCCGGCGGGGCGCGCCGCAGATGGGAACGGCCCGGGACGGGGCACGGCCGGGTGGTTGGTTGTAATCGAGGAAAACTACGATCTTGTTTGATCTGCAGGTCAGGAGTGTGACGGGGTGGTGCTGCACGGTCGGCCGGATCTGGCGGAAAGTTCCTGCTCAAGCCACACCTTGCGGACACCTTCAAGCTGTGCACGGACCCGTTGCCCGTGGAGAAGGTCTACGAGTCGTCGGCCTGTACTTCAACCCGCCCGAAGGCGCGGTGGTTCTTTCAGCGGACGAGAAATCCCAGATCCAGGCCCTGGACCGGTCACAGCCCGTACTGCCGATAATGCCCGAACGGCGCACCAACGACTACGTCCGCAACGGCCTGACCAGCTTGTTCGCCGCGTTCGATGTCGCCACCGGCGAGGTCATCGCCACCCTGCACCGCCGGCACCGGGCAGCGGAGTTCAAGAAGTTCCTGGTCCGGATCGACAAGGAGGTTCCCGCGCATCCCCAGGTCCACCTGATCATGGACAACTACGGCACCCACAAAGACCCCCCGCGATCCGGGCGATTCCGAGAGGCCACTGCGGTCCGCCATCGACTTGCGCGGCCAGTGGGTGGCGTTCTTGGGAAGCTCCCCTCCGGCGTGGCGACCACGACCGTCTCCACCTGGTCCACCTTGACGGTGGGCGGTCGGCCCTGCCTGGGCTCGTCGGCCAGACCGTCCAGCCAGTCGGCGAGGAACCGCCGCCGCCACTTGCGGACCGTGTCTGCGGAAAACCGCAGATGCCGTGCCCCCTCGACCACAGGGTGGAACGTCACGTCTCTCACACTCCAGCACGGTCCGCGCCCGCAACGCCAACGCCTGGGCGAAGTTGGCCCGCTGGGTCCAGCGCTCCAGCACAGCGCGCTCGTCATCGTCCAGCAGCAGTGGTTCCAGCCTCGGACCACGAGGCGGCACCGGAACCCCGGCAGAAGAACTTAAGCAAGATCCATCGACGGACTACCGGCGGAGGACACGTAGTCAGTGGCTCGTCCTGGTGCGGCGGCCACTAGGTGTACTGACCGGGGACGTTGATTGCGATCTGGGCTCGGATCGCAATCACGATGCGGGGGTTGAGTGTCTGTCAGCCAGGTCCCTGGCGAGCTGACTGATGCGCGCGCGGGCCGCCTCCGGGGCGAGCACCTCGATGTGATCGCCGAACTGGAGGAGTTGACGCACCGACTCGATGTCGGGGTAGCGCACGACGACGACGCACAAGCAGTTCTTCGGGTCGGAGACGTGGTGGATGCGGGTGCCGAGGATGCGCCGAGCCAGGTCGAGGCCCTTTGCCGGCAGGCGGATGGTCACGCTCACGCGATCTTGCCCCTCGGTGCGATTCCTCAACGCGGTCCATCTGGTGCGGAGAGTCTCGTCCGGTTGGAGCACTGCTGGTGCCTCGAGCTGTTCGAAGGCCGACAGACGCTCCAGAGCGAGCAGCCGGCTTTCGCCTTGGTCATCAGCGACGAGATACCAGCGACCTGATTTCGCCACGAGTCCGTACGGGTCGACCACCCGTATCGAGGCCTGGCTCTCGGCACCGCGCCGGTACTGGATCCGAAGGCGTCGTCGGTGTCGCAGCGCCGAAGCCAGATCCGATACATCTACCGCTGCCTCGGGAGCCGCGAACCACCCGGTGCTGTCGACAAGCACGAGGTCTGCCAGCCGCAGCGGACCCAGCGACTCGGGTGCCGCAGCTTGGCGGGCGGCGATCTTGCGCCCGGCCGACTCCCACACTGCAGAAAGGCCCATTCGCTCACGTTGTGCACTGTCCAACCCGGCAACCGACAGGGCCTCCAGCTCTGACGGTTCCAGAAGGGATGCGTTGAGCCGTGCACCGGGCAGCAGTACGATCCCGCCGTTCCGCCCGCGTTCGGCATAGACGGGCACACCTGCTGTCGACAGCGCCTCGACATCCCGCAGCACTGTCCGCCGAGACACCTCAAGACGCGCGGCGAGCTCCGTGGTCGTGAGGCGCTGACGGGTCTGCAGGAGCAGCAGGAGCTGCAGGAGCCGTGACGCCTTCATGCTGACCCATGTTCGCAGAAAAGGTGACAGGTTCTGTCGCGATGGGGCGATCCACTAGGTGCTGGCACGAGAAATCAACGAGTAGAGGAGCGCTCCATGCCCGCACCGAACCTGTTCCTGATCGGCGTCCGCGACGCCAAGGCCGCCACCGCCTTCTACGGCGACCTGTTTGAGATCGAACCGACCTTCACCAGTCCCCACTACGTCGCCTTCGAAGCTGCCCCCGGTGTCCTGTTCGCGTTGTGGACGGGCTATGGCGAAGACGCGGTCCCAAGCCTCCCTCGTACGACCGAGGTTGGGCTTATGGTGCCGGGGCCACCGGAGGCGGTCGACGAGATCTTCACGAGGTGGGTCTCGAAGGGAGTCGACGTTGTGCAGGAGCCGCATGATGCTGTCTTCGGCCGGACCTTCGTCATCACCGACCCCGACGGCAATCTCATCCGGGTATCCCCGGTCGACTGACCTGAACGGACCCCTCCCACCATGTTCCCCCGAAGGGCCGGCCACACGCGATGGCCGGCCCTTCAGCCTGCCCAGGAGCTCAGTCCTGTCACACCCGAATGCCACCCTTACCCCGCGCCACCGGCTGAAAGTAGCTCGACTCGTCGTTGACGACGGCTGGTCAATCAGCGAAGTCGCGGCCCGATTCCAGGTGTCCTGGCCAACCGTAAAGCGCTGGACCGACCGCTACCTTGGAGGCGAGCCAATGCAGGATCGGTCCTCGCGCCCCCGGAGGTCTCCGACCAAGACACCCAAGACTGTGACGAAGCGGTGCGTTAGCCTGCGACTGCGCCTGCGCGAAGGGCCGGTCCAACTCGCCGCGAGACTCGGCATCGCCCCGTCGACCGTGCACCGAATCTTGCGATCGGCCCGATTGAACCGGCTCGCCTACGTCGATCGCGCGACTGGTGAGCCCGTCCGCCGGTACGAGCATGACCATCCCGGGTCGCTCGTGCACGTAGATGTGAAGAAGCTCGGGAACATCCCTCACGGCGGCGGCTGGCGCTATGTCGGTCGCCGCCAAGGCGAGAAGCACCGCGTCGCGACTCCGGGCAAGTCACGCAACGCCTACGGCAGCCCGAAGCTCGGATACGCGTTCGTGCACACCGTCATCGACGACTACTCCCGCGTCGCCTGCACCGAGGTCCATGATGACGAGACGGCCGTGACTGCAGTCAGTGTGCTGCATCGCGCGGTGGAATGGTTCGCCGCGCGCGGCGTCACGATCAAGAGGGTGCTCTCGGACAACGGAAGTGCCTACCGGTCCTACCTGTGGCGCGACACGTGCGAAACCCTCTCTATCGCGCGCAGTTCACGCGCCCTTATCGTCCGCAGACCAACGGGAAGGTCGAGCGCTTCCAGTGCGCCACGAGGCGCTCGTGCGCCGTGAGGCGCGGTGAATCGAAGGAGGTGCAAGACCTCCTCGCCAGGCTGTCGCAGCAGTCTGGTGGGACCTGAGCGCAGTCTGACCCGGGAGACGCCGGGGAGGGCGGGAAGCAGCGCTGACAAAGCCGGGACGGCTCGGAACTACCAGACGGGCCGGGTCCGGCGAGCGAGATCAGAGGGCATACGAGAGGAACCAGTGGCAAAGCTCCGTAAGCGTGGCACCGGCTCAAATCTGGTGGATATGGGCCGGGTTGCAGTGCACAGTCCGCTCCCGGAACGGACTGACTCCGTAGCCGACTTGGCGTGTCGGTGGGGAGGTCACGGTGAAAGCCTGCGGCGTAACCGTGGCGATGCTGCCGGGGCAAAGCGGGATGCCGGACTGATCGATCGATTCACCGTGAACACGGGAACCGTCCCACGTCGCTCCCTGGATCCGGAATCCATCCGGGTCGGTGGGATAGATGCGTCGTCTGTCGAAGGCGTGGGATGGGGCGGAGGCTCCGTAGTAGTCCGAGCGGACGAGAGGTCCGTGCATGGCGAAGGGAGCCAGCAAGTCGGCAGTATTGATCAGAAACTCAAAGAGTTCTATTCGAGGGTGTAGCGGACGTGTGGGCCGTCGAAGTAGCCGCGGATGATGTGTGGCTGGCGTTGGCGGCGGTGGAAGAACCTGCGGGTCTCGGTGGCGAGTTGGGCCTGGTCGCGGGCCCGGCTGTGCATCGGAAGGCTCCGGTTGAGGTCGGCGTTGACCAGCTCGTCGGGGTTCAGCTCCGGTGAGTACGACGGCAGGAAGTGCAGCTCGATGCGGTCGGGGTGATCGGCCAGCCAGGCGCGGACCTTGCGGGAACGGTGCGCGGAGTGGCCGTCCACGACGAGGTGCACCTTGCGGTCGAAGTGGCCCGCGAGACGGTCCAGGAAGCGGCACATGACCTCGGCGTCGAAGATCTCCGTGAACACCATGAAGTGCATACGGCCCTTCGTGCTGATCGCGGACATCGCGTTGACCGAGAACCGGTTGCCCGAGCGGCGCACGACGGGGGTACACCCCTTGGCGCCCCAGGTGCGGCCGGTGACCTGGTCGGAACGGATGCCGACCTGGTCGGCGAAGAGCACCTCATCACCCTCGGCCCTCGCCTGCGCGCGGATCGCCGGCCAGGTCTCCTCCCGCCAGACGCGGACCGCTTCCGCGGCCTGCTCGACGGCACGCTTGTCCGGGCGCTGGAACGACAGCCCCCACCGGCGCAGGTACTTGCCCACTCCCTGCTCGGTCAGCCGCACCCGGTACAGCTTCGCGATCAGGTCCCCCACGCCGGCGCGCGTCCACAGCTGCCCCGCCAGCCCCAGGTCACAGGGACGGTGATCCAGTACAGCCTGCCGGATCGCCTGCTGCTCGACCGCATCGAGAACCTGATGCTCGCCGACCCGGCGTCCACGCGGCTGGGCCACGAGCGCTTCGCGCCCGCCGGACAGCCACTTCGCTCACCAGTTGTCCACCGCCTTCAGCGACCCCCCGAACACCGCCGCCACATCCTCACGGTCCCGCCCCGCCACCAACGCGGCCACCGCCCGCAGCCGCAGGGCCTCCTGCGCCGACGGCGAAAGGCGCCGCGCATCCCCCACCAGATCGCTCACACCCCTCCAACGGCCCAGAACCTGAACCGCTCCTGATCAAATAGATGTAGTGCGAGGTGGTGAAGCGGGCATGGACGTCAACCAGCGAGCGCTCAGGCATCATGCCCTCCCGTCACGTCGGCCGGTGCCAGGCGGTGCCCCCGACGCCACACCGCGCGGGTGTTGAGCGTCGAGGAGAGCTGCGAGGTCGGGTCACCGTCCACGAGCACCAGGTCCGCCGAGGCGCCTGGCTCGATCCGCCCGCGGTCGGTCAGGCCGAACCGGTCAGCGGTACGCCGTGTCGCCGCAGTGAGCGCCTCGACCGGACTCAGCCCGCCGGCCTCGAGCAGGCGTAGCTCGTCGTGCAGGCTGGCGCCGTGAGCGAGGCCCGGGGCACCGAGGTGGGCCGCATCAGTACCGGCCAGGACCTCGACGCCGGCGGCGTGGAGCAGCCCGACCGAACGCAGGGCGTTGGGCAAGTGGGCGTTCCAGGCGAACTCGCGCCCCAAGTTGTCGCGCCACGCCGCGTTCAGGCGGGATGCCACACGCAGGTCGGCGGCCAGGCGTGGGCCGGCGCCGTCGGAGGCGCCGGAGGCGGTGACGGCCAGGGTGGTGATGACGAACATGCCCTGTTCGCGCATCCGGGTGATCAGATCGTCGCTGATGACCTCGTCATAGTGCAGATGGGTCACGCCGTCCGCGCCCGCCTCGACGGCCACCCGTGCAGCCGCGGCGCTGAGAGTGTGGACCAGGGCCATCACCCCGCGCTCATGAGCCGCCTCGACAGTCGCGGCGACCACTTCGGGCGGCACCACGGGCAGCGACGTGCCGAACGCGGTGCCGTCCTCGACCATGATCTTGATGTAGCCCGCACCTTCGGACAGGCGCCCCTCAACGAAGGCAGGCGCCTCGCTCGGGACGGTGGCGGTGGGCCACACCGGGTCGTCCAGGCCGCGCCGCAGTTGGTGAGGATGTCCGTCGGGGTGGGCGAGGCCCCACGAGGCGGTGCGGACGTCGGCCAGATCGAACTCGGTCTGCACCTTCTTCCGCACCGGGTCCATCACGTCCGGCACCGACATCATGTCCAGCTCGGTTGTCACGCCGAAGCGCAGGGCCGTGCGCAGACCGTCTTCGTCTGTGTGGGTGTGGGCGTCGATCAGACCCGGCAGCAGGGTCCCGCCCCCGCCGTCGAGCTTCTCCACACCCTCGGGGACCTGGTGGCCGACCGCGGCGATCGTCCCGTCCTCGACGACGACCACCGAGGCGTCGGCTATGTGCGTCCCGGTGAAGACTCGTGTGTTCGTAACCGCGAACCGACTCACAGTTCCTCCTCGCGGACTGTATTGCTCAGTACAGAGTGGCCTGCGTCAGACTGTATCAGCGAGTACAAAAATCTGTGTACCGTGAGGTACGGAACATGGAGGAGGGGCATGGGACACACACCGACCACCGCACGGGGTCGCGCGACCCGAGAGCGCATCCTCGATTCGGCAGCAGACCTCATCCAGCGGCGCGGCGTCGCGGCGGTGACGCTGGACGATGTCGAACGCGCCGCGGGGGTCGGCCGCAGCCAGCTCTACCACTACTTCGACGACCGGGACGACCTCGTCCGCTCCGTGGTTCATTCCACCGTGGACACGGTGTTGGCCGCGCAGGAACCGCTGCTCCTGGAGGTCGACTCGCTGGCCGACATCGACCGCTGGTTCGACGCGATCGTGGCCAACGGGACGCGGCAGGACGCGGTGGGCGGCTGCGCGATCGGTTCGTTGGCCGGCCAGCTGAGCGGCCGGGACGACCTCACCCGACAGGCGTTCGTGGACGCCTTCGCGCGCTGGGAGGCCCCCCTCATCGCGGGCCTGCGCCGGATGCAGGAGTCGGGCGAGCTGCGCCCGGACGCCGACGTGACGGAGCTGGCCGACCTCACCATGGCCGCAATCCAAGGCGGCCTCCTGCTGGCCCAAGTCCGCCGTGCACCGGACCAGATCCGTCTCGCCCTGCGCGGCGCGCGGGCGGCGCTGGAGGACGCGCTCGCCCCCCGGCCCTGAACGCGGTCCACCTGCCGCTCAGCGCGGGCGACCCACCACGCCGTCCCGGGTCCGATCGGTCGGCACCGACCCCGCCCAGGCCTGCTCGACGATTCGGGTCACGGCCCCGAGGCCGACGGGACGCGGATTCGTGTACGCCGCGGCACATCTCGTCACGCCCTGAACGAGAACCCCATGAGTTTCTGATCAATAGGGCTTCCGACGTGCCGCTCAAGCCGGATAGGTTCCCGGCGAATGAGGGAACACGGCCAGGTCCGAAAGGTGCCGACTTTGGCTTGTGAGCCAGCACCTTCTGGATGCAGCCTGCCCGCACCTGTCTGTATCGGCAAACATACTTGCTGAAATGTCAAGTTGGTTGGTTGGTGCGGTCCGATAAGCCGTCGGCGGATCGGGTGACCGCCACTGGCTCAGCCGGGGCGCCGCGTCAGCCGCAAACGCAGGACGCGTCCGTGATGAGCACTGGTGGACGTGGAGCTGTTCGCCGCTGGTGGAGTACAGGGCCAGGACTTCGGCTGCCGCGTCGTGGGCGGCGCTGGTCAGGGCGTGGGGGATGCGGGTGTCGAATTCGGCGGCTTCGCCGACGCTCCGAGTACGTGGATTCCGAGTACGTGGATCAGGTCGACGATGATGTGGATGTCCGCGCCGCGCTGCTCCGCTTCGGCCTTGATGAGGTCGATCTGGTGGCGGGCTCCGTCGACGAGGACGACCCAGGTGCGGCGGTGTCCTGGGTCGCGGTGCTCGGCCTGGTCGAACACGGCACGAGGACGTCGTAGAAGGCGTCGAAGTCCGCGGCGGCGTCGAGGGCGAGTTCCTGGACCTGCCGGTGCCCGACTCCGGCGCCGGTGACGGGGTTGTCCGCTCGCAGGTGTCGGCGAAGCTGATCGAGGACCGGGGCGCGGGTAGCGGTGAGGCCGGGCAGGTGGCGTCCTGCCCGGCCTCACCGCGTGCCTCGTGCCCGCCGCATCCCCGGGCTGCGGAGCGCCAGTCCCCAGGGCTCAGTCGGGTGTCCGGGCGCTGGCCGCTCCAGTGGTCAGCGGGCGGCGCGCCGGCGTCGGAGACGCTCCAGCCTCGGCAGGACGGCGAGCAGCAGCAGGCTGTAGTACTGCAGGACGGGTACGGCGAGCGCGATGACCAGTGCGATGGCCACGGCGAGGACGTTGAGGTAGCTCTCGGTATACAAATCCTCGATCCTCCGGCGGCCCCCTGCGCTGTCCCCCTCAACCAGCCCCGGGGTGGTTTTCAGGATCCTCAGCATCGCCAGCCGGCACACCATGCTGGCCAGGAGGGTCGAGTAGTAGAACATCCCCACGAACCGGTCGTGGCCGCCGAAGGCACCGATCATCTCCGTCGGGAGGGGGAGCACGACGACGGAGAGCAACCATCCCATGTTCCATGCCGTCAGGGAGCGGGTGAGCATCGTGACCGACGAGAAGGCCCGGTGGTGCTCCCGCCAGATGCTCGCGATGACCGCGAAGCTGAGCAGGAAGCTCCAGATCTGGCTGAGGTGACCGGTGATCACCTCGCTGGAGCCCTCGTGAGCGGACGCGACTTCCGGGACGAGGTCCACCAGCGGAAGGATCAGCAGGGTGATGGAGATCGCGGTCACCGCGTCGGTGAAGAGCACCAAGCGCTCCCCCGGGACGCCCCCCTCGATCCTGTCCGACGGACCCGAGGACTCCGCCGGGTCGGCCCCTCCCGTCCCGGTCTCGTCGTCGATGACGCCACTGGTACCCATGCGTGTGCACCTTTCCTTGTCATGCCCGCCGCGCCTGCCGTCGCTACCGGACTCTGATAATCATGTACGTTACAACGATCCGCGCAGACTCTACTCATGGCGACAGCGGGACATTGACGGGGCCGCTGGTCCTGCACACAGGGCCGTCTTGTCGCGGCGCGGCAGGAGGCGGCGGCATGGAGGAGCTGCCGGACGTCCTCCGCCGGTAAGGGCTGCCCGATGCGTTGCCACTACGAGCAGCGCGGCCATACGTTCGCGGGCCGCCCGGCAAAGACCGCCCCGACCCTCCCCCGCCATTTCTCCACACTCAAGCCTTGGACCAGCACTGACGGGTAAGTCCGGATGACGTGCTAGACCAGTGGCTTGCGTTCGGGCCACCACCGCCGGACGGCCTCGGCGGTTGTCGATGGGCTCACGTTGAAACAGAGCTTCGCGCCGGGTGCCAGTTCGCGGGTGGTGTCGACCAGGACCTCGAAAAGCGGGGTCAGCGCGGGGTCCAGCCGGACGCCGGCGCCGATCACCACGATGTCGTAGTCCTTCCCGGACAGCGCGGCGCGGTAGACCGCCTCGGCCGTGCGGCCGTAGTCGAGCAGGCAGACGTCGAGAGTGAAGCCGAGCTCCCCGAGCCGGGCCCGCCCGGCGGCCACGCCGGCCCGGACCACTTCGGCGTCGACCTCCGGGAACGCCGCCCGCGACGAGGGCGCGTCGTCCACCAGCGCGGGATCAAGCCCGAGGGTGAGCATGGACGGAGACATGCCGCGATACCTCCTGTGCCTCTGCCTTCCGTTTCCGGACCGAGGGTAGGCATCCGGGCAGCCGCCCGGCCCTCCCACACTTCTGGGATACCGTTCGGCCGGTGAGTTCCCCGGTGGCCCAGCGCGAGACCGTACGAGGCATCGAGGATATGTAGCCGAGCGTGGTGCCCAGGCGGCGGGTTGCTGTGGGGCAGAGGAAGACCTGGGCTTCAGGTCTCGCCGGTCGTCACGGCTTGCTTTGCCACACAGTCGGTGGTGCGACCTGGAGGTGTGCTGCGAGGCTCCAGCCCGTTGCGTGCGCCAGACGGCGGAAGAGTTTCAGGCATCGCTCCGCATCGGTCAGCCGCAGTCCGGGGTCTGCGGAGGATTCTTCGCGTTCCGAACGGCTTCCTGACAGCGGCCAGCAGGAATTCCCCACGTACGGCCAGTTAAGAACGTAACTCTCGGTGGCGGTCGACATGGCCTGGGGTCCACGCATCGCGCGCTTCTGCCCCCGCTTCTCGGCAGATCATTGAGGAGCGACGCGGGGCCAACGCTGACTTGCGTCCTCGTCGCGGGTGGCGAGCGGAATAGTCACGGCTCATCATGCCTTGCTGGTAAGCATGCGCATTTTTCGTACCTACGCCCGCGTCTACGCCACCGAGCTGGATGCGGTGCTGGCACCGCTCAGCACCGTTACCGATGAGCCGATCACCAGTCGCTTCACGATGCCGAACGGCCTGGAGCTGGCCGCCGTCGGCCAAGTCCTGGTAGTGGCGGGGGACGAGCGGGCACTAGAGCCGTACACGGCCACGGCGGCGACGCTGATCGTGGACGACCTCGATGAGTGTCAAGTACGTCTCAACCAGACGGGAGCACAGATCGTGCGTGGCCCGCAGGCCGTTCCCACCGGGAGGAACCTGACCGCCAAGCTGCCTGGTGGCGTTCAGCTCGAATATGTCGAATGGGACGAGGCGCAGTGGGAACGTGCCGGAGGCCGACCTGCATAGGGTCTCGCCTCCCGCAGAGTGTGTCGCCGCTGTCCGGACTGCTCCCTGCGGCGTCAGCCCGGTTTGCGCTCGCTCGCGTTCTCGCGTCACACGATCGAGTCGAGATGACAGCCTGTGAAATCCGCGGCCAGATAGCTCCCCGCCAAGTGGCCGCGAGCGGGGAATCGGAACTGGCCACCGACAGCTTCCAGCACCGACTTCGCCGCCAGGGACTGGTCGCCGTGAGCGATGGCGTGTCTGATCGCGAGCCACTCGCTGATCTGGGCCCTGGCTTGTGCGGGTGTGACCGTCCGGGGACCCGCCTTCCCCCACGCCTGCCTCCAGGTCCAGTAGGGCCATGAATCGTGGCCAACGGCCACCAGAAGCTTCCGGGTGTTCTCCGCGTTCGGGGTGCCGAAGTTGTTGACCTCATCCAGTAGGCGCCCCCTGAGCAGTCCGTAAGCCCCTGGCGGCAACGGGCCGTCATCTGATGGTTTGGACAAGTCGATGCATGCCCGGACGAGATCTTGCATGACGGCTTGCCAACTCGCGACAGCCAGCACGACGACAGCCCGGTTGAGAGATGGCTCCTTCGTCCGGAACCCTCGCTTGTTCTTGCCGTGCGCGTGGTGCACCTGGATCAGGTTGTCGCAATGGCGGGGCGCGACGCAGATGGGAAGCACCCGGGAACGTGTGACGTCAGCGGGAGCGTCGTGATTGAGGAGACCTATGGGATCGCGTGATGCCGGGCTCAACGCCGGGTGCGCTATCCCGTCGGAGGCACGTGAGGTGAGGCTCAGCGCCGCTTAGGGCTTGCAGATCTTTAACTCGTGGCTCTTCGCTCGGTAATCCGTTGATCTGGCATGAGTGGGTTGGAAGGGCAGGTGCTGCTTTCGTAGCCGAGTTCGGGGCGATTCTGCTGTACCTCGACGAGCGACAGCGTCGCCTGCGTGTTGCAGGCGCTGGTGGCGCTGCTGCCGGAGGACTGACCTCTCTCAGCCTGCTCATGGTGAGTAAAGGGCGCCGAGCGTGTGGTCAACGGCCGGCTGCGCGGCACCCTCCGGCGCGCGCCCTCGGGCAACGGCGGCTTCGGTTACGACGCGATCCTCCAGCCCGAGGGGGAGACCCGGACCTGCGCCGAGCTGACCGCCGGGGAGAAGAACGCGATCAGCCACCGCGGCAAGGCGTTCCGCGCCCTGGTGCCCGCCGTACGGGAGCTGCTGGACCTGCGCTGACCCCGCCTCGGCCGGACGTTCCGGATGCCGGGCCCTGTCCCCGAGCCGACATCCCGTGAGCCTCTCGCTCCTTGTGCCCCGGCGAGAACGTAGTTGGTGTCCGAGTACGCGTCATCGGTTCCCGGCATGCACGGCAACGCCGAACAGCTCGGTGGCGCTCCCTACCGGAGTGGAGCGTTCCGTGGCACCGGTGCCGGGTGCCGGGTGCCGTCTCGCGCGGCGCCCGACCTGGCCTGTCAGGTCTCCCGCGTATCGGTCACCCGTGCCTGCGCCCTAACTACCCCATCGGAGAGGGGGAGTTGGATGTCCGGCCGCGCCTTCTTACGCGCGGCGGCCTCACCTCGCTGTGCCGCAGCGCCGGGCAGCGCTGCCATGACGGCCACCTCAGCGGCCCGGAGGCACAAGAGGCAAGAAGTACCTGACCGGCGTCCACCGGCACCCGCACCCCCGTGCCCGGCCACGCCATCACCCTCGACGGGACGGACCGACCGGAGCGCGTGACGGTGTACGTGACGTCCGTACCCGTGTGAGGGGCCGTCTCCGCCGGGACCAGAGGATCCGCAGTGCGCGAGGGGGGGACTCGAACCCGGCAGGCGCGTCGTTATATGACCTAGTTCACCTGCAGTGAGTTCTAAAAATTGACGCATATTAGGGCAACCATCCCTCGTTGCCTCCAGTGTGGTCCGGCTCTGCCGACTTCGGTGCGCGTGCGGGGCCGACATCTCCTCGGAGGTCTTCTGTGGCGGCCGGTTCGGACGATCCCCGCGCGTGCGGGGCCGACCAGGAGATCAACATGATGCCCCGACTGCGAGCGGGACGATCCCCGCGCGGGTGGGGCGAACCCGTGCGATCGGGGATTCGAGGCTGGGCCCGGCGGAGCACCCCACGCTGGTGGGGCAAACAGTGACGAGCCGTTCACAAAGTTCGTGCACGGCGGAGCACCCCCACGCTGGTGGGGCGAACTATGACGAGGAGGTCAACGACGCCGATTGGTACGGAGCACCCCCACGCTGGTAGGGCGAACACTTCGCGACCTGGGGTTTAGTAGGCGATTTGCCGTCTCTTTGCCTGGCCTGTGGCGGGTCCGGAGCTTGGGTCGGAGTGCATGGGGTGACTGTATCGCCGGTGTGTGTCAGTGCTGTGTGCTCGGGTTCGGAACGCTTACGGCTACTCGCTACTGATGTTGAATGCTGGATGCCGTCTGGTGGGCGAGGACGGGGGCGGTGCAGCGGCGCGGCGACTCGAATTCAGCGCGGTCCGTAACGACGCCAGCTCTGTAGTGTGCGGATATCCGGCCGAAGGTCGCACCAACTCGCCGGTGTCCGTTCACCGGTGGCTTCCCGGACGCGGAGGAACTTCGCTCCAACGACCGACGGTTGCTGGTTCCACGCTGGTCGGCGTCCGATGTTGGCGCGTTTTCGCAGGTGACTGCGGCGCCGTGGACGTTCCGCTTCAACGTGTGAGTTGTTCGAACGGGAACCTCTGGCCTGCTTCGGGGCAGGTCGGAGGGTTTCTTATGTGCGGACGTGGTGGCACTCCGCCGGAATGCCGAGTGGGGCGTTCTGAGGTATGACGATTCTCGCCGGCGGTCTCGGTCAACGGTGCCGCGTCCCCGGACAACCACGGCTTCTGGCAGGTGCGTTGGCGCATTGCTGTTGGTCAGAAATCCTCGGACAGCAAACTGCGCCAAGTCCATCCTTGTTCGAGGACGGCGTTTCGTATGGGCCGTTTCATGTCCCCGCTGTCGAAGCTGAAGGACTCCCGCAGTCGGCGACGGCCATCGGGGCCTCGCTCGACGGCCCAGTCCTTGGACCAGGACCTCCCGGGGCCCCGGCTTGCCTGATGGCCGATCTTCATTCGGGGTGGGTCCCCGTACCAGGTGACCTCCCACTGTTCCTCTATGGCACGGACCTCGCGCTCTTCCGGGAAGAGACGCACCCGGATCCTCAGCGTGCGGGTCAGCTGGCTCAGGCTGAAAAGGTGCCGGAAGGCCGGCTCCGCGAGGCGCCATTCCGCCACGAGGTCGGCGTGCTCGGGGGTGCCGTCGCGTACGGCCCAGGGAACGTCCGGACCGTTGAGGCCGGACAGAGCGGCCTTCACGTCTTCTGCGGAGCGTGGTTGTACACCCTCTGCGGGATGCTTCACCTCTTCCTTGAAACCTGGCAGACGCAGCAGACGGAACAGACCCATCGCCACACCATATGGCTCATACAGCCATTGCCACAGGGAGCAGTCGTGGCGGGGCACGGAGCAGGCGGGCCACCGGGCGCAGCGTGCCTCGAAGACTTTGTGCGCTCCGGCTTGAGGTCTCACGTTGGCACTCACGCCGCCCGGCTGGAACGCGACCAGCGAGGGTCTCTTCCCTGCCCCGAGGGGCGGTCAGGCCCTGCCGCAGGGGGTTCCGGGCGTGGACGTTGGCTCCGGTGGTGGGCGTTCATGAGACGAACTCGAAGTAGCCGTTGTCGGAGTAGTCGTAGCCGCGTCGTTTGAAGCGTTCGCTGGGCACGCGGAAGCCGGCTTCCAGGTACTTCTGCAAGAAGAAAGCGCCCTCGGGAGTGTCGATATCCAGCTCTTTTCCTAGGTCGGGGGCGATGTCGTCCTGTTGCCTGGCGTAGTTCACGAGGGTGGTCTTCAGGCCGCTACCGTCGGGCATGCGGACCTTTGGCCGGTTGATGAGGTAACCGGGCAACTGGTCGCGGAATGCCTGCCGCAGCAGCCATTTCTCCTGGCCGTTCCTGAGCTTCAGGCTCATCGGTACCGCGTAAGTGAATTCCAGCAGATGACGGTCCATGAACGGGACACGGGTCTCGATCGAATGCATCATGCTCGACCTGTCCACTCGCTGAAGGTCTGTGCGGTGCAGGTTGCGTACGCGGTATCGCATCAGGTCGCTCGGGTCCTTGTGCGTCCTGAACAGGTCGTAGCCGGCCATTACTTCGTCACTGCCTTCACCGCACAGCGCGAGCTTGAACCCGTGGCGTTTCGCCAGCCGGAAGGCGAAGTAGCCGACGCAGGTGTCCATGACGTCGATGGCTTCGAAGAACTCGGCTCCGTAGACGATAGGGCTCACCGGCCAGCCGAACTCGTCTGCCCGAAGCCCGCCATGGTGATGCAGCCGGGCCGGGAATCCCAGCGCTGAACGATGTCCTGGCGCGGGCACCGGCGCCTCCGCCGGCAGACGGGTGGTCAGGCCGGCGTCAGGGGGAGCTCCGTCAGGCTGAACCGGGGCAGTCGGATGCGCAGGGTGCCGGTGTTGTCGGGCTGAGGAGCGCCGGTGGCCAGGGGCCGGTATCCGTCCGGGAGCCGGAGAGCGATGTCGTTGTCGTCGGCCCGGAGATTCACCAGGCTCAGGGTGAGGCGGCCTTCCCCGGAGGAGTACAGCGTCACCCGGCAGTCGGACAGGGAGCCCAGGTTCAGCAGGGAGCCCTCCGCGAAGCGCGGAGCGCGGCCTTCAGGGAAGTGGTCCAGCAGGGTCACCTCGTGCGCCAGGGCGCCGAGGCGGGACTCGGCTCCGAACCGGGAGGCGGCTTCGGGCGTGTGCCGCGGGACAGGCGCGAAGACGTAACGGAACCGCACAGGGCCCGGCTGCGCCGGTGGCGTGTTGCACGGCCAGAAGTTGTTCATCACGTAGGCGTAGAGATGCCCGCTGGTCTCGGAGAACCGCCGGGGCCAGGTGCCGCGTACCAGGTCGGAGGAGGAGAACAGGGCGCTGTCCGGGGCCGACCAGATCACTCCCGGGCCGTCGGGGGCCGTGACGGTGACGGCGGAGGTCGCCGACAGCCACTCGTTGGAGGAGCCCGGTCCGTGATCGGCGCGCGGCTCCACCCAGCCCAGTTGCCTGTCGTAGCGAACGGTCGGCTCGTCCACCAGGAACGGGAAGGCGACGGAGACCGACTCCATGTCCAGGACCGGCAGTTTGGTCAGCTCGACGGTCAGCTCGCAGGTCTCCTTACCGTCCCGCAGCAGCAGTTCCAGGGCGATGTCGCTGAGGCCCGCACCCTCGCCGGCCCAGCGCAGCCGCACGCCGTCCGGTGTGCTGCGGGCGCCCAGAAGCCGCATCGAGGGCTGTTCCTCGACGAGGCGGGTGGGGGCGCCCTGGTGGTAGCGGGAATCCAGCTGGCGGATCGGCGTACGGTCATGGGCCGCGCTGTCCGCCGCTCCGGCAGCGGTCAGGCGCACCAGCTCACCGAGCGCGAACGGGGCTCCGCTGTCGAGGAGTTCGCGTCCTGATGGGCGGTGCCGCAGACCCACGGGGAGGCCGTCCGCGGCGCGCAGCCGTACCTCCCACGCCTCGCTGGTCACCGTCTCCCCGGTGGGGACGGGCTGCACGGGCGTCCGTTCCTCGGGGCCCTGGTCGTGGGCCGGCCCCCGGGGGGCCTCCGCTCCGGCGGGCTGTGCGGCAGCGGGCGCTTCTCCGGCGGGCACGGTGCCGACGCCGTCCGTCAGGGGCAGGCGGCGGTAGCCGAGAGCGGGCATCTCGTCGAGGACGAGGCGTACCCGGAGCATTCCGGCGCAGTCGCTCAGGACTTCGAACGGCACCGGCCGGCCTTCGGCATCCAGGGGCGCGACTCCTTCGGGCAGGTCCGCCTCGGCGGTCAGCTCCGCCGGCCAGGGGTGAGGGTTGTGCACCAGGAGGCAAGGGCCGTCCGCACCCGTCGCCTCAGCGAGCTGGCTCAGTGCGCGACGGCTCTCGTCGAGGGAGATCCGGGCGGCGTCGTCGATGGCCCGCCGCTTCCAGTGGAGCTGGTCGGCTATCTGCGGCGCGTGCGGATGCGCGGTGGCACGCGCCCAGTTCCAGGTGTGCTCCCCACCGGTGATGAGTCCGTCCCAGGCACGGTCCAGGGCTTCGCGGTGCGGCCGGTAGCCCTCGTCCAGCAGTTGTACGGAGGCGGCGAGCTGTTCGGCGACGGGGAGGAGTACCTGGGCCTGCCGGTAGGCGGCGGCGTCCGCTGCTGAGGAGGCGGGGCCGTCCTCCCAGAAGCTGCCGCCCTCCGCGCGGTGCACCGGCAGCCGCTCCCGCAGCGGCGCGACCGCGCCCAGGTAGTCGGCGAACGTGGAGATCCGTATGCGGGGATGGGCGAAGGCCGCGTTCCAGCGCTCCGCGAAGCCGGCGTCGCCGTCGCCGAGGTCTTCGTTGTCGGCGTGGGTGCCGATGAGCGCGAGGTCCGAGGGCAGGTAGTCAGGGCGTTCGTAGCGCTCCACATAGCGTTCCAGGCCGTTCACCGCGCCGGCCACCGACTGGGGATCGGCGGCGATGAACCGCAGCTGCGAGTAGTGGTCGGCGAAGTGGGCCAGTACCTCGCTCCCGTCGGGGGCCCGCCACCGCACGGGAGAGGCCAGGTGCACCTCGTCGCTGTCCTCGGTCGCCGCCCTGTGGTGGTTGGACATTCCGACGAAGCCGTCCACACCCGCGGTGCGCAGCACGGAGGGCAGGACTCCGGTCCAGGTCGGCACGTCGGTGATGTTGGCGTAGCGCGGTACGGCGCCAGGGCCCGGCGGGAGCGTCAGGCCGAAGTCGAGGGCGCGGCGCAGCTCTTCGAGGTGGGTGATGCCTGTCAGCAGATTGCTGTGGAAGGCGTTGACGCCGAGGGTGCCGGCGGCGACGGCCTCGCGCAGGCGGGTGCGGCGCTGGGGCGAGCGGGTGCGCAGGTACTCACGGACAACGACGGCCCCGTCGACGCTGAAGCGGAACGCGGGGTCCTGCGCCTGTCGGTCGAGGGCCTTGTCGATGTTGCGGCAGTGCAGCTCCATGGCCTTGGCCTGGGTGTCGGTGAAGCCGAGGTCGAGGTGCACGTGGGGGATCAGATGCAGGGTCCAGCGGCGTGCCGGGGTGAGGTCCGCGCGGTGCACCGTCTCTTCGTTCGCGCGGACGGTGAACTCGCTGCGCTCCGTGAACCCGGGGGCGGGAAGCCGCCAGCGGGTCATGCCGAAGTCCCGGTCTCCCGGAGCGTCCGGCACGGCCAAGCGGTGGCCGCTGTACTCAAGGAAGAGGCCGCCGGGAAGGGTCGCGCCCGCCGGGACGTCCGCCGTGAGTTCGACCAGCGGGACAGGTTCAGGCTCGCCGTGCAAGTAGAGGGGTGTGGACCGCAGGGTCCATGCGAGGTCGCGGCGCGGCGGGCCTGCGGCCGGTTCCAGACGTACGGCGTTCCAGCGCAGGTAGGAACCGAACCACTTGCCGTACTGCGTGCGGGGGAGGGGCAGTTGTTCGCCGGGGTGGTGTGCCGTCCCGGCGGACGGCGGGCGCGGGGCGCCGGTGGCGGCTGCCTCGTCCAGGACGGTGGTGACGGACAGCTCGTGGCGTCCGGGGGCCAGCCACTGTGCGGGCAGCTCCACGCGGAGCGTGCCATGGCCGGCGACCGGGCCCGGCTCCCCGGTCCTGGTGCGGTCGGCGCGTTCCACGGCGAGGTGGTGGACGGAGTGGTGCCGACCGTCCAGGGACACCTTGAGATCGGGGCAGGGCCCGCGCTCCGCGGCGTATTCCAGGTGCAGAACGGTGTCCTCGGACCGCTCGACCGTGAACGCGGTGACGATGCGGTGCGCGCTGTGGCCGCCGTCGGCGTCGTGGATGCCGGGGTGCACGTCAGGCCAGGCCGCGCCGGGCCGGGCGGTCTCGACGTGCACGGTGGGCACGCCGTCCGTCAGTGGCCAGGGGCCGGGGTGCGGCGCGGGAGTCAGCTGCCACAGGCAACGGTCGGACGTCATGGTGGGTGCCTCCTGGAAGCGGGTGGCGGCCGGAGCCGGCTACGCGGGTGCGTGGTCGCGGGCGAACGGCGGAGCGGACGCGGGGCCCCGGTGGACGGGCGCCGCGCGCGAGTTGAGGGCCGTGCGGTTCAGAGCGCGCCGTACCGGATGACGGTTGTCGGCACCACGACACGGCGGGTCGGCTGCTGGTTCTCCGTGCCGTTCTTGATGCGGTCGATGAGCAGGCGGGTGGCCTGGCGGCCGATTTCGTCGGCGTCGTAGGACACGATGGTCAGCGGGAGTCCGAGTACGTCGGCGAGTTCGAAGTTGTCGAAGCCCGCCAGGGCGGTCTGCAGCCCCAGGCGGCGGACCGCGCGGACCGCGCCCTGGGTGATTCTGTTGTTGGTGCAGAACAGCGCGGTGGGTGCCGAAGGCCCGCCCAGCACGTCCTTGGCTGCCGCTTCCGCTGTGGCGATGTCGACCAGACCGCGCCGGACCCGGTGCTCGTCGGGTTCCAGGCCGAGTTCCTCGTGGGCTGCCCAGAAGCCGCGGAACCGTTCCGCTCCGGTGTAGAGCGCCGGGGGGTTGCCGAGGAATCCGAGGTCCCGGTGGCCGTCGGCGAGGAGCTGTGCGGTGGCCTCGCGGGCGCCGTCGAAGTCGTCGACGAGAACACAGTCCGTGTCGATGCCTGCCGGGGGGCGGGCGGCCAGGACCATCGGCATGCTGGTCATGGTCTGGGCGAGGTGCTCCTGACGGCTTCCCGCCGGCACCACGATCATCCCCTCGACCCGGTGGGACGCGAGGTCCTCGACGAGGTCGCGCTCGCGGTCCGTCTGCTCGGCGGTGTTGCTCAGCAGCACGCGCATGCCCTGCTCGGCCGCCACTTCCTGGACGCCCAGCGCCAGACGCGAATAGAACGGGTTGGCGAGGTTGGTGACCACCAGCCCGATCATGCCGCTGCCCCCGAGCCGGAGGCTGCGCGCGGTCTCGTTGCGCCGGTAGCCGAGTTCCTTGACGGCCGTCAGTACGCGCTTGCGGGTGGCGCCGCTGACGCCCGGGTCGTCCTTGAGTACCCGGGACACCGTCATGGCGCTCACCCGCGCGAGCTGGGCGACATCCCGCATGGTGGGAGTGCCACCGGCTCGGCTGCTGGACACGTTGTCCGTCCTCTCTATGACTGGGGCCGCGTTATCGGGGCTTACTACGGGGGTCGCGCTGTCGGGCAGAGGCTCGGCCGGTGTGGCGGCTCAGGGCTCCGGCCGCGGATCGAGGGCGCGACGGGCCGCTCCGACAAGGGCGGCGTCGGCGGACCGCGTGGCCTTCAGCAGGGCGGGCGGGCCATTCCGTCCGAAGGTCTCCTCCGCCCAGGAGGCGGCGAGTCCGGCTTCGACGAGGTCCCATGAGGCGGACATCGAGCCCCCGACGACGACGGCGGTGGCGCCGAACTCCCGGCACCACGGGGCCAGAACGTGGCCCAGCGCCTGGAAAGCGTAGCCGATGGCCTGCGCGGCGCTCGCCTCCCGTCTGCGGGCGCGGGCTGCTATCTCCCGTACATCGGGCAGGGGGCCGGTTCCGCTCCGCCGGGACAGCGACGCGTACTTCGCGCGGATGGCGCGGCGGGAGACGACGTCCTCCAGCGCCTGCCCCCGTACGGTCAGCCGGTGGACGTGCCCGCCGGGCGGCACCCCGGGTCCCCGGTGCACAGGGGTGCCCCCGGCCAGGAACGAGGAACCCACGCCGGTGCCGAGCGTGAGGCACACGACCCGGTCGTGTCCCGCGGCGGCACCCGCACGGTGCTCGCCGAGTGCGAAGGCGTCGGCGTCGTTCAGGAAGTGGAGCGTACGGGCGTCCTGGCCGAGCCGTTCGCACAGTCCGCTGCCCACGTCCACGCCGTGGAGTGCCTCGAACTTGCCGATGCCGCGGAACCTGCCCGTGCCCGTGGCGTAGTCGAACGGGCCGGGGATGGCCACACCCCAGTCCCGGCTGTGCGGCACGCGCAGGCGCCGGGCCGTCGCGGCGAGGGCGTCCAGGATCTCCCCGGCGCCGTCGTCGGAGTCCAGGGGCTCGCGCACGACGGAGCCGGGGAGCGGAAGACCGGAAGCGGTCTCCACGAGCGCGGCCGTGACGTGCGTACCGCCGACGTCGAGCACCGGCGTCGGGAGTTTCTCCGAAAGAACCTGAGCGGTCATACGGGCGTCACCAGTGCCTTGACGACGTGGAGGGGCTCGTCGCCGACGGGGTGGATGCGGTAGGCGCCGGCGGCGGCGGGGACGGTGAGAGTTTCCGCGAACGCCAGGTGGTGGGTGTGCCCCTCGGCGGTCTCCACGACGGCTCCCCGGCCCGAGGCGAGGTTGAGGATGTGGAAGCGGCCCGCTGTGTCGTCGTACGCGTGGCATCCGGCGCCGCCGTCGATCACGATGCGGTGCACGGCGTAGAACATCTCCGGCAGGGCACCGAGGACCTCTTCGCGCCAGCCGGGCCCGTGCCGGATCGTCCGCGGCTGCTGCACCAGGTCCTTGAGCACGTCGTCGCCGCGGCGCGCTGTGTCCAGGTTGGCGAAGGCGTGTTCATAGGGCAGCGGGCGTGAGGCACCTGCCGCGTCCTTGCGCAGCCAGTCGTAGAAGCGCAGGGAGTACAGGTACGGGGTCGCGCTCACCTCCAGGACGACGTTGCCCTCTCCCGACGCGTGCGGAGTTCCGGCCGGGATCATGAACAGCTGGCCCGTGGCGGCGGGATGGGTCTGGACGTGCGCCTCCACGTCCATCGCCGTGCCGTCCCCGATCGCCTGCTCGACCTGCGCGCGCATGGTGTCGGTTTCGGCATCGCCCCGCAGGCCGAGGAAGATCTGCGCACCGGGTTCGGCGGCGGTGACGTAGTACGTCTCGTGCTGGGTGTAGGGGCGGCCGAACACCTCGCGCATGTAGTCCTCCCTGGGGTGGCAGTGCAGCGAGAGACTGCCGCCTCCCATCGTGTCGAGGTAGTCGAAGCGGAGCGGGAAGGACGTGCCGAAGCGGGCGCTGACCTCCTCGCCGAGCAGGTCCTCGGGGTGCAGCACGCACAGGAGTTGGAAGGGAAGCTCGACCTGCGCTCCGGCGTCGGCGCCCACCAGCACCCCGGCCTCGGGGGCGATCAGCTCGTAGCCGAGCGCCGTGTTGCCCGCCCGTGGGGTGAATCCCAGCTCGTCGGCGGCCCAACGGCCGCCCCACGGTGTGGAGTTGAAGTACGGACGCGTCCGCACCGGGCGGCGGGCCAGCTCCGCGAGGGTGGCCCGCATCGCCGTGCCCTCCAGCGACGCGGGCGAGGACGGGTCCTGCAGGTCGATCCAGCGGTCGATACGGGGCGCCAGCGCATCGCGGTGCCGATCGCACACCGGCCAGTCCGTGTAGAACAGCCGGCGCAGCGTGCCGTGCGCGTACGGGTGGCCCAGGTTGACCCCGACGGGCAGCGAACCCCCGGCGACCGCGGCCTCGGCGAACCGCTTGGGCAGGTCCGCGTACCAGAGCACATCCGCCTCGCACAGCCCCGCGCCCGGGCCGATGACCAGCGTCACGCCGGCGCCTTCCGGTCGCTCGGGCCGGGGCACCGCGTCGAACAGGTCACCGACCGACGCGGTGGAGAGCGGCCGGAAGAACGGGTCGTCCCCGGGAGTCCCGGATGCCTCCAGCCGCTCGGCGCGCTCCCGCGACCAGTGCTCCCGCACGTCCAGCAGCGAGACCGGTCGGCCCAGGGACACGAGTGCCTCCGTCAACTGACGTGCCGCATGCGCCCAGTTCAGGGCCGCGGGGCCGTCGACGGCGAGAACGAGGGGCCGGTCGGCGTCCAGGCCGGCCACGGCAGCTCCCCACCCGGTACTGACGCCGGAGCCTGACGGCGCGTAACGGGGGTTGAGTTCGTACGGTCGGGCCTGGTGCTGCTGCACGTCTGCTCCTGAGTCGCGAGTGAGGTGGGGTGCGGATCGGTGGCGTGCCACGAGGGTTTTGTTAACGATACCAATCTCTCCCTGAAGTGCCAGCCCTGTATCTCCGTTCCTCTCATGTCATCTGAGCTGGCACTTTCCGCGAGGCTTGCAATGTTCCGCCGTAACGCTCTTGTGGCACCTATGTGTTCTCGTTAACCTCCTCGCAATGCACCGGCCGTTCCGTGCCGATCGGCACACACGGAGACCGCGCCTTCACGGCTGTGGCCGGGCAGCCTCTGGGGCCTCGGGCCCCCGGCAGGACGTGACTTCCATCCGTCACACTCCGGCGAAAGGGCACCAATGACATCGTTCGGTACGGCGCGGGCGGGCTCACCCGCCGCGCTCGGCCGACGCCGCTTCCTCGCCGCTCTCGGCGCGGGTGCGGCGGGCCTGGCGGCGGCCGGCTGCGCACGGGGCAGCAGCACCGCTGCCGTGCCGGGCACGGCGAGCATCAGCACCGACAACGGGACCTGGGACGAGGGCTACCGCAAGGCGGGCAGGGCGCTCAAGCCCCTCACCGGGTACGGCCTCCGTCCCCTGTCCAACCCTTCGGCGACCTCGTACAAGCAGGTCACCCAGATGACCCTGCAGACGTCCCGCGCCTCCGACATGCTCAAGTGGGCGTCCGGCTACGAACTCAAGTCCCTGGCGCGCGGCGGAGAGCTCTCCGACCTGTCGCGGTTGTGGGACCGGTACGAGAAGAAGGGCTGGGCCCGCCCCTCGCAGCGCGCCTCGCTGTCGTACCGCGGGAAGGTCTACGGCATCCCGCTGTACGAGTCCTACTACGTGGTGTTCTACAACAAGCGGGTCTTCGCCCGACTGGAACTGCGCCCGCCCGCCACCTGGGACGAACTGCTGCACTGCGCCACCGTCCTCAAGCGCAACCGCATCACCCCCTTCGTGGCCACCCAGAACGGCAGTTGGCCCGCCTACGAATGGTTCCAGGAACTCGTCAGCAAGATCGACCCTGACTTCTACAGCGCGCTCGTGGGAGGCAGGGCGCGGTACACCGACGGCGTGGCGCGTCAGGCGCTGGACATCTGGCAGGGCTTCATCCGCAAGGGCTGGATGACGCCCCCGGACTTCGACCAGAACAACGGTGCAGCCGCCCTCAAGGGGGGCAGGACAGGCATGTTCCTGCACGGCACCTGGCAGGCGCAGAGCCTCACCGGTGCCGGGATGCGCCCCGGCAGGGACTACGACGCGTTCATCCTGCCGACCGTCGGGAAGTCCACGCGGAAGTCCGTGATCACCGAGTCCGGCGTCCTGGCCGTTCCGCGCAGCGCGACCACGCGCGAGGCCGGAATGGCCAACGTGGGCGCATGGCTGGCCCCGCCCGTCCAGCGCGCGTGGACCGACTTCCTCCAGGATGGTTCGGCCAACCCGGTCGTACGGCCCGGCAATCCGGTCGTGGCCCAGCTCAAGGAGACCATCGCCCGGGAGCGGGTGACCCGCCTGATCCGCTACGGCGAGGCCAGCCCACCCAATCTCGTCCAGGGCAACACCCAGGACCTCGCGGGCTTCATGACGGAGCAGTCCTCCGCCGACGCCACCCTGCGCAGCATGGAGGCGCGGGCAGCGGACGAGTGGGCCACATGGAAGCGGGACGAGGCATGAGCGCGTCCGCGACCCGGCCCGCTGCCGGCACCCGTCCCGCAGGCACCACGGACCCCGTTAGCCCCAAAGACCCCACGCCTGCGGGGCGGCCTCCCTCTCCCCGGCGCAGAGCCCGGCGCGGCCTGCCACTGCGCGAGCGGCTGACGTCCGGCGCCTTTCTGGCCCCGGCCGTGCTCCTCGTCGGGGCGCTGCTGCTGGCGCCGTTCGCTGCCACGCTCTGGCGCAGCCTCTTCAACGACCACCGGGCCTCCGGCTTCGCCCAACTGGACAACTACCGGCTGTTCTTCACGAACGAAGCCCTGGTGCGGTCGGTCGAGAACACGCTGATGTGGGTGGCGGGCACGGTCCTGCTGCCCTTCGTTCTCGGACTGGCCATCGCCTGCATGACCGATGCCACCCGCTGGTCCCGGTTCGCCCGGCTGTGCGTGGTCACGCCGTACGCGCTGTCCGGCGCCGCCGTGGCCGTGGTGTGGAACTTCGTGCTGACGTCCGACGGCGCGCTCAACCAATTGCTCAAGACCGTGGGCCTTGACTCGCTCGCGCACGGCTGGCTGCTGGAGTGGCCCAGCAGCACGGTGGTGATGATCCTCGCCAACGCCTGGCAGGCGACCGGGGTGGCCGTCATCCTCTTCCTCGTCGGGCTGCAGGGCATCCCGCCGGAGACCCTCGAAGCCGCGTCCCTGGACGGCGCGAGCCCCTGGCAGCGGTTCCGCCATGTCGTCCTGCCCCAGCTCCGCCCCGTCTCGATCATCGTGATCGGGATGAGCCTGGCGAACGGGCTGAAGTCGTTCGACCTGATCTGGGTGCTCACCCAGGGCGGTCCAGGGCGGGCGACCGAGACCCTGGCGGTCTCCATGTACCAGGAGACCTTCCTGCTGCAGCACCCCGGCGCGGGCGCCGCCATCGCGGTCGTCCTCACGGTGATCGTCCTCGCGGCCTCCTGGCTGTATCTGCGACGCCAGCTCGACGCGAAAGGCGAATGACCATGCGGACCGTGCCCCTTGGCCGAATCCTGCGGAACACCACCCTGATACTCCTCGCCCTGCTGTGGGCGGTACCGACCTGGCTCCTGGTGGTCAACGCCATGGTCCCCGCAGCCGAGTACGGCGGCAGCCCGCACTGGTGGCCACAGGGATTCGGGCTGCTCGACAACATGCGGCAGGCATGGGACCGGGCACAGCTCGGGCCGTCCATGGCCAACAGCCTGCTGTACGCGGTGACCAGCTCACTGGTGGCCATTCTGCTCGCCACCGGCGCCGCCTTCGCGGCGGTCGTCATGCCCGTACGGCGCCGCACCCTGTGGTTCTGGCTGATCTACTCCGGAACGCTGCTGCCCCTCCAGGTCTTCCTCCGGCCGCTGTTCCTGTCGTACGCGGACTTCGGTCTGTACGACACACAGATCGGCCTGGTGCTGGTGTACGCGGCCATCGCCGTCCCCTTCGCCTTCTTCATCATGCGCAACTACGCCATGACGCTGCCGCGCGAAGTGGTGGAGGCCGCGCGGATGGACGGTGCTTCGTGGTGGCGGCTGTTCTGGCGGATCCACGTACCGCTGTCGAGGTCCGCGATGGTGGCCGCCTTCGTCTTCCAGTTCGTCTCCGTCTGGAACGACCTGCTGTTCGGCATCACGCTCAGTACCAGCCGCAACATCCGGCCCGTCATGGCGGCGCTCGCCGAACTCCAGGGCACCTACGTCTCGGTGGGGCCGCCGGTGGTGCTCGGCGGCGCGATCCTCGTCTCGCTGCCCACGGTCGTCCTCTTCTTCTCCGCACAGCGGTTCTTCGTCAGCAGCCTCAAACTGACCCGCTGAGCGCTGACGCCCGCCTCCTCCCCACTCCGTACACCGCCACTCCGTACACCGCCCTCCGCACACCGCAAAGGACGCTCATGCGCAGAACGCTCTTCCGCCGCACCGCTGTCGCGACGGTGCTGGGCGCCGTGCTGTTCACGGCGGCACCCGCGCACGCGGACACCCGGGCAGACCAGTGGACACACCGCGCGGAAAACGCCTACACATCCCTGCAGACGCACCTCTACCAAGGGGCTGACAACCACGGGCTGTACCGGGAGAAGACACCGGGACAGCCCGGGGACAACCCGCACTCGTTCGTCTGGCCGCTGCGCGAGGCCACCGCGGCGACACAGGACATGGCGCGGCTGCCCGGCTCGGGACCCGCGTACGGGAAGGACGTGGACGACCGGTTCCGTACGCTGCGGCTCTACTACGCGGACAGCGGCGGCCGGCCCGGCTACCAGTCCTACCTGCCCGCACCGCTCGGCAAGGGCGGTGACGTGTTCTACGACGACAACGCCGTGATCGGGCTGTCCCTGATGGACCAGTACCGCGCCACGGGGGACACGCGCTACCTCGAACGGGCCGAGGACACCGCCGACATCGTCAGCCGCGGCTGGGACGACGACCCTGCCAAGACGTGTCCCGGCGGGATGGACTGGTTCGACGGTCCCGCCAACGACACCCGCGCCGCCAACGTCACAGGACTGTCGGCCCAGTTGACCGCCGAGCTGTACGCGGCGACGCACGACAAGCGGCAGCTCGACCGCGCCCGCGCCTGGTACGGGTGGAACCGCGACTGCCTGCGCCAGGAGCCCGGCCTGTACTGGAACAGCCACAAGGACGACGGCAGTACCGACAAGACGCTGTGGACCTACAACTCCGGGGCCATGGTCGGCACGGCCACCACGCTCTACCGCGCCACCGGCGAGCGCGCGTATCTGAGGCAGGCCGTCGAGGACGCGAACGCCTCCCTCGACCACTGGAAGCAGGGTGACCGTCTGCACGACCAGCCCGCCGTGTTCAACGCGTTCTACTTCAAGGACCTCCTCGCCCTGAACGCGGTGCACCCCGACCCGGACTACCGGCGGGCCATGGAGACGTACGCGGCGGACACCTGGAAGTCGAACCGGGACGCGGCGACCGGGCTGTTCCGCTTCCAGCCCTCGGGCGGCGGCGACTACGACCCCCAGGCCCCGGCCGAGACCCTCGAACAGTCCGCCATGGTGCAGATCTTCGCCACCCTCGCACGCACCGACCCGCACGGCTGAACACCGCCTCTCGTACGGAACCGACCGAAGGACTGAGCACGCCCATGTCACACCCGCCGTTGACCCGCCCCTCCTGGTGGGACTCGGACATCGCCCGCGACCTCCTGCGCGAACGCGTCGTCACCAGCACCGGCACCCTCGGCGCACACGAGGTCCGGCTGTCCTGCGAGCCGCTGCTGCGCCGCGACGGCGAAGGCGGCCTGCTCCAGTCCGTACGGGTACGCCTCGTGGGCACCGGCGGCGCCGCGCCTTCGCGGGCGCCGCGCCTCACCCGGGCCCGGGTCACCACCGGCGGCGGCTCGGAGGTGCGCTGTGAGGTCGTTCCCGGGCCCGGCGGCGACACCCGGCTGCTCATACCCGAGGTCGAGGCGCCCACGAAGCTGCTGGCCGAGCTGCCCGAGCTGGAGGAGGGCGCCCGGCTGGAGTTCCTGGCGCAGCCGCAGCGGCACTGGACGCTCCATCTCGTCCAGCACGCCCACCTGGACATCGGCTACACCGACCCGCAGGGCACCGTGATGGCCGAGGGCCGCTCGTACCTGGACTCGCTGCTGGAGCTGTGCCGCACCACCGACGACTGGCCCGAACCAGCCAGGTTCCGGTGGTCGGTCGAGGGGTTCCTCTCCTTCGAGAACTGGGCCGCCAACCGGCCCCGGCGGCAGGTCGAGGAGTTCCTGCGCAGGGTGCGTGAGGGCCGGATCGAGCTGACAGCCATGCCGTTCAACCTCCACACCGAGACCTGCTCGACGGACGAGCTGCACGAACTGCTGCGCCCCGCGAGGGAGTTGAGCCGTACCCACGGCATCGACATCCGCTCAGCCATGCAGACGGACGTGCCGGGCCAGGTCGTCGGCCTGCCCGACGTGCTGGCCTCCAACGGCGTGCGTTATCTGTCCGTCGCCCACAACTGGGCGGGCCGCGCCGTGCCCCATCTGGTGGGCGGGGAGCGGCTGCCCCGGCTGTTCCGCTGGCGGGCGCCCAGCGGTAGCGAGGTGCTGGTCTGGCGCACCGACACCCCGCACGGACTCGCGTACATGGAGGGTTCCGTCCTCGGCTTCGACGAGTCCTACGAGCGGGTCGACGACCTGCTGCCCGCCTACCTGTCGGCCATGGCCGCCTTCCCCTACCCCCACGAGGGGCGGGGCATCCCCGGCTTCCCTGTCCTCGGGCCCGCCGGGGACGCCGGAGCGAGCGCGGAACCGTACCCCTGGGACGTCCTGCACCTGCGCGTCCTGGGCAAGTTCGCCGACAACGGGCCGCCGCGCCTGATCATCCCCGAGACCGTGCGCCGCTGGAACGAGGAATGGGCCTTCCCCCACCTGCGCACCTCTCGCCACCAGGACTTCTTCGAGGACGCCGAGAGCCGGCTCGGCGACCAACTGGAGACCTTCGAGGGCGACTGGACCGACTGGTGGGTCGACGGCGTCGGCGCCGGAGCCGTACCGATGGCCGCCACCCGCCGGGGCCAGGCGTCACTGGCCGACGCGCAGACGGTCGCCGGATACGCGCACGCCCTCGGCGCCCCCGACAGCGCGGCGGTCACCCGGGAGGCGCCGGAGGTCTACCGCGCTGCGTCCCTGTTCAACGAGCACACGTGGGGCGCGGGCGACCCGTGGACCCACGGTGAGCACGGCCACGGATCGGGTGAGCGCCAGTGGCACTGGAAGTACGCCCAGGCACTGCGCGCCCACGACGACGCGGGAACGCTGCTCGACTCCGCCGCCGCGCTGCTGGGCGAGCGCCTCCCGGCCCGCGAAGGGACCCTGGCGGGCTTCCACATCGTCAACACCTGTAGCTGGGAGCGCGCGGAGACCGTACGGCTGTTCCTGCCGGAGAGCACCGTCCCGATGGACACCGCTGTGCAGGTGCTCGACGGGCGTACCGGGGCGTCACTTCCGCACGCGGAGGAGGCCCAGAGCAACGAACGGCACAGGACGGCGGGCCGCTTCCTCCTCTTCGCGCTCACGGACGTACCCGCGTCGGGATCGGTACGGGTGGACATCGTCCGAGGAAGGGGCAGCGAGGCCGGCAGGGGCAGCAAGGACGGTAAGGCCACCGGTGACGCCGCCGGCCCCGACGTCCCGTACGCGCCCGTCGAGCCCGCCGAGTCCACCGTGCTGGAGAACGCGCACCTGCGCGTCCGGGTCGACCTGAGCCGGGCGTGCGTCGCCTCCGTCACCGACAAGCGCACCGGCAGGGAGCTGGTCAGGCAGGACGCGGCCACCGGACTGAACGGCTACCTCTACGACGAGTACGCCACCGCCGGGGGCTTCAACCACCAGTCCAGCAAGACCGTCGCCGACGACTCCATGCACCTGCTCGCTTCCCGGTCAGCGGCCCCGCCCGCCGCGCTCGTCGAGCGCCGCTCGGACGTCACGGGCGAGACCCTCGTCTACGCCTGCACCCCGGCCGGGACCACGGGGCTGCGGGTGACGGTGCATCTGCCGCACGACGCGGCCCGCATCGACCTGGCGAACCGGCTCGCCAAGGACGCGACCCTGACCAAGGAGAGCGCGTTCTTCGCCTTCCCCTTCGCCATGGACGAGCCCGTGCTGCGCATGGAGGCGACCGGAGGCATGACCGGTACCGGGCTGCCCGTCGTACCGGGCTCCGCGGCCCATATGCGGGCCGTGCGCCGCTGGGTGAGCCTCCAGGAGGACGACACCGTCGCGGCCTTGGCCACGCCGGACACCCCCCTCGTGCAGACGGGCAACCTCCGCGTCCCGTATGTCCCGTATCCGTACTCGCTCCCGCAGCACGAGCCCGGAACCGTCTACTCCTGGGTGCACAACAACATCTGGGACACCAACTTCCCCTCCCGGCAAGCCTTCGAGCACACCTTCCACTACAGCGTCGGATTCGGCACAGCGCACCAGCCGGATGCGCACGGGGCAGGTCCTGTGCTCGGCATGCGGACGGCCGCCGTGACCAGCCACCCCCTGGTGCCGGTACGGGCCCGCGGCGCGCTCCAGGAGGACCCGTACGCGGAGGCGTCCTTCCTCTCCGTCGCCGACCCGCGCGTGCGGGTGGTCGGCCTGACGGTGCCCCGGGCCGGCACGGTCCTCGTGCGGCTGCAGTCCTTCGCGGAGGAGGCGGTCGAGTGCCGGCTGGCCCCGGGGTTCCCCGTCGCACGCGTCCGGGAGGCCGGATATCTCGGCGGGCCCGGACGGGAGTTGGAACCCGCGCCCGAGGACGGCGCCGTGCGCCTGGCCCTGCCCAGGCTGGGGACAGGAGCGGTGCTGCTGGAACTCACCGGACAGTGACGGAGCGGCCGTCCCGGCACCGGACCCCCTCACCTCGATCGCGTTACGGAGTAATCGACCCATGCACGACGACCGCGAACTGACCGAAGCGCGCCTGGACCGCGTGCTGCGCGAGCGCGTACGCCCTGCCCTGTATCCCGCGTCCGTGCCGCTGGCCGTGGAGGCGTGGGTGGTCTCCGGGGAACCCGTACCGGTTGCCGAGGGCCTGTCCGCCGTGCACACGCCGGTGGCCGTGGGCGACCGGTGGGGTGCGCCGTGGGACACCACCTGGTTCAAGGTCCACGGCGAGGTGCCGGAGGAGTGGGCGGGGCTGACCGTGGAGGCCGTACTCGACATCGGCTTCGACCCGAGGACACCGGGCTTCCAGTGCGAAGCCCTCGTCCACGAGCCGGACGGCACCCCCGTGAAGGGGCTCAACCCGCGCAACGCGTGGGTGCGCGTGGGCACGCCTGTCAGGGGTGGCGAGCGGGTGGAGTGGCACCTGGAAGCCGCGTCCAACCCGGTGCTGCTGGACCTGGACGGTTTCCTGCCGACCCCTCTCGGCGACCGGAACACCGCGGGTACGGAGCCGCAGTACCGGCTCGCGCGCATGGACCTCGCGGTCTTCGACACCGAGGTGTGGGAGCTGGTCCAGGACCTCGACGTGCTCGGCGAACTGATGCACGAGCTGCCGGTGGACGGCTCCCGGCGTCAGCGGCTGCTGCGCTCCATGGCCCGCGCCCTCGACGCGCTGGACCTCCAGGACGTGAACGGGACCGCGACCGCGGCCCGCGCGCAGCTGGCGGAGGCACTGGCCGCGCCGGCGAACTCCTCGGCGCACCGCATCAGCGCGGTCGGCCATGCGCACATCGACTCTGCGTGGCTGTGGCCGCTGCGCGAGACCGTGCGCAAGGTCGCACGGACCGCGTCCAACATGACCGCGCTGCTGGAGGACTGCCCGGAGTTCGTCTTCGCGATGTCCCAGGCACAGCAGTTCGCCTGGATCAAGGAGCACAGGCCCGAGGTCTGGACGAAGGTCAAGAAGGCGGTCGCCGAGGGCCGCTTCGTCCCGACGGGCGGAATGTGGGTCGAGTCCGACACCAACATGCCGGGCTCCGAGGCCATGGCACGGCAGTTCGTCCACGGGAAGCGGTTCTTCCTGGAGGAGTTCGGCGTCGAGAACGACGAGGTGTGGCTGCCCGACACCTTCGGCTTCGCCGCGGGGCTCCCGCAGATCATCAAGGCGGCGGGTGCGAAGTGGCTGCTCACCCAGAAGATCTCGTGGTCGGCGACGAACTCCTTCCCGCACCACACCTTCTGGTGGGAGGGCATCGACGGCACCCGCGTCTTCACGCACTTCCCGCCCGTAGACACCTACAACTGCTCCATGCTGGGCAGCGAACTGGCCCACGCCGCCCGTACGTTCAGGGAGAAGGGCGCGGCCACCCGATCCCTGGCCCCCACGGGCTTCGGCGACGGCGGTGGCGGAACCACCCGCGAGATGATCGCCAGGGCGCGGCGGCTGCGGAACCTGGAGGGTTCGGCCACGGTCGAGTGGGAGGCCCCCGCCGCGTTCTTCGCCCAGGCCGAGGCGGAGTACCCGGATGCGCCGGTATGGGTCGGAGAGCTGTACCTGGAGCTGCACCGTGCCACGCTCACCAGCCAGGCCAGGACCAAGCAGGGCAACAGGCGCAGCGAACACCTGCTGCGCGAGGCCGAGTTGTGGGCCGCGACGGCAGCCGTACGGGCAGGCTTCCGCTACCCGTACGAGGCGCTGGACCGCATATGGAAGACGGTGCTGCTGCACCAGTTCCACGACATCCTGCCCGGCTCCTCCATCGCCTGGGTGCACCGCGAGGCCGAGCGTACGTACGCGGAGGTCGCCGCCGAACTGGAGACCCTCATCGGTGACGCGCTGGCAGCCCTGACGGGCCGCCGCGACACGGAGGCGGGGCCCGACACCGGGACCGTCGAACTGTTCGCCAACTCCGCTCCCCATGCCCGTTCCGGGGTGGCAGCGGGCGCGCTGGCGCCGGCGGTCATGGACGGCGCACCCGTATCGGCTGAGCCGCGCGAGGGCGGCGGGTTCGTCCTCGACAACGGGCTCCTGCGGGTCGTGGTCGACGCGCGCGGCCTGATCGTGTCGGCGTACGACAAGGAGAACGGCCGGGAGACGGTGGCACCGGGCACGGTGGCCAACCTCCTCCAGCTCCACCCCGACCTCCCCAACGAGTGGGACGCCTGGGACGTGGACGCCTTCTACCGCAACGCCGTCACCGACCTCGACGACGCCGAGGAGGTGCTGCTCGAACGCGCGGGCGGGGCCGTCGAGGCCGCCGAGGACCGAGCCACGGTGCGCGTCACCCGCTCCTTCGGCGCCTCGCGCGCGGTGCAGTGGCTGACCCTGGCGCGCGGCAGGCGCCGGCTGGACATCGAGACCGAGGTGGACTGGCACGAGACGGAGAAGTTCCTCAAGGCCGCGTTCCCCCTCGACATACACGCCGAACGCTGGGCGGCGGAGACCCAGTTCGGGCACCTGTACCGGCCCACCCACACCAACACCAGTTGGGAGGAAGCCAAGTTCGAGGCGTGCGCCCACCGCTTCGTCCACCTGGACGAGCCCGGCTGGGGCGTCGCACTCGTCAACGACTCGACGTACGGACACGACGTGACCCGCACCGTCCGCTCCGACCGGGACGGCGGCACCACGACCACCGTCCGCCTCTCACTGCTCAGGGCACCGCGCTACCCCGACCCCGAGACCGACCAGGGACTCCACCGCTTCCGCTGCGCGCTCGTGCCGGGCGCCGACGTGGGTGAAGCGGTGCGTGAGGGATACCGCGTCAATCTGCCCGAACGCCGGGTGACCGGCGCGTCCCCGGTGGCACCGCTGGTCACGGTCGACAACGACGCGGTGGTGGTCACCGCACTCAAGCTCGCCGACGACGGCAGCGGCGACGTCGTGGTGCGCTTCCACGAGGCCCGGGGCGGCCGGGCGGCGCTCACCCTCACACCGGGCTTCCCCGTCGCCACGGTGACCCCGACCGACCTGCTGGAACGACCTGTCGAGAACGGCCCGGCGATCGAGGGGGAGGGCGACGCCGTAGGGCTGACCCTGCGCCCCTTCCAGCTTGTCACCCTGCGGCTGAGCAGGGCGCGGACCGTCGCGGACGGCTGAGTTCCACGCCGCGCACCCCAAGGCGTCCTGGACCTCGCGATGTCCAGAACCTCGCGAACCCGACGGTCCCCGCACTCGGTGCGGGGTGGGCTCGTGGTCTCGGCGGCATCGTCCGTCGGGCGGGCCTGACCGCAGCTACGGTGAGGAGCTGGGCGCAAAGCTGAGGGGCGCCGGCCTTGTCGGCCGACGCCCCTCGTACATCGGGTCCGATTACGTCAGCGGTTCCGCTCGGCGACGTGCGCGACGAACGCGCTCCACTGGTCGCCGGGGATGCTGAGTGTGGGGCCGTTCTGGTTCTTGGTGTCGCGTACGCAGGCGAGTTGGCCGGCCCCGGCCACCTCGACGCAGTTGCCACCGTCGGAGCCGCTGTAGCTGCTCTTGAACCAGGACAGCCCCTCAAGTTCGCGGACGTCCCGCTTGATGCTCATCGCTCCCCTGCCAACTGCCGGATGAAGGCGGCTGACTCCTTTTCGTTCAGCGCCTGTGACCGCAGCTTGCCATACCGGAGAGCGAACATGCTCACCTCAGCTGGGACACTTACTACATGCCCGATGCCCTGTGACTCGAAGTATGCGAAGTGCTGATGGTCACAGGTCTCAACGGTCACTATCGGGCCGTTCAGGCCCGGATGGAAACCAACTGTCATCGGCATGACCTGGATCGACACGTTGCGCAGTTCCCCCATGGCCAGCAAGTGTTCCTGCTGTGCGCGCATCACCTGACGTGAGCCCAGCACATTCCGGAGCGCGGCCTCGCCGATCACAAACGAGAAGTCGACCATGGGCGTCTTCGTGAGCAACTTCTGCCTGCTGATGCGGGCGTCCACTCGATCCTCGATGGTGTCAGGATCAAGGGCAGGGATGTTGGCCTCGAACAACGCCCGGGCATACTCCGGCGTCTGCAACAACCCCGGGACCAGCAGCGGGTCGTAGTCGAACCGGCTCACCGCATCAAGTTCGATCAGCCCGAAGTCACGGAAGAACGCGGGCAGTTTGGCGAAGTCCACCTCCTCCTGGAGGTCCTCCAGGACGCCGCCGGCGTCCAGCTCGCGTTCGGCCGCCACCGTGAAGGCGGCCTTCGCGGGGCGGCGGCCCTGTTCGATGGAGGCGGTCTGTTCCAGGGAGTAGCCGACGCGGTAGGCGAGTAGTTCCTGTGTGAATCCGGCCCGTTTCCTGAAGCGTCGGAGGACCTTGCCGTATGCGGTCCAGATGCCGGGGCGGTCCTCGGCCTTGGGGGCGCTCGCTCTTGTGCGGGGAGCCCGTTTGGCACGGTCGGGTGTCGAGGTCGCCGGGGCGGCCTTCTGCTGCTGCCTGCCGTTCGCGCGTTCCATGCGCATCACCGCGCCTTTGTGCGGACGTGGATGAGGGAACTCGTACGTTACGCGCGTGCACGCACTGTTACCGGGGGAATCGGGGAACGTTCGTGAAGCGCCAGTGCGCGCCACCCTCCGCGGTTGCCCGTACGGACTCGTACTGACCCGTACGGACTCGTACCTGACCCGTACGGGCTCGCACAGGGCCGTACACAGACGGGCGGCACGGGCGTATGTGCTGGTCAGGGGGCCTATGCGCCGGGAGGGTCGGTCGCATGGAAACGAAATCCCCCCGCGCGGTACCCGTCGGCCCGGTGACGAACTCCTTCGCCGTGCAGCTCAGTTCGACCCGGCGCGGTGCCCGACTCGCGCGGCTCTTCACGGTGCAGCATCTCGCTGAGTGGGGCGTGCCGTACGGCAGTGGGCTCTCCGAGTCGGCCGGGCTGGTCACGGCAGAGCTGGCCACCAATGCCGTGCGCCACTGCGGTGGAACGGGGCGCGACTTCCGGTTGCGGGTGTCGGCGGGGCCTGGCGCGGGCGTCCGGATCGAGGTGACCGACGCCTGCGCCGACCGTCCTCTCCCGTCCGGCCCGCTGACGCCGTCGGTCGATCTCACGTCCGGACACGGGCTGTTGCTCGTGGACGCGCTCGCGGCTCGTTGGGGGAGCACGCACAACGACGCTGTCACCAAGACGGTCTGGGCGGAGCTGGGGCCGGGCTGACCTGGCTGACCGAGCGCCAGGGGGGGGCGGAGGGAGAGCGTGCGTGGGTGCGGTCGGCCGGTGGGGTGGTCCTCACAACTCCCGGTCGGGCCACCCCAGCAACCGTGCCCCGATGACGGCGGTCTGGAGCATGTAGCGGTGGGTGGGGTCGGCGGGGTTGGCGCCGGTGAGGTGGTGGATGCGGGCCAGGCGGTAGGTGAGGGCACGGACGCTGAGGGAGAGTTGGCGGGCGGCTTCGGCGGCAACGCAGCCCGCGTCGAAATAGGTGGTGAGGGTGTCGAGAAAGGGCTGGGGGCCGCCTCTGGCGGTGGTGAGGGGGCCGAGGGCGTGGCGGACGAGGTCGGCCATGGCCTGGCGGTCGCGGGTGAGAACGGGGTAGACGAGAAGGTCGGCGGCGTGCAGTACGGGTGCGTCCAGTTCCATGCGCGCGGCCAGGTCGAGGACGCTGAGGGCTTCCTCGTACGACTGGACGACGCCGCCAGGGCCCGCCTGGGCACGGCCGATGGCGACCTGGCCGCCGTCGGTCGCGGCGTAGGCGTGCTTGGCGAAGTAGGTGAGGACCTCGTCCTGATCGCCCGGGGCCACGCACAGGAGGCGGCCGTCCTTGGTGGTGAGCAGGATGCTGCGGTTGCCGAAGCGGCTGATGAGAGCCTGCTCCACCGCGCGGGCCACGGGGTCGCCCTCGTCGTAGGCGGCTGCTCCCCGCGCCACGGCGACCGCGTGGGCGTGGGAGAGGCGCAGGCCGAACCGTTCGGCGCGTTCCGCGAGATGGCCCAGGTCGCTGCGGCCGTAGAGCAGGTCGTCGATGAACTCGCGGCGCGCGGCCTCTTCCTGGCGTACGGCCTGGCGCTGCGCGCGTTCGTAGCCCTCGGCGACGGCGTCGATGACCTGGTGCATGGTCGCGAGGGCACTGTCGAAGCTGCGTATACCGGGCAGCGCTTCCTGGGCAGCGGCGAGGTGCGCGCTGACGAGGCCGCGCAGGCCGTGCCCCGCGTCGGCTGCCTGCTCACCGAGGGAACGCCGGAAGTCCAGCTCGTCCCTGGTCAGGCGGCGACCGGTCGCGGAGACCTCGGTCAGCAGCTGCGTGTAGCCGCGCAAGTATGCGGCCGGTGTCCCGCTCTCTGCCATGGGTGCCCCCGATTTCTCACGCGTCCCTGACGCATTCTTTGCGCCCCGCCCGGCACGGAGACCCTAATGAACTCTGCCGGGGCCCGGCAACGCGCGCCCGAACCAACCGACCGGGGGCTGTCGGGGGAGGGAGCACAGAGCGCAGGTACGTGCGCCGGTCGTCGGGGGATGTGTGCCGGGGGTCGGCAGACGTGTGCCGGAGGTGGGCAGGTGTGTGCTGGGTACCGGCAGAGGTGTGCCGACGGCCGACAGGTGTGCGCCCGGCCTGTCCCCTCTCCTTCTCGCCTCTCCTCCTCGCCGACGGGCTTGCCGCAGCATCGTCGGAGGCCGGGCAGCCGGCGCCAGGCGCGTTCCGGGGCTGTCACCCGTACGCGTGGCGTGGGCCCGGGGCCGGGCAGGGGCCGGGTGACCAGGGCCATTGACGGGTGTTCCGGGTGTGGCCGACGATGCGGGCAGGTTGTTTCCGGTGGGGGATCATGGAGTTCACGCAGCGGGTCTGGGCGCAGCTCGTGCTGAAGCGGGAGCTTCGGGAGATGTACGGGGAACGGTTCGAGGACTTCTTCCACCGGCTGATGGAGAGGCTGCGACCCGGCTACTCGCCGGTGCGTACGCAGGGAAGCGCGGGCGGGCTGTCGCTGTACGACGGGACGTTGTACGCCTTTCACGCACCCGCCGTGCCGGATCAGGGGCAGGCACGTAGCAGTCTGCGCGGCGCGTTGCGCGGGGCGCGTACGCAGGGGGGCGAGGAGATCGACGCGTTCGCCTTCGTGCACAACGACGCGCGCGGTGCGTACCCCGAGTTCGCCGCCGAACTGGAGGCCGCGGGCGAGGAGATCCAGCCGCTGGAGCTTCAGCACCGCGACGCGGCGTGGATCGTACGGCGGTTCAGGGAGCTGGATCAGGAAGCCGTTGAGGAACTGCTCGAACAGGCGGTACCCGCACCGTGGGACGCGCGGCGCGGGACCGGGGCGGCCGAGCTGGAACCGCTGTTGGCGGGCCTGGCCCGGCGGCCCGCTGCGCCGGTACCCGCGGGGGCACGGGCACCGGATGCCGCGCGGGCCCGCGAGGTGAGCCCGCACAAGCTGGCGTACCACGCGTTTCCGGGCGAGCTGCGGGACACGATGATGGTGGCGATGCGTTCCACGCACCTGGTGGACGCGTACTTCGCCGGATCGTCCGACGCGGGCGAGCACGACGCGGTCGCCGAGGGGTTCCGGCACCGTTTCAGGGAGTTGAGGGAGACGGCCCAGGACCCCGAGGACCTGTGGCTCGGACTGGAGGAACATGTGCTGGGTGGCGGCGGCCCCGAGGCGACGCCCGAACTGGTGGGGCTCGGCGGTGTGGTGATCACGCACTTCTTCGAACGGTGCGATCTGTTCGACCCGCCCCCCGACGGGTGGGTGCCCCGGTCGGCCGTGCCCCGGCCGAGGAGGGCGCGGTGATCACCCCGACCAAGGGGGTCGCGCCGGACAGGGCGCTGCTTGCCGTGGGCGCACGCGTCCTGCCCCTCCTCGACGAACCCCGCTCCGTCACCCGCGTGTGGGCGCTCTTCAGGGAGCGGGAGGCCGCGCGTGGCGCCCGGACGCGGGTCTCCTTCGAGTGGTTCACGCTGACCCTGGACCTGCTGTACGCGCTCGGTCTCGTCGACTTGAGGCGCGGACTGCTCGTCGCGGTACGCGCGGAGGAGGAGGACGGCGATGCTGCGTAGCCTCACCTCCGACCTTCCGGGCTTCCCCTGCCTCCACTTCAAGGCCGGACTGAACCTCGTCATCGTCGGGACGGAGACGGAGACGGAGGCCGGGACTGAAACGGGAACGGGAACGGGGACGCGGGCGCGAACGGGATCGGGATCGGGATCGGGGTCGGGGTCGGGGTCGGGATCGGGAACGGAAACGGGAACGGAGACGCAGGTCGAGGCGCGGGCGGCCGGTGCTGAGGCCGGCGGGCCTGGCGACGGACCCGGCGACGGGCCCGGCCTCCCGGAGCTGCTCCACTTCCTCCTCGGTGCGAGCGGCGGACCCCGCGCCGTGCCCCGTTACGAGGCGCTGCACGAGGCCACGTTCCGGCTGGAGTTGGACTGGCCGCCCCCGGGCCCGCCCCCTGCCGAGACCCCAGAATCAGCCCCGACCCCGACCCCGACCCCGACCCGGGTCTCGCCCCCGCCCCCGGCCCCGGTCTCGGTACGCAGGTCCGGCGGGGATGCGGGACGCGTCTACGTCGACCCGGACCCGGCCCGCGACGGCCGGGAGCCGGAGGGCGCCGGCGCCCTCTTCTCGGTAGGGACCGAGGCGGTCCTGAGCCCGGAGGAGTGGAACGCGCGCATCGAACGGGGCCTGTTCCGCCTGCCCGTAAACGCGGCGGGGCTGGGGCTCTCCGGCCGCACGCTGCTCTCGTACGTGGTGCGGCGTGAGCAGCCCAAGGCGCTCCCCGAGCCGGGGCGTGCGTCGGCCCAGCAGTCCCCGTCCGACGCCACGGCGCACCTGGCCCACCTGCTCGGTCTGGACACGTCGCTGGCCGGCGAGCTGCACGCGCTGGCACTCCGTGAGCAGACGGGCAAGCAGGCGCGTAAGGCCGTCGAAGACCCGGTGCTGGGGCGGCTGTTGGGGGAAGCGGCGGAGCTGAAGGGGCGGATCGGGCGGGCCGAGGAGGAGGCGGGACGGCTCAGGGAGCAGGTCGCCGCGTTCCAGGTGGGACCCGCGTTCAAGGAGCTGAGCGAGCGGGCCGACGAGCTGAACCGGCGCCTGCGCACACTTCCCGACGAGGACGTGTACGACCGCCGCGCCGCGCACGACATCGAACGGGCGCTGAGCGAACCGGAGGAGCGGACGGACGGCCCCGGGGAGGAACCCGTTGCCGAGGAACGCCTGTTCGCCGTCTATGAGCAGGCCGGGCTCGTGCTCGGTGAGCAGGTGCGGCGCAGCTTCGAGGACGTACGGGCCTTCCACCGCTCCCTCGTACGCAATCGCCGCCACCACCTCCAGGCGGAGCTGGACGAGGTACGCGCGCGGATCGCGCAGCGGGACGAGGAGCGGGCCCGGGTCGCGCAGGAACTGGGCGCAGTACTGAGGGAGTTGGAGCAGTCGGGCGCACTGGAGGCGCTGACCGCCGTGCGGCGCGCGCTCGCGGAGCGCGAGGCACTGGTGGCGACCCTGCGCCACCGTTACGAGGCCGCGCGGGCCCTGGAGAGCAGCCCCCGCCGCCTCCGCGCCGAACGCGCCCGTCTCCTGGAGACAGCGGCGGCCGACCTGGACGAGCGCGCCGCCGAACTGGCCGAGGCGACACGGCTGTTCACCACGTACGCCCAGGCCCTGTGCGGCCCGGAGACCGAGGCGCACCTCACCGTCGAGACGGGCCCGTCGGACCTGAGAGTGACCACCCATCTGTCGGCCCCAGCGCCCCCGTCAGCGACCCCTCCGGCGCAGTCGGCCCAGTCGGCCCTGGCCACCCTCTGCCTCGACCTCACCCTCGCGACCCTCTCCCACCGCCACGCCCGGGGCCCCGGCTTCCTCGTCCACGCCCCCTCCCTCCTCACCGCCCTGGAACCGCCCCACCTAGCGGCGGCCCTGGACCTCGCGGCCAGGGTGTGCGAGAGCGAGGGCATCCAGTACGTCGCAGTCCTCCACACAAGCGACCTGGAAACGGTACGGAGCACGGGCTACAACCCCGCCCCGCACATCACCGCCCACTGGCCCACCCCCTAACGAAGCCGCACAGAAGCCCCAAAGGGGCGCGGGGAACGGCGCGACAAGCCACGTCTGACCGGCAGTCCGGGACGTACAGCCAGGGGCACCCCGCATCCGGCAAGTCACCCCCAAAGAACCGTTTGACGGTCGCGCCACCGTACCGCACACTCACGGCGTGACAGCCAGCGAACCCGGCAACCCCGGTAAGAACGGCAACCCCGACCGCGCCGCGCGGCGCAGCACCCCGCTGCGCCGCACAGCGCAGCGAAAACCCTTCCGCCGCCTCGCGCTCGGCCGGGCGCTGACGTTCTTCGGCAACTCCATGGCACCCGTCGTGCTCGCCTTCGCCGTGCTCGACCTGGGCGGCTCCGCCGTCGATGTGGGGATCGTGGTCGGGGCCCGATCGGTCAGCAACGTCGTGCTGCTGCTGTTCGGCGGGCTCCTCGCTGACCGGATGCCCCGCGCGCTCGTGCTCCAGGGCGCCGCGCTGGCCGCCGCCCTGGTGCAGACCGGCGTCGGTGTCGGCGTGCTCGCCGGCGGCGGTCCGCTGGGTGTGCTGCTGATGCTGAGCGTCGTGCAGGGCGCTGCCGCCGCCGTCTCCATCCCCGCCTCGGCCGCGCTCCTTCCACTCACGGTGCCGCGAGCGGAACTCCGCCCGGCCAACGCGCTGGCCCGTATGGGCGTCAACACCGGCATGATCGCCGGTACGTCGACGGGCGGTCTGCTCGCCGCCGTCGCGGGACCCGGCTGGGGCATGGTCGCCAACGGCCTCGCCTTCCTCGGCGCCGCCTTCGCCTACCGTCTCGCCGGCCGCAGCCTGGGCGCGCGGGCCGCGGCGCCCGCCGAACGCGCACGCCCGTGGCAGGAACTCCGCGAGGGCTGGAAGGAGTTCGTCTCCCGCACCTGGGTGTGGGTGGTGGTGCTCCAGTTCTTCGTCGTCAACGCCGTAGCCGCCGGAGGCATCCAGGTGCTCGGCCCGACCGTCGCCGACAGCACGTTCGGGCGTACGGCCTGGGGCTTCGTGCTGGCCACACAGATGGCCGGCGCGCTGGTGGGCGGCCTGCTGGTCGCGCGCTCGCGGACGCGGCACGCGCTGCGCCTCGGTGTCGCCGTCGTCGCGCTGGACGCGCTGCCCCTGTTCGCGCTCGCGGAGTCGGCCGACGTGGCGCTGCTGCTGGTGGCGATGTTCGTGAACGGTCTCGCCATCGAACAGTTCGGCGTCGCCTGGGACCTGTCGCTCCAGGAGAACATCCCGCAGGAGAAGCTCGCCCGTATCTATTCGTACGACGCACTCGGCTCGACCCTGGCGCTGCCGCTCGGCGAAATGGCGGCCGGCCCCCTGGCCGAACGGTTCGGGACGCGTACGACGCTGCTGTCGGGCGTCGCGCTCGTCGCCGCCGTCACCCTGGCCGCGCTGTGCAGCCGGCAGGTACGCGGGCTGACGACGACGAGCGGCGGGTCAGGTGGCGGCCCGGCACATGAGCCCGCCGAGGTGCCGGTGAGGTCCGCGCCTCCGGAGGTGCCCGACGTACCCGGGCGGGCGTAGGGCCGCTCGCCCGGGGCGCTGGGGCACACTGGCCGGATGCCAGGTTCCCCGCAGCCCCACCCGTCCTCCGACGTCGCCGACCTGCGCGTCCTCGCGCATCCGCTGCGGCTGCGGCTGCTCTCGCTGCTGACGGGCGGCGCGTACAGCGCGGCCGAGGCGGCGCGGGTCCTGGGCCAGTCACAGGCCAACGTCAGCTACCACCTGCGCAGGCTGCACGCCGCAGGACTGGTCGAGGCGGCTGGCGAGGTCGCCGTCCGGGGCGGCACGGCCAAGCGGTACCGCCACGATCCCGGCAGCGGCGAACGGATCGAACCCCGCAGCGCCGAGGCGGCGGCGGGCGAGTACGCGGCACTCGCCGTGGCGCTCGGCGACGAACTGCGCCGGCGAACGGCCCAGCGGGACACCTCCGTTCCTGGCCACATGACGGACGCCGAGGTCTGGCTCGCACCCGAGGTGTGGACCCGCGTCCGGGAGCGCGCGGCGGAACTGGGCGAGGAACTCCACACCCACGCCCTCGCACCCGGCACGGAGGGCGCCGTACGGGTCAGCGCGACCCTGATGCTCTTCGCGATGCGCCCGCAGCCCGAAGGCACCGGGCACGCGGCAGGCACGGCGGGCACGGAAGATACGGCGGGCACGGAAGATGCCGGGGGCGGCAAGGGCAGCAAAGGCGGCAAGGGTGCCGAAAGCCCTTGAGGCGCACGGCACATGAGCCTTCCGTCCGCCCCGCGGTGTACGGACGAGCAGAAGCCGCGCACCTCGGTACGCAGCTCCGCTGGAGACGGGGCGTGGCAGGCGCCGGCGTCCGTACGGCGAGGCGCCGGAGCCGCCGCCCCGGCGCTCGCCCCGACGTACTCGGTCCGCACGCAGTCTCACGGCTACAGGCGGGGGGACGCCCGACGGCGGAACCGTTTCCTCAGGTGCGGATGTGCGCCTGAGGTGACACTTGTGCGCCCCCTGAGCAGCAACTCATCACATCGGGTGAAACTTTGGCCGTTTGTTGCGGCCAACAACCGTGTGTTGCCAAGCTGTTGCTGACTGTCAACCTGTCGAGCGTGCCGGAACGTTCACGTGCCGGGACCGAGTGCCTGAACGGGGAGAGCACACGTGCCATTCGGTGAGCAGCCCGCATATCTGCGAGTGGCGGGGGACCTGCGGAAGAAGATCTCCGACGGATCCCTGCCACCCCACGCCCGCCTCCCATCGCAGGCCCGTATCCGCGAGGAGTACGGCGTCTCCGACACGGTCGCGCTGGAGGCGCGCAAGGTGCTGATGGCGGAGGGCCTGGTCGAGGGGCGCTCCGGCTCTGGCACCTATGTGCGCGAGGTACCGGCGCCCCGCCGTATCTCGCGTACGGGGTACAGGTCGATCGGTGAGTGCACGCCCTTCCGCCAGGAGCAGTCCGACGAGCGGGTCAAGGGGACGTGGGAGTCGCGGAGCGAGCAGGAGGACGCCTCGCCCGCCATCGCCGAGCGGCTGGGCATCGAGCCGGGGGAGCGGGTGATGCGCACGCGCTATCTGTTCCGCATGGAGAGCGACCCCGCGATGCTGTCGACCTCCTGGGAGCCGCTGTCGGTCACGGGCCGTACGCCGGTGATGCTGCCCGAGGAGGGGCCGCTGGGCGGCCGGGGCGTGGTGGAGCGGATGGCGGCGATCGACCTGGTGGTGGACAACGTCACCGAGGAGGTCGGCTCCCGTCCCGGCAGGGCCGAGGAGACCGCGGCGCTGGGCGGCGTACCTGGCCACGCGGTGATGGTGATCTCGCGGACGTACTTCGCCGGCAAGCGTGCCGTGGAGACGGCTGACGTGGTCGCGGTCGCCGACAAGTTCCGGATCGCGTACCACCTGCCGGTGAAGTGAGACGGCCCTTCAGGATGTCCGGCGCCGGGCGGTACGGATCCGGCGCCGGAGGGCCGGCGGGAGGGGCCGCTGAGGCCCGGCCCGTGACCGGGGTGTGGTGGGCGAACACGTGGGCGAAAAAGTTGGCCCATTGTGCAAAGCCGAATGCGTTGCGTGAAGGCCGGGCGTAAGCTCAGGCATATGCGAAGTGTGAGCGGCGACAGCAACGCGGTGCTTCCCTGGCTGGTCATACGCCAGGACGGACAGGGCAACCGCTATCGCGTCGGCAGCTACGCCACCCGCGCCGAGGCCCAGCTTCTCGCGGAGCGCCTGGGGAGGGAAGGCGCCGGAGCGGGACACGGGGCCGACGGCTATCTCGTGGAGCATCTCGACCGGGTGCGCTGAGCGGGGCAGTGTTCCCTGTTCGCTTCCCGCCCGCTTCGTGCCCGGTTCCTGCCTCCTCCCGGCCGGCTCTGCGGCCCCGTCCGCGCCGTCCCCTGGTGGTGCCGCTGTGCGGGCATCTGATCGCGCGGCGTATCGGGTATATGGATAATTAGCCGTACTTGACCGGAAACTCCCGTCAAGGCCGCTATCCGATCAGGGGCGTGGTCCGCGTGAGCACCGAACCCGGCGGGGAGGCCACCTCGCTCCTCGACACGCTCCGCGTCGGGATCGTCATGCTGGACGGCGAGGGAATCGTGCTCCTGTGGAGCCCGATGACCGAGACGATCCTGGGCCGGTCGGCCGAGGACACCGTCGGCACCCGGATCGAGGAACTGATCGACGGCGACGACGAGGGCGACCGTATCCGCGAGTGCCTGCGCCGTGAGCACCGCTGGCGGGGCATCATGCACATCCGGCACGGCGAAGGCCACCTCGTCGAGGTCGAGGGCCGCGCCTCCCTGCTGCGGGACTCGGGAGAGCGGCCCTTCGTGCTCGCCAACATCATGGAGACCAGCAGGATCCGCGCCATCGAGCACGATCTGGCCGCTCTGGACGCGCTGTTCGCGTACTCCCCGCTGGGTATCGCCCTCTTCGACAAGGAGAAGCGGTTCGTCCGCTTCAACCCGGCCCTCGCCAGGCTCAACAGCGCCACCGACAAGAACCTCATCGGCAAGACCGTCAGGGACGTGCTGCCGCCGGAGATGGCCGAGGAGGTGCTCAAGGTCCAGTCAGCCGTGCTGGAGACCGGCCGCAGCGTCGTCGACATGGTGATGACGGCCCCCGACGGACAGGGCGCCCGTTCGGTCTCGTACAGCAGGCTCACCGACCGCAACGGCGAAGTCCTCGGCGTCAGCTGCACGATCATGGACATCAGCGAACGCCTTGAGGCGCTCAACAAGGTCGAGGCGGCGCGTGGCCGGCTCGCGCTGCTGGACGACGTCGGTGTCGCGCTCGGCGATCTTCTCGACGTACGCGCCATCTCCCAGGCCCTGGCCTCCTCGCTCGTTCCGCGCTTCGCCGACTACTCGGGGGTGCTGCTGCGCGGGGAGGTCGTCACCGGTGGTGACCTGCCCAGCTCCGTGATCACCATCGGCACCCCCGTGCATCAACTGGGCGTCGCCGCACGGCATTCGGGGGAGTCCGTCGACCGGCTGCTGCGGCTCGCCGCCGACACCCACTACGAGCACGACTCCTTCGTCGGCCGCGCCCTGGCCACGGGTGAGCCCCAGCTCGCCGTCACCCGTGAGGAGATCCTGCGGGCCACGCGCGGCGGCGACCCCAAGGTGGACGCCACGCTGGCTCTCGGCGTCCACTCGCTGATGGGCCTTCCGCTGCGGGCGCGTGGCATCGTGCTCGGGCTGCTCCTCGTCAGCAGGGCGGGCGAGCGCGAACCGTTCGACCGTGACGACCTCGCGCTGGGCATGGAACTCGCCGACCGCGCGGGCACCTCGCTGGACAACGCACGCCTCTACGCGCGCGAGCGGCAGGGCGCCCTCATGCTCCAGCGCAGCCTGCTGCCCCAGCACATCCCCGAACCGCCGGGCGTGGCCCTCGCCTATCGCTATGTGCCGGGAAGCAGCGGTACGGAGGTGGGCGGCGACTGGTTCGACGTCATCCCGCTGCCCGGCGGGCGCGTCGCGTTCGTCGTCGGTGACGTGATGGGGCACGGGCTGCACTCGGCCGTCACCATGGGGCGGCTGCGCACCGCCGTACGGACGCTCGCGGGGCTCGACCTGCCGCCCGACGAACTCCTCAGCCGCGTCAGCGACCTGGGTGACGATCTCGCCCAGCGCCCCGACGACCCGCTCATGGCCACCTGCCTCTACGCCGTCTACGAGCCGGCGCCCTCCGCCGCGGGAGAGCGCTGCGGGCTGCTCCGTATGGCGAGTGCGGGGCACGTGCCGCCGGTGCTCGTCACGCACGACGCCACGGGAGCGTGCCACGCGCGGACCGTCGAGCTGCCTCCTGGTACGCCGCTGGGTGTCACCGGTGTCACCGACGGCGGTGCCGGTGGAGAGGCGCCCTTCAAGACCGTCGAGACCGAGGTCGAGGAGGGCAGTGTGCTCGTCCTCTACACCGACGGGCTCGTGGAGAGCAGGGACGCCGACATCAGCGAGGGCATCGACCGCGTGTGCGACATGCTCACCGGCACGGCGGCCGGCAGCGCGGCGGGGCAGGCGTCGGAGACCGCATGCGGTGGCCTCGGGGACGCCTGCGACGCGCTCATCGGCTCGCTGGAGCGCCCCGACGACACCGGGACACAGCATCTGCTCAGTACGAGCGACGACGTGGCGCTGCTGATGGCGCGGCTCGGCGGGCTGCCCGAGGGCAGCGCGGTCTCCTGGACCTTCAGCACCGGCGGCTACGCCGTGCGCCGTGCCCGTGAGGCCGTCCGGCGGACGCTGCACGCGTGGGGGCTCGGCGCGCTGGAGGACACCGGCGTGCTGCTGGTGAGCGAGCTGGTCACCAACGCGCTGCGGTACGCGCACGGGCCCGTCGGCGTCCGCATGGTGCGCGACAACGGGCGCGAGGGCGGCTCCCGCGAGGGCAGCCTCGTGGTGGAGGTGTCCGACCCGCTGCCCGAGGCGCCGCGTGAGCGTACGGTCACCGAGGAGCACGAGGGAGGCCGCGGGATTCAGCTCGTTGCGAGCGAGGCCAGGCGCTGGGGAACACGCCATGGACCCTCGGGCAAGACCGTGTGGTTCGAACTGCCGTTGCCCTGAGCAGACATAAGAAGGGACGCGGTGGCGTGGGGCGGCGCTGAACGGGCACACGAACGGCCCTGAGGTGAGAGCGGTCGCCTGAGGTTCGACACCGCGTTCGCTGGTTAGGAGAGAAAGGGTGACCTCCGTGGACGACGGAGGCGTGCACATGTTGTCTCCGGCGGCAAGATGACTTGCGGCGATCGGGAAGAGCAGGCTCCGGATGATGCTCCGGGCTGCGACACTGCTCGGACCGGAGGCGAGTACCGGCAGTGGAAGGGGCGGCGTTGAGCGACATCCCAGTGGAGGCGGCGGGCAAGCAGGATGACGTACGTCGTGCGCTTGCCCTGCTGAACGCCGCGGGCGCCCGGATCGGGAACTCACTGGATCTGGAGACGACGGCACGTGAGCTGCTGGACGTGGCCGTGCCGCAGTTCTGCGACCTCGCGTCCGTCGACCTCTACGAGAGCGTGCTCGCGGGCGACGAGCCCCGCCCCGTAGGCCCCGTTTACACCGAGGACGAGCAGGAGGGCGGACTGCCCCGACGGCGCCGCCGCGGACCGGTGGGGCCGCCGCGCGGTGAGGTGCGCAGAGTGGCCTTCGCCAGCGCCGTCTCCGACGCGCCTTACGGATACGGCCTCGGTGACGAGGAGACGTCGGCCGAGTCGGCCAAGTCGGCCAAGGACACAGACCCCGCGCTGGCCGCCCAGCCCGCCGAGGTGGGCTCCACACACTGTTACGCCGATCACTCCCCGTACGCGACGGCGCTGCGAACCGGCCGCGTCCAGAACGTCCAGAGCCAGGACGGTGGCATCCCCGCACAGTTCGGGGCCGTCGTCCAGTCCACCCTCGCCGTCCCCATGGTGGCCAGAGACAGAGTGCTGGGCCTCGCGCAGTTCTCGCGCGCGAAGGGCAGCGAACCCTTCGGCGAACGCGACGGAGCCCTCGCCGCCGAGCTGGCGGCGCGCGCCGCCGTCTGCATCGACAACGCCCGCCTCTACCGCAGGGAGCACGAGCGGGCCCTCATCCTCCAGCGCAGCCTGCTGCCGCCCGGCGACCCCGAGGCGGCCGGCCTCGACATCGCCTGCCGCTACCTCCCGGGCAACCCGGCGTCCGAGGTGGGCGGCGACTGGTTCGACGTCATCGAGCTGCCGGGGCACCGCACCGCGATCGTCGTCGGTGACGTGATGGGCCGGGGGCTGCGCTCGGCCGTCGCCATGGGCGAGCTGCGCACCGCCGTACGCACCCTGGCGCTCACCGACATGGAGCCCGCCGAAGTCCTCGGCGCGCTCGACGAGATCGCCCGCGGCCTCGGGGGTACGCCGCACTCCCAGCGCTCGCAGCGCGGCAGCGACACCGACCTGTCCGAGATCTACCTCGCCACCTGCATCTACGCCGTCTACGACCCGGTCTCCCGGCGGTGCACGTTCGCCAACGCGGGACACCTGCCGCCCATCCTCGTCGAGCCCTCGGAGCCCGCGCTGCTGCTGGAGGTGCCCAAGGGCGTGCCGCTCGGCGTCGGCGGCGAACCCTTCGAGGAGATCGAGGTCGAGCTGCCCGACGGTGCGATGCTCGCGCTCTACACCGACGGCCTCGTCGAGTCCCGTGACCACCCGCTGGACGAGGGCCTGGACGCGTTCCGCGCGGTGCTCACCGACGCCTCGGAACCGCTGGAGGACACCGCCGACCGCGTACTGCGCACCCTCAACGTGCACCACGGCGAGGACGACATCGCGCTGCTCGTCGCCCGCGTCGACGGCCTCGACCCGTCGCACGTCGGCGACTGGTCGCTGCCGCCCGAGCCCCGCTCGGTCGCACGCGCCCGCGAGCTGGCCCGTGATCAGCTCGCCGAATGGCAGCTCGACGCGCTCGGCGACACCGCCGAACTGCTCGTCAGCGAACTGGTCACCAACGCGCTGCGCTACGGCGAGGGCGACATCCGGCTGCGGCTGCTGCTCGACAGGACGCTGGTGTGCGAGGTGTGGGACGCGGGTCCCGTACAGCCGCGCAGGCGGCGCGCACACGACACCGACGAGGGCGGGCGCGGGCTCCAGCTGGTCGACCTGCTCAGCACCGGGTGGGGCAGCAGGCGCACCCCCTCGGGCAAGGCCGTCTGGTTCCAGCTCGCACGCCCCCGGGAGGGCGTGCCCGCCAAGGACCCGACGGAGGCGCTGCTCAGCCTCTTCTGAGGCGCCGCTTCCTCACTCCGCCGTGCCGGCCAGACCGTGCTGGTAGCCCGTGATGACGAGCTGGACGCGGTCACGGGCGCCGAGCTTGTCCAGCAGCCTGCCGACGTGGGTCTTCACCGTGCCCATGGACACCCGCAGTTCGAGCGCGATCTCGGAGTTCGACAGGCCCCTGGTCACCAGCACCAGCACGTCGTACTCCCGTGCGGTGAGCACGTCCAGGCCCTCGGGCGCCGGCGGCACGTGGCGGGGCTGGCGGCAGAACTCGGCGATCAGGCGGCGGGTCACGCTCGGTGCGAGCAGGCTCTCGCCCGCGGCGACCGTACGGATCGCGCGCACCAGTTCGGCCGGTGCCACGTCCTTGAGCAGGAAGCCGCTCGCGCCGGAGCGCAGTGCGGCGAACACATACGAGTCCAGGTCGAACATGGTCAGGACCAGCACCCGTACGCCCTCGGTCGCGGGGTTCCTGCGGATCGCGCGGGTCGCCTCGATGCCGTCCAGGCGCGGCATCCGCACATCCATCAGGATCACGTCGGGGCGCTCGCTGAGCGCGAGCCGTACGGCCGCCTCACCGTCCTCGGCCGTACCCACCACCTTCAGCCCCGGCTCGGCGTCCACCAGCACCCCGAAGCTCTCGCGCAGCAGCGCCTGGTCGTCGGCGATCAACACCCGTACGGCATCGGTCGGTTCACTCATGTCGCGCGCGCTGCCCCTTCTGTCGCGGTGCCGGTGCCGGTGCGGGTGCCGGTGGTGTGCGGTGCGCTGTGCGGGCCCGGTGCGGGTCCGGAGTCCGGTACGGAACCGGAGTCGGGTGCGGCCGTGGGGTCCGGTGCGGGCGTTCGGCCCGTGCCCGGTGCGGGTGGCGGGTCGGGTGCAGGTGGTGGGTGGGGGGCGGCCGGCAGGGGGATACGGGCGCGTACCGCGAAGCCGCCGTTGGGGCGGGGGCCCACCGACAGTTCGCCGCCGTACAGTTCGACCCGCTCCCGCATGCCGATGACGCCGTGTCCGTTCCCCGCCGTACGGGAGCGGCTGCCTACCGTCGGGTGCCCGCTTCCCGGCGCGCGGGCGCGCGTCGCGCGCCCGTCGTCCGACACGTCGATCCGCAGGGTGCCGCCGCCGGTCAGCAGGGTGACGCGGCAGTCGCAGGGCGCCGCGTGCTTCATGACGTTGGTCAGCGCCTCCTGCACCACCCGGTACGCCGAGCGGGACAGCCCGTCGGGCAGGCCGCGCAGCCCGTCGGTGTCCAGCGTGAGCGCCACGCCCGCGCCTCTGGCACGTTCCACCAGCTCGGACACGTCGGCGGGTTCGGACAGTCGCCTGCCGGGGTGGCGCGTCCCTTCGCCCTCGCCCTCGCTGCCGCCCGCGGCCGTGTCCGCCGCGCCGTCCGCGTCTTCGGCGTTTTCGGGGTTTTTGGCGTTCGCTGCGTGCTCGCCCGCGCTCGTTCCCGCGTGTGCCCCGGCCCTGAGCAGGCCCAGCATGTCGCGCATCTCGCGCAGCGCCGTATGGCTCTCCGAGTCGATCACCCGCAGTGCCTCGACGGCCTCCTCGGGCCGGGTGGCCGCCACATGGTGGGCCACGCTCGCCTTCACCGCGATCACGCCGACGTGGTGTGCGACCACGTCGTGCAGTTCGCGGGCGATGCGCAGCCTTTCCTGCGCCACGGCGACGGTTGCCAACTGCTGTGCCGCGCGCGCCGCGTAGGCGCGACGCTGCCGTACGGCCTGGCCCGAGGCCCAGGCCAGCGCCGCGACGATCGCGCCGGTCAGCCACGCGGGCACGCCGTCCTCGAAGCCCTCGGGCGGGCCCGCGACGACCATCGTCAGCAGCGCGGCGCCGCAGACGGCGGCGACGGTACGGGTGGCGGCCCTGCTGGACCAACGGGCGCTCACGGCAGCGGAGTAGAGCGCGAACGCCACCGCGAGCAGCGGTTCGGACACCACGCCCAGCGCGGCGGCCGTGCCCGAGGCCAGCGTCACGGCGAGCGCCACAGGGCCGGGCCACAGGCGGCGGACCGCGAGCGGCAGCCCCATCGCGGCCAGTAGCGCCAGCCCGCCGGGCCCTGGCCAGCCGCCGTGCTGGGCCACCGACAGGACCACGAAGAACGCGGTGAACAGCGGAGCGGCGACGCAGTCCCCCACGACGAGCCGCCGCCACAACGGGTGTTCGGGCGCCCCGCTCCGGCGCCCCGCCTCTGCGCCGGACATACCGGCACGCTAACCCCGTACGCCGCCCGGCGCCTCCTCCTCAGGACCGTCAGACCGTGGTGCGGTACGCGCGGCGCGTCCCCGCCGCGCATGTGACCGGGGGCCGAGCGCGGATTCGGCGCCGGGGCCGATGCGCGCGGGTGCCGTACCGGGAGAGGCTCGGAGGCGGCGGTGAACCGGGCGGCCCCCGTACGACCGGTTCACCGTTCCGTCGCTTCCCCGTCCCGTTGCTCCGCCGCCCTGTCGTCGCGTCGCCCGTTCCGCCGCAGCGCCGGTGCGTCGCCACCTGAACCCGACCCGGGACCTGAACCCGACCCGGGACCTGGATCCGACCCGGGGCCTGGATCCGACCCGCGACCTGAACCGTGATCTGAATTGCGACCTGAACCCGACTGGAAGGAACCGCCCGCGATGGCAGGTAACGCCGCGCTGGCCGCCGCGCACGCCGAGTGGACCAAGGTGAGCACCGTCCGCTCGACCGCCGCCGCGCTCGGTCTCACCGCCGTATTGGGGGTGGTGGCCGCCGCGGTCTCCGGCACCTCCATGCGCAACGCGCTGGAGAACGACAGCGGGCGGGTGGCACCCGGCTTCCATCCGGTCGACGCGGGCTTCGACCTCGTCTGGTACCTCCAGCTCGGGCTCGTCGCCTTCGGAGTCCTCGTCGTGGCGGGCGAGTTCCGCGGCGGTACCGTCCGTGCCTCGCTCGCCGCCGTGCCCCGGCGCGGGCTGTTCTACGTGACGAAGGCCGCCGTCTGCGCCCTGGTCGTGCTGCCGGTCGCCGCGCTGGCGACGGTGGCGGCTTTCCTGGCCGACCAGGCGGGCCTGGGCCCCTACGGCGTACCCGTCGGTGAGTCCTTCGGCGAGGAAGGGGTCGTACGCGGCATGGTGCTCGGCACCGTCCATCTCACCCTCATCACGCTCTTCGCGGTGGGCCTCGCCACCCTGCTGCGCTCGGCCGCCGTCGCGCTCGGGGTGCTGTACGTCTTCCTGTTCGTCGTCTCGCCCGCGGTGGGCGCCATCCCCGGCGGCGAGAAGGTGACGCGCTTCCTGCCGGACAAGGCGGGCGTCCAGGCGCTGAAGGTGGGCTCCGAAGCGGACGCGGCGCTGGGCCCGTACGGCGGGATCGGCGTGGTCGCCGCCTGGACGGCGCTGGCCCTCGTCGCCGGCTGGCTGGCCTTCCGGCACCGGGAGCTGTGAGCGCGTCGCGCCCTGCCGGGGCGTGACGCTGGGTGCCAAGAGGGGGCTGCCCGTCGGCTGAGTACGGCGATCGAGGATCATGCATGCGGAAAGATCATGCATGCAGAAAGTACGCCGTAAATGCCGCCGAAAGACCGCAGTACCGCGCGCCTGTTCAGCAGCCGTGTGAGCCCGTCCCGCAGTCGTGTGCTGACCGCGGCCCTGCTTTGTGCCGTCACGGTGGCCGGGGTCACCTCCTGCGGGGGAGAGGGCGCCGCTTCGGACGTGGGGAAGAAGGGTGGCCAACGCGCTCCGGCGCTCGGTCCACCGGCGCCCACCGGAGCCTGGGCGTCCGCTTCCGGGCGTACCGTGCACACCTCGGAGTCCGTCCTCCAGATCGTCGCCCACCCCGACGACGACCTGTACTTCATCAATCCCGAGGTCGGCCAGGCGCTGCGCTCGGGGCGCCCCCTCACCACGGTCTTCCTCACCTCGGGAGAGTCCGACGGCGTCAACGCGCCCCGCAAGCACAGGCCCGCCCACTCCCCTGGTGACAGGGCGACCTACGCGGAGGCGCGGCAGAACGGTATACGTGCCGCCTACGCCGAGATGGTCACCGGCGACCGCGGGACACGCTGGAAACGCACCGTCCTGCGCACGGCGGGCGGCGGCAGGGCCGAACTCGACACCCTCAGCGGCCATCCGCACATACGCCTCGTCTGGACGCTCCTGCGCGAGGCGGGCAGCATCACCGCCCATCGTCCCCACAGCCTGCACGGCCTGTGGTCGGGGCAGGTCAGCACCCTGGACACCCAGCTCACATCGAGCGGGCCGGTACCCCGCGCTTCCACGTACACCCGCGAGCAGCTGGTGCGGACGCTCACCGGGTACCTGCGCACGTTCCGGCCGACACACATACGTATCCAGGACCCCACCCCCGGCCGCCTCGACAGGAACAAGAAGTACGCCGACCACCAGGACCATTTCTCCGGAGCGCGCTTCGCGCAGGAGGCACTGGCGCGGTACGAACGGGACAAGAAGCGCCCGCACTTCACCGTCGAGAGCTACCTCGGTTACTTCAACGGGGGGCTGCCCCATGTCCTCGGCGGCAAGGCAGCCGAGGACAAGCTGCGCGCCCTGGACACCTACGCCTGGTCCGACAGGAACCGCACCTCCTGCCCGCACGAGGCGGGCTGCGGCGACCTCAAGATGGTGCCCCGCCAGCAGCACCAGGGCTGGTCCCACGGCATACGGCACACCAGCGGCGACAGCACCGGCTGGCTGAGCGCGGGGTCAGGCGACTCGCTGCGGGCCTTCTCCGTGCTCGACGGGCGCATAGCCGTACGGGAGAGACGGGCGGGTGGCGCGGGCGGCGCGGGGGGCTGGGGGGCGCCCGAACTGCTTCCCGGGACCGGTATCGACCCGGGGCTCAGCCCCGTGCGCCTGGCCGACGGCGGTACGGCGGTCTTCGGCACCCGCACTCTCATCGGCCCCGAGCCCGCGGGCTACAGCAGGGAAGTCGGCTTCACGGTCCAACAGGGCGGGCGCACCGGCTCGTTCGGTCCCTGGCAGACCCTCGGCACCCCCGAGCCCGCCGACGCCGTGGGCCTCTCGGACATCAGCGCACCCGCTGTTTCCGTCGCCCCCGACGGAGCGCTCACGGTCGTCGTTCGCAACAGCAACCACTCACTCAGTGCGCGTGTGCAGCAGCCCGGTGGTGCGTGGTTGCCCTGGCTGAGGCTCGGCGGACGCGCCGTGCACGGCGATCCTGCCGTCGGTACGGATGCGGAGGGGCGTCTGTACGTGGTCGCCAGCACTCCCAAGAACGTTCTCGCCTGGTTTCAGAAGACTCCTGGTGGCGATCTTTCGGGGCCGGTCACCACGGGGTTGCCGCCCACCACTGGGCCGGTGCGGCTTCAGGAGGACGGGGACGGGGTTCGTCTCTATTTCCGTGCGCCTCGCACGGGGAGTGTGAGTACCGCGCGGTTGCGCGGGGCGGACCTTGTACGGGGGATCGGCGCCGGTGCCGGCACCGTTCCCGGCACCGGCACCGGTGCCTCCGTGATTGCGCCGGTGAAGGTGACCGATCTTGGTGGGCCCGGCGGGTACGGGCCCATCGGAGTCAGCCGGCTCTCGGGCGGCGACACGCTGCTCGCCGCCCGTACCGGGCGGGGCGACCTCGCGACGACCGTCGTACGGGGTACGCCCGGGGACGCCGGTGCGTCCGGCGCACCCGGTGCGCCTGCGCGGCCTCGGTGGAGCAGTACGGGGTTCCTGTTCGCCGGGACGCCGTCCACCTCCGCGGTTCCCTCCGGGGGAGGGGTTGTCGCTGTTACGGGGCTCGATGGGCGGTTGTATTGGGCGCCGGTAGGAAGCGGGCGCGCCGGCGGCTGGCGCCCCGCGTAGACGTGTCCCACGCGTGCCGCCTACGCCTGGCGCCCCGCGTGGGCGTGCCGCCTGCACCTATGTGGTGACCTTGCCCTCGTGGCCCCGTCTGTTCCTTATGGGGCTGCGCCCCGTGCCCCCTGTTGTGGTTCCTGTGGTTTGAAGCCCCTTCCCGTTCGATATGGGGGCTTCGCCCCCTGGCCCCCGTTGGCCTCGCCGGCCGGGCGTCGGGGGGCGCTGCCCCCCAACAGCCCCCCGCTAGAGGAG
>NZ_JANCPR020000023.1 GCF_028657195.3 Streptomyces iconiensis
CAATGACCTACTTGAACGCGGTTACGTGATCCGTGACGAAGGTTCGCAGGCCGCGGGGGTCGTGTCCGGTGAGGGTGGCGACGTCGTCGGACAGCCACGCGGCATCTCCTTCGGCGATCAGGCCGAAGACCTGGGCATTGGAGGCAGCGACCGGCTCGGGAAGCCCGGCTCGGACCATCTCCTCGCGGTGCTGGTCGGGCGTGAGCCGGCGGTACTCGATCTCCTGGCCCAGGGCGCGGGTCAGCTCGGCGGCGACGTCGGCGTAGGTGATGAGTTCGGGGCCGGTCAGCAAGTAGGTGCGCCCCTCATGGCCGGTGGGGTCCGCTGCGACGGCCGCCGCGGCTGCGGACACGTCACGTGAATCGATCATGCCGAACCGGCCGTCGCCGGCAGACATCGCAAACCCGTGCGTCTGCCTGATCATCGGGGTCACGAGGAACAGGTTCTGCATGAGCAGGTTCGGGGCCAGCAGCGTGTATGCCAGGCCGCTCGCTTTCAGGTGAGCCTCGATACGCGCATGGTCCCGGCGGCGGTCGACGGGCGAGTCGGCGGTCGCCTTGTGGTTCGTGATCTTGACGACGTGCTTCACAGCCCGGCGGGCGGCGCTGTCGATGGCCGCGATCTCCTGGGCGGGGACCGACGGGCTGATCAAGAGGAGAGTGTCGACGCCGGTCATCGCCGCGTCGAGCGTGTCCGGCTGGTCGAGATCGCCCACAGCGATCTCAATGCCGTTCCAGCTTCCGTCCTGCGGTGCACGCGCGGCGTCCCGCACCAGTGCCCTGACGGGAAGTCCCTGGCCGGCCAGGAGCCGCACCGCCTCGGTGCCGATCTTGCCCGTCGCTCCCGTTACCAAAATCATGGCGCCTCCGTCATCAGCGTCCCAAGGGGGCGGCCTGCCCCGCTTCACCGAACTGCGCCGGCACGTCGAAGGCGTGACCCAGAAATCCCTTACGCAGGCGCTCCGCAACCTCGAACGCGACGGCCTGGTCAGCCGCACCGTCTACCCGACCATCCCTCCACGCGTCGAGTACGCCCTCACCGACCTCGGCAACGAAGCGGAAGCACTCACCACGGCCATCGCGGACTGGTCCAAGGCGAACGCGGACCGCGTGCACGCGGCACGCGGCGCCTACGACGCCCGTACGGGACAGGCGTGAGAGGCCGACGACGCCCCGGCTGCGCTTCCCGCGCTCTGGCCGCGTCGTTCAGCGCGGCGCTCCCTCGGTGAGGTTGCAAACCGGAACCGTGCTCCGTATTGTGAGTGTTAACGGAGCGCGGTTCCGTTTTGCCGTCCTCGCAGAACAGGCGGCCGGGCCGTCCGTTGCTGTCCCCTCCCGTCGCTTGCCGTTCCACCACGGCCCCGCGGGGTCCGGCCCGGACGACTCGTACAGCGCACGCGCCACCGACGGCCGCACCTACCGACCGCCCCGCTCACCGAACCAAGTGCGCGAAGAACGCGCCCACCCACCAGGCGCGCGAAGAAACTGAACGAAAGGCACTTCCATGTCCGACTCACACACCATGCCCGTGGACAACAGCGCCGCGAAGCCGCCCGCCATGGTGGTGTCCGCCAGGCCGGTCGTGCTGGCGGCGCCGGGTCGTGGCGAGGAACTGCAGGTCAGCGTGTCGGCGCCGGCGACAGGCAGCGATCTGCCCGTCATCGTCTTCTCGCACGGCTTCGGTCACTCCATGAACGACTACGCGCCGCTGGCGAACTTCTGGGCCGCTCAGGGCTTCGTGGTTCTGCGGCCGACCCACCTCGACTCCAGGACGCTCGGCCTTCCTGCCGACGACCCCCGTACCCCGCGGATCTGGCGCTTCCGTATCGAGGACCTCACGCGCGTGCTGGACGGACTCGACGTACTGGAAGCCTCCGTACCGGGCCTCGGCGGGCGTCTCGACCGCAGCCGCATCGCTGTGGCCGGCCACTCGTGGGGAGCCCAGACGGCGAGCACGCTGCTGGGCGCGCGAGTCCTCGACTCCGTCGGCGTTCCGGGCGAGGACATGTCCGACCCCCGTATCAAGGCGGGTGTGCTGCTCGCACTGACAGGGCTGGGTGACGAACTGACCCCGTTCGCCGTCGAGAACTTCTCCTTCATGAGGCCGTCCTTCGACCACATGACAGCGCCGGCGCTCATCGTCGCCGGGGACCACGACCAGTCCGCGCTGTCCACCCGCGGACCGGACTGGTTCACCGACCCCTACACCTACAGCCCGGGCAGCAAGAGCCTGCTCACGCTGTTCGGGGCCGAGCACTCGCTCGGGGGCATCAACGGGTACGAGGCCGCAGCGACGACGGACGAGAGCCCCGCGCGCGTGGCCCTGATCCAGCGGCTCACCTCCGCCTACCTGCGCAGCGCGCTCAACCCCGGTGACCTCAGCTGGAAGGCCGCGGCCACCGCGCTGGAGGAAGACCCCGCACCGCTGGGGCAGTTGCAGAGCAAGTAGGCGAGCCCGGCGCCCCGCCCTCTTCCGTACGCACCTGCGTACCCGCGTGTGCCCGCATACCTGTGTGCCCGCGTACCTGTGTAGCCGCGGGTCAGGACGGTTCGCGCCGTGCCTGTCGCCGCCGCCGACGTGGAAAGGACTCACGGTTCCATGACGCAACCCCTCATCCCCAGGTTCGGGATCATGACCGCACCCTCGCAGGTGGACTACCGCGACATCCTGCGGGTCTGGCGTGAGGCCGACGCCATCCCGGAGATCGAGCACGCATGGCTGTTCGATCACCTCATGCCGATCGGCGGGGACCCGAACGGAGTGATCTACGAGGGCTGGACCCTGCTCTCGGCCCTCGCCGCGCACACCCAACGACTGCGCCTGGGCGTGCTCGTGACCAGCAACCGCATCCGGCCGCCCGCGATGCTGGCCAAGATCGCCGCGACCGTCGACGTCATCTCGGACGGACGCCTCGACTTCGGCATCGGCGTGGGCTCACGCCCCAGCCACCCCCTGGCCCGGCGCGAGTACGAAGCCCACGGCCTGCCCTTCCACGACACGGCGCACGCCGTGGGCAGCCTCGCCGAAGCGTGCACGGTGATCCGGCGGCTATGGACCGAGAACGAACCGTTCGAGTTCCACGGCACCCACATCCAACTGACCGGCGCCTTCGGCAACCCCAAACCCGTTCAACGCCCTCACCCGCCCCTACTCATCGGTGGACGTTCCTCCGCCACGCTGCGCGTGGTTGCCGAGCACGCCGACGTGTGGAACATCCCCGGCGGCGACATCGAGGACGCCGCCGAGCGCAGCGCACTGCTGGACCGCTACTGCGCCGAGATCGGACGCGACCCCGCCTCGATCACGCGCTCGATCGTCCTTCCGGTCTCCTACGACGATCCCGACACGACCCGGGACGCGATCAACGAGGCGACCGCCGCCGGTTTCTCACACCTCATCCTCGGCCTGTCCCCGCCCTACCCCGACAACGTCGCGCAATGGACAGCCGCAGAACTCATCCCCACCCGGCCCGCCCCACCTTTCTCCCCGCCGCGGAGGCACGAATCTTTCCCGCCGCGACGCCGCGAACCCCCGTCGCCGTGACCGGCGGTGCCGAGCTGGCGTCCGCTCTTCTTCCCGCCGCGACGGCGCGCAGCCCCGTCGGCGTGATCGGCGGTGCCGAACCAGCCCCAGGCACAAGGAGATTGAACGGCGCGGGGCCAACCACCCAAGGTGAGCCCGCGGAGCCGGGCGAGGGCCAGGGGCCAGGGGACAAGGGCCCGAGGCCCAGGACCGGCCCCGGCCGCCCCGGGACGGTGGGTGACCGGACGGGTTACGTGACGGGCACGTAGCGAAGGGACCTCCCGTCAGGGAACTCGCGGATGAGTGAGCCGTTCTCCGCCCGGAGGGTGGACGCCGTGCCGGCGCGGCAGACGCCGCGGGAGCGGGCCTTGTTGACCTCGGGCGGGGCGACGCGTACGGGGCTCGTACTGCCGCCCGCTGAGAAGACGTCCATGGTGGCCTCGCAGTGCTCGGCGCCCTCGGAGACCATGGACATGCCCTTGCCGTCGACGTCCTGGGGCTTGATGGTGAGCTTCTGCCGGCCGCCGCCGGAGAGCGGGCGCTGCCAATCGCCGACGAGTTCCTCGGGGATGCGTTCGGGGCTCTTGACCTTGTGGAGCGTCGCGGTGCGCCCTTGGGCCTCCCACTTCAGGGTGCCGCCGGACTGGGCGATGAGCGAGTGCTGCCCGAGGGCCGTACATCTGCCCTCGGGCACGCTCTTGACGACGCGGGTGTCCAGGCGCACGGCCTGGGTGCCGCCCTCGGGGCCGGAGGAGGGGGTGGCGGCGAGCTTGCCGTCGCTCTTGCAGGCGTAGTCGTCGCCGAGGCTGATGCTGCTGGCGACGGTCTCGCCCTGCATGCCCGTGGTGATCACGAACCGCCGGTACTGGCCGGTCGGTTCACCGTTGCGTTCGACGGCGCCCGTCCAGGTGCCGACGTAGGCGGAGGGCACATCGGAGGCGGGTGCCTTCTTCTTGTTGCCGTCGCCCAGGGGGCCGAGTCCGGTGGCGGCGGCGGTGACGCCTGCGCCGACGACGGCGAGTACGGCTGCCGCGACGAGCAGCGCGCGCGTACGGCGCCGACGCGGGCGCCCCGTACCGCCGGAACCGGCGGCGAAGCCGCCCGAGCCGGAGCCGGAGTCGGGGCCCATGCCGGTATCGGGGGCGGGGCCCGTGCCGGGGTCGGGGCCCGTGCGTGGCAGCAGCGAGGTCACCGGTTCCGGCGCGGCGCCCGAGCCGGAGTGCGGGACCGGTGAGGTGTGTACGCCGGAGCCGGAAGGCGGTGTGTCGGTGTCGAGCAACTGGACCGCGTGCCGTCCCAGTTCGGCGATGAGCCCGGCCGGCAGCCAGGGCGGTGCCGAGGCGCCGACGGCGATCGGCTGCACGCGTTCGATGACGTCTTCGGGTGCGGGCCTGTCGCCGGGTTCCTTGGCGAGGCAGTCGGCCATCAGCGACCGCATCGGTTCCTCGACGCCGTCCAGATCGGGGTCTTCGGAGGCGATACGGAACATCACGGTGTGCACGCCACCCGCGCCGCCGACCCCGAAGGGCGGGCGGCCCGTCGCGGCGTAGGCGAGCACGGCGCCGAGGCAGAACACGTCGCTGGCGGTGGTCAGTTGGCGGCCCGTGATCTGCTCGGGCGACATGTAGCTGGGCGAGCCGACGACCACGCCGGTGCTGGTGAGCGTGGACTCGGGCACGTCGTCGAGGGCGCGCGCGATGCCGAAGTCGATGACACGGGGCCCGTCGATGGTGAGCAGCACATTGGACGGTTTGAGGTCGCGGTGGATGAGCCCGGAGCCGTGGATGTCGAGCAGTGCCGAGGCCAGCCCGTAGGCGAGGGTGCGCAGGGATTCGCCGGGCAGCGGGCCGTGGCCGTGGCGCCCGCTGTTGAGGGTGCCGCCCTGTTCGCCCGCCGCGATGACCTGTTCGAGAGAGGGCCCCGCGATGTAACCGGTGGCCACCCAGGGGGTTTCCGCCTCGGTGTCCGCGTCGAGCACGGGTGCCGTCCAGCGGTCACCGACGCGCCGTGCCGCCTCCACCTCCAGCCGGAAGCGGGTACGGAAGGAGGGGTCGTCGGCCAGCTCGTTCTTGATGAGCTTGACCGCGACGGTCCGCCCGCCACCCGAGCGTGCGAGGTACACACGGCCCATGCCGCCGGCGCCCAGCCGGCTCAGCAGCCGGTAGCCCCCGATGCTGCCAGGATCGTCCGGCGTCAGATCCGCCATCAGCTGCCCGCCCCCGCCTCTCGTGCCTCGGTGGTCTTTCCTCGCCCGTCGGCTTCGCTCCCGACCTCGTTCGTGCCGCCGGTTCGCCCGGCCACACCTCACTGTCGGTCAAGAAGGTCACGGTCGGGCTGCCAACGGGCGTCGCTTTGATGGTGGCAGTGCCCCCCGCACGCGGGGACGGGGGGTCGGCAAGTCCTCTCTCAACGCGGAGAAGTCCCCAGGATCCGGGCGTTCTGCGCCTTGCCGAGCTTGCGTACGAAGACGAGGGCCAGGACGGAGGCGGCGACGCCGAGCACGGCGGTGAACTGGCCCATCGCCGCGAAGACGCTGCCCCTGCCGACGGTCGGCTGGTCGTACCACGGGAGCGAGAGGACGAAATTGGTCATCACGAAGAAGCTCACCCACAGAATCCACCAGACGTGCAGCACACCGCGTTTGACGGAGTACGGCGACTGGCCGGGGGAACTCGGGGTGGGGTTGAAGCGCGTGGCCGGCAGGGAGATCTGCCAGATGTCGTTGCTGATCTGCTTGGGGATGAAGAGGTTCGCGAACGGGATGAACCATGCCCCGATGGACATGCCGTCCCCGTAGCGGACCCCGCCCGGCTTGAACGCTTCCGCGTTCAGCCGCGCGCGACGGAACCAGAGCACCCACAGAAGGGCGACGCTCAGCCCCGTCAGTAGCTCCAGCACCTCGGTGACCATCGACGCCGCACGCATCTCCGAGTAGCTCCGCGCGTCGTGGAGGGCGCCGGCGATGCCCAGGGGGTCGAGGGACGTCACGACGGCGGTGTGCACGAACCATCTGGCCACCAACACGGCGATCATCACGTACAGCGAAGCGGTCAGCCAGGCGCCCAGAGCGCCCATGCGTTGCGGATTCCGCGCACCCGGCGGCAGGGGCGTGCCGTCCGCCGCGCGCGGCACCTCGTGTCTGCCCGGGGGCGGCGGGCTGTGCCAGTTCGGCTGCGCGGGTACGTACGCGTCGGGCGGACCGTAGGCGCCGCCGGGGGGCGGCGAGAAGGGGCCGGGATACGGCGAGTCCGGGACGGCGCCGCCGGCCGGCCCGGCGGCAACCCCCGCCCCCGCAGCTCCGGCCGCGACACCGCCCGCTCCAACAGCTCCGCCTGCTCCTACGGCTCCTGCAGCTCCGGTCTCTCGTCCCGGGTCGGCCGCGCCGTTCCCGACGGAGTGCGGCGCGTGCGCGTGCCCGGCCTGCGCCGGTTCTCGGGGGACCTCGCTGTCGAGCAACTGGGCCGCGTGGCGCCCCAGTTGGGCGAGCACGGGTCCTGGCAGCCACGCGCCGTCGGGCTCCGACTGCGGGGCCAGAGCCTCCAGCACGGCCTCCACGGTGGGCCGTTGGTCCGCGTCCTTGGTGAGGCAGGAGCCGATCAGCGTACGGAGTCCGTCCGGTACGCCCTCCAGGTCGGGCTCCTCCTCGGTGACCCGGAAGAGCAGGGCGTGCACGCTGCCCTCCGGCGTGCCGAACGGCATCCGCCCCGTCGCCGTGTACGCCAGCACGGCGCCCAGGCAGAACACGTCGCTGGCCGGGGTCACCCGCTGGCCGCGCACCTGCTCGGGCGACATGAAGCCGGGCGATCCGACGACGGCGCCCGTCCTGGTGAGCCCGTGCACGGACTGTGCCGCGGCGTCGAGCGCGCGGGCGATGCCGAAGTCGATGACGCGGGGCCCGTCGATGGTGACCAGCACATTGGACGGTTTGAGGTCGCGGTGCACGAGCCCGGCGCCGTGGATGGCCTGGAGTGCGCGGGCGAGCCCGGCAGCCAGCGCGCGTACGGACGCCTCGGGCAGCGGCCCGTACTGCTGGTCCACCACCTCGGCGAGCGAGGGTCCTGGAACGTAACCCGTCGCCACCCACGGGGTCTCAGCCTCGGTGTCGGAGTCGAGTACGGGAGCCGTCCACTCGTCGCCCACCCGCTGCGCCGAGGTGACCTCCTGCGCGAAGCGGCGGCGGAAGTCGGGACTGCGGGACAGTTCCGTCTGAACGACCTTGACCGCGACGGTGCGGCCACGTTCGGAACGCGCGAGGTAGACACGGCCCATGCCTCCTTCGCCGAGCTTGCCGAGCAGGCGGTAACTTCCGATGGTGCTCGGGTCGTCGGCGCCCAGGCCCTCCATATACGTGCGTCCCCTATTCCCGCGCCCCCGTTGCCGTGGACGCGCCAGTTCCCCCTGGTGGTTCGCACGAGGATAGAGCGTGCCCCGGCGCGGTGCGAGGGCGGTCCACAAGTGGCAGCACGGCGAAGGGCCGCGGGCTCTGTCCGCCAAGGGCGGCCCCGCCGCTTACGCGTGGCGCGAGGGCGCCGGCACCTGCTCCCACCAGGGACATCCGCCTCCACGCCGGCCCGGAGCCGATCCCGGGCGCATCCTTAACGTCATGAGGAAGCCGCTTTAACCCGCGGGTGCCTAGGTTTCCCGGCATGGATTCGCTCAGCCAGTTCCTCGCACACCTCGCGCTCGATCTCGCCGCGGTGACCGTGTTGACGTTCGTCGTCTACTTCCCCCGGCACCGGCGCCGGGACCTGCTGCCCGCGTATCTCGCGCTCAACGTCGCGCTGTTCGCCGTCGTCGCCGCGCTCGCACGGGTCGGCGGGTCCGGCGGTATGGCCCTGGGCTTCGGGCTCTTCGGGGTGCTGTCGATGATCCGGCTGCGCTCGGAGTCCATCCAGAACGAGGAGGTGGCCTACTACTTCACGACCCTCGTCATAGGGCTCGTCGCCGGCCTGCCCCACCTTCCGTTCGGCCTCGCAGCCGCCCTGTGCGCACTGCCCGTAGCGGTGCTGTACGGAGCCGACCACCCGCGCCTGTTCGCCCGTACGCGCCGTGCCGTCGTCACCCTTGATGTGGCCGTCACCGAGCCGGACGCCGTACGCGAACGCGTCCGTGCCCGCCTCGGGGAACCGCTCGCGTGGTCCATCACCGAGGTCGACTACGTCCGCGACCTCACGGTGCTCGATGTCCGCTACCGCGAGGCGGGTCCCGCGCACCCGGAGTCCAGAGGCCGGCGCGTCCGGCGGGGGCACCAGGACCAGCAAGTCAAGCCCCGCGATCAGGAGCGTTCGGCCTCGCCCGTCCGTTCAACGGACAGCGACAGCACACCCCCCACGCACACTGCCGCTCACATGAGGGAGACAGCCCGATGACCGCGCCCGTCACCGCAGCCACCCGCGTCGCCCCCGCCGTCCGCGCGCTCGCCCGCGCCACGCTGGCAGCGCACCCCATCAGCCTCGAAGCCGTCATGGAGCGCGCCTCGCTGCTCGACCGCTACGACCGGTGCTATCTCGTCCCCGCACAGACCTTCCAGGACATCGCCGCGCACCTGACCGACCCGCACCGCGAGGACCCGTTCCGCGCGCTGTCCATCGGTGGACGCCGCTGGTTCGGCTACCACTCCGTCTACTACGACACCCCCGGCCTGCGCGCCTACCACGACCACCGGCAGGGCCGCCGCCAGCGCTGCAAGATCCGTGAGCGGCTGTACGAGGACACGGGCGAGCGGCAGTTCGAGATCAAGGTGAAGGGGAACAGGGGCCAGACCCTCAAGTTCCGCCGCCGCCTGGGTGCTTCGGCGCACGCGCTGGAGGACGCCTCGCTCTCCTTCCTGCGCAAGACGCTCGACGACGCGTACGGCGCGGACTTCGCCACCCCCGGCGACCTGCGCCCCAGCCTCACCACGGACTACACCCGCGCCACCCTCGTCGCCGACGGCCAGCGCATCACCTGCGACGCGGCGCTCGTGTGCAGCGACGCGGAGGGCAACGAGGTGCATGCCGCCCGCGACATGGTCCTCGTCGAGACCAAGTCCTACGGCCACCTCACCGAGGCGGACCTCCTCCTCCACGAATACGGCCACCGCGCCACCGACTTCACCAAGTACGCCGCCCTGGGCGCCCTCGACCCCGCCCTCGCCTCCAACCGCTGGACCCGCTCCCTGAAGGAGACCTTCCCGCGGGCCGCCGTGGCCCAGGCCGCCTGAGCGGCGGCCCGGGGGCGGGCCGGGGCGCGGCTCCACGTGACGTACGTGCGCGGCCTCACGCCGGGAGGGGGCGTTCGTGCACGACGTGCTTCATCACCAGGGTGGAGCTGAGGCGCTGGACGCCGGGGAGGGTGGCGAGCTTCTCGTCGTAGAGGCGCTGGAAGGCGGCCAGGTCGGCGGTGACGACGCGGAGCAGGTAGTCGGGGTCGCCGAAGAGGCGCTGGGCCTGGATGACCTGGGGGAGCCCTGCGACCGCCTGCTCGAAGTCGGCGATGGTGGTGCGGTCCTCCTGGCGCATCGTGACGAAGACCAGCGCGTCGAAGGTGAGGCCGACCGCGTCCGTGTCCACGACGGCGCGGTAGCCGCGGATGGCGCCGCTGCGTTCCAGCTCGCGCAGCCGCCGGTGGCACGGCGAGAGGCTGAGGCCCACGCGTCCGGCCAGCTCGGTGACGGTGAGGCGTCCGTCCTGCTGAAGCTCCGCAAGAATCTGCCGGTCCATGTCGTCCATGGAGAAGATTCTCCCACTCCTGGCGGCTCAGACGACCATTTAAGGGAACACCTTTGGGCGGATAGTCCGTATTCTTCGTCTCAGTGCCGTACGAGAGGAAGAACCACCACCCATGGCTACCAGCTCCATAGCCGCGTTCCTTGCCGTATCCGTCCTCCTGGTCCTCGTGCCGGGTGCGGACTGGGCGTACGCGATCACCTCAGGACTGCGCGACCGCTCCGTGCTCCCCGCCATCGGGGGCCTGATGCTCGGCTACGTCGGTCTGACGCTCGTCGTCGTGGCCGGTGTGGCCGCCGTCGTCGCTGAGACCCCCGGCGTGCTCGCGGGGCTCACCCTGATCGGCGCGGCCTACCTGGTGTGGCTCGGTGTGACGACGCTGCTCAGCTCCAAGGCGGGGCCCGGGCTGGACGCCGGCACATCCGAGGCGGCGGAAGCGGGGGCCGCGGGCGGTGCCGGGGAGAGCGCCGGGGCCGCGGGGGGCGCCGCGCCCCGTTCCCGGGTGCTGAAGGGCGCCGGGGTCAGCGGCCTGAACCCGAAGGCGCTGCTGCTCTACATCGCCCTGCTCCCGCAGTTCGCCGACAGCCACGGCACCTGGCCCCTGGCCGCACAGATCGGGCTCCTGGGGCTGCTGCACATGGCGATCTGCGGCGTCATCTACTTCGGTGTGGGCTCACTCGCGCGCAACGTCCTCCGCTCCCGCCCGACGGCTGCCCGCCTCGTCACCCGCGTCTCGGGCGTCGCGATGATCGTCCTCGGCGGCCTGCTCCTGGGCGAGCAGCTGCTCGCCTGACCCGCCCCGCCCCACCTCGTCGGCCCCGGGCGGCCCGGACGGTTCTTCAGTCGCCGTGGGTGCCGAAGTGGCAGCGTACGGACGCGCCGCCGTGGGGTGAGTGGCCCAGCTGTACGGTGCCGCCCGAGTCCTCTGCCGTGGTGCGGGCGATGTCCAGGCCCAGGCCCGTCGACCCCGCGCCGCTCTCGCCGCGTACGGCCACCTCCGCCGCGTCGCCGAAGCCCGGCCCCTCGTCCTCGACGGTGAGGGTGCCGTCCGAGGAGACGGTGAGCCAGAGCGAGGTGCCCTCCGGGGTGTGGTCGAGAACGTTCCCGATGAGGGCGTCGAGGACGGCGGACAGCTCGTCGGGCGAGACGCGTACGGGGTGGGGCGAGGCGTGCGGCGGCGGCACGTCAACGGTCACGGTGCGCCCCTGGTCCTCGGCGAGCGGCATCCAGAACGCGGCGCGTTCGCGGACGACAGCCGCCAGGTCACAGCGCTGGGTGCCCGGATCGGCCCCCGCGCGGCGTGCGGCGCGGATCACCCCGTCGACGCTGCGTTCGAGCGCGGCGACGGAGGCGCCGATCCGGGCCGCCTCACCCTCGTCACGCAGCCCCTCCGCGTCGAGCCGCAGCGCGGCGACGGGCGTACGGAGCCGGTGTGCGAGGTCGGCGCCGCGCTCGCGTTCGGCGGTGACCAGGCCGTCGATGCGCTCACCGAGTTCGTTCAGGCGGCCGGCGAGCAGCCGCAGCTCCCGGGGGCCCAGCGGGTCGGCGCGTGCGGTCAGTTCGCCGCCGGCGAGCCGGTCGGAGACGTTCGCGAGCTGGCGCGTCGCCCGTACGATCCGCGCCGCGAGGCGGTCGGCGAACGCCAGCCCGAGCAGCATGAGCGCGCCCCCGAGCCCCAGAAGCGCGAACCAGGAGGGCAGCACCCCGGCACGCAGCTGCTCGTCGGTCACGGCGACCTGCACCACCGAGGCGGAGTGCGCAGGCCCCGATGCGCGCGCTGCCGAGGCCCCCGAACCGAGCACCGGCACCATCACCACGCGTCCGCCGCCCCGCTTCTCGCCCGGCGCGTAGGTGAAGGCCCGGCCCCTGCGGGCCAGCTTGAGCGCGTCCTCGCTCACACCCGGCGTGCGCCGCCCCAGCACCGTGCCGTCGGCGAGTACGACGGAACTGCGCGGCTGGTCCTTGGCGTTGAACCCGTTCAGCAGGTTGTCGACCACCTCGCGTCCCCCGTCGCGCTGCCCCGCCGCGCTGCCGACGACCCCGGCGATGGACTGCGCGCGTTCGGTCGCGTCCGTCATGGCGCGGTCCTCGGCGTGGCTGCGTACGAGCAGGCCGAGCGGTATGAGCAGCACGGTGAGCACGACGGCCGTCGTCGTACCGATGAGGACGAGAAGCTGCCTGCGCATCACGCATCGCCCTCGCGCGCGGCCCCGGAGGCGCCGCTGCCGTCCCCGCCGGTGCCCGTACCGTCCCCGGAGGTGTCCGCGCCGTCCCCCGACCCCTCGGGTGCGGCCAGCTTCACGCCTACCGTCCGCACCGTGTGCAGGTAGCGGGGGCGCTGTGCCGTCTCGCCCAGCTTGCGGCGCAGCCAGGACAGGTGGACGTCGACGGTCTTGTCGGCCCCGCCCAATGGCTGCTGCCACACCTCGGCCAGCAGTTCGCGGCGCGAGACCACCTGGCCCTGGCGGCGTGCGAGGTAGCACAGCAGGTCGAACTCGCGGGGTGTCAGCTCCAGCGCCTCGCCGTCGAGCGTGACCTCACGTGCCGAGGGCGAGACGAGGAGCCCGCCCACGCGTACGGCGGGCTCGGGCTCGTCCGGTTCGCCGTTGCCCAGCCGCCGCAGCACCGCCTTGATACGGGCCTCCAACTGGCCCGAACCGAACGGCTTGACGATGTAGTCGTCGGCCCCGTCCTCCAGCGCCGCCACGATCTCCGGCTCCTCGTCCCGCGCGGTGGCGACAATCACAGGTACGTCGCTGACCGAGCGCAGCATCCGGAGCACCTGCCCGCCGTCCACGTCGGGCAGCCCCAGGTCGAGCACCACCAGATCGGGCCGGTGCGTGACGGCCGCGTCGAGCCCCGCCATGCCTGTGGAGGCCGTGGCCACGGCGTGGCCACGGTCCCGGAGCGCCCTCACGAGCGCTCCGCGTAGCTGGGGGTCGTCCTCGACGACGAGTAGGTGCGACATACACGTACGTTAGCCATATCGATTGCGAGCTGGGCGGACAGGTCTTCGGAGCCTGTACGGCTTGTACTGGTCTCCCAGCCGGTTTGTCCAGCTTTTAACCCGGCGTTAGGAAACAGGAAGGCAGACTGCGAGCCATGGCGGGCAAGAACAGCGGCACCCCCGAGCACGACGGGGACGGCACGGACGGGACGGACGGCATCGACGGGACCGACGGGACCGATGGTGGGGGCGGCACGGACAACACCGGTGGGGTGCGCGCCGGGCACTCCTCGCCGCGCGCCGGCGACCCCGCGCCGCACGCCAGGGAGCTGCGGCGTCGGCGTCTCGCCGCTGCCGCCTGGGTGTGTGCGGTCGCCGCCGCCTTTCTGCTGGGTGCGTGGTCCTTCTCGCACGCTGACCCTGGCGGCCAGTACGCGCGGCACGCGCCGATCGACGAGGCCGGCGTCAAGCGCGAGCTGACCCAGGCCGAACAGCGTGCCCGCGCCCGCACGCCGAATCCGAGCCCGACCCCGTCCGGGTCCACGGCTCCGGGCTCGAAGGACTCACCGGGCGCCTCGGACCCCGGGTCGCCCGACTCCTCCGAGTCCGGCGACAGCCCCTCCCGTGCGCCCGCCCGTACCTCCACGGTCCGCTTCCCCGACGGGCTGGGCACAGCCGTCGCCGAGTGCCGGACCGACGCCACCACCGTCAAGCTGCTGAGCTGGTCACCCGCCGAGGGCTACAGCGCCGACGACGTCGACCCGGGGCCCGCTGCCCGCGCCAGCGTCGAGCTGGAACCGGTCGCCGACGACGCCGACGACCACACCGTGCTCGTACGCTGCGTGGACGGCAAGCCTCACACCGGGTACGAGCACGACTCGCACGACTCCGACGACGATGCGGACGACGACTGATCGCCGGAACATGTGCGAGGAGCCTCGGCGTTCGCGCCGGGGACGGCCGCATCCCGGGACCGCTGTGCCCGCATGCCGCGCGGCTGCGCCAGGAGGCGGGCGTGAGCGCGTTCGCCGCCGTACTTCTCCGGCTCCGTGAGGCCCGATCGTGTGTGTCTCGGGAACCCGATTGTGTGCGCCTCGGGAAGGGGTACACGGCCGTGGCCGGAACCCCTTGGTTCCGGTCCGGGAAGCACGTCAATAGTCTGACTGGCGTCCACCCGCCGTTTGGGGCGGCACGACGCGAGTGAACCGAGGTACCGAACGTATGCCACCGATGCCACCGACGACACAGCAACCCTCCACAGGACCCGTGCCGGCGCCCGATCCGGCAGTGGGGGCCGCCGTGCACAGCACCGACCGTCAGCACGTGTTCCACTCCTGGTCGGCGCAGGGGAAGATCGATCCGCTCGCGGTCGCGGGCGCCGAGGGCTCGTACTTCTGGGACTACGACGGGAAGCGGTACCTCGACTTCACCAGTGGTCTCGTCTTCACCAACATCGGGTACCAGCACCCGAAGGTCGTCGCCGCGATACAGGAACAGGCCGCGAAGTTGACCACCTTCGCGCCCGCCTTCGCCATCGAGGCGCGTTCCGAGGCGGCCCGGCTGATCGCCGAGCGCACCCCGGGTGACCTGGACAAGATCTTCTTCACCAACGCGGGCGCCGACGCCGTCGAGCACGCCGTGCGGATGGCCCGTCTGCACACCGGCCGCCCCAAGGTCCTCGCCGCCTACCGCTCGTACCACGGTGGCACCCACCAGGCCATCAACCTGACCGGGGACCCGCGCCGTTGGGCCTCGGACACCGGCACGGCCGGCGTCGTGCACTTCAACGCGCCGCATCTGTACCGCTCGCCGTTCTACGCGGAGACCGAGGAGCAGGAGTGCGAGCGCGCGCTCGCGCACCTGGAACAGACGATCGCCTATGAGGGCCCGCAGACGATCGCCGCCGTCATCCTGGAGACCATCCCCGGAACGGCCGGCATCATGATGCCGCCGCCCGGCTACCTCCAGGGCGTGCGCGAGATCTGCGACCGCCACGGCATCGTCTACATCCTGGACGAGGTGATGGCGGGCTTCGGGCGTACGGGTACGTGGTTCGCTGCGGATCTGTACGACGTCGTGCCCGACCTGCTGACCTTCGCCAAGGGCGTCAACTCCGGTTATGTGCCGCTCGGTGGTGTCGCGATCTCCGCGAAGATCGCCGAGACGTTCGACCAGCGCCCCTACCCCGGCGGCCTCACCTACTCGGGGCACCCGCTGGCCTGCGGCGCCGCCGTCGCCACGCTCCAGGTCATGGCCGAGGAGGGCATCGTCGAGCACGCGGCGCGGCTCGGTGAGAGCGTCATCGGTCCCGCGTTGCGCGAGATCGCCGAGCGGCACCCTTCGGTGGGCGAGGTACGCGGTACGGGCGTCTTCTGGGCGCTCGACCTGGTGCGCGACAGGACGACGCGCGAGCCGCTGGTCCCGTACAACGCGACGGGCCAGGACAACGCGCCCATGGCGGAGTTCGCCGCCGCGTGCAAGAGCGGCGGCCTGTGGCCGTTCGTGAACATGAACCGCACGCATGTGGTGCCCCCGTGCAACGTCACCGAGGCCGAGGTCAAAGAGGGCCTGGCCGTCCTCGACGACGCGCTCTCGGCCGCCGACGCGCACACCGTCCCGGGGGGCGCGACCGCGTGATCAGACGCAGCACCCTGCGCTCGCAGATCGCCACCGCGCTCCGCGACGAGATACTGGCAGGACGGCTCGGCACGGGCCGCCAGTTCACGGTCAAGGAGATAGCCGAGCAGTACGGCGTCAGCGCGACGCCCGTACGCGAGGCGCTGCTCGACCTCGCGGCGCAGGGGCTGCTCGACGTCGAGCAGCACCGCGGCTTCCGCGTGCACGAGTACACGCTGGAGGACTACTTGGCGATGTGCGAGGCACGGCGGCTGGTCGTGGACGGCGTGCTCCACGAGGGCGCCTACACGCACGGCGCGGGGGAGGGCATCAGTGGTGAGAGCGCCGAGAACCTCGCGTCCGTGCGCCGCAGGGCCGACGCCGCCGAACGCGCCGCACGCGCCGGGGACCTCGATGTGCTCATCGCCTACGACCTGCGCTTCTGGCGGGAGTTGGGCGGTCTGATCAGCAACCCGTACATCGGCGACTTCCTCGACCGCCTCCGCGTCCAGTGCTGGGTCTACGCGGTGCCGCGGCTGCGCGCACGCTCCTCGCTGCGCGGCCACCTGTGGGCCGGCCACAGCGCGCTCCTCGACGCACTCGAACGCTCCGACGCCGACGCGGCCCGCGAGGTCGTCGCCGACTACAACGCGCACGCGCTGACGCTGGTGGGCGCCGAGGGCGGCCAGGACGGCCGGTCGGCCGAGGACCGCGAGGGCGCTGAGGACCGCGAGGGCGCCGGTCAAGCGCGGGGCGACGACGGTGCCGGGTGTGACGCGTGAGGCGCCGCCCCTGTGAGGCACCGCCCCCCTCGCCGGGACGGCCACCCCGCGCGCGTTACGCGGCACGCCGGGCGCATTACGCTGGTGACGTGCAGGTCCCTGACCGTATAGGAGCGCCCCTTGGCCTGTGACCTCTGGCTGGTACCCCTCGTGGACGTGCTCTGCCACAGTCCTGACAACCCGTTCGCCGAAGAGATCGCCACCTACGACAGAGCGCTCACGGAAGCGGGCCTGCCCACGGTTCCCGTGTTCGGCTACATGCCGGGCCTCTCCGGTGATGTCGCCCCCGTCGCGGGCTTCGACTACGACGCGCTGCACTACTTGCGCCGCGCCTACCTCCTGCTGGCCAGCGGCCTGGAGGTCACGCCGGTCGACGAGCTGGGCGGCGATTACGAGCAACTGCTGGAGATGTTCGAGCAGACGGCGCAGGAGTCGCACCTGGTGTGGCACTACGACCACGCGGGCTCGTACATCCCCGTCGACTTCACCGTGCCGCTCTCCGACGACGAACTCCTGGAAGGCGGCGGCCCGTTGGGCTCCAGCCACGGTCTGCTGCGTGAACTGCAGGTCGTGGGGCCCCACCTGGGCATCGACCCGGACAACCCGCCCCCCGCACCGGCCCCACCGGTGCGCCCGACCGACCTGGACGAACCGGCGGCCTCGGCCGCCATCGGCTACAACGACGGCACACCGTTCGGCCGCGAACGCCACGTATGGCTCGGCCTGCACGCCGCCGCCACCCGTAGCCTCGCGCAGGGTTCAATGATCGTCTTCGGCTGACGGCCCACGGCCCACGGTCGGTGTTCAAGGCCGTCGGCCGACGGCCGGCCGTGGCGGCCAACGGGCGTGCGCCGGCGCGCTGTTGTGTCCTAGCCGCCCGGTGGCCGTTGCCGTGGCATGTTGGCCCGTCCGCCCCCCGGTGCGGGGGGTGGCGGGAGGCGGCGCGCGGGCGGGGGGGCGAGTGCGGTGCGGCCCCTGTGCGCCGCGTGCAGCTGGAGCGGCGAGGAGGTGGTCCTGAACTCCACCATCCAGTCGGAGGTTTCGGTCCGTACGATCTCGCCGACGTCCTCGGTGAAGCGGCGCAGCATCGCCAGCAACCGTTCGGCGGCCTCCCCGGCCGTGCCCTCGGCCGGCCCGAGGATCTCCCGTACGTTCTCGGCCGCCCACTCGTACCGCAGCGCCTCCAGCCGCCGGTGCACGGCGTGCGCAGCCGCCATGTCACGCATCCAGCCGGAGGTCAGCCCCAGCCAGCGGTCGGCGCCGAGACAGGCCGCCGCGCACAGCAGTGCGATGTACCCGGCATGGCTGCCCCACGGGGAGCGGGGCAGCACCTCGGCCAGCTCCAGCAGCGGCAGCAGCACGCCACCCGTTGCCGCGGTCACGGCGCCCAGGCGCAGCAGCCGCGCGCCGCGCCGCTTGCGCGTGCGGTCGGCGAGGTACCACTCGACGACGTGGACGGCTTCCTGCTCCACCCACTTGTACAGCTCCTCCAGGCGTTCGGCGGGTTCCTCCCAGCTCCCGGACGGAAACCCCCGTCCCAGCAGATCCGGCTGATGCACCCGCACTCCCAACGACCCAGGCGACGACACTTCGACGCCCTTTCCTACCGCCGGTGCGGGGGAGCACGCGCCGGTCCCGGGAGTTTTCCGCCCAGAAGTGGCGCCCGGTCATGGACAGGCCCCCCGCTCACTCGTACGGGCAGACGTTCACTTTTATGGGCCGGTGCTCCTTCCCGCGGTCCGACGCGCATTTCCTGGGCCCGATACGGATTTCCTCGGTCCGGCGCTCGGTCTCCTGGGTCCGGCGCTCGCCGCCACAGGCATCTCCACGAGCATCTCCACCGGCGTCTCCACGGTCAGGGAAGGGCGCGGTCGTGGGGCCGCTAGGGTGACGGTGTGAGGATCCTGGTCATTGGCGGCGGTGCCCGCGAACACGCAATCTGTCGCTCGCTCTCCCTCGACCCCGAGGTCACGGCGCTGCACTGCGCGCCCGGCAACGCCGGGATCGCGCGGGACGCGACGGTGCACCCGGTGGAAGCGCTGGACGGCGAGGCCGTCGCGCGGCTCGCGGCTTCCGCCGAGGTACGCGCCGACCTGGTGGTCGTCGGTCCTGAGGGCCCGCTGGTCGCGGGCGTGGCGGACACGCTGCGTGCGCGCGGCATCCCGGTCTTCGGCCCCTCGGCCGAGGCGGCCAGGCTGGAGGGCTCCAAGGCGTTCGCCAAGGAGATCATGGCGGGCGCCGCCGTCCCGACGGCCCGCAGCTATGTGTGCGGCACCCCCGAGGAGGCCGACGCCGCGCTCGACGCGTTCGGCCCGCCGTACGTGGTCAAGGACGACGGCCTCGCCGCAGGCAAGGGCGTCGTCGTGACCGGCGACGTCGAGGAGGCGCGCGCCCACGCGCTGGCGTGCGGCGGTGCCGTGGTGATCGAGGAGTTCCTCGAAGGGCCCGAGGTGTCCCTGTTCGCTGTGACCGACGGCGAGACCGTCGTACCGCTCCAGCCGGCGCAGGACTTCAAGCGCGCTTACGACGCCGACGAGGGGCCCAACACGGGGGGCATGGGCGCCTATTCGCCGCTTCCGTGGGCCGACCCCAAGCTGGTGGACGAGGTCATGACCACGGTTCTGGAACCGACGGTCCGCGAACTGCGCCGCAGGGGAACGCCCTTCTCCGGGCTGCTCTACGCGGGCCTGGCGATCACCTCGCGCGGTGTGCGGGTCATCGAGTTCAACGCGCGCTTCGGCGACCCGGAGACCCAGGCCGTACTGGCCCGTCTGCGTACGCCGCTGGGCGGGCTGCTGTACGCGGCGGCCACCGGCGCCCTCGCGGAGTTCCCCTCGCTGCGCTGGAGCGACGAGGCGGCGGTGACCGTGGTCGTCGCCGCACACGGCTATCCGGCCAAGCCCCGTACGGGTGACCGCATCGGAGGGCTGGACGCTGTCGAGGCGGAGGACGGGCCGCAGGCGTACGTGCTGCACGCGGGCACGAAGGCGGGCGAGGGCCCCGACGAGGGCGCCGTCCTCAGCGCGGGCGGCCGGGTCCTCTCGGTGACCGCACGGGGTACGGGCCTGCACGAGGCCCGTACACGCGCGTACGCGGCGGTCGGGCGACTGAGCCTGGACGGATCGCACCACCGCACCGACATCGCGGCCGAGGCGGCGGCCGACGAGGCCGGCGCCGCCGCTGACAAGGCCGCCGGCGCCTGACGCACGCGGACGGAACCGCGGCGGAACAGCGGCGGAACAGCGGACGGAAGCGTGGCGGAAGAGCGGGACGGAACCGTCCCGCTCTTCGGCCCCCCATATCCGCCCGGACGCCCGCGGGCAAGACCTCTCCCCAAAGCCATTCCATCGAGTGACCGGGCCCTCGTACGGCTGACGCCTGCCGAGGGCCCAACTAATGTGCCGGACAAGCCGCATGGGGCGTCGTACCGATGAGCCCGTCCAACTGGCGCAGCGCGCATTGCGGTGTCAGAGCGCGGTGTCAGAGTGGGTGAGAGCCGGAGAGACCGGCGAGGTCCCGAGCGGTTTCCGGGGGTGAGACGTGATCGGTGTGCGCCAGCGGGCTGGAGCGCGATCTGCGCGTGCGCACGCCCTCGCCGTCCTGCGCGTGCGCAGTACGGCCCTGGGTGTCGCACTCCTCCCGGCAGCCGCTGCCGTCATCCTGCTCGCCGGGCACACGACGGGGCACTTCGGGCCCGGCTGGGACCCGGCGCGCTGGGCCGTGACGGGCGCGGCATGCGCCGTGCTCGGGTGCGCGCTGGTCGCGGGGCTCGTCATCGCGCGTGCCAGTCCGGCCGTCTCGCCGACGGTCACCCTCGACGAGCGCGCGGCTCCCGATCTGTACGCGATGGTCAGAGACCTGGCCGACCGCCTCGATGTGCCCGTTCCCTCGGCCCTCGCGCTCACCCCCGACTGTGACAGCTGGCTGGAGGACCGTACGCACCGCACGCAGTCGGCCGGCCCGCGGCCCGGGGGCCCGCGCTCCGCCGGCTCGCACCCGGGCGGCGTGCGGTCGGCGCGTTCCGCGCGGGAAGCCGCTCCTGTGCTGGTCATCGGCTCGCCGTTCCTGTGGTGGATGCGGGTGGCCGAGCTGCGCGCGCTGCTCGCGCCCGTCGTCGCGGGCACGGGCCCCTCGGCGCACCCCGACATAGCTGCCTCCCGCCGCTTCGTGCGCGGCCTGGACGCCGCCGTCGCGGTGGCGGAGCGCGCGCGTACGGGCGGCACGGAAACCCCGCGTCCGCTGCGCCCCGTACACCGTGCCGTCGGCCTGCTCGCGCGGCTGATGCTCCGCGCGGCAGGCCCGCACGCGGCCGAGATGGAGCGCGGCGTCGCTGCTGCGGCGTCCGAGCGTGCGCACGGGGTCGACTACGGGCTGCGGGTCGTCGCACAGGAGCAGGTCGGGCTCGCGTACGCGGGCTGGGACCGGCTGCTGACCCGCGTCGCGCTGCCGGCCTGGCGCCTGGGCCTGTGGCCCACGCGGCTGGACGCCGGTGTGGTCTCCGCGCTGACCGAGCTGTCACGGCGCGACCGGCTGGCCGAGGGCTTCACCTCGCGGCTCGGCGAACGTCCGGCCTGTGACCTGCTGGAGGAGCCAGGCGCCGTGGACGCCTCCGTCTCCCTGCTGGCGGCCCGGCTCTTCCTGGGCGAGCGGCCTCCCCGCCCACCGAACGCGGGCCCCGCCCGTCCGGACGGTCCTGGCGGCCCAGGCGGCTCTGCCGACCCCGACTCCGGGTGGAGCACGGGCAGTTCGCGGAACGCGGACGAAGCGGGCCCGGACTGGACCCCCGTGGAGTGGTCGGCGTATCCGGACGAGGTCGTGGACCGTATCTGGCGCACGGAGGCCGCCCGCCTCTTCGACGTGCTCGACGAGGTCCGCAGCAACGGGCGCCGCAGCGCAGGGGTCCACAGCACCGAGGCGCGCGGCACCGAGGCGCACAGCGCAAGGGCACACAGCACATGTGGCACCCCGGTCGCCTGCGCCGACGGGGCACTGGGCGGCGCGCGGGGCGGGGCGGGTTCGGGTGCTCCGGCCGTGTCCGGGCACGTAGAGGCGCCGGTGGGCGGGCAGTTGGAGGACGACGGCGAGCTGTGCGGCCCCACGCTGGCCCGCATTCTCGACCGTTTCTCTTCGCCCGACGAGACCGATGCCCTGGCGGCGCGCATCACCGCCGAGGTGGCGCGCGCGGAAGCGGCAAGCGCCCCTGGTGCCATCGGTGCGACCCCGGGTGCTGCTCTCCTGCCGGGCACGGGGGAAACGCACCCGGCACCCCCGGCTCCCATGGGTCTTCCGCTCCAACCGCCGCGCAGCGGAAGGGAGTTGCTGGCCGATCACGTCACGGCCGCTGTGTGCTGCGCCGCCGTCGACACCGCCGGCGCCGCACCCGGCCTGGACTGGCTCGATGGCCCTGTGCTGCTGGTCGGGGGCGAGCGCAGAACGGATCTGTCCCGGCTCGTTCTCGCGCTCGTGGAGGAGGGGGATCAGCGCGGACTGCGCGACTGGCTCGCCTCGGTCGGGGTGCGGCCCGACAAGCCCGTACGACTGGTCTGACGATCCGCTTCCGCCATTTCGCGACGAAGGGTGACCACACACTTGCGTAATGTGATGTGCTGTCTGCCGTCAGCAACACGCGGCACACCACGGGGGGCGTGACGGGACCGTGGACGAAAGAGCGGAGCGGGGGGACCGGGAGGGGAGAAGAAGGTGGGGACCGAACGGACCGAGCACAAACGGCACATGCCGGCAGCACGGCAGCCCGAGCAGATCAGGCGCTGGGAGTCCGGCGCCCTCGCGCACGCCGTCACGGACCCCTTCGGCCAGGGGCCGCTTCCCTGGCTGCGGGTGAGCGAGAACTACTTCGAGAACGGCCGCCTCGTGCCGTGGTACGTCGGCTGTGTGGACCCGGCACCCGGCCAGACCTCCGCGACCCCCGAGCTGGTCAGGGCACTCGCGGGCGCGGCCCAGGCCATTCCGGCGCCGCGCTCCAGGGGCGGCCTCTCCCACAGCGCTCCGCCCACGGCCGACGACGTCCGCTGCCAGATCAAGGGCTTCGCCTCGGTCGCGGGGGGCACCCCGCCGGGCGAGTCCATCGACTTCCGCATCACGGTCAACCCGCCCCAGCCCTTCAGCGCCGACGTCTACCGCATCGGGCACTACGCGGGCGAGGGTGCCAAGAAGATCACGACCAGCCCCCGGCTCTCCGGCATCATGCAGCCCGTCCCGCTCGCCGCCGACCGCACCGTCTCCTGCCACCACTGGTGGCTCTCCTGGCGGCTCCAGATCCCGGAGTTCTGGAGTTCGGGCGCCTATGTCGCCGTCCTCACCACCGCCGACGGGCACCGCTCCCACATCCCCTTCACGGTGCGCGACCGCGACCCCGCCGATCTGCTGCTGATCCTGCCCGATGTGACCTGGCAGGCGTACAACCTCTTCCCCGAGGACGGGAACACCGGTGCCAGCCTCTACCACGCCTGGGACGACGGGGGCACGCTGCTCGGGGAGGGCGACGCGGCGATGACCGTCTCCTTCGACCGCCCGTACGCCGGCTCGGGACTGCCCCTGCACGTCGGCCACGCGTACGACTTCATCCGCTACGCCGAGCGTTACGGCTACGACCTGGCGTACGCCGACACCCGCGATCTGCACGCCGGGCGTATCGACCCCACGCGGTACCGGGGAATCATCTTCCCCGGCCACGACGAGTACTGGTCCGTGGCCATGCGCAGGGCGACGGAGAAGGCGCGCGACAGCGGCACGGCGCTGGTCTTTCTCTCGGCCAACACCTCTTACTGGCAGGTCGAGTTGGAGGCCCTGCCCTCCGGCGCCCCCGACCGCCTGCTCACCTGCCGCAAGCGGCGCGGTCCAGGCCGCGCTGCGCTCTGGCGCGAGCAGGGCGAGCCCGAGCAGTCGCTGCTCGGTATCCAGTACGCGGGCCAGGTGGCCGAGCCGTATCCGCTCATCGTCAGGAACGGCGACCACTGGCTGTGGGAGGCGACGGGCGCTGCCGAGGGCGACGAGCTGCCAGGACTCGTCGCGGGCGAGGCCGACCGCTACTACCCGCGTACGGCGCTGCCCGCGCACACCGAGCGCATCCTGCTCGCGCACTCCCCCTACCGCGACCGCGGCGGCGTCCGCCGCCACCAGGAGACCTCGCTGTACCGCGCACCCTCGGGCGCGCTCGTCTTCTCCTCCGGCACCTTCGCCTGGTCCCCGGCCCTGGACAGGCCCGGATACGTCGATTCCCGCGTCCAGCGGGCCACCTCCAACCTCCTTGACCGCATCTGCAAACGCGACTAGTCCGTGTCCGGCGCAGCCATGACGGATGCGCGAAGGCGCGCTGTCCTGGACCGTGCGGGAGAATCCGGGGTACCCGTCGTCAGTCGGTCGTCCCCCGGGAGGAAAGAAACGTGTCTGGATTCGTGGAGAAGCCCGAGCCCGTGCAGGTACCAGGTCTGGTGCATCTGCACACGGGCAAGGTGCGCGACCTGTACCAGAACGACGCCGGCGACCTCGTGATGGTCGCCAGCGACCGCATCTCCGCGTTCGACTGGGTGCTGCCGACGGAGATCCCGGAAAAGGGCCGCATCCTCACCCGGCTCTCCCTGTGGTGGTTCGAGCAGCTCGCCGATCTGCTGCCGCACCACGTGATCGGCACCGAGGTACCGGCAGGAGCGCCACTCGACTGGGAGGGCCGCACCACCGTGTGCAAGTCCCTGCGCATGATCCCCGTCGAGTGCGTCGCGCGCGGCTACCTCGCCGGCTCCGGCCTCGCGGAGTACGCGCGTTCGCGCACGGTCTGCGGGCTCGGGCTCCCCGAGGGTCTGGAGGACGGCTCCGAACTGCCGGGCCCGATCTTCACGCCCGCCACCAAGGCGGAGGTGGGCGAGCACGACGAGAACGTCCCGTACGAGGAGGTCGCGCGCATGCTCGGCCCCGAGACGGCCGCCGAGCTGCGCCAGGCGACGCTCGCCGCCTACGAGAGGGCACGCGAGATCGCCCGCGAGCGCGGCATCATCCTCGCGGACACGAAGTTCGAGTTCGGCTGGGACGGCGGCGGCGAGGACGCCGCGCTGACGCTGGGGGACGAGGTGCTGACCCCGGACTCGTCCCGCTTCTGGCCCGCCGACCTGTGGCAGCCGGGCCGCGCACAGTCCTCGTTCGACAAGCAGTACATCCGCGACTGGCTCGCCTCTCCCTCCTCCGGCTGGGACCGCGCCTCCGAGCAGCCCCCGCCCGCCCTGCCCGAGCCCGTCGTGGCCGCGACCCGTTCCCGCTACGTCGAGGCGTACGAGCGGCTCACGGGGGTGCCCTGGAGCTGACGACCGGTTGCCCGGTTGCCCGGCTGCGGACCCCGGGAAGCCTCGTGCCCTGGCCCTCTTCCCCGCACCCCCATGGTTATTCTAGTCTGAGTAGAACAATCATGGGGGTGTGAGTCATGCGTACACGACCAGGCAACACGGCAGCCGTGCCGTTCGCCGCGACGCCTTTCCTGCTGGCCGGAGCCGTCGTCCTGGCGGTCATGGCCAGGGTGTGGTCACGGCTGCCGGGCGAGATGGGCGTCCACTTCGGCGCCGACGGCACCGCTGACCGCTTTCTGTCCCGCCCGCTGCTGCTCGTCTTCGCAGCGGCGCTCTTCGCCGGGCTCGCCGTCTGGCTGGGCGCCCTCGCGTACTGGGGCGGCATGCACGGCAGGGCCCTTACGGGCGGCAGCGCGGGCGCTGCCATCGCGCTCGGCTACCTCTTCGCCGCGCTGCTCCTCGTCAATCTGGACGTCACCGACGCAGCCGCGCTGGAGTTCCCCTGGTGGCACGGCGCCATCGCCGTGGGAGCCGCACTCGTCGCGGGCTTCACCGCCGGGCGGGTGCTGCCGGCGCCGGGCCCCGCGAAGGCGCGCGGCAAGGTGGCTTCCGGGAGCGGGCAGGCCCGGCCCTCGGTCGGGCTGCGTGCGGGCGAACTGGCCGTGTGGCAGCGCACGTTGGGCCCCGTATGGCTGACGGCCTTGAGCGCCGGCCTCACGGTCGGCGTCCTGGGGGCCTGGCTGCTCGGCGCGGGGCCCGGCTCCGTGCTCTGGGCGCTTCCCCTCACGGTCCTGCTGCTCCTGCTGTCCGGCGCCCGCGTCACCGTAAGCCGCGAGGGCCTCGCCGTCAGGCCGCCGCTCGCCGGCCCCCGGTTCCTGCGGGTTCCGCTGACGAGCGTCGTGCGCGCCGAAGCCCGCCCGGTACGCCCGGTGCGCGACCTGGGAGGCTGGGGTTACCGCCTCCTGCCGGGGCGGCGCGGCCTGGCACTGCACGCGGGCACGGGCGTCTGGGTCGAACTGGAGAGCGGCGGCCAGTTCGTCGTCGTCGTCCGCGACGCCGAGACCGCGGCCGGCCTGCTCAACGATCTGGTGGCACGCGAAAGATGCTGATCCGTATCGACCCCGCCTCCGTACGCCCGCTCTCCGACCAGGTGGCGGCGTGCGTACGGCGCGCGCTCGCCGACGGCGAACTGCGCGCGGGCGAGCGGCTGCCCGCGGCGCGCGACGTCGCCAAGTCGCTGGGCATCAACATGCACACGGTCCTGCGCGGCTACCAGACCCTCAAGAGCGAGAGCCTGATCGAGCTGCGCCCGGGACGCGGCGCCGTCGTCACCACCGAACAGCCGCGCGGCCGGGCCAGAATGCTCGCCGCGGCCGGCGAACTGGTCGAGGCCGCCCGCGAGCTGGGCCTCCAGGACGAGGAGATCCTCGCCACGGTCACCGCCACCCTCACGGACACACCGGCGGACGCCGAAACCGGTAAGGGCGCCGCGGGCAAGACGCCGGGCAAGAGCGCGGCCAAGACTGCGGGCAAGAGCGGCAAGAACACGCGCTGAACGGGCAAGCGCTGAACCGGCACGAGCGCCGTACGGGCACGGCCCGTGCAGCGACGGACGCCGTACGGGCGCGAAGCCGTACGCGCACGACGCCGTACAGGCACGAAGAAGGCCCCGGTCCTCGGACCGGGGCCTTCTCCCTCGACGGAGCGGACGACGAGGTTCGAACTCGCGACCTCAACCTTGGCAAGGTTGCGCTCTACCAACTGAGCTACGTCCGCACATCGCGCAGGAATCCCGGGGGACGCCGTGGCGCGGGGTCCAGTATAACCGGAGACCCGGAGGAGTGACCCGCGGTCCACCGGGTCTCAGATCCAGCCCCGCTCCCGTGCCAGGTGGGCCGCGGCATGACGGTTCCCGGCGCCGATCTTGGCCGCGGCGGCGGACAGATAATTGCGGACGGTGCCCTGGGTGAGCGACGCCTTGTCCGCGATCTCCGAGATCGGCGCACCGTCGGCCGCAAGCTCCAGCAGCTCCGCCTCGCGGGCCGACAGCGGGGAGTCTCCCGCGCTGATCGCGTCGGCTGCCAGCTCCGGATCGACGTATCTGCTGCCCCGGAACACGGTGCGGATGATCTCCGCGAGCTGCTGCGCCGACGCCGTCTTCGGCACGAACCCCCGTACGCCCGCAGCCAGCGCCCGCTTCAGATGGCCGGGGCGGCCGTGGCTGGTCACGATCATCGTGCGGCACTCCGGCACCGACTCGCGCAGCCCCGTCGCGACCCGGACACCGTCGGCGCCCGGCATCTGAAGATCCAGCACCGCGACATCGGGCCGATGAGCCCGCCCCATGGCCAGTGCCTCGGGCCCCGAGGCCGCCTCGGCAACGATCACCAGGTCGTCCTCCAGCGCCAGCAACGCGGCGAGAGCACCCCGGATCAGATGTTCGTCATCAGCCAACAGGACCCGGACAGGCGCACCCGAGCCGGCGCCTGAGCCTTCGCCCGAGCCCTCGCTCTCGGTGCTCCGCACAGGCACGTCGCCGCTCGCCTTGCCGCCCGTACCGGCGTCCGCATGTGGTTCGTCGCTCACCGCACTCCTCAGCTCCTCAGCACCTCGCTACCTGCGTGCCCCGGCGCCCGTTCGCGCCCCCACGGCCGTGCACGCGGCGTCCGCGTCCACCCTCTCCGCGTCCGCCCTCTCCGCGTCCACCCGCGGTCCCTCGCCCGCACCCGCGTCCGCGCCCACAACAACCGCGTCCGTGCCCGTGCTGCCCGTATCCGCACCCGCGCCCGTGCCCGTATCCGCACCGGCACCCGCATTCGCACCCGCATGGGCATCCGTATCCGTATCCCCAACATCCCCTCCCGAGGGGCCGCCCGCGAGGGGGATCTCGGCGCGCAGGCGGAAGACCTGGGTGCTCTCCTCGCGTTCGGCCGACAGGGTGCCGTCTACGGCAGCGAGCCGTTCGCGGAGGCCCGTGAGGCCCGAGCCGCACTCGGCGCGTGGCACACGTACGCCGTCGTTCTCCATCTCCAGGACGGCGGTGGCACCGCCGTCCCCCGCGCCGACCCGGATACGGCAGCGCGTGGCCTCAGCGTGCCGCAGCACGTTGGTCGCGCCCTCGCGCACCACCCAGCCGAGCGCCGACTGCACACGGTCGGGCATCTCCTCGTGGTCCTCCTCGATCCGGCAGTCGACTCCTGCGGCCCTCAACACCCCGCGTGCGCCCGCGAGTTCGGTGTGCAGGCTCGCCTCGCGGTAGCCGCGCACCACCTCGCGCACCTCGGTCTGCGACTCGCGCGCGATCTGCTGCACCTCGGTCATCTGCGCGACGGCTGACTCCACACCGGACGCGCCGCGCTGCGCGAGCTGTGCGGCCAGCTCGCTCTTGAGCGCGATCACGGACAGGTTCCGGCCCACCACGTCGTGCAGGTCGCGGCTGAAGCGCAGCCGTTCCTCGGCGACCGCCAGCCGCGCCTGTGTCTCCTTCGCCCTGCTCACCTCGCGCATCACCGCGAGGTACCAGCCGGAGGAGCGGGGCGTGAAGACACCCATGAACGCGACGACGACGCCGACGACGAACGTGCCGAGCAGGCCGGGCCACTCCATGCCGACGGCCGCGAACAGCACGGTGATGCCGAGCATGACGTACGTCAGCACCTTCGCGCCGTGCCGCGGTCGCACCATCAGCCCGTAGACATTGGTCACCCCGGGAAACGTCGCGAACAGCACCATCGCGGGCGCCGTCACCTTCTGGACCTCGCCGAGCGCGATCAGCGCGGCCAGCGCCGCGATGCTGACACCGGCCAGTACGGCCATGATCCGCAGCCGGGACCTGGGCGCGGGCCCCTCGCCGAGATAGTGGTCCAGGCCCTGCCGCAGACCGCCCACGCTGAGTACGCACTGCGCCAGCCCGAGAACCCAGATGAGCCCGGTGAGCGCGAGGGGCAGTTGCTCGCCCTCCACTGCCGAGGACAGCTGGGGCATGCCGGAGAGGTAGAAGATCCACGGCGACCCGAAGATCATCCAGCGGGTCGAAGCCTCGACCTGGTCCTGCTTGCTGCGCCGGCTCCAGGCGTCCTGCTTGGCCCTGCCCCAGCGGATCATCGGGCGCCTCCCGTTCGTACGTTCCAGCTGTTCACGGTACGCGGAGCCGCCTCAGCGGCGCGGCTCCCAGCGGAACCGCCTGCGCACCCCGTAGGCACCCAGCAGCGTCCAGGCGACCGCGATGCCCAGCGCGCGCAGCGTCGCTGTTCCGTCCAGCCCGCCGGTGACGCCGGCCCGCAGCAGGTCCGTGATCGGCGTCATGGGCAGCCAGCGGCACACGTTCTCCAGCGTGTCGGGGAAGACCTCAAGCGGCACGAAGAGCCCGGAGGCGGCGAACGAGACCAGCATCATCGGCATCGGGATGAGCTGGGCCATCTCCGTCGTCCGCGCGAAGGAGGCGGAGGCGGCAGCCAGCACGGTCATCATCACCATGCCCAGCACGACCCCGGCGACGACGAGATCGAGCCGCTCGGGCGCCCCCATGTCCAGCAGCACGGCGCCGCCCACCAGCAGCAGTACCGACTGCGCGACACCGAGCGCGACGGAGGGCAGCGCGCCGGCCGACAGTATCTCCAGGTCGTTCGCCTCGCCGGTGCGCAGGCGCTTGAGCACCAGTTCCTCGCGGCGTGCGACGTAGACGCCGACGAGGTTGCTGTAGACCGCGAAGAGCAGCACCACCCCTACGGAGCCCGGCAGCACCATGCTGCCCACCGAGAGCCCGAGTTCGGAGATGTCGGCCTGTTCGGCTGCCGACTTGATCGAGAAGGTCATCGCGATCGGCAGCAGAAGTGCGACGAACAGCGCCGACCTGTTGCGCAGGAGCAGCGTCAGCTCCGCGCGCCCCAGCGCCGCCAGCCGCTTCGTGGAGATCCTGGCCACCCTGGGAGCAGCCGCCCGTTCCGTTGTCACCGCGCTCATGCCCGCGCCCCCGTCCTGTCGTCCGTACGCCCGTCCTGCCCCTGCACCGCACCGCTGCCCCGCGTCACGCCCCCGGCTTCGCCGCCTGTCCTGGGCCCGACCCCGACCCCGACCCCGTCTCCGGATCCGTCGCCGTCTGCCGCGGCCCGGATGTGGCCCTCCTGCGCGATCTCCAGGAACGCCTCCTCCAGCGAAGCGGACCGCGCGTGCAGCCCCTCCAGTTCGACGTCCCTGTCCCGTGCCCACACCAGGAGTTCGGTCAGCTCCTGCTGGAGCGCGTGTGTCTTGACCGACACCCGCCGCCCCGTGACGGCCGCCTTGACCGACAGCGGCAGCTGCTCCGGCTCCACCCCGTGCGGCAGCCGGAAGCCGATGCGCGAGGGCCGCGCCGCGACGACCTGCTCGGGTGTACCGGCCGCGACGACCCGGCCGGCCTGCATGATCGCGAGCCGGTCGGCGAGCTGTTCGGCCTCCTCCAGGTAGTGCGTGGTCAGCAGTACGGTCGTGCCCTGGGCCCGCAGCTCGCGCACCAACTCGGCGGTGTCGCGCCGCCCTTCGGGGTCCATGCCCGTGGTCGGCTCGTCCAGGAACAGCACCTCGGGCTGCCCGATGAGCGCGAGGGCCAGGTCCAGGCGCCGCTTCTCGCCGCCCGACAACTGCTTGACGCGTACGTCCACGCGCCGGCCGAGGCCCACCATGTCCAGGGCCTCCCGCTCGGGCCTGGCCTCGCTGGTGACCCCCGCCCACATCCGCGCCGTCTCGGCGACGGTCAGTTCGGAGGGGAAGCCGCCCTCCTGGAGCATCACGCCCGTGCGCGGCCGTACCTGGGCCCGCTCCGTGAACGGATCGAAGCCCAGCACCCGTACGCGCCCCTCCGTTGCGGGCGCGAGCCCCTCCAGCACCTCGACGGTGGAGGTCTTGCCCGCCCCGTTGGTGCCGAGGAGGGCGAAGATCTCGCCCTCCCGAACGGAGAACGTGACGTCGCTGACGGCCTCGAACCCCTCACCGCCCTTGTCCGCCGCATAGCGGCGCTTCAGTCCCTCGACCTCGATCGCATCCATGCCTCCAGGCTTTCCGCTTCCCGCGGCCGAGAGCAGTGCGCGCCGTCACGCGTGTGCATGACGAATGTCATCCGAGAGCGGACAGAAAGCGCCGGCGCGCACAGAGCCACCGGCCCGCACAAAGCCCTCGACGCACAAAAAGGGCCCCGGTCCGAAGACCGGGGCCCTTTTTCCTGAGCGGACGACGAGGCTCGAACTCGCGACCTCAACCTTGGCAAGGTTGCGCTCTACCAACTGAGCTACGTCCGCATGCCTTCACCCGGCTTTCACCGAGTGACGCGACCAATACTGTACCTGATCGTTTCCGATCGAAGTCCTGCATCAGAGAGCGGGTGACAGGGATCGCACACTGCGCCTCCCCCTTGGAAAGGGGGCGCTCTACTACTGAGCTACACCCGCGCGCTTCGTGAGGTGTTCCCTTGCGGGTTTCCCTCGCGGCGATGCCCAGACTCTAGCCGATCACCTGGGGTGGATGGCAAGTCGAGCACGGAGAGAGGGCGGAGGGGGTGCGGGGGGAGGGCGGGCAGAGCCCGCGCGGCCCCCCAACTCCCCTCAGTGTGCCGCGTTGAAGGCTTCGTAGACCCTCTTGGGGATGCGCCCGCGTGCGGGCACCTCGAAGCCGTTGGACTCCGCCCACGCGCGCACGGCGCGAGGGTCGGGGGCCACCGAGGTCCGGTGGTATGCCTTGCCCGACTTCGCCCGCTTACGCCCGGCTTCGACGAACGGTGCCAACTCGGTGCGGAGCTGTTTGGCGTTGTCGGTGGTCAGGTCGATCTCGTAGGACCTGCCGTCGAGGCCGAAGGAGACCGTCTCCGCCGCTTCTCCGCCGTCGATGTCATCGGAGAGTGTGACCACCACGCGCTGTGCCACGGATATCGGTCCTTCCTTCAGGATCACGAAAGGGATCACTCATCATTACCGCGCGATGTGCGGTCCCGCTGTCAAGCGGGTATGTGAGCAAACCCTGGATAGGGGGCGGGCAATATTCTGCTGTGCTGCGCCGTGCGGCGGGGCACATGGAATGCGGATCCCCGGAATTCTTCTCCGGGACTCCGACCGCAATCGGGACCATACTTTTTTCCTGGCCGTTTTCCCAGTGCTTCACGGAGTCCCCGCGTGATCCCCCGCTGTTCTCCGGCCGTTCAGCGACGATATCAACGCGCGTAGATTCTGAGGACGGGTACGCTGGCCAGCGCAGCGCCCCGCTAAGCACTAGGAGTTACCCGTGGCCCGCGTCGTGGTCGACGTCATGCTCAAGCCGGAGATCCTCGACCCCCAGGGACAGGCGGTGCAGCGCGCACTGCCCCGGCTGGGCTTCGAAGGAATCTCCGATGTCCGACAGGGCAAGCGCTTCGAGCTGGAAGTTGAGGGACCCGTGGACCGGGCGGCCCTCGCCCGTGTCCGTGAACTCGCCGAGACATTCCTCGCCAACACCGTGATCGAGGACTTCACGGTCCGCGTCGAGGAAGCGGCCGGAGCACCGGACCCGGCGGCGTCCGGCACAGCGGCCGAGGGGGCCGTGGCGTGACCACCCGTATCGGCGTCGTCACCTTTCCCGGGTCACTCGACGACCGTGACGCGCAGCGTGCCATCCGTATCGCCGGCGCCGAGCCGGTGCCGCTCTGGCACCGGGACAGGGATCTGCACCAGGTGGACGCGGTCGTTCTGCCCGGCGGATTCTCGTACGGCGACTATCTGCGGTGCGGTGCGATTGCCCGTTTCTCACCGGTCATGGAGCCGCTCGTCGAACAGGCGAAGGCCGGAATGCCGGTGCTCGGCATCTGCAATGGCTTCCAGGTGCTGTGCGAATCCCACCTGCTGCCGGGCGCGTTGACCCGTAACGACCATCTTCACTTCCTCTGCCGGGACCAGCGTCTCGCCGTCGAGAACGCGGATACGGCCTGGACCTCCGACTACACGGCGGGCCAGGAGATCACCGTTCCGCTCAAGAACGGCGAGGGCGGCTACGTCGCCGACGAGCGCACCCTCGACGCGCTGGAGGCCGAGGGCCGTGTCGTCTTCCGCTACCTCGGCGGCAACCCCAACGGCTCGCGCCGTGACATCGCGGGCATCACCAATGAGGCGGGGAACGTCGTCGGCCTCATGCCGCACCCCGAGCACGCCGTCGAGACCCTGACAGGGCCGACGACCGACGGTCTCGGCTTCTTCACCTCTGTCCTCAAGAACCTGGTCACCGCATGAGCCCCAAGAGCGCCAAGAACCTCGACACCGTCAAGCACGCGGAGCAGACCCCCGAGGCCGAGCAGCCCTGGGCCGAACTCGGCCTCAAGCGCGAGGAGTACGACCGCGTACGCGACATCCTCGGCCGCCGTCCCACCGGCGCCGAGCTGGCCATGTACTCGGTCATGTGGTCCGAGCACTGCTCGTACAAGAGCAGCAAGGTCCACCTCAAGCAGTTCGGTGAGAAGGCGCCCACCGAGGGCCCCGGCGCCGAGGCGATGCTCGTGGGGATCGGGGAGCAGGCGGGCGTGGTCGACGTCGGCCAGGGCTACGCCGTCACCTTCAAGGTCGAGTCCCACAACCACCCGTCGTACGTCGAGCCCTACCAGGGCGCGGCCACCGGTATCGGCGGCATCGTCCGCGACATCATCGCCATGGGCGCTCGCCCCGTCGCCGTGATGGACCCGCTGCGCTTCGGCGCGGCCGACCACCCCGACACCAAGCGCGTGCTGCCCGGCGTCGTCGCCGGCATCGGCGGCTACGGCAACTGCCTCGGCCTGCCCAACATCGGCGGCGAGGTCGTCTTCGACGCCTGCTACCAGGGCAACCCGCTGGTCAACGCCCTGTGCGTCGGCGTCATGAAGCACGAGGACATCCACCTCGCCAAGGCGGCGGGCACCGGCAACAAGGTCGTCCTCTACGGCGCCCGCACCGGCGGTGACGGCATCGGCGGCGCCTCCATCCTCGCGTCGGAGACCTTCGCGGACACCTCAGCGGCCGACGCCGCGGGGAAGAAGCCCTCCAAGCGCCCCGCCGTCCAGGTCGGGGACCCCTTCCAGGAGAAGCTGCTCATCGAGTGCACCCTGGAGGCGTTCCACGCCGATCTCGTCGTCGGCATCCAGGACCTCGGCGCTGCCGGGCTCTCCTGCGCCACCAGCGAGCTGGCCTCCAACGGTTCCGGTGGCATGCGCGTCGAGCTGGACGACGTACCCCTGCGCGACTCCTCGCTCTCGCCCGAGGAGATCCTCATGAGCGAGTCGCAGGAACGCATGTGCGCCGTGGTCGAGCCGGGCAAGGTCGGGCGCTTCCTGGAGATCTGCGAGAAGTGGGAGGTCACGGCCACGGTCATCGGTGAGGTCACCGAGGGCGAGCGGCTGGAGATCTTCTGGCACGACGAGAAGATCGTCGATGTCGACCCCCGTACGGTCGCGCACGAGGGCCCCGTCTACCAGCGCCCCTACGCGCGGCCTTCCTGGCAGGACGCGCTCCAGGCCGACGACCCGGCCCGGCTCGCGCGCCCCGCCGACGGCAAGGAACTGCGCGCGGCGGCGCTCGCGCTGGTCTCCTCGCCGAACCAGGCTGCCAAGTCCTGGATCACCGACCAGTACGACCGCTATGTGCTCGGGGACACCGTTCTCGCACAGCCCGAGGACAGCGGCATGATCCGTATCGACGCCGAGTCCGGGCTCGGCGTCGCCGTCTCCACGGACGGCAACGGCCGCTACGCCAAGCTCGACCCGTACGAGGGCGCGCGCCTGGCCCTAGCGGAGTCGTACAGGAACGTTGCGGCAACGGGCGCCCGCCCCCTCGCCGTCACCGACTGCCTCAACTTCGGCTCGCCCGAGGACCCGGACGCCATGTGGCAGTTCGCTGAGGCGTGCCGTGGACTCGCGGACGCCTGCCGGGAGTTGGGCACTCCGGTCACCGGCGGAAACGTCTCGCTCTACAACCAGACGGGCGAGGCGGCCATCCACCCGACGCCGGTCGTCGGCGTGCTCGGCGTCATCGACGACGTGGCCCGCCGCACCCCCATGGCGTTCAAGGACGAGGGCCACCTCGTCTACCTCCTCGGCGAGACCAGGAACGAACTCGGCGGCTCCGCGTGGTCCCAGGTCGCGCACGGCCACCTCGGCGGTACGCCCCCGAAGGTGGACCTGGAGCGCGAACGGCTCCTCGCGGAGATCCTGATCGCCGCCAGCCGCGACGGCATGGTGGACGCCGCGCACGACATCTCCGACGGCGGCGTCATCCAGGCACTCGCGGAGTCCTGCCTCAAGGGCGGCAAGGGCGCGCGCGTCATCGTCCCCGACAGCATGGACCCGTTCGTCTTCCTCTTCTCCGAGTCCCAGGGCCGCGCCCTGGTCGCGATCCCGCGCAGCGAGGAGGTCCGCTTCACCGACATGTGCGCCGCACGCGGCATGCCCGCAGCGCGCGTCGGCGTCGTGGACGGCGAAGACCTGGAGATCCAGGGCCAGTTCACCCTCCCGCTCGCCGAGCTGCGAGAGGCACACGAGGCCACTCTCCCGGACCTCTTCGGCTGAGCCGGCTCCCCGCCGGCCCGCCCCGCACCTCGGCGGGCACGAACGCCTACGCCCCGGCCACAGGGCCGGGGCGTACGTGTGTGCCTACATGTGTGCCGGTGCGCTGAGCGCGCTCCCCGTACTCACAACCCCCGCGGCGGCGGCCCGTGCTGGGCGCCGCCGCGCTGTTCCTCGTCGACGGCCCGGTAGATCTCCGTCTTGAACCACTCGGGGCGCGGAACATGGCGCAGCGTCATCGTGCCGTGCTCGGAGGCCGACTGGATCGTCAACGTCCCGTACCGCATGACGCGCTCCCACAGGGTGGCCTTGAACGCGACGTCGTTCACCCGCAGCAGGGGAATGCTGCGGCTGGTCTTGGTCAGGAAGCCGCTGCGCTTGTAGATCCGCTTCGTCGTCAGGATGTACATCTTGCTGCGCCACTTGAGCAGCGGGACCAGCCACCACCACACCGAGGCGAGGACGGCGGCGGCGAGCACCACATAGGCCCCCGTGCTGGCCCAGTCCTCGCCGGTCGGCAGCACCCAGATCAGCGCGACGGCCACGGCCCACACCAGGCACAGCACCACGAACTCGCTGACCATCTCGGTCCAGTGCTGCCGTGTGACGTGCACCAGCTGTTCGTCCTCGGCGAGGTGACGGTCCGCGATAGGCATGCCGCGCATCCTGGCACAGCGCCCCCGGCACGGCTCCCCCCGGTCGGCACGGCTGCCCCAGGCAGGGTCAGGGCACAGGCGCGTAACGGCTAATCTCACGCGTATGCCGCCCGCGAACCGCAACGCCACCGGAAGAGACAGGAACCCCCGCAGCTACGACCCCGCCCGGGTACGCAAGGCGCTCATCGCCCAGGTCGAGGCCGTCGCCGACGCCGCGCACCGGCTCACGCCCGAGCAGCGGGCACGCGCCTCGGGCCTGCCGGGCTGGGACGTCCACCACCTGCTGGTGCACATCGCGCTCCAGATCGACGCCGTACCCCGCTTCCTCGGCAAGCCGGAGGCCCCCGCCAAGTCCCCTGCCGTCTCCCTGTCGTCCTGGGCACTGTCCACCGCGACGGTCGCCGACAGGCTGGACGCGCAGACCCGCGAGGAGGCCGCACGCGCCCCGGACGGCGCGGCCCGTATCGACGAGGCCGTGGCTGACCTGGAGCCGGTCATCGAGTCGGCCGTACGCGAGGACCTGCTGATCCCGCACGGCTTCGGGGCCATGCGCATGCTCGACTTCACGGTGACCCGCCTCGTGGAACTGGTCGTGCACAGCGACGATCTGGGCCGCGCCACCGGCGCCGCCGTCCACCTGGACCGGCAGGCCCTGGCCGCCACGGTGCGCCTCCTGGCCGACGCGCTCGCGGCCAAGGCGCCCGGGGCATCCGTCGAGGTGCGGGTCCCGCCCTTCGCCGTCGTACAGGCTGTCGAAGGCCCCCGGCACACCCGCGGCACCCCGCCCAACGTCGTCGAGGCCCACCCGCTGACCTGGCTGCGCCTCGCCACAGGCCGTACGACCTGGGCGGACGCACTCGATACGGCACACCTGTCCGCGAGCGGCGAGCGCGCCGACCTGGCGGGCCTGCTCCCGGTTTTGGGCTGAACATCACAGGTCCCCGGTTCGGAGCAGCGGGGCACCTGTCCTAGACTCGGTGACGTGCTACGTGGTGATGGACGACTCAACCACGACCTCCTTCCCGGTGAGAAGGGCCCCCAGGACGCTTGCGGCGTCTTCGGTGTCTGGGCTCCGGGAGAAGAGGTCGCGAAGCTCACGTATTTCGGCCTGTACGCACTGCAGCACCGCGGTCAGGAGTCCGCGGGCATTGCGGTCAGCAACGGCTCCCAGATTCTCGTCTTCAAGGACATGGGCCTGGTTTCCCAGGTCTTCGACGAAACCTCACTCGGTTCCCTGCGCGGCCACATCGCCGTGGGTCACGCGCGCTACTCGACGACAGGCGCCTCGGTCTGGGAGAACGCCCAGCCGACCTTCCGCGCGACCGCGCACGGCTCCATCGCGCTGGGCCACAACGGCAACCTGGTCAACACCGCTGAGCTGGCCGAACTGGTCGCCAAGCTCGCGGTCACCGGCAACGGCCGGGCCACCCAGGTAGCAGCCACCAACGACACCGACCTGGTCACGGCCCTGCTCGCGGGCCAGACGGCCGAGGACGGCACCCCGCTCACCGTCGAGCAGGCGGCGCCCCTTGTGCTGCCCCAGGTCAAGGGCGCCTTCTCCATGGTCTTCATGGACGAGCAGACCCTGTACGCCGCCCGTGACGCGCAGGGCATCAGGCCCCTGGTGCTCGGCCGGCTGGAGCGCGGCTGGGTCGTGGCGAGCGAGACCTCGGCCCTGGACATCTGCGGCGCCAGCTTCATCCGCGAGATCGAACCCGGCGAACTGATCGCCATCGACGAGAACGGGCTCCGCTCCACCAGGTTCGCCGAAGCAAAGCCGAAGGGCTGTGTCTTCGAGTACGTCTACCTCGCGCGCCCCGACACCGACATCGCGGGCCGGAACGTCTACCTCTCCCGTGTCGAGATGGGCCGCAAGCTCGCGGCCGAGGCCCCTGCCGACGCCGACCTCGTCATAGCGACCCCCGAATCGGGCACCCCAGCGGCGGTCGGCTACGCCGAGGCGAGCGGCATCCCGTACGGCGTCGGTCTGGTCAAGAACAGCTACGTCGGCAGGACCTTCATCCAGCCTTCGCAGACCATCCGCCAGCTCGGAATCCGCCTGAAGCTGAATCCGCTCAAGGAAGTCATCCGGGGCAAGCGGCTCGTCGTCGTGGACGACTCCATCGTGCGCGGCAACACGCAGCGCGCCCTGGTCCGCATGCTGCGCGAGGCGGGCGCCGCCGAGATCCACGTACGGATCAGCTCGCCGCCGATCAAGTGGCCCTGCTTCTTCGGCATCGACTTCGCCACCCGGGCGGAGCTGATCGCCAACGGGCTGTCGGTCGAGGAGATCGGCACGTCGCTCGGCGCCGACTCGCTGTCCTACATCTCGATCGACGGCATGACCGAGGCGACGACGATCCCGAAGTCGCAGCTGTGCCGGGCGTGCTTCGACGGGGAGTACCCGATGGCGCTCCCCGACCCCGAGCTGCTGGGCAAGCACCTGCTGGAAGCCGAGACGGACGTCGACGGTGTGACCACCCTGACGGCCGGTGTCGGCGGTGCGGACGCACTGAAGCGCCCCTAGCCCCATGCCTCCCGCTGTCCCGCCTCTTCCCGCCCGTCCGGGGGCCACGGCCCCCTGCCCCGCCGCCTCCGGCCGCCCAGCGACCCGAGCGGAGCGGGTACGGGCGCTTCGGCACGCCATGTGAACGGCGGGCCACGCGGGGCGCACCCCCGCGTACAAGGGGAAAAGGGCGGGCCGGGGGCCCAGCTGAGCCACTCAACGAGAGACGACGTACTCATGACGAACAGCCAGGCCGCAGGCGCCAGCTACGCCGCAGCGGGGGTGGACATCGAGGCCGGTGACCGTGCCGTCGCCCTCATGAAGGAGTGGGTCAAGAAGACCCAGCGCCCCGAGTCCATCGGGTCGTTGGGCGGCTTCGCCGGCCTCTTCGACGCCTCCCGCCTCAAGGACTACACGCGCCCCCTCCTGGCCTCGGCCACCGACGGCGTCGGCACCAAGGTCGCGCTCGCACAGCGCATGGACATCCACGACACGATCGGTCACGACCTGGTCGCGATGGTCGTGGACGACCTCGTGGTGTGCGGGGCCGAGCCGCTGTTCATGACGGACTACATCTGTGTCGGCAAGGTCGTCCCCGAGCGTGTGGCCCAGATCGTGAAGGGCATCGCCGAGGGCTGCGTCCTGGCGGGCTGCTCCCTGGTGGGCGGCGAGACGGCCGAGCACCCGGGCCTGCTGGGCCCCGACGAGTACGACGTGGCGGGCGCCGGCACCGGCGTCGTGGAGGCGGACGCGGTGCTGGGCGCCGACCGTATCCGTACGGGGGACGCGGTGATCGCGATGGCCTCGTCCGGGCTTCACTCGAACGGGTACTCGCTGGTCAGGCACGTCGTCTTCGACCGCGCCGGCTGGTCGCCCGACCGCCAGGTGCCCGAGTTCGGCCGCACGCTCGGCGAGGAGCTGCTGGAGCCCACCAAGATCTACTCGCTGGACTGCCTGGAGCTGACCCGCACCACCGAGGTGCACGCCTTCTCGCACATCACGGGCGGCGGCCTCGCGGGCAACCTCGCACGCGTCGTCCCCGACGAGCTGCACGCCACGGTCGACCGCGCGACATGGACCCCGGGCCCCGTCTTCGACGTGGTCGCGGCGGCGGGCGACGTGCCGCGCGCCGAGATGGAGAAGACGCTGAACATGGGCGTCGGGATGATCGCCGTCGTGCCGCAGCAGTCGGTCTCCGTGACGCTGGCCACACTCGCCGACCGCGGCGTGGACGCCTGGGTGGCGGGAAGCATCAGCGACCGGGGCGACCGCACGGAGGCGGTCACCCTCACGGGCGACTATGCGCGCTGAGCCCCGTCACCGGAGCTGCTGGACGTACGGACAGCACAGAACCCGGTCCGGCGGGATGCCGGACCGGGTCGCTGTGATCGAACGTCAAGCGCGACGACGGTGTGCTTGGTCCGACGAGGCGGATGACTCCGCGTCGTCGTCCTCCTCGTCGTTGTACCGATCCGCGTACTGTGCGTACGGGTCGTCGTCCTGCTCATCGTCCTCGAACGGCTCACCATTCGGCGGCTGGTTCGATGGCGATGCGCCCAGCTCCTCGGCCAGGCGCGATAGGTCCGTCCCACCGCTGTTGTACTTCAGCTGGCGGGCGACCTTCGTCTGCTTGGCCTTGGCCCGGCCGCGCCCCATGGCTCGACCCCCTCAACGACGGGGCTCGACGGCCCCAGAGTCTTGACACGCGTTCATAATTCAGAGCGGTCTCTCAGGTGAAAGACCGGTACTCAGGGCTTCAACGGTACCTGCTTCCGCGGCCGTACGGTACGTCGCCCGCACGACACGGACGCCGTCCGACGCGCCCGATGACCTTTCTCATGCTGGTCAGTTGCGATTTTACCTTCCTGTGGCGGATCGGCCTGCCGCGGGGTGGTGAGACGCCTCTCACCTGGCCATCCGCTGTTCCGCGAGCCGGTCCGCCGCCGCGACGGGCGGCACTCCGTCCGCCTCGGCGCGCTCGAAGATGGCCACGGTGGTGTCGAAGATCTTCGCGGCCTTTGCTTTCGCACGCGCGAAGTCGAAACCGTGCAGCTCGTCCGCGACCTGGATGACACCGCCCGAGTTCACCACATAGTCGGGTGCGTAGAGAATCCCGCGCCCGGCGAGGTCCTTCTCCACCCCGGGGTGCGCGAGCTGGTTGTTGGCCGCGCCGCAGACCGCCCGCGCGGTCAGTGCGGGCACCGTCTCGTCGTTCAGGGCCCCGCCGAGCGCACACGGTGCGTAGATGTCCAGCCCCTCGGTGCGGATCAGCGCCTCGGTGCCGTCCACGGCCCGCACCTCGGGATGCGCGTCCAGGACGCGCCGCACCGACGCCTCCCGTACGTCCGTGACGACCACGTGTGCGCCGTCCTCCAGCAGGTGCTCGACGAGGTGGTGGCCGACCTTGCCCACGCCCGCGATGCCGACCGTACGGTCGCGGAGCGTGGGATCGCCCCACAGCTTCTGCGCGCTCGCGCGCATGCCCTGGAAGACGCCGTAGGCGGTGAGCACGGACGAGTCGCCCGCGCCGCCGTTCTCGGGCGAGCGGCCGGTGGTCCAGCGGCACTCCTGCGCGACGACGTCCATGTCCTGCACGTACGTACCGACGTCACACGCGGTGACGTAACGGCCGCCCAGCGAAGCGACGAAGCGGCCGTAGGCGCGCAGCAGCGCCTCGGTCTTGATCAGCTCGGGGTCGCCGATGATCACGGCTTTGCCGCCGCCGTGGTCGAGGCCGGCGAGCGCGTTCTTGTAGGACATGCCCCGTGCGAGGTTGAGCGCGTCGAGCACGGCGGCCTCTTCGGGGTTCCCTGAGCCGTCGTACGCGTGGAAGCGGGTGCCGCCCAGTGCGGGGCCGAGTGCGGTGGAGTGGAGGGCGATCACGGCCTTGAGGCCGCTCTCCCTGTCCTGGCACAGCACGACCTGCTCATGGCCTCCCCGCTCCGAGTGGAACAGGGTCCGCACGAGACCCGCTTCGCCGGCTCCGCCGTCGCCTGCGGAGGAGCTGGAGCCTTGGCCGGCGGGAGGAAGTACATCAGTCACGGTGGTGACTCCTGTATGCGCGTCGGACGCCCTCTGCCGAGCCGCGCCGCTTGTGGCAGGGGGTGCCCGGGAGGGCCGGTCCAGAGCAGCGTACGACCTGGGCCTCGCGGGCACGTTGCGGTCCCACGATCGGGGTAGTCAACTGTCTTTCAGGCTTGTCCGGACCCGGTTCTTGGAGGAAGCGCGTGGCTGAGAAAGCGTCGGTCGTCGTCCCGTACGCGGCATACCTACGGGTCTACGAACCACTGGCCGCCTTTCCGGAGCCCGAACGGTCCCACTGGATCGCCTACGCCAAGCAGGACCGCTTCCCCACGGCGCAGGACGAAGTCCGGCGCGCGCTGGCCGACTTGCTGCCCGTACCCCCCGTCGTGGTGCCCGTGCGGGAGAGCGCGGAGGCGTTCGTCGCCGAGGTGGACGGGGTGACGTGCGTGTGCCCCTGGCGCACCCGGCTGCGCAGCTGGCAGGCGCTCACCGCGCTCACCCAGGCAGCGGGGGACCGGGAGCTGGCGCTGCCCCAGCCCGTGCTGGACGCGGCGCTGCCCCCGGTCGTACGGCGTCAGGCCGCGGCCGACTACGAACGGTGGCGGGAACACAACCCGGACGCGCGCCCGTGGATCCGCACCGCGCTGTGGCATGTGCCCGTGCGGTGGTTCGTTCTCTTCGCCGACGAAGAGAGGGAGTTTGCGAAGCCGGAATCGGGTCAGGAGAGCGGACAGCAGTTCGTTTTCCGCTACCGCACACCGATGGTCCAGGCGCGGCGCCGCCTCGCACGGGGACTGAAGGTGCTCCGTGAGGAGCTGGAGGAGGGGCCGCTCGTCGATGGCCTGGTAGATGTGGGCCGCTGGCTGGAGGAATTCCATCCGCGTTCCCTCGTCGAGCTGGACTACGGCGGTCTGGCCCACGCGATCCCCGAGGAGAAGCTCGCGGGGGACCACTCTGCTGCGGATGTGGCGGAGGGGCTCGCCGCGCTCCGTGAGGGGGACGGCGACCGGGCGGGGGAGGCGTACGAGCGGCTCACGGATCGCTGGAGGGCGATCAGGGAGCTGCAGTTCGCTTCTTAGGACTAGGACCTACGTCCCGAACCGGGTTTTTGCCTCAAGCGTGATGGATTGCACTTAAGGGGGGTCTTGCCCTCAGGGCTACTCCTCGTGTCAAAATAGGACAAGGAGCTCGCACAGGGCTCCTTCCGTCCAACTATGGGCGGAAAGATCGGTATTGCGCTCCTTGGTAGGTCTGATGACCCCTGCTCCCGTTGTGACTGATCGTCACGGTGACGTGACTGTCCGCTATGGCACGGTCCATCGTCTTCCGCCGAGGTTGAACACCTGAGAGGGCAATTCCATCGGTTTGGCCGACGTGGCTGGACAGATGGTGTAGTTGTAGTGCCGAGGACAAGCCGTTCGTCCTATAACCGACTCGGCTCGCGTCCGCCATATCGGGCAACGCGGGTCAAGGTGCAGAATTTAGAGGAAAGAACCGTGATGGTTCGGTTCTCCCGAGGAGGCCGCTCATGACCGCTCGCACCCCTGATGCCGAGCCGCTGTTGACCCCGGCTGAGGTTGCCACGATGTTCCGCGTGGACCCGAAGACGGTCACGCGCTGGGCAAAGGCGGGCAAGCTCACGTCCATCCGCACGCTCGGAGGGCATCGCCGCTACCGCGAGGCGGAGGTGCGCGCACTGCTGGCGGGCATCCCGCAGCAGCGCAGCGAGGCTTGATCAGGCAAAACAACACCATATAGAGGCATTTTTCGGGGCCCCCACCCTGAAATCACGCCTCCTGAGCACCACACGACAGGCCACTGCCCCAACAGTGCTTGCTCGTTGATCGCGCTGGACTCCGCCGGGTCCAGCGCGATTTTTTTGTGCGCCGGGGTCGCAGGGGCTCGGCGGGGAGGGGTGCGCGCAGGCCCGTGGTCGTTGATCGCCGCTGGTCGACCTTGATCGGCTTCGGGGGAACCCGTCCGCATGACCTGGGCCCCGGTTGGGGACGCTGCACAGAGGGCGTCCCGAGGGGCGTTCCTGGCGTGTGGGGCGGGCAGTGCAATTGCACATATTAAATTGACGCGGTGTGAGGGTGCCTCAAGTTCCTCGCCAGTACGGGGAAATGGGGTGACACCCGTCACATGAGGCAAGCCTTGTTACGGCCAACTGCCTTACGGTAATGGGCTGATGAGGGAGAGTGACCTCCGCCGTCACCGCCGGATCCGCGTCGAGGGGCGGCGTACGGACTCCGCGTGGATCAGCCGGCGGGGGGTTCTTGGTCCCGGGCCGGCTCGGGTGCCGACTCCAGCGCGAGCCGCAGCAGCCGGTGGCAGACCGGGCAGTGCCGGGTGACGTGGTGGTAGCGCGTCGCGGCGGCCAGATGCGCACGCAGCAGCGCCCTCGTTTCATGCCGTCTTGGGGTCTTCGGAGTCGTCGCCATCCACCGCACCTCCTTTAGTAGGGGTACCCCGGGCCCCGGGGGGCGTCAACCGTGCGGGGGCGGCTGTCTCGCGGGGCGGCATGCCGCTGCGGGCGTACGCGCCTCTGTGGCGTACGGAGCAGGGGCCGCTGGCCTGCGGCGCGGACAGGGTGGCCGGGTCGCGGCATACGGGCGCATGGGGACGCGGGGCAGGAGGATGCGCGCGTGCCGGACGCACAGCTGTGAGGGGTTGTGAGGGTGCCGTGCGGTGGCGGGGCCGGTCGGCGGCCTCGCAGGGGAGGGGCGATCGGCGCCGGGCATGCGAAAGGCCCACGATCGGGGATCGTGGGCCTTTCTCTGTGCGGTCCTGACGGGATTTGAACCCGCGGCCTCCACCTTGACAGGGTGGCGAGCACTCCAAGCTGCTCCACAGGACCTCGTGGGGCTGCGCGCTGGGCGCGAGACCAGACTCTACAGCAGGTCAGGACTGGGGAGCGAACTCGCTGTGAGTGACTGGGGAGTTACCGGAACGGGTCCGGGCCGCGGGCTCAGGGGGCCGCGGCGTCGACGGCCTTCACGATGCGTTTGTCCGAGATCGGGTAGGCGGTGCCGAGGGCGTGGGCGAAGTAGCTGACCCGTAGCTCCTCGATCATCCAGCGGATGTCCCTGGCCGCCTTGGGCACGGGACGGCCGCGCGGGAACTGTTCCAGCAGCCACAGATACTCGTCCCGCATCTCCCGCACCTTGGCCATCCGGGACCTGTCCCGCTCGACGTGGTGCGGGAGTTGCTGGAGGCGGCGGTCGGCAGCGGTGAGGTAGCGCAACAGGTCCTGGAGGCGGCCGGCGCCGTGTTCGGTGACGAAGCCCGGCTTGATGAGCGCGTCGAGCTGGGCCCGTACGTCCGCCACGGAGTCGGCCAGCACCGGGCTCGTCGTCGCGCGCAGCCTGCCCTCGCAGGAGTGCCAGGCGGCCAGCACCTCCTGGACCTGGCGGACCGTGCGCAGGGTGCCGTCCACCAGGTCGGCGCGTACGGCGTCGAAGAGCTTGCGGAAGGACTCCTCGTCCCAGGCGGGACCGCCGTGCGCGGCGATGAGGCGGTCGGCCGTCGCCCGTACGCAGTCCTCGAACAGCGCCTGCACGCTGCCGTGCGGGGAGCGGGAAAGGGCCAGCTTCTGCTGGTTGTTGAGCTGGGCCTGCGCGAACTTGGCCGGGTCGGAGGGGATGTTGAGCAGGATGAGGCGGCGGGTGCCGCGCCACATGGCCTGTTGCTGCTCGTCCTCGGTGTCGTAGAGGCGCACGCTGACGGAACCGGCCGATTCTCCCTCGTCCACGAGCGCCGGATACGCCTTCACGGGCTGGCCGGCGCGGCGGGTCTCGAACGTGCGGGGGAGCGCGCCGAGGGTCCAGTCGGTGAGGCCCGTGCGCTGGACGCTGGGCTGCGGGGCTTCCGGGGCGCCGTTGCCGGCCGCCTCGGCGCCCTGCGCCGCCTTGCGGGCCTTCGCGCGCGTCGAGGAGTCGAACGCCTTGGTGATCGCCTCCCGTGTCTTCGACTTCAGCCGCAGCTGGAGTGCTTCGAGGTCCTTGTCCTCGGCGATCTTCTGTTTGCGCTCGTCCGTCACCCGGAATGTGATCTTCAGGTGGTCGGGGACCTTGGCGAGGTCGAAGTCCTGTGCGGAGACCGGGACTCCGACCATCCGCTGCAGCTCGCGCGCCAGCGTGTAGGTCAGCGGCTCGTCCCGCGGCTCGACCGTCTCGATGAAGCGCTTGGCGAAGTTGGGCGCGGGGACGTAGTGCCGGCGGATGGGCTTGGGCAGGGACCGGATCAGCTCGGTGACCAGGTCCTCGCGCAGGCCGGGGATCTGCCAGTCGAACGATCCACCGGGCCTGACCTGGTTGAGCACCTGGAGCGGTACGTGGACGGTCACGCCGTCCGCGTCCGTGCCCGGCTCGAACTGGTACGTCACCGGGAGGGCCAGGCCGTCCTGGTGCCACACGTCGGGGTAGTCGTCCTTGGAGACGTCCTCGGCCCGCTCGTTGATGAGCATGGACTTCTCGAAGTTGAGCAGGTCCGGTTCCTCGTGGCGTTTCTTCTTCCACCAGGAGTCGAAGTGCGCTCCGGAAACGACGTGTTCGGGTACGCGCTGGTCGTAGAAGTCATAGAGCGTCTCGTCGTCCACGAGGATGTCGCGGCGACGCGCCCTGTGCTCCAACTCCTCGACCTCTTCGAGGAGTTTGCGGTTGTCACGGAAGAACTCGTGGTGGGTGCGCCAGTCGCCCTCCACCAGCGCGTTCCTGATGAACAGGTCGCGCGCTGTCTCCGGGTCGATCCGGCCGTAGTTCACCTTGCGCTGCGCCACGACGGGCACGCCGTACAGCGTCACGCGCTCGAACGCCATGACGGCCGCCTGCTTCTGCTCCCAGTGCGGCTCGCTGTACGTGCGCTTGACCAGGTGCTGCGCGAGGGGCTCGATCCAGTCCGGATCGATCTTCGCGTTGACCCGCGCCCACAGGCGCGAGGTCTCGACCAGCTCGGCCGACATGATCCAGCGCGGGGGCTTCTTGAAGAGTGCCGAGCCGGGGAAGATCGCGAACTTGGCGCTGCGCGCGCCCAGATACTCGTTCTTCTCCGTGTCTTTGAGACCGATGTGCGACAGCAGGCCCGCCAGCAGCGACTGATGCACCGCGTCCTGCGGGATCTCGTCGGCGTCCTGGTCGCTGACGTGGATCTTCATGCCCTTGGCGACCTGGCGGAGCTGCGTGCAGATGTCCTGCCACTCGCGTATCCGCAGGTAGTTGAGGAACTCCGCCTTGCACATACGGCGGAAGGCGGAGGAGGAGAGCGCCTTTTGCTGCTCCCTGACGTAGCGCCACAGGTTGAGGAGGGCGAGGAAGTCGCTCGTCTCGTCCTTGAAGCGCGCGTGGTGCTGGTCGGCCTGCTGCTGCTTGTCGGACGGGCGTTCGCGCGGGTCCTGGATGGAGAGCGCGGCGGCGATGACCATCACCTCGCGGGCGCAGCCGTTCTTGTCGGCCTCCAGGACCATACGGGCCAGCCGCGGGTCGACGGGCAGCTGTGCGAGATTGCGGCCCAGCTTCGTCAGCCTGCGCGTCTGCGTCTCCAGCGCGCCCAGCTCCTCCAGCAGCTGCACACCCGCCTTGATGCTGCGGTGGTCCGGCGGGTCGATGAAGGGGAACTTCTCGATGTCGCCGAGCCCGGCTGCCGTCATCTGGAGGATCACGGAAGCCAGATTCGTACGGAGGATCTCCGGGTCGGTGAACTCCGGCCGGGAGACGAAGTCGTCCTCGGAGTACAGCCGGATGCAGATGCCGTCCGACGTACGCCCCGAGCGGCCCTTGCGCTGGTTGGCGCTGGCCTGGCTCACGGGCTCGATGGGCAGGCGCTGCACCTTCGTACGGTGGCTGTAGCGCGAGATGCGCGCCGTGCCCGGGTCGATCACGTACTTGATGCCGGGGACCGTCAGCGAGGTCTCGGCGACGTTCGTGGCGAGCACGACCCGGCGGTTGGAGTGCGCCTGGAAGACGCGGTGCTGCTCGGCGTTGGACAGGCGCGCGTAGAGGGGGAGCACCTCCGTTTCGCCGCCGGGTCTGTGGCCTCCGGTCCGCTGGAACTTCTTCTCCAGCGCGTCCGCCGTGTCCCGGATCTCCCGCTCGCCCGAGAGGAACACGAGGATGTCGCCCGGGCCTTCGGCCTGCAGCTCGTCCACCGCGTCGGAGATCGCGGTGACCTGGTCGCGGTCGGGCGCGGCCGAGTCCTCGGCGCCCTCGGGCACCTCCTCCAACAGCGGCCTGTAGCGCACCTCCACCGGATACGTCCGGCCCGAGACCTCCACGATCGGCGCTTCACCGAAGTGCCGCGAGAAGCGCTCCGGATCGATCGTCGCCGAGGTGATGATCACCTTCAGGTCGGGGCGCCTGGGCAGGAGCTGGGCGAGATAACCGAGCAGGAAGTCGATGTTGAGGCTGCGCTCGTGCGCCTCGTCGATGATGAGCGTGTCGTACTGACGCAGGTCACGGTCCTGCTGGATCTCGGCGAGCAGGATGCCGTCCGTCATCAGCTTGACCATCGTGTGGTCCCGCACCTGGTCCGTGAAGCGGACCTTCCAGCCGACGGTGTCCCCGAGCTGCGAGCCCAGCTCCTCCGCCACCCGCTCGGCGACCGTGCGCGCCGCGATACGGCGGGGCTGGGTGTGGCCGATGACGCCGGTGATGCCGCGCCCCAGCTCCATGCAGATCTTGGGGATCTGAGTGGTCTTGCCCGAGCCGGTCTCGCCCGCGACGATCACGACCTGGTGGTCGCGGACGGCCTCCAGGATGTCGCCCTTCTTCTGGCTGACCGGCAGTTGTGGCGGATACGTGATCTCCGGGACGGACTCGCGGCGCGCGGTCACGCGCAGCTCGGACTCGTCCATCGCCGTGGCGATCTCCGCGAGGACGGCCGCACGGGCCTCCGGCTTACGGATCTTGCGCGCACCAGCGACGCGGCGGGCCAACCGGTGCTGGTCGGCCAGCATCAGGTTCGGAACGCGCGCGGTGAGCTCGGCGGGGGAGGGTGGGGTGGAAGTCGACATACCTCACCCAGGATCGCACTCAGGACGATCCGGTGGCGAACCATTTGACTGCCGAACCCCTCTCACGACCGCCCTTCGCGGCTTCCGGTGCCGTCTTCCATGCCTTCCATGCCTTCTGTGCCGGGTTGGGTTGGGCTGTGTCGGGTTGGGTTGGGCTGGGTTGGGCTGTATTTGGGCTTGATCGGGCTGTGTCGGGACGAGGGGGTGCCTTTCTGGGTGTCCTCTGTACCTTGTGCCTTCTCCGTCCGTGCGGGGCGTCTTTCTGTGTGGGGGCGGCTCCTGTGCGGGCGGCTCCTGTGGGGGCGGTACGGGGCGGGTGGTCTTGTGCGTGCGGTTCTGTGCGGGCTCTTTCTGTGGGTGCGCTCTTTCGGCGTGTGGCCTTTTCGCGCGCGGTCTGCTGTGCGTGCGGTACGGGGGCGGGGCGGGCGGGAGCGTGGTCCGGTTCGTGGTGGTGGGGCGCCGTGGGGGTCTGCCGGGAGGGGGCCCCGGTCGGCGGGGGGCGTCACGGGAGGCGGTTAGGCTGAACGACATGAGTGGCGGAGTACAGGTGCGGGCGCGGTGGATGGCCGTCGCGCTCGTCGGGCTGCTGCTCGCGATGTGCGGGGCCGCCGTGTCCGGTTCGGGTGCGGTGGCGGTTCCTGCTGCGGCTACTGGCTCTGGCGCGGTTTCCGGTTCCGGTGCGGTTCCGGATGCGGGGGCGGGCGCGGATGTGGCCGGCGCTTCCGGATTCGGTTCCGGTACGGGTGCCGGTGCCACTGCTTCGCCTGTTTACGAGGCTCCGGTTCCGGCTGATGCTCCGATTCCGGCTGCGGATGCGGCCCCGACCGCGGGGCATGCGGCCACATCGGCCTCGGCGTCCACCACCGTGCCGTCGTCGGTGTCGGCGCCGGCCGCCGAGCCCGTATCGGCGGCGCACGTGGCGCGGGAACAGGCCGATGACGGGGCCGTCGATCCGGGGCCCTCGCGGTGTCACAAGTCCAAGGACGACGGGCAGGGCACCCTCCCCTCGGCGCCCTCCAGCAGCAACCAGCAGAGCCTCCCCTTCGTGCTCGCCGCATGCCTGACCCCGGAGTCGCACTCGGCGCTCGGGGCCGCGCACGCGAGGCCGCCCGTACGCGGGCCCGCGCCCGCGCCGCCTCCCACCCCGGTCGAACTCTCCGTCCTGCGCGTGTAGATGTGCCCCGACGGCACTCGTGTGCCGTCAGGCAGTCCGCACCCGTATCCAGGACAGGAGACGTATGTTTCCGCTCGCGTTGCGCGCGGCCCGTTCCTGGCGCCCCGCGCGCTGGGGCGTGGCCGCAGGGGCCGCCGTACTGACCGTGCTCGCGGTCGGCCTGCCCACGGCCGTGATCCCGAACCAGCTGTTCGCACGCTCGGTGGCGACCCCGTGGTGGGGCTACCCGGTGCTGGCGTTCACCGCCGTACTGGCCGGGATGCTGCTGGCGACGTACGTCCGTACGGGCATACGTACGGACGGCGGCGAGGAAGCGCACGCTCCCGGTGAGCGCCGCGCCTCGCGGCTCGGCACCGTCGGCGGGCTGCTCAGCTTCTTCGCTGTCGGCTGCCCGGTCTGCAACAAGCTGGTGCTGCTCGTGCTCGGTACGTCCGGCGCGCTGAGCGTGTGGCAGCCCTTGCAGCCGGTACTGGCCGTGGCCTCGCTGGCGCTGCTCGCCTTCGCCGTCGTACGCCGGCTCGCGGGCGAGGTCGCCTGCCCGGTCACCGCCTGACCACCACCACCCGGTCCAGGTCCCACCGGTCCCTTCCGGTCCCGGCCCCACCCGGTCGGTCCCGCCCGGTCCCACCCGCGCCCGCAGGGGCGCCCGAGTGCGGCCCGGGGGCGGCCCCGGGAGAGGTCCGGGCGCGATCCGGGGCGCCCCTTTCTTCCCGACTTCCCGACTTCCCGATCTCCGACTTCCGACTTCCGACTCTTCCCGACCTTCCCTTCTCCCCGTGATCCAGGAGAACCCCATGGCCTCAGCCAAGCCCGCGTCCTCACGCAAGGGCCTCATGATCGGAATCACCGTCGCCGTCGTCGCGCTGCTCGCCGGCTGGCTCTCGCAGTACATGGTGAGCAACGACGACAGCGGAGGTTCCGCCAACGACAACGCCACCATCGAGGGCAGCTCCGACACCTCGTCGGCCGGCGACCCCCAGCTGATGAAGCTCGCGCGGCGCGATGCGGACGACCCCTTCGCGCGGGGTGACAAGGACGCGCCCGTCGTCATGATCGAGTACGCCGACTTCGGGTGCTCCTTCTGCGGCAAGTTCGCCCGTGACACCGAGCCGAAGCTGGAGAAGAAGTACATCGACAAGGGCCTGTTGCGCGTCGAGTGGCGCAACTTCGCCGTCTTCGGCAAGGGCTCGGAACGGGCCGCGCTCGCGGGCTGGGCCGCCGGCCAGCAGGACAAGTTCTGGGACTTCTACCGGACCGTGTACGCGGACAAGGGCAACGAGAAGAACGCGTTCACCGACGGCCACCTCCGCGACCTAGCCAAGGACGCGGGCATCAAGGACATGGACCGCTTCGACAAGGACAGGAAGAGCGACGCCGCCAGGAGGCTGGTGGACAAGGACCAGCAGGAGGCGTACGGGCTCGGCGCCAGCGCTACCCCGGCCTTCCTGGTGAACGGGGAACCCATCGCGGGCGCACAGCCCGACGAGGTCTTCACCGACGCCATCGAGCGCGCCGCCGCCGTGGCCAAGAAGCAGGGCGGGAAGCAGGACGGGAAGGACGGGAAGCAGGACGGGAAGCAGGGGGGCAAGGACGACTGATGGACGTCGGATACGTGGCCGCCTTCCTCGGCGGCCTCCTCGCCCTGCTCAGCCCGTGCAGCGCGCTGCTGCTCCCGGCGTTCTTCGCCTACTCGATCGACTCGGCGAGCAGACTCGTCGCTCGGACCGGGATCTTCTATCTCGGGCTCGCCACCACGCTGGTGCCGCTCGGCGCGGCGGGCTCGTTCGCGGGGCGGCTCTTCTACGGCAACCGCGATCTGCTCGTCGCGATCGGCGGCTGGACGATCATCGCGCTCGGCGTGCTCCAGATCCTCGGCATGGGCTTTGCCTCGCGCCGCCTCCAGCAGGCGTCGGGCCGTATCCGGCCCACCACGGCGCTGTCCGTCTACGCGCTCGGCGCGGTCTACGGCCTCGCCGGTTTCTGCGCGGGACCCATCCTCGGCAGCGTGCTGACGGTCGCAGCCGTGAGCGGCAACCCGGTATACGGCGGGGTGCTGCTGGCGGTGTACGCGCTGGGCATGGCGGTGCCGCTGTTCGTACTGGCGCTGCTGTGGGAGCGCTTCGAACTGGGGCGGCGGCGCTGGCTGCGCGGACGTGAGGTGAGCGTGGGCAGGATGAAGCTGCACACCACGTCGCTGTTCTCGGGGCTCTTCTTCATTCTTTTGGGCGTACTGTTCCTGGTTTTCGACGGGGCGGCCTCGCTGCCGGGGCTGCTGGACGTGGACGGCGCGTTCACGGCCGAGAACTGGGCCAAGCGCGCCGGCGACTCCGTACCGGACGGCGCCCTCCTCGCCGCCCTCGCCCTGGCAGCCCTCACCGTGCTCCTCGTCCGCACCCTGCGGGCACGGCGCGATACGGGGCAGCGGGGCGAAGAAGCGGCAGAAAAGAGGGGAGAAGCGGACGGTGACGCCGGTAACGACGCCGAGGAGGTCGCCCGTGAGGCGGGCAGTCCGTAAGGCTGGCAACCCGTAAGGCTGGCAACCCGTAAGGCTGGCAACCCGTGAGGCGGGCCGGAGGGGAGTTCCCGTAAGGCGGGCTAACGGGAGAAATGGGGCGCATGCGGACTTAAGGTGGCCGCATGAGCGACGAGCAGCCGGATGGGCACGGCGCCCACGCACGCAACCGGACCGTGGGGGAGAGGTGGCGCTCCTTCAAGGACTCGCCCTTCCTCCCCGCGTCCGTGCTCGTCCTGATCCTCGCGGTGGCCGCCGGTCTCTTCGCCGGCTCGTACACCTACGCGATGGCCAACCCGACCCCGCACCACGTTCCCGTCGCCGTCGTCGGCAAGCCGGACAGCCCGCACGAAAGGAGCGCCTTCGTCCAGGGCATGGAGAAGGGGCTCGGTTCCTCGCTCGAACTGCGGCACTTCCGTACGCGGGCGGAGGCCGAGGAGGCCATCGAGAAGCAGAAGGTCTTCGCGATCATGCGGGTCGAACACCCCAAGGGTGTCGAACTCGACATCTCCTCGGCCTCCGGCGCCTCGGTGGCCGAGCTGCTGCAGGTGGCGGGCCCGAAGGTCGGCAAGAAGATCGACGTCCCGGTCAAGGTGCGGGACCTCAAGCCGCTCAACAAGGGTGATCCGCGCGGCCTCGCGATCTTCTACATCTCTCTCGCTTCCGTGATCATCGGCTTCGTCGGCGCCATCCAGCTCAGCGTGCACGCCCGTGCGCTCAACCCGCCCGAGCGCATCGCCTTCACCGTCGCGTACGCGCTGCTGGGCGGCTTCGTCATCGCGGCCGTCGTCGACTGGGGGCTGGGCGCGCTCCAGCTCCCGTTCGTGCACTCGTGGATGATCCTCGCGCTGACGATGTTCGCCAGCGGGATGGTCTTCACGATGTTCAACACCCTCTTCGGGCGCTGGGCCATGGTGCCGACCTGGGGCGTGATGATCCTCCTGGGCAACCCCTCCTCGGGCGGTGCCGTCTCCTGGCCACTGCTGCCGTCCCTGGTCGGCGAGATCGGCCGCTGGCTCCCGCCGGGCGCCGCCGTGAACGCCCAGCACACCGCCGTCTACTTCCGCGGCCACCAGCTCCTCCAGCCCTACGTCGCCCTCGTCGCCTGGGCGCTGGTGTCCTGCACCGTCTTCTGGATCTGGCGCCACCGCCACCCCGGCGGCCGTCCCCGCTCCCCGGCCGCCCACGCGGCGGACGCCCCGGCGACGCCGGCCTGAGCGGGCCGACGGACCGCGAGGCGGGCGACCCGGGGAGGTGCACATTTCCTTCACACATCCGGGTCTTTCCTCCGGCGTCGCGGGGTTACCCGAAACGAGTGGAAACGGGCTGGAAGGAGAGCCTCGTGGTCTTCGTCGCCGTTCTGCTGCCGCCGTTGCTGATGTGCATGATGCTGGCGCTGGCCCGCTACGAGGAGTGGATGCTCAAGCCACCGAGAACCTCCTCCCAGTCCGGGCGCTTCACCTGGCGAATACGCCGCGCGCCCGGTGTCGGACGCATACGGCACCTGACCCTGGTGCGCACGGAGCCCCCGCCCACGCCGGAAGCCGTGCCCGACTCCGAGCCCGGCTCCCCAGAAGCCCCGGAATCCCCGGCCACCGCAGGGGAAACCGACCCCCCGGACCCCACGGAACGCCCCGCCGACGCGGCGTGAACGGCCACGGCCCGCACTCGGTCGCCACTGTCGGCCAGGCCAGGAGGCAACGCAGCTCCTGGCGCCCCGTCCCTCCCGACCGCTCACCACGTCGTGGCCGTCCACCGCATGGTGGCCGGGTGGCCGCTCACAGCATCGTGACCGCGCATCCGCGTCGTGGCCGCTCACCGCATCCGACGCCGGTCCTCCTGGCTCCACGCCTGGGTGTCGCGCGGCTCCACGTACGGCTCGTCGTCAGCCGGGTGTCCCCGCTCGACGGCGCGCTGCCGCGCCATCTCCGCGTCGAACTCCAGGCCGAGCAGGATGGCGAGGTTGCTGCACCACAGCCACACCAGGAAGACGATCACGCCCGCGAGCGCGCCGTAGATCTTGTTGTACGAGCCGAAGTTCGCGACGTAGAACGCGAACCCGGCCGAGACCAGCAACCAGAGCGCCAGCGCCAGAGCGCTGCCGGGCGTGATCCAGCGGAAGCCCCGTAGCTTCGCGTTCGGCGTCGCCCAGTACAGCAGCGCGATCGTGAAGATCACGAGTACGGCCAGTACCGGCCACTTCGCGATTGCCCACACCCCCAGCGCTGAGTCCTCGATCCCGAGCGCCCTGCCCACCTGACGTGCGAGGCCGCCGGTGAACACGACGATCAGCGCGCTGGCCATGGCCAGGAGCATCAGCAGCACCGTCACCCCGAGCCGGACAGGCAGCACCTTCCACAGGGGACGGCCCTCGGCCATGCCGTAGACGGCGTTCGAGGTCCGGATGAACGCGCCCACGTAGCCGGACGCCGACCACAGCGCCACCAGCAGGCCCACCACAGCCACGATCGAGCCGAGCCCGGCGCTGTCCTGCAACTGCCGTACGGCGGTCCGCACGATGTCCCGCGTCGGCCCGGGCGTCAGCTGCTGGAGGTTCCCCATCACCTTCCGTGTCGCCGATTCCCCGGCGACACCCAGCAGCGAAACCAGCACCAGCAGCCCCGGAAAGAGCGAGAGCACCCCGTAGTACGTCAGCGTCGCAGCGCGATCGGGCAACTCGTCCCGGGGAAACTCCCTGACCGTCCCCCGCAGCACCGCCCACCATCCCCGTGCTTTCCCTGCACCCACCATGCGCCCCGGGTAACCCCCGACCAGCCTCCCCATGCCCATGGGCCGGCTCGTGAACGGGCCGTGTACGGGGGCGAGTTGGACGCGGGAGCTGGTCGCGGAGTGCCGAGGACCGACGGCGGTGGCCCGGCAACCGACGGGCAAGGGGCAACGGGTGCAACGGGGCAACGGGGCAACGGGCACATGAAAATGTCCCCTCCGGAGAACTCCGGAGGGGACATCTGCCCTGACGGGCTGCGGTGGCTGGGGCCGGGGTCGAACCGGCGACCTTCCGCTTTTCAGGCGGACGCTCGTACCAACTGAGCTACCCAGCCGCAGCGGTCCTGACGGGATTTGAACCCGCGGCCTCCACCTTGACAGGGTGGCGAGCACTCCAAACTGCTCCACAGGACCAAGCTTTTGCGCGAGCCCTCAGTCTCGCACAGTGCGGCGTGTGCTCCCAACTGCTTTCGAAGGGCTCCCCAGCAGGGGTGACGTCGCCGGAAAAGAGTAACAGACCCCGGGGTGTCCGCTGAAAACGGAATCGGGGCCTCATGCCGGGGCGACGGTCATGGGGGACGGGTAGCCCTCGGGGCGCATGGCGGCGTCGGTGCCGCCGTCGACGTAGAGGACGGAACCCGTGGTGAAGCGGGCCTCCGGCCGCAGGAACTGGTGCGCCCAGAAGGCGATGTCCTCGGGGTCGCCGAAGTGGCCGAGCGGCATGGGGGTGGGGAAGTTGTCGGGGTCGGGTTCGGCGTCCCGGCCGGTGGAGGCGCGCATCAGCGGGGTGAGGACCGCGCCGGGCGCGACGGCGTTGAGGAGGATGCCCGCGCGCGCCCAGTCCTCCGTGACCGTCGTTCTGCGTACCCAGAGGGAGAGCGCGAGCTTGGAGGACGCGTACGCGGTGATGCTGGGTGCGCTCTCCGTGATCTCGTCGGGGAGCTGGATGTGCCGGCCTCCGGCCCGTTCCAGCGCGGCCTTCTCGTCGCCGCTGAGAACGATCCGCACCAGTTCCTCGTCGATGAGGGGGACGGTGCTGGCGGAGTTCGAACTGATCACGACCACGCGTCCTGCGCCGGAGACGGCCAGCTCGCGGCGCAGGCCCTCCAGCAGGGCGACCGGCGCGAAGTAGTTGACCGCCAGGACCCTGGCCGGGTCGTCCAGGTGTGCGCCCAGTCCGGCGACGGCGGCGACACCGTCGAGCCGGCCACCGGTCGCCGCCTTGATCCCGGTGAGGGCGTCGGCGCGGCCCTGCGGGGTGCTGAGGTCGGCCTGGATGCCGGCCTCGTGCAGGTCGACGTCGATGACGGTGTGCCCCTCGTCCTGCAGCCGCCCGGCCGTGGCGGCTCCCATGCCGGAGGCCGATCCGGTGACCACGAAAGTGCCCATGGCTGCTGTCTCCCTCCGCGCCCCGCGCGCGGACGCGCCCGTGAGCGACCCCGGTACGGGGATTTGTCCCTGATTCATGTCATTCGGCAAGCACTCGCAGTGAACCATGCCCACGAGAGCCCAACCACTGGGGCGCCTCCCTGTACGGATGCAAGCGCGTGCGGGCGGAGGGGCTCGCCGCAGCGGTGTCGTACGCCCGGGCCGGTCGGCGCCGACCGGCCCGGGCAGCGAGGTCACCGCGTGCCGCGCGGACGAACGTTCACCGGGCTGCTCGCGCTGCGCGAGCGGGGTTCGCCGGTGGGTACGGGCGCGGGGTGAGGGTTTTCAGTTGCCCGTTCCCGCCTTACGCCCACTCGTCCCCGAACGTCCTGCCGGGAGCCGGCTTGGCGATCAGGGCCAGCGGGACGAAGAAGCCGACCTGGCCGATCGCGATCATCAGTGTGGCCAGCGCCTTGGTGTCGTAGAGCTCGGACACCTGCGCGAACAGTTCGTCGGGGACCCTCTCCCCGTGCCCCGACGGCTGGAACACGGCCTCCGTCAGCGCCAACGCGGCACGCTCGGGCTCGGTGAAGTACGGGGCGTCCTGCCAGGAAGCCACTGCGGTGATCCTCTCTTCGGACTCCCCGGTCTTCCGCAGGAGGTCCGTGTGCAGAACGGTCAGATAGGTGTTGCCGACGATCTGGCCGGCGCGGAGCTGGAGCAGCCCTATCGTGGTCCGCGGTATCGAACGGTTGCCTGTGGCCTTGAACAGCGCCGCCGAGATGTCCCCCAACTCCGGTACGGACTCCCGGGGATCGGCCACCCTCGCACCCGCCGCGACCTCCGCTGTGATCGAACGTGATTCCATTTTCCTCTTCCCTTCGGCCGTCATGCTGCTGTCGTCGCTATGACTGACCGCGCCGGGAAAATGTGACAGCGGGACGCCGACGGGCTCCCGTTCCTGAGGGTCCTCCCCGCTGGGCCGTACCGTGCAAAAAGGCCCCCGACATGCGTTTCCGCAGATGAGGCCCCCACTTGAGTCGCGCCGGCCGCCCGCTCGTGGCGGGCATTTCGACCGGTGAGCGGGGCGTCCTCGAAGGTGTGCGCCCCCTGCACGAACATGTTCGCTACGATGAGCGTCGTGAGTGTCAGAAGAGAGCCGGTCAGCCGCCGGGAGCGTCCGGCCAAGCCTGCCCTGTCCCGGCGCGGAATCGTGGACACGGCCCTGCGGATCATGCGGGCCGAGGGGCTGGAGAAGGTCACGATGCGCCGCTTGGCGCAGGAGCTGGACACCGGTCCGGCCTCGCTCTATGTGTACGTTGCCAACACTGCCGAGCTGCACGCGGCCGTCCTGGACGCTCTGCTCGGCGACGTCGACCTGACCGGCCGGGAGGGCGGCAAGGACGGCAAGGACTGGCGCGGCCGGCTCCGCGCCGTCATGACCTCCTACACCTTGGTGCTCTTCGAGCACCCGCAGCTCGCCCGGTCCGCTCTTGTCGCCCGGCCGAGCGGCGAGAACTACCTGCGGCTGGTGGAGCGCATCCTCGACCTCCTCTCCCGTAGCGGCGCCGGCCGCGAGCAGGTCGCCTGGGGGGTGGACAAGCTCCTGCAGGACGCGACGGCCACCGCCGCCGAGCAGGCGACGCGTGAGCACGATCCCCGTGCCGAAGAAGACTGGAGCGCGGCCATAGGCGCGCTGCGCGCTGTGGACGGGACGACGCATCCGGCGATCAGCGCGCACATACCGCATCTGGTCAGCGGCACGGCCGAGGACCGGATGCGCTGGAGCTTCGACGTGCTCGTCAACGGCATCACGGGCACCCCTGTGCCCGGCCAGGCCGACTGAGCCCCGCGGGCCCGGCCGCCGCCACGCCGGTGGGCGTCCCTCACCTGGCCCGCACCCCCTGTGCCGGGTCCCGTCCCGGCTTCTGTGCCGGGTCCCGGCCCGTCGCGCACTCACTCGTGCCGCACGCGTCCGCCTCGCTGAAAGTGGCCGACGTGGCCGCTTCCCGGTCAGCCGCATGGTGCTGACCCGTCCCTGAGCGGGCGTCGGCATCTCTGAGCGGGCGTCGCGGCATAGGCAGCCGTCTCTCCGGTGCGCACGCGCATCCTCGCTCCCCGAAGAGGTCGCCGGAGCTTCGGTGGCCCCGGGGCGCCAGCACCGAAGTGATCATGGCGACCCATGCGGCAGCCGACCCCGCTCGCCCGCACCCGCTCGCCCCGAACCCGCAGCAGTCGCGAACATGTTCGCTCCGACCTTGCTCGTGACGAACATGTTCGTTACCCTGGACGGACCGGTAGCCGACAGGAGTCTTCGGAAACACATGGCCGAGTGGGCGCCGACCCGCTCCGGCGTCGTGCCGTCCGCGGTGGCGGTCATCGTTCAGGGTCCGGGGCCGGTCCCGTGCCGGAGGCGCGCTCCCGGTGCTGGTCGGCGGAGTTTTCGCCGCGCCACGGCCGCAGGCCGAACCGACAGGAAGAGCCGCACCATTCACCAACGCGCGAAGGAGCAAGTCATGAACGAGAACACCCATGTTGCCGACGGCACGACTACCGAAGCGGCACCCGTATTGATCGTCGGCGGCAGCCTGGTAGGGCTGTCCACCGCGGTCTTCCTGACCTGGCACGGCGTTCCGGTCGTCTTGGTCGACAAGCACCACGGCAGCTCCCCGCATCCGCGTGCGATCGGCTTCACCACCCGCACGGTGGAACACTTCCGGCAAGTGGGGGTCGACGTACCGCCGTCGCAGCAGGGCATGAAGCCGCCGCGGCGGGCGCGGGTGGAGAGCCTGACCGGTACGTTGCTGGAGGAGTACCCGTGGACACCGGGCGGCGCGGGTGCCTACGGCGCCGAAAACTCCCCGGTACACGCGATCGCGATCACCCAGGACAAGCTCGAACCCCTCCTGCGTGACCGGTCGGCCGAGCTGGGCGCGGACCTGCGGCTGGGTACCGAACTGATCGGCTTCGTCCAGGACGGCGACGGCGTGACCGCGACACTGCGTCGCCGCGACGACGGCCACGAGTACCGCCTGCGCGCCCAGTACGTGGTGGCCGCGGACGGCGCGACCAGCGCCATGCGTGAGGAACTGGGCATCGCCCGGCACGGGGTGGGTCCGCTGTCGGTGCAGCGCAGCATCCTGTTCCGTGCGCCCTTGGACGAGTACCTGCAGCACGGTGTGGTCCAGTTCGAGATCGAGCAGCCGGACTTGAAGGCGTTCCTGACCACCTACTCCGACGGGCGGTGGGTGCTGATGCTCAGTGACGACATCGAGCGTGACGCCGACGAACAACGGCTGGTGGTGCAGCAGGCGGTCGGCCGTACCGACATCCCCATCGAATTGGTGACCACCGGCCGCTGGGACCTGGCCGGGCTGATCGCTGACCGTTTCTCCGACGGCCGGGTGTTCCTCGTCGGCGACGCCGCCCACCAATTGCCGCCCAACCGTGGCGGTTTCGGCGCCAACACCGGAATCGACGACGCGCACAACCTGGCCTGGAAACTGGCCGCCGTGCTGGCCGGAAGGTCTGAGCCCCGGCTTCTGGACACCTACGATGCCGAACGCCGGCCTGTGGCGGACCTGCGCCATGACCAACTGTTCGCACGCGCCGACTACAAGGCTTACCTGACGGCCCCCAGAACAGACGTGCCGGTGCTCGACGACGCGTCCGTCGAACTCGGCCAGCTCTACCGCTCGGCCGCGGTGCTGGGCGCGGACGCCGACCTGCCGCCCGCGCGGCGACCGGAGGAGTGGGCCGGCCAGCCCGGCACCCGGGCCCCGCACCTGTGGATCACCGTCGACGGTGAGGAGGGCTCGACGCTGGACCTGTTCCGGCGCGACTGGGTGCTGCTGTCCGAGGACGAGCGCTGGGCCGCCGCGGCGACCCGTGCCGCCGAGCGGTCGGGCATCCCCGTCACGTTCGTAGGCATCGGCACCGACGCGAATCCGGTGGAGCCCAACGCCTTCCGTACCGCCTACGGCCTCGAATCCACCGGGGCCGCCCTGGTCCGGCCCGACGGATACATCGCCTGGCGCACCAGCAGCGCCCCGGCCGATCCCACCCAAGCGCTCAACGCCGCGTTGAACGCCACCGCAGTGCCCACCCACACCATCGAGACAACAGCAAGGGAGTCCTGATCATGACCGCCACCACGCTTGAGGAACGTATCCTCCGCCTCGAAGACATCGAAGCGATCCGTGACCTGACCGCCCGCTACGCCGACGCGATCAACAAAGGATGGAACGGCAAGACCGTCGACGCCGACGCGATCCCGGACATCTTCGCGGCCGACGCTCGCTGGGAAGGCTTCGACGGCGAGGTGACCCATGGCGCGGACGCGATCGCGGCCGTACTGCCCAAGGCCACCTCTGTCGTCCAGCTCTCCATGCACACCTTCCTCAACCCGGTCATCACCGTCGACGGCGACACCGCCACCGGGGACTGGCTGATGTGGGTCGGCTCTGTCATGGCTGACAACCCCCGCTCGGTCTATATGAGTGCCGACATGACCTACACACGCACCGATAAGGGCTGGCGCATCCAGAGCGTGCTCATCGGCTTCGGAACCATGGTCCGCGGCAGTGACGGCGGCACCGCTTGACGGTCCCGGAAGAGAGCGGACGCAGGAAAGAAAGGAATCCGATGCCGGATCAGAAGGTCGCGGTCGTCACCGGAACATCCAGCGGGATCGGCCTGCACACGGCCGTGGGCCTGGCGGCCAGAGGCATTCGTGTCGTGGCGACGATGCGCGACACGGCCAAGGCCGAACGGTTGCGGGCCGAGGCCGCCGATCAGGGGGTCGAGCTGACCGTGCGGCGCCTGGACGTCACCGACCATGAGGGCGCCCATCGCTGCCTCGACGAGGTGGCGGCCGATTTCGGGCCCATCGACATCCTCGTCAACAACGCCGGTCAGTCCACGGCCGGAACGCTGGAACAGCTCGACGCCGCCGCCCTGCAGCAGCAGCTCGACGTCAACGTCCTGGGCCCCGCGGCCCTCACCCGGCACGTACTGCCGTCCATGCGCAGCGCCGGCGCCGGCCGGATCGTCAGCGTTTCCAGCAACGGCGGGGTCCACGGTGAGCCGTTCCTTGATGCCTACTGCGCCTCGAAGTTCGCCCTGGAGGGTCTGATGCAGTCCCTCGCGCCGGTGGCGGCCCGTTTCGGGGTCACGGTCAGCGTGGTGGAACCCGCCGCCGTCGCGACGCACATGGCCGACAACCTCGACACCCGGGCGCTCTTCAGCCCTGACGACCCGTACCGCGAGCTGGCGGAGAAGTTCCTGCAGACCGCACAGTCGGAAATGGCGAACGCGCAATCGGCCCAGGCCGCGGCGGCGGTAGTGGTCGAGGCAGCGACGACCGACAGCCCCCGCTTCCGCTGGCAGACCTCACAGGCCGCCGTCTCCCTGGCCGGCCTCTCGCTCGCGGACATGGACGGCAGCAATGTCCTCACCGCCACGTCCCAATGGATATAGACCGACGCCTGTAGCTCGCCTGCGACCGGGACCGCCGCGTACGCGATCTCCGTCAGCGGACCGGCCCCACTTCCGCATCCCGGGGAGCCCGTGCCGTGCGGTTGTGTTCCGGGCGGTTCATGGTCGCTCGTCGAGGACTCTCTGCACGTGGGCGGCTTCCTGGAGGAAGTTCCCACCTGGCGGCCCAACTCCCGCTTGGACCAGTGCGTCCCGCCCTCCGGCACCGTCTCAAGCGTCCGCACCACCACCTCCTCGACCTGCGCGTCGGCGAGGGTGCGCGGCACCCCGGGACACGGCTCGTCGGACAAGCCGTCGAGCCGCTCGGCCAGGAATCGGGCCCGCCACCGGCGCACGGTCCTGCGGTCGGTCTCCAGCCTGGCCGCCACCGCGGTATCGCTCAGTCCGTCCGCGCAGGCGAGCACGATCACGGCCCGCTCGGCCAGGCCCTGCGCCGTCGACCGGCGCCGGGCCCAGCTCCGCAACGTCAACGGCCTCGTCCCCGGACAACCCGACGCCTACAGGGAGTTCGGCGGCGCTCATGCTCGCAGCGAGCTGGTCGCTCTCCGGGGACGGTGGCCTGTTCCCGGCAGCCTTGTCCGGCAGCGCGGACGGTAGGCAGGTGCTCCTGTGGGCCAGCAACATGATCATCCAGCACGGGACCGGATGAGGGATCGCCAGCCGAGTGTGCGCAGGTCACGGCGGTTCTGGACTGTTTATGTCAGCACTCCCGTGCTGACACGTCAGCACGGGAAATTGGCACAAAAGGACCCTCGGAACTGCATTTACGCAGGCCAGAGGGCTATTTGGTGGTGCCCCCAACGGGATTCGAACCCGAAATCGTTACCTCGCTGACCTGCGATTCTGCTGCAGAACCGGGATGAACACCCTCGTTTCCATCCCTCTGATTCCGGCTCGGTCCGGCTCGACCCCGGGCCCGTGCTGACATGTCAGCACGGGCATCAGCGCGATTGCACGCGCAATACAAGCAGGTCAGGCGGGCTGTGCTCCGGCTCAGGGCAGGGCAGCTTGTCCAGGTCCAGGGTGTAGGCCCGCCCGTCGGCCACCCTCGACGACGCTGCCCGGTTGAGACAGTAAAGGCTGCCCCGCGCGGACTGCCCCAAGACTCATTCGGCCAGGCATGAGGTGACGACCAAGGGTCGTCCGCTCCAGCGGGCTGCCCACAGTCGTTTGAACCCATGCCTTGAGTACTCCCGGCTCCGCGGAGCCCCTGGACAGCAACTTGGTGGATCACTCGTACTCCCGGGATTACGAGTGATCCCGCATCACAGTTCGCCACCGCTGCGGCAGCTGCTCATGCCTCGGAGACGTCCGTCTTCAGCTCGCTCATGAAGGGGCCCCCACCGCTCGGCAGTACTGTCGAGCACAAGCGTGCTCGATGCGGGCGGTCGAATCGTCCCTACGGAGAAAGAGAACGAACTCGCAGCCCCCGACCATTCCGTTCTCCTTCGCCAGCACCCGCAGGCTGGAGAGCTGGGCCGCACTCGTCCCCCTCTTTAGGGTGATCGACGTCGGGTGACCAGCGATGGAAAACGTCCTGGCCATGGGAGCCTGCCGCATCCCGAGTTGCCACGTAAGCCAGCTGCTGACGACGACGCCACTGCCGCGCAGGATGTCCTTGTCCACCGTCAGCCGGACCCCGAATACATTGCCGGCAGGGTCGGCAGCCATCGTGGCCGGCTGTGCCGGCTCACTCTCCTCGATCGGATCGGCCCCGCGTGCCACAAGGTCGATCGAACCGTCTTCCGTCATGCCCACCCTGTCGTCCAGCAGACACTGCTGGAGGCGCCACAGCGTTACGGGGTACCGCTCGCCAACCTTTACGAAAAGGGCTTCCTTGGGCAGAGGGCCCAGCTCGGCCAGCACGGCGACGAATGCCTCCACGGCGTTCGGGTACGGAGTCATGTTCAGGTGGGGCCATTCGGCCAGCGCCCACTTCCCCTCCAGCCGGAGCTGGACGAACCTCTCGTCCCGCCTGAGCGCTTCGGCGACGGCGGGCTTCCGCTTGATCCCGGTCGGTTCGAGCAGGTCCTCAGCCGGGCAGGGCTCGCCATTCGCCAGCAGATAGAGGTAGGCCGCGTCCCTGCCGCGGGCGCGACGACGCAGCCAAGAGCCCTCGACGCCGGGCACAAGAGGGCTCTTCGAGTGTTCAAGCAACTTCAGCAACGGAACATCGTCCGGTACACCGGCCGACGCGAAGGTCACCGCCACGTCCTCCCCACGCAGCGGCGCCTCCTCCACTCCAGATCGCAGCAGAACCTCCAAGGCGGTCGGATCGCGCGTCCACCAGCCGTGCAGGCGGCCAGCCCACGTCAACGGAGGCTCAGCCCTCACAGCCTGGGCGAGAAGCACCACACCAATGTGTTCGCGTACGCCCAGCGCCGCGGCCAGCTCGGACTCGGGTACCGCCGAACTCACGGTGAGGGCCATGAGCCGATCACGCCAGTCATCGACGAAGGCGTCGGCGTAGTAGCAGAGTCGCTTCTGCGCCATCACAAGCAACTGACGAACTCTTTCACCGCTCATCTCATGCTGCTGCCCGATGCTCCCGAGCGTTTCCCCACGGGCACGGTCCTCGACCACGCGACGCGACCGGAGGGGTAGAACACGCCAAGCGGCGCTGAGCCAGTCGTCGTCAGCCCCGGACATCATCGCACCGTCCCCATCAGCCATCGGTGACATGCGCGCTGGTCAGGCCGAGCCGGTGCGCGATCCGCTGGTTGGTCGCCTTCTGCTCCGGGGTGATCTTCCGAACGAAGGAGTCCACCGTGCAGATGACCCAGGGCAGCGCGTCGCCACCAGCCTGTGCCGCGATGGCCGCCCACGCGAGGTGCTTGAAGTCGCGCATCGGGGCCCAGGCGAAGCGCTGCTCCGTCTCCTCGTCGTCCTCGTGGCGAATCTTCACGCAGAGCGGCTTGATGGCGAGGGTCTCGAGGTCGACTTCCCAGCCTGGGCCGAGAGCCCGCACAACAAGCTCGCTGACCGGGGTAGAGGGCTCGGTCACGAGCGGGGCCCACTTGCCCACCCCGTAAGTGGCCCGGACGTATTCCTTCATGGGCCTGTCCTTGAGCCACGGCCGGATGTTCTCGGTCTTCCCGATGAACGGCAGAAGCCGTCCTCCGACCGCCGGGTCGGACGTCCACTCCACGTAATGACGGGTGCGGTCGGCATCCGGCAGGTAGATCCAGTTGAGGTCGGCCATCCTCTTGTAGAGGAGGCGCACGACTTCTTCTTCCAGGTCCGTGGGGATCGCGTACTTGCTCATTCGATTCCTCTCGTCAAAGGGAACTGCAGGCGGACCTCGTCCGCCTTGGTCTCAAGATCTGCCGCGTCCTGGATCCAGTGGTCCATTAGGGACCCGACGGTCTCGTCACTGAACTGGATTCGGGAGGCGTGCGGCATACGTACGCGTAGGTGCTCGCTCTCTTGGGTCTCCTGCGCCTCCAGCGATCGCCGAAGTTCCAGGGTCGCTGCCACCCTGCGGATATCGGTCACGAAGTCGAGGACCCGCAGGGCGACCTTGCCGGGGCTGAGTCGAAGCCCACGCCCGAGTTGCTGGACGAAGATCCGCCGGCTGTGCGTGACCCGCAGGAACGCGATGAGGTTGACGTCCGGGACGTCGACTCCCTCGTTGAAGACGTCGACGCACGTGATCACTGGTACCCGGCCGAGCCGGAACTCGTTGAGCAGGACTTGGCGCCGTTGCCGCGGGAGCGCGCTGTGGAGGAAGGAGGCGTTGGACCACGCCGAATCGGACGCGGCGAACAACTGGGCCATGTGCTCGGCGTGTTCGATGGTCTGACAGAAAACGATGGCCCTCGGCTCGATCGTGGTGCGCCACGCCTCGCGGAAGTGCTCGATGATCTCCTTATCGCGCTGCGGCAGGAACAAGGATTTGTTGAGGTCCTTGATGGACTGGCCGTGCACGCTGGCGTCCCTGACGACGCCCCAGTCGACGTTGTCGACGTACAGCCGGTAGTCGACGGCGGACAGGTAGCCGGCGGCCATACCTTCCGCGATACCCATTTTGAAACTCGGGTACCCGAAGCGGGAGGTGATGTCAAACTTGTCGCCCCGCCAGGGCGTCGCCGTCACGCCGAACTGCCCAGCATCCCCACACAGATCGAGCAATTCCGCAAACCTGCCGGTCTCGGCCACGTGATGGGTCTCGTCAATCATGATCAAGTCGGGCCGGTAGCCCACGCGTACGGCACCGAGGACGGACTCGACAGTTCCGACGACGACTCCGTCGAGGCTTTCAGGTCGGCTTACCCCAGTGAGCAGGCGCGTGGGAACGGACTTGGGGATGTGCCGCCACATCGCCTTCTCAAGCTGTGCGACGAGCTCCTTCATGTGCGCCACGACGAGGATCTTCGCGTTCGGATTGGCCCTGAGGTGACGGCTGATGATCTCCCCACCTACCACCGTCTTACCGAGCCCCGTCGCGAGTACGAGTAGGGCGGTGCCGTTCGAGTCGAGGTCGTTGATCACCGACTCCGCCGCCTCCGCCTGATAGGGGCGCAGTGCGTACTTCGCGGGGACCGTTTCAGGCATCTGGTCCCCGATGGAGCCCAGAGTCGCGCCATGCCAGAGGGCGATCGGCACACCGACGCCGTTGAGCGCCGCGCTGCGAGCAGCCGCCACCCCGTTGATGTCCGTGTTGGTCACCAGGACGGCCTTGTCGGCGCGGTAGCGCGCATGGGCGCGCTCCAGGTCGTCCACGCCGCTGCGGTCGACCTTCCCGCCTGCCTTCCACTTGCACTGGAAGACCCACTGCTCCCGCCCGCGTACGGCCAGGAGGTCCGCGCCGTGGTCACCTGCTCCATCGATGACGCGCACGTCGTTGAAGCCGAGGTACCAGAGGGCCCGCTCCGTGGCGTGCGTGAGACCTGCGGGCCCTCCCCTCAACAGCTCCTCCGCCGTGAGGAAGGCGGCGTTCACTTCTCCTCCGCGAGGTCGTCGGCCAGCAGGCGGATACTCAGCCTCGTGCGCAGCAGCTGATTCGGGAGACTGGCCCCCGCGAAGGTCGCCTGGGTGGCCACGTCGGAGAGGTAGCCGACCGTGCGAGCCAGGCTGAGCCGACGCGCGGAAGCGGAGGCGACTCCTTCGTAGACCCCCTGGAAGACACGGTTGTCCATGAACGCCGACGGCAGCGACTCGACGAGACGGACCAGGAACAGCGCCGGTACATGAAGCAGGAACTCACCGCTCGTACCGAGGTCGACGGTACGGGTCACCTTGCCGTTGGCGATCATGGCGTGCTCGGTCGCCGTGAGTTCGTCCGGCGAGAGGAAGTGATACGCCTTCTCCGCCTCGCCAGTACGGTCCAGCTCCGACATCATGCGGTGACGGATCTCGGCCAGGAGTTCCTGCGCCTCCGCGCTGATCAACTGGGCATCCAGGGCGGTGGCGGGCAGCGACTCGGTACGGATCGCCGCGATGAGTTCGGAGTGGCTCCACTCCGTCTCCGCCCGCACCCTAAGCAGCACTGCAACCTCGGCGAGCAGGAGGTCCGCCGGGTCAGCGCCGAACTTCTGGAAGATCGCGTGGTCGAGGTCGAGGAAGGCCACGAGGCTGTTGCCAGCGCGCTGGTCGAGCAGGACGGGCGTGCGATGCAGGTTCTCGTCGGCCAGGCCGCCCGCCGTCAGCTGACGCGTCTCGACCTCGACGAAGCCGACGCGCGGGTGACCGAAGGGGCGGCTGAGCGCCGGGTAGGTGGTCGAGTTCTCCATGTAGCGCGTGACGCGCTCGTGCCTGGTCTCCGGACGCTGCTCCGAGGCCGGTGCGGAGGAATTGGACGCGCCGCCATCCTTCGGCGATTCCGCCTCCGTGTCGAGCTTCGCCTCGCCCGTCTCGTTCGCGGGAGTGGTCGGCTCGGCGGTGTCCCCTCCGTTCAAGCCGAGCGCTTCCATCACCGCCGCCTCGTCGGGCTTCCCCGGGGTGGCGGCGGCCGTCTTGGCGTTCTTGCCCCTGCTCTTGGCCGCCTCGTGGTCCTCGACCGCCTGCCACCAGCGCTCATCGGTCTGGTAGTTGGGGTTGCCTCGGTGGAACTCCTGTCCCCACCGGCGGGTGTCGTCATGGATCGGCTTACGTCCGTCACCTGGGACCAGGTATCGGAGACCGGCGTCGTTGCGGCGGAACGCCTTGAAGAGGAGCGCGAGCGGGCTGGTGTTCTCCTCGTACCCCATGTCCGCCGCACGCCTCGGCAGCAGCGGAGCGACTCCCCTCACAATCTCGACCGCCGAGCGCCAGCTCCGGTCGCCGTACTCGAAGGCGTCCTTCTGGTAGGTGACCGGAACGTGATCGAGGTGAATCTCTCCGATGATGCGGCCACCCTGGTGGGCGAGGTCCACCGGATACTCTGGCTCCTCATTGCCCGCTGCCCCGTCAGGGTTACGCCAGGTGAACAGCTGCTTGTCCCAGCGCAGGATCTTGCGGCCGTTCCGCAGGAAGTCGATGCCGTAGTCGTTCTTGTGCATGTACCGCTGAATGCCGAGCCACCCGTGCACACGGCGCTCGCGAGCGGTGAGCCGGTTACTACCGCAGTCCTCGCAGGTGTCGCGATCGGTGAGCTGCCACTGTCCGCAATCACCGCAGGCGAGACCGTTCTCCAGCCTCTGGTCGATCTCGACGTAGGCGGGGATGCGCTCCTTGTTGTTGTAGAGAACTGAGCGCTCGTCTCCCCAGCGGCAGTGGCGCACAGGCTTCACCTGGAAGCCGCCGACCCACAGTTCGAACGGACGCTCCAGGAGCAGCCAGGAGTAGACCTGTCCCAGGATGTTGCGCAGAGCCGAGCCATTCTTCCGCAGCCACCCAGCGCGCGTGGGGTGCAGGCGGCTGATGACGATGCGGGTGCCGTGTTCGTTGGGATCGGCCTTCGGCTCGGTGATGTCCTCCGCCTCGAAGTCGTCTCCGATGCGGTCCAGGTCGATCTCCACACCGATCCACTCGGTGTCGCCCTGCCGCGTTGTCAGGACCCGCGTGCGCTTCCCGAGCCGGGCCGTGGAGACGTTGAACCCCATGCCGAAGAGGCCGAGCTTGTCGTGCATGTCGTTGCCCGACCAGCCGGCCCGTACCGCCCGCTCCAGCCGGTCGTACGTCATGCCGCGCCCCGTGTCAGTGATGACGAGCTGCCCCCGGGCCGAGTTGGGGAGCTCGACGCTGACCCGGTACCCGCCCGCCCAGGGGGTCCCGGAGCGATGGATCTCGGTGAAGTCGTCGAAGGCGTTGTCGATCAGCTCCGCGATGCACTGCCACTCATCGAACTCGATCTCACCCAGCATGCGCAGCACGCGCGCGGATGGAGTGATCTTCATAGGCGGATGGTCCCCCTGTCTTCGTCTCGCGTGGGCACGCCGAAGAGATCCCTGCCGCGGACCGCGTTTCGACGCGCGGCTCGGGGCGAGCCGTACGCGTGATGAAGAGAGTAGAGGACATCACTGACAACGCAGCGCCAAGTTCCGCTTCACTGAACCTACTTGAGGGCACGAGGATGCTCTTCGCGATGCGATAGAAGGATCATCGCAAGTGCAACCTGCACCGCGGGGCAGCAGGGCCGGTAGCGGACGCCGACGGCTCTAGGGAGACTCATCCGTCCCGTGATCCGTGAACCCGCCGAGGTATCCGTAGAGTCCGATGGGCGCGTCGGACCGCCCTTGGGGCTGCTGGCCGAGGCTGGCATCAACATCGGGGAGCGCCTGCTCGCGTTCAGCGACGGAGACGGACGCATCGTCCTCCGCCGTGCGTCAGACGCGATCAACGACCTCCTGAGTCATGGGACGCTGTGATGTCCTGTCCCGCAAAGCCGCGAACGGCCGCGGCGACCCGACGCGCCGCTCGCACAGGATCTTCATGCTCCCAAATTCTGATGGCCCGCCATCCCGCGTCCGCCAGAAACCGATCGGTCTGAGCGTCCCTGGCTCGATTCCCGTCGATTTTTGTGCGCCAGAAATCGCTGTTGGTCCGGGCGGGTCGACAGTGGTCCGGGCAGCCGTGCCAGAAGCACCCGTCGACGAAGACGGCGACCCGCGCTCGACTGAAGACCAGGTCGGCGGTCCGCCGCACGCCGGGCAGCGGTCGAGTGGACACGCGATAGCGCAGGCCCTGCTGGTGCAGCAACGAGCGGATCCGAAGTTCAGGCGCCGTGTCGCGGCCCCGGTTCCCGCGCATCACCGATCGTGTGGCGGACGACGACGCCCATGAGTCTTCGGGGACGGGACGCTTCCCGACCATGCCCCGGTCCTTCGCGATCTTCCACGCCTGGTCTAGGTTCGCCGCTCGCGTCGGGTGCCCGACCTCACCGACATAGAGAGCAGGCGAACGGCCACCCTCCGACCAGCGGAGATAGGCCCGGATGCGGCGAGTGCTCGGCAACACCTTCAACGTGATCGAGCCCAGCGCGTACTCCCCGTCCTTGCGCTTGACGTAACGCTCTTCGCGGCTCCCCGCAGCACGATCTTGCTCAGCGATGATCGCCTTCCTGGTCCGCCCCTGACGGCCTCGCCATGCCTTCTCGGGCGGCGGCTTGTCCTTCCAGCCCTCTTGCCGGGACGCGGTGGCGTCGTTCACGAACGCCGCTCAGCATCGTCGAGGGCCTTCGCGACGGCGCTGGTGAAGATCTCGCCCAGCTTCACGGGAACCGCGTTGCCCAGCTGCCGCATACGCTCACCGCGCGGACCCGCCATTCTCCAACCGTCACCGAATGTCATGACCCTGGCGGCCTCGCGCACTGTCATGTACCGGTGCTCGGGGCGCCTCCGCCCAGTCTCCTCATCGACGACCAGGTTGTCGAGCTGCATGACCGACTCCCCGCCAGGCACCCCGTGCACCCCAGCCTTGACCGTTTTGGCTGGCCGGTCGAGTTCGTTGGGCGTGTGCCCGTGATAGATCCGGGCTCCGGGCCATCCGACGTGATCGGGCACGCCTTCCTGCTCCGTCGTCTTGTCCAGCATGCGGGCGTTGATCTTGGGCAGGCCCAGTACCGCGTCCCGGAGGGTGAGCCACGGCTCTAGCTCGTCATCACCACCCTCGAACGTCAGCTGCTCGTTCTCATAACGCGATGTCACCAGGTCGATGACGCGTTTCGGGATCTTGGCGCCCTTCTCCTCGTGCCGGCGCCAATAGGAGCCATTGAGGATCGTCCGCGCGAGGGCCGCGTGGGAGTGGGTGCGCGCCACAGCGCGCTCGACCAGATCCGGGTCCACGCCCAGGTCAGCGCGAAAGGCGAGGAGGATTACACGGTTGCGGATCTGGGGCACCCCGTAGTTGGCGGCGTTCACCTCATGTTGGGTGACCCTGTACGTCTGCGTCGGGTCTGTGTCCTTCGCCTCGATCCGCTCACGCAACGCACGGTCGTGCTCCTGCCACGTGGCGCCGTCCCGGCGCTGCACGAACGGCAGAGTGAGCTCGCGCTTGATGTAGTCGAAGTATGGCTTGAAGGACGGACGGAGAAGTCCTCGGACGTTCTCACAGATAACAGCCTTGGGTCGGATCTCGCGAACCGCCCGGAACATCTCCGGGAACATGTTCCGCTTGTCCTCGTCGCCCTTCGCGACCCCACCAAGGCTGAACGGCTGACACGGGGGTCCGCCGGCCAAGAGGTCGACCTTTCGCTCCCGGAGAAAGTTCATGTCCAACCGTCGGACGTCTCCAGTGACCAGCGGAGGGTAGAGAGGGCGCTCTCCCGCGTCAGCGGCCCCGGAGCCCCACTCGCGTTGCTGATCGATCCCGTCCAGCCACTTGGCCAGCACGTCAGACGCAGTGCCCTCGGGGAACGCGTCGAAGTGGTTCCCTTCGAGCGTCTCGCACGCCCTCTTGGCGAACTCGTTGAGCAGCAGGTGCCGGAACCCGGTCTTCGTGCTGGCCTGGACCAGCCCGCCTCCGCCCGCGAAGAGTTCTACCGACGTACGTTCCATGGTCTACCCAATCCTTGCAGTACAGCGCAGGGAAAACCATACCGCGGAGGAGTGGCAGTGATTACCGATAGGTCAGAAGGAACTTCTGTGATGTCGTAGCCTCCACACTGTTATCACCGACAACGATCATGGGTAGGGCGGCGGGGGCATGGCGGTGACAGCAGGGCGCTCGGGAAAGTCGACCTTCCACCGGAGCTTCACCCTCAGCATCACGAAGGCGCTTGGTGACCAGCTCGCGGCGGATCTCGCCACGCTGAGCAGGGCCCCGCTGAGCGACGAAAGCATCGGCCAGCTGCTGGAGCGCCCTGGCGTCTACCAGCTCTACCTGCACGACGACTTCGTCTATGTAGGCAAAGCCGACAAGTCCCTTCCCAGGAGACTTCGACAGCACCTCAAGAAGATCTCGGGCCGCCGCGGAATCGCACCGAGCGACATGACCTTCTCGTGCCTGTACGTAGCGGAGGACTTCTCCGCCCTGGCGCCGGAACAGCTGCTCATCAACCACCACAAGGACCTGGGTGAGATCCCGTGGAACAACAACGGCTTCGGCAACAGGGACCCCGGCCGCCAGCGAGACCACACCGCTCTCAAGCCCAACCACTTCGATGCCCTATACCCGATCGATCTCGCGCGGCCGGTCGAGGGCCTCACAGCTGGCGAGACAAACGTCCTGGACCTGTTGGAAGCGCTCAAGGTGTCGCTTCCCTACAACATCCGGTACGCGAAGTCGGGTGATCTGGAGAGTGCCAACCTCGTCATCACGGACGCGGAGCTCTCGGTCGACGATCTCCTCAAGAGGATCTCGGAAGCGACCTCAAGCGGTTGGCAGATCACGGCGCTTGGGGGCTACATCGTCATGTACGAGGAAGGCCCCGCCGAATACGCTAGCGCCTCGCGGTATTATCGCGATGGACAGACAATCGACAGCGTTCCGCTCTCCGCCCCGGAGGGCGAGGCGGCGGTGGACAGCGGTTCGCCCGCCCAGGGTGCTTCCTGACAGAGCCCGACAATGCACAGCATGGCGGCTACAGCGACGGCTCGGAAGGTGGCTCTTCGGACGCCGTGACCGTGTCGTGCGCTGCACGGGATCGTGCCACGTCGGCGTAAGGATTCGCACTTCCCCGGGGCCGGTACCGCCCCAGGCCGCTCAAATCTTCCCCGCGTGGAACCCCGGCCTTACGGTCTCGAACCCTCGCGAAAAGGTGCCCGTGGCGGCCTCGGTCGCGGATCGCGTCTCGTCGGGGGCTCCCCGCGAGTGCGTCGTCGCGCTCCTGAGCCTCGCGGACAAGAGCGGGTACCTCGCGGCCAGATGATCCCGAGCCGATGGTCCCCCGCAGCCGCCACGCAGATCCCGGTACGCCACACACTCGGCCCGCTGGCCGTCGCGGGTCGCCGCTCCGCCTCGGCGGCTTTGGCCGCCGCACGTCGATCCGGGGACGACGGCGATGGTTCGGCGCTCTGCGTCGACGCCTCCGCGGGTCGGCGTGCGGCGGGGCACGCGGCGTAGGCAGGGCCGCGATAGCGTCGCGAAGTCGCGCTACCTCCCGCACTTGCGAACACTGAGTCAGCGTGAGGATGATCCGACGTTCATGGATCAGCGTGCTGACGTCCTCCTACGCCTGGCCTACGCACGACTTTCATGGCTGGCTCGGCCTGGAGCTGCCTGACTCCAGCAGTGATCTGGTGGTCAAGGTCGAGGATATAGAGATCGAGGAACGATGAGCTCGACGAGAGTGAGGATGCCGGGGAAGCGGTGGGAGCGGCGTAACGCCACGAGCTAGCTGGGCAGCATTACGTCCCGGATTCTGTGGCGACTGGCGGGCGCCTGGAGGGAAGTTCGCTGAACATCGCGCCGTCCGTGCACCTTGTCGACCGCGCGCTGGGTGGCCGTCCGACGGAATTCGGTCCGCCAGCGCGGGTGTCCGGCCGCGATCCCCGCGCTTACCCATCTCGTTCACCGCTCGCGGGACGCACCCCCAGCCCAACGAAGCACTACTAGGGAAGCTGATGTTGCCTTGGGGCTGCGGATCGCGTGGTGTTCTGCCGAGGGACGGCAACTGGGACTTTGGTTGTGTGTGCGGGGCGAGCGTTTGCTTCGGCGAGGGTGCGATTTAGGTTGATGTCGATTCACTGCAGGAGGACCTGCCCGTGGGCCGCAGGGAACCCCCGTGCTGACATGTCAGCACGGGGGTGGGCGGTTGTCAGGCTGAGTGATCTGCCCGATGGCCACCTGCTGCTTGTCGCTGAGTGCGCGACTTCGGCGCTAAGCGTGGCCGATAATCGGAAACAACTCGACTGACGCGGAGTCAGATTCCGGGCACATTCAGTCAGAATGTGCCCGGAAATGTCCGGAAACCGGTGCCCCCAACGGGATTCGAACCCGTGCTACCGCCTTGAAAGGGCGGCGTCCTGGGCCACTAGACGATGAGGGCCGGCGGTCCGCCCGCGCGCGTTGTCGGTGCGCAGGAGGGACTCGGGCAGCATATGGGATGCGTGGACGGTTCGCCAAAACGGTTTTGGCGGTTCGACGAGGTGAGCGCGGGGCCTGCGGGTCTCATCCGCTGTCCGGGGTGCTGGGGGAGGGGGTGGCTCCCGGTTTGATCTCTTCCGGGAGGTGGCGGGCTACCTCCGCCTTGGACAGGCCGAGTCCGCCGAGTGTGATCTCGTCCCATGCCTGGAGCCTGTGGGTCTCGCTGTCCAGGTAGAGCACGGAAGCCTGCACCTTCGCCGGTTTGTCGCCCTCGACGGCACGCAGTCCTCCGCCGCCCGTCGAGCCCTGGATCATCAGCCGGGTGTCCTCCTTGAGCACCTCCGTACTGCGGTTGTGGGTGTGGCCCGCGAGGACGAGCGGTACGAGCCCGTCGGCCTGCTTGGTGAGCACCGGGTTGTGCCCGACCGCGATGTCGACGGGGGTGTCCGCCTCCTTCTGCGCGCGCAGGGTCCCGGCGAGCTTCCTGCCCTCTTTCTCCTCGACCGGGTCGCCCTTGGCGACGACGGAGCGGTCGGGCGTGAACTGGGGGTCGCCCCAGCCGGAGATGCGCAGCCCCGCGACGTTGACGGGGACTCCGGAGTCGAGAACGTAGGCGTCGGGCTTGCCGCGGGGGCCCTTCTCGCGGGCCGAGGCGTCGCCCAGCTTCTTGACGGCTTCCTGCGTGGTGACCGAGTCATGGTTGCCGCGCACCCATACGTAGGGGGCGCCGAGGTCGGTGATCGGTTCGAGGAAGCCGTTCTCGGCCGAGGTGCCGTGGTCCATGGTGTCGCCCGTGTCGATGACCACGTCGATGTCGTACTGCTCCACCAGGGACCGGATGATGTGCCATGCCGCCGGGTTGAGGTGGATGTCCGACACGTGCAGGACGCGCGTCGTGCTCGGGTCGGGCTCGTACGCGGGGAGGGTGGAGGCCGTCTCGTACAGCTTGGCCACATTGGTGACCAGGCGTGCCAGTTCCTGCTGGTACACGTCGAACTCGGTGGCGATGCTGCGTGCGTTGCCGACGACGGAAGGGGCGCTCGCCAGCAGCCCGGAGAACTTGGGCTCCAGCACCGACTTGGGGTTCCAGGTCGCAGCCGCCGTCGCGCCGCACGCCACGAGCAGGGCGAGCGCGAGCCCGCCGGCGGCGAGCGCCCTGCGCGGCCTGCGGTAGACCGCGAGCCCGAGAGCGCAGGAGCCGGCGACGACCGCGACCGCCGAGCGCAGCCCGAGTCCGAGAGTGCCGGAGGCGACGTCGGAGGTGACCTCGTCCTTGAGCCCCTGGATGCGCTCGGGGTGGTCGACCAGGGCGGCGGCGCGGGCCTGGTCCAGTTGGTCGACGTCCACGTCGAGGCGCAGCGGCGCGTAGTGGCTGCGCAGTTCCAGCGCGCCCAGCGGAGAGACGTTCACCTTGGTGCCGCCGGTGAGGGAGGGGCGCAGCGTCATGCTGGTGTCGACGGGGCCGACGGACGTATGGACGTTCCCCACGATCAGCAGCCCGAGCCAGGCGCCCAGCAGCGTCACGGCGGCGAAGCCGACCGCCCGCCAGTACGGGTGGGGAGTGTGGACGAGGGAGGCGGTGGGTGCGGTGTGGTGCGCGTGGTACCTGCGCTGGGCGCCCGTGGCTAGTTTCCGAGCCCAGCCAGCCACGGCACGAAGTGGCTTTGTGGCTACGGTGGCCATGCTGGCCGGTATGCCCCTCTCGCCGTACCCCTATGCCCCGTGGCCGGGAGCCGGTGGCTCCGCCGTGGCCTCGGCCCGGCGCCTGTGCGGGAGTGCCGGCAGATCCTGAGGCCGGCCGTGAACACCGTCCTTGGGCCCGGCGCCTGTGCGGGAGCAAGCGCCTGTGCGGGAGTGCCCGTGGGGGGAGTGCCTGTGGGAGCGCCCGTGCGGGAGTGTCCGTGCTTCAGCGCCTCGCCTGGAGAGGGCTGAGGGGTCAGCCCTTCGCCTGGAGAGGGGGTGAGGGGTCAGCCCCAGCCCAGTGCGTGCAGGCGCTGGTCGTCGATGCCGAAGTGGTGTGCGACCTCATGGACGACGGTGGTGGCCACCTCGTCGACGACCTCGTCGGAGCTCTCACACATGCGGAGCGTCGGGCCCATGTAGACCGTGATGCGGTCGGGCAGCACTCCCGCGTACCACTCGCCCCGCTCGGTGAGCGGCGTTCCCTCGTAGAGACCCAGCAGTTCGGGGTCGTCCGCCGGTGGTTCGTCCTCGACGAACACCGCCACGTTGTCCATGATCCGCGTCAGCTCAGGCGGGATGGTGTCCAGCGCCCGGGACACCAGCTCTTCGAACGTCTCTCGCGTCATCTCCAACACCCGGCCATTGTCGCCTGTCGACCGGCTTTATGGATCTCGCGGGTGTGTACGGCTTCGCTGCCTGCTCGGAGCAGGGCGCGTGGGCCGTAGGGGCTGGGCGCCGTGCGGGGTTGATCGCACGCCGCCGGGGGCGCCGTGGGCGCCCTGGCGCGTGACCTGTTGGGGTGACGGGGAGTTGGGCACGGCACTTGCCGATGCCCTGCGCTGGAGGTCCGCCGTGCGCCGAACCCGTACCTCGCCCGCCGCCACAGTCGTCGCCCGTACGACCGTTGGCGCGCTGATACTCGCGGTGGCTTCCTCCCTCACCGGATGCATGACGGTGCAGGGCGAGGATCCTGGCGGTGGCGCCGCGCCCGTGGGGAACAGCTCGGACGACCGGGGTGGCGCTGCCGAGCCCGAGGGCGGCGTCGACGAGCCGGGCCACGGCGGGGGCGGCGGGCGCTCGGGCGGCGGTGGCAAGCGCGACGGCAACCGCGAGCACGCGGACGGCGACCGGGAGTCCCGCGGCAAGCACGGCAAGCACGGGAAGCACGGCAAAGGCGGCAAGGGCGGGGACGGCGCACGGGGCAAGCGCGGTACGGGCGACCGGGCGGGGGGACGGGGGAGCGCCGGCGGTACGGGCGGGCCCTCGGTGTCCTCGTCGGGTTCGCCCTCGGGCGGCGCCGACGAGGCCCCGTGGCCGACGAGGGACCCGGACCCGCCGGCGAGCTCTGGCGGTACGGGAGGTTCCGGCGGCCCGGGCGGCTCTCCCTCGGACTCCCCCACCCCGGCGCCGACCGACAGCGACCCGGACCCCTCGCCCACCAGGACGGAGGCGTCCCCCAGCAGGTCGGTGCCCTCGGGCGAGACCTCATCCGGGCGTTCGGCACCCGTGCGCACGGCGTGAGGGGCCCAGGTCCTCACGGCTGTTCGCCGTGGGCCCCTCGCGAGGACTCGGCGTGAGGGGCCCACACGGGGAGCGGCGTGAGGGCCCCACGGCACTCGGCGTGAGACACCCCCTCGGAGATCTGCGTGAGAGACCCCCATGGAGATCTGCGTGAGAGACCCCCACGGAAATCGGCGTGAGCGCGTGGCCGGGTGCGGTCGGGGACCTGGGGTTTCTGGTCGCCCTCCGTACCCCTGTGACCAGCGGGGATGCGGGGTTCAGCGAGGACGAGGGGGCTCATTTGCACAGCGGCGCACGTGCCGCGTATGCTGGTAGATCGTTTGATCCCATTTGCCCGGCGCCGTTTTACAGAGCGCGCCGCGTGGCGCGTTCCTCTCTGGCCGTGGCTGACCGCATCGAGGCGGTCGTTTGCGAATTCACGGAGTTCTGGGCGCGTGCCGAATGACTCCGGAAGGTTCGCATTTCGCATGTCTGTCACCACCCCTGAGAACGTCCTGCCCGAGGACGAGGCGACCAACGTCTCCGAGGCACCCGAAGCACTCGAAGCCCCCGAGACTGAGGCAGCCGAGACCGAAGCAGTCGAGACCGAAGCAGTCGAGGTCGAGGCAGTCGAGGCCGGAGCCCCCAAGGGCGAGGCCGTCGAGACCGAAGCACCCAAGGTCGAAGCCCCCAAGGTCGAGGCAGTTGAGGCCGAGGTGGAAGAGACCGAGGCAGTCGAGGTCGAGGCGGAAGAGGCCGAGGTCACCTTCTCCGACCTGGGGCTCGCCGAAGCCGTCGTGCGCAAGCTGTCGCAGAACGGCGTCTCCAAGCCCTTCCCCATCCAGGCCGCGACCATCCCGGACGCGCTGGCAGGCAAGGACGTACTGGGCCGGGGCCGCACCGGTTCCGGCAAGACCCTCTCCTTCGGGCTGCCGCTCCTGACCCGCCTCAGCGGCGGTCGTACCGAGCGCAAGCACCCCCGTGGCGTCATCCTCACGCCGACCCGTGAGCTGGCGATGCAGGTCTCCGACGCGCTCCAGCCCTACGGCGACACCCTGGGCCTGCGGCTCAAGGTCGTCTGCGGCGGCACTTCGATGGCCAACCAGATCTCGGCGCTGGAGCGCGGCGTGGACATCCTCGTCGCCACCCCGGGCCGACTGCGTGACCTGATCAACCGTGGCTCGTGCTCGCTCGACGGCGTCGAGACCGCGATCCTCGACGAGGCCGACCAGATGGCCGACCTCGGCTTCCTGCCCGAGGTCACCGAGATCCTCGACCTGATCCCCAAGGGCGGTCAGCGGATGCTCTTCTCCGCCACCATGGAGAAGGAGATCGACTCGCTGGTCAGGCGCTACCTGACCGAGCCCGTCATCCACGAGGTCGACGCCGCACAGGGCGCCGTCACGACCATGACGCACCACGTGCTCGTCGTGAAGCCGCGCGACAAGTCCCCCGTCACCTCCGCGATCGCGGCGCGCAAGGGCCGGACCCTGATCTTCGTCCGTACCCAGCTGGGCGCCGACCGTGTCGCCGAGCAGCTGTGCGAGTCCGGCGTACGCGCCGACGCGCTGCACGGCGGCATGACGCAGGGCGCGCGTACCCGCACCCTGGAGGACTTCAAGGGCGGCAAGGTCAATGTGCTCGTCGCCACGGACGTCGCGGCGCGCGGCATCCACGTCGACGGCATCGACCTCGTCCTGAACGTCGACCCGGCGGGTGACCACAAGGACTACCTGCACCGCTCCGGCCGTACGGCCCGCGCGGGCAAGTCCGGCACCGTCGTCTCGCTGGCGCTTCCGCACCAGCGGCGGCAGATCTTCCGGCTGATGGAGGACGCGGGCGTCGACGCCTCGCGCCACATCATCGGCCGTGGCGATGTCTTCGACGAGGACGTGGCGGCGATCACCGGCGCCCGCTCCCTCACCGAGGTGCAGGCCGAGTCGGCCGCCAACTCGGCGCGTCAGGCCGAGCGTGAGGCCAAGCAGCTGAGCCGGCAGCTGGAGCGGCTCCAGCACCGCGCCACCGAGCTGCGCGAGGAGGCCACGATGCTGGTCGCCCGCGCGGCGCGTGAGCGCGGCGACGACCCGGACGCGGCCATCGCCGCCGCAGCCGAGGCGGAGGCCGTCGAGATGGCGGCCGAGGCGAAGGCAGAGGCGGAGCGCCAGGAGCGCGCCGAACGTGCGGAGCGTGCCGAGCGCGAGAAGCGTGACCGCCGTGACCGGGAGCCGCGTGACCGCGGTGACCGTGGCGGCCAGCGCGGCTCGTACGACCGGCGCGACCGCGACCGGCGTCCGTACAACGACCGCAACGACCGCGGCGGCGACCGCAACGACCGCGGTGGCGACCGCAACGACCGCGGTGGCGAGCGCCGTGACGACCGTGGGAACTTCCGCGGCCGTGACGACCGTTCGTACAACCGCGACCGGCGCGAAGGTGGCGGCGGCGACCGTGACCGTGACCGCCGTGACGGTGGCCGTGGCGACAGCCGGGACAGCCGTGGCGAGGGTGGCCGTGGTGAGGGCCGTGGTGACGGCGTACGCCGGGACGACCGGCGCAGCGAGGGCGACCGTGGCGGCTTCCGCCGTGAGAGCGGCTTCCGTAGCGGCGACCGCCCGTACCACCAGGGCCGCCGCGACGACCGTCGCCCCGTCAACCGTGGTGGCGACCACCGCTCCACCTCCTACGGCCCCAGCCGCAACGGCGCCGCCTCGCGCACCCCGGACCGCACCACCCCGGACCGCCGCGCGGACAAGCCCCGCTGGAAGCGCAACAGCTGACGCCTCGGGCGTAGCGGCCTTGCCGGCCGGTCGGCGTTTGGTCGGGTCGGCGCGCTTGGTCGGGTCGGCTCGCTGACCCGGCCGGTCCGGTCTGCCCGGTCGGTCTGGTGGGCCGGTCGGTCCGGTGGGCCTGGTAGGGCCGCTGGCTCGGACGGCCCGGCTGGGCCGACTGTCCCAGCCGGACCGGTATCGAAGGCTTGGCCGACAACAGCCTCGAAGGCGTTCAACCTGGAATGCCTTCGAGGCCCGCCCGAAGCCCGGGCTATGCTGCTCGGTGCGGGCCGTTAGCTCAATTGGCAGAGCAGTGGACTTTTAATCCATTGGTTGTGGGTTCGAGTCCCACACGGCCTACCGGCCAGAAGCTCTCTGTAGGGCTCTGACCTGTGTATTCGGGCCCCGGCCAGATTCTCTGGCCGGGGCCCGCTCGTGTTCGTGCCCCTCTGTGTGAGCGATGCGTGAGCGGACGCGCCCGCCCCGCCGCATGCAGCAGACGGTTGCGGTCGATGCCGAGTGCGTCAGAAACCCATGGGACGGCTGTGCCGATCTGGGCCTCTGTGCGGTCGTCGACTACCTCGGAGGCGCCTGCTTTCCTATCCTGTCCATGCCAGCATGCGATCGGGGTCACGATGACGGGTGAGGCACAGCCGGGAGCGGTGATCGGCGGGCGGTACACGCTGAGCCGTTCGCTCGGGACAGGAGGCTTCGGGCAGGTCTGGGAGGCACATGACCCGGTGCTGGACGTGGACGTCGCGGTCAAGCGGGTACTGCTGACGGGCCGGGTGCCGGAGGAGGAGCGTGCGCTGCTCCTTGCCCGTGCGGGGCGGGAGGCTCGCAACGCCGCGCGCTTACGGGACCACCCGCACATCGTCACCGTGTACGACGTGATCGAGGTGGACGAGGTCCCGTGGATCGTCATGCAGTTGGTGGATGGCCACTCGCTCGCGGACGAGGTGAAGGCGCGAGGGCCGCTGGCCGTCGAGCGGGCGGGTGAGGTCGGCGAGGCATTGCTGCGTGCCCTGGGCGCGGCACACCGCGCGGGCGTCATGCATCGGGACGTCAAGCCAGCCAACGTACTGCTTGCCACGGGCGGTGAGGTCCTGCTTGCGGACTTCGGGATCGCCACGGGACACACCGACACGAGACTGACGGCCAGTTCGCTGCTCATCGGATCCCCCGCCTACATGGCTCCTGAGCGTTGGCAAGGAGTGGAGGCCGACGGCCGTGCCGACCTGTTCTCGCTCGGGGTGACCCTCTACGAGGCAGTCGAAGGGGTGCTTCCGTTCCCCGCGGGGAACCCCACCGCGGCCCTGACCGAACCGCCCCGCCCGCCGCGGCGCGCCAGAGAATTGGCTCCCCTGCTTGCCGGGTTGCTGGAGAAGGACCCCGCTCGACGCCCCACGGTCGAGAAGGCGCTGGGTATGCTCCGCCCGGCCGCCGGTACCACCCCGCTTCCCACCCAGCAGGCCCGGCCCTCGGGCGGCACCGGGCCGGTCACCGAACCCGTGACACGGCCCATGGGAACGCCAATGGCTGCCCGCGCTCCCGTCACACTCACCAAGAGAAGGGTCGCCCTGATACGGCGGAGCGGCATCAACTCCGCCATCGAAGGGACCCTCTTCGGGGGCTTCTTCGGAGGCTTGATAGGGCTGGCCATCGACAGCCACGAGACGCTGGTCGGCGGCATCGGGGGAGACTCACGCTTGGGAAACGCCCTGTACGGAGGCGTCCTGTTGGGCGCCGTGCTGCTGGTGCTGGGCGCGTTGGTCGGCCTGGCGCGGGGGATGACCACGCCCTCGGACCGGCTCACTGTGGATGAGGAGGGGGTCGGCGTCACAACCCGGTATCCCCAGCGGCGGCGCGGTGCGGTGAACTTCACGATCCGATGGGATTCCGTCGAGCGCGTCGCCATCAGGAGGCCCAAGAGAAGTCGGACGACCGCCACCGTGTGGTTCCGTGAGGCGGACCGGCCCACGAAACGCTGGCTGGCCGAGAACCTGCTCACGTTGAACCCCGATGGTAGCTGCGACATCTACACGTACGCTCCGGACTTCCGGGCTGCCTCGGTCAATCCCGGGCGGCTCCGGGACGCCCTGCGCCAATTCGCCGGGCATCGGTACGGCGACCTTGAGCTGGCCCCCGAGCGTTGATGAGTGTCTCCCCACGTGCGAGGTGCTGGAACTGCGGTGACGGCAAACTGTGCGTACAGCCAGTGCTCACGCGTCCTCAGCGTCTTCGTGACCCTCGGTCCGCCGAGCCCTGGGAATGAGATGTGCAGCCTTCTCGGCGATCTCGCGGTCGAGTTCGGGGAGCAGGCTCGTGTAGGTGTCGGGCGTGAGCACGATGGTCGAGTGCCGGAGCGTCTCCTTCACCGCGTGGAGGTCACCCCCCGCCTCCGTGGGTGAGGGTTGCTGCGACGTGACGTAGATCTCGCAGGGTGATGGGCGGCAGGTCGGTCGTCGCGAGGATGCGACGGAAGGCTTCGGAGGCCATCTCGGGGTGCAGCCAGGAGCCGTCTTCTCGTGTGAAGACCTTGCCGGTGTTCTGCCACGCCTGGCCCCAGCGGCGGCGCTCCTCGTCCTGACGTGCCCGGTGGGCCGGCAGGACGGCCAGGTTGAGGCTGTCGAGGGCGATCGTGTTCGAGCTGCACTCGGCCTTGGGCTCGCACTCGTACGGGTCCCAGCCGTCGACCACGATCTCCTTGGAGGGCGTGATGAGGCGGGCTTCGAGATCGATGTCCAGCCACTCCTGGCCCACCGCCTCGCCGCGCCGCAGTCCTCGCCGTACCCATCAGGTGAAAGAGGGCGTACGGCGATCGCCCTCGGCCGCGTCGAGGAAGGCGCCGAACTGGGCTGGCGTCCAGACCATGACCGATCCGGGGATCTCGCCCGTCTCGCGCCACCGCCGTACGCGCTCGTCCGTCCTGAGGAGGGGCTTGGGGCGCTTGCCGGACTCCAGCTCGACCGTGGGTCGCAGCCCAGTGCGGCAACGTTCTCTGCCGCTGGGAGGAGACACAGCCCGACTGCCTGATCCCGCGCGTTTCCGTCCAGCCGATTGAGCAAGTCATCTGGGAAGCCCATCGCACCCCGCCGTGCCAGAGCCAGACGGCACAACGAGGGACAGTTCAAGGCGCATGCCGCATTGGTCGTTGGCGCGTTGCGGAGAGCTGAAGCACAGCAGGACTCCGCGCCGGGCCGTGCTCTTGAAGATCTCATCGTGATGCTGCTGACGATCCGCCTCTCGTGATGCTGCTGACGATCCCCCTCGCTACCTCGCTTGGGAGGTCTGCGCTGGGCGGCGGCCGTTATCCGCAGGCAGCGGGATTCGCCGCACCGCATCGCACCGTATGCGCGGAGCGGGAGGGTCTGGGCGGTCTGACCGTCTGCGGCGGCCCGTGGCGTCGGGTCGATGCCGCAGGTCGTGCGGCGGTTCATCGCCGGCAGGGCGATGCCCCGTCAATAGCTGGGGAGCGCACCAATCTCCGCCCGGCGAGGAGAGGTGCGCCCCTCCGCCGACCCCAACTGGTGAAGCGGCAGCGACTCGTTGGATGCCCCGAACCGGGTGCATGTCGCGCTCTCCAGCTGACTAGAGCGATCGCTCTAGTGGCGTGCTAGGTTCTGTTCTGCGTCCTAGATAGAGCGATCGTTCTAATGCTTGGGCGGTTGCCAACCATGGAGGAATTGCGGTGACTTCACCCCACACGACACCCCGCCGGGCCTGGCTCGGTTTCACACTGGTGCTGAGCCTGGTCGCGCTCGTGGCGATGGACAATTCGGTGCTCTACCTGGCGATGCCGAGCATCACCGAGGCGTTGGACCCGACGGCGGGTCAGGCGCTGTGGACCGTTGACATCTACGGCTTCGTCGTCGCCTCGCTGCTGATCGCGTTCGGCAACCTCGGCGACCGGTACGGCCGGTTGAAGTTCCTGCTCGCCGGGGCTGTCACCTTCGGGATCGGCTCGGCCGGCGCCTCGCTGACGGATTCTCCCGAATTGCTCATCGCCTTCCGGGCGTTGATGGGCCTCGGTGGTGCGACGCTGCTCCCCGCCGGTCTGGCGATCGTCAGCAACCTCTTCCCCGATCCGAAGCAGCGCGCCCGTGCCATCGGGATCTTCGCGGCCACCTTCGCGGCCGGTTTCGCCGTCGGTCCGGTCGTCGGGGGGCTGCTCCTCAACCACTTCTGGTGGGGGTCGGTCTTCCTGATCAACCTCCCCGTCGTGGCGGTCTTCCTGTCCTTCGCCAAGGTGCTCCTCAAGGACGTACGCGAGACCCACCCCGGCAAGGTGGACGCGCTCAGCGTGTTCCTGTCCGCTGTCGGCATCCTGCTCGCCGTCTACTCGGTCAAGGTGGCAGCGGCCGAGGGCTTCTCGGCGCAGCAGATGGTCGTCGGGGTGGTGGGCGTGGCCGTCGTCGTGTGGTTCGTGCGCCGGCAGCTCACCCTCGAAAGTCCGCTGCTGGACCTGAAGCTCTTCCGTGACCGCGTCTTCACCGTCGCCATCCTCACCGGCCTTCTCTCCCTGGTGGCCTGGGCCGCCGCCGGCTACCTCAGCGGCGTCTATCTCCAGACGGTGCTCGGGTTCAGCGTCCTCAGCGCGGCGTTCCTCGCGCTGCCCGGGGCGGCCGTACTCACCACCGCCTGCATCGGTACGGCGGGGGTCATCGACCGGATCGGCAAGCGGGCCGCGCTGATCGCCTCGCACTTCTTCATGGCTTTCGGCCTCGTGCTGCTGCTCTTCGCCGGAGTAACCGGCGGCGCATGGGCGTTCATCGCCTCCACCGTCATCGCGGGCGTCGGTTACGGGTTCTCCTTCAGCCTGGTTGCCGAGACCGCCGTCGCGGCGGTGCCCACGGAGCGGGCCGGCTCTGCCGGTGCCATCGCCGAGATGAGCAACGAACTCGGCAACGCGCTCGGCATCTCCCTGCTCGGCTCGCTCGCCGCGCTCGTCTTCCGGCTTCTCGGCCCCGACGTCGCGGGCACCCTCGACACCACCCTGGCCACCCCCGGCCTGTCGGCAGCGGACGGACTACAGGCCAAGGACGCCTTCGTCACCGGGCTGCACGTGGCCGTCGGCGCCGCCGCTCTGCTCGTCTTCGCCCTCGGCATCCTCGCTGTGCGCTGGCTGCCCCGCGAGGAGATGGCCGGGGAGGGGAAGAGCGAGGAGGGGGAGCGTGGCGAGGGGGAGAGTGAGACGTCCGGCGCCGGGCGCCAGGGCGAACTGGAGGCCGTATGAGCGGCGCAGCGGCAGGCCGCGGCCCGCACCCGGCTTGGTAGCCTCGCGGCGTGAACAGGAAGTCAGCACGTGAGGCGCAGCCGGCTTCCGGGGGCCCGGGGCAGACCTTCGGGACCCGCGAGCGCATCGTTCGTGCGGCCTCACGGCTGATGCAGCGGCAGGGGTACGACGGTACGGGTATCAAGCAGATCGCCCAGGAAGCCGAGGCCACGCTCGGATCGGTCTACCACTTCTTCCCGCGCGGCAAGCAGGAGCTGGCCGTTGCCGCGATCGCCCACGCCAACGAGGAGTTCGTCTCCCAGCTGAAGGCGGTACTCGACGGAGAGGCCGACCCGGCCCGCGCCGTCACCGCCTTCAGCAAGCACCTCGCGGCTGAGCTGCGGGCCTCGGACTGGACGGCCGGCTGCCCCATCACCACTACGGCACTGGGGGCTGCCGGTCGCTTCCCGGACATCCAGGCCGCCGCCTCCGCTGCCTTCGACCGCCAGCGCGAACTGGTCACGGCCAAGCTGAGCGCTTCCGGCTTCGAAGAGGAGGAGGCGCGCGAGCTGGGCCACATGGTGATCAACACTCTGGAGGGGGCGGAGATCGCCGCCCAGGTCGCCCGGAGCGACGACCCGCTGGAGATCGCCGGCCGCCACCTTGCCCGGCTGATCTCGGCCCAGGGCGCGTGACCCCGCACGCCTCCTTCGATGGGCCTCGCGGCGGTGAAGTCCCCGCTGCGATCGCTCCGGTGCGGGGCGGCTCCGCGTGCGGGGCGGCTCCGCGTGCGGGGTCGGCTCCGCGTGCCGGGTCGGTCGCGGGAACAGCGGGTTCCGGCTCGCGAACGTCCAACTCCTTTGCCGACGCCGGCAATTGTGCCGATTGCCTCAGGGGGAACCAGCCGGCAGGTTGGCGGTGAGCCTCGCGGTCCCACAACTCCCTTCGCGGTGCGGGCCCTTGCGGCGCGGTGCAGTCGTTCCTTTGAGAGAAGTGAGACTGACGCATGTCCGACACGCAAGTGATCAGTGACCTGTTGGCCGCAACCAGGGCCGGAAAGCTCAAGTGGACCTTCGACGGCGAAGTAGTCGCCTCGCGTGTGGCGGATATCGCCTTCTCGGCCAGGATCGACGACGTCGGCGATGCGACTGTCAAGGTCGAGAGGAGGGGAGGGGCGCAGGGAGAAGGTCCGCGAATCGGCACCATCCATGGGAGCTTCGTGTCGGACGTCAGGGACTTGTTCGACGTGGCGCTGGAATCGGCTACGTCCCGGAAGGAGTTCCTGGCAGATGTTCATCGCCTGTTGGCCGATGAATTCGGCGGTGAGCGCGACTAGGGTCTGTCCGGTCGATCTGTGTCGTCCTCGCAGGGTGTGTGGCATGCACGTTGTGGCACGCACCTCCCAGTCTTCGCTGGCAGAGGGTGTCCCCTGCCGTGCGTCGCCGGTTACCAACGCTCCGCGTTGTCTTCCCTCTTCCGCCGTATTTCCGCACAGCCATCAGGCTCGACAGACGGCCAGGGCGGACCCGGTGCGGAGCCCGACGCCATCGCGAACGCCTGCTGGGAGTTGCACACTGAGCGCAACGAACCCGAATCGGTCTACAACGCGATGCCCGGTGACTGGCAGACGGGCAGGGTCGCCGACAAGTTCGTCGTTGACCAGGACCAGTCCGGACGGTCACATGCGTAGCCAGATGGCGAGGGCCGCCGCTGTCGCGGTGCCGCCCTGGACCTGGCCACGGCACTCATCGGGGACCTTGGGGCGCGGACGGCCGTGATCGGAGGGCTCGACAGCGCCCGGCAGTTGGAGGAGGCCGCAGGGTTTGTCATGAGGGTTGTCGCATCCGGCCACAACCCGAGATTCGCCGTGCCGGATGTCGGCCCCGACGCTGGTCAGCGAAGCGCGTACGGCGAACCACTGAGCCGGCAGACCACCGGAGAGGGCCGTGATCCCCGCCCCGGCCCTGTCCGCGCATGCCCGGAAAGACCACCGTGTGTCTCACCGCGACGCAACGCTCCACTCTCCGCCGCAGGCCGCCGACGCCTGGTCGAGCGATGCCGGACCCGGCCCATTGCCCTGGCCCACGCAGCCGCGGGGAGGGAGGTCTCCCGGACGTACGGGACGAATTGGGGCAACCGCTACCGCCGCTAGCCGCTATGGCGAGCCCGGTCTCGACCGCGCCTCGGCCCCGCACCGTCGGCCGACAGCCGGACCGCCGGAGGTGACCGCGGCTCGAAGACCTGCGCCGCACCCGTCGATGCCCGGCAGCCGGGGCCATTGAGGTCACCCGGCGAGGGGGCGATCAGCCCGCGCGCCGTGCAGCGGCGCCCGCCCGGACGGGCCTGAATCGCCGTCCCGGTCCGTGGAACTTGCCTCACCCAGGGTCCGACGATGCTCTTGCACGGGGCGGCAGGACGGACGTACCGGCGGCCGACGGCCGTTGTCCACAGGCGGCGGGATGCGTCACACCGCTACGGCGGCAGCGGGCCGCGAGCCGGTTCCCGGCCACGAAGGGGCCCCGCACGCGCGGGTCCCTGCACGGCGAGGAGCCCCCGCCGTTCCGAAGAGAGCGGCGGGGGCTCGGTCGATGTCGGTGGGGCTCGGGCCGTTGCGGTGGTCGTCTCACCGTCTGTCAGGCGCCGGCGCCATGCCCGTCTCGTTCACCAGTGCCTGAAGCGGCCCATGGAATCCAGGGGGAGGCCCCTCATGGGGCCCAGGGTCACCTCCGCGAAGTCACCTGCCTCCACCATCGCCGGCGGCTCATAGACCCCGGTCTCTACCTCGGGCTCGATCTGGTGCTGCTCCATCAGACGGTTCCTTTCTCGCTGGGCAACGCGGCTCGCTCGCACGGCCGTTGGTCGATTCGAGCCCCTGCACAGTCCCATACAGAAGGATGCATAGAGCGTCTTAGGACTTCAAACCGCCTGAAGTGGCCTATCCGAGGCATGAGGGGCAGCATGTCTGCGCCATGCTGCCCCGGTTCACGCCGCAATCCGACGGCACGGCTTCTGTGGGGGCATCGCCGGAGAGGAATGGACCGCCACGCGTGGGCTCGCGAGGTCGCCCGTGTACGGGTACCCGGCGCGTCCTTCAGCTTCGCCGCCTTCGCCGACATGGCGTGCCCACGCTCATGTCGGCGATCGCGAGCCCCCGCCGGGCAGGTGCCGCCGGACGCCTTGCCCGACTTCGACCACCTCAGGCGGCCGACGGCACCCGGACCGCGGGAACGGGTGCTGCGCGAGGCGGGGTTGGAACAGCGGCACACGGAGGACTTCCGCCGGTCCGGCCCGGTTTCCTTCGCGCGGGCCTTCGAGGCGCTTGACGGCGCGGGGGCCGGCCGGTCAGGTCGGCTCTGGGGGCGTGGCGGCGCAGTACCCGACCGAGGACGGCGCTCCGTCTTCCCCATGGCATACCGCCTGTTCCGGGAACACCGGTGACACGAACACGACCGTCGGTCACCAGGGCCGCCACGGACGCGGCCTCAACGGCCTCCGTGGCACCGGTCGGCTCCGTCGTACGCGCCGCCGCCGTGGCACGCGTCGCCTGCGTGACGTCGGCGGTCGCGCAGGTTGTGGCAACGGAGGGCCAGAGTTCGGCGGTTGGGCGCGTATGTCCTGGAAGTGCCCGATGGAGGCGAGGACCAGCACCGTGGGCGACGTCATGAAGAGGACCAGCACCGTAGGCGCCGTCATGAAGCAGGCCGGACCAGGCGTACGCGGCGTGCGTCTTCACCCTCTCGGGACGACAGGGTGGCCAGCAGCTCTGCCGGCATCACCATGCGCAGGGTCTGCGGTTCTCGTCCGGTGCGCGCGGGGCTGCGGGTTCGGGGCGTCTCGTCGTCGGTGCATGCGGCGCAAGGATCCGTGTGGACTGTGCCGGGTTCGCCCGCTGCGTGTCGGCCGACCCACGTGCCCCTCCTCCGCCCGGGGGAGAGGCGTCGTCGTGCGGGTCGGGTGCCGGGCTGTCGGCACACGGGCTGACGCGGCGCCATGCCGCTTGCGTGGTACGGGAGTTCGGCGCGCGTGCTGTTGTTGCCCTGGGGCGGGGGCGAATTATTCCGGGGAGTGCGGGAATTAATCCGCATGCGGTTGGCTGGTGATCGCTTCGGGGTGTGTGCACAATTTGATACCAAGCTCGTTCCGAGGGGGCATGTCCCAGTTTTGTTGTGCCTTAAGCAGTCTTCGGTCGATGCCCGTGACTTCGCTTATCGCGCGAAGCCTGAATTCCCGCATGCCCGGGTATGGATCCTGGGGTGTCTCCGCTGTGACAGCGGATGGAGTACGGCGGCACTTCGCCGTTTCGGTACAGCAAAGCGAGAGGGTTGTTTCTTCGTGCCTGGAGAAAGGTTTCGGGGCGGGAGTCGTGGGACGCCGGAGCGTGGCCGCTTCGCCTTGCGCCCCGCTCCGGGGGACGACCGCGAAGCGGGTCCACTTCTTCGCAGGTCGGGGGCGTGACGGACGCGAAGTCGGCGGGGTAGGGCGCGCTTGAGCCGTCCTGCGCTGAGGCCGGTGGCCCGCATCGTGTGGGGCGTGACGTGCCTCTGCGGGTTCCGTTCCTGGTGGCCGTGATACACCCGTGATAGGTGGCAGAGTTCATGTGTGCTGACCTTCCACCAGAATTCTTGAAGTTTTCCCGTGGTTTTGTGAGTACCCTTCCTCGCCTCCTGTCATGATGCCCTCACGCAAAGGGATTTGGGACACTATTTGCCTGATGGATACTTGGTGTTAGTTCAAGCAGGTCGCCGGATCACTCATTATTGTTCAGACCCCGGAAATTAATGAGCAAGGCGAGGGGAAATGGAACGCTCCTTCATGTCTGAATCAGATTCAGACAACGTTGTCGTGGCCGTTCATTCCGACGATCCGATCGCTTTCGCAGGAGTCGTGAGCTGGTTACGCAGTCGCGAGGGGATAACCATCGTGGGCGGTGAGGAACGCGACACCGCCTCGGTCGTCGTCCTCCTCACCGAGGTTGTGGACAAGAGCGCGATTCAGTACCTACAGGAATTCGTCACGGTCGGTGACCAGAAAGCGATTCTCGTCCCGAACCACCTCAGACCCGGCAACCTGCTGGACGCCGTCCGCAGCGGGACCAGACTCATCATTCCCCGGGACGCGGTGACCGACGACCGGCTCGCCGAGGCCGTGTTGGCCGTCTCGCGCGGTCACGCCGAGATGCCCCTCGAATCGCTCAGCGACCTTCTCAACCAGCTGTGCGCCGAGTCCGAACAGGCCAAGATCTCCCCACGGGATGTCGATGTACTGAGACTCATGGCGGAGGGCAAGGACACGGAGGAGATAGCCGGGCACCTCAACTACTCGGTGCGCACCATCAAGCACATCATCCAGAGCTTCACCGCACGTTTCGACCTGCGCAATCGGACCCATGCCGTCGCCTACGCGATGCGGCACGGATACATCCAGTGAGGCGCGCACATCCCCGTGCGGTACCGCGCCGACTTCCCGGTGCCGGAACGCGTTCGGTGCCCGGGCGGGCTCGGTCCGAGCCCGCCCGGGCACCAAGGGGCGGTGGGGGAATCAGTGTGCTGCCGCGTGCTCCCTGAAGAGTGCGTCGAGCGCCAGTTTGTCGTGGGCCTCGCCGGGGGCCAGTCGCTTGATCACCAGCAGGCACGGTACGCCGAAGTCACCGCCGGGGAAGGTGCGCAGGCGCGTCGAGGAGACGCAGACCGACCAGGCGGGAGCCTCGCCAGGTGGCAGCTCCTCGCCGCTCCCCGCGTCGAAGACCCGGGTGCTGCCTGTCAGTAGCGCACCGGCGCCGATCTTGGCGCCGGTGCGTACCCGCGCGCCCTCCACGACGATCGAGCGTGAGCCGACGAACGCGTCGTCCTCCACCACCACGGGCACGGCGCCCGGCGGTTCCAGGACCCCGCCGATGCCGACGCCACCCGAGAGGTGGACGTCGCGTCCGATCTGGGCGCAGGAGCCGACCGTTGCCCAGGTGTCCACCATCGTTCCGGAGCCGACGTGGGCGCCGATGTTGGTGTACGAGGGCATCAGCACGGTGCCGGGCGCGAAGTGGCTGCCCCAGCGGGCTATGGCGCCCGGCACCACCCGTACGCCGTCGAACCGCCGCTTCAGCGGCATGCGGTCGTGGTGCAGGAACGGGCCGACCTCGGAGGCCCGCATCCCGAGCACCCGGAAGGACAGCAGGATCGCGCGCCGCGCGCGCTCGTCGACGACCACCTCGTCGCTGTCGGGGTCCACCTCGGCGACCCGCGCCGCGCCCCTGTCCAGCAGGTTGACGGCGGCGATGACGGTCCGGCGTGCGTGTACGTCGGCCGGGGAGAGTTCCTCCCTGCGTTCCCAGAGTTCGTCGACTGCCGCGGGGATACGGCTCCCGCGGTGCGGGGTCCGGCTGCCGGGCGTTGCGGTCGGCGCGAGGGTGCCGGTCATCGGAGTGTCCTTTCGCTGGGGCGGCCCTGGGTTTCGGCGGCTGTGCCCACCAGGGCCAGCCGGGGTTCCACGAGCGCGCGGTCGAGCGTCGCCGCGATGCGTACGTAGCCGCTCGCGCCCGGTCCGTAGGAGCTGCCCGGCATCACTACGAGCCCCGCGACCTGGGCGGCTCTGCGCGCGAACCGTACGTCCGAGCCTCCGGGCGCGCGCACCCACACGAAGGGGCCGCCCTGTGGGGGCTCGCACGCCAGGCCGTGCGCGTGCAGCGCGGCGACCAGGTCGTTCACCCGGCGCCTGGTGCGCCGGGTGTGTTCCTCCGCGTGCCGGTCATCGAGCAGCAGCTTCGTCGCGGCTGCCTGCGAGGCGGCGCTCGCCATGAACCCGGCTGCCCTGCGCAGCGGGACCAGCCGGGAGACCACGGCGGGGTCGCCGGCATAGAACCCGACTCGCAGGCCGGGGGAGTTGGATCTCTTGGAGACGCTGTGGAGCGCCAGTACGCCCTTCGGGCCGCCGCTGAGCGCCGTACGGGGCTCATGGGCCCAGGTCGCCGCGGCGTACGCCTCGTCGGAGAGCACCAGCACGCCGTGTGCGCGGCCCCAGTCGGCGATGCGGTCCAGTGGCTCGACCACGCCGGTGGGGTTGGCCGGGCTGTTCACCCACAGGCACAGCGCGCGGCCGACCTCCTCCTGCGGGAGCAGGTCCAGGCGCATACGGAAGTCGGGGCCGGCCGGGACCCGGAACACCCGCAGCCCGGCCAGCCGTGCCCCGAGCGCGTACGGGGGATAGCCCAGGGCGGGCACCAGCACGGTGTCGCGTACGGGAGCCGCCGGGTCTCGCGGTCCGGTGCCAAGTGGCGGCTCCGCGTGGCGTGTTGCGGTGAGGAACAGGGGGAGCGTGGAGATGAGTTCCTTGGACCCCGCGCAGGCCGCCACCGCTCCGGGCGGCAGTTCTACTCCGTAGATCCTTCGCAGGTGGGCCTCCGCAGCGGCGCGGAACTCCTCGCTTCCTGCGCTCGGCGGGTAAGCCGCCGTACGCGGGAACACCTCGGGGCCGACCGGGGGCGGCGGATCGGCCGAGAGGCCCTGGGTGAGGTCCAGGACGGGCAGGCCGGACGCCGCCGCGAGGTCCAGCCCGATCTCTCGTGTCCAGTTCGGGCCGTCCGTCACGACACCGGCTCCAGCGGCCGGGGCAGCACGACGGGGTGGAAGCGCAGGGTCGCGAAGTGGTCCTGCTCGTTCTCGGCCCGGCGGATGAGTTCGACGCCGCCGTCGGTGCGCAGGAGGAGTTCCTGCGGGCGCAGCCGCCCGTTGTAGGTGAACCCCATGGAATGGCCGTGGGCGCCCGTGTCGTGGATGAGCAGCAGATCTCCCTCGGCGAGCGGGGGCAGCTCGCGGTCCACGCCGAACTTGTCGTTGTTCTCGCACAGCGACCCCGTCACGTCCACCGTCTCCGGCGGTCCCGGGCGGGGCCAGGGCACGGTGATGTGGTGGTAGGCGTCGGGGTAGAGCGCGGGCCGCATCAGCGCGCTCATGCTGGCGTCGACTCCCGCGCACTCGCGCCACTTGCTCATCCGGTTGACCACGCGGGTGGCGAGTACGCCGTGCGGTCCTGTGAGGTACCTCCCGCTCTCGAAGCAGATGAGGGGGATGTCCCCGCCGTGTTCGCGCCGCCAGTCGCGCAGGCGCGCGGCGATCGCGGCGCCGAGGGCCTCGATGTCGAAGGTCTGCTGCTGTGGGCGGTAGGGGATGCCGATCCCGCCGCCCAGGTTGAGGAGTTCCACCTCAAGGCCGAGCGACTCGCGCAGCCGTAGGACCTGTTCCAGCAGCAGGTCCAAGGTGCTCAACAGGGGCTGTGCGGTGAGCGAGTTGGAGGCGAGCATCATGTGCAGCCCGAACCGCTCGATGCCCATGCGCCGCGCCTTGGCGCAGACGGCCGGGAGCCGGTCGGTCCTGATGCCGAACTTCGCCGTCTCGGGCGTGCCGAGGAACGGGTGGCCCCGGCCCTCCGGAGTCGTGGACGAGGCCAGCCGGCCGGGATTGACCCGCAGGCACAGCGAGTCGGGCAGCCGGGGCAGGTCGGCGAGTTTGTCGAGGACCGCCTCGTCGTCGATGTTCACCGTCGCGCCCAGCTCGACGGCCGCTGCCAGCTCGGCCCTGCTCGTGTTGTTGGAGGTGAACATGATGTCCCCGGCCTCCGCTCCCGCCCGCGCCGCCAGGGACAGCTCGGGCGGCGAGCTGCAGTCGAAGCCGAATCTGTGGTCGTACAGCAGCCGCAGGACCGCCGGGTTGGGCAGGGCCTTGACGGCGAAGAACTCCCGGTAGCGCAGGGCGCTGAACGCCCGGTCGAACGCCTCGGCCGTCTCGTGCAGGCCCTGCTCGTCGTAGAGGTGGAACGGGGTGCCGAAGTGCCGGACGACCTCGGGCAGTACATCGGTGAGGCGGCGGTTGAACGCGGCGCTCATCGGCATGACGGGGTGCTCCTTCGGTCTCTCGTGCCCAGGTCAGGCGACCAGGCGCGCGGTGATGACCGAACGGACCCGGCGCCCGCTCAGCGGACGGTCGTAGGTGAACGTCTCGGCCTCCACCTCGCCGAACCCGGCGGCCAGCGCCTGTTCGCGCATGTATGCGCCGGTCAGCCAGTGGAAGCCGGTGACTCCCGGCGCGGGCTGGGCCGGTGAGCCGTCCGTGGTGCAGTCGTTGGAGGCGATCAGGGTGCCGCCTCCGGTGCCCTGCCCGTTCCCTGAGTCGTCGGCGAACCAGGAGCGGATACGGCGCAGTACGGGCTGGATCGAACGCGTACGCGGGTCGTAGAGATGGCCGAGCACACCGTCCATGTAGACCACCGGCCAGGAGCCCTCCGGTGTCCAGTCGGCGATGTCGGCCTGTAGGGCCTCCAGGCCCTTCGACTCGGCCAGTTCGACGGCCTCGGCCAGGGCGTCCACCGCCAGCACCCGGTAACCGTCCCGCGCGAGCCCGCTCTCGATGGCGGCGTTGCCGCTGCCCAGGCTCAGCAGGTTCTTGGCGCCGTGCGCTTCGAGGGCCGCGACGAGCTTGTCCCGCATCCACCCGCGGTACGCGGCGGAGTAGGTGGACGGTGTGATGGAGTCGCCGCGGGCGCCGCCGTCCTCCCATATCTGGAAGAGATTCGGTTCGTTGTCCCGTTTGGGCAGGTAGAAGTCGGTGAGCGTGTCGAGCTGGCTGTTCATGGCGCTTCCTTCTGCGGTAGTGCGGGCAGGTCCGCCGCGCGGCCACGCGTGGGATACGGGCGCAGCGCGCTGTGGCGGTGGCGGCCGGCCTGTTACGGGGCTCTACTTGCGCTGGAGCGACCCCGCCGCCTGGGCAAGGGAGAGGATTTCGGCGCGCTCGGGACCTTGTTCGTCGAAGACCCCGTGGAACACCGCCGAGGTCATCACCGCGCTGGTACGCACGCCCCGCATCGTCATGCACAGGTGCTCTCCGCTGCCGATGACGGCGACATCGGACGAGCCGGTGACGGTCTCGATCTCGTGCGCGATGTCGGCGACGAGCCGCTCCTGCACCTGGAGCTTGTGCGCGTGGCGGTGCGCGATGCGGGCGAACTTGGAGAGGCCGAGCAGGCTCTTCTGACTGCGGTACGCGATGGTCAGGGAGCAGTTGAAGGGCAGCAGGTGGTGTTCGCACAGCGACCACACCCGGATGTCGGAGACCAGTACGAGCTGGCCGCCGCTGATGGTCTCGAAGACCGTGTCGGTGTTTCCGGCGTCGTGTCCGACGAACTCGCGCCACCAGTTGGCGTAGCGGCGCGGGGTGTCGACCAGTCCTTCGCGGTCGGGGTCCTCGCCTATCTCGATGAGGAGTTGACGCGCCAGTGTCTCCAGCGGGTCGGCCTCGACCTTCTCTCCGTCGATCTTCTCTCCGTCGACGGGGACGAAGGGGTCCCGTTGGTCAAGTCGCAGGCTCATGATCTTTCAGACTCCTCGCCGGTCGCCCCAGGCGAGGACGTGAAGACGGGTGGTGAGATTCCAGCCCCGTCGCACGACCTCGTCTGCGATGTCGCCCAAGTGCTTGCTGATGTCGTCGAAGTTCTTGCCCTCGGGCATGACCCACACGGGGCCGAGCCCGAGCTGTTCCGTCAGGTCGGCGACCTCGTCCAGATCGCTGGGCGACCTGCACACGAACTTGAAGGCCACACCTGGTGTGCCGCTCAGTGCCCGCAGGGCTTCCGGCTTGATCCGCTGGCTGAGCGGATCGCCGGCGTGAGCGAGTTTCGGTGAGACGTTGAAGCGCGGCCCCAGGGCGATCAGCGCCTCGTCCGGCACGACCGTGCCGTTCGTCTCGATCTCCACGGACGTGCCGTGTTCGGCGAGTGCCTGGATCAGGGGCAGCAGCCGCCGCTGCTGGCTCAGGGGTTCCCCGCCGCTGATGACCACGAGGTTGGTGGCCATGGCCAGCAGCTCGTCCAGCACGCTCGCCGTGGTGCGGCCGGTCAGCTCGCTGCGCGGGTCGTACTTCGTGCCCTGGTCGCTGAGCCCCTTCCAGTCCCAGGTGTAGGGGGTGTCGCACCAGCGGCACGACAGGTTGCAGCCGCCCAGCCGGAGGAAGGCGCAGCGCCGGCCGCTGGAGGGTCCCTCGCCCTGGACCGTGGGGCCGAAGATCTCGTTCACCACAAGGGTGGTGGCCCTCGCCCCGGGGGCCGCGCGTTCCGTGCCGCTCGCCTGGCTCATGGCCGGTACTCCGCCCAGGTCTTGGCGGTCTCCGACAGCTTGACCGCGCTCAGTTCAGGCAGCCGCTCGGACCAGATCTCGTAGATCCACATGGCCAGGTTCTCCGCCGACGGGTTGCGGCCGGGCACCACGTCGTTGAGGTGGCGGTGGTCGAGTTCCGAGTCGAGCCACTTCTTGAAGTCCGACAGTTCGCCGTAGTCCCGTACGAAGCCGGCCGGGGTCAGCTCGTCGGGTGGCGCGGCGAGTTCCAGCCGCACGGTGTAGTTGTGACCGTGCAGCCGTGCGCACTGGTGGTCGCTGGGCAGATGGTCCAGGCGGTGGCTCGCCGAGAACGCGAAGTCCTTACTGATGCGGAACACGAATGTCAGCCCTTCGTGTAGACGGTGGGGTCGTGGACGTCGGCCAGTACGAACGCCTGCCTGCGGTCGTGGCAGGCGGCGCAGACGCCGCACTGCTCCTCGCGGCCCTTGAAGCAGCTCCAGGTCTCCTGCCAGGGCACCCCGAGTTCCTCGCCGCGCTTGATCACCTCGTGCTTCGGCCAGGTGATGAACGGTGCGACGACGGAGAGCTGCTCCGGCGCGTAACCCGCGCAGGCGATGCGCTCCATGGCGTTGAAGGACTCGATGAACGCGGGCGAGCAGTCGGAGCCGGTCACCGCGTCCTCGGCGACCGAGCCCATGGCCACCTGGTCGGCGTCGACCGCCGCCGCGGCTGCGTAGGCGACGGACAGCAGGATCACGTTGCGGTTGGGCACCACGTTGACGCTGCCGGGCGCCGTGTAGTGCTGGTCGGGGACGCCGACCTCGTCATCGGTCAGCGAATAGCCGGGCAGCAGCCCCGCTATCCCGCGGAGGTCCACGGTCTCGTGCGGTACGGAGAGCCTCTTGGCGGCCAACTCGGCGTATGCGTGCTCCTTGCGGTGCCGCTGTCCGTAGTCGACCGAGAGCATGCGCAGGTCATGTCCCTGGGAATGCAGGTGATAGGCGAGTGCGACCGAGTCGAGCCCGCCGGAAACGATCGCGATCACTCGTGCCAACGTCTTGGGTTCCCTTCGGTGGTCCCGGCCCCGCCTCCGCCGCTGTACGCGCGGAGGGGGAGCCGGGTGCTTGTGTGCGCGGGATCAGACGCCGACGGCCTGCCGGCGTACGAAGTCCGCCAGCCTGGCCACGCCTTCGTCGATGCGGTCGGGGTCGAGATAGCTGAAGGACAGGCGCATCTGGTGGGTGCCTCCCTCCGCGCCCGCGAAGAAGTGGTTCATCGGTGTCCACAGGACGCCGTACTTGCGGGCCGAGACCTCCAGGAGGGTGTCGTCCACGGGGAACGGCACTGTGAGGACGACGAAGAACCCACCGGCAGGTGCGAGCCATCGCACCCCGTGCTCCGCCCGCGCCGAGGCGGGGAAGTGCTGTTCGAGGGCTTCCAGCAGCCGGCGCCTGTTGCCGGAGTAGAAGGCGGACAGCGCGGCGGAGCGCTCGGCGAGCGAACCGCCCGACTCCACCAGCAGACCGCCGATGACGGCCTGGCTGATCGCCGGGGTGTTGACCGTGACCATGCTCTTGATCGCCGTCAGCTCCGCGGCCAGCAGGCTGCTTCCGCCGCCGGGCGCACCGTGCACCAGCTGGTCGGCGACGACGTATCCGACGCGGACGCCGGGCAGGCAGACCTTGGTGAAGGTGCCCATGTGGATGACGCGTCCGCTTCTGTCCATGGCCTTGAGCGGTGCCGGCGCCTTCTCGGGCGATGCGGTGAACCCGTAGACGCTGTCCTCCAGGATCAGCAGGTCCTCCTCGTCGGCCGCTTCGAGCAGCGCGGCTCGGGCCGTCAGATCCATCGCGGCGCCGGAGGGGTTCGCGAAGTCGGGGACGCAGTACGCGGCGCGCGGAGTCTTCCCCGCCGCGCGCAACGCCCGGCAGGCGGCCCGCAGTTCGGCCACGTCCCAGCCGTCGGGGGACTCCGGTACGGGGCAGATCTCCATGTCCGCCAGCCGCGCGGCGCCGACGATCCCCGCGTATCCGGGCTCCGTCACCAGCAGTACGTCCTCGGCGGTGGCCCGCAGCGCCCTGAGCGTGATGAACATGGCCTCCTGGCAGCCGACGGTGATCACCACGGCTTCCGGCGTGGTCGCGATGCCCATGTCGGTCCTGAGCATGTCGGCCACCAGGTCGTTGATGAGCCCGGCCGTGGGGCCGTACTGGTACAGCTCCAGCTGGGCCTCGTCCCTGGACAGGCCGCGCGTGCGGACCAGGTGGTCCAGGAAGCTGTCGAGGTGGCGGGGCACGTCCAGGTCGGCGAAGAACCGGGGGTGCGGGGCGCCGGGGGCGAAGGAGACGGCGTCGGGGAACCGGCCCATGATCTCGTTGAGGAAGTTCATGGACCGCAGTGCGGGGTCGGAAACCGCCGGGTGCAGCTGCGAGCGGTCAAGGGTGGCCGGGTGCTTTCCCGACGGGGTGGCCGGGCGTTTTCCCGGCGGTGTGGAGCGGTCAGCCATGGGTGCTATTCCTCGTGTGCCTGGGGTCTCGCCCGCCCGGGTCAGTTCCGCCGGGACCGGCTCATCCACGTCTTCTCCAGCGTGTCGAGCACGTCCCTGCTGTAGATGCGGCTGGACTGCTCAAGGCTGAACTCGGCCATGTAGGCGCGGAACGACTCCGCCGGTTCGTCGGCGAGGTTCAGCATCCGGCGGTTGGCGACCACGGAGGGGTCGCCCATGCGTTCCGCCGCCGCGCGTACCGCCTCGTCCATCCGGTCGGCGTCCACGACCTCGTCGCAGAACAGCGCGCCCTCCGGTTCCGAGACCTCGATGCGCCTGCCGCCGAGCACGATTCGGCGTGCCAGCCGGTGGCCCGCCATGCGGCTCAGGCGGTGGTTCGCGGCGCCGGGGACGATGCCCTCGCGTGCCGCGGGCAGGCTGAGCCAGGCCCCGGACTCCGCGACGACGTGGTCGAAGACCATCAGCAGCTGCATACCGCCGCCGATGGCGAACGTGTCCACCGCCGCGACCCAGGGCTTGTCGGTCCGCGTCCACGGCTCGTGTGCGGGGCCGCCGTCGCCGGGGGCGCGCCGGAGGCCCCGCACGATCTTGCTGATGTACCCCAGCTCCCTGCGGAGCAGGAAGTCGATGAGGGAGATCCTGCCGTTGTACAGGTGCGTGAGGTTGATACCGGAGCTGAAGACCCGGCGTCCCACGTAGCGCGGGTGGTCCATCACCCCGCCGCGCAGCACGCCCACGTGACTGTCGTCGTCGAGCAGCACCAGGTCGACGGCGGTTTCGAGGTCGTCGGCCAGGACGTTGTCCTCGGAGTTGAGGTGTGCGGTGTTCTCGACGGTGATCTCGGCGTAGCCGTCGCGCCGGTCGATCCGTACGGTGCCCAGTCCGGCGGAGCCCGACCGCTGGTACGCGTCGAGCAGGTGGAGCGCCCTGGCGGTCGGCCGCAGCATGGCGTCGACCAGCCGGGAGCCGGAGACCGCTCCGCGCAGCAGCCCCCAGAACAGGATTCCCTGGTCGGCCTCGTGGCCTTCCTTGGCGGCCTGCGGCAGCGCGTTCTCGCGGTCCATGGTCTGCCGGGTGGGGACCAGACCCGGCACGGATTCTGCGGCGCCGTACGCCAGTTCCGGCAGGCGCAGACCGCGTGCCCCGTCGTCCGTGAGCCGCCGGTGCAGTTCCTCGCCGTGCGCGGCGAGGAACCGCAGCCGTGCGGTGCGTGCGGACGAGGACGCCTGTGCGGCCTCTCCCCGCTGCGCCTCGGTACGGTCCGTGCGCGCCGGGAGCCGGGTGAGCGTCTCTCCTGCCGCGAGGAGGTGACCGCTTGTCGCCGCCGCGTCCTGCGCGTAGTCCCCCTTCAGCCGCGGGGGCGCGGGATCGGTTCTGGTGGGCATGGGTGCCACCTCCGTCAGGTGGGTGTCACGGTCGTCGGACGACCGATGGGCGGGTTCTGCCGGTGCCGTACGGGTCAGTGCCGCGCCGCGCGCAGCACCCGGTCGCAGGCCGCCAGATGCGACCCGAGCGCGTCCTCGAACGAGGTGGTGACCGCCTCGGCCAGCAGCTGACGCCGGACGGCGACGCCGTTGGACCGCGCGCCGGCGAACAGAGCGCTTCCGCGGGCCGCAGCGGCCTCGGGGCTGACGTCGATCTCGTCGATCAGGCCGATGTCCAGGGCCTGTTCTGCCGAGAGTTCCCCGCCGAACAGGGCGAGCCGCCGTGCCCTGCGGCCGAGCTGGCCGGCCATACGGAACAGCGACATCCCCGGCCATCCGGCGTTCCCCGCCGGCAGCGCGAAGCGCGCTGAGGGGTGTGCGATGCGGTGGTCCGTGGTGAGCAGCACCTCGGCGCCCGCGCCCTGGCAGACACCGTCGACCAGCGCGACGGTCGCCACCGGGAGGCGTTCGAGGCGCCGCAGGGCGCGTTCCCACTTGTTGACCACCTGGATGTCGACGTCCGGGTGCGATCCCGCGTCGGATCCTGATCCGCCGGGTCCTGACCCGGCGTCGGGGTGGGGCCCCGCGGGAGCGTCAGCGCCGGTGAGGTGTATCAGCAGGACGTCGTTTTCCGTGCTGTCCTCGACGCGGTCACAGACGTCGGAGAGCCGCTGTACGAGTTCTTTTCCGATGCGGTCAGCGCCTGCTATGTCAACCGCGAATTCGGTGGTTTCGGTAGTGGTCACTGTGCTGCCTACTCCAGCTTGTGTTCGGCGAAAAGGCACTACTGCCATTGCACGAGGGCGGTCTCTATGGTCGACCCGGGGCCCATGGTCATCAGGACCCCGTGGTCTCCGGGTTCCACCGCCTTTTCTTCCTGCAACTGCTGGTAGGAGAAAAGGAAGGAGCCGCTGGACAGGTTGCCGTAGTCACGCAGGACCGATGAGGTGTGCCTGAGGTCGTGCGCCGTGAGGCCCAGATTCACCTTGACGGCGTCGATGACCTTCTTGCCGCCGGAATGCACGAGCCAGTGTGCGATGTCGCTGCGCCGCAATCCCGTGTCCTGTAGCAGTGCGTCAACCGATTCTTCGGCGTGCGCACCGACCACGTACGGCACGTCGCGGTCGAGATGGAAACTGAATTTTCCGTGTTCGTCGTCCCAGTCGAATCGCATCGCGTCGATGGCCTCGGGGATGATACGGCTGGAGAACTTCAGGAGCGCCGCCTGCGGGCCGCTGCCCTGGTCCATACCCGCGGTTACGGATGCCGTGTCCAGGGGCGCCGCACTTCCGGGTGCCGCGCGCACGGCGACGGCTGCCGCGCCGTCCCCGAACAGGCTGTTGACCACCGCGGTGCGCATCGTGTCGTCGTAGACATAGGCGGCGGAGCAGACCTCGACGCACACCATCACGGCCAGCCTGCCCGGGTTGCTCGCCGCCCAGGAGGCCGTGGGGTTGAGGCCGTTGAGGCCCGCGTTGCAGCCCATGCCGACCACGTCGAGCCGGCTGCAGGTCACGGGGAGGCCGAGGGCTTCGATCAAGTGGGCGCTCAGCCCGGGCGTCAGGAAGCCGGTCGAGGTCACGCAGGACAGGTAGCCGACGTCCTCCAGCTCGGCTCCGATGTCCTTGAGGCAGGCGTGCAGCGCCTGCGCCGCGAGTTCGACCCCGTCGGCCCTGTGCTTGCTGAGCAGCTGCCCCTGGGTCTCCGTTTGCGGTCTCTGTCCGGCCTCGGTCGGCGGGATGTGGAGATACCGGCGGTCGATATGGCTGTTGGCGAAGAGCGACCGAATTCCGGCGTCCTCGATCTGGAAGATACGCAGAATGTCTTGCTGGGAATAGCTGGTCGCCGGGTTCGCCGTTCCCGTTCCCAGAATGAGCGGAACAGGCACACCTGACTCACTGATCACAATCTCTCAACCTCGGCATTGCACCTCGGGGATGATGTCAAAAGCAGACAGCCGGATCCACTCCTGCGTTGCCTGAGCGGCGCAACAATGCTTCCGAAAGGCCATCACCATCTGAACCTTTGGGCCGACGCGATGTCAACGTTGCCGGGCGACCTTGGCTGTTGGTGTCATTCCGCTGCACGTTAGGGCAAAGAAACGTGCCGTTCCCTGTGGTGAGAGCGGTATCCGGCCTTCGGGGCAGCTTGACTCCGGGTGTGCCGCCGCTTAGCGTCATCCGCGAATTGCCCGGTGGATGCTACCCGTTGCCGCCCGTACAGCGGCGCGCCGGGTTCAGGTATTCAGGGGCCGGTTCCGGTATTCACGGGCCATCGGCACAGCGATGGCAGCGCCGGCGGAAGGAAAGGGCGCGGGCGCCGGTGCGTCCGGTCGAGACAGCGGAATCCCGCATACCGCATCTCTTCCGTTCCCCTCCCTTTCTCGTCGGTCCCCTTTCTCACCGCCCCCCGTTCTTCCGACCCATGGAGTGAACCGTGTCCGATGTATTTCCCGTACTGGATATGACGGAGGCGGACGCCGGCCCGCGGGCCCGCGCCGCGTTTCTGGAGCGGCTGCGCGCCGCCGTGCACGACATCGGCTTCTTCCAGCTGACCGGCCACCAAGTGACCGGCGCCGGCAAGCTGTTGGAGCTGACCCGCCAGTTCTTCGAGCTGCCCGTCGAGGAGCGGGACGAGCTGAGCATCCTCAAGTCCCCCTACTTCCGCGGGTACTCCGAGGTCGGCAGGGAACGCACCAAGGGCGCACCCGACCAGCGCGGACAGCTCGACATCGGCCCGGAGTGCGAGCCCTACGTCCCCAGCCCCGGCGACCCCGAGTACCTGTGGCTCAGGGGGCCCAACCAGTGGCCCAAGGGGCTGCCGCAGCTGCGCGACGCCATCCTCGACTGGACGGCGCAGCTCACGCAGGTCTCGCACCGGCTGCTGCGGCTGATCCTCGCGGCGCTCGAAGCGCCGGAGGACTTCCTCGACCCGGTGGTCAGCCCCGACCCCCATGTGCACTTCAAGCTGCTGCACTACCCGGGACGCGACGAGAAGTCCGAGCCCAGCCAGGGCGTTGGGGTGCACAAGGACTACGGGATGCTCACCCTGCTGCTCCAGGACGACAAGGGCGGCCTTCAGGTCGCGGTCGAGGACGGCGTGTTCGTCGACGTTCCGGTCGTTCCCGGGGCCTTCGTCGTCAACCTGGGCGAGCTGCTGGAGGTCGCCACCCGCGGCTACCTGCGGGCCACGACCCACCGGGTCGTCAGCCCCGCGCCCGGCGTCGACCGCTACTCAGCGCCCTTCTTCTACAACCCGCGCCTGGAAGCGTCGATGCCCGACCTCCCGACCCGCTTCGTCACGGAGGCGGACGGGGTCGTCCACGACCCGGAGAACCCGCTGACCGCGAGCTACGGCGACAACGTCATGCGCGGCATGCGGCGGGCCTTCCCCGAGGTGATGTCGCTGCACCACCCCGACCTCGTCAAGGCATCCCGTTGACGCCCGCCCCGGATCGGCGCTCCGGGCGCGATCCCCGTCCCCTGAGGACAGCACCATGAGCGAGAGCAAGCCCGCCGTCGTACTGCTCGACCCCGTGCGCACAGGAGAGGGCTTCAAGAGCGCCGCCAGGGACAAGGGGTACGCCGCCGTGTCGGTGTACAGCCTCGACGCGCGGATACTGAAGAACGACTGGCCCGACCACGCGCTCACCGACGACCTGACCCTCTACGGCGCCGACGCGGACACCGTGGTGAGTCAACTCGCCGCCGCCGACTACGACCTCAAGGCCGTCGTCCCCGCCAACGAGGCCGCCGTCCATCTGGCCGACGTGGTCGCCGAACGGCTCGGGCTCCCCGGCAACGAGGCGGCGCTCGCCTGGTCGCGGCGGAACAAGTCCGCCATGCGTGCGCGAGCGCACGAGGTGGGCCTGCGGATACCGAGGTTCCGCCTCGTCCACGACCTGTCCGAGGTGCCGAAGGCGGGCGAGGAGACCGGCTACCCGGCGATCGTCAAGCCCACCATGAGCGCGGGTGCCCACGGCGCGACCCTCGTCCCCGACAGGGCGGCGGCCGAGAACCTGGCCATCGCGGAGACCCGGGACGTCTACGGTCACCTGATCGAGGAGTGGCTGGTCGAGGAGTACATCCGAGGCCGTGAGTTCGCCGTCAACTGCTTCAGCAGCGACGGTGAGCACCGCGTCATGGACATGTGGGAGTACCGGCAGCCCGACGATCGCGACTACGACTTCCCGGTGTACGACAACGTCCAGGTCGAACCCGACGACCCGGACTGGCAGCGCGCCGAGAGCTACGTCAAGGAGGTGCTGACCACCTACGGTCTGCGCCGGGGCCCCAGCCACACCGAGGTCAAGTGCAACGCGGACGGCGTGTATCTCATGGAGATCAACGCCCGGCTGCCCGGCGGTCCCGCGACGGGCCAGTGGCTCAAGCACACCTCGATCCGCCCCTTCCACGACACCATCGACTGCTTCCTCGGCGTCCAACCGGCGATCATGGAAGGTCCGCTCGACTTCCGCGCCAGGTTCGGGGCCATCGCCATCCGCAACGACGAGGCGCCGGGCACCCTCGTCGCCGTGCACGGGCTGGACGAGTTGCGGGAGTATCCGGGCGTGGACACGGTCCTGGTGTCCTACGAGCCGGGCGACACCGTTCCGGTCACCAGCGGCATGACCAACATCCCGGTCGGCGCCTACATCTCCGGGGCCACCCAGCGGGAAGTCGTCGACCGGCTGGCAGGGATACGTGCCCTGGTCTCGCTGGAGATCGACCACGGCGAGCCGGCGGGCTCGGCGCCCGTGCCCGCACTCTCGCCGGTCAGGGACGATGCCTGACTCCCGCGCTCCCGTGCGCGGCCCCGAGGATCCTGGGACCAGGGAGCCGCCGCGCCGCCGCCGCTATCTGGCGGGCTACGCCGACCTGTTGGCGATACCCAGGGCCCACCACATGGCCCTGGCGAGCCTCCTGTCGAAGCTCCCCATCAGCATGGTCGCGATCAGCGTGCTGCTCCTGGTCAGCCCGCACTACTCGTACGGCATGGCCGGTGTGGCCGTCAGCAGCATGCTCGTCGCGGGGGCGCTCACCGCGCCCTACCGGGGCAGGCTCGTCGACCGGTACTCCGCGCGCGGGATGCTCCTCTTCTTCCTCGGGGCGTATCTCGCCGCGCTGACCGGACTGGCCTGGTCGGCCTCCGAACGGGTGCCCGTCGGCGTGGTCCTGGCGTGCGCCGCGCTGATCGGCGCCTCGCTGCCGCCGGTGAACATGCTGATGCGGACGCTGTGGAAAGCGGTCACCACCGAGCACACCCTGACCTCGGCCATCTCGCTGGAGTCGGTGACGATGGACCTCGCCCTGATCGCGGGGCCCGCGCTCGCCACCTGGCTCAGCCTGTCGGTCTCGCCCGTGCTCCCGTTCGTGGTGTGCGGGGTGTTCGTCACGGGAGCCGTCGGCCTGATCCTCGGGCTCGTCGGCGACCGTGGCGCCCCGGCGGCCGACGACCGTCCCCGCGACTGGCTGGGCCCGCTCAGGTCGGCGCCCCTGCGGCGGATCTTCCTCGCGCAGTTCCTGTTCTGCCTCGCGCTGACCGCCATCGAGGTCACGCTCCCGCTCTATGCGCGCCAGCACCACGCGGTCGGCTACACCGGCGTGTACCTCGGAGCGATCGCCGTCGGCAGCATCGTGGGCGGCCTCGCCGTCGGAGCGGCGCCGCGCATGCTGCCCCGCGCCCGCAGGCTGCCCCTGCTGCTGGTCTCGTACGCCGTCGGCACCGCGCTTCTCGCGCTCGCGGCGAGCGTGTCGCCCCTGATGGTGCTGCTCGCCTGCCCGGTGGCCGGCCTCGCGATCGGCTCCACCTTCGCCGCGATCATGATGACCGGCGGCGACCTCGCGCCCAAGGGCTTCGACAACGAGACACAGGGCTGGACCAGCAGCCTCACCCAGGTCGGTTCGGCGGCGGGCGCCGCCGCCGGATCCGGCGCTGCCGTCGCCACCAGCAGCCTGACGGTCCTCTCAGCCGTCCCTGCCGTGGTGCTCCTGGCCGTGCTGATGGCCTGGAACACCTCACCCGTTCCGGAACCCTCCGCTCCATGAAGGAACTTCCCTGCGGTGACGTGAACCGCGCATGACGTGAAGCCACGCCGTGACGTGAACCCCGAGCTCCCGTGAAGCGAACGCCCACGCTTCACGGCGTACTGGCGACCGGCCCTGCCACCACCCGGCGGCACCCGCACTCCGAAGGACGGAACACCATGACCAATCCCGAGTTCTACTCCCAAGTGGCGCTCAAATTCGGCGGGTACACGAGCAACGCCCAGCGCACGAAGATCTTCCGCACCGTCGACCCCGAGGCACTGTTCGGTGAGACCGTGACGGCGCTCGGCGGCGGTACGGCACACCTCCTGGACGTGGGTTGTGCCGACGGTCTGAACGTTCTGGCGGTCGCCCCCGCCTACCGCCAGGTCACCGCCATCGACATGGCGGCCGAGATGCTGGACGCGGCGCGGGCCAACCAGCTCCGTGCGGGGCCCGGGCCGACGGAGGTCAGCTTCCAGCAGCGCGACGCGGAGCACACCGGGCTGCCCGACGCGGCGTTCGACGTGATCAGTTCGCGCCGGGGTCCGCTGTTCGCCGACGAGTTCTGGCGGCTGCTCAAGCCCGGCGGTTCGCTGGTGTACCTCGGCATCGGGGAGCGGGACGTCCAGGACATCAAGGAGGTCTTCGGCCGTGGGCAGCAGTACGGCCAGTGGGGCACATCGATCCTGGAGACCGAGCAACTGCGCCTGGAGAAGCAGGGCTTCCTGACCGTTAGGGCGGAGGACATCTGGTTCGACGAGTACTTCCACTCCCGCGCCGACCTGTGCCGCTTCCTCGAAGTCGTCCCCATCTTCGAGGAGTTCGACGCCGAACGGGACGCCGGCAGCCTCGACCGGTTCATCTCGCGGGCACAGACCGAGCGCGGCATCCACTTCGCCCGCCACTGGGTCCTGCTGACCGTCCGGAAGCCTGACCGCGCAGCACATGCCATGCCCTGACGGCAGGGCACCAGCCCCCGCGCAGGGCACCGGCCCTGGTAGCGGAGCAGAAGTACGGACCACAGAGCAGTAGCACAGAAGGGTCTCATCCGATGCGTCTGAACAGTTTCGACGACTGGTCCCCGCTCAAGGAGATCATCGTCGGCTCAGCCACCAACTACGCCGAGCGCGTGGGCGATCTCTCGTTCGACATGTTCATCAGCGACAACCTGTCCGGCGCACGCGGGTACTACCCGACGATCGCGCCCTCTCGCGGCGGAGGGCAGGGGCGCGGTGCCGAGGCCGATCCGCGGCGCGAGGCCATGAAGCAGCGGTTCGCGGACGAACTCGTCGAGGACGTCGAGGGCATGGCCGCCCTCATGGAGTCCATGTCGATCAAGGTGCACCGGCCCCTGCCGATCGAGCGGGAGCCGGGCGACGTGCGGACGCCCGCGTGGTCGGCGCCCGTCACACCGCCGCTGAACCTGCGCGACAACACGCTCATCCTGGGCGACGAGATCATCGAGACACCGCCGATGCTCCGCGCACGGTACTTCGAGACGAAGTTCCTCACCCCGGTCTTCCAGTCCTACTTCCAGCAGGGCGCGCGCTGGACGACCATGCCGCGGCCGATGATGACCGACCACTCCTTCGACCCCGGCAACATCGTGAACGCCGCACCGAACATCGAGGTGCCGCGCGATCCGCAGGACTCTCCGTACGACGTCGGGCTGGAGATGCTGATCGACGGCGCCAACTGCCTGCGCCTCGGCCGTGACCTGATCGTCAACATCTCCAACGCCAACCACGCGCTCGCCTGCGACTGGCTGGAGCGCCACCTTGAGGGCCGCTTCCGAGTCCACCGGATGCACAAGCTCACCCAGAGCCATATCGACAGCGTGGTCGTACCGCTCCGTGCCGGCACGCTTCTCGTCCGCTCCGCGGACGTGGTGGACTTCCTTCCGGAGCCGCTGCGCAAGTGGGACACCATCGTCTCGCCCGTTCCCGAACTGAGCGACTACCCCCAGTACGAGAACGACGACCCGATCCCGGCCAGCCCGTACATCGACCTGAACGTGCTGTCGATCGACGAGAACACCGTGCTGGTCAACGACGCCTGCAACAAACTCGTACGCACCCTTGAAGAGCACAAGTTCACCGTCGTGCCCGTCCGCCACCGGCACCGGCGGCTGTTCGGCGGGGGCTTCCACTGCTTCACGCTGGACACCGTGAGGGAGGGCGGCGACGAGCACTATCTGAGCTGACCGCCGCCTCCCGGCACCGCCTTCCGCCCGCGGCGGAACCCGGTACGCGCGGCGGGGTGGCCGCTCCATCGCGGCGGCCACCCCGCACGGGGCACGCGGCGGCCACCCGCACAGTGCCTGCGGTGGCCACCCCGGACAGGGCCCGCTCAGCCGAGGCCGAGGTAGTCCTCGGCGCCGCCCTCCCTGACCGTGTCGAGGGTGAAGCAGTGGAACCCGCCCCCGAACAGGCGCCGGTGGCGGTGCCGGACCGGTACGACGGTGAACCCGTGCTGCTCCAGCTTCCGCATGAGTTCGGGACACGCCTCGTTGACCAGGACCGTGTCGGGGCTGACAGAGAGCACGTTCAGGTCGATGAACCGGCTGCTCAGGATCAGGTCGTCATCGTCGTACTCGGGGAAGTTGTTGGCCTCGGGAGCCGGAGGCACGATCAGGTCCCACTTGCGCAGCGCCTCGGGGAGCTTGTCGGCCACCTCCTCGGAGCGGACCAGCAGCGTGCCGGGGCGCAGCGCCAGGACCATGCTGTCGATGTGGCTGTCGCTGAGCCGGTGCACCCGGTGGACGCGGAAGCGGCCCTCAAGGTGGCGCTCCAGCCAGTCGCAGGCCATCGCGTGGTTGGCCGTCGAGATGTTGACCACGATGTCGCGGCCGAGGCGCAGGCACTGGGCGCCGTCGAGCATCATCTCGAAGCCGACGTCGTAAGGGGAAGGCTGCGGGTCCTCGATCGGCTCGGTGGGGCCGCCTGCCGTACCGGTCCTGACGTAGGACAGGTCGAACGACGCGTCGGTCATCAGCGGCCTCGGCATGACCGTCCACCGCGCGCCCTGCTGGAAGTAGGACTGGAAGACCTGGGTGAGGAACTGGGTCTCGAAGTACCGGGACCTGATCATCGGCGGTGTCTCGATGATCTCGTCGCCCAGGATGAGCGTGTTGTCGCGCAGGTTCAGCGGCGGGATGACGGACGCCGACCAGGCCGGCGTGGTGACGCTCGATGTCGCCTCGTCGAGCGTCATCGGCCGGTGCACGGTCACCGCGAGGGACTCCAGGGTTTTGGCGATCTCCTCCAGGTCCTCGTTCAGCTCGGCGACGTAACGCTGCTTGATCGGCGTCCTGCGTGCGTCGGCTCCGTCCCCGCCCCCGGCTCCGTGGCCGCCACCAGGGCGCGGGCGAGGGTAATACCACTCGGTGCGGAAGGAGTTGTCGTTCGCGATGTTGTCATGGAAAAACAGATCGAACGACAGCTCTCGCTCATGGGTGATGTAATTCTCTGCCGAACCTACGACCACCTCCTTCAGCGGAGACCATTCGTCGAAAGTGTTCAGCTGCATAGCCCGTCCCTTCGCTGGTTTCTTCTTTTCCAGAGGTGCCCGAAGCTCGGAGCGCGCGATCCTCCCTTGTCCCGGGCCGCATGGCACGGGGTGCCAAGCCATCCATGTTCTCCCGTCACCACGCAACCACGACAGGTCAGCACTGCCCGAATGGGCAGCACGCCAGCACGAGCAGACGTTTTCTTCCGACGACGTTGACACCAGCGCACGCCGAAGCGTCAGATGTGAATTGCCGTGTACTCACACGGCGTAGTTCTGACTCGGCAGCGCCGACGGCTTTTCTCAGAACAAGGAGAAGGTGTGATGACCCCTCAGGACGTCCCTTCATACCCGACGGAGCGGACGTGTCCGTTTTCCCCGCCGGAGGAACTCGCCACCTACCGCGAGCACGAGCCGATACGTCGCATGCGCTACCCCGACGGCCACATCGGCTGGCTTGTCACCAGCCACTCACTGGTCCGTCAGCTGCTGTCGGACCCGCGTTTCAGCGCGCGTTCGGAATTCAAGCGCGCACCGGTGGCGCGGCCAGGCGTCGAGCCTTTCTTCGGCGTTCCCGCGCTGCCCGGCTGGGTCCTGGACCTGGACCCGCCCGAACACACGCGCATACGCCAGCAGTTGACGGGCAAGTTCACGGCCCGCCGGATGCGGGAGCTGCGCCCCCGGCTCGACCGGATCGTGGCAGACCTGCTGGACGGGATGGAGCGGCACGGGGGGCCCGTCGACCTCGTCGAGAACTTCACCATGCCGCTGTCGTCCCTGACCATCTGCGAACTTCTCGGTGTCCCGTACAGCGAACGCGAGGAGTTCCAGCGGGACAGCAAGGTCCTGTTCGGGCTGAACTCCACGGCCGACGACGCCTCGGCCGCCATGGACAGGCTGTACGAGCTGCTGCGTGGCGTCGCCAAGTCGGGCGGGCAGCAGGACGGTCTGCTGCGTACCCTCGCCGAGGACGGCACGCTCGACGCCGAGGAGATCACCGGAATCGGCGCGATGATGCTGAGCGGCGGGCACGGATCGACGTCGAGCGCCATGGCGCTGGGAACCTTCGCCCTTCTCGCGCACCCGGACCAGCTCGCCAAGTTCACGGCAGATCCGGACCTCGTCGACAACGCGCTGGAAGAACTTCTCCGTTACGTGACGATCTTCCATTTCGGCGTTCCCCGTTCCCCCCTTGAGGACCTGGAATTCGGCGGCCAGTTCCTCAAGGCCGGCGAGTCCATCACGGTCGCCCTGCCGTCGGCCAACCGGGACCCCGAGTGGTTCAAGGAAGCACCCGACCAGCTGGACATCGAGCGGAACACCTCCGGGCATCTCGCCTTCGGCCACGGAATCCACCAGTGCACGGGGCAGAACCTCGTCCGCATGGAGATGCGCGCCGCACTTCCCGCGCTGTTCCAGCGTTTCCCCCGGCTTTCGCTTGCCATACCCGCAGCAGAAGTCCGCATTTACACCGACACCAGTCCCGTGTTCGGTGTGTACGAACTCCCCGTCACCTGGTGACCATTCCGCAGGAGAACAACGGAGGAAATCAGTGCGCGTGATCACCAATACCGATGCCTGTGTCGGCTGCGGTCTGTGCGCATTCACAGTGCCCGAGGTCTTCGACCAGGAACAGGAGCACGGAACCGTCGTACTCCTTGACCCCGAGCCTCCCCATGAGCTGCACCAAGACGTGTGGGAAGCCGCACGCTCCTGCCCGGGCGAGGCGATTTCGGTCAAGGACTTCTGACAACTCCGAACGGATGGGCGTGAGTTTTCCTATGAGTGTCCCGAGGCTGCTGCGTGTCTGCCTCGTCGGAGCCGGGCCGCGCGGATTGTCGGTCCTGGAGAGGATCTGCGCGCACGAGCGGAGGTCACCCTCGCACTCCGCCGTGACCGTCCATGTCGTGGACCCCTACCCGCCAGGAGCGGGCAAGGTCTGGCGCACGGCGCAATCACCCCTGCTGCTGATGAACACCGTCGCTTCGCAGGTCACCGTCTTCACTGACGGCAGCGTCGACATGGAAGGGCCGGTCGAGCCGGGCCCCAGCCTGTACGAGTGGGTGCGGGCCCGAGTACGCGCCGAGCGGGCGGACGCCTCCCCCGACGACACGTACGGCGGCTCCTCCGGTGGCTCCTCGGAGGGCCCCTCAGCTGACGCCGGTACGGACGCCGCCGAAGCGACGGACGCCGCCGACGCGGTCCGGGCCGAGGCCAGGAAGCTGGGGCCTGACTCCTATCCGAGCCGCGCCCTCTACGGCCGTTACCTCGAAGACGTCTACCGGAACGTGGTCGCGGAGGCGCCGGCCCACCTCACGGTCGTCGAACACCGCACCAGCGCGACCGCGTTGGACGACACGCGCGAAGGCCCGCACCGCACACAGGCGTTGACGCTGGCGGACGGAACCCGGCTCGACGGCCTGGACGCTGTCGTGCTCGCCCAGGGGCACGTGCCCGCGCGGCCCACGGAGCGGGAGGAACAGCTCACCCGGGAGGCCACGGACCACGGGCTCACCTACGTTCTGCCGGCCAACCCGGCCGACCTCGACCTGTCCGCCGTGGCCCCGGGCTCGCCCGTACTGCTACGCGGCCTCGGCCTGAACTTCTTCGACCACCTGGCGCTCCTCACCGTCGGCAGGGGCGGCACGTTCGAGAGGTCGGGCGGCAAGCTGGTCTACCGCGCGTCCGGGAGGGAACCGCGCATCTGTGCCGGGTCCCGGCGCGGCATTCCGTACCACGCGCGCGGTGAGAACGAGAAGGGCGCCCACGGCCGGTATCTGCCCCGACTGCTCAGGGGCGGGACGGTCGAACGCCTGCGGGCCAGGGCAGCCGGCGGCGAGCGGGTCCACTTCGGCGCCGACCTGTGGCCACTGATCGCCAAGGAAGTCGAGAGCGTCTACTACGAGACGCTTCTCGCCTCCCGCCAGGAAGCCGGAGCCGACACGGCGTACGGGGACACCCACCGGTTCGTGCGGCGCTACATGGCAGCCTCCGGCAGCGAGGCGGAACGGCGCGTGCTGGACGAATGGGGCATCGCGGCGGCGGACCGCTGGGACTGGGACAGCATCGCGCGGCCCTACGGCGACCGCCCGTTCACGGACCGCGCGAGCTTCAACACGTGGCTGCTGGACCACCTGGCCGGCGATGTCACGGACGCCAGGGCGGGGAATGTGAGCGGTCCCCTGAAGGCCGCACTGGACGTGCTGCGCGATCTGCGCAACGAGATCCGGCTCGCGGTGGACCACGGCGGACTGGAGGGCAACTCCTACCGGGACGACCTTCAGGGCTGGTACACACCGCTCAACGCCTTCCTCTCCATCGGGCCGCCGGTCTCACGCATCGAGCAACTGCTCGCACTGATCGACGCGGGGACCGTGGAACTGATGGGCCCCGACCTGAAGATCGACACAGACACCAGCACCGGAACGGACAGCGGCACCGGCACCGGCACCGGCACAGGCATCGGCACAGGCATCGGCACGGACACCGGCACCGACACGGCGGGACCGGCCTTCGTTGCCACCTCGCGCAGGGTCGGCGGAGAGCCGGTCAGGGCCACGGTGCTGATCGAGGCACGGCTTCCCGAGCCGGACATACGGCGCACAGCCGACCCGCTGCTGAGGCACCTCGTCGCGACGGGGCAGGCGGTGCCCTACCGGATCGACGGTGCCTGCGGCACGAGTTACGAGACGGGCGGTCTCGCCGTCACGCCACGGCCGTACCGGACGGTGGACGCGCACGGGCACGCCCACCCCAGGCGCTTCGCCTACGGCGTCCCCACCGAGTCGGTGCACTGGGTGACAGCCGCCGGTATCCGCCCCGGCGTGAACTCCGTGACGCTCGGCGATTCCGACGCCATAGCCCGTGCCGTACTCGCCCCTCCGGCCGGCCAGGAGAGCCAGAGCCGGGAGGCCGAGGCCCGCGAGGACGCCGGGCGGGACCGGCTCAGCACGGTGCTCCCGGCGTGACGGCCGCCCCACAACCGAGTGCCGGGTTGCCGGGGCCCGGGTTGCCGGGCTGCCCCGGCCGGTGAACGGTTCGCTCCCTCCGAGGAAGAAGGCAGAACGCCATGCCCCACCCCTACGACCCGTCCGACCCTGCCCAGCCGGGCGGCCCTTCAGGCTCCTCCGCCTCCTCCGCCTCCTTCGACGGCGGGGCCGACACCGGCCTGCTGTCACCCGTCAGGGCCGGGACTCCCACCGAGGCCGCACTCTGCGACCGCGCGTGGCTCCAGGCACTGTTGGACGCCGAGTCGGCGCTCGGCAGGGCGCAGGCGGGGCTCGGGAGCGTTCCCTTGGAAGCCGTGCGCGCGATCACCCGCGCCGCCAGGGCCGACCACATGGACATCAGGGCACTCGCCGTCGAAGCTCGTGAGACCGCGAACCCGGTGGTCGGAGTGGTACGGGCGCTCAGCAGCCTGGTCGCAGCAGATGATCCGGCCGCTGCCGAATACGTGCATCGCGGCTCCACCAGCCAGGACATCTTCGACACCGGCGCGATGCTCGTCTGCGTACGCGCGCTGCGGCTGACCGTGGCCGACCTGGACCGCTCGGCCGAGGCACTGGCCGAACTCGCCGAGCGGCACCAGGACACGGTGATGGCAGGCCGGACCCTCGCACTGCACGCCGTCCCGACCACCTTCGGGCTCAAGGCGGCCGGCTGGCGGCAGTCGCTTCTCGACGCACGGCAGCGCGTGGACCGCGTACTCGCTTCCCTGCCGGTTTCGCTCGGGGGCGCCTCCGGCACGCTGGCCGGATACCTGGAGTACGCCGCTCTCCACGACGGCCGCAGGCCCGACCCCGGCGAGTACCTCGACCGGCTCACGGACGCTTACGCAGCCGAGACCGGGCTCGCGCGCCCTGTCCTCCCCTGGCACGCGCTGCGCACCCCGATCGCCGACCTCGCGGCCGTTCTGGCCCTGACAGCCGGGGTACTCGGGAAGATCGCGGTCGATGTCCTCACGCTCTCCAGGACCGAGATCGGAGAGGTGGCCGAACCACATGTCGCGGGCCGGGGCGGCTCCTCCGCCATGCCGCACAAACGGAACCCGGTGCTCAGCACCATGATCCGCAGTGCGGCGCTCCAAGTGCCCTCGCTGGCGGCAGGCTTGACCCAGTGCCTGGCCTCGGAGGACGAACGGTCGGCCGGTGCCTGGCACGCGGAGTGGCTGCTCCTTCGCGAATGCCTACGGCTGACGGGAGGCGCCGCCCACACGGCAGCGGAACTCACCGAGGGTCTGGTGGTCAGGCCGGACCGGATGCACGAGAACCTCGGCCTCACCGGAAGCCTCATGATGTCCGAGCGCATCGCCGCCGTACTGGCGCAGCGGATCGGCAAGGCGCGCGCGAAGCAGCTGCTCACCGAGGCGGCATCGGACGCGGCACGGACCGGCAAGCCCCTGGCTCAGGTGGCAGGCGCCCTCCCCGAGGTGGCGGCCCACCTCAGTACCGAGGAGGTCGAGGCCCTCCTCGAACCCGCCGAGTACACCGGCGCGGCACGGGCACTGGTCGTCCGCGCATCGGGTGCGTAGTGGGCAACGGCGGGGCCGAGGGCCATTACTTCGTGCCGCGCGGGATCGCCGCCGGTCGTGAGTCGATGGCCGGTGGAACGGTCAGCGGTCGGCTATGAGCGGTCGGTCTCAGGGTTCAGGGACAGCTTCTCCGCCGGGCGGCCCCGCTTGCGTTCCTTGACCTCGGGCACCCAGGCGATCACGGCGCCGCTGTCCATGAGGGAGCCGACCACGTCGTAGAGGGTGGTGCGGGACAGGGCGCAGAGTCTCCCCAACTCGCCTCGGGTCAGCGGGCCGTGGGTGCGCAAGAGTTGCAGCAGCAATTTCTCATGTTCTCGCCGTGAGCGAGAAGCACGACCACGCTGCCGCGTCACTTCCGAGGATGTGGGGGGCTGCACCATGTCGGTCACCATTACCGGGTGACCACGAGTACCGGTCGAGTCCGGCGAATTACCGGTTCGGCTATGCGTTCAAACACGCCCTGTCTCCCTTGGATTCTTACGGTGAAAAGAACGAGAAGCAGCCAGGTTGACGTGAGGACGGGCAACGTACGCCCACGGCCGGACCGAAGAGACGAAGTGACCCGGGCCGGGAGCACGTTGTCGTTTTCCTCTACCCGTTCACGACGTCGGGGAGGCCGAAGACGGTTCGGCGATGTGAGTTATTCCTGACCGTCTCTCACTTTTCCGTGGAAGGTGAGCGTGCCCTCGGCGCGGACTCCGGGTGCCGGCAAACGGGCGGAACTCGCCGCGTGCCGAACGGAAACCCCCGGAAGAACCGGTTGCCGCTACGTGCTGTCACGCCGACGAGCCTAGGAGCGCGCGTGGGCATGATCATCAGGCTCGGGGAGGAGCGCCGTCTCTCACCAAAGGTGGAGAACGGCACGGTGTGCCATCCCCTCTCGCGGGACGGTACGCCGCGTATGGCGGTCGAAGGCATCGGACTCATGCGCCTAGGGCGCGGGGTGCGGCCCGGTCCGTGGGCGCGCGGGAAGACTGAGGGCACCGGGCAGGGCCGCGAAGGCCGACCGTAGATCAGCGATCAGCTCGTCCCGCGTGGGCACGCTCTTCCGTGCCGCCCGCGCCGACTTGCACGCCGACTGCCCCGACGTACGCGCCGGTTGGGCCGCCTCCCGTGCGGACGGCGCCGGCTCACGTGCCGTCCGGGCCGACCAGTCGCGCAGCGCCTGGTGGAACGCCGCCGTCACCATGTCGAGCGCGAGCCGTGCGCGCAGGTCGTGCGGCGCGGGCAGGTCCAGCGAGTCGTGGAGAACGCCGAGGAGGGCGCGACCGGTGCGCTCGCAGAACTGACGTCCGTGCGCGTCGACCGACGGTGTCCGGTCGGCCAGTTGACGGCTGAGCGCCAGCCGCTGGGTCCACGCTTCGTCCGTCATCTGCTCCAGCGCGGCCAGCAGCGCCTCCTGAAGCAACTCCAGAAGGCCGGCACCTTCCGCCTCAGGGGCGCGGACCTTCAACTCCTCCAGGCAGGCCGCCCACAGGTCGTTGGCGGGGGAGAGAGCGACGTCTTCTTTGCCGGCGAAGTTCCGGAAGAAGGTGCGCTGGGAGACCTCGACGGCGTCGCACAGGTCGTCGAGCGTCGTGCCGTCGAAGCCGCGCTCCGTGAACAGGTCGAGGGCGGTGTCGATGAGCTGCTGCCGGGTGCGCTGCTTCTTGCGCTCGCGCAGGGTCGTAGCCGCCATGCGAGGCAGCGTAGCACCAACTGCTAGCAGCCAGCATATGACTGTTGACGGCAAGTGCTGGTCACCGGCAAGAAATGGCCGGGTGACTGCGCACGACACGTCGCGACGCACACGAGGTGACAGACGCACATGAGGTGACAGACGAACACGAGGTGACACGGGAGGTGAACGGCCATGCGCGCACCACTGATTGACCGCTCGGCCCCCCAGGGCGCCGGCTTGCGCGAACTGGGTGCCCACTCACCTGGCGGGGCGGCTGGGAGGAGGCCCCGGAGGCGGTTGGCGCGGTGCTGGAGCGACGACCGCGCGGGAAGGCGGTACTGGATCTCAGCTGAGGAGGCCGGCCGTTGAGGGAGGCGGAAGTTGAGGGAGCCGACCCCGCTGCGAAACAGACGGGAAGAGCCGTGAACTTTTGCGCCGGGTGCCGCATCACACCTTGGGACGGGCTGGTGAGGTACGGGGTCCGTGAGGGGCGGGCGGGGAGGAAGGCCGACCGACTGGGAGCTGGAACGAGGGGGATGGGGCAGATGAGAGCAGTGGGGGAGCAGGGGTACGAGGACACGGTGCGGGGGCAGCGGGTGCGTCGCGGCGGGGGCGCCGTGGACGACGAAAGCGCGCAGCCAGGTGGAGCGCGTCGGCCCGGTGTCCACGCGGCCGATGTGCTGGCCGTTCTCGCGCTCGTCGCCGATGTCGTGCTGGGGGTCGGCTCGTGGCGCACGTACCTCGCGGAGAGCGCGGAGGGGCAGGGCGAATCCGAGGGGGAACGCGAAGGCCGGCCCCGCGCTCTGGTCAAGCCCAAGGAGACGATCAGGCCCAGGGAGACGATCAGGCCCAGGGAGGCGGCCAAGCCGACGGCGGTGATGGACGCGACTCCGGTGGATGCGACTCCTCCATTCCGTTCCGCGCCTTCGCGTTGTTCAGGAACGCGGCGGCCTGTGGATATGCGTAAGCGCGGGACATCCGCCCGTAAGTGCACGGCTTCGCTCTGAACTCCGCTTTCCCTGTGAACAATTGACGTGCCTCCTTCGCAGAGCCGACACATAAAGAACTCCGACCCTCGGGAGGGCAGCCCCCCCCTGCTATTCCGACCGAGGGTCGGTCATCGGCTGACCGCCGCCTTCATATGGGGCGGCGGTCAGTTGCATGTGGTCGTAGGCGCGCAGGCACAGGGCGCTTGAATTGTTACGAGCGTTCTACGGGGCGCCTGTTCTCCAGTAACAGCTCTCTGTTTCGGCCGAGCTATGCATGCATGGCGCAATCAGTTTGCACGGCAGCCGCTTCATTGCTGTAGCTGATTCATTGCTTTGCGCTCGCTGACCCGCTGACCCGCTGACCTGCTGACCTGCTGACCCGTTGATCCACTGGCCCGTTGCCCGGCCTCACTCCCCGGCGCTGTCCGGGGAGTGAGGCCGGGGCGGGTCCGGGGGGCGCTACCGGACACCGGGGGAGCGCCGAGGCGGCCCCGGGTGGCGATCAGGAGGATCACGGCGGCGACGGTGGAGGAGAGCAGGAAGACATGGGTGGTGTACGACTCCGGGAGCCACGGGAACATGTCGCTCCAGGCCACGGAGTAGAAGTTGTTGACGCTGGTGTGCAGCAGCATGGCCAGCGGGAGGCTCTCGCCTGTGCGGTTGAACACCCAGGTCATGACGAAGCTGAACGCGACGGTGGTGAGGAGGAACTCCACCGGCATGTTCCAGCTCGCGTCCGGCCAGCCGCCCCATTCGGTCAGGAAGAGCGGCAGGTGCCACACGCCCCACAGCGGCCCGATGACCATCGTCCCGCCCACGGGACCGTAGCGGCGCTGCAGGCGCGGCATGGCGAAGTCACGCCAGCCGGGCTCCTCCGCGAGCCCGGTGGTGACCATCTGCAGGACCAGGGCGGGAAGGTAGGCGGTCAGCACCATGACGGAGGGCGCCACCGGTCCACGCGCGCCCAGCAGTACGGAGGTGACGACGAGTACGGCGGGTACGGAGAGGATCACGCCCGCGTACCAGCGCCAGCTGACCCGCCACTTGGCCATCCGGCCGGCCCAGGCCCGCAGCCCGGCGCGCCCTTCGGTCAGGGAGGTGACCAGAAGCGCCGAGCCGATCGGGCCGAGGTAGGCCCCCGGCAGAACGCCCAGCAGCTGGGAGCTGCCGCCCGTCTCCGGGAAGCTGAAGTGCCAGATCCCCAGGCCGTTCCCGGACAGGACGTACGGCGTCCATGCGGCCCAGCTCAACAGGAGCGACAGCGCGAAGAACCAGGTCAATGGATGGCGGCGGATACTCAACGGATGCCTCTTCGGGGGTGGTTGACGTGACGCGCTCAGCACATCAACCGCGGGTCCGGGGCACATTGCCGCACGCACCCCGGTTACCGGTACAGAAGGCTGTACCCCCCTGCGGCCGTCCGGCCGGTGGGCTTGAGGTGGTGGCCCTCTTGTGGCGCAGGACGGCGAGCCCGAAGCGTGTGTCAGACGCCCCGGGAGAGCTGGGCCTCAAGGACCGTGGGGCCGCCGGGCGGGCTGGACAGGGTGAGCGTGCCGTCGTGCGCGGCGACGCGGCGGCGGATGCCGGTGAGCCCCGAACCGCCCTGCTCGTCGGCTCCGCCCCTGCCGTCGTCCTCGATGCGCAGGCGCAGTTGGCCGCCACCACCTCGCACCGTCACGGACGCGCGCCGCGCCCCGCTGTGCTTGGCGATGTTCGTCAGCGCCTCGGCCACCACGAAGTACGCGGTCGCCTCCACGGACGCGGCGCACCGCTCGGGCGCCTCGACCTCGATGTCGCAGGGGACCGTGCAGTTCGCGGCGAGACCGGACAGCGCGCCCGTCAGTCCGCGGTCGGCGAGTACGGGCGGCAGGATGCTCCGGGAGACGGTACGGAGTTCGGCCAGCGCCTGTTCGGCCGCGCTCTGTGCCCGTTCGAGGATGTCGTCCGCACCCGCGGGATCGCGGGCCACCATGCGGCGTGCGGCGCCGAGCAGAACGGTGACCGTCACCATCCGGTTCTGGGTACCGTCGTGCAACGAGCGCTCGATACGGCGCAGTTCGGTGGCGTGGGCGTCCAGCGCGCCGGCCCGGGTGGCGGTCAGCTCCGCGATCCGCAGCGACAGGTCGGTGCCGGGGCCCGCTGTCAGCAGACGCCGCGCCGGCGCCGCCTGAAGCCGTGCCATGCCGGGCGTCAGACCCACGATGATGGCGAACCAGCCCACTCCCAGCAGGCAGACGGCGGCGGCGTCCATCCAGGTGTGCGCAACGCCGAAGCCCAGGGACGTACTCGACGCGTCCTCCGGCGCCAGCGGCCAGTACAGCGGGAAGGTGCTGTCCCGTACGGCGAAGAGCGGCAGCAGGACGCCCATCAGGCCCAGCAGCAGTCCGAACGTGGCATGCCACAGCAGCCAGCCGAGTGTCCGGTACGTGACGGGGGCGGCCCACGCCTCGCGCAGCCGGGTCGGGGCCGCCGCGGGCCCCATGATCTCGGGGCCCCAGCGGCCGAGCCTGCCGCGTTCCCTGTGCGCCAGCCCGTGCACGGCGTGCAGCGCGGTGGGCGTCAGCAGCAGGCCCACGCCCAACGGGACGGTGACCAGGCCGAACAGCAGCCACAGCAGCGCGAACAGCGCCAGTACGGCGGTGCCCAGACCACCGACGAGCTGCTCCAGCGAGGCGAGCGATGCGGTCGCCGCTCGGGCGACGACCCTCTTGAAGCCCGTGTACGGCGCGTCCTGCCCGCCGCTGTCGGGGAGTTGGGGCCCGGTCGAGCTGGCTGGCCGGGACGGGTCAGTTGTTTCCGGTGGGTTCGCTGGTTCCGGTGGATTCGCTGAGTCCGCCGGGTCCACTGGTTTTGCCGAGTCCGTCGGGTCCGCTGAGTCCGTCGGGTCCGCCGAGCTCGCCGAGCCCGCCGAGTTGGCTGATTCGGCCGCTCCCAGTCGGTCCGCCGCCCAGGCTCGGTCCGCCGCCTCGGCTCGCCCCGCCGTGCCCGCTGGCCCCGTTGTTCCTGCCCCGGACGCTGAGTCCCGCGCTGCGCACATTCGTGCCTCCCCTTCGTCGGTGACCCTACGGCGGGGGCCGGTCGGGCAGTGGGTCGGCGGCCGGAGAGTACAGCCTGCTGTACCTCGTTCCGGCCAGCCCACGGGATCGGCCGCCGGTGCCCGGGTTCCCTAACGTCTGGGTACGGGGGCAGAGACGACGTGTTCGTCCGTCGAACGGAGCCGGGATGCTGGACAACGACCCTCGATACGCCACCGCACCGGGGCCCGGCGACGGCGTGCGTCCGCGCGCACGCGGCGTCCTCCGCTCGGCGCTGTGGGTGCTGCTGGTGCTGAGCGCTGTGGCCAACCTGGTGGTGTCGAGCGTGGGCGGGGCGCCCGGGGTGAACCTCGCCTGCGGCCTGGTCACCGCAGCCTGCGTCACCGGACTCGCGGTGCTGTGGCGGCGGGAGCGCGACGACCGGCCGGCCCAGGGACGGACGTAGCGGACGGTCAGGCGCGGCGGTCGGCTTCGTCCAGGTAGCGCAGAACGGCGGCGACGCGTCTGTCCGTACGGTCGGTGGGGGTCAGGTCCAGCTTGGTGAAGATGTTGCGGATGTGTTTGTGCACGGCGCCCTCGGTGACCACGAGCCGTTCCGCGATGGCGGTGTTGCCCAGGCCCTCGGCCATCAGGCCCAACACGTCGCGTTCACGGGGGCTGAGGCGGTTCAGGCGGGTGTCGGGCAGCGTACGGGCGAAGAGTTGCGCGACGACCTCGGGGTCGATGGCGGTGCCACCGTCCGCCACGCGGTGCAGCGCTTCCAGGAACTCCTGCACCCGGCCGACCCGTTCCTTGAGGAGATAACCGAGCCGGGCGCTGCCCCCGGCGAGCAGGTCCGTGGCGAACGCCTGCTCGACGTAGGCGGACAGTACGAGCACGGCCAGGTCCGGCTGACTCCGCCTCGCCTTCACCGCCGCGACGATCCCCTCGTCCGTGTGGGTCGGCGGCATCCGTACGTCCACGATGGCGACATCGGGCGCGTGGGTTGCGACCGCCTCCAGGAACTCGTCGGGAGTGCCCGCCGTGGCCACGACGTCCAGCGACTCCGCCCGCAACAGCAGCGCGAGTCCCTCGCGCAGCAGCGGATCGTCCTCGGCTATCACAACCCGCATGACAGGGTCACTTCCCGTGTGAGGGCCGCCAGATGAGCCGACCGCTTCGAGCGCTCCGTCCGATGCCGTACCCCGCCTCGCGAAGGAGCGGCGACGGCGACACGGTGACACGCCGACAATAGAGCACCGCGAGGTGCCTCCCGGCAGGGGCGTGCGTGCGGGGAGTACGGCCCGCGTGTGGGGTACAGCCGCGTCTGGGGAGTACGGCGGCGTCTGGGGAGTACAGCCTGCTGTACCCGGGCTTTCCCGTGCGCTGGATCGTTCGCCGTGGTGATCGTTCGTAGCGTCGTCGTATGCCAATGGACAAGGCCGACCGGCCCCACCGCCCACCGGCCCGACGGTCAATGACCCGACGGTCGACGGCCCGACGGTCAACGACCCGGCGGCCGGCGGCCCGACGGTCATCGGTCGGCCGACCGGTCCGACGGACCAACGGCCCTACGAACAGGGAGCATTCCGTGACCGATCCCTACCGCAGTTTCGCGGCGCCCGAGGCGAGGCGGCCGGAGCGGACCGAGACCTCGCAGGCCGGCATGGCGCGTCCGGTGCTGTGGCTGTTGTTGCTGGTCAGCGCCGTGCTGAACGCGGTGACCTCGTCGATCGGGGGCATCAGCGTCTTCGTCGGTATCGGTATGGGGCTGGCCACCCTGGCCTTCGCTGCCGCACTCGTCGTCCACTACCGCAGGCGGAGGCGAGCGTGAAGTTCCGCCGCAACGGGGGCCGCCGCGGGGCGGACACCGGCCCCGCCGCCTCTCGTAACGGCGGCCCTGACCTCCGCACAGTGGGTCTCCGCACAGTGGATCTCCCCGCGACGGCTCTCCCCGCGACGGATCTGGGCGCGACGGATCTGGGCGCGACAGACCTGGGTACGGCCGATCCGCGCACGCGTACGTACACGGCCGATCCGCGCACGCGTATGCGGCAGCCGGGGCCCGGGAGTGGGCGGCGGACGCCCGCCGTGGAACTGGCCGGTGTCACCAAGACGTACCCCGGGGACGTCCGGGCGCTCGATGAGGTGTCGCTCGTGGTCGAACGCGGCACGTTCCTCGCCGTGATGGGGCCTTCGGGTTCCGGCAAGAGCACGCTGATGCACTGCGCGGCCGGGCTGGACTCGCCTACCGCAGGGCGTGCCTTCATCGACGGCACGGAGATCGGCACGCTGAACGAGACCCGCCGCACCGAACTGCGCAGGAAGAGCGTCGGCTTCATCTTCCAGTCCTACAACCTGGTGCCGTCCCTCAGCGTCGAGGACAACATCATGCTGCCGCTGCGGCTCGCGGGCCGGTCGCCCGACCGTGAGTGGGTGCGCGGCCTGGTCGAACGGGTCGGCCTGGCAGACCGGCTGACCCGCCGCCCCGCCGAGCTGTCCGGTGGCCAGCAGCAACGGGCCGCCATAGCCCGCGCGTTGGCGGCCAGGCCCGCCGTCGTGTTCGCCGACGAGCCGACGGGCGCGCTCGATCTGCGCACCGGCCGGGAGGTGCTCGCGCTGCTGCGTGACCTGGTGGACGGCCTCGGCCAGACCGTCGTGATGGTCACCCACGACCCGGCCGCCGCAGCCCGTGCCGACCTGGCGAAGGTCATGGCCGACGGGCGCGTCGTGGACACGCGTGTGAAGCCCACGGCGGGCGAACTGGCCACCTGTGTCACGGCGTTGGAGACGGAGTAGCGCATGCTGTATCTGGCCTGGCACATGGCACGCCGCAGAATCGCGGCGCTGCTGGCCGTGACCTGCGCGACGCTGGGCGGAGCCGCGATGGTCACCGCCATCGGCGTACTGGCCGAGTCCGGCTGGCGCTCGCACGCACCGGTCGAGCGCCTCGCCCGCGCCGATGTGGTCGTCTCGGCGAGCCAGACCCACCGTCCACCCGGCGACCTGCCGGTCACGCTCCCGGAACGTGCCCGGGTGCCGGCCGAACTCGCCGACAGGCTCGCACGGCTGCCGGGCGTCGCGAGCGCGGTGAGCGATCTGAGCTTCCCCGCCGCCGTCGTCACAGGGCGCGGTGTCGCCGTACCGTCCGAAGACCCGAGCGTCAACGGTCACGGCTGGTCATCGACCGGCCTGCTCCCCGCACCGCACATCGACGGCACGGCACCGGCAGGGCCGCGCGAGGTGGCCCTGGACAAGGACACGGCAGCCGCCGCGCACGCGAAGCCGGGTGACCGCGTCAAGGTGGTCGCGGCCGGACGCCCCGGCACCTACCGTGTCTCCGCCGTACTCCAATCCCCGGGCACCGGCGTCTACTTCACTGACGCCACGGCGACACGGCTCGCCAACCACCCGAGCGCGAGCACGGACGCGGACGCGGACGCGAAGGCGGCGTCGAGCGCGAAGGCGGCGTCGAACGTGAACGCGGCGTCGAACGTGAACGCGGCCGGCGCGCATACGGCTTCCGGCGCGAACGCGGCCCACATCGCCAACGCGGCCCATACGGACCCGGTCGGCGCGAACCAGGTCGGCGCCAACGCCGCCCCCGCGAAGGCCGCCCCCGCCAACGCCAACTCCGCCAACGCCGCCCCCCGTACGGCCGACCTGATCGCCGTACGTGCCGAGCCGGGGGCCGGTGGCAAGGTCGTGGACGAGGTGCGCGCGGCCGTGCGGGACAGTGGGCTGACCGTCTCCATGGGGGCTGCCAGGGGTGATGCGGAGTCGCCGGGTACGACGGCGGCGCGCTCGCTCCTCCCAGCTCTCGCGGGGTCGTTGGCGGGCGTCACCCTTCTCGTGGTGGGGTTCATCGTGGGCGGGGCGCTCTCCGTCTCGATCCAGGCCCAGCGCCGCGAACTCGCCCTTATGCGCGCGGTCGGTGCGACTCCCCGGCAGATACGCCGGCTCGCCGCAGCGCAGGCGGCGCTCATCGCCCTCGTGGCGACGGTGCCCGGTGTCGGTCTCGGCTACGTCCTGGCCGAACGCTTCCGCGATCTGCTGGTCTCCACCGGGATGCTGCCGCCCGGACTGCCCCTGACAGTAGGTCCGTTGCCTGCCGTCGCCGCCGCGGTGCTGCTGGTCGGCGTCGTGACCGTGGCGGCCCGCTGCGCCGCGTGGCGTACCTCGCGGATGCCGCCGACCGAGGCCGTCGCCGAGTCGCGCAGCGAACCCCGTACGCCGTCGAAGGCGCGTGGTCAGGTCGGTCTCGGCCTGATCGTCGTCGCGACCGGGATCTCGATCACGCCCCTGCTGACCCGTTCGCAGGCGGGCGCCGCGGTGACGTCCATGGCCGGCATTGTCGCGGCGATCGGGCTGGCGCTGGCGGGCCCCGTGCTGGTCAGCGGTATCGGCCGCACGCTGGCGAGGAAGCTGCCGCCGAAGGCGTCGGCTTCGACATGGCTGGCAGTCGCCAACAGCCACGGTTACGCGCTGCGCGTCGCCGGAGCCGTCACCACCCTCGCGATGGCCGTGGTCTTCACGCTCACCTATGCGCTGACCCAGACCACCGTGTTGGCCGCGACCTCCGGTGATGTCGAGGACGGCACCCGCGCGCAGCTCGGCGTGAGCGCGCCCGGGCTCGGGGGCGTGCCCGAGGGCCTGCTCGCCGACGTACGGGACACCCCGGGTGTACGGGCCGCCGCCCCCGTCACCACGACCACGGCGCTGTGGCCGTACAAGATGGCGGGGGACATCGAGACCGAGTCCAGCTCGGCGCTGGTACTGACCCCGCAGGCGCGCGGCGTCTTCGACCTCGACGTGCGGACCGGCAGCCTGTCACAGCTAACGGGGAACACCGTCGCCGTCAGCACGGATGTCGCCGGGGCCCGCGAAGCCGAGGTGGGGCAGCGGGTGAAGCTCGTGCTCGGTGACGGCGCCCCGGTCACAGCGCGCGTGGTGGCGACGTACGAACGGGGCCTCGGCTTCGGCCCCGTCGCGCTCTCCCGCGACCTGGCAGCGGGCCACACCACCACGGGTCTCGACCAGAACATCCTGGCCCGTACGGACGGCACGGACGAGGCGCAGCGCAACGTCGCAGCTCTGGCCTCGTCCCGGCCGGGCCTGGCCCTGGACGACAGCCCCGGCAAGCCGGATCAAGGGGGACAGGGGGGACAGGGGGGTGTGGGCAGTGTTCCGCCGGAACTGTGGATCAACATCGTGGTCCTGGCCGTACTGCTCGGCTACCTGCTCCTCGGCATCGCCAACAAGCTGGTCGCCACCACAGCGGGCCGCCGCACGGAACTGGCCACGCTCCAACTGATCGGCGCCACGCCCTTCCAGGTCAGAGCGATGATGCGGCGCGAGGCGACGCTGATCGCCGCTGTGGCGCTCGGCACAGGGCTGCTGCTGTCCGTGGTGCCCTTGGGGCTGCTGTCCGTCGGGTTCCTCCACCAGCCCTGGCCCGCGGGGCCGTCCTGGCTGCTGCCTGCCGTGACTGTCGTGGTCGTCGGCATCACGTTCCTCACCATCGAACTGCCGACCCGCCAGGCCCTCCGCACCCCACCGGCCCAGGCACTCTCCCGCGCCTGACTCCCGCGCCTGACTCCCGGGGGTGTGCGAGTCGGTAGCGTGGCGCCGCCCTGGTCAGGGCCCCGGTACCGGATTCCGCCCCCGGTTTCCGGTACGGGGGTGCGGTCCGTCCCCTCCGACCGGCGCGGCCCACAGGCCGCTCCCGCCATCCCCGCCATCCCCGCCGCCCCGCCTCTCTCGAACGGGCGGCGGAATGCGGCCCCGCGACGCGGTGTTGTCGCGGCAGTGAGCGATGACCCCGAGGGTTCAGCGCCGCCCCCGAGCGAGCGGGCGGCCATCCGTGCGCGTCTGGCGGGGGAGCGGGCCGGCACGGAGGAACGGATCGCCGCGCTGGAACGGGACTTCGCCACGATCGTCGAGGCCAACGCCCTGGTGGCGGTCGATGACGAACACGACCCGGACGGCTCCAGCACCGCCTTCGAACGCGCTCACGTCGCCTCCCTCCTCGCCCAGGCCCGCGAGCACCTGTCCGACCTCGACCAAGCCCTGGACCGGCTGGAACGCGGCGACTACGGGCGCTGCGACCACTGCGGCACCCCGATTCCGCCCGAACGCCTTCAGGCACGCCCCGCGGCGACCACCTGCGTGCGCTGCGCCGCGCTGCCCTGATGCGGCTGGTGCCGCCCATGCCGTCCATGCCGCTGGTGTCACTGGTTCCGCTTATGCCGCCCATGCCGCACCTGTTCGTGGTTCAACCGGCCCTGGAACAAGTACTTGGACCAGGCGCCCGAACACACATCCTGAACCGGCCTGGGGCGTGGATGACCAGCGATGACCAGCGGCGACGAGGTCGCGGACCGTTACGCCCGGACCACCGGGCAGCGCCCGGGCCCGAGGAGTGGCGAGGCGAAGGGGTACCGCTACTCGCGCTTGGGCATGCACTCTCCGAAGTCAGTCGATTGCTCTATGTGCTCATTTGGAGAGTGGATGGCCCCCGACACCCCTCCCAGGCATGTCGCTTGCATCATGGACGGTAACGGCCGCTGGGCCCAGCAGCGCGGACTGGAGCGCACCCACGGCCATATGGCCGCCCATGCCGCCCTCGACGCGATCATGGACGGCGTGCTGGCGGCGAAGGTCGAGTGGCTGACGCTGTTCGCCTTCTCCGCCGAGAACTGGTCACGCCCCCAGGAAGAGGTCAGCTTCCTGGTGCGCTTCCTCACCCAGCACGTCATCAGCAGGGAAGCGCAGCGTTTGCGCAAGCGCGGAGTGCGGCTGCGCGTGCTGGGCGGGGAGGACCCGCGTATTCCCGCTGAGGTGACGGACAAGCTGCGCGAGGTCGAGGAGCTCACGCGTGACAACAGCACGCTGCAACTGAGCCTGGCGTTCAACTACGGAGGCCGCCAGGACCTGTGTGAGACCGCGCGCTCCCTGGCCGCCCAGAAGGTTCCGGCCGAGGAGATCACCGCCGAGACCTTCGCCCAGCACATGCAGCTGCCCGAACTGCCCGATGTCGACCTGCTGTTGCGCACCGGGGGCGAGCACCGGTTGTCGAACTTCCTGCTGTGGCACTGCGCCTACGCCGAACTCGTCTTTCTCGACGTGCTGTGGCCCGACTTCCGCATCACGCACTTCCGGCACGCGCTGGAGCTGTATCAGCAGCGCCAGCGCCGCTTCGGCGCTGTGGACCCGCCGGAGGGAGCCGACGCAGCCGCTGCCGCCGCGTCTGCTTCGGGATTCGCCGGGTCCGCGTTCGAGCCCGAGTCCGAGTCCGTCGAGACCGCCGCCTCGCTGCCGCTCAACGACCACCCTTCCCCGCCCGGTCCGCCCAGCCCTCCCACGCGCGGCCTCTCGGCTCTGCCTGACCTGTCCGTGCTGACCGACCTTTCCGCGCTCCCCGGCCGGTCCGCTTTGCCCGACCCGTCCGTGCTGCTCAACCTGCCCACGGCGATCGCCTCCCACCTGGGCGCCACCCTGTGGGACGGGCTGAGGGAGACCGCCCGCTTCACCCTGAACCAGCTCACCGAGGAATCGACACAGGCCGGGCCTCCGAACCTTCCCTGATGACCGCCCCGGCCGGTCCTGCCGGTCCCGCCTGTCTCGGCTGTGCCGCCCCCTGAGCCGGGCAGCCACGCCCTGACAGCGCACACTTGCACCTGGCCGGGATTCCCCAAGGCCGGCCGCGCGACGACCGCACCGCGCCGCCTTCCACGTCGGCGAGATCGCCCTCGACGTCGGCGAGATCGCCCTCGACGTCGGCGAGACCGCCCTCGACGAGGCCGACCCAAGGGCCCAGTTCCAGTTCCTCCACCGCCCCTCCTGATCCTGCTCTTCCAGGGCATGAGGGGCATCGAGCGCCAAGGGGCCGCCGCCCCGCTGGTCGACAGCTGCCGATCCGGGACGTGTCAGGCGCAGTCGACTGGGCAGCAGCGTCGTGCGGGGATCTTGATGGTTTCTTTACAGCCGCACTTTTTGACAGGGTGGGGCTTTTACATGTGCAAGGCAAACGGGGGCGCGTGACGCGCCGTCCGAGGACGAGGGGGTTACGTGGCGCAGGAGAGTGCGCGCAAAGGTCCGCGGGCTGTGGCCAGTGGGGCAGCCCGGGCCGTGGCGGGTGGAGCCGATCCGCGTGAGGCGGCGGAGGAAGAGCTGCGCCGGCGGGCCGGCGTGGCCGACGGGGCCGACCGGGAGGACGGGATGGATCCGTCCGACTTCCCCGCGGCCCGCGAGCAGGGCGGAACCATCGACACCGTCATGGAGCAGAAGACGGTGCCGCTGGACGAGGCGGGGGAGGAGCTGAACCACAGCGGGCAGAAGCGCGACGGTATGCAGCAGGTGCACACCATCTGTCCGATGGTGCTGCCGCGCGGCCGTTCGTTCGTGAGCATGCTGCCGGTTTCGCTGCTGCTGGTTCTGGGAGCCGTGGGAACGGCGATCACCTCGGCGCTGTCGTCGTTCACGGACAGCAGCGCGCTGACCAACCCGCTGTTCGGTATCCACTACTGGGTGCTGGCCGTCGCGGCCGTCGCCTTCGTGTGGTGGCGGCAGGGGATGGTGATGGTTCCTGACGGGTCCCAGGCGCTGATCACCCGGTTCGGGAAGCTGGAGCAGGTCGTCGGCCCCGGCCGGGTCATCCTGCTCAACCCGTGGAAGCGCGTTTCGTACATCATCAACACCACGCGCGAGTACCCGTTCAACGCACCGGTGCGTGAGGCGCCGACGCGGGGCGGGGTGAAGGCGTCGATCGACCTGTTCATCCAGTTCCGGATCAGCGACCCCGTGGAGTTCGTCTACACGCTCGGCGCGGTGCGCGGCTTCGAGGAGAAGCTGAACAACGCGGTGAGCGAGACCATCCGCAGCCTGATCTACGAGCAGGAGGCAGCGGGGATCTACGACATGGTGGGCGAGGACACCGGCAGGCTGCTAGAGCAGCTCAACCAGCAGTTCAGGCCCGCCGTCGAGCTGACCAACGCGAACATCACGCACGCCGAACCCTCCGACCGCGGCTACCGCATGGACCTGGCGTCCCCCGAGATGGTGCGGGTCGCCAAGGAGGCGTACACGCACGAGTACGCGCTCCAGCTCCGCAAGGAGCAGGACGAGGGCGACCTCAGCAAGGAACTCGCCTCGCAGCAGGAGCAGCTCTCCTCGATCCAGGCCGACATCGCGCAGCACCAGGCGCAGATGGACACGGCCCTTGAGCGGGAGACGAACCGCGCGGGTGCGATGGCACGCCAGCGTTACGTACAGGCCGAGTCCGAGGCGAAGGCGAACGCGGCGCTGCTGGAGGCGCAGGCGCTCGACATCCGCGCCGTGACGGCGGCCGAGGCGCCGGAGATCCTGGAGTACCGGTACCAGCAGCAGGTGCTGGACACGCTGGAAGGCGTCGCCGACCACCTGCCGCGGCTCGTGCGGATCGGCGGCGGGGGAGAGGACGGCGCCGCGGGTGTCGACTTCCTCGCCCTGGCACGGGAGTTGGTGGGCGAGCGCGGCACCGAGCTGTTCTCGACGGAGGACATGGCCGCCATGCGCGGACGCCTCTCCGAGGTCTCGGCCCGTATCGACGGGCGCGAGGCGGAGATCAGCGCACTGCGCGAGGCGGAGCGGCCGACCGCGCCGGCGCAGGGCGCACCCGGCGGTGTGCCCGTACCCGACACGGGTGCCGCACGCGCAGGCAACGGGCACGGCGCAGCCGCCAACAGCGGCAACAGCGACGAGAACGACAACAGCGACGAGAACGACGGCGCCCACGGCAGGCACCGCGCCGAGGGTGCCGACGGTGCAGCCGGTGCCTTCGGCGCCGATGTGTACGGGGAGGCAGGAGAGTGAGCGCAGCAGTCGGCAACCGCAGGTCCGTCATCACCGAGGAGGTGGCGCCCTGGGGCGACATACCGCAGCTCCTGCGGGGCGGCGAGGCGGGCACGCTCGTTCCGGTCATCATCCCCAAGCACCGCCGCAGGGTGTGGTGGATGGTCCCGGTCTGGCTGGGGCTGCTCGCCGTGATCAGCGGAGTCATGGCGGCCATACAGGATGTGGACGGCGCGGCGGGCGATGTCTACGACACGTTCGCGACCGTCACCTACATCTTCGGGCTGCTGTTCCTGATCGCAGGCGCGCTGTGGTGGTGGCGCTCCTCGATCGTCGAGATCGAGCAGGGCACCAACGGCATCCTGACCCGTTACGGCGCCATCTCGCGCACCCTCGACCCCGGCCGCCACTACCTGTGGCACCCCTGGTCGCGGGTGGACTTCGTGGTGGACACGGCCACCGAGATCCCGTACTCGGCGCCGGTCGTCGCCTGCCCGACGCAGGAGAACGTGCCGCTGCGCTCGATCGAGTTCTTCCTGAAGTTCCGCATCACGGACGCCGTGCTGTTCGTACGCACCATCGGCGCGGGCAACTTCGACCTCGTGCTCTCCAGCGCCGTCCAGGACGCCATCAGGCAGCGGGGCCGCAGGGTGCGCACCGAACGCGCCTACGACCTGCGGGGCTCGGACGTCGCCGACATGCAGGAGCTGCTCAACCGGCAGCTCTCGCGCTACGGCGTACGCATCACGGGCGCCAACATCCCCGACGTCCAGCTCCCCGCGCAGTACCAGCAGCACCTGGCGACCCGTGAGCGCGTCGCCAAGGAAGCCACCGCGTACGAGCAGGAGTGGGGGCTGACCCGTAAGCGCCGTATCGACAGCCTGCAGATGGACATCGAACGCGCCAAGAAGGTGCGGGACGCGCGCATCGTCGAAGTGAAGGCGGCACTCAACAAGGCGCGTGAGCAGGTCGCGCAGCTGCTGGAGGAGCAGGAGACCGAGGCGCAGAACGTGCGCTTCGAGATCGAGACGCGGGGCCGCAGCGGTCTGATCGCCGCCGAGAACGAGGCGCGTGCGCAGCGCACCCTCGCACAGGCGTACCGCGACAACCGCGCGGTCCTCCAGTACGAGTTGGCCCGCCGCCGCCTCGACGTGGGCGCCGCACTCGCGGGCAAGGCGCCGCGGCCCGTCGTCCTGCGCACCGACGCGGCGGGATCCGGCGACACCTCGGCGCTCTCCACCCTGCTGGCGGCCCAGCTCCTGCCCCGCCTCACGGAACTGCCCGCAGGCTCCGGGCACACCACCGCGCAGGGCCCTGACGCGGCGGCCGTGAGCGAGGCCGTCGCCGACGTGTGGCAGCAACGGCAGTAACGCCCCCCCCGCTGCCAACCCCCTTACGGGGTGCGCCCCTTGACCCCGAGCGGATCAAGGGGCGCGCACCCCGTTCCTGCGCTACCCCGTAACGGCGAAGGCACTGGCCCGGGCATGCAGATGCCCTCCGCTCGGGGCGGGGAACTGCGGGGGAAGCGGGTCCAGCAGAGACATGAGGGCGTAGCCGGTCTTCTCCGCGACCGCGCAGGACGGTTCGTTCTCCACGGAGTGGAGCAGGTCCAGCCTGTCGAGTTCGAGCCCGTCCGGAACATCGAGCGCCCACTGCGAGACGGCCTCCAACGCCCGCGAGGCGACGCCCTGTCCGCGGTACGCGGCAGCGACCCAGTAACCGACCTCGGCGGACACCTTCTCCGGCTCGACCTCCTTGACACCGGCCCCGCCTACGAGGCGTCCGCGGTCGCCGGTGCCGCCCTCGGCCACGACAGCGAAGCTGTAACGGCTGCCCGCCTCCCACCCCTCCTGCTGCGCCTCCAGCCAGCGCGCCGCCGCGGCTTCGTCGTCGAGCGGGTTGGTCGTCCAACGCCGCACCTCCGGGTCACGGTGCGCCGCGAGCAACTCCCCAAGATCCCCGTCCCGCCACGGACGCAGCCGCAACGCGGGCAGGGACGCGACGGATTCCACGCTCAAATGCACAGCCATCCCACCAACCTATCCGCGCCTCCCCCGACACGGCTGCGCCCCCGAAGGGGCGCGGGGAACTGCGCCGCAAGCCACGGGGCAGCGGCAGTCCGCGATGCGCGGCAAGGGGCACCCCCTCAGCGAGGGCGCGAGCCACAGGGCAGCCGCAGCCCGCGACGCGCAGCAAGGGGGCACCCTCTCAGCGCAGCGAGGGGGCACCCCCTCACCGGGGCAAGCCGCAACGTACACACAGGGGGCCTGGGGGCTACCCCTCCCCCTCCAACTCGCCCTCCGTCTCCAGAAGAGAGGCCCGCAGTGCGTCAAGCACTGCGGGATCCGGTTTGGCCCACATGTTGCGTGACTCCGCTTCGAGGAGGCGTTCGGTGATGCCGTGGAGGGCCCAGGGGTTGGCCTCCTGGAGGAAGGCGCGGTTCTCGGGGTCGAGGACATACGTCTCGGCGAGCTTGTCGTACATCCAGTCGGCGATGACGTTCGTGGTCGCGTCGTAGCCGAAGAGGTAGTCGACGGTGGCGGCGAGTTCGAAGGCGCCCTTGTACCCGTGGCGGCGCATCGCCTCGATCCACTTGGGGTTGACGACGCGGGCCCGGAAGACGCGCGAGGTCTCCTCGACGAGCGTGCGGGTGCGGACCGTCTCGGGCCGGGTGGAGTCCCCGATGTACGCCTCGGGAGCCGTACCGCGCAGCGCGCGGACGGTGGCGACCATGCCGCCGTGGTACTGGAAGTAGTCGTCCGAGTCCGCGATGTCGTGCTCGCGGGTGTCCGTGTTCTTGGCGGCGACCGCGATCCGCTTGTAGGCGGTCTCCATCTCCTCCCTCGCCGGACGGCCTTCCAGCTCACGGCCGTAGGCGTAGCCGCCCCACACCGTGTAGACCTCAGCGAGGTCCGCGTCCGTACGCCAGTCGCGCGAGTCGATGAGCTGGAGCAGCCCGGCGCCGTACGTGCCGGGCCGGGAGCCGAAGATCCGGGTGGTGGCGCGGCGTTCGTCGCCGTGCTCGGCGATGTCGGCCTGCGCGTGGGCCCGTACGTGGTTGGACTCGGCGGGCTCGTCCAGCGCGGCGACCATGCGTACCGCGTCGTCCAGCAGGCCGATGGTGTGCGGGAACGCGTCGCGGAAGAAGCCCGAGATGCGCAGCGTCACATCCACGCGCGGCCGTCCCAGCTCCTCCAGCGGGATCGGCTCCAGGCCCGTCACCCGGCGTGAGGCGTCGTCCCATACGGGGCGCACGCCCAGCAGCGCCAGCGCCTCGGCCACATCGTCGCCGGCCGTCCGCATCGCGCTCGTACCCCACAGGGACAGGCCGACGGAGCTGGGCCAGGCTCCGTTGTGGGCGGGGTCCGTGCGGTACCGCTCCAGCAGCGAGTCGGCCAGCGCCTGGCCCGTCTCCCAGGCGAGGCGCGAGGGGACGGCCTTGGGGTCTACGGAGTAGAAGTTGCGGCCCGTAGGAAGAACGTTCACCAGGCCGCGCAGTGGGGAGCCGGAAGGACCCGCCGGCACGAAGCCGCCGTTGAGCGCGTGCACCGTGTGGTCGGTCTCCGCCGTGGTCGCGGCGAGCCGCGGGACGACTTCGCGTGCGGCGAAGTCGAGGATGGCGGCCACCTGTTCGCGGTCGGCCCCCGGAGTACTCTCCGTCACGCTCCCCGCGACGCGGGCCACAGCCGCCGGATCCCAGTCGGCGTCGTCCATCGCCTGTACCAGCGCCCGCGCGGCGGCCTCGGCCTGGTCGGCCGTGGTGCGCGTCGCAGCGGACTCGTCCAGGCCGAGCGCCTCGCGCAGCCCCGGCAGCGAGGTCGTACCGCCCCAGATCTGGCGGGCACGCAGGATGGCGAGGACGAGGTTGACGCGCGCAGCGCCCGCCGGCGCGTTGCCCAGTACGTGCAGGCCGTCGCGGATCTGGGCGTCCTTGATCTCGCACAGCCAGCCGTCGACGTGCAGCAGGAAGTCGTCGAACCCGTCGTCGTCCGGCCGCTGTTCCAGGCCGAGGTCGTGGTCGAGCTTGGCGGCCTGGATGAGCGTCCAGATCTGGGCCCGGATCGCCGGCAGCTTGGCCGGGTCCATGGAGGAGATCTGCGCGTACTCGTCCAGGAGCTGTTCGAGGCGCGCGATGTCCCCGTACGAGTCTGCGCGGTCCATGGGCGGCACGAGGTGGTCGATGAGCGTGGCGTGCACGCGGCGCTTGGCCTGCGTGCCCTCGCCCGGGTCGTTGACCAGGAACGGGTAGATCAGCGGCAGGTCACCGAGCGCCGCGTCCGGCGCGCAGGCGGCCGACAGGCCCGCGTTCTTGCCGGGCAGCCACTCCAGGTTGCCGTGCTTGCCGAGGTGGATCATCGCGTCGGCGCCGAAGCCTGATCCCCCAGACTCCGTCCGGGAGGCGCCCCCATGCTGCGAGGCGGAGATCCAGCGGTACGCCGCCAAGTAGTGGTGCGAGGGCGGCAGATCGGGGTCGTGGTAGATCGCGATGGGGTTCTCACCGAAGCCGCGCGGCGGCTGGATGAGGATCAGCAGATTGCCGCGGCGCAGCGCCGCGAGGACGATGTCGCCCTCCGGGTTGCGGGAGCGGTCGACGAACATCTCGCCGGGCGGCGGGCCCCAGTGCCGTTCGACCGCCTCGCGCAGCTCGGCGGGCAGGGTCGCGAACCAGCGGCGGTAGTCGGCCGCCGGAATACGTACCGGATTGCGGGCCAACTGCTCCTCGGTGAGCCAGTCCTGGTCATGGCCGCCCGCCTCGATCAGGGCCCGGATCAGCTCGTCGCCGTCCCCCGAGACCAGCCCGGGAATGTCCTCCTCGGGCCCGAAGTCGTAGCCCTCGGCCCGCAGTCGGCGCAGCAGCGCGATCGCGCTGGCCGGGGTGTCGAGGCCGACGGCGTTGCCGATACGCGAGTGCTTGGTCGGGTAGGCGGACAGCACCAGTGCCAGCCGCTTGTCGGCCGCCGGGATACGGCTCAGCCGCGCGTGCCGTACGGCGATGCCCGCGACGCGTGCCGCGCGCTCGGGGTCGGCGACATAGGCGGGCAGGCCGTCCTCGTCGATCTCCTTGAACGAGAACGGCACCGTGATCAGCCGGCCGTCGAACTCCGGCACCGCGATCTGGCTCGCCGCGTCCAGCGGCGAGACGCCCTCGTCGTTCTTCTCCCAGTCCGTACGCGAACCGGTCAGACACAGCGCCTGGAGTATCGGAACGTCCAGCGAGGTGAGCGCGCCCGCGTCCCACGACTCGTCGTCACCGCCCGCCGACGCCTCGGCCGGCTTGGTGCCGCCGGCGGCGAGCACGGTGGTGACGATCGCGTCAGCGGCGCGCAGCTCCTCGATCAGTTCGGGCTCGGGAGTGCGCAGCGAGGCGACGTACAGCGGCAGTACACGGCCGCCCCCCTGCTCGATGCTGTCGCACAGGGTGCGTACGAAGGAGGTGTTGCCGCTCATGTGGTGAGCGCGGTAGTAGAGCACCGCGATCATCGGGGTGTCCGCCTGGGTACCGGGGATGACCGTACGGTCCAGCCGCCCCCAGGACGGCGCCGGCTCCGGCGGCTCGAATCCGTACCCGGTGAGCAGCACCGTGTCGGACAGGAAGCGGGCCAGCTGCTCCAGGTTGGCGGGCCCGCCGTGCGCGAGATACGCGTGCGCCTCGGCCGCGATACCGACCGGAACGGTGGAGGAGGCCATGAGCTGCGCGTCCGGCGCCTGTTCACCGGTGAGGACGACGACGGGGCGGTCTGCAGCGAGCAGGGTGTCCAGCCCCTCTTCCCAGGCGCGTACGCCACCCAGAAGACGTACGACGACGAGGCCCGTGCCCTCCAGCAGCGCCGGCAGCTCATCGAGGTCGAGCCGCGAGGGGTTCGCGTAGCGGTAGCGGACGGGGCCCTCGGCCGCGCGGGCGCTCAGCAGGTCCGTGTCGGAGGTCGACAGGAGCAGGATCTCGCTGGGGGCGGCGGAGCCGGGGTTACCGGGTTCGCCGGGATCGCCGGGGTCACCAGGACCGCCGGGCTCACCGGGGAGGGGCGCGTGTGCCTCGGAAGAATGCGGCATGCGTCGTCTGGCCTTCCTCGGGGTGTCCTCGCCCCGGGTGGTGTCGTCTCCCCCGCCCCGGCCGGGCCGGGAGCTGGGAAAAGGGAGTTCCTGGCTCGCCCGGCCCTGGGACCGGGTTCACAGTGGCGGGACCGCGCCGGATTCACACCGGGCTTCCTCCCCTGTCGCCGTCTTTGGCGACGCCGGGTCGGACGACCCGTGCCTAGGCATAGTACGGGTGGGGACGGTACGGGTGGGGCTCTGGGCTGCGGGGCCACGCATGAGGGTCGGGGCAAGGGCGGCGTACCCGGGGCGCGGCACGCCTGCTGCGCGGGGCAGGGCACACCTGGTGCGCGAGGTACGGATGAGTGCGGGGCCCGAAAGGTGGCACCTGGCGCCTTGAAGGGCGGTCGGTATGCTCGCCGCCATGTCCACCGCTCCCGCCTCCGCCACGCCGTCGCGCCCTGGAGCGACCCCCGTACGGGACCGGGACGACGCCTGCCCCGGAACGTTGCGGTTGCACATCGCTGATGACGGTGCCCTCGCACGCGTACGTGTTCCCGGCGGCGTGCTCGGTATCGGCCAGGCCGAGGCGCTCGCCGATGTGGCCGCACGGCTCGGTGACGGCGACCTCCACCTCACCTCGCGCGGCAACGTTCAGATCCGCGGCCTCGCCCCAGGCGACGCCCCGGAACTGGCCCGGCTGCTCGACGCCGCTGGACTGCTGCCCTCGTTCCCGCACGAGCGGGTGAGGAACATCGTGGCCTCGCCGCTGGCTGGGCTCGACGGACTGGGTCACGGCGAGGTGCTGACGTGGCTGCACGCGCTGGACGGGATGCTGTGCGCAAGCGAAGCGATGACCGCGCTTTCGGGCCGCTTCCTGTTCGCGCTCGACGACGGCCGCGGGGACATGGCGCCGCTGGGCGCCGATGTGACACTGCGCGCCCTGCCCGGCGGCCGGGCGCTGCTGCGGTTCGGTACGCACCCCGAAGCGGTGCCCGTCCCCGCACCCGACGCGCCCCGCGCCGCTCTCCTCGCCGCCGAGGTGTTCCTCACGGCCGCGCACGGGAACGGTGCCTGGCGCGTAGGTGAACTCCCGGGCGGGGCAGGCGAGTTGGCCCGTATCACGCGCGAAGTGGCCCACCGCCTGGGGGCGTCCGTGCACCGGGGTGTTCCCGGGGGCCCGGGCGCCGGCGGGGGCCTGGACGCCGCCAACGATCCGGGCGCCGGCGAGCACCCCAACGCCGTCAACGTCCCGGGTGCCGCGAACCTCCCGGGTGCCGCGAACGCGCCGGATGCCGTCAACGTCCCGGGTGCCGCGAACGTCCCGGGTGCCGCCAACATTCCGGGTGCCGCGGACGCCCCCGCCGGCCCGGCCCCCGTGGCCGGGACGGAGCCGCCCACGCGACCAGGCCCTCCCGTGCCCGGTGTCATCGACGCCCCGGAGGGGGAGGGCGAGGCGGCCCTCAGCGTCGTAGCGCCTCTCGGGCGGCTCACGGCTGTGCAGTGGAGAGGGCTCGTCGACGCCTGTCGCGAGGGCACGGGTGAGCTGCGGCTCACTCCCTGGCGCGGCGTTCTCGTGCCGGGGCTCGCACAGGAGGCCGCACGGCAGCGCCTGTCCGCACTGGACGCGCTCGGCCTCGTCACGAACCCGGGCTCGCCCTGGCTGGGCGTGACCGCGTGCACGGGGCGGCCCGGCTGCGCCAAGTCCCTCGCCGACGTACGGGCCGAGGCGGCGGGCGCCGTCGCGGCGTCCGGCAACGCGGACGTACCGCACGGTGGGGATGTTCCGCACGACGCGGACGTTCCGCAGGTTGCGGATGTTCCGCATGACGGGGCCGCCCCGCTCCCCGTCCACTGGTCCGGCTGCGAACGCCGGTGCGGGCACCCGAAGGGGGAGTGGGTCGATGTCGTCGCGCGACCCGACCGCGAGGGTGCCGGTTTCGCTGTGTCCCGAGTAGGCGCCAACGGCAGCCGCGACGCTCCCGTGACAGTGATGCCGCCCGCGACGGTGGCCCCTTCCGGGACGGTGCGCCCTCCCGCGAAGACGGACCTTTCCGCGAAGGCGGACCTCCACGCGAAGGCGGACCTCCAAGCGACGGCGGAGGGCGGGAGGACGCCTGCCGAAGCGCTCGCCGTCCTCCGCCGCCCCCGCATCCCGTAGCCGCCCCCCCCCGCCCATGGCCGCAGGACGAGCCACCGACGCGCCCACGGCCGAATCCAGCAGCCGCCCAGCCGCCCAGCCGCCCAGCCGCCCAGCCGCCCAGCCGCCCAGCCGCCCAGCGGCCCAACCGCCGCCCAGCCGACGGAACGAAGAAAGCGAAAGCACCGTGTTGCAGTACGAGAAGGACGGACCGGCGATCTACCGCCAGTCGTTCGCCACCATCAGGGCCGAGGCGGACCTCGCGGGGCTGCCCGCCGACGTGAGCCAGGTCGCGGTACGCATGATTCACGCGTGCGGCATGGTGGACCTGGTGCGCGACCTCGGCTACACGCCGGGTGTCGTCGCGCGGGCCCGCGAGGCGATGCGCGCCGGGGCACCGCTCCTGTGCGACGCCGCGATGGTGGCCAGCGGCGTCACCCGCAAGCGGCTGCCCGCCGGCAACGAAGTGATCTGCACGCTTTCGGACCCCGGGGTACCGGAGTTGGCCGCACGGATGGGGACCACCCGTAGCGCCGCGGCGCTGGAACTGTGGCGCGACCGTATGGAGGGCGCCGTCGTGGCCGTCGGCAACGCGCCCACCGCGCTCTTCCGGCTGCTGGAGATGCTCGACGAGGGGGCCCCGCGCCCCGCTGCCGTCATCGGTGTGCCGGTCGGTTTCGTGGGCGCCGCCGAGTCCAAGGACGCGCTCGCCGCGCATGCTTCGGGTCTGGAACACCTGGTCGTACGGGGCCGGCGCGGCGGTAGCGCCATGGCGGCTGCGGCGCTCAACGCGATCGCGAGCGAGGAGGAGTGAGCGCGCACGAGGCGCCCCGCGAGGCCGGGGCCCACAGGCCCGACGCCCAACGGCCGGGCATCGGCCGCCTGTACGGCGTGGGGCTCGGCCCCGGAGACCCGTCGCTGATGACCGTACGGGCCGTCGAGGCCATCGGCGAGGCCGACGTGATCGCGTACCACAGCGCACGGCACGGCCGGTCCATAGCACGGTCCATCGCGGCGAGGTACCTGCGTGCCGACCATGTGGAAGAGGCACTGGTCTACCCCGTCACCACGGAGAGCACCGACCACCCGGGCGGATACCGGGGTGCGATGGAGGAGTTCTACGCCGAGGCGTCGGAACGCCTGGCCGCGCACCTGGAGGCGGGGCGCACGGTCGCCGTGCTCGCCGAGGGCGACCCGCTCTTCTACGGCTCGTACCAGCACATGCACAAGCGGCTCGCGCACCGTTACCCGACCGAGGTGATCCCGGGCGTCACCTCCGTCAGCGCGGCTGCCGCCCGCCTCGGTACGCCGTTGGCCGAGGCCGACGAGGTCCTGACGATCCTGCCCGGCACCCTGCCCGAGGAAGAACTGACCGCGCGCCTGGCGGCGACCGATGCCGCCGTGGTGATGAAGCTCGGGCGTACGTTCCCCAAGGTGCGCCGCGCGTTTGAGCGCGCGGGCCGCCTGGAGGAGGCCCGTTACGTGGAACGGGCCACGATGGAGGGCGAGCGTACCGGCGAACTCGCGGGCGCCGACGCGGAGTCGGTGCCGTACTTCTCGGTCGCGGTACTGCCGAGCCGCGTCGCGCCGCTGACCGCGCCACGTGCGGAACCCGACCGGGGGCCCGTCCCTGGGCCCGACCGGGAGCCCACCTCGGGGCCCGACCGGGAGCCCATCTCGGGGCCCGAGCGGGAATCCGCCCCGGGGCCCGAGCGGGAATCCGCCCCGGGGTCTGCCCAAGAGGCGGCGGAATCCAGCGCATCGGTGACGGCAGGCGAGGTGCTGGTCGTCGGAACGGGCCCCGCAGGGCCGCTGTGGATGACGCCCGAGACGCGGGGCGCGCTCGCCGCGGCCGACGACCTCGTCGGCTACACCACTTATCTGAACCGGGTGCCCGAACGCCCGGGGCAGCGCCGGCACGGCAGCGACAACCGTGTCGAGTCCGAACGCGCCGAGTTCGCGCTCGACCTCGCGCGGCGCGGGCGCCGCGTGGCCGTCGTCTCCGGTGGTGACCCGGGCGTCTTCGCCATGGCGACCGCCGTACTGGAGGCGGCCTCGCTCAAGGAGTTCGCCGACGTACCCGTACGCGTGCTGCCCGGCGTGACGGCGGCCAACGCGGCGGCGGCGCGTGCGGGAGCGCCCCTCGGTCACGACTACGCCACCCTCTCCCTCTCCGACCGCCTCAAGCCGTGGGAGGTCATCGCGGAACGGCTCCACGCCGCCGCCTCGGCCGACCTCGTACTCGCGCTCTACAACCCCGGCTCACGCAGCCGCACCTGGCAGGTCGGCAAGGCCCGCGAACTCCTCCTCGAACACCGCGCGCCCGACACCCCCGTCGTCCTCGCCCGCGATGTCGGCGGCCCGGACGAACGCGTCCGTACGGTACGCCTCGCCGACCTCGACCCCGACGAGGTCGACATGCGGACCCTCCTGATCGTCGGGTCCTCCCAGACACAGGCCGTACGCCGCACCGCCGGCGCCACCGCTGAGGGCGAGCCCACGATGACCGTCTGGACCCCCCGCCGCTATCCGGAAGCCCCCAGGTCCACGGGGGCTTGACCATATGGGGCTTCGCCCCTTTCCCCGTTGGCCTTGTCGGCCAGCGTCGGGGGGTCCCCCCAGACTCCGTCCGGGGGGGGGAAACCCCCACACCTCTGGACTCCCCCGCCCGTATCGGGACCAGCCCTGAAGCCAGAGTCAGAGGGGCAAGTTCGAGCCCGCCCGGGTGGCTGGTGCATCCGCGCATCCGTGGCGGGGCCGGTACGACGTCGTTTCGACCGCAGGCACCGCGGAGGGGGAAACGTGGGAGTGAAACTCAATGTCACCGACAAGAAGCTGACCGAACTGGCTCGGGACCTCGATGACATGCAGGAGTTCCTGGAGAAGAAGATCAGTGAGCTCAACCGGATTTCCGAAGCGACTACGATCAGGACGGCGGCCCTAGCGGAAAGATCGGAGCCGAGGTATGCCTCACCCTGCGGCGCACGTCTTCAACAGCGGGCCTGTCATGCTGGTCCTGGAAGCGATGAGGAACTCCCAGTGCTCTGGGGGAACGAACGCTCAGGTGGACGCGCTCGCCCGTCTCTACCGCACCTTCAGGGCCGACGAGTCACGGCACATGAGTTCTCCCGAGTCCGTGTCCGCGCTCCTTGAGCTGATCGCTGAAGTTCTTGAGGAAGAGCCCGAATATCCTGTCCCGCACAGGTTTCACAAAGCTCTCCAGCAGGTGTCAGGCAGGCAGGACGGTCATGACTACCTGCGCACCGTCGCAGCCCTTCTCCTCCTGCAGGGGGAAACAGGCACCGTTCCCTTCGCTCGGCTTCCGATGGCCCCCTGGGAGGTCGACATCCACTTTCCCAGGGCCCGCAGTTTCGGGGCCTGTTGGATCGAGTCCGACGAAGTCGGGCTCTCTATGGGAATCACGGAAGCGATTCAGAAGGGTGTGACGGATTCCCATCCTGGTGGTTGCACGGAGGACCTCTCAGGGCTCACGGCCGAGCTACAGAGACTGACGACTCTCTTCGCTTCTCCTGAGCAGTTCAAGGCGAGTCTTGAGCCGCGCCTCGACTGGGCGACCCCAGGGCTCTTGAGGGATATTCTGCGGGCGGCGAATCTGCATCTCGAAAAGTGCCATCAGGGTTGACCGCTTTCGTGACGTGAAGATTTCGTCCTGAGATCGAAAACCAGGGTGAGAAGGGAAGTCGACCCACCTTCCCCATACGCACCCAGTGGCTGGCTTGCCCGGCTCGCTGACCGTCTCTCAACACCCCAGGCCGACTACGGGAAGCCGGCCGGGCAGTGAGCGGTCCGGGCCACGGGCGGGACGCGGGGGACTGTGGACCCGCAGGTGCGCGCCACCCCGGTCTCTGGCGGGGGTCAGACGGGACGGTGTCGGCCCGCCGCGTCACCCGTCCGGCTCGGCCGCGTCACCCGTCCGACTCGCCGGCGGTGCGGAGCGGTGTGCCGAACCACCGGTGGAGGGCCGTGCGTAGGGCGTCGGTGTCCGCCGCATTGTGGCCGGTCCATGCGAGGTGGCAGTCGGGGCGGAGGAGGAGGCCGGTGGCGTTTGTGTCTGCTGTCTTGGCGTTGATGATGTCCACGCGGTCGCGCCAAGGGGCCGCGGTTTCCGCGAAGTCGCCGCTCAGGTCCAGGAGCAGGGGGCGGGCCGTGGTCGTCAGCTCGGCCAGGCGGTGGGTGCCGGCGCCGGCGCCGGTGCCGGTGTCGGTGTCGGTGTCGGTGTGGAGCGTGAGGTCGGGGGCGAAGTCCTCGGTGGTTCCGGCGAGCAGGTGGGCGATGCGTTCGGTGCCTCCGGGGGAGGCGAGCAGCTCGGCGAAGACGGTACGCAGGGCGCTGACTTCCGGCCCGGGGCGCATCAGCGCCGACTGGGACAGGGTCGAGGCCACGACGCGTTCTGCGACGGGGCGACGTTCCTCGTCATAGGTGTCCAGGAGGCCCTCGGGTGCCCAACCGCGCACCGTGGCGGCCAATTTCCAGCCGAGGTTGACCGCGTCCTGCAGGCCGAGGTTGAGGCCGGGGCCGCCGATCGCCGAGTGGACGTGGGCGGCGTCGCCCAGCAGCAGTATCCGCCGGTCACGGTAGCGCTCGGCGAGCCGGGTGTTGCCGCCGACGAGCCGCCGCAGCAGGTGCGGTCCTTCGCCCTCCGGCGGCTCCACCGGGACGGGTACGCCCAGCACGCGTTCGGCGCTCGCCAGCATCTCCTCGAAGGTCATCGGCGCGGTGTGCTCGTCAGGGGCGCCGGTCTCGGTGGTGGTCAGTACAGGTTGGCGGCCGGGCAGCAGCGCCCACACGATCGTGCCGCGCTCCGTGCGCTGGTACAGCAGGGGCGGCAGGCTCCCGTAACCGGGTACGCGCAGCTCGCGGTCAGGGCCCAAGTGCTCTTCCGCGACGCACACGTTCGCCGACCGGGTGATGAAGTCGTCGTTGGTGACGCCGGGGAAGCCGATGCCGGACAGCCGCCGCACCATGCTGCGCCCTCCGTCGGCGCCGACCACGTAACGGGCAGTGAGGGTCTCGCCGCCCGCCAGGGTGACCCGGACGAGGTCGTCGTCCTGGTGCAGATCGGTCACTTCCTGCCCCACACGAAGGTCGACGCCCAGCTCAGCGGCGCGGGCGGCGAGGACCTTCTCGATCTGTTCCTGCGGTGCCGGGAGAACGCTCACCGGGTTGTCCTTGAGGGCGGCCAGCTCCAGCGTGAACGCGCCGAACATGTAACGCGGCGCGGGCAGGGGCGGTTCGCCGGAGCCGCTGATGCGCGCGTGGAGGCCGCGCCGGTCGAGCATGCGCACCACCTGACCGACCAGACCGTTCGCACGGGGCTCGGTCTTCGGGCCGGTGAGACGCTCCAGCACGACCGGACGCACTCCGGCCAGCGCCAGTTCGCAGGCGAGCATCAGTCCGTTCGGACCGCCACCGACGATGATCACGTCAGACATAAGAAACCTCACATATGGGATGTAAGAGGGCAGGGGGTACCCAGGGAGTCACCCAGGAGTCGCCCAGGGGGCAGCGCGGTTGCGGATGGCGCGCGGGGTGTGCCGCGTGGAGAGCTACGGGCGGAGTTGCGGGGGGTGTTACGAGGGGGCGTTACGGAGTGGGGGGTTACGGGGCGGAGGGTTACGGGGTGGGGAGTCCGGCGGCCACCATGTGGAGGGCCCTGGGCAGCAGGACCTCCATCGACTCTTCCGCGCCGCCTTGTACGAACAGCTCGATCGCGACGTAGTTGGCTGCCATCACGCTCGCGGCCACCAGGCGGGGGTAGAGGTCGGACCCGACATCTGTGCCCGTGCGATCGGCGATCGCGGCGGCCAGCTCCTTCTCCGCGACCTTGTTCGCGCGTAGCATCTCGGCCTCCAGCGCCGGTTCGGCCAGCATCACCCGTAGGCCGGCCGCCCAGTCGGCGGGCTCCTGCGGCGGCATGTGCCGCACCTCAGGGCCGGGCTCCAACTGCCGTAGCGCCGCATGTGTGATCGCCTCCCACAAGGGTTCATCCTGTGGGCCCTGGCGCAGCTCGGCGGCGACTCGCAAGGAGCGCTCAAGGTGGCGGAACGTGATCGCCTCGGCCTTGCTGGAGAAGTAGTTGTTGAACGTGCGCGGAGATACGCCGACGGCCTCGGCGATGTCCTCGATCTTGACCGCGTTCAACCCGCGCTCGACAGTGAGCCTGATCGCGACCCAGCTCAGCGCTGCCCGCGTGGCTTCCTTCTTTCGTTCCCGAAGGCCACTCATGCCTCCACGGTAGGAGGAAAGTGCGCCACACGCAAGTTTTCTGGGCACGCAATAATCGTGCCCCGCCCGTGGGGGTGCGGTGTGCCCCATGCGGCTCGGGCCGGTCCCGGTCCCGGTTTCGCCGGTCCCGGTCGCCGATCCCGTCGCGGCTCGCTGGCTGCCGACTGCTGGCTGCCGGGCCGCCCGGTGTCGGCTACCGGGTAGCGGGTAGCGGGTTGCCGGTGTCGGGTGCCGGTGACGGGTGCCGGTCGCCCGGTGCCGGGTGCGGCTGACCCGTCACTGACCCGCCCGGCGCCGCTTCGACCGAGGTCATCGACCCAGCGGGTGAGGAGTCGCCGTTCCTGTGACAATCCGGATGACTCTTTTCCGTAAGCCGTGACCCGAGCAGCCCAGCGCAGTTGGGCGGGTGACGGGCTCGTGATCGACGGGAACCATCGTGGACGTGAACCGAACTCCCCGAGTAATGAACGCCGTTGACGGCACGGACGGCGCTTTCAGGAGCCGCCGGACCTACCGCCGTCAACGTCACAGCCAGTACTCGCAGCGAGGTCAGGTCGGCAATTCCGTCATCGTCCTGTCGCCTGGCACCACGATCGAGGTCGACCGCCGATGTTCGGCTGTTGCCCCCATCGGTCAGGGGACGGACCGAAGCAGCGCTCACAACACCCGGCGCTGTCAGCGCCGTTCGGCCGCAGTGCTGACCCGTCCTCCAACCCTCCACACTCAGAAGGGACACATCTATGACCACTCGCACTCGCGCGCTGGTGATCAGCGCCCTCACCGCCGGACTACTCGCTCTGGTGGCCGCTCCCGCCAATGCCGCGGGCATCGACGTCGCCGGCCTCATCCTTGAGACACCGCCGATCTGACGAGCCGCGTATCCGACGGGCCGTACGGAGTCTTCCGTGCGGCCCGTCAGCATGTTGGCTTTCGGGACCGGATCTCGGACGGCGCTCACGCCCGCCTGTCGTCGGGTCGGACTCCGGAGGGTGCGACCCTCCGGTGCCCGGTGCCCGGTGCCCGGTGCCTAGTAACGATCAGGGGCGATGGGCAGCGAGATGTGTTCGTGCGTGATCAGCCATGTGTCGCCCGACCGCCGGCAACAGACGGTCGAACGCAGCCACATCTCTCTCTCCATCCCGTTCTTACGTGCGCCGGAGTCCCGGTGAAGCATGTGCGCGAACGCCGCGTCCGCGCTCGCGCTCGCCGCGACGGTGAGATCGTGCGTCTCCAGGTCGATGGGGCCTTCGTAACCGTCGAACCACCGTAAGAAGTTACGGCGTATCGCCTCGGCTCCCGCGATGTGGAGAGGGGGGACGACATCGAAGTACACGATGTCGGGGGAGTAGAGCGACATGAGCCGGTCGATGTCCTTTGCCCGGCAGGCATCGACCCGACTGTCCAAAAGCGCCCTGACTTCGGAATCGTTCGCGGTCTTCGTGTCCTTCGTGGTCTTCGCAGCCATCGCATTCTCCGTTTCCCAGAAATCCGACCGCGCCCGGCTCGACCGGCGACGGCCCCTGTGTTCTCAGCGGTCCGACGACGCAGCCGTACGGAATGTGAGGCGCCCGGAGCGGTAGCGGCAGCGCAGCGGCCGTGAATCTCAGAAAACTTGACGGGAACTGTCAGGAAAGACAGGCAGGCTCCAGTCGTTCAGTAAGACCGACCCAAGGAGTGCGCCATGTCGACCTCGATCGTGTTCATCGTCTACGTCAACGACGCACCTGAAGCCGCCCGCTTCTACGCCGATCTCCTTGAGATCAGGCCCAGCTTCGAGACCCCCCGATACATCGCCTTCGATCTGGGCGACGGCGCGGATCTCGCCCTCTGGAGCGGGCATTTCGATGAGCTGGCCCCGGCCGTGCCGCGCACCAGCGAGGTCTGCCTCGCGCTGCCGGGCGGGCCCGACGCGATCGACCAACGATTCGAGCGGTGGGTGGCGAAGGGGGTTCGCGTGGTCAGCGAGCCGCGCGACGAGGTGTTCGGGCGTACGTTCGTCGTCGCGGATCCGGACGGCAACCTGATCCGGGTCGCACCCGTCGACTGACTGGTCCACGCGGGGCGAACCATGCCGCCGCCTGGGCAGTTGATGCCCCCGGCGGCCGGTGCCCCAGGCGGCGGCTCGCCCCCCGTTCCGTTGGCGGCGCTGTCGTTGATCGTTGCTTGTTGTGGTCATGTCAGTGGGGTTGTTGGAAAAGTTCATGACGGGTCGGGTACGGGTCTGTTGCGGTGGTCGACGGCCGGGGTGAGGCGGGGTGCGGGTCGCGGAACCGGGGTT
>NZ_JANCPR020000024.1 GCF_028657195.3 Streptomyces iconiensis
GGGGGGGGGGGGGGGGGGGCGGGGGGGGGGGGGGGGGGCCGGGCCCCGGGGGGACGGGTGGCCCGCCGGTCAGGTGGTGGACCCCGCGGGAACGGGGTCGCCCTGTGCCTGTACGGCGGTGATCGCGACCGTGTTCACGATGTCCTGTACGAGGGCGCCGCGCGACAGGTCGTTGACGGGCTTGCGCAGGCCCTGGAGCACGGGCCCCACGGCAACGGCGCCCGCCGAACGCTGCACCGCCTTGTAGGTGTTGTTGCCGGTGTTCAGGTCGGGGAAGATCAGCACGGTGGCCTGCCCGGCGACCTCCGATTCCGGGAGCTTGGTCGCCGCCACCGAGGGTTCGACAGCGGCGTCGTACTGGATGGGTCCCTCCGTCAGCAGGTCGGGGCGGCGCTCGCGCACCAGCTCGGTGGCCCGCCGCACCTTGTCCACGTCGGCGCCGGAGCCCGAGGTACCCGTCGAGTACGACAGCATGGCGATCCTCGGCTCGACCCCGAACCGCGCCGCGGTGGTGGCCGACTGGATCGCGATGTCAGCGAGCTGCTCGGCGTCGGGGTCGGGTACCACGGCGCAGTCTCCGTAGACCAGGACGCGGTCGGCCAGGCACATGAAGAAGACCGAGGAGACGATGGACGCCTCGGGACGGGTCTTGATGATCTCGAAGGCCGGGCGGACCGTGGCAGCTGTCGAGTGGGCTGCGCCCGAGACCATGCCGTCGGCCAGGCCCTCCTGCACCATCAGCGTCCCGAAGTACGAGACGTCCGCGACCACGTCGTGGGCCAGCTCGTAGGTGACGCCCTTGTGCGCGCGCAGCTGTGCGTACACCTCGGCGAAGCGCTCGCGCAGCGGCGACTCGTGAGGGTCCACGATGCGTGCCGTGGCCCTGGTGCCGACCGGAGGCGCCGCTCCGACGCCGGTGCCGGTGGAACCGGCGGAGTCGTCCAGGAGTTCCAGGCCGATGCCCAGGTCCGCGGCGCGCTTGCGTACGGCGGTGGGATCGCCCAGCAGCGTCAGGTCGCAGATGTTGCGCCGCAGCAGCACCTCGGCGGCGCGCAGCACCCGTTCCTCGGCGCCCTCGGGCAGCACGATGTGGCGGCGTGCCAGGCGGGAGCGCTCGACCAGCTCGTGCTCGAACATCATCGGCGTCACCCGTTCACTGCGCACGACGGAGAGGCGCTGCGTCAACTGGGCCGTGTCCACATGGGTTTCGAACAGGCCGAGCGCGATCTCCGCCTTGCGCGGGGTGGCGGCCGTCAGCTTGCCCTCCAGCGACAGCAGTTCACCCGCCGTCGGGATCGAGCCTCCGGGCACGGCGAGCACGGGCGTGCCCGGCGCGAGCCGCGCGGCCAGCGCGAGGGGCTGTTCGCCAGGGCGCTCGTCGAGCGTGAGGAGCACACCGGCGAGCGCGGGGGAGCCGGCCGAGTGTGCTGCGAGGGCGCCGATGAGCAGGTCGGCGCGGTCGCCCGGGGTGATGACCAGGCAGCCTTCGGTCAGCGCGGGCAGGAAGGCGGGCAGATGCGCACCGCCGAAGACGAGGTTCCGTACGTCGCGCGCGAGACCGGCCTCGTCGCCGAGCAGCACATCGGCGTCCATGGCATCCCTGACCTGCGCGACCGTGGGCGCGGCCAGTGCGGGCTCCTCGGGGAGCACGAAGACCGGCTCGGGCAGCCGCTCGCCGAGCCCGCGCACGGCCTCGGCCGCCTCCGGGTCACGGACCCTGTTGGCGATCATCGCGATGAGGTCGGCGCCCAGCGAGGCGTAGGCGTGGTGCGCGTTGCGCACCTCGGCGACCACGGCCTCCGGGCTCTGGTCGCGTACGGCGACGACGGGGATGACGGAGGCCCCGAACTCGTTGGCCAGGCGCGCGTTGAGGGCCAGCTCGGCGGGCAGGCCCGTGTTGGCGAAGTCGGTGCCCAGGACGAGGACCGCCTCATAGTCCCTGGCCACCTCGTGGAAGCGGTCGACGAGGCGGGATATCAGCTCGTCCGTGCCGCTCTCGGCCTGGAGCGTGGCGGCCTCCTCGTAGCTCATGCCCGCCGCCGAGGCAGGGGGCTGCGTGAGGCGGTACCGGCTGCGCAGCAGGTCGTAGAGCCTGTCGGGGCCGTTGTCGTGCACGAGCGGCCGGAACACTCCGACGCGGTCGACCTGGCGGGTCAGCAGCTCCATGACCCCCAGCTCCACGACCTGGCGGCCGTCGCTGCGGCCCGTGCCCGTCACGTACACGCTGCGCGTCACGCGCTGTCTCCTCCGTGTCGAGATCGCCTTGAGTGCTTACGTCTAGAACGTCTGGAAAGCGTCCGTAAAGATACGGCTATACCCTTGACAATACCTGCGCTTCTGGCTAGGTCGCGCGCCAGGTGGATACGGGTACGAGCCCCGGAGGCGGCCCGGCAAGGTGGAGCGCAAGCGTCCGCATCGTGGCCCGCGCCCATGCCCCTGACTTCAAGACGTGAAACAATCGCACCGGCTCACACATGGATCAGCGGCACCCCTGGACAGTGAGGTCCGACCGTGCCCCAGGCGGCCCGTACCCACGCGGGCCCTCAGCGAGCAGGAGAAGCGAAACCCATGCGCATCGGAGTCCTCACCGCCGGCGGAGACTGTCCCGGTCTCAATGCCGTGATCCGGTCCATCGTCCACCGTGCCGTGGCCGACCGAGGCGACGAGGTCATCGGCTTCGAAGACGGTTTCAAGGGCCTGCTCGACGGCAGGTACCGCCCGCTCGACATCAACTCCGTCAGCGGCATCCTCGCCAGGGGCGGCACCATTCTCGGCTCGGCCCGGCTGGAGCGGGACCGGCTGCGCGAGGCGTGCAGCAACTCCGAGGAACTGATCGACCGTCTCGGCCTCGACGTTCTGATCCCGATCGGGGGCGAGGGCACGCTCACCGCCGCCCGGATGCTCGCCGAGTCGGGCCTGCCGGTGGTCGGCGTACCCAAGACCATCGACAACGACATCTCCGCCACCGACCGCACCTTCGGGTTCGACACCGCGGTCGGCGTGGCAACCGAGGCCATGGACCGCCTCAAGACCACGGCCGAGTCCCATCAGCGCGTCATGGTCGTCGAGGTCATGGGGCGGCACGCCGGTTGGATCGCGCTGGAGGCCGGAATGGCGGCGGGCGCGCACGGCATCTGCGTCCCCGAGCGCAACTTCGAGGTCGACGACCTGGCCAAGATGGTGGAGGAACGGTTCGCGCGCGAGAAGAAGTTCGCGATCATCTGCGTCGCCGAGGGCGCGCACCCCGCCGAGGGCTCCATGCCCTACGAGAAGGGCACCATCGACCAGTACGGCCACGAGCGCTTCGCCGGTATCGGCAACCGTCTCGCCATCGAACTGGAGCACCGGATCGGCAAGGAGGCGCGGCCCGTCATCCTCGGGCACATCCAGCGCGGCGGCACGCCCACCGCGTACGACCGTGTCCTCGCGACCCGCTTCGGCTGGCACGCCGTCGAGGCGGCGCACCGGGGCGACTTCGGACAGATGACCGCGCTGCGCGGCACGGACATCGTGATGGCCCCGCTCGCCGACGCCGTGGTCGAGCTGAAGCGGGTGCCGCAGCACCGCATGGACGAGACCGAAGCGGTCTTCTGAGCCTCGCGGGGTGCGTGACCGGAGGGGTCTTCTGAGCCTCGCGGGGGTGCGTGGCCGAAGGGGTCCTCTGGCTCTCGCGGGGTGCGTGACCGAAGAGGCGCTCTGAGCCTCGCGGGTGTGTGACCGAAGCGGTTCTCCGGTCCTCGTCCGGATGCGCGACTGTGCTCAATTCGCCCTGTGTGTGGGCGAGTTGGGTACGGTCGGTTGCTACGGCACCCCCGCGCGGCGCCCCCCGTGCAGCCCCCGGGGCGCTAGAACGCGTCCAGTCCGAGCTTCACCGCCAGGCCGACGCCCGCCAGCGCGATACCCACGCGCAGCGGCGTGGCCGGGACCCGGCGCGCGACGTGGGGTCCGAGCCAGGAGCCCAGCAGCAGTCCCGCCGCCAGCGGCAGCGCCTCCAGCCATGCGACGGGCCCGAAAGCGGCGAAGCCCAGGGCCGCCACCAGGTCGGCCACGATGACCAGTACGTTCTTGAGCGCGTTGCTGCGGTGCAGGCCGTCGGGCACGGTAGCGATCAACAGGGCCAGCAGCAGTACGCCCGAGGCGGCGGCGAAGTACCCGCCGTACACGGAGACCACGAACACCCCGCAGGGCGCCAGCCAGCCGCGGCCCGGGTGTGCGCCGCCGGCGCTCTCCCGCGCGGGCTGCCGCAGCAGGATCACCACCGAGGCGCCGCCCACGAGGAACGGCACCACGCGCTCGAACACCCCGGGCGGCGTCGCCAGCAGCAGCGCGGCGCCCGCCGCGCTGCCGAGCGCGCACGCGGCGCCCAGCCGCCTGAACGTCACACGCTGCCCGGTCAGTTCGTGCCGCGAACTCGGTATGGCGCCGGCGCTGCCCGCCGCCAGCGCGACCGTGTTGGTCACGTTCGCCGCCGTGGGCGGCAGCCCCACCGCCAGCAGCGCCGGGTACGAGAACAGCGAGGCCAGCCCCGCGACGGTTCCCGTCAGCCCGGCGGCGGCCCCGGCACCGAACAGCAGCGCGGCGACTGCGGGCGTCACGGTCCCGCGCCGCCGGACCCGGTCACCAGGCAGGACAGGAGGGCGGCGACCTCGCGCTGCGACGGGGAGCCGTACGCCCGCCGGACCTCCCCCATTCCTCCCGAGCCGGTCAACTGCCGCAGTGCGTAACGGTCGTTCAGCCGGTGCCCTCGCATGGCCACATGTTAGGGCTGACCCGCTGCTGCGACGTTTTCACCATGGCGGCCGGCGGCGTGCGGCGCTCGTGCGCCACAGCCGTAGCTCGATGTCCGATTCCCGCCGGTAACAGCCGCTCGCGCCGCGCAGGCTGGCCGATGTGAACGATGCTTTCGAAGGTCTGGTCGACCGTTACCTCGTCGCCGGCACCGGGTTCGAGAAGAAGCTGCGAGCGGTGCGGCCCGAACAGTGGTGCTGGCCGACGCCCTGCACGGAGTGGAACGTACGGCAGTTGGTCAACCACATGGTCCGGGGGAACCTCAACTACACGCTTCTGCTGCGCGGCGGCAGCGCCGCCGACTTCCTGCGGCTCCGGGACGCCGACGCGCTGGGAACCGACCCGGTCGGCGCGTACACCCGGTCCGTCCAGGAGTGCGCCGGGGCGTTCGGCGAACCCGGCGCACTGGAGCGGACCCTGGACTATCCGCTGGGCCAGGTGTGCGGCCGGCAGGCACTTGCCGTGAGGATCACGGACAGCACGGTCCACACGTGGGATCTCGCATGTGCCCTCGGGGTGGACGACACCCTCGACGGCGATCTCGTGGCCTGGATCGACGAGAACCTGGCCGAGATCTACGCAGGGCTGGCGGAGTCGCCCGTCTCGGACGGGACGACGCACCGGTTCTTCGCCGCTCCCGAGGGCAGGCCCGTCCGCGACGCGTCGCAGCAGGCAGGGCTGCTGCACCGCATGGGCAGGACACCCGCACCTGGCAACTGACGCCGTGACAGCGCTACGCCGCCGGAGGCGCCCGAAGTCCGGCGGTATCCGCGAAGGTGAGGTGCGCCTACTTCGGGTGCCCCGGCTCCCGGTCTGCGGGTGCCCGGGTCGCCGGCTCCCGGGTGGCGGCGGGATCCAGGCCCTGCTTGGCGGCCTGCTTGCGTGCACGGTAGGCGGCGGCTTTGACGCGGCTGCCGCAGCCTTCCATACCGCACCACGTGCGGCGCGCGCCCCGGGAGCGGTCGAGATAGAGGCGTGTGCAGCCAGAACGGCCGCACTCCTTCAGGCACGCGTCAGGGTCGGCGAGTACGGCGATCCCGCTGCGTGCGACGTGGGCCAGCGCCGAGCGGAGGTCCCCTGACAGCCGTACGCCGGCGTCGCCGAGTTCGACCGTGGGCACCGGCCGGGCAGCGGCGCTGTTGACGGTGTCCAGGGCTGCCGGTGTGAAGGGACGGCACTCCAGGCGGTCGAGCGCCAGTTGGTGGAGCGCCTCACGGAGGCGCAGCGCCGAGGCGAAGGTCGCGGCGTCGGCGGTCACCCGGTCCGGCAGCTCGTCGCACTCGCGTACCCACTGCTCAAGGTCGGCCGGTGCGGCCAGGAGGTCGACGGGCTTGTCCCGGCGGGAACCGACGGTGCCGACGAGGTCCAGGGCCGGGTTGCCACTGACGAAGACGAAGCTCACGTCACCATCTTGACCAGTGACGCGGGAGAGGGCAAGAATCGTCACCAGTTGAACCGGTGACGCGGTGGAAGCCGGCGTCCCGGACCGTGCGGCGTCCCGGACCGTGCGGCGGCCCGGGCCACCACTTGCCAGGCCCCCAGGACCGGACACCCGACAGCCCCAGGAGGAGACAGACCGGATGCCCGAGGTACACGACATCGAGGCCGTCGTCTTCGACGTCCTCGGAACGATGGTCGACGAGCCGGGCGGGCTCCGGGCGGCCATCAGCGAAGCGGTCTCCGCGTCCGCCGAGAGGTCCGACGAGAGGTCCGACGACGGGCCCGACGACGGGCCCGCCGACGCAACCGTCGACCACCTGCTCACCGTGTGGCAGGAGCACGTTGAGCATGAGCAGCAGCGCATCGCGAAGGGGAGCAGGGCGTACGCCAGCACCGAGGTCATCGACCGCGAGGCGGCTCACCGCGTGGCCGGGCGTGCCGGGCTCACCGACGGGCCGGCCATCGAGCGGCTGGCCACCGCCTCCCAGCGCCTCGCGCCCTGGCACGACACCCTCGCGGGACTCGCGCGCCTCGCGCGGCACTTCCCCGTACTGGGGCTCTCCCACGCCGGCCGCGCGACGCTGCTCCGGCTCAACGCCCACGCGGGACTGCGCTGGCACCAGGCGCTGTCCGCCGAGGACGCGCGGGCATACAAGCCCGCACCGGAGGTCTACCGGCTCGCGATCGACGCGGCGGGATGTGCGCCGGAGCGCGTGCTGATGGTCGCCGCCCACGCCTGGGACCTGCGCGGAGCGCAGGCCGTCGGCATGCGGACCGCCTACGTCCGGCGACCGGGCGGCGACCCTCCGAAGAGCGGCGACACCTTCGGCCTGCACGCGGAAGGACTGGACGAGCTGGTCACCGCGCTGACGGCTGTGCAGTGACCGGCGCCTCGCCTCCGGGCCCGCGCCCGGTGAGGGCGAGGACGGTCAGGGCGCAGGCGGCCAGTGCGGCGGCGAGGAGGAGGACCGTGGACAAGGGCGTGGTGTCCACGACGCGGCCCCCGGTGAAGGCGCCGAGCGCGATCGCGGCGTTGAACACCGAGGCGAACAGGGCGCCCACGGGCTCGCGTGCCTCGGGGGCCGAGGCGAGCATCCACGCCTGGGCGCTGACGGAGAGCCCGCCGTACGCGACGCCCCACAGCAGAAGTACGGCCACGGCGAAGGGCGTCGCGCTCCCGGCCGCCACCAGGAGCACCGTCGCCGCTGCGATACCGGCGCTCAGCGTCAGCAGGGTGGCCAGCGGGCGGCGGGGTGCGAAAGCGCCCGCTGCGAAGTTGCCCGCGACGCCCGCGACCCCGTAGGCCAGCAGCAGCACACCGATCAGGCCGGGCGCTATGCCGGAGATGTTCTCCAGTACGGGGCGCACGTAGGTGTAGGCGGCGAAGTGGCCGGTCACCACCAGTACGAGGAAGATCAGCCCGGCACGCACCTTCGGGTTGCCGAAGAGGCGCAGCAACTCGCGGGGGCGTACCGGCTTCTCGGGCGGAAGCGGCGGCAGCAGCAGTGCGAGCGCGGCGGCGACGAGCAGCGCCAGGCCGCAGGCGGCGCCGAAGGCGGAGCGCCAGCCCGCGAGTTCGCCCAGCATGGTGCCGGCGGGGACGGCGAGTACGGAGGCGATGCCGATACCGCCGAAGACGGCGGACAGGGCGGTACTGACCGAGCGCGCGGGCACCAGGCGTACGGCGAGGCTGGCCGCGAGGGCCCACACCCCGCCGAGCGCGACGCCCACCAGGACGCGGGCGGTCAGCAGCACGGTGAGCGAGGTGGCGACGGCCGATACGGCGTTGGCCGCGGCCAGCACCAGCATCAGCCCCGCGATGGACAGCCGCCGGTCGAGCCGCCCCACCGCCAGCGGGACGACGGGCGCCGCCAGCGCGGCGACGATCCCCGTGAGGGTGACGGTGAGGCCCGCCGACCCTTCGGATATCCGGAGGCTGTCGCCGAGCGGGGTGAGCAGTCCGACGGGCAGCATCTCCGTCGCCGTGATGGCGAACGTCGCCGCCGTGAGCGCGGCGACCGCCAACCAGGAGCGTACGGTCGCGCGTTCGGGAGGGGCCGTGAGGGGAGGGGCCGTGGTCTCTGTCATGGTCCCCAGCCTTGGCCCCCCGGCCTGCGGGAACAACGGCCGACCTCTCATCCTTCCATGAGCGGGGCTCATCGATGAGGGGGCCTCGTCGATGCCCCCTGGACCGGGGGCAGGGGAAGGGGGACGGGGTGGACAACGGAAGCGGCCCGGAGATCCGCTCCCTGGAGATCAGGGAGCTGGAGTGCTTTCTCGTGCTGGCAGAGGAACTGCACTTCGGGCGGACGGGCGAGCGGCTCTATGTCTCGCAGAGCAGGGTCAGCCAGCTGCTGCGCGCGCTGGAGAGCCGGATCGGCGCGCGCCTGGTGGACCGTACGAGCCGCAGGGTCGCGCTCACGCCGCTCGGTGAGCGGCTGCTGACCAGGCTGCGGCCCGCCTACGGCCAGTTGGCCGACGCCGTGGACGACGCGCGCGCCGCGGCACGGTGCGTGACGGGTGCCCTGCGGATCGGCTTCCTCGGCAGCGCCAACCACGGGACGACCTCCGCGCTCGGCCTCTTCCACGCGCGGCACCCCGAGGTGGAGACGACGGCGGTCGAGGTCACCATGGCGGACCCGTTCGGGCCCGTTCGGCGCGGTGAGGTGGACGCGGCGATCGTGCTGCTGCCCGTCTCCGAGCCCGATCTCACGCTCGGGCCGTGCTTCGAGAGGCAGCCGTGGACCCTCGCGCTCGCCGACGGGCACCCCTTCGCAGGACGCGCCTCGCTGGACGCCGAAGAGCTGGCCGAGGTCGCCCTCGTGGCCCCCGCTGCACCCGCGCCGGCGTACTGGCGCGACAGCCAGGCGCCGCCCCGCACGCCCGGTGGGCGGCCCATTCCGCGCGGGCCCGCCGTCAGCACGCTCCAGGAGGGGCTGGCGACGGTGGCGGCCCGGAGCGGCGGCATGCTGCTGTGCCGGCCGACGGCCGAGACCAACGCGCGCGCCGATGTCGTCTTCGTACCGGTGGAGGGCCTCGCGCCGTCCGAACTCGTGCTGGTGCGCCACCGCGACACGGACACGGCGACGCTGCGCGCTTTCGCGCGTGCCGTCGGCGACGCGATCGGTGTGAGCGCACCGGAGCCCGTCAGCCCTTGACCGCACCGCCCAGCGCGAAACCCCCGCCGAGCCGGCGCGAGATGAGGACGTACAGCAGGATCACCGGGGTCGAGTAGAGGATGGAGAACGCGGCGAGTTGCCCGTAGACCACGGCGCCGTAGTTGCCGAAGAACGTGAAGATGCTGACGGACGCCGGCAGTTGCTCCGGGCTCAGCAGCAGCATGAACGGCACGAAGAAGTTGCCCCACATCATCACGAAGCTGTAGATCGCCACGACGGACACGCCGGGCCCCATCAGCGGCAGGATGACCCGCAGCAGCGACTGCGCCCAGGAGGCGCCGTCGGTCCACGCCGCCTCCTCCAGCACCTCGGGCACGCCGTCCATGAAGTTCTTCATCAGCCAAACGGCGAACGGGAGTTGGGAGGCGGCCAGAAACAGCCCTGTGCCGTACATCGTGTCGATGAGGTTGGTCTGCACGAACAGCCCGTACACCGGGACCATCACCGCCGTGACCGGCAGGCAGGTGGTGAAGAGGACGCCCAGCAGGTACGGGCGGCTGAAGCGCGAGCGGAACCGCGAGAGCGGATACGCGGCGAGCGCGGCGCACACCACGGTCAGCAGGGTCGCCCCGCCGCACAGCAGCAGGCTGTTGCGCATCGGCGTGAAGGTGATCTCGTCGGTCAGCACGGCCGAGAAGTTGTCGAGCGTCGGCTCGTCGGGAGGCCGGACACGGAGCGTCGCGTTGGCATCGAGCGAGGCGAGAACCAGCCACGCCAACGGCACCACGAACGCCGCCGCGACCACCAGCAGCCCGGCGTCGGCAGCCAGCCGCCGACGCGTGCTCCGCCTCATCGCCTTACCCCTTTCACGAGGCATTCCGGTGCGTCCACGAACTGTCCCTTCGGGGGGAAGAGTTGGATATTCCGGGGTCGGTGTGTCGCCGGTTGCGGACGGGAGTACCGTGCTGTTCCCCGCCGTATGTGCTTTCTGCGCGGCGTGGTCCTACCGGAAGGAAGAACATGACAGCACTGCGCCTCAGGTGGCAGCGCTCGGTCGCCATCACGGCGACGGCTGCCGCGGCGTTTCTCGGCACTGCGATAGCCGCGACGCCCGCCCAGGCTCACAGCCATGGCTGGTCGGTCGACTGCTACACCGTCGACCTGAACCTCACGAACTACTCGCAGGACAAGGACAACACCGTCAAGATCACCGTTGGTGACAGGACGGTGCTGTCGGAGACCTTCAAGGGCGAGTACAACAAGAAGCTCGACCTGCCCAAGCACACCGAGGAGCTGAAGGTCACCGCCGACGTCGTCGCCGGGGACGACAGCAAGTTCTCGTGGAACGAGTCGAAGACGGCCCCGGTCTGCGAGACCGAGTCGCCCTCGCCGTCGCCGACCGAGTCGGAGACCACCACTCCGGCTCCCAGCGCCTCGCCCACCACCACGCCCTCGCAGAGCGAGGCCCCGCAGCCGAGCGCGTCCGAGAGCAGCAGCAGCGCTCCGGCAGCCAAGCCGCAGGGCGGTGGCGAGAACCTGGCCGAGACCGGTTCCTCCAGCAACACCCCGATGCTCGTCGGGATCGCCGCAGCGGTGGTCATCGCCGGCGGTGGCCTCGTGGCGTTCGCGCGCAAGCGCCGTTCCTCGCAGGGCTGACGACGCAGCCGGCGAAGCACCTGCCGAGATAGCTGACGAAGCAGTCGAAGGCGGGGCTGACCCCCGTTCAGCTCCGTGACGCGGCATCTGGCACCACCGCCCGGCGGCCCGCCCCACCCGGCCGCCGGGCGCAGCGCGACTACACCTCTTCACGCATCAGCCGCAGATAGACGACCGAGAACAGCGCTCCGACCAGGAGCAGCAGCAGTGCGACCGCCGTCCCGTAGCCGATGAGGGACTTGGTGAACGCCTGGTCGTACATGAACACGGGCAGTGTTTCGCTCCGGTGTGCGGGGCCGCCCTTCGTCATGGCCCAGATCAGCCCGAAGACGGAGAGGGTCTGGAGCGTGTTGAGCATCAGGTTGGTGCCGATCGAGCGGCGGATCATGGGCAGCGTGATGTGCCACAGCCGCTTCCAGCCCCCGGCGCCGTCCACCTCGGCCGACTCGTTGACCTCCTTGGGGATCTCGGACAGCGCCGCGGAGTAGACGAGCATCGAGAAGGCCGTGCCGCGCCATACGTTCGCGAACGAGACGGCCAGGATCGGCAGCGTGTACAGCCAGTTCTGGGCGGGCAGATGGAGCCAGCCGAGGAGGGCGTTGAGCTGGCCTTCCCGGTGGAAGAACGTGTAGAGCAGAAACCCGGCGACGATCTCGGGCAGCACCCACGCACTGATCACGATGGCCCCGGTCAGCGAGCGCACCGCCTTCGAGGAGCGCCGCATCAGCGAGGCCAGCGCGAGGCCCAGCGTGTTCTGTCCCAGGATCGAGGAGACGACCGTGAACACCAGCGTGAGCACGACGGCGTTACGGAAGTTCGCGTCACCGAAGGCCCGGGTGAAGTTGTCGAGCCCGACGAAAGAGGACGACTCCTGCCCTGTCAGGCGCATGTCCGTGAAGGCGATGGCGACGCAGTAGGCGATGGGCCCGATGAGGAAGAGCAGCAGGACGACGGTCGCCGGCGTCAGCGGCAGCCAGCGCCACAGCCGCCGGGCCCGCGTGCCGGGCCGTGTCTGATGCCCCGTCACCAGGTTGGTCGCGGCGGTCACTTGGAGACGACCGCGCCGTCGGCGATACCGGCGAGCGCCTCGTCGTACGTCTTGGCTGCCTCCCGCGGTGAGGCGTCACCCGTGGCGACGGCCTCGGTGGCCTCGGTCAGCGCCGTGGACACCTGCGGATAGACGGGCAGCGCCGGGCGGTAGTGGGTGTTCTGCACGCGCTCGGTGAAGAACTTGATGCCCGGCATGGACTTCAGATAGCGCGGCTCCTTGGCCACGTCCTGCCGTACGGCGACCTGGGAGCCGCGGACGCACCATTCGACCGCGTTCTCCTTGGTCTGCATCGTGCGGATCATCTTCCATGCCAGGTCGGCGTTCCGGGACTTCTGCGGGATCGCCCAGGTCCAGCCGCCCGACATGCTGACCTCGCCGGGTGCGGCGCCGTGCTGGGTGGGCATGGGGGTCAGGCCCATGGTGTCCTTCCACTCCGGCCAGGGCCTGCCGCCCGTCTTGATCCAGTTCTGGCTGAGCCAGGAGCCGTCGAGCGCGATGGCGAGCTTGCCCTCGGGCAGCAGCTGGGTGACCACGTCGGTGCTGACGTTGGGGTCGACGACCTGGTCGGGGTCGGGGCCCAGCTTCTCGCCGTAGAGAGTGTCGAGGAAGCCGAGGCTGTCCTTGAACCCCTTGCTGCCCTTGACCCACTTCTTGGCCCCCGGGTCGTAGAGGGGGTCCTTGCCCGTGCCGTAGAGGAGCATTTCGAAGCCCTGCATGGCGGTGGCCTCGCCCGCGCCCTTGCCTGCGAAGACGTTGAGCGGGATGACGCCGGGGAGCTTCTTCTTGAGGGTGCGGGCCGTGTCCAGCACGTCGTCCCAGGTCTTCGGCTTCCAGTCGGTGGGCAGGCCCGCCTTCGCGAAGAGCTTCTTGTTGAACCACAGGCCGCGGGTGTCCGTGCCGTCAGGGACGCCGTAGGTCTTGCCGTCGGCCGCGCTCGCCGCGCGCTTGGCCGCGGGCTCGAACTGGTTCCAGTCGTCCCACTTGGCCAGGTAGTCGTCCAGCGGGCGCAGATAGCCGCTCTTGATGTCGGAGTTGATGAGGAACGTGTCCTCGTAGACCAGGTCGGGTGCGGTCTTCGGGGAGCGCATCATCTGCTGGATCTTGGTGTAGTAGTCCTGCTGCGGCGCCTGGATGGGGACGAGTTCGACCTTCTTGCCCTTGTTCTCCTTCTCGAACTGCTTGGCGACGAACTTGATGTAGTCGTCACGGAAGGTGACCTTGTTGTCGGTCTCCTTGTGGAAGGCGATGCGGACCGTGTTCTTGTCGCCGCTGCCGGAGCCGCCGCCGCAGGCGGTCAGCGTGCTCGCGGTGAGCGCGGTGAGCGCGGCTGTCAGCAGGAGAACTCTGGTGCGTGGAACGGTGGTTCGTGGAGCGGTGGGGCGCACGGCACGACCTCCTCGGCCAGGTGGTGTCCGTACGGTGGCGCCTGGTGGGCTACCAGGTCAATACGGCCGTGGCACTTGGTCATCTCGCCAGTGCCAACGGGCCCGTGACAGAACCCGAACCTCACGGGCAACGGGCCGTAACTTCGTGTGCGATACAAATAGTGCTGATCACACGCACCGCGCTACCCGTGAGGGAACACCATGAAGTACACGCGTACCGCCGCCATCGCCGCTCTCGGCGTCGCCGCCGCGCTCTCGCTCACCGCCTGCGGCGGGGACGACTCGGGCAAGGAGAACTCCGGCAAGAGCAGCTCCTCGTCGTCTGCGTCGTCCTCGGGCTCCTCGGAGGACTCGAAGACCGGGAACTCGGCGTCGGGCTCGGACGACACCGAGGCCCGCGCCGCCAAGAACGGCGCGGGCCAGGACGCCGAGGGCGCCAAGTTCTGCGCGAAGTCGGGTCTGTCGATGACCGCCGCTGACGAAGGCCCCGACGAGAAGAGCGGCAACGTCGTGGTCACCATGACGAACACGACCGGGGGTACCTGCTCCGTGACCGGCTTCCCGACCGTCAGGCTGACGGACGCCGACCACACCACGAGCGCGCCGCTCAAGCGCGACGACAACCAGCCCCGCATCGCCGTCCTGAAGCCCAACGAGAAGGCCGTCTTCAACATCTCGTTCGACAAGGCCAAGGGCGGCGAGCCCAGCGACTCCGACCCGGTCGACCTGCAGGTGACGCCGCCGCACGGGAAGGGCTTCGTGAAGCTGCACTGGCCCGCGGGCGCGATCAAGGGCATGTCGAACGCCACCGCCCTGGTCCACCCGGTGCACGCGAACCCGTAAGGCGCGCGCCCGCGGTCAGCCCCTGCTACTGGCCGCCGTACCCGGCCAGAATCCTGGAGAACTCCCACTCCTTCTGGTCGATCCCGCTGCACGAGTCGCCCGCACCGCCGCCGCCGGCGCAGGGGCGGTCCCGGTTGACGGCCCAGAAGCTCACCCGCGAGAGTCCCTTGGACTTCGCGTGGTCGACGATCTCCTGGAAGCCGTCAGGCGAGACCGACTCGCCCTCGACATCGGTCCTGCCGTTCATCGAGGAGAGCCCCGACTTCTTGTACGCCTCCGAGTCGGAGATCCCGTACGCGGCCTTCACCTGGTCCTTGAGGCCGTCGACGGCGGACTTGGTGGCGGCGACCATGTCGGTGGTGCCGTCGCCGAAGTCGAACGGCATGACCGTCCAGGCGTCCACGTCGAGCTGCGCCTCGGCGCCCTTCGCGATCAGGTCCTTGCCGTTCTCGTTCGGGCCCTGGGGGGTCGTGCCGAAGGTCAGATAGACCTTGATGCCCGCGTTCTTCTCCTTGACGATCTTCAACGCGTCGATGACCCGCTGCCGCACCTCGGCGTTCTCGACCTCGCTCGCCTCGATGTCGATGTCGATCGACTTGAGCCCGTACGCGTCGATGACCTTCTGGTAGGCACCCGCCAGGTCCTGCGCGCTGGAGCACGCCTCGCCCAGCTTGTTGCCGCTCCAGCCGCCGACGGACGGTGTGATGTCGCCGCCCGCCTGCTGGATCGCCTTGACGGCCTGTTCGTCCTGGCCACCGGTCAGCGGGCGCTGCCCGTCCCAGGCGGGGTTGCAGCCCCCGTCGGAGAGGATGAACGCCATGGTCAGCTGCTTGGTGCCGGTCTGCTCCATGAAGGTGACCGGATCGGGTGGGTTACCCCAACCCAGGTACAGGTAAGGGCCGTTGAGCCCGCTCGGCGCGGCCTGCGCCCGCTCGGGTGCCGCTTCGGGTGTGGCCTGCGCCGTGACCGCGAGCGCCGAGGCGGTGAGTGCGGCTGCGGCGCCCATGCCCAGACCCATGGCGAGTCTGCGGCGGGCCCTGCTCCTGCGGCGGTGGGGGGTGGTGTGGGGGGACACGTGCAACGCTCCCTTCCGGAAAGCCGGTTGGTGAGTGCCGCACGCTAGCGAGAACCTTTGGTCTAGACAATGGGCGCGGCCGGAATCCTGCCGAGGGCCCGCCGGCCCGCCGGGCCACGCCCCGCCCCACCCGTACGTGCCGCCCGTACGTGCACAGCCGGGCCCCGGCCGTACGTGCACCGCCGCGCCCCAGCGGCCCGCCCCTGCTCAGCGCCGCCATACGTAGTGGTGTTCGGGCCGACCCACGTGCCCGTACCGCTGCCGCCTGTGTGCGCGTCCCGTCGTGGCCAGGTGCTCCAGGTAGCGCCCCGCCGTGATCCTGTTGACGCCGATGCGCTCTGCCGCCTCGCTCGCGGTCAGGCCCGCCTCGCCCTGCTCGCGGAGCGCCGAGGTGACGGTGTCCAGCGTTCCTGTGCTCAGCCCCTTCGGCAGCGCCGAGGAGGGCGGTGCAGCGCGCAGCACCGACAGCGCCCTGTCCACCTCGTCCTGGCTCACCGCCTCGCCGTGCGCCTCCGCCGACATCCGGAAGTCCGCGTACCGCCGCAGCCTGTCGCTCAGCGACCTGAACGTGAACGGCTTCAGCACGTGCTGCACCACGCCCAGCGACACGCCCTCCCTGATCACCGTCAGGTCCCGCGCCGAGGTCACGGCGAACACGTCGGCCGTGTGCCCCGCCGCCCGCAGTGAACGCAGCAGCGCCAGCCCGTTGCCGTCCGGCAAGTACAGGTCGAGCAGGATCAGGTCGACCCGCGGTTGCTCGTCCAGTGCGCGTACCGCCTCGGCGCGCGAGTGCGCCACGGCGGCCACCTCGAAGCCCGGCACCCGGGTGACGTACAGCGCGTGCGCGTCCGCCGCCACGGGGTCGTCCTCGACGACGAGTACCCGGAGTGTCACGCGCCCGCCTCCTGTCCTGTCGGCACGTGCACGGTGAACTCGGCCCCGCCGCCGGGCAGTTGGGTCGCTGTCGCCTCGCCGCCGTGACGCCGTGCCGTCTGGCGTACCAGTGCCAGCCCGATGCCGCCGCCCGCCTTGGTCGACCAGCCGCGCTCGAACACCGTCTCCTCGCCGCCCGGCGGCAGGCCAGGACCGTTGTCGGTGACGCGCACCGACAGCTCCTCTCCCCGTGACCGCTGGATCGCCACGGTGACCCGGGGACTGTGCGCGCGGGCCCGGTCCTGTGGCCGGACACCGCCTTCCGGAGTGGCAGCCGGTGCCTCCGCGCCGTCGCGGGGGAGGCCGGTGGCAGCCGCGACTTCCGCGCCGTCGCCGGGGAGGCCGGTGGCAGCGGCTGCCTCCACGGCGTTGTCGATGAGGTTGCCGAGGACGGTGACGAGGTCGCGGGGGGGAAGCCCGGTGATGTCGTCCACGTGGGAGTCGGGGGTGAGGGCGAGTTCGACGCCGCGTTCGTTGGCCTGCGCCGCCTTGCCGAGCAGCAGGGCGGCCAGTACGGGCTCGGACACGGCCGTCACCACGTGGTCGGTGAGGGCCTGCGCCAGCTCCAGTTCCTCCGTCGCGAAGCTGACGGCCTCCCGTGTGCGCCCCAGTTCGATGAGCGAGACGACGGTGTGCAGCCGGTTCGCCGCCTCGTGCGCCTGGGAGCGCAGCGCCTCGGCGAATCCCCGTACGGAGTCCAACTCGCCTGTGAGTGCCTGGAGTTCGGTGTGGTCGCGCAGGGTGACGACGGTGCCGCGCCGGCCGCCGTCATGGACGGGCGAGGTGTTGAGGACGACGACGTGCTCGGCGCTGAGATGGACCTCGTCCACGCGCGGCTCGGACGCGAGCAGCGCGCCCGTGAGCGCACGAGGCAGTCCGAGTGCGGTGACCTCGCGGCCGATGACGGACGCGTCGCGCAGCCCGAGGAGTTCGCGGGCGCCGTCGTTGACGAGGGCGACCCTGCGCTGCCCGTCGAGCATCAGCAGCCCCTCCCGTACGGCGTGCAGCGTGGCCTGGTGGTAGTCGTGCATGCGGCTCAGCTCGGCGGCGTTCATGCCGTGGGTGTGGCGGCGGAGCCTGGCGTTGATGACGTACGTCCCCACTCCGCCCAGCGCGAGCGCGCCGCCCGCGACGGCGAGGAGCGCGGTGAGCTGCTCGCTGACCTGCCTGCTGATGGTGTCGACGGCGATGCCCGCGCTGACGAGGGCCACGATCCGGCCACCGGGACCGCCCTCACGCACGGGAGTGACCACGCGCACGGAGGCGCCCAGCGTGCCGGTGTACGTCTCGTCGAACGTACGGCCCTTGAGCGCGGGGCCGATGTGCCCGACGAACCGTTCACCGATCCTGTCCGGGTCGGGATGCGTCCAGCGCCGCCCCTTGGTGTCCATGATCGTGACGAAGGTGACGCCGGTGTCCCGCCGTACCCGCTCCGCGTACGGCTGGAGGCGGGCGCTGGGGTGCGCGGAGCGTACGGCCTCGTGGACGGAGGGGGAATCGGCCACGGCCTGCGTGGTCGCGCGGGCCCTGTGCGTCGCGGCATCCCTGGCCTGGGAGCGCCCCGAGAGATACGCGAAGACCGCGCACCCCGCCACCACGACGGCCACCAGCACCACCTGCATGGCGAAGAGCTGCCCCGCCAGGCTGCGGGGGCGTGACCGCGCGGAGGTGCGGGGGCGGGGACGGGGGTGGCGCATTACCTCAGTCTGCCGTGGCTGATTTCGTGCACGTAATGCACGTAAGGGTGACGCCCGTCGCACGGTGTTGCATAGTCGCCGGGACTCAACACGATTCGGTTGCGCGATACCCCCTGTTTCAGGGACGTTTCGCGGGAATTCGCCGGAATCGAACCATCAACGAGGAGCCGCCGACGTGTCGAAGAAGACACCGCAGCCGTCTTCACGACCGGACGCAGCGGGCGCTGCCACGGTCTCACCCCAGGTGAAGAAGAAGGACCGCACGCATTACCTCTACATCGCGGTGATCGCCGCCGTGGTCCTGGGCATCACGCTCGGTCTCACGGCCCCGGGGGTGGCCACCGAGCTGAAGCCGCTCGGTGAAGGCTTCGTCAACCTCATCAAGATGATGATTTCGCCCATCATCTTCTGCACGATCGTGCTGGGCATCGGTTCGGTGCGCAAGGCTGCCAAGGTCGGCGCCGTCGGCGGGCTCGCACTCGGCTACTTCCTGACCATGTCGCTGGTCGCGCTCGCCATCGGCCTGGTCGTCGGCAACGTGCTGGAGCCCGGTCACGGCCTGCACCTGACCGAGGCCGCCAGGGACGCCGGCGCCTCGCAGGCCAAGGGCGGCGAGGGCATGACGGACTTCGTGCTCGGCATGATCCCGACCACCATGGTCTCCGCCTTCACCGAGGGCGAGGTGCTCCAGACGCTGCTGATCGCGCTGCTCGTGGGCTTCGCGCTGCAGGCGATGGGCAAGGCGGGCGAGCCGGTGCTGCGCGGGATCGGGCACATCCAGAAGCTGGTCTTCCGGGTGCTCGCGATGGTCATGTGGGCGGCGCCCGTCGGCGCGTTCGGTGCGATGGCCGCCGTGGTCGGGGAGACCGGCGTGGACGCGCTGAAGTCCCTCGCCGTCATCATGATCGGCTTCTACACCACCTGTTTCCTGTTCGTCTTCGTCGTCCTCGGGCTGATCCTGCGGGTGTTCACGGGCATCAATATCTTCTCGCTGCTGCGGTACCTGGGCCGCGAGTTCCTGCTGATCCTCTCGACCTCCTCCTCCGAGTCGGCGCTGCCGCGGCTGATCGCGAAGATGGAGCACCTGGGCGTCAGCAAGCCCGTCGTCGGCATCACCGTGCCGACCGGCTACTCCTTCAACCTCGACGGCACGATGATCTACCTGACGATGGCCTCGATCTTCGTCGCCGAGGCGATGGGCGACCCGCTCTCCCTCGGTCAGCAGATCTCGCTGCTCATCTTCATGTTCATCGCGTCCAAGGGCGCGGCCGGCGTCACCGGCGCCGGACTGGCCACCCTCGCCGGCGGCCTCCAGTCCCACCGCCCCGAACTGGTCGACGGCGTCGGCCTGATCGTCGGCATCGACCGCTTCATGAGCGAGGCCCGCGCCCTCACCAACTTCGCGGGCAACGCGGTCGCCACGGTGCTGGTCGGCACCTGGACCAAGGAGATCGACAGGGAACGGGTCGACCAGGTCCTCGCCGGCGCCATCCCGTTCGACGAGCAGACCCTCTCCACCGACGGCGGCCACGGCACCGAGTCCGACCCCCCGACCGCCACGTCCCCCGCCGACGTCCCCGCACCCCAGGGCGACCAGGACACCCTGACAAAGGCATAGAGCCACCACCCCCCACAGCGACGACCCCTAGAAACCACCCCCGGGAGAGGGCCCTTTCGCGGTACCGGGCGGGCATGGGGCCGGTGTGGGCCCAGCCCGGGCGGGCGATTCAGGTCGCACGCCCGCCAGCACTTTCGACGGCGCCACAGAGTGGGGCACCATGAGACACCTGGGCCTTCCCCGAAGGTCGATTTCGGGGAAGGCCCTCTTCGTGCTGTCACCTGCCGATGGTCAGCAGCTCTTCACCCCGTCGAACCGGCGGGGGGCGATCGGAATCTTGTGCTTCAGGGTCTGGCCCTTCTTTACGGTCACGCACGCGCTGTCCGCGCCGAACGCCCAGACGATCTTGTAGCGCTTCTGCGATGAGCAGTCGTTGCGCCCGTATCCGGTCTGCGTGAGAGTGCCCTTCTTGACCCACGCTGTGATACAGCTCGGTGCTGCGGCGGCGTCTGCCTTGGCGGACGCCGGGCTCGCGGCTTGAGCCGGTGCGACACTGAGCCCCGCCGTCATCGCGACAGCTGCGAGCGTCACGGCTCCTGATCTCTTCAACTTCCCTCTCATGTACGGGACTTCCTCTCATTCGATCGGTTCCTCCGCGGCACGCGGAGTGTTCGCCGAGAAAGCTATGGCGCTCCGAGATGTGGCGTAAGAGTCGTGATTCATGTGGAAGATGCGGTTCTCATGGCTGAAAGCTGAGACGTGAGAGGAAGCGGAGATTTCCGTTCGCCTACCTGCTGACAGGCGCGCAGCCTTTGACGTGCCCTAGCCAAAGATCGAGAGCCGTCCTCACGGTGACGAGGGGTGCGTGCGCCCCCCTTGGCCCTACGTTCAGAGGCTGAAAGTCGACGATCGGATCCCGAAATATGTGACGCAGGTCACCTCCCTTCGGTGAACCGCCCGGCGGGCTCCGTACGACGAAGGGGTGTGACGGAGGAGCGGGGGGCGGGGTGGGACGCCGGGACGGTTGCCGCGCTTGTGGCGGGGGACCGGACGGCGTTCGAAGCCGTGTACCGGCGGTACGCACCGTGGCTCGTCGCCCGGTTGCGCTACCGCTGCTCCGACCGCGCTGTGCTCGATGACGTCGTGCAGGAGACGTTCCTCGCCCTGTGGCGGGCCTGTGACCGGGGGCGGCAGCCCCAAGTGGAAGATTTAGCGGGGTGGTTGTGGCGGATCGCCGCCCGTCGGCTCGCCGATGCCGGACGCGCGAAGGGCGCCCGCGCACGGCTGCACCAGGCACTCGGCGCGCTGCGTACGCGGGACGAGCCGTCCGCCGAGGACCAGGCGCTGCTCGGCGTCGAACACGGGCGGCTGGCCCGTGCGCTCGCCGACCTCGCCCCTGAACTGCGGAGCGTCCTCCAGGCCATGACGCTCGACGGGATGTCCGTCCGGGAGACGGCGGCGCTGCTGGACCTTCCCGAAGGCACGGTCAAAACGCGGGCCATGCGTGCACGGCGACACCTGCGCGCCTCCCTGGAGCGGGCGGCTCAACCGTCCGCCACCGGCTCGACCGACCCCACAACGCCCGGGCGCCTCCCACCCCGGCGCCCCACGGGAAGGAGGAAGCGATGACCGTACCCGGCGGCCACCCGACCGACGAGACCCTCCGCGCCTATGCGGCCGGGCACGCGCGGGCCGAGGAGCTGTGGGCGATCGAGCCCCACCTCACGGCGTGCCCTGCCTGTCTCAGCCGGGCCGGGACACACACCGACCCTGACGTGTGGGACCCGGGCCGGGCCTGGCAGGCGCTGGACGTCGCCATGGACGAGCCCCGACAGGGCCTCCCCGAACGCCTGTTGCGGCGGGCCGGAGTGCCCGAACACGCCTCCCGGCTGGTCGCCGCGACCCCCGCGCTCCGCCTCGCCTGGCTCGCCGCCGCCGCGCTGACGCTGCTCTTCGCCGCGCTCGCCGCCCGCCTCGGTGACCCCGCCGGCGACCCCGTACTCTTCCTCGCCCTGGCGCCGATGCTGCCGCTCCTCGGTGTCGCCTTCTCCTTCGGTCCCCGCTGGGAGCCCGCCTACGAGATGGCGCTGGTGGCCCCCGTCAGCGGACTGCGCGTGCTGCTCGTCCGCACGGCTGTCGTACTCGGGACCTGTGTGGCGCTGACGGTCCCCGTCACCCTCGCCCTGCCCCGCCCGGGGCTGCACGCGCTCGGCTGGTTGGTCCCCGCCTGTGCGCTCACGGCCCTCGCGCTGACCCTGACCGCGCGGGTTGCCCCGGCTCTTGCCGCCGGCGGCGTCGCCGCCGCCTGGTGCGCCGTGCTCCTCACCGTTTCCAGCGGCACGGTCTTCTCGGCCGCTGGACAGACCTGCATGCTCGGGCTCCTGCTGGTGGCCTGCCTGGCACTGGTGCCGCTCAGGGGCGGCTTCGACGTACTGCACCGACGGAACGGAGATCTGCTGTGAGTCCCGACGAGAGCGTGTCCCCTCGCGAGGTGACCGTCCACGAGGTGACCGTCCGCTACCGCGGCGTCCCCGCGCTCGACTCCGTCTCCTTCACCCTGGGATCCGGTGTCACCGGCCTGCTGGGCCCCAACGGAGCGGGGAAGACCACGCTGTTGCGCACGCTCGCCACCGCGCTGGCGCCGGACGCCGGCCGGATCGAGGTACTCGGCCGCGACCCCGCCGACCCGGCCCAACGCACCGGGATCCGGCGCAGGCTCGGCTTCCTCCCCCAGGACCCGGGACTGCACCCGCACTTCACCGCCTTCGAGTTCGTCGACTACGTCGCCATCCTCAAAGAGATCACCGACCGGCGGCGGCGCCACGACGAAGTGCGCAGGGTCCTGGAGGCCGTGGGGCTCGGCGCCGAGCGCGGCAAGCGCGTCAAAGCGCTCTCCGGCGGCATGCGCCAGCGCGTCGCGCTCGCCGCGGCGCTCGCCGGTGACCCCGCATTCCTGGTGCTCGACGAGCCGACGGTCGGCCTCGACCCGGAACAGCGCATGCGCTTCCGCGAACTCGTCGCGGGGCTCGGGGAAGGGCGCACCGTGCTGCTCTCCACGCACCAGACCGAGGACGTGGCGGCACTCTGCCACCGCGTCGTCGTCCTCGACCACGGCGCCGTCACCTTCGACGGTGAGCCGCACGCGCTCGCCGGGATCGCCCGAGGACGCGTCTGGCACAGCGCGGAGCGTTCCCCAGGGGCCGTCGCGGGATGGCGCACCGGCCTGGGCGTCCACCGCAACATCGGCACGGCGCCCCCCGGCGCCGAGTGCGTCGAGCCGACGGTCGAGGACGGCTATCTGCTGCTCCTGGACCTGGCGGGCCGGGGCAGGACCGGGACGGAGGCGCGCGCATGAGCCGCACGGACACCGCCACGGGCCGAGCAAGAGACCAGGAGCCCTTACCCCGTAAGGCCCGTAAGGCCCGTAAGGCCCGTAAGGCGGCCGGGGCTTCCCGCGCGGCCACCCTCGCACTGGCCCGCGCCGAGGGGCTTCGCCTGCCCCGCCACCCCGCATTCCTCGCCGCGCTCGCGCTGTACCTCGCCCAGTGGGGATACGCGGCCTTCGGAGCCGCGGGAGCCGACCGCTACCCGGTACTGCACGACGAGGACCGCTACACCCAGATCCCGCTCCTCCTGCTCGCGGCCGGCACGCTCGTCGCCGCCAACCTGGCTGCGCTGCGCGGCAACCGGCACGGCGCCGACCGACTCTACGACGTGCTGGTGCTCGCGCCCTGGCGGCGCACGCTCGCCCTCCTCCTCGCGACCACCACAGGCGCCGCCGTCGCCGTACTCCTCACCGCGGCCCGGATCGCCTACCTGGCCTCCCGTCCCGGCGCCGTCTCCGCGCCCTCGGTCGCTGAACTCGCCACGGGGCCTGCCCTGGTGCTGCTGGCCGGCGTCCTCGGCGTCCTGCTCGCCCGGCTGACCCGCTCGATGGCCGCCGCCCCACTCACCCTCGCGGCGCTCGGCGTGCTGACGGTCGCCGGGGCGCTGCGGCCGACGAGCGGCTGGCGCTGGCTCGGACTCGTCGCCGTCGAGGACGAGTTCGTCCCGCCGATGCCCAGCGCGCTGCTGGACCGGCCGGCGACCGCACACCTCGGCTACGTGCTCGCGCTGGTCGTACTCGCCTCCTGCTGGGCCCTGTCGCGCGGCGCCGCACCCCGCCGCGCCGTCTCCGTGGCCCTCGCCCTGGGGCTGGCAGCCGCGCTGACCTCCGGCGTCGTACAGGTCCGGAGCCCAGGACAGGACACGCTCGCCGCCCGGGAACGGGCCGAACGCGAACCCGCGACACAGCAGCGCTGCGAGCACCGCGACACGGTCACCTACTGCGCCTTCCCGGAGTTCATGCCCCGGGTCGGCGAATGGGAGACAGCGGTACGCGGTGTGCTGCGGCGGCTGCCCGCCTCCGCGCGCCGGGACGGTTACGCGGTGCGCCAGCACCTCTTCCACGACGACACCACCAACGGCGTCGGCACGTCCCCTCCACTCCGGACGTGGGCCCGTCAGGACCGTGCCGCCGGGACACCAGGTGCCGTTCCGGTCGGTACGGACTGGGGCACGGGCGGACTCGCGGGTGACAGGATGCTCGGCTTCGCCGCCCAGTTCGCCGTACACGCGCTGGCCGGTCGGACGGCGGGCCACGCGCCGGGTGTTCACGCGGCGCCCCGGTGCGGCGGTCGCGCCGTGGCTGCCATGTGGCTCGCGGCCCAGGCCACGCCCGAGCTGACAGAGGCATACCGCTCCCTGCGCGAACGCGCCTACGGCGGCCTGACCGTGAGCACGTTCGACGGCGCGGGCGGCGTCTCCGTCAGCGGGCCAGGGGCCGATGTGGTCTCGGCGCTCCTGGACCGGCCGCAAGAGCGGACCGCCGCGCACGTACGCGAGGTGTGGGCGGAACTGACCGCCCGGGACACCACCACGGCGCGGGCGGCCGAACTGCTGGACGTGCCCGTTCCCGACGGGGCCGACGAGAAGGCAGCCGGGTGCTGAGCCGGACCGTGGCGCCGGGTGCCCCGCCGTCCCGCTGGCTACTCGCGACGGCGCTGCTGCGCCCCGAACTGCGCGCCGCCCGCCTGTGGCCGCTGCTGTACGCGGGCACGGCCGGGCTGTTGCTCTGCGCGGGCCCCGCGGTGTCCGGCGCCGAAGTGCGCCCGCCCGCCGCCGTCCTGCTGGCCCGGCTCGCCTCCGTCCTGTGCGCCGTGGGCCTGGCCATGGCGACGGACGATCCGGCCGCCCGGAGCACCCGCGCGGTGCCGGTTCCGCGCTGGTTGCCGCGCGGTGTCCGGGTGCTGGGGGTGGGCGCGATCGCCGCTGCCTTCTGGGGGGTCTCCCTGGCGTGTCTCGTCCAGGGAGTGGAGGGAGCCGCCCGTGCCGCGGTTCCGGTGGGCGGCCTCGCGGTCGAGGCCGCCGCGCTGGCGTGCCTGGCGCTCACGCTCGGACTGCTCGGCATGCGCGTGACGCAGGACGCCACCGGAAGCCTCGTCGCCGCGCCCGGAGTCGTACTGCTCACCCTGACACTGGTGTTCCTGCCCCCCGACGTTGGCCTCTTCCTGGACCCCGGAAGCCCCGACTGGGCAGCGTCCAGGTGGCGCTGGGCCACACTGCTGTCCCTCACCTGCGCCTGCGCCCCCGCCCTGCTCCGCGACCAGTACCGCTCGCGTCACTGACCGGGCGCCCCCTGGCCGCCCCCGGGCAGAGGCGACCTCAGCCCGCCTTCAGCTCGACCCAGACCGCCTTGCCCCGGCAGTCACGGGTGAAGTCGTGGACGCCCCAGCGGTACGCGAGACACCCGACGAGGAACAGGCCGCGCCCGCGTGTGCGGTACGGGTCCGTCGTGTCCGGCGCGGAGGGGTGCGCGGGGCAGGCGTCCCAGACGCTGATACGGAGCGTTCCGGCGGCGGTGTCCCAGCGGAGGCGGAGGAAGATCTCGCTGTCGGCGTAGCGGTAGGAGTTCGTCACCAGTTCGCTGGTGACGAGTTCGGCGGTGCCGGTGAGCGGGACGAGTTCGTGTTCGTGAAGCACCGTGCGGACCGTCGACCGTGCGATGCCCGGCGCCTGGGCGCTGTGGAAGAGCTGGAGGCTGTAGCGCCAGTTGGCGGGAGGGCCGGGTGGTTCGGGGGAGCCCGAGGTGTCTGTGAGAGGCAGGCTGGTGGCGTGTGTGGGCATAAGGACGGCTCCTATCGCTGGCGCGCCGGGTCAGCACGGCGTGGGCGCACAACGACCCGCGCACTCTGGGTAGTTGACGCGTGACCTACGGTAGGGCATTCCGGTGCATGCTTGTGCCTCAATGGAGGGAAAAGCTTGCGCCTGGGTAAATTGCCCGTCGGATGCCAAGGAGGACCTGCCGTATGCCACCACGGAGCACGCCCACTGCCAGGCAGCAACGCTTGGGGCAGGAGCTTCGCAAGTTGCGCGAACAGTCAGGCATGACCGCGCTGCAAGCAGGTGCCCTGTTGGGGGTGGACCAGGCGCGGATGAGCAACATCGAGTCGGGACGTGCGGGTATCAGCGCCACGCGCGTGCGTACGCTGGCTTGCAACTACGATTGCTCGGACAACGAGTTGACCGAGGCGCTGGCCTCGATGGCGGAAGGACGCTCCCGCAACTGGTGGGACGAGTACCGCGGTGTGCTGCCGCCCGGGTTGTTGGACCTGGCGGAGTTGGAGCACCACTCGACGGAGATGCGGACCGCTCAGACCGCGACGCTGCCCGGCCTGCTCCAGACCACCGAACACGCCCGGATCGTGTTCGGGCAGGCGATCCCGCCGTTGCCCCCGCACGAGGTCGAGCACAGGACATCCTGGCGCATCAAACGGCAAGCGGTGCTCTACAGGGAGGACGCGGCGCCCTATACCGCGCTCATCCACGAGGCGGCCCTCCGCATGCGGTTCGGTGGTCGGGCCGTGACGAGGAGGCAGCTCGCACACATCGTCGAGATGGCGGGGCGGGACAACGTCACGGTGCGGGCGATTCCTTTCGAGGCCGGGGAGTTTCCGGGAGCCGGGCAGACGATCTTCTACGCGTACGGCGCGACCCCACGGTTGGACACCGTGCAACTGGACCAGGCACACGGCACCGTTCTCCTCGACATGGAGGCACAGTTGGTCAAGTACCGCAGGCTCTGGGGCCGTTTGGAAGAACTGAGTCTCGGTGCTGAGGAGACCAGAGAATTCATCAATGGCATCGCTGGCGAACTCTGAAGGGAAGTCTCCCGTGCGCACAGCCCTCAACTGGCAGAAGTCCTCCTTCTGCGCCGAAGGCAACAACTGCCTGGAAGTCACCGCTCCCAGCCCTCATCTCGCGGGCCCTCACCTCGCGATACGTCTCCGCGAATCCGCCGCCCCCGGCGTCGTCCTCACCACCACGCCTGCCCGCCTCGCCGCGCTCCTGCGGGTGGCGAAGGCAGGGGCGTGGGGGAGCGGGGCGGACGCCTGAGGGAGGGGCGCCGTGCCCGTGCCCCCCTCGCCGGTGCCCCGTGCCCGTACCCCGGAAGCCGGAGCCGCGAGGCGCCCGCAGCACGCGACCGTGTCCCGTCAGTCGGGGCGGGTGAAGCGGTGGGCCGCTGCTGTGAGGGTGGTGGTGGCGGCGACCAGCAGGGTGGCGAGTTCCGCTGCGGCGGGGGGCTTCCAGTCGCCCCAGCGGACTCCGCCCCGTGCGGGAGCGCCGCCGAAGGTGTGGAGGGCGTGGTGGAGGAGGTCGACGGCGTAGGCGAGGGGGTTGGCCGCGGCGAGCGTGCCGAGCCAGTCGGGCATCGCGGAGAGGGGGAAGAAGCCGCCGGAGAGGAAGACCAGGGGCAGCATGGTCAGGGCGAGAAGCGTGTTGAAGGACTCCGCGTTGGTCATGGTGACCGCGAGCAGCGTGGTGAGCGCGGTGAGGGTGAAGGCCGTCACGGTGAGCACCGTGAGCATCGACGCCATCAGGAACGGGTCGTAGGCGATTCCCACCGTTCCCGCCAGAGCCAGCAGGACGAGGCCCTGAACGGTGGCGACCGTGGTGCCGCCCAGGCACATGGCCGCCAGCAGGGTGGAGCGGCGGGCCGGTGCCATCAGCGTCTCGCGCAGGAATCCGCTCGTGCGGTCCTCGATGAGCCGCATCCCGACGCCGATGGCAGGGGTCTGGATGGTCATGATCAGGATGCCGGGGAAAAGATAGGCGCTGTAGTCGCCTCCGACGGCCCTGGACGGGATGAGCGCCCCCAGCCCGCCGCCGAACGCGAACAGGAACACCAGCGGGTGGAGCATCATCAAGAAGGCGTGCGTAGGCCGGCTGAGTACGCGCAGCAGATCGCGGTGGACGACGGCCAGAACCGTGCGGCTCTCCCGGTGCAGCGCGGTGAGGCGCGGTGCGGCGGGGGCGTCGGGCACCCCGCCCGCGTGAGGTGCGCCTGGGCGCGTTGTGGTGGCGTGCGGAGTGGTGGGGTGCGATGCGGGCCCGTTGTGGCTCATGGATTGTCCTGAGTGTCGGTGGCGTTCAGGAGTGTCGGGATGGCGCTCGTGGTGTGGCCGCCGGGCTGGAAGTCGTCCCCGTTCGGGCCGGGAAGGTGGACGGTGAGCGGGCTGCGGTCGGTGGTGGTTCCCGTTTCGTCCGCGGGCTGCGGCGGGCTGCGGCGGGCTGCGGCGGTTGTGGGCCCGCGAGGGCGCGAAGCGCGCCAGTAGGCGTGAAGTGGTGCGGCCGGTGCGGCCGTTCAGTGGCGTGTGAGGGCTCCCGCTTCCGTGAGGGTGGCGATGAGTGCGGCGACGTCGCCTCGGGCCTGGTCGGCGCCCGCCGGGTACGCCTGTGCGAGTTGGTCGGCGGCGGTCTCCTCGTCGGCGCCGTTCTGCAGCGCCCGTACGACCACCAGGGCGGTGGCGTTCAACTGCCAGTACTTCCCGGAGCGTTGGTTGAGCAGTACGGCCGTGCCCTCGCCCGTTTCGGTGAGCGTGATGTGCGGGTGCAGGCCCAGGCGCCCTTCGCCTGCCGTCATCGGCCCGTCTCCTTTCCCTCCGGTTCTCCCGGTCTCGTCCTCTGACCCGTCACCGTTCCTCGGTCTGCGGCTGTTTCCTGGTCTGCGGCTGTTCCTTGGTCTGCGGCTGCCCTCCGGTCTGCGGCTGTCCCCTGGCCGGCCGCTGTTCCTTGGCCTGTCGCCGTCCTCTGGCCTGTCACCGTCACCCGGCCCGGGGACGGGGCCGGTGTGCCGTGGGTCCGGCCGGTGCTGGGCGGTTGGCCGGTCTCGACGGCGCGCAGCCACATCTCGCAGGCCAGCGTCGCGTCGAGGGGCGCCAGGGTGCGGGTGTCGGCGTGGGGGCGCAGCAGTGCCTGCCGGGCCGCAGCGGCGTCGATCAGTCCGTGCGCGGCCAGGCGCGAGCCGTCCAGCAGTTCCAGCACCTCCTCGCGGTGGCGGCGCATGCCCTGGTGGAAGTCGGCGCTGAATTCGCCCTTGGTCGTACGGTCCAGCAGCGGGCGCGGCACGATGCCGCGCATGGCCTCGGCCAGCAACGGCTTGTAGCGGCCGGGTGTGTTGCGTTCCTCGGGGCGCACGCTCAGGGCGGCGTACAGCACGTCGTCGTCCAGGAAGGGCGACGCCAGCCGTGTCCCCGCGGCGGCGCTGAGGCGTTCGGCCTGGGAGACCACGACCCCCGTCATACGGGCCAGCGTCAGGACCTCGTGCTGCTCACGCCACCCGGCCAGCGGTTCCACCCCTTCCTCCGCCGTCCTCTCCAGCAGGGCGCGCGCGGCGGCGACGGCCTCGGCCGTCGCCCATGGCGGCATCCGCAACGGCGCGCACCAGCCCGTCTCCAGCGTCCGCGTTCCGGGCTCAGGACCGGTCAGTTCCCGTGCCTGCGAGGCCAGTTCGGCGCCCGGTGTGCGGCGGTCGGTCAGCGCGCGCAGCGCCGCTCGCCACGAGGCGCGTGACATCGCCCGGTAGTCACGCGCCGTGCGCAGGGCCTCCCGTGGGCGCCGCCGGAAGAGGTCGTGCAGATGCGTGTGGCCACCGGGGCGGAACAACTCGTCGCCCCCGTGTCCTGCCAGGTGGAGCCGGGAGCCCTCGGCAGCCGCCGTACGGGCCGTATGTTCCACGCGGGCCAGCGAGCGCACCCACCCGAAGGGTTCGCCCCGCCCCGTTGCCGTCCGTGGTTCCAGCCCGGCGAACATGGCGGGGCCCTGCCCGACGGGGTCCACCAGGTGGCGGGCCTTCGGCAGTTCGCCCGCCGCCAGCTGTGCGTACCGCGCGTCGTCATTGAGGCTGTCCGACTCCGCCCACCGGTAGGTCACCAACTCGACGGGCGCCCTGGCGGCGAGGAACGCCAGCGAGGTGGAGTCCATCCCACCTGACAGGTCGGTGCTCACCGTCCCCCCGTCCGCCGTACGCGCCGCAACGGCGCCCGACAGGGCCGTACGTACCTCTTCCGCTCCGTCGGCCAGGGACAGTTCGGGCTCGGGTACCGTCCAGCGCCGCCGCTCCTCGGCGCGTCCCGCCGGGCCCAGCGCCAGCCAGTGGTCGGCCGGTACGGGCAGTACTCCGCGCCAGGGCACGGACTCGTGCAGCGGAAAGGGCATGGCGAGGCCCGTCAGCCGGGCGGCCAGCCACTCCGGGTCCCACTCTCCACCGGTCAGCGCGGCCAGCACCTCGGCCCGGTCGGACGCCACCTCCGAGCCGTGCACCCGGGCGCGGAAGAGCCGCCGCACCGACGCCAGCGTGCCTTGTACCCGTACCCGGCCGCCGAGCGAGACCGCCAGGTGGTAGCAGCCGGGCATGCCCGCCGCGACGGACCCGGCCTCCTCCACCGACCGCACCCGATCCAGCGCCGCACGCAGGGAAGTGGTGGTGGCCGGACAGTCTCCGGCCACCACCACCCGCGCCTGTCCGGCCGCCGCCGACATCAGCGCGTGGTCCGGCCAGCAGCCCATCAGCCACGGGCGTCCCGAAGCGTGCTCGATCGCCCGCGCGGCGAGGGGGCGCAGGGCGCGCGCCGCACCGGCGGCTGCCTCACCGTCAGCGAGAACGACGAACCACGATCCGTACGACTCCACGCCCGTCCACCTCAGACCCGGTAGCAGGTGTACTGATCCGCCGGTGCGCCCCGGGAGGGGCCGAGGGTGACCTCCTCGAAGCCCCCGGACGCCACCACCGCCGGGGTCTCGTAGACCTCGGTCCGCTCTTCCACAGGGCTCTCCTCCTGCACGGGGCAACGCCGCTTCCCGGCGCCACCGTCGCGTCTGGACTGCCCAACGGTCTGCCGGGGAGAAACTCTCAATTCGTGATATGCGGCAGCAATCCACCCCGACCGGTGAGCCGGAATCGCCAGGGCGTTGAGCTGTTCGACGAACGTCCTCGGGCGTACGCCCGGCGCGGTTCGCCTCCTTGCCGCGAGCTGGGCTCTGCCGTGCTGCTTACGGTCGTCGGCCCTCAGGGTGCGAGCCGGTGCTCCTCTTGCCACCGCTTGCCGTCGAAGCGGTCGATCCAGAGCGTGCGGTCCTTCGCGTAGCCGTGCGCGTCGAAGGCGACGGTGCCGAGTTCGCCCTCAGCGCTGATCTTTCTGAGGTCCCTCGTGAGCGAGGCGCGCACCGCCTCGCTCGACGGCTGCCCCTTCTGCCGGGCCAGCGCGGCGGCCACGGCGAGTGCGGCATCGTGTTCGAGGGATGTGACCGCCTTCGCGCCGGGGGGCGAGGAACGGTAGCGCCGTATGCCCTTCAGCCCCGCTTCCCCTGGCCCTTCGGCCTTGTCCTTGGCCAGGTCGGGGTCACAGCCTGACGGCGATGCGAGCGGTACGAGAACGGGGCCCCGGAACCCGGACCGCAGCAGGCCCTGCGCCGCGAACTCGCCGTCGTACGCGAGATACGGAAGGAGCACGGCGTCCGCATCGGCCTTCTTCACCTGCGAACGGAGGGAAAGCTCCTCCCCGGCCCCCGCGTCCTCGCCGGACACCGGGGCCTTTCCGCCCCCTTGGGACACCTCGTCGCGGAGCCGCTTCGCGAACTCCTCGTGCAGTTGGTCATCGCCGATCAGCGGAGTACGCGCGCCGTGCGTCCGCCGCAGATACGTGACGAGCTGTGCGGCCACCCGCGCGGGGGAGGGCCGTAGCCGGAACGTGTGCTGTCCGGACGGCTCCAGGTCGCTGTCCTCACCGGGCTCGCCGCATGTGCTGATCGTGACGGGCTGCGCCTCTCCCGTGTCCGGATCGCCGAGATCGTCGCCGGGGTCGCCGGGGTCGTCGTCGGGGCCGGGGTAGTCGGGGTCGAGGACCCCGGGGGCGGCGCCGGACGTGTCACCGATGACGGCCACGACATCGGGATACCGCCGCTTGATGCCGTCAAGGTCCATGGTGTCGCTGTCCACGGCGACCACATCGACGGCGGCCTTGAGCCCGAGGGACTTGCGGGCCTCGGCGAAGGCCCTCAGGACAGGCGCGGCGCTGGCACGGTTGATCGCGGAAGCGCTGGTGTAGACGACCGTGTACGCGCCCGACCGGCTCGACGCGTCCGGGGCGTCCGACGTGCCGTCGCCGGGCGCGGGCTCCGGCGGGGTCGTGTCGAAGCCGGCGTGCGGCGCCTCCGACGGCACCGGCGGTTCGGCCCCGCCGCCGTCCTCACCGGCCCCGCCCCCCGAACCGTCGCCGAGCCCCACGCCGACGCCCACACCGGCCAGCAGGACCACACCCAGTCCGACGCCGACGAGCGTACGCACGGTGGACTTACGCGGCGGCCAGCCGGAGGGCGTCACCTCTTCCCCGGCCCCGGTCCCGGCTCCGGCCCCGGTCCCGACCCCGGCCTCGGACCTGGACGCGGGCCTGGACGCGGGCTCCTTCTGGTCCCCGGAACCGTTCCGGGGACCGGATTCGGCCGAGCGCGCCCGCTGGGCGGAGGGCGAGGGCTTGGGGGAGGACGAGGACTTGGGTGAGGGCTTGGGTCTGGGGACGGGTGCGAGAACGGGCTCAGATCCGCGACCGGGCTTGGACGCGGGATCGGGTCCAGGCCCGTCCCCGGCGTCAACTCCTGCCTCTGGCCCGGGTTCAGGCCCCGGACCGGTATCGGGCCCCGGGCCGGCATCCGGCTCAGGCCCGGCATCGCGCCCGGGTACACGCTCGGGCCGAGCCCCAGCCCCAGCGGTCTCCGTCCCGGCTGCCCCGCTGGTCCCTGTCCCGGCAGCCCCGGCAGCCCCCGTCCCGGGCCCGCCGCCCGGTCCCTCCACGCCCGCCCGCAGGGCGACAAGCCGTGCCTGCGCCTCCGCCGCGTCCGCCGGGCGGTCGTCCGGCGACTTGGCCATCAGGTCCAGGACCAACTGGTCGACAGAGGCCGAGAGTTCTGGGCGTGCGCGGCTCGGGCGCAGTGGTACGTCGTTGAGGTGGTTGTACATCACGCCGGCCGCTGGACCGACGAACGGCGGGCGTCCGATGAGGAGTTCGTAGAGCACGCAGCCCAGCGCGTACAGGTCCTCGCGCCCGTCACCGGGTTCCATGCGGAAGCGTTCCGGTGCCATGTAGAGCACGCTGCCCAGCGGCATGTGCCCCGTACGGGTCAGCTTCGACTCCGCCTCGACGGCCTCCTGGAACTTGGCGATGCCGAAGTCGAGCACGACGGCCGTACCGTCGGGGCGTACGACGATGTTGGCGGGCTTGATGTCACGGTGCACGACGCCCGCTGTGTGAGCGGTACCGAGGGCCAGGCAGATCTGTGCGGCCCAGTCGAGGGCCTGGGCCGGCGGGGCGCGTCCGTCGTCGCGCAGCACCTGTTCCAGCGAGCGGCCGTCGATCAGTTCCATCACGAGGTAGGGGGTGCCGTCGTGTGCGCCGTGGTCGTGGATGACGGCGATGTGCGGGCTGTCCAGCGCCGCCGCCGCACGGGCCTCGCGCCGGAAGCGGCCCAGGAGTTCCGTACGTTCCTCGGCCTGGACATCGTCGGGCGGGGCGAAGAGCTTGAGGGCGACCTCGCGCCCCAGGTCGCGGTCGCGCGCCCGCCAGACCTCGCCCATGCCGCCGGCGCCGAGCTTCTCCACCAGCTCGTAACGCCCGCTCAGCACCCGCCCCCGCACGGCACACCCACCCCCCCCCGTAACCCGAACTGACGTGCAAGCGGCCGAGGTTAGCAGCCGTTGATCCCGCCGCTCCCGGGGCCGGGGCGCGGGCCCGTATGTAGCGGGTCCGGTGTCAGCGCTGGTCGTCGGGCGCGTCGGTCCGCCGTCCCTCGGGGGTGTAGAGCAGGAGGAACGAGCAGAGGCCCGCGCCTCCCGCGACGACGCAGACGGCGTCCGTGACGGAGGTGCCGAACATCTCCATCAGCCCCCTGTCACCCGTCGCGAGGGCGAAGGACTGACCTGCCACGACCACACAGCCGCCGAGGAGGAAGGCGGCGAGGAGGACGCGGGTCGCGGTGAGGAGGAAGGCGTGCATGGTCGTTCTCCTTGACGGGCTGGGGGCACGGGCCCTGCGCGGGCCCCGGCTCTCGTGGGCAGAGGACTCACCCGGGGATCCAGACGGCGCCGACCGCGAGGAGTACGCCGATGACGTAGGACGGCACGAGGTAGTACAGGGCGACGGGCAGGAAGATGCGGGCCGGGTTGATGTCGGCGATCCCGGCCGCGACGTACAAGGGCGCGGCGCCCGGCGGCGAACACCCCTCCGACGAGGCCCAGACGATGATCGCGGCGAACGCGACGTGTGCGGGTACACCCGTGGCGATCAGTGCGGCGAAGGCGACGGGGCCGACGGCGGCAAGCGTGGAGGTGGTGTTGAGCGGGCCCGCCACGACGACCACGATCAGGCCCACGACAAGCGCGGCCACCAGTGGCGGCACGCTTTCCAAGCCCCGTAGGTAGGGCGCGAGTTGGTCGCCGAGCCGCAGCCGGTCCAGTACCTCGGAGGCCGCGAACGCCGACACCATGGTCACACCGACGAGACCGAGCTTGGGGGCGATCTGTCCCAGCAGCTCCCACCACGCGCCGGGGCCGCGCGGCAGCGCCTTCCGTTCGACGAGGAGCCCCGCGGCGAGCATCACCACGGGCAGCCACACCAGCAGCGGCACGGCGTCCGTGACATCGAGGCCGCCGAGCCGGCCGGTCGCCCACTCCTTGCCTGGCGAGGTCGTCAGCAGGATCGGCACGGCGATCGCGGCGAGTACCAGAAGCGCGGTCCAGCCCGCACCGAACGACTCGCGCAGCGGTCGGATGTCCTCGGGCGCCATGGTGCCCACGCCGCGCCACCGGACGATCGCGTACGCGATGAGCAGCCGCAGCGCGACCATCCAGGCACCGGTCACGAAGAGCGTCCCGACGACGTCCTGCGAGGTGAGGACGGGCACCACCGTCGGCGCCGCCAGCAGCACGAAGAACGCGCCACTGAACGGGAAGGTCGCGCCGACGCCCGCGTTGCCCGACAGCACGAGCGCCGCCGTCTCGCCGCTGGCGCGGGACCGCTTCATCCAGGGGATCGCGAGCGACCCGACGGTGGCCACGATCGCCGCGCCGTTGTGCGCGACAGCGCCGAACAGCCCGGAGGCCACGGTCGCCGCGTACGCAGAACCGCCCCTGCGGCGGCCGAGGAGCGAACTGAGGATGTCGATCAGGCGGGGCACGAGGCCGGTTCTCGTGAGCAGTTCGCTGACGAAGACGAAGCCCAGCGCGGCGAACGTGATCTCGGACTTCATGCCCTCGACCAGGCTTTCCCAGCCCACCTGCAGCGCGTCCGTACCGGCGAAGGCGGCGCTGGCGGCGAAGCCGACGAGCATCGCCTCGCCGATGTTCCGCTTGAACAGCACGTTCCATACGACGATGGCCGCGATGAAAGCCACCAGGGCGAGGATGGCGTTCACGGCCGTGTGCCCTGGACGCCATGGGTACCCCGAGTGCTCCGGGCCGCTTCCAGCCCGGCGGCGCGGTAGGCGTCCAGCGCCGGAGCACCGGTCAGACACCGGAGCAACGCGACCGCCTCCGGCATGTCCCGCGCCCCGCTCCCGAGCGCGACGGACAGCTCCGTGAAGTGCTGTACGTCGTCCGGCAGCGGCCCCGCGATGGTCGCGCCGGGCACGAAGAGCAGCTCGCTCATCTGCTGCACGGCCAGGTCGGCGCGACCGTCGGTCACCGCGAGCGCCGTGAACCCCTTTTCGACCACGGTCGCCCGGGAGTTGACCTTCTCGGCGATCCCCAGCCGCTCCAGCAGCGCGGCGAAGGCCACGCCACTCGCGCCCGTACGCGAGTACGCCACGGAACGGGCCGAGGTCAGCGCCCGTATCAGCGCTCCCGTGCTGCCGATGTCGGGCACCTCGGCGCCGGGCGCCACGGCGACGCCCATGCCCACCCGCGCGAGCGGGCGCAGCGAACCGGCATCCAGGACACCGGAGGCCGCCAGCTTCTCCAGGGCTCCGCTCACCCCGACCATGACGTCGGGCCGTGCGCCCTCGGCGACCTTCCGCAGGAGGACGTTGGTGGGCTCGTAGACCCCGTCGACGGCGATGCCGGTGTCCTCGGTGAAGGGGCCGAGGACGCTGTCGTCCAGCGCCTTCTTGATCGCCAGCGCGCTGAACAGCGTGACGCGGCGCGGCACTTCGGCCGCGAGCGCTGGGGTGGGGCTCTGTGCGGGTGCGGGTGCGGGTGCGGGTGCGGGGTCGGGTGCGGGGATGGGTGCGGGTGCGGGCACGGGGGCGCGGGCAGGAGCGAGGGCCGCACGCTGCTCCCCGTTGAGCTGCCCGAAGTCCGAGCCCCGCAGCAGCAGGAAGATCCTGGCCGTCTGCTCCAGCTCCTCGCAGCCCTCCAGCGCCGCTTCGAGGGTGGGAGCGGCCACCACGGGGCCGTGATGCCGCAGCAGCAGCGCCGCGTGCGCGCGTGCCTTCTGCTCGGCGACGGTGGACAGTTCCGTGTCCCCGGGGGCGAAGTACGGCAGCAGCGGGAGTCCGCCGAAGCGCATCGCGTAGTAGGCGGTGAGCGGGGGCAGCGCGTCGTCCGGGTCGAGTCCGTTGAGACAGGAGACGGCGGCGGCGTGCGGGGAGTGCGTGTGGACGACGGCGCGCGCTGTGGGGCGCGCACGGAGCACGGCCGCGTGCAGGAAGGCTTCCTTGGAGGGCGGGGGCCCGTCCACGTGGCGGCCGTCGGCGTCGATGACGGACAGCTCTTCCGGTTCCACGGTCGCGAGCCGCGCGCCGGTCGGGGTGACGAGGATCAGGCCGTCTTCCGCGCGCACCGACACATTGCCGGTGCGGCCGTGGACGAGCGAACGGGCGGACAGGGCGCGTGCGGTGGCCACGAGCGCTTCGCGTTCCGGTGCGTGCGTGCGTGGGGTCATGGACGGTCTCCTTCGTGGGAGCTGCGGGTGGAGGCGCCGGGGGAGTCGGTGGGCCGGTCACCGGACGAGTCGCCGGACGAGTCGCCGGACGAGTCGCCGGGCGGGTCGGCTGCGGTGCCGGAAGGGGAGGCGCCAGTGAGGCCGGTGGCCGAGTCGGAGGGCCGGCCGACCGTTGGGCCGGAGCCGGAGCCGGAGCCGGAGCCGGGACCGGAGTCGGCGGTGGGGGCGGGGCCGGAGTCGCGGTGTGCATGGCCGCCGGGGGAGCTGGCCCGGGCCAGCAGATCGGGCGCGCCGAAGTTCCCCGACTTGAGGAGCAGCGCGACCCGCGGCCCCGGTACGGGATGGAGCCACGGCACCCCGGGCGCCGCCGGCGGGCCGACCCAGCCGCCCGCGATGCCCAGCGCGGTCACCACGGCGCCCGAGGTCTCGCCGCCCGCCGCGATCAGCCGCCGCACGCCGCGTTCCACGAGCCCGGAGGCGATGAGACCCGTGGCCTCCTCCAGTACGGCCGCCGCGCGCGCCGCGCCCAAAGCGCGCTGGACTGCGCGCAGTTGGCCCGGGGGTGCCGAGGAGTAGAGGACCGGAGCCGGGCCGCCGGGCGGCAGCGAGTCGTACCAGGCGAGCGCCCCCGAGGCCAGGGCCGCCGGATCCGGCTCAGCCACCGGGTCGAGCCGGTGGGCCGGTCTGCCGTGGTCGAGCAGCACGCCGAGTTGTTCGAGGGTGCGCGCCGAACAGCTTCCCGACAGCACGGCGGCCGGTGCTGGCAGCACCGCGGCACCGCGCCCGGACGGCACGGCCGCACCGCGCCCGGACGGTCCCGCTGCCGCGGCGTCCGGGTGTCCGTGCTCCTCCGCGGGCCGGTGTGCGGCGTCGCGCGGAGCCAGCGCGTGCGCGAGACCGCCGGCCAGCCCGGCCGCACCGGCCGTCAGCTGTGCGTCGGCCGCCGCGTCGCCGAGGGTGCGCAGGTCGCCGTCGTCGAGCGCGTCGGCGACGAGGTAACGGACCCCGCGCGCCCCGGCGTCCGCGACGGCGGCGCGCACTGCCGCCGCACCCGCGCGGACGGTGTCCCACCTGATCAGCTCGACCGGCCGTTCCGTCTGGCCCCGCAGCAGCCGAGGCACGGAGGAGTCGGTCATCGGCGTCACCGGGTGGTGCCGCATGTGCGACTCCGCGAGCGGCACACCGTCGACGAACAGGCACCCCTGGTACTGGGTACGCAGATGCCCCGGCGAACTGGGCGTCAGCAGTACGGGGTTGGTCGGCGGCCCTGCGGCGAGCACGTCGTCGAGTGCGTCGAGTACGGGGCCGATGTTCCCGTCGGACGTGGAGTCGAACGTGGAGCAGAACTTCAGGTAGAGCCGTGTGGCACCGTGCCGCCGCAGCCACCGCGCCGCCTCCAGGGACCGTGCGACGGCCTCGGAGGCGGGCAGCATCCGGCTCTTCAGCGCGACCACCACGGCCTCGCCGCCGTCCGGCGGGGGGACGGCACCGTCGGGCACCCCTTCGGTCACCCCCTCGGGCACCCCGAAGTACAGCAGGGTGCGCATGCCCGCCTGGCGGAAGGCCAGGGACACGTCCGTCGCGCCCGTGACGTCGTCGGCGATGACGCCGATCATGAGGAACTTCCCTCCGCCAGAGCCGACTTCAGGGCCCTGGCCGCCGCCTGCGGTCCGGAGTGCACGGGCAGGCCCAGCCCTGCGGCCAGCTCCTCCGTGTGGGGTGCGAGCGAGTACTGGGCCAGCAGCACGGCGTCGACCTCGTCCGCGTACGCCCGTGCCGCGTCGAGCGGCGGACCGGTGGCCACGGCTCCGACGGCCTCCGTGGCCGCACCTGCCGCACGCGCCGCCGCCGTGAACCTGGCGAGGGAATCCTCCAGTGCCGCCTCGAACGAGGCAAGGACCAGGACCCGCCGGTGGCCGCCGGACAGGGCCGCTTCGAAGGCGGCCGTATCGGGGGCCAGTACGGGCACGCGTGCCCGTACGCGCGTGACGAGAGGCCCGTACAGCGAGCAGGTGAGCAGCACGCCCCGCGCTCCGCCCGCGACGGCGTACGCGATCAACCGCCGCATCCGTGTGGCGAGTTCGGGTACGACGCCGCCGCGTGCCGCGGCGTCGGCGAGCAGCGTGTCGTCGAGCAGGTTCCAGGGCCGTGCCGCGGGGAACTCGGCGGCGAGCCCCGCGACGGCCGGGCCGATGGCGGCCGGTGTGGCGCTGATCAGCGCGATACGGGGAGCGGAAGCCGGTGCGTTCACCCGGCCACCTCCGTGACCCAGCCGAGCCCGGACACCGTGCCGGCCGCCGGCCGGTACTCGCAGCCGAGCCAGCCGGAGTACCCGGCGGCGCGCAGCATGCCGAAGACGGACGGCCAGGAGACCTCCCCGGTCCCCGGTTCGCTCCGGTGCGGCGGATCGGCGATCTGGAGGTGCGCGGCGTAGGGCAGGTAGTGGGGCAGCGTCCCGTCGAGAGCGCCCTCGGTGATCCGTGCGTGGTACAGGTCCAGCAGCAGCGCCACGCGGTCCTGCCCCACGGCCTCGGCCACGGCTGCGGCCTGTGCCTGGGTCTCCAGGAAGTAGCCGGGCGCGTCCCCCGCGTTCTGCGCCTCCAGCAGGAGCCGCACGCCGGTGTCCCGCGCGCGTTCGGCGGCCCAGGCGATGTTCGTGGCGTACGTGGCTGCCGCGCGCTCGCGGCTCACCTCCGGCGGCCGGATTCCGGCCAGTACGTGCAGGAAGCCCGCGCCCAGCCCGGCGGCGTACTCCAGCCCGCGCTCGATCCCCTCGCGGAATCCGGTGGTTCCGCCGGGCAGGCACGCGCATCCGGCGCGCTCCGGCGAACCGGGTGCCCCGGCGGGCGAGTTGATCAGTATCTGGCGCAGCCCCGCGTCCGCCAGCAACGCGCGCAGGCGGGACACCGGGTACGGGTAGGGCGCCGCGTACTCGACGCCGGTGAAGCCCGCCTCGGCCGCGGCCTCGAAGCGCCGCTCGAAGGGCAGCTCGGTGAACAGCCACTTGAGGTTGGCGGCCAGCGGGGGCCCGTCGGGTATCCGCATCAGTTCGCCTCCACCCTCGCGGTCGCGTGGCCCGGGTTGACCAGGTGCGCGGGGGCCCGGCCGCGCAGCACGTCGAGGACCTGGCGCGCCGCCGAGAGGCTGGAGCGTGACCGTGCCTCCACCGTCGCCCCGGCGATGTGGCCGGTGACGAGGACGTTCCCGAAGTCGCGCAGCCTGCTGTCCTGGGGGAGCGGTTCGTGCTCGGTCACATCGAGGGCGGCGCCCGCGAGTTGGCCGCGCGCCAGTGCCCCGGCGAGCGCTTCCTCGTCCACCACGCCGCCCCGCGAGGTGTTGATGAGGTAGGCGCCGGGCTTCATCATGCTCAGCGCGGTCGCGTCGATCAGGTGTCTGCTGGAGTCGTCGAGGGCGAGGTGCAGGGTCACGAAGTCGGACTCGGCCAGCACCTCGGCCAGCGGCAGTGCGCGCGTTCCGGTTTCGTCGAGGAAGGCGTGGTCGAGCCAGGGGTCGTAGCCCACGACCCGCATGCCGAGCGCCTGTCCGAGCCGCGCGACGGTCCTGCCGATGCTGCCGAGCCCGACGACGCCGAGCGTGGCCCCCGCCACCTCCCGGCCGCTGGGCTGCGACCAGCCGCCGGCGCGTACGTCGGCGACGTTCTGCGGGATGCCGCGCGCGCAGCTCACCATCAGCCCGAGGACGTGCTCGGCGACCGACTGCCGGTTGACGCCCGGGGTGTGGGCGACCGCGACACCGTTCCTGGTGGCCGCCGCCACATCGACGTTGTCGTATCCGGCGCCGCACCGTCCGATGACCCTGAGCCCGGGTGCGGCCCCGATGACCTCGGCGGTGAACGGGTCGGTGCCCGCCACGATCCCCGCCACGAGGCCCCGGCCGGCCTCGGCGTGCTCCACGGCCTCGCGCAGTGAGTGGCCGGAGGCGTTGCGGTCGACGGCCCGTGCGAAGACGGTGTCGAGGCCCGCTCCGCCGAGCAACTGGTCGACCTCACCGCCGGGTTCGAGGTACGCCGTGGTCACCAGTACGCGCTTGTTCGTCATCCGGCATCTCCCATGATCGGCCTCGCTATACTATAGCGATAAGCAAAATAGTATAGCGATGGTGCGTGATCAATGGCCTGAGCGGCTGCGATATCGTCGGGCAGCGAAGGAGGCACCATGGCTACAACCCGCCGGCCCGCCCGCCAGCCCTTGGCAGACAAGATGTACGAGGTGCTGCTGGGCCAGTTCATGGACGGACTGTGGTCACCGGGCCAGGTACTCAACATCGGCGCGCTGACCCGTGAACTCGACGTCAGCCAGACCCCGTTGCGTGAGGCGCTCGCCCGGCTCGAACACACCGGGCTCGTACGCCGTGAGGCGCTGAAGGGCTACCGCGTCGCGCCGCTGTTCACCGAGCGCGAGTTGATCAAGTTGATGGACGCGCGGCTCGTCCTCGAACCGGCGCTCACCTACGAGGCCGCGCGGCGGACGACCCCGGAGTTCCTGCGCGAGATCGAGGAGAGCGTCGAGGAACTCAGGCGCTGTGCGGCGGCGCCGAGTTCGAAGTCGGTCCGCACCTACTGGGCGGCCGACGAACGCTTCCATCTGCGCATCGCGGAGCAGGCCGACAACCCCTTCCTCGAAACGGCCTACCGCGCGCTCGGCGGCCACGTGCAGAGGTTCCGCCTCTTCACCGAACTCGCCACCCCCGAGGCTGCCTCCGCCGCCGCTCCCGCACGTGAGCACGACGCCGTCCGCGAGGCGATGGCGGCGGGCGAGGCGGACACAGCGGCCCAGCACATGCGCCGGCACATCGAGAACGCGAAGGCCAGGGCCCTGGAGGACCGCAAGGCCGTGGCCGCGAGCTGACGGTGGCCGCGAGCTAGCAGGGCCGCAGCCACACCGTGCCCAGCGGTGGAAGGGTGGGCGCGATCGAGCGGGCGCGGCCGTGTGCCGGGGCCGCTTCGGCGGTGAGCGTGCCCGGGTTGACCACCCCGCTGCCGCCGTACCGCGTGGCGTCCGTGTTCAGCGCCTCGCACCAGGTGGGCAGCTCGCCGGGCACGCCGAGCCGGTAGGCGTCCCGTACGACGGGCGAGAAGTTGCTCACCGCGAGCAGCGGGGTGCCGTCGGCGGCGAACCGCAGGAACGCGAACACGTTGTCGTCAGCGGCGTCCTCCGTGACCCACGCGAAGCCCTCGGGCGCCGTGTCACGCTCCCAGAGTGCCGGCGTGGAGCGGTATCGCGTGTTCAGGTCGCGCACCAGGTCGCGTACGCCGCGGTGGTCGGCCTCGGCGGAGTAGGAGGGGTCGAGCAGCCACCAGTCGGGGCCGTGCCCCTCGGCCCACTCGGCGCCCTGCGCGAACTCCTGGCCCATGAACAGCAGTTGCTTGCCCGGGTGGGCCCACATGAAGCCGAGGTAGGCGCGGTGGTCGGCGCGCTGCTGCCACCAGTCGCCCGGCATCTTGGAGACCAGGGAGCGCTTGCCGTGCACGACCTCGTCGTGCGAGATGGGCAGGAGGTAGTTCTCCGAGTAGGCGTAGACCATGGAGAAGGTCATCTCCCCGTGGTGGTACTTCCTGTGCGCCGGCTCCTTGCTCATGTACACGAGCGAATCGTGCATCCAGCCCATGTTCCACTTGAAGCCGAAGCCCAGGCCGCCGAATCCGCCCTCACCGACGTGGTGCGTCGCGCGGGTGACGCCCGACCACGCGGTGGACTCCTCGGCCGCGGTGATCACGCCTGGGCAGCGCCGGTAGAGGGTGGCGTTCATCTCCTGGAGGAAGGCGACGGCGTCGAGGTTCTCCCTGCCGCCGTGTTCGTTGGGCGACCATTCGCCCTCGCCGCGCGAGTAGTCGAGGTAGAGCATCGAGGCGACGGCGTCCACGCGCAGCCCGTCGATGTGGAACTCCTCGCACCAGTAGACCGCGTTCGCGACCAGGAAGTTGCGCACCTCTCGCCGCCCGAAGTCGAACTCCAGCGTCCCCCAGTCCGGGTGTTCGGCGCGCGAGGGGTCGGCGTGCTCGTACAGCGGTGTGCCGTCGAAGGCGGCGAGCGCCCACGCGTCCTTGGGGAAGTGCGCCGGCACCCAGTCCATGAGCACCCCGATGCCCTCCCTGTGCAGCGCGTCGACGAGGAAGCGGAAGTCGTCGGGCCCGCCGAGCCGCGCCGTCGGCGCGTAGAACCCCGTCACCTGGTACCCCCACGAACCGCCGAACGGATGCTCGGCCACCGGCATCAGCTCTACGTGCGTGAAGCCGAGGTCCTTCACATAGGCGGGCAGCTGTACGGCCAGCTCGCGGTAGCTCAACCCGGGGCGCCAGGAGGGCAGATGCACCTCGTAGACGGACAGCGGCTCGGTGTGCGGGGCCGCCTGCCCACGGCGCGTGAGCCAGTCCGCGTCCCCCCATTCGTGGTGCCCCGCCTCCACGACCGAGGCCGTCGCGGGCGGGCACTCGGTGCGCCGCGCCATCGGGTCGGCCCGCAGCGTATGGCTGCCGTCGGGGCGCGCGATGTCGAACTTGTAGAGCGCGCCCTCACCGACACCTGGCAGGAACAGCTCCCACACCCCGGAGGAGCCCAGCGAGCGCATGGGCATCGCCGTCGCGTCCCAGTAGTTGAAAGAGCCGGCGATCCGCACCCCGCGCGCGTTCGGCGCCCACACGGTGAAGCGCGTACCGGTCACACCCTCGTGCGTCATGGCGTGCGCCCCCAGCACCCGCCACAGCCGCTCGTGACGGCCCTCGCCGATCAGATGCAGGTCCAGCTCGCCCAGCGAGGGCAGGAAGCGGTAGGCGTCGGCCACCCGTACATCGTCGGTGCCCGGCTCCTCGCCGTAGCGGACCAGCAGCTCGTAGTCGGGAACGGCGGTCAGCGGCAGCACACCGGCGAAGAACCCGTCGCCCTCGTCCCGCAGTTCGGCCCGCAGCCCCTTCGCCAGCACGGTCACCGCCTTCGCGTAGGGCCGCAGGGCCCGGAACGCGATCCCGCCGCTCACCTGGTGTGCGCCCAGCACCGCGTGCGGATCGTGGTGCGTACCGGTCAGCAGCCGCTGACGGTCCTCCGCCGCCGGAGGACAGGGCCGCACCCCCCGGCTGCCCTGCCCCCCCGGCTGCGCCCCCGGCTGCGCCTGCCGCGCCCCCGGCTGCCCCTGGTGCGCCTGCTGCGCCTGCCGCGCCTGCTGTGAGTCGGGCGTACGGGCCTCCGGCACGGGCTCGCGTGTGCCCCGGTGTTCGGGGGAGTCACGGGACTCGCGGGATTCACGCGGCTCCCGCAGGAACGTGGCCGGGATCTGCGCCGAGGGCTGGTCGGGGAGCACGGTGTGGACCTCCAGGTCGGGTGATGCGGGGAGGGGAGAGAGTGGGGAAGCGGGAGGGGAGAGCGGCGGATCGGGAGCCGGGTGGTGGGAGCCCGGTGCGGTGAGCGGAGCCGGCAAGAGGGCGGCGGGCCACGAAAGTTGGGCCCGTGATGGGAGCGCATGGGCGAGGAATCGGTTCAGCCCCCGAGCCCGGCGGGGGCTGCGAGGCGCCGGATCGCCGACATCGGTACGCCCAGCCACGCGGGCCGGTTACGCGCCTCGTAGAGGACCTCGTAGACGGCCTTGTCGGTCTCGTAAGCGCGCAGCAGCACCGCCTCCTCGCGCGGGTCCGACCCGCACGCCTCGGCGTATCCGGCGCAGTAGGCGGCCCTGTTGGCCTCGGCCCACTCGCGCGACCAGGTGTCGCCAGGGCTCGCCGTGCGCTGGCACGCGGCGTAGTCGAACGAGCGCAGCATCCCCGCGATGTCCCGTACGACCGGCTGGTCCGCGCGCCGCTCGGCCAGCGGCCTGGCGGGCTCGCCCTCGAAGTCGATCAGCGTCCATTCCGTCGCCTCCGTGGCGGCCGTGGTAGCCGTGGCGGCCGTGCCCGTGGTCTTCTCCGGCGCCGTGCCCAGCACCTGACCCAGGTGCAGATCGCCGTGTACGCGCTGTGCCGCGCGCCGCCGCCCGTCCCCGCCCAGTTCGGCCAGTTCGCGGTAGGCGCAGCGCAGCGCGGCGCGGTAGGGGCGCAGTGCGGGCACCGCCGCGCTCGCGCCGTCGAGGCGCCCGGCCATCTCGTCCGCCACACGCTCCAGTTGGCGGGTGTCCAGCAGCGAGGTGGGCAGTGCCTGGGCCAGCCCTGTGTGCACCAGCGCCGTCGTACGGCCCAACGCGCCCGCAGCGCCCGTGAAGTCCCTGCGCGCCGCCAGGGCACGAAGGGCGAGCTGCCATCCGTCGCACGCTCCGGCGACGAAGGGCTGGAGCACGCCGAGTGTCATCGAGGCCGAGGCGTCGTCGGCGCCGGGGGGCACCGCCTCGAACCAGGCGGTCGGCGGCGGCACCCGTGCGCAGCCGTGCCGGGCGAGCGCCAGCGTCAGTTCCAGGTCCGGGTTGATGCCGGGCTCCACCCTGCGGAAGAGCTTCAGAATGCAGGAACTGCCGTACACCACCGAGGAGTTGGACTGCTCCGTCGTCAGCGGGCGCGGGCGCAGTCCGGACGGGATCACCGCCTCGGGCTCGCGTGAGAACCGCAGGGGCCCCAGCCTTCCCGGCACCCGCAGCCGCTCCAGGAGGAGCCCTGTCAGCCGCGGGTCGGCCAGTGCCTCGTACACGGCCCTGCCCCGCATCGGCCCCGCGGTGGGTCGGCCGACCAGGGCGGGCGCCAGCTCCGGCGGCAGCGCGTCGCGCACGCCGAGCAGCAGTTGATAGCAGTCGCCCTCACTGTGCGCCTGCTTCTGCGGAGGGGGAACGGCGGCGCGCGCCGTCTGGTGTGCGCGTACGAGGAGATGGAGCAGGCCGGGCGCGGCGTTCCCCGCGCCGCACGGCAGGATCTCGGTCGCGGCCACCAGCGAGAAGCCGGTCAGTGGCCGCCCCTTCCCCGCGAACCACCGCTGCCGTGGCAGCCAGTCCAGAAGGGGCGGTGACAGGGAGCGCAGCAGCGCCGTACCGGCGTGGTCGCCGCGTGCGCCGCTCGCCGGCGCCCCTCCCCGCTCGAAGGGCTCGGGGGAGGGTCCTCCCTGCTCGAAGAGCTCGGGGGAGGGCAAGGAGCTGTCCGACATGGCGTCCTTTCCCCGGGCACACGAAAGGTACGCAGAGTGTCCCGGATGACGGCATCGGTTGTCCGGGTGTGCGGAACGTGTCGAGGTTATTCACTTGGATTCCGGACGAGTCCCCGCTGGAGCGGGTCTCACTCGCCCGGATTCCCGAGTGCGGGGAAAGCGGGGCCCCGCAGTGCCCGGTACTCGCGGGCGCCGCGAAGCGAGCCCTGAAGTGCCTAGGTCCTGCGGAGGCGGAACCAGTAGAAGCCGTGGCCCGCGAGGGTCAGGAGATACGGGAGTTCACCGATGGGGGGGAAGCGCACGCCCCCGATCAGCTCTACGGGAACCCTCCCACCCCACGCGCGCAGATCCAACTCCGTTGGCTGCGGAAAGCGCGAGAAATTGTGCACGCACATCACGAGATCGTCGCCTCCGCCCGGCAGTCTCACTTCCCGGAGAAAGGCCAGAACGGACGGGTTGGAGGACGACAGTTCCTCGTATGTGCCCAGTCCGAAGGCGGGGTTCTGCTTACGGATCTCAATCATGCGCCGCGTCCAGTGCAGCAACGAGCTGGGTGAACTCATCGCGGCCTCGACGTTGGTGACCTGGTAGCCGTGCACCGGGTCCATGATGGTCGGCAGGAACAGCCGTCCGGGATCGCAGGAGGAGAAGCCGGCGTTGCGGTCGGGCGTCCACTGCATGGGGGTGCGTACGGCGTCGCGGTCGCCCAGCCAGATGTTGTCGCCCATGCCGATCTCGTCGCCGTAGTAGAGGATCGGGGAGCCGGGCAGGGACAGCAGCAGGGCCGTGAACAGCTCGATCTGCTTGCGGTCGTTGTCCAGCAGTGGGGCGAGCCGCCTGCGGATGCCGATGTTGGCGCGCATACGCGGGTCCTTGGCGTACTCCGCGTACATGTAGTCGCGCTCCTCGTCGGTGACCATCTCCAGGGTCAGCTCGTCGTGGTTGCGCAGGAAGATCCCCCATTGGCAGCCCGAGGGGATCTGCGGGGTCTTCGCGAGGATTTCCGAGACGGGATAGCGGGATTCGCGGCGTACGGCCATGAAGATCCGCGGCATGACGGGGAAGTGGAACGCCATGTGGCACTCGTCCCCGCCCTTCGCGTAGTCGCCGAAGTAGTCGACCACGTCCTCCGGCCACTGATTGGCCTCGGCGAGCAGCACGGTGTCGGGGTAGTTGGCGTCGATCTCGCTGCGTACCCGCTTGAGGAATTCATGGGAGCGGGAGAGGTTCTCGCAGTTGGTGCCCTCTTCCGCGTACAGATAGGGAACCGCGTCGAGCCGGAATCCGTCGATGCCCAGATCCAGCCAGAAGCGGAGCGCCGAAATCATCTCGTCCTGCACCACGGGGTTCTCGTAGTTGAGGTCGGGCTGGTGCGAGAAGAAGCGGTGCCAGTAGTACTGCTTGCGTACGGGGTCGAACGTCCAGTTGGACACCTCGGTGTCCACGAAGATGACGCGCGCGTCCTGGTATTGCTTGTCGTCGTCGGCCCATACGTAGTAGTCGCCGTACGGACCTTCGGGGTCCTTCCTGGACTCCTGGAACCACGGATGCTGGTCGCTGGTGTGGTTCATGACGAAGTCGATGATGACCCGCATGCCGCGCTGGTGCGAGGCGTCGACGAACTCGACGAAGTCCGCGATGTCCCCGAAGTCCGGGAGGACGGCGGTGTAGTCGGAGACGTCGTAACCCCCGTCCTTCAGGGGGGACTTGAAGAACGGCGGCAGCCAGAGGCAGTCGACCCCCAGCCACTGGAGGTAGTCGAGTTTCGCGGTGAGCCCTTTGAGGTCTCCGATGCCGTCGCCGTCGCTGTCCTGGAAGGAGCGGACGAGCACTTCGTAGAAGACCGCGCGCTTGAACCACTGCGGGTCGCGGTCCTTGACGGGTGTGTCCTCGAAGGTGTCGGGGACGGGCTCATTCACGATCATGAGTGGGTGACCCTCCGGTCGGTGAGGACGGTCGCAGGGTGCAGATATGCGCTGCGGCGGGGGCGTCACCCCCCGGGTCCAGGCGCACATAGTTGTCCCTGCCCCAGTGGTAGGTCTCGCCGGTGAGCTCGTCGCGCACCGGGAAGGACTCGGCCCCGCTCATCTGAGCGACGCTCAGTCCGGATGCTTGGAATTGCGCCATGTCCAACGACACCGTCGCCTCGTGGGTGTGGTGCGCATCCAGGTTGACCACGATCAGCACGGTGTCCCCGTGCGGCCCTGGAGCGTGCTTCGAGTAGGCGATCACGTGCTCGTTGTCGGTGCGGTGGAAGTGCAGGTCACGCAGCTGCTGAAGCGCGGGATGGCGGCGGCGCAGCCGGTTGAGCGCCGTGATCAGCGGGGTCAGCGAGCGGCCCTCGCGGTCGGCTGCCGCCCAGTCGCGGGGCCGCAGTTCGTACTTCTCCGAGGACAGGTACTCCTCGCTGCCCGCGTGCGCCGGAGTGTTCTCGCACAGTTCGTAACCGGCGTACATCCCCCACGAAGGCGACAGCGTCGAGGCCAGCACGGCGCGCACGGCGAAGGCCGCACGGCCGCCTTCCTGAAGGTAGGCGTGCAGGATGTCCGGGGTGTTCACGAAGAAGTTGGGCCGCATGTAGGCGGCGGCCTCGCCCGTGAGTTCGCCGAGGTACTCGGTCAGTTCGGCCTTGGTGTTGCGCCAGGTGAAATACGTGTACGACTGCTGGAAGCCGATCCGCGCGAGAGTGTGCATCATCGCGGGGCGCGTGAACGCCTCGGCGAGGAAGACGACATCGGGGTCGCCGCGGTTGATGTCGGCGATCACCTTCTCCCAGAACGCCACGGGCTTGGTGTGCGGATTGTCCACCCGGAAGATCCGCACACCGTGGTCCATCCAGAAGCGCAGCACGCGCAGGGTCTCGCGCAGGATTCCCCGGTGTGCCAAGGGGTCCTCGTCGAAGCTGAGCGGATAGATGTCCTGGTACTTCTTCGGCGGGTTCTCCGCGTACGCGATCTCGCCGTCCGCGCGCCTGCGGAACCACTCCGGATGCTCCTTGACCCACGGGTGGTCGGGAGAGCACTGGAGCGCGAAGTCCAGCGCCACCTCCATGCGCAGGGCGCGGGCCCGCGCGACGAAGTGGTCGAAGTCCGCCATCGTGCCCAGGTCGGGGTGGAGCGCGTCGTGCCCGCCCGCAGCCGAGCCGATCGCCCAGGGGGAGCCGACATCGTCGGCAGAGGCCGACAGCGCGTTGTCGCGGCCCTTGCGGTACGCGTCGCCGATCGGGTGCACGGGAGGCAGGTAGACCACGTCGAAGCCCATCGCGGCCACCGCGTCCAGCCGTTCGGCCGCCGTGCGCATCGTGCCGCTCACCGGGGGCCTGCCCCGGCGGACGATGGCGCCCTCGGAGCGCGGGAACATCTCGTACCAGGACCCGAACAGCGCACGCGCGCGCTCCACTTGGAGCGTGAGAGGGCGTGAGGAGGTCACCAGTTCGCGCAGCGGATGGCGGTCCAGTACGCCGGTGACCTCCGGCGTGAGGGCAGCGGCGAGCCGGGCCGCCACCGGGCGGCCGGTGTCGCGCAGCGCGTCGACCGCCGCCAGTACGGCGTTCCTGCCGTCCCTCTTGGGCACGCCAGCGGCGGCGCGCTCGTGCAGCGCGGCGCCCTCCTCCAGCGTGAGTTCGGAGTCGATCCCCGCCGGGATCTTGATCCTGGCGTGCTGCCGCCAGGTGCCGACCGGATCGCTCCACGCCTCGACCGCGTAACTCCAGCGCCCCTCGGTCTCGGGGGTGACCTGGGCGCCCCAGCGGTCGGTGCCGGGCGCGAGTTCGCGCATCGGCGTCCAGGGCCCCGCGCGTCCCGCCGGGCCGCGCAGGACGACATTGGCTCCGACCGCATCATGACCTTCGCGGAAGACGGTGGCCGAGACCTGGAACGTCTCGCCTGCCACGGCTTTCGCTGGACGGCTGCCGCACTCGACGAGCGGGCGGACGTCGAGCACGGGGATACGACCGATCATGGGCTCACCTGGGGGCATAGCAGGAGATAACGGGCTCTCCGCACTTTCTATCCGCTCCACCGACTTCTTCCGGGGTGCGGGCATGACGGCTCCTGTCCGCGTTCACTCGGGTGGGGGCCTTGCCTGTGCCGGATCCGGGCGTCGAAGGGGAGGCTTCCCGTCGCGCGGGGGAGTGGAACCCGCCTCGACATGAACTACGCGTACGCCGTGCGAGATAGGCGCTGCCACTCCGACAGTACGGAAACGCGGCGGTCCCGCAAGTGGGTGTGGACGACGGGCGAGTTGGACTGCTTCCGCCGTTACGCTCCCTTATGTGAAGGCCATTCGACGTTTCTCCGTACGCCCAGCCCTTCCCGAACCCCTCCGCCCGCTCAGCGAACTGGCCAGGAACCTGCGGTGGTCCTGGCACCCGGAGACCCGCGACCTGTTCCACACCGTCGACCCCGGCGCATGGCGTGCAGCGGGCGGCAACCCCGTACGGCTGCTCGGCGGTGTGCACCGCGACCGGCTGGAGGAGCTGGCCGGTGACAGGGGGTTCCTGCGCCGGCTCGCGGTCGCCTCCGGCGATCTCCAGGACTATCTGAGCGAGCCGCGCTGGTATCAGCACGCCGGGTCAGGACTCCCCGCCGCCATCGCCTACTTCTCGCCCGAGTTCGGCATCACAGGAGCCCTGCCCCAGTACTCCGGCGGCCTCGGCATCCTGGCGGGCGACCACCTCAAGACGGCCAGCGACCTGGGCGTTCCGCTCATCGGCGTCGGCCTGCTCTACCGGCACGGCTACTTCCGCCAGTCGCTCACGGCCGACGGCTGGCAACAGGAGTCGTATCCGGTCTTCGACCCCAACGAACTCCCTCTCCAGGTGCTCAGGGAGCCGGAGGGCGGCACGCCCGTACGCGTCGAACTGCGGCTGCCCGGCGGGCGTTCGCTCCTCGCGTACGTCTGGCAGGCGCTCGTCGGCCGCGTGCCGCTGCTGCTGCTCGACTCCGACGTGGAGGAGAACGCGCCCGGCGAACGCGACATCACCGACAGGCTCTACGGCGGCGGCAGCGAACACCGCCTCCTGCAGGAGATGCTCCTCGGCATCGGCGGCGTACGCGCCGTACGCGCCTACTGCCGTACGACGGGACACCCCGAACCCGAGGTCTTCCACACCAACGAGGGCCACGCCGGCTTCCTCGGCCTGGAGCGCATCCGCGAGCTGCGCGGTACGGGGCTCGGCTTCGGCGCCGCGCTGGAGACCGTGCGCGCCGGGGCCGTCTTCACCACCCACACCCCGGTGCCCGCGGGAATCGACCGCTTCGACGGCGAACTGGTCGCCAGGCACTTCGGCGACGACGGCGAACTCCCCGGTGTCGCGGCCGACGACGTGCTGCGCCTGGGCATGGAAGAGGGCGGTGACGGCGCCGCGCAGGGTGGGACGCGCCGCTTCAACATGGCCGTGATGGGCCTGCGCCTCGCCCAGCGGGCCAACGGCGTGAGCACCCTGCACGGCGATGTGAGCCGCCGCATGTTCGCCGCGCTGTGGCCAGGGTTCGACCCCGACGAGGTGCCCATCGGCTCCCTCACCAACGGCGTGCACGCGCCCACCTGGACCGCGCGCTCCGTACCGGCCGAACCGGGCGCGGTGAAGGACGGGGCCCTGTGGGAGCTGCGCCGTACCCTGCGCGAGGAGCTGGTGCACGAGGTGCGCGCACGGCTGTACGCCTCCTGGCGGCAGCGCGGCGCCTCGCACGCCGAACTGGGCTGGACCGACTCGGTCTTCGACCCCGATGTGCTGACGATCGGCTTCGCGCGCAGGGTGCCCTCGTACAAGCGGCTCACCCTGATGCTGCGCGAGCGCGAACGCCTGCGTGAGCTGCTGCTGCACCCGCAGCGGCCCGTACAGATCGTCGTCGCGGGCAAGGCGCACCCGGCCGACGACGGCGGCAAGCGGCTCATCCAGGAGCTGGTGCGCTTCGCCGACGATCCGCGTGTACGGCACCGGATCGTCTTCCTGCCCGACTACGGCATGGAGATGGCCGAGAAGCTCTATCCCGGGTGCGACGTATGGCTGAACAACCCGCTGCGCCCGCTGGAGGCGTGCGGCACCAGCGGTATGAAGGCCGCGCTCAACGGGTGCCTCAACCTGTCGGTGCTGGACGGGTGGTGGGAGGAATGGTTCGAGCCGGACTTCGGCTGGGCGGTGCCCAGCGCCGACGGCGCCGCGGCCGACGACGAGAACCGGCGCGACGACATCGAGGCGAGCGCGCTGTACGAACTGATCGGCGACCATGTCGCGCCCTGCTTCTACGACCGCTCGCAGAACGGCGGGGTTCCGGGACGCTGGATCGAGATGGTCCGCCAGACCCTGACCCGGCTCGGCCCCAAGGTGCTGGCCGACCGGATGCTGCGCGCCTACGTGGACACGCTGTACGCGCCGGCGGCGCGCGCCCAGCGGGAGCTGCTGCCCGAGGTGGCGCACGGGCTCGCGGAGTGGAAGGCACGGGTGCGGGCCGCGTGGCCCGGCGTCGTCATCGACCATGTGGAGACCGCGGGTGACTCCGGCGGCGGCCAGGCGCCGGAAGTGGGCGCTTCCCTGGCGCTGCGGGTGAGGGTGGCGCTGGGCGGGCTCGGACCGGACGACGTGGAGGTCCAGGCCGTGTCGGGCCGGGTCGACGAGACGGACAGGATCACCGGCGCCGATGTGGTGCGCACGGCCCTGAAGCCGACCTCGGGGCCCGACATGGAGGGCAGGTGGCTCTACGAGGGGCCGCTCGTCCTCGACCGCACGGGCGCCTTCGGCTACACCGTCCGCGTTCTTCCCGCGCACCGACTGCTCACCGGGGGAGCGGAGATGGGGCTGCTCGCTGTCCCGTCGGAGAGCTCGGCCGCGGTCTCCGACGGGACGGGTGGGGTCCTTATGCGCTAGCGGGCGTCCCCCTGGCCCTGAGCGGCAGCAGGATCAGCAGCGGACGTACGCCTTGTGGATCCAGATGCCCGTGCGTCCGCCCCACAGGTCACCGTGCACCCAATTGCCCTGCACGCCCTTGAGGTTCAGCTTCTGGCCGCGGTTGACCTTTCCGAGGACCGGATATTGGGGTCCGGGCCCGCCGCGGTAGTTCACCCCGTTGTCGATCACGGTGCAGACCCTGTCGACCCGCACCGCCTGCTGAGCCGCCTGGTTCGGCGCCGCGTTGGCCACGCCGGGTGCCAGTGTCAGCGTCAGCCCCAGAACCGCCGCCGCGCCGACTGCCGCGGCGCCGGTCTTCCGGAGCCCTTTCTTCAACTGAGCCACTAGGAATTTCCTCTCAGGTGGTTCCGCTCCCGGATCCGGGAGTCGGAGGAAGAAATGGTGGTGAGTTGAAACGAGCGCGGACCGAAATCCGCAGATCAACCTCGTGTTGACCCGCGACAAGAATAAGTCTGTATTTCTGCCGAAGAGTATCCCTCTTTCGTGTGATCGCAGTAATTGGGGTGAACTGCACGGAGCGTGCTGATAGTTGGCGCTTTCGCTGGACACGGAAACGCGAACGGGCCCCGCCTCCCGGAAGGAGACGGGGCCCTTCGGCATTCGGATGACCCACGTGCGGGTCGGTTCCTGTGTGCCGGCGTTCAGCTGCCCGTGACGTTCACCCCGGTCCAGGCGGCGCCCACGGCCTTCACCTCGGCGCTGCCCGCGCCGTAGAGGGAGGTGGCAGCCGCGAGCGTGGCGCGGCGCGCGTCCATGTAGTCCGTGGTGGAGGTCATCTCCTCGGTGAGCGCCTTGAACCAGATCTTCTCGGCCTTCTCGATGCCGATGCCTTCCAGCTTCGAGTCGTCGTGGGTCGGCGAGTTGTACTTCACGCCGTTGACCTCGCGCTCACCGCTGCCGACGGAGAGCAGGAAGAAGAAGTGGTTGGCGATGCCGGAGGAGTAGTGGACGTCCACGTCGCCGGCTTCGCTGTCCCAGTAGTCGAGCGACTGGCCGTCCTTGCTGGGCTGGTCCATGTAGCGCAGCGGGGTGCCGTCGCCGTTGATGTCGATCTCTTCGCCGACGAGGTAGTCCGGCACGTCCTCCGGGCTGTTGGCCTTGAACTCCACACCGGCCGCGAAGATGTCCGAGGTCGCCTCGTTGAGGCCGCCGGACTCGCCCGCGTACACCAGGTTGGCCGTGGTCGAGGTGACGCCGTGCGACATCTCGTGCGCCGCGACGTCCAGCGAGGTGAGCGGCTTCTTGTTGCCCTCGCCGTCCCCGTAGGTCATGCAGAAGCAGCTGTCGTCCCAGAAGGCGTTGACGTAGTTGTCGCCGTAGTGGACCCGGCTCACCGCGCCCTTGCCGTCACCGGCGATGCCCTCGCGGCCGTGCACGCCCTTGAAGTAGTCCCACGTCTGACCGGCGCCGTAGTGCGCGTCGACGCCCGCCGTCGCCGGGTCGTTGGGCGTACCGTCGCCCCACTTGTCGTCCTCGTCGGTGAACGGCTCGCCGTCGCCGCTCTGGCCGTTCTTGAGGTTGGTGGTCTTGTTGCCGCCCCGGCCCTCGTCGGTCATCGTGAAGCTGCCGGCCGAGCCCGAGGTGCCGATCTCCACCTCGCCGCTGTACTGGCTGGAGCCGGTGCCCTCCTTGACGCCCTGGAACTCGAAGAGCTTCTTGCCGGTCTTCGCGTCCGTGATGACGTGCAGCTGGTTGGGAGCCCCGCTCTTCTGGACGCCGCCGACGACCGTCTCCCAGGCGAGGGTGGGCTTGCCCTTCGCCGCCCACACGATCTTGCGGGGGGCCTTGCTGCCCTTCGCCTCGGCGGTGGCGGGCTTGTGCGCCGCTGCCGCCTCGGTGTCGACGGCGATGCCGGCCCTGGTGGCCTTGGTGACCCCGGTGCGCTTGCCGGATGCCGACTTGTGGACGACGAGGTCGCCGCCCATGACGGGCAGGCCCGCGTAGGTCCGCTCGTAACGGGTGTGTGTGGCCCCGCTCTTGTTCTGGATCACGTCCTTGACGTGCAGCTCTTCCTTCGCTCCAAGGCCCAGCGCACGGGCGTCCGCTGTCCGCGCGGTCTCGGAGTTCGCGGCCTTGACCAGCTTGGTGTGCTGGGCCGCCGTCAGCTTCGCGGGCAGCGCACCGTTCGCGGAGGCTTCTCCGCCGGGTGCCGCGCCTGCCGTGCCCGCTGTGATGCCCGCCGCTACGAGCGCCGCTGTGGCGGCGAGGGCGGATATCCGCTGCTTCTTCGTGAGGGGTCTCACTTCGTGTGGCTCCTTCTGCCGTGGGGTCCGGACGGCATGGTGGGAGGCCGTCCGGGCAGAACTGAAGTGCGGGTGCGCCGCGCGACTGTGCGAGTTGTCCGCGTGGTGCCTGGGCAGACTGCCACCACGGACGTGGACATGTCACTCGATTGACACCACTGGTTCACAGGTTGGCCGGATTCTGTTCGTTGATACGAAAGCTGGGCACGCATATCGGACAGTCGGCGGCCGGCTTCCGGTGTCTGTCCCTGTCGTCGCCCGGGCCTCAACTGCCCGTCACTCGGCCTCACCTGCGGTCGACGGGCTCGGCTTCCGCCGCCCGGCCCCGACCGCCCCTTCTCCGGCCTCGCCCGGCGGGTCCCGGCCTCAACTCCCGGTTGGGCGCTCCGGGTAGACCACGTCGAGCAGCGTGTGTACGAACCGTGCCGGATCGTCGAGCCCCGAGGCCGCCAGGGTCCTGGGGCCGCGCGCCAGGAGGTGCGGGATGGCGGCGTGCAGGACGAGGGTGACGACAGCCGAGCGCTCGGGTGTGACGGGCAACCCGGAGGCGCCCTGCGCCAGTTCGAAGATGCCGAAGTCCGAGACCGCGATCGGGTCCAGTGCCTCGGAGAGCCACGGTCTGCGTGCCGCCTCGGCCTGAAGCTCCAGGTAGGCGAGCAGCCGGGACCTGCCGGGTCCCGCGACGTTCTCCAGCAGTGAGACGAGCAGTGCCTCCAGGCCGGCGCGCTCGCCAGGAGGCGGCCCGGAGGCGGCCAACTGCTCGCTGGTCGCGCGGTAGTGCTCCACGCACCGCTCGGCCACCGCGCGCAGCAGCGCGTCGCGGGTGGGGAAGTAGTTCTTGGCCGTGCCGGCGGGCACCTCGGCCGCCGCGTCGACGGCCCGGTGCGTCAGGCCGCGGCCTCCCGCCTCGGCCAGCACCTCGACGGCCGCGTCCCGCAGCCGGTCCCTCCGGTCCGGATTCACCGGCGTCGCCCCCTCTCTCGTCTCTCTCGTCCGCGGCTCATGTCGGGTGTGTTCCGGGCCGCTGTGGCCGCTGTGGGTTGGCAACGCTACCTCACCCGTGGTACCACAGATGTGGTGGCCCGCCACGGGGGCGGGTCACCACACGGAGCGGGGGAGGCGTCATGGGTGGAAGTGCTGTGGTCGTGGGGGCAGGCGTCGGCGGGCTGGCGACGGCGATCGGACTGCGCCGCGCCGGCTGGCGGGTGTGCGTACTGGACCGGCGTAGCGAACTGGAGCGGTACGGCACGGCGTTCGGCATCCACCCCACCGCTCAGGCCGCGCTCGACCGCCTCGGTGTGGGCGAGGACTTCAGGGCCCGGGCCGTGCCCTACAGGGATGCCCGTATCCGCACGCCCGAAGGCAAGGTGACGGCGCGCATCCCGCTGGAGCGTATCGAGCGCAAGGCGGGGCGGCCCGAACTGCTCGTGTCACGGCCCTACTTGCTCGACGCGCTGCTCGCCGGGCTCGAACGGTTCGGTGACGTGCCGGTCAAGTTCGGCGAGAACGTCACGGGCTCCCCGGACATCGCCGCGCTCTCCGCCGGGCACGACCTCGTCGTCGGAGCCGACGGCATCGGCAGCGCCGTACGCACGGCCCGGTTCGGTACGCGCAGCGCGCCACGGCGCATCGGCAGCGTCGCCTGGATCGGCATCGCGGACTTCGAGACGGGCGTGTACGGCGAGACCTGGGGCAAGGGCCGCTTCTTCGGTATGACGCCCGTCGAGCCGGGCCGCACCAACTGGTACGCCACGGCGCCCGAGGCCACCACGGCCGACGAGTTGCGCGCGCTCTTCGAGGACTGGCACGACCCGGTCCCGCGTGTGCTCGCAGAGACCGACCCGGCCGGCTGGATCCGCTACGAGATGCGGCACCTGTACCCCGCGCTCCCCCGCTTCACCGACGGCGGTGACACCGCGCTCGTCGGTGACGCGGCGCACGCCATGACGCCCAACCTGGGGCAGGGTGCCTGTACCGCCGTGCTCGACGCCGAGGCGCTCGCCCGCGCCGTCGCCGGGCACGGGGGCCCTGCCGGGCTGCCCGCCGCGCTCCGCGCCTACGACGCCGAACGCCGCAGGCCCGCACAGCGCGTCGCCCTCGCCTCGCGCACCCTGCACCGGGTGATGGGCACCCGGCACACGCGGGCGCGCGACGCGCTGCTGCGGATGCTGCCCTGAGCCGAGGGCCCCGGCCCGGTCCGTGCGGGTTCAGGCCGGGCCGGGCCCATCAGGGCCGGCCCGTAGGCGAAGACGGTCACCTGCGTACGGCCCCCGGACGTCCCGCTTGACCAGGGGGTCGGCCCACATCTCTCGTGACCCCGTCCCCGTCCCCGTCGTGTCCCGGCCGCCGTGGCGACGGGCCGGTTCGTGTCCGTTCCGGGAGGTGGAGTGGGCGCGGTGTACGCGGGTGCCTAGCCGTCGAGGTGTCGCTGCTGGGCCGCGGAGAGGGCCCGCACGACGAGGATGCCGGCCACCGCGGCGCCGATGACGGTCGCGTCGGCGGCTAGCAGCAGCGGTACGTCGTTGTAGGCGCGGGCGATGATCTCGTCCTTCGAGGAGTCCGCGTACACCAGCCCTGCCCCGCTCAGCATCCCCGCGAGCCACAGGCCCCACCACCAGTTCACGGCGCGCGGCAGCCGCTCGTCCGGGGCGCTCGCGCGGTGGATGTCGGCGACGATTCCGCGGGGCACCCACAGGTTCGCGATGGGCACGATCCAGCCCGCGTAGACCCACAGCCCGGCGTAGCGCAGCGGCTGCGACGAGAGCACCCGGGCGTTGTCCCTGACCCGCAACAGCCAGGACAGGAACGCGATCACGCAGACCACCGTGAGCACGTCTCCCGCGGCGGCGACCAGGTGGTAGGCGTTCTCCAGTCCGGTCAGCGGGCGGTGTTGGCCGTCACCCTGGTCCGGCGGCCCCGAGCCGGGCATCCCGGATATGGCGAGCTGAAGCTGCCACAGCGCCCGCGCCACCCAGGCGGCGCCGACGAGGGCGAGTGCGGCAACGGCCCAGCGGGCCGTCGTGCGGACCGGGCCCAGGGAGGGCGAGGCTATGTCGTCGTTCACCCGGTCACCTTCCCACGGAGGCACGCGCACGCCCGACCCGGCCTGCGGCGGTACGCCGTCGCCGCAGCACCGCCGATATGCAGCCGCCGCACCGCTGATACGCAGCCGCCGCACCGTTGGTACGCCGCGGCGCCGGTACACGTGTGGGGCGCGTCCGAGGGCGGCGGTTTCGGAGGGTCCTGTGCCACGCGTCGGTTCAACTCCGCGATACCCGCGCCTTTCCGGCGCTGCGGCAGGCGGTTCCGGGGCGAGTGCGTTCCTGGAATCCGGTCCTCCTCATTCGGGCCCCACCGAAAGGCATGGACGGCGAAATACCGGCCGAAGAGTCTGTACCTACGCCGCCCAGGCCGGCCCGTCGCGAAGGGAGAGAAGTTTCCCCGCGTCACGCAAGACCTTCCTTGGGATGCCGGTTCTTCCGGGTGGCGCGCAGGATGGCTGGTGATCTCTCGCTGCCTGACGTGACAGGCAGGCAGCGCGGCTTGTTCTCCGGCCATTCTGGAAGTCATTTCCTGGAGTTCGAAGAAGGGGATGGATCGGTATGCGAGATGACATGGCAGTTGCCGAATTCGAGTACGAGGCACCCGAATTCGTTGTGGTGGGTGACTTCTCAGAGATAACCCTGGGCCGCCCCAACTGGGGGTTCGACTCGGTCTGGACCTGCGCACGCGTCGGTTGCCACGACTGAGGCACAGCTGTGCCTCATGTGCGGCCCTCGGGCCAGGACTTGGGCAGGAGGGCCGCACAGCACCGGTGGTGCGGGGCCGAGGAGCTGAGGAGCGGCTCCCCGGCACATCATTCCGCCGATCCGTGCCGGACAGCATGAGGAGGTGAACCGGATGCGTGAGGAAACGCGCGTTGCCGGCTTCGAGTACGAGATGCCTGAGCTTGTTGCCGTGGGGGAGTTCTCCGAGGTGACCATGGGGTATCCCGGTTTCTCTTACGACTACGCGTGGGTGCATAAAGGGCCACCCAGCGGTATTTCCGCGTAGTCGGCGCGGCGCCTGGGACTCGGGAAAGTGGGGCCCAGGCGCCGCATTCACAACCTGCGACGAGGGGGTGGGGTGACATGGCATTCATCGTTCTTCCGGACAGTGCCGGGGGCGCCGCTGTTTCCGCCCGGTGGGCGGCTTCAGCGGGGAGTCAGACGATAGAGCACGCCTCCGGCCGGCCGTGGATCGTGGGCAGCTGGGCGCCGGAAGAGATTGTCCGGACAACCGCGGGGACCCGCAGGCTCGTGCTTATGGGCTGTACGCGTGTCGATCACGCACAGCTTCGTCGCGCGGTGGAGCGGGTGCATTCCCTGCGGGATTTCGACGCGATCATCCGCGCACTGCCGGGTGCCGTCCACGCCATCGCGTCCGTGGACGGCAGGGTACGGGCGCAGGGGAGCGTCAGCCTGACCCGGCAGATCCACTACGCGCGGGTTGAGGGTGTCACCGTGGCTTCCGACGGTGTCGATGTGCTCGCCGACCTCATCGGAAGCGGCATCTGCGCCGAGCACCTGGCCCAGCAGCTGCTCGCCCCGATCGTCCCGTGGCCGCTGAGCACACGCCCCTTGTGGCGGGGCGTCGAAAGCCTGCCCGGGGACGCGTACTTGCAACTGGACCCGGACTCCGCTCCCCGTACCACCCGGTGGTGGACACCTCCGGAACCGTCGCTGCCGCTCGCAGCCGGAGCGGAGGCGCTGCGCTCGGCGCTGGTCGAAGCCGTGGCGGCGCGTACGCACAGCGGTGGGACTCTTAGCGCCGACCTGTCGGGCGGCATGGACTCCACGAGCCTGTGCTTCCTCATCGGGGACAGCGGGCCCGCCCACCTCGTCACCAACCGGGTGGGAGGTATGGACCCCGCCCATGACGACGCGCCATGGGCCCTGGAAGCTGCTGCCCTGCTGCCACGGGCTGAACACCTGGTGTCGGCACCGGACGCCCTGCCCCACTGGTACGCCGGCCTCGCCGATCGGGTGGAGGACCAGGAAGGCCCGGACCCGATCGTCCGGGCCTCGTCGCGCCAACTCGCCCAGATCGATCTCGTCGCCGGGCGGGGCTCGACACGTCACCTCACCGGCCATGGTGGCGACGAACTGTTCAGCGCGCTGCCCGCCTATCTGCACTCCATGGTCCGCAGCAATCCGGTGGCCGCCGTGCCCCACATCAGAGCCACCGCGGCGATGGCCCGCTGGAAGCGGGTGCCGACGCTGCGCGCACTCTGGTCGAACGCGTCCTTCGGTGAGTCGCTCGTCGGGCTGGCCGACTCGCTCACCGCCCGTATCTCCTCTGCGGGCCCGGACTTCGGATGGGGCGTGGGCGTGCGCATGCCCGCATGGGCGAGTGCTGACGCCCTCGACCTCGTCCGCCAGGCGCTGCGCTCGTGCGCCACCGTCCAGCCGCTGGCCCCGCAGCGCGGCCAGCACGCCGTGCTGGAACAGGTCCGCGCGTGCGGCAGCATGATGCGCCGGGTGGACCGCCTGACGGCGCGGCGCGGAGTCACATGGCACGCCCCCTATGTCGACGACCGTGTCGTGGAGGCCGCGATGTCGATCCGCCTCGCCGACCGCGCCGTGACCTCCTCGTACAAGCCACCGCTCGCAGCGGCCATGCGCGGCACCGTCCCCGCGCGGATACTGGGGCGTTCCACCAAGGCGGAGTTCAGCGCCGAGGCGTACGCGGGCCTGCGGCGGCACAAGCACGAACTCGCGGCCCTGTGCGACGACCTGGAACTGGCCAGGCTGGGCCTGGTGGACGCCGGCGGACTGCGGAAAGCGGTGCTCGGCCTGCATCCCGGAGCGCTCACCATGATCCCCCTGGACGGCACGCTGGCGTGCGAGTCCTGGCTGCGCTCCGTACCCGCCGCCACGTCACTTTCCGTGTTGTCCGGAGGAGCGCGATGAACATCACCCTGGCCGACCACGTGTCCGTCGTGCCGGGCGAGGACGGAAGTTCGGTCGTCCTCGACCAGCGCAACGGCCGGTACTGGCAGCTCAACGCCACCGGCGCCATGATCCTGCGGCTCCTGCTGCGGGAACGGAACACGCGGGACACCGTCCGCGCCCTGGTCGAGCGGCATCCGACGGCCGCCGAGCGCATACCGGGCGACGTGGAAACCCTGCTGGCCACACTGCGCGAGCGAGGGCTGGTGACGGTATGAGCATGCCCATCGTGCCGGAGACGGCAGCCAGGCCACCGCTGGGGCGACGCCTGGCGGCCAGGTTCGCCGTGGGACTCGCGGCCGTATGCGTCCGGCTTTCCCCACTGCGGCTGGCACAGGTGCTCCGAGTGCTCAGCCGGGGTGCCCGGCCGGCGGACCGGCGGCGGGCGCTCGAAGCGCGCCAGGCGGTGGTCCATGTGAGCGTGCGCTGTGCCGGACAGGGGTGTCTGCAGCGCTCCGTGGCGACCGTACTGCTGTGCAGGCTCACCGGGACCTGGCCCGACTGGTGCACCGGCGCGCGCACCCAGCCCTTCCGCGCCCACGCGTGGGTCGAGGCCGGGGGAGTACCGGTGGGCGAGCCGGACGACACCCCGCTGTATCAGGTCACGCTGTCGGTGCGGCACCGCACGTGACGCGCCGGCCACCACCGGTCCACGAGCTGCCGGCCCTGGTCGGCCACGAGGTGTCGAGTACGCCGGGCCACGAACTGCCGGCCGCGTTCGGCCACGAGCTGTCGAATCCGCCGGGCCACAACTGTCGGCCGCTTTCGACGACATGTCGACCCGGCCGACTCGCGCACCGTCGGCCGCGTTCACCGCGTTCACCGCGTTCACCGCGTTCGACGCCGAGCCGTCGATTCCGCCGGTCCACGAACCGCCGGCCCCGGTCGGCCACGAGCTACGGAGCACAAGGAGGACTCACACGATGACCAACGGAGACGAAGTCCGCTTCGGGATTCTGCTGCGGACCCGGCGCGTCCGGGGCGAGTCCGACGCCGAGGTGTTCGCCCGCACCCTGGCCCTGGCACAGCGTGCCGAGGCGTTGGGCATGGACGACCTGTGGGTCACCGAGCACCACTTCCACCCCACCATCGTCAGCCCCTCGGCCCTGGCGCTGGCGTCCTTCCTGCTCGGACGGACACGCCGGGTGCAGGTCGGCACCGCGGTCACCCTGCTCCCGCTGCACTCACCCGTGCATGTGGCGGAGCAGGCGGCGCTCCTGGACCAACTCTCCGGCGGACGCTTCGTACTCGGCGTCGGCCGCGGGGCCCCGTCAGCCGACTACGAGGCCATCGGCCGCGGCATCGACCACTGGCACGACGGGCTCCCCGAGTCCCTGGATCTCCTCCGGGCATCGTGGTGCGGCGAAGTCGAAGCCGCTTCACGCCTTCACCAGTTCCGTGGCGTCACCCCGGCCCCCGTTCCCCGGACGCGGTCAGGGCCTCCGCTCTACGTCGCGGCCGGCTCGCCGGGCACCATCGAGCACGCGGCCCACCGGGGGTTGCCCCTGCTGATGTACTTCGACAAGAGCGCGGGGGCCAAGGCCGACATGGTGGCCATGCACGCCAAGTTCGCCACGGCGGTGGGACGGCCGGGCACCGGGTACGCGCACGCCGGTGCCTTCTACGCGCACGTCACGGACTCGCCCGGGAGAGCCCGTGAGCTGATGCTCCGACAGGCACGGGCGCTGTTGGGCGGCGCCGACCGAACGCGGTTGCTGATCGAAACGCCCGAGCCGGCCGGCCCTCCGCCGGACGAGAACCACGTGCAGGCCGTCGCCGACCGGCTCGTCGCTTCCCAGCCGGTCGGTGACGTGGAGACCTGTGTACGGCACCTGCTGCGCGACCTGCGTGCCACCGGCTGCACCCGGGTCCTGCTCCAGGTGGAACTCGACAGCGACCAGTGCGACGTACACGGCACTCTCCACAGGCTCACGGCCGAGGTCGTCCCGCTCGTGCGGGCCGGCCTGCGAGGCGCTGCCGGCCAGGGAAGCGGGGACAGCGCCGCATGACGCAGACCGTGCCGCGCGCCGAGGCCACGCAGCCGTCCCCGGCCGCCCCGGCCGGCGGCGGCCCCGCGCCGCCTCGCGTGCGGGCGACCTGGCGGGCGTTGCGCGGCTACATCCGGCCGTACCGTGCACCCATCGCACTCGGCGGGCTGCTGAACCTGGCCGCCGCTCTGCTGGTGCTCGCCCAGCCGCTCGTGGCGAAGGCCCTCGTGGACGCCCTGGGCAGGGACGGCCCGGTCACCGGCATCGTGCTGGGCCTCACCGGCCTGGTCTTCCTCGGCATGCTCGTCCGTGCGGCGGGCCAGTACGTGCTGGAGCGGGCCGCCGAATCCATCACCCGTGACGCCAGGCGCCAACTGGCAGCCCGGCTCATGCGGTTGCGCGTGGCGGAGATGGACAGGTCCCGGCCGGGCGACTTGATGTCGCGGGTCATCGCGGACACCACCCTGCTGCGGCAGGTCACCACGCAGGCGCTCGTCTCCGCGGTCATCGGCGGCCTCACCCTGGTGGCGACCGTCGTACTGATGGCCGTCCTCGACGCACCCCTGCTCGGGGTCTGCCTTGCCGCCGTCGTCCTCATCGGCTGCTGCGTGACCCTGATCATGCCGCGCATCGCCCACGCCACGCGGCGCGTACAGGAATCCGTCGGCGCAGCGGCAACCGTGCTGGAGAGGGCGTTCGGCGCGTTCCGCACGATCAAGGCGGCCGGTGCCGAAGCGAGAGAGGCCGCGGCGCTCGACGAGGCCGTCGACGAGGCGTGGCACGGTGGTGTGCGGGTCGCAGGACTGCGGTCGGTGGCCTCGTCCGCGACCGGGTTCGCCGTCCATGTGGCGTTCCTCGCGGTACTGGGGGTGGGCGGAGCGCGTGTGGCGTCGGGCGCTGTCGAACTCTCCACACTGATTGCCTTCCTGCTTCTCACCTTCCAACTGGCCAGCCCCGTCGGCCAGTTGGTGGAGGCCGCCGCCCAGTACCAGGCGGGGTCCGCCGCGGTGTTCCGGATCCAGCAGGCGCAGGGCATGGACGTCGAGCAGCCCTCGCCGGGCCGGCCGGGCACCCGCCGGTGTCCCGCGACGGTCGAGTTCCGCCGGGTGGACTTCCGCTACCGCGCCGAGCTGCCCCAGGTGCACCGCGATCTCTCCTTCCGGGCCGAAGGGCCAGGAACAACCGCCTTTGTCGGGCCCTCGGGAGCCGGCAAGACGACGGTCTTCGCTCTGATCGAGCGGTTCTACGAAGCCGTCGGCGGTACGGTCCTGGTCAACGGCATCGACGTGCTCGACTGGCCACTGGCCGGCCTGCGTGCCTCGATCGGTTACGTGGAGCAGGACGCACCGCTTCTTGCGGGAACCCTGCGCGACAACCTGACCTGCGCCGCTCCCGATGTCACCGACGACGACATCCGCGACACCCTCGCACGCGTTCAACTCGACGCGCTGGTCGACCGCCTGCCCGATGGACTCGATGCCTCGGTGGGACACCGCGGCAACGCCCTGTCCGGCGGCGAACGCCAGCGCGTGGCCATCGCTCGCGCCCTTCTGCGGCGCCCCGCCTTGCTCCTGCTGGACGAGGCGACCTCTCAGCTGGACGCGGTCAACGAACGGGTACTGCGTGACGTGGTCGCCGACATCGCCCGGGACACGACGGTGCTCGTGATCGCACATCGGCTGTCCACAGTGGCCACCGCGGATCAGATCGTGGTGCTGGAGGGCGGACGGGTACGCCGCACCGGCACCCACCGCGAACTCGTCGAAGGAGACGCCCTGTACGCGGAACTGGCCGCCACCCAGCTCCTCGCCGAACCCGGCGCGCGGCGGCCTGACGCGTCGTACGGCGCGCGGCGGGCGTGACGCGCCGTACGACGCGCGGCTGGCGGGTCGCTGTCCACCGCCGCCCCGCTACGCCAGGCTGTCGCGCCAGGCGCGGTGGAGGCCGGCGAAGCGGCCCGTGCCCGCTATGAGGTCACGGGGCCTGCCGTCCTCCACGATGTGGCCGTCCGCCATGACCAGGACACGGTCGGCGATCTCCACGGTGGAGAGCCGGTGGGCGATGACGACGGCGGTACGGCCGTGCAGAACGGTGTCCATGGCGCGCTGGACCGCGCGTTCCCCCGGGATGTCGAGGGAGGAGGTCGCCTCGTCCAGGATCAGCACGGAGGGGTCGGCGAGGAGGGCGCGGGCGAAGGAGACCAGCTGGCGCTGCCCGGCCGAGATGCGCCCGCCGCGTTTGCGTACGTCCGTGTCGTAGCCGTCGGGGAGCGCGGCGATGAAGTCGTGTGCGCCGATGGCCTTGGCGGCGTGCTCGACCTCCTCGCGGGTGGCGTCCGGGCGGCCGATCGCGATGTTCTCGGCGACCGTGCCGGAGAACAGGAACGCCTCCTGGGTCACCATCACCACACCGCGGCGCAGCTCGGCCGTGGCCAGTTCGCGCAGGTCGGTGCCGTCCAGAAGCACGCGGCCCGAGGTGGGGTCGTAGAACCGCGCGAGCAGCTTGGCCAGGGTGGACTTGCCCGCGCCCGTCGCACCGACGACCGCGACGGTCTGTCCGGCAGGCAGGGCCAGATCGAAGCGGGGCAGCACCTCGCCGCCCGTACGGTAGGCGAAGTTCACGCCCTCGAAGACGACCTCGCGGCCGGGCATCCCCGGGCGGCGGGGCGGCAGTTGGACCGGTGTCCCGGGCTCGGGCACGGAGGGGACCTGGGCGAGCAGTCCCGCGATCTTCTCCAGTGAGGCGGCGGCCGACTGGTAGGAGTTGAGGAACATCCCCAGCCTGTCGATCGGGTCGTAGAGCCTGCGCAGATACAGCGCAGCCGCCGCCAGCACACCGAGCGCGAGGCCGTCGGAGGCGACGCGGTAGGCACCCCAGACGACGATCCCGGCGACGGCCACGTTCGCCACCGTGCGGGAGAGGATCACATAGCGCGCCATTTCCAGGATGGAGTCGCCGTTGACCCGCAAGTGGTGCCCGTTCAGCCGGTCGAACGCCTCCTCGTTGGCGCGCTCGCGGCGGAAGGACTGGACGGGCCGTATGCCGTTCATGGTCTCGGCGAACTTCACGATGACCGAAGCGATGGCCGTCGACTTGTTGCGGTAGACGCGGATGGAGCGGCGCTGGAAGTTCCGTACGAGCAGCCCGAGCGGGACGAACGAGAGCAGCGCTGCGCCGCCGAGACCGATGTCCAGCCAGATCAGCGTGATCAGGATGTAGATGACGGACAGCACCACGGCCAGCAGCTCCTGGAGCCCCTCGTCGAGCAGTTCGCGCAGCGACTCGACGTCCGTGGTGGCGCGGGATATGAGGCGGCCCGAGGTGTAGCGGTCGTGGAAGTCCACGCTGAGGGCCTGCGCCTGCCGGTAGATGCGCTCGCGCAGCGCCTTGAGCACTCGCTGGTTGACGCGCGCCGCCGCGTTGGTGAACGCGTGCTGGAGCCACCCGGAGGCCACGGCGCACACCAGATAGCCCACGGCCACGGCGATCAGCGGCCCGTAGTCGTCCTTGCGCAGCGCGGGCAGGGCACGGTCGATGGAGTACGCGACGAGCAGCGGGCCGGCCTGCACGGCGGCCTGCTGGAGCACCAGCAGGGACGCCGCCACCGCGACCCCGCGCCGGTAGGGGCGCAGCAGCGAGCCGAGGAGCCGGCGTGAGGCGCCGGGCGGCGAGGGCAGTACGTCACGGTCGAAGGGGTCACCGCCGGGCCTGTCCTCGCCCGGGTCACCTCTCGTCTCCGGGGCCGTCCCCTGCGCGGGCCGGTTCTCGCCCGGGTCGCCCTGCTCCGGGCTCGCCTTGCCCGGGACCGTCGCGGTCATGCTGTGCTCCCCTCGGCGTGCCGGCCGGAACCTCCGGTGTGCCCGGTGCCTTCATCCGTCCGGCCGGTGCCGTCTGTGCCGTCTGTGGCGCCGGTGCCTTCTGGGGTGTCCGTGCCGCCCGTGCTGTCCGTGCCGTTCATGGCGCCCGTGCTGTCCGTGCCGTCCGTGCCGTTCACGGCGCCCGTGCTGTCCGGGTCGTCGGCGCCCGCCATCAGCTCGGCGTACTCCGCGTTGCTGTGCAGCAGTTCGTGGTGGGTGCCCACGGCGGTGACCTTGCCGCCGGACAGCAGCGCCACCCGGTCGGCGAGCAGCACGGTGGAGGGGCGGTGCGCGACGATCAGGGCCGTGGTGGTGGCCAGTACCTCGCGCAGCGCGGCCTCGACGGCGGCCTCGGTGTGCACGTCCAGCGCGGAGAGCGGGTCGTCCAGCACCAGGAAGCGGGGCCGCCCGACCACGGCGCGGGCCAGCGCGAGGCGTTGGCGCTGTCCGCCGGACAGGCTGAGGCCCTGCTCGCCGACCTCGGTCTCGGCGCCCCGGGGCAGTGCGCCGACGAACCCGTCGGCCTGCGCCACCCGCAACGCGCGCTCCAGCAGGCCGTCCGTAGGCCCGTCCGCAGGCCCATCGGCAGCCCCGTCCGCAGCCGCGCGGTCCTCGGCCTCGCTCTTCGCCGTGCCCATCAGCACGTTCTCGCGCACCGTCGCGGAGAAGAGCGTCGGCTCCTCGAAGGCGACGGCCACCCGCTCCCGCAGTTCAGCGCGCGGCAGGGCGCCCACATCGGTGCCGTCGAGCACGATGTGTCCCTCGGTGACCTCGTGCAGCCGTGGCACCAGCGCGGTCAGCGTCGTCTTGCCGCTGCCCGTCGCGCCGACGAGCGCCATCGTCTCGCCGGAGCGTATGCGCAGGTTCACGCCGTCGAGGGTGGGTGCGGCATCCGGTGGCGCGTCCGGATAGCGGAAGACGACACCCTCGAAGCACAGTCCCGACTCGGCCTCCCCGCGCGGTCGTCCACCACCGCCCGGACCTTTCCCGGGGCGCGGTACGTCCGCACCGCCCGCGTCTTTCCCGAGGCGTGCTACGTCCGCGTCCTGGTCGCCGCGCGGTACGTCCGCCGGTACGGGTTCGTCCATCACGTCGAAGAAGCGGTCCGTCGCCGTCGCCGCCTCGTTGCTCATCGCCAGCAGGAAGCCGATCGACTCGACGGGCCAGCGCAGGGCGAGCGCCGTCGAGAGAAAGGCGACGAGGGTGCCGGCCGACAGGCCGCCGTCGGCGACCTGGAGGGTGCCGAGCACGAGCGCGGCACCGATGGCCACCTCGGGCAGCGTCATGATCAGTGCCCAAATGCCCGCCAGCAGCCGCGCCTTGCGCAGTTCGGTGTGCAACAGCCGCTCGGAGAGGGCGCGGAAGGCGCGTGCCTGGCTGCGGTTGCGCCCGAACCCCTTGATGACGCGCACGCCGAGCACCGCCTCCTCGGTGACCGTCGTCAGATCCCCGAGCTGGTCCTGGGCGCCCCGGGCCGCCAGCGCGTACCGCACCTCGAAGACCGAGCACAGCAGCACCAGCGGCAGCACGGGGGCCAGCAGCACCAGGCCCAGCGTCCACTCCTGGAGCAGCAGGATCACACAACCGACCAGCACCGTAGTGCCGTTGACCAGGAGAAACGTCAGCGGGAAAGCGAGAAACATGCGCAGGAGCTGGAGATCGGTCGTGCCGCGCGAGAGCAGCTGGCCGCTGGGCCAGCGGTCGTGGAAGGAGACCGGGAGCCGCTGGAGCCGTCCGTAGAGCGCGGCGCGCATCGACGCCTCCACACCGGCCAGCGGGCGTGCCACGAGCCAGCGCCGCAGCCCGAACAGCAGCGCCTCGGTGAGCCCCACGGCCAGCAGCAGCGCTCCGCCCAGCCACACGCCGTCCGTGTCCTTGCGTGCGACGGGTCCGTCGACGATCCACTTGAGGATCAGCGGGATGACGAGCCCCAGACACGAGGCGAGGATCGCCACGAACGCGGCCGTGAACAGCCGCACCCGCACGGGTCGGACATACGGCCACAGGCGCATCAGCGAGCGCACGGACGACCGTTCTGCCGTGCGGGTGGTGTCAGGAGTCATCAGCGCGAGACTACGGTCAGGGACTGACATCCCTCACGTGCTTTTTCTGCCCTTTCGGCGCGCTCGCGCCACCGCCGGCTCCGGCTCCTGGGCCCGTACCGGCGCCCGCTCCCGTGCCGCTTCCGGCGCTCGGGCCCCCGTTCACGGCGCGCAGGTTGCGGATCGCCGGCACGGCCAGCAGTGCCCCGCACACCACGACGGCCATGACGCCGCCCGCCAGCAGCACCGTACGGCCCCCGAACAGCAGCGCGGCCGGTCCTGCCAGTGCCTGGCCCACCGGCATCATCGCGAGCGAACCCGCCACTTCGTAGGCGTGGATACGGTTCAGGACCGGGCCGGGCACCTGCGTCTGGACGCTGGTCGACCACATGACGCCCCAGAAGCCCAGTCCCGCGCCCGAGACGGCGGCGCCCGCCATCATCGCGGCCGTGGGCATGGCGGCGCCGACGGCGAGCGGGAAGCAGCAGTAGCCCAGCAACGCGAGGGAGCCCGCGCGCAGCTGCCGTACGGGCCTGAAGCGCAGCGCGCACAGGCCGCCGAGTGCGGTGCCGGCGCCGAGCGCCGAGTTGACCAGCCCGAACGCGCCCGCTCCCCGGGACGGGATGATCTCCGATGCGGTCAGCGGCACCAGCGGCCCCGCCACCGTGATCATGTAGACCATCCAGATGACGATGACGCCCCACATCCAGGTACGTGACCTGAACTCCCGCCAGCCCTCGACCAGATCGGCGCGGTAGCTGCTGACCCGTGCGGCGGCCCGCGCGACGGTGGCGGCGGGGAGCCGCAGCAGCGCCAGACACAGGGCGCTGAGCGCGTACGTGGCGGCGTGCGCGGCGAAGACGCCGCCCGGCGAGAACCCCGCGACCAGCATGCCCGCCAGCGCGGGGCCCAGCAGCATGGCGAGCGACTCGGCCGTACGTATCAGGCCGTTGGCGCCCTGTACGTCGTCGGCCACGCGCGGAATGGTGCTGGCGACGCCGGGTTGGAAGAGCCCCGCCGCGATGCCGTTGACCGCGCCGATCGCACAGATCTGCCACAGCACGATGTGCCCGGTCAGGAACAGCCCCGCCAGTAGTGCCTGGGTGCACAGCCGCACCAGGTCGGCGCCGATCATCAGGGCACGGGTGTTGAGGCGGTCGCAGAAGACGCCGCCGAAGATGACGAAGCCCGCGAGGCAGATCGTCAGGGAGGCGAGCGCCGCCCCGATCGCACCCGGGCCGTGCCCCTCCTGGATGAGCCCGGCCGACAGCGCGAGGGGCAGCATCGCGTCGCCGAGCTTGGCGACGGCCCGGGCGGCGAAGAAGAGGAGGAAGTTGCGCGAACGCAGGGTTCTGGCCGGGGGCTTGGCCACGGGAGATGCGGGCGGAGAGTGGGTCACGGGGGACCAGTGTGGCCCGCGATGCTGGTCCAGGCCATTGGATTGTTGGCCGCGCCCCTGCCTCCGACACCTGCCCCGCCTTGGTCACCTCGCCCCTGCCTCGGGCCGAGCCCCCGTGCCCGCGCCCTCGCCTCAGCCGGGCCCGTAGCCGGCGGTCTCCGCCTCCCCGGGCTCATCCCGTACGCGGAATACCACCACCGAGCGTGCGGTCAGGGGGACTTCGGAGCCGGCGGCGTGGACCGCGCCCTCGGGGGTTTCCTCGTGGGCCGTGTCCACGACGACCTCGTACGCGTCGCCCCAGGCCGCACCGGGCAGGCGGAAGCGGGTGTCCTCGGGGTCGGCGTGCAGGAGGCACAGGAAGCTGTCGTCGCGCACCGGGCGGCCCCGTGGGTCGCGCTGCGGGATGTCCCGGCCGGAGAGGTACATCCCGAGGGTGGCGCAGGGCGCGTACCAGTCGGACTCGGCCATCTCCTCGCCCCGCGCGGTGAACCACGCCAGGTCGCGAAGCCCCCGGGTGCCCTGTGCCCGCCCGGAGAAGAACGCCCTGCGGCGCAGTACGGGGTGCGCACGGCGGAGCGTGATCAGGCGGGAGGCGAGGTCGAAGAGGGAGCGCCAGGCCGGGTCGCGCAGCAGGCTCCAGTCGACCCAGCTGACGGGCCCGTCCTGGCAGTAGGCGTTGTTGTTGCCCTCCTGGGTCCGGCCCATCTCGTCGCCCGCCACGAGCATCGGCACACCGGTGGACAGCAGCAGGGTGGTGAGCACGTTGCGCAACTGGCGTCGGCGCAGGGCGAGTACGTCCTCCTGGCCGGTCTCGCCCTCGGCTCCGCAGTTCCAGGAGCGGTTGTCGTGCGTGCCGTCGCGGTTCCCTTCCCCGTTGGCCTCGTTGCGCTTGTGCTCGTAGCTGACGAGGTCCCGCAGGGTGAAACCGTCGTGTGCGGTGACGAAGTTGACGGAGGCGTAGGGGCGCCTGCCGCCCCATGCGTACAGGTCGCTGGAGCCCGACAGGCGGTATCCCAGGTCGCGCATGTCCGGCAGGGAGCCGCGCCAGAAGTCGCGCACGGTGTCGCGGTAGCGGTCGTTCCACTCGGTCCACAGCGGGGGAAAGGCGCCGACCTGGTAGCCGCCGCTGCCCACGTCCCACGGCTCGGCTATCAGCTTCACCCTGCGCAGCACCGGGTCCTGAGCGATGACGGCGAGGAACGGGGAGAGCATGTCGACGTCGTGCATGGAGCGGGCGAGCGCGGCGGCGAGGTCGAACCGGAAGCCGTCCACGCCCATTTCCTGCACCCAGTAGCGCAGCGAGTCGGTGATCAGGCGCAGCACCTGGGGCCGGACGACGTGGAGGGTGTTGCCGCAGCCCGTGTAGTCGGTGTAGCGGCGCGCGTCCTGGGGCGGCAGGCGGTAGTAGGCCGGGTTGTCGATGCCGCGCAGGGACAGGGTGGGCCCGCGCTCGCCACCTTCCGCCGTGTGGTTGTAGACGACGTCCAGTAGCACCTCGATTCCGGCGGCGTGCAGTGCGTGCACCATCCGCTTGAACTCGCCCACCTGTTGTCCGCGTGTACCGGAGGCGGCGTAGGCCGCGTGCGGAGCGAAGTAGCCGACGGAGTTGTAGCCCCAGTAGTTGCGCAGTCCCCGGCGCAGCAGGTGGTCCTCGTGTGCGAACTGGTGCACGGGCAGCAGCTCGACCGCCGTGACACCCAGCCGCGTCAGGTGCTCGATCGCCGCGGGATGCGCGAGCCCCGCGTAGGTGCCGCGCAGCCGCTCGGGCACGCCGGGGTGGCGCATGGTGAAGCCCCGTACGTGCAGCTCGTAGATGACCGAGTCCGGCCACGGCGTCTTCGGCCTGCGGTCGTCGCCCCAGTCGTCCTGGTCGTCCACGACGACGCCCTTGGGGACGAAAGGCGCCGAGTCCCGCTCGTCCCGCACCGTGTCCGCCACATGCTGCTGAGGCCAGTCCCGCACATGCCCGTACACCTCGGCTGGCAGCGTGAACTCGCCGTCGACGGCGCGTGCGTAGGGGTCGAGCAACAGCTTGGCCGGGTTCCAGCGCGCGCCGCTCCACGGGTCCCAGCGGCCGTGCACGCGGTAGCCGTAACGCTGCCCAGGGGCGACGCCGGGCAGGAAGCCGTGCCAGATCTCGTGCGTCAGCTCGGCCAGCGCATAGCGGGTCTCGGCACCCGCGTCGTCGAACAGGCACACCTCAACCCCCTCGGCGCCGCCCGCCCACAGTGCGAAGTTGGTCCCGGCGACACCGCCGGGACCTGTGTGGAAGCGCGTACCGAGCGGTTGCGGACTGCCGGGCCACACCCGCTCGCCCGACCCGTACGGCGCGAGCGGCCCCCGTGGCTGGTGCCCGGTGGCCGCGCGCAGCGCGGCTGTTACGGGCAGCACGGGCGACGGCAGCGCCGTACGCCGGCCGTTGGACCGCGAAGCCGCCGTGGGTGCCTCCTCGGCCCTGGCTCCCGGTTCTGATGCGTGCGACACGTGACCGCCTCCAGCGGCTCGCGGCTCGGTCGGACCGGCCGCACGGTGTACAGCGCCCTGCCGGGCACCATGCCACGGTCCTCCCCCGGATACTTCCCGGTCGGGGAAGCCCGCTCACACGCGTGATCGAGGTGTCCCGGGTGCACGAGGGTCGTTGGTCCCAGCAATGGGCGCCCGCGCACGGCCAGGAGAAGGCCGGTGCCGCACAGGGGACGCACTGAGGCACGGAAGAGCGAGCGAGCGCGGAAGGGCAGCGGACGTGGGGCCGGAGACGGGGCAGGGCGCCGGTAGTGGCCGGCGGACAGGGGTGCGCCGGCTGTACGGGGCGACGGCGGCGGCCGTGCTGGTCGCACTCTGCGTGGGCGTGGCGGGTTGCGCGCTCGTCGCGGACGACGGCAAAGCGCCCGACGACGCCATCACGGTCACACCGGACGACCGCAGCCGGGGCGTACCCGCTGACGCTCCCGTGGAGGTGTCCGTACCGGAGGGACATCTGGAGAGCGTCCGCATGGTCCGCAGGGGCACGGGCCCGAACGGGACCGTCGCCGGGGAGTTCGCGCCCGACAGGCGCAGTTGGCGGCCCCTCCCGGCGGGTGAGGAGGGCGCGGACGTCCTGGAGCTGGCGAGCCAGTACACCGTGGACGCCGTCGCCGTGGACGCGACCGGGCGCCGCGTCGCGCGGCACACCACCTTCACGACGAAGGTGCCACCGCACCGCTTCACCGGCTTCTTCCGCCCCGAGCACCGCCAGACCGTCGGCACCGCCATGATCGTGTCCCTCGTCTTCAACCGGCCGATCACCGACCGCGCGGCGGTTGAGCGGGCCGTGAGCGTCACGGCCGAGCCCCATGTACCCGTCGCCGCGCACTGGTTCGGCCGCTCCCGGCTCGACTTCCGGCCGCAGACCTACTGGAAGCCCGGTACCCGCGTCACGCTCGATCTGCGCCTGCGCGACGTACGGGGAGCGCGGGGCGTCTATGGGACGCAGCGCAAGAAGGTCTGGTTCACCATCGGCCGCGACCAGCGCAGCGTCGTCGACGTACGCAGGCACCGCCTGACCGTCCAGCGTGCCGGGGCGGTGACGTCCCGGGTGCCCGTCACGGCCGGCACCCGCGAGAACCCGACGTACAACGGCCGGATGGTCATCAGCGAGAAGTACCGGGTGACGCGGATGGACGGCGGAACCGTGGGCTTCGGCGGCGAGTACGACATCGACGACGTGCCGCACGCGATGCGGCTGACCACCAGTGGCACCTTCCTGCACGGCAACTACTGGGCGAAGCCGGGCATCTTCGGCGCCAAGAACACCAGTCACGGCTGCATCGGCCTGGAGGACGAGCGGGGCGGCGGGGCACGCTCACCCGCCGGCCTCTTCTTCCGGCACTCCCTCGTCGGCGACCTGGTGACCGTGCAGGGCACCAAGGAGCGGACGGTGGCACCCGACAACGGGCTCGGTGGCTGGAACATGCCGTGGAACGAGTGGACGGCGGGCTCGGCGCTCAGCTGACCAACGGGCGCCCCGCCCCGCACCCGGCCACCCGCCGGGCGCCTCCGACGCCGCGAGCCGGTCTCCCCGATCCCGCCTCCGCTGTCCCTTCACGGGCTCCCGGAGCGCCGGCCAGGTGACCCGCACGGACGTTTGCGCGTGCGGCGGAGTCCTGTGCTGACACGGCCCGTTGGGTGCCCTGCCCCGCGCCCCGTCTTCACCGCTTGCGCCCGTTCTTCCGCGGCTTCCGACCCTTCCTTACGGTCTGCGTGACCCCGTCCCCACCTGCCCTCCGACCTCCTTGTCGCCTCCGCGAAACTGCGACCGAACGGTGACACGTGGGGCGAGTTCGGTGTCAGCGGGGTGTGGTTATCTAACAGGGCATACGCGCGTCACAGCGCGTTCGGGGGCGCACACGGGTGCGCGTGCTGTGTGAGGGGACGTCGGAGATGGGGCCGTCTTGGATCTGAAGACCATGGCCAGGGACAAGCTCAGGATCGAGTCATTCCGGGGGGACAGCCGCGCCCAGCTCATAGGCGGCTCGGCGGCGGGCCTGGTGGTTCTGCTGGTCGTCATGCTGCTGGTTCTGGCCACGTGCGGCGGCAGCGGGAGTTCGGGCGCCGAGGCGAACGGCAAGGGCGGCTCTGGCGGTTCGGGCAAGGAGGCGTCCGAGGCCGTCGTGGAGATAGCCCCCAAGGACGGCGCCGACGAGGTCGCCACCTCAGGGGCGCTGCGTGTCTCCGCGGGCAAGGGCAAGCTGACCGAGGTCACGGTCAAGGAGGGCAAGGGCGGCGACGGGGAAGAGGTCGAGGGGAAGATCGCCCCTGACGGCGCCTCCTGGAAGCCCGCAACGCACCTGGCCACCGGCACGAAGTACACGGTGAACGCCATAGCCGAGGACTCCGAGGGGCGGGAGTCGGCGAAGCACGCCACGTTCACCACGATCGTTCCCAAGGACACCTTCGTCGGGTACTTCACCCCGGAGAACGGCGACACGGTCGGCGCCGGTATGCCGGTCTCGGTCAACTTCAACCGGCCGATCGCCCACCGCGAGACCGTCGAGAAGGCGATATCCGTCACCGCGGAGCCGAAGGCCGAGATCGAGGGCCACTGGTTCGGTGACCGCCGTCTCGACTTCCGCCCGGAGGACTACTGGAAGTCCGGAACCAAGGTCACCCTGGACCTGAACCTCAACGGCGTCGAGGGCTCCAACGGTGTCTACGGCAAGCAGCGCAAGACCGTGAAGTTCACCGTGGGGCGCCAGCAGGTCAGCGTCGTGGACGCGAAGAAGAAGACCATGACCGTGACCAGGGACGGCAAGAAGATCAAGACCATCCCCATCACGTCGGGCAGCCCGCAGAACCCCACGTACAACGGCAAGATGGTGATCAGCGAGAAGTACAAGGTGACGCGGATGAACGGCGACACCGTGGGCTTCGGCGGCGAGTACGACATCAAGGACGTGCCGCACGCGATGCGGCTGAGCACCTCGGGCACCTTCATCCACGGCAACTACTGGACGCCGCAGCCCCAGTTCGGGGAGGTCAACGCCAGCCACGGCTGTGTGGGGCTCTTCGACAGAAGGGGCGGCGGCGACGGCGGGACGCCCGGAGCGTGGTTCTTCAAGAACTCCATGGTCGGAGACGTCGTCGAGGTCAAGAACTCCAACGACGCCACGATCAAGCCCGACAACGGCCTCAACGCCTGGAACATGGACTGGGAGGAGTGGACGGCCCCGCAGTAACGGCCGTTAACCTTCCCCCATGACCGCTAAAACGGAGCACAGGGACCACAGCGAGCACCCGGCGGCACGCCTTGAGGTCGAGGACGGAGTCGGCACCATCCGCCTCGACCGCCCGCCGATGAACGCGCTCGACGTCGCCATGCAGGATCTGCTGCGCGACCTGGCGGGCGAGGCGACCCGGCGCGAGGACGTACGTGCCGTGGTGATCTACGGCGGCGAGAAGGTGTTCGCCGCCGGTGCCGACATCAAGGAGATGCGGGAGATGGACCACGCCGCCATGGTGGTCCGCTCCCGTGGCCTCCAGGAGGCTTTCACCGCGGTGGCCCGTATCCCCAAGCCCGTTGTCGCCGCGGTCACCGGCTACGCGCTGGGCGGCGGCTGCGAGTTGGCGCTGTGCGCCGACATCCGGATCGCGGGAGAGCGCGCCAAGCTCGGCCAGCCCGAGATCCTCCTCGGGCTGATCCCCGGCGCCGGCGGCACCCAGCGGCTGTCGCGCCTGGTGGGCCCGGCCAAGGCCAAGGACCTGATCTTCACGGGGCGCCAGGTGAGGGCGGCCGAGGCGCACGAGATCGGCCTGGTCGACCGCGTGGTGCCGGACGCCGAGGTGTACGAGCAGGCCGCGGCGTGGGCGGCGCAGCTCGCGCGGGGGCCCGCGCTGGCGCTGCGCGCGGCGAAGGAGTCGATCGATTTCGGTCTGGAGACGGACATCGAAACCGGTCTCGCGATCGAGCGGAACTGGTTCGCGGGCCTGTTCGCGACCGAGGACCGGGAGACCGGCATGCGCAGCTTTGTGGAGGAAGGTCCGGGCAAGGCGACGTTCCGCTAGCGCGTCCGCGCGGGCCCCGCGCATGTGGCACGCGGCCCCGCCGTCAACGCGGCGGTTGGCCAACTGACCTTACGGGTGGGGTGGTTGGGGGTGGCGCGTCACGCTCCGCCCCCGCGCCCCACCTTGTGGGGGACTTGGCTTCCGTTGCGCCCCTCCTTGATTCGGGCTCGCTTGTGGCGCCTTGTGATCACTTGCGTACGCGAGGTCATGCCAGGTCAGCCGCCGCACGCGCCCTTGCGTCGCACGCCGTGACGTGTCCCGCGGTCCGGCGGAGGGGGTTCTTCCGGCTATCCGGAAACCCCTGAACCGTCCCCAGGGCCTCTCACCTGCCGCCATGATGGTGGCCATGGCGGGTCAGGGAGATGTGGCGAGCGTGACCGAGCGGGTTCCGGACGACCCGGACGAGACGGCGGGGAGTGAACCCGCGGGCACGGTCCTCGACAGAGTGGGCGATCCGACCGTACGGGAGGTTCCGCTGCCCAATCTGCCGGAGTCCGCACGCCTGGCACGCCGGCTCACCCAGTTCGTGCTGCGGCAGCGCTGGGCGCTCTCGCCCCAACTGACCGAGTACGCCGTGCTGTTGGTCTCCGAACTGGTCGGCAACGCCGTACGCCACACCGGAGCCCACACCTTCGGCCTGCGGATGCTGCGCCGCACCAGCTGGATCCGTATCGAGGTCCGTGACCCCTCGCGTGGCCTGCCCTGTCTGCTGCCCGTGGCCGAACTGGACACCAGCGGCCGGGGCCTCTTCCTGGTCGACACCCTCTCCGACCGCTGGGGCGTCGATCTGCTGCCGCGCGGCAAGACGACCTGGTTCGAGATGCGCGCGGAGTAGAGGCAGGCGCAGCAGAGGCGGTCCGTCCTCCCGGGGCAGCCGCCGGCCGTCCCCCGTGAGCGTGATCCGGGAGGGCCCCGCCTTCACGGCGCGCGGCGCTGCGTACGCTCGGGAACATGACACTCGGCACAGCCCTGTGGTCCTTCGCGCTGGTCGTGGGGCTGCTCACCGTCACGCCCGGACTGGACACCGCGATCATCCTGCGTACGGCGGCCGTCGGGCACCGCCGGCGTGCGTGGGGCGTGGTCACCGGAATCCAGTCGGGAACCCTGACCTGGGGCGCGCTCACCTCGGCCGGTATCACCGCCGTGCTGACGGCCTCGCAACTCGCCTACGACGTACTGCGCTGGGCCGGCGCCGCCTATCTGCTGTGGATGGGCGCGCGCATGCTGGTCGGCACGTTCCGGCGGAGGCGCGGGGGAGCGGAAGGGGAGGGCGCGGCGTCCGAGTCCGGGCCGGCGGCCGACGGATGGTGCGCGGGATGGCGGCAGGGCGCGCTCACCAACCTCCTCAACCCCAAGATCGGTGTCTTCTACGTCGCCGTACTCCCGCAGTTCATCCCCGAGAACGCCCCGCACTTCGCGACGGGACTCCTTCTGACGGTCGTCCATCTCCTGCTGGGCGCCCTGTGGTCCGTCCTTCTCGTCGCCTGCGCCAAGGCCGTGAGCGGCTGGCTGCGCCGCCCCTCGGCCAAGCGGCTCCTCGACCGCGTCACCGGAACGGCCATCGTCGGCTTCGGTATGCACCTCGCGGTGAGCAAGTGAGCACGTGGACAGGGGAATGCGGGATCGCGGGGGCGGGTCCCTACGGGCGGACCGCGGGGTTCCGTACGGTTGTGCGCGCCCGCGTCTTGGGCCGGGCGGGCGGATGCCCGTATAACCGGCTGTATGAGACTGGATGTGCTGGGCGGATGCGGGGCGTGGCCGACGGCGCGGCAGGGGTGTTCGGGCTACGTCGTGGACAGCGGCGGGTTCCGCCTGCTGATCGACCCCGGATACGCGACGCTGCCGCGCCTGTGGGAGCGCGAGGGCGGCGTGGACGGGATCGACGCCGTACTGGTCAGCCACGGCCACCCCGACCACTGCGCCGACCTCAATCCGCTGCTGCGTGCCCGTGATCTGAGCGACGAGCCGCCCGAGGCGCTGGGCGTGTACGCGCCGGTCGGCGCCGTCGACGCGGTGCTCGCGCTCGACAAGCCCGGCATGCTGGCCGACGCGTACGACCTGCACGAGTTCGGTCCTGGCCAGCGCTTCGAGATCGGCCCTTTCCGCGTGGACACCTGGCTGCTGCCGCACTTCGTGCCCAACGCGGGGGTACGGCTGAGCGCGGAAGGCGCCGTTCTCGCCTATACGGGCGACACAGGACCCAGCGAGGACGTTCCCCGCCTGGCCCGGGAAGCGGACGTGCTGCTCTCCGAGGCGACGTACCCGTACGAAGTGCCGCGCGCCGACGCGGACTTCCTGCTCACGGCGCATCTCGCGGGCGGGTACGCCACCCGCGCGGGTGCGGGGCATCTGGTGCTCACGCATCTGTGGCCTGGCACCGACCGGGACGTCGCGCTGGAGGCGGGCGCTGCCTCGTTCGGGGGCACGCTGAGCGTCGCGGAGCCGGGGCTCGTGGTGCCGGCGGGCTGACTGAGGGGGGCGTCCAGCAGGCGCAGCCCGGCCGTCACGGGTCCCGGGCACCGCGGTGTCGACAGTCCGGGCCCGTCTCCCATGGCTGCCGGCGCCACGGTCGGCGGGGGGCTTCACGTCTGGCTCGGCGCGGAGCTGGGGGAGGCGTGAAGTGCGGGGCGTGCGTGGTGCTTCGGGGCGAGCTTGCCGCCGCGGGCACGGCAGGTGCTTGCGGCGGGCACCTCGAAGGTCGGACGGCCGAGCTGTTCGACGGCGGTGGCCGGTTCGGCGAACGGAGCATGTGAGCGGCCCCGTCGGGCCGGCTGCTGGTTCAGCCGAGGCCGACTTCGACGCCGCCGCGGGTGCCCCACCGGTTGACGCGGTGGCAGGTGGCCATGGCGTACAGATACATGGGGCGCAGCAGGAGCGCGCGCCAAGCCGTGGCCACGGGGGCGAGCGTGAAGAGCATCAGGGCCTGGCGCAAGGTCATGTCGCTGCGGCGGACGGTGAACAGGCGCAGGGCCATGAGGTAGCTCATGGCCGTGCCGATGACGGTGCCGGCGACGGCGAGGGCGCCGAGGTGGCAGCGTAGTCCGGCGTCTGTCACCAGCACGACGGGGATGGCGATGCCCAGGACGAGATGGACGTACTCGGCGACGGTGGCCCAGAAGACGATGCCGTTGGCCGGCATGTAGCGCAGCCACCACAGGTGACGAACGGTGGTGCCGCGCATCCAGCGCAGCTGCTGGGCCAGGTAGTGGCGCCACCGCTCGGGGGCGAGGGTGAAGACGAGTGACGAGGGCTGATGAACGGTGTCGCCGGCGAGCAGTCCGTAGAAGGTGAGCATCGAGTCGTCGTTCATCTGCATGGGTCGGCCGCGGAAGGTCTCGTGCTCGTAGACCCCGGCGGCGTCGCGGACGATGTGGGCACGGTAGAAGGCGAGCGTCCCGGAGTTGATGGTCACTCGGCCGAGGACGGACTGGGCGCTGCGCAGCCCGCGGGTGAAGGGCAGGTAGAGCAGGTTGGTCAGCCGGGTGAGGGCGTTGGCATCGTGGTTGAGGACGACGACCTGACCGGCGACGGAGGTGACCTTCGGGTCGCTGAAGGGCTTGAGCCCCTCGGCGACGGCATCGGGGTCGAGGATCGAGTCGCTGTCGAGGGTGACGAAGACATCCGCGTCGTCGTGTGCGAGGACGTGCATCTGGGCGTAGCGCTTGCCGCGGTTGGGGGTGCGGTCCCAGGTGGCCTCGACGCCGTGGTCCGCGGCCCGGTCGAAGAGTTCGGCGCGAATGGCGTCGTACGTCATGGCCGTGCCGTCGCCGTGGACGGAGCCGTCGTCGACGACCCGGATCCGGTCGACCGGCCGCGACTGGGCGAGCACCGACTGCAGACAGGCGCGCAGGGCGTCCGGGGCCTCGTTGTAGACGGGGATCTGCACGGTGACCTTCAGCGCGTCGAGTTCGGCCTGCGCCTGAGGGGACGCGGTGCGGGGCCGCTCCAGCCAGGACACCGGGACCCACCACAGCAGCAGGAACGACGCCAGCCACGGCAGAGCCATGCTTCCTGTGTCCCCGCCCGTCAGGGAACCGATCACGCTGATGGCGTGGGCGATGCCCCAGGCGAGAAACGCGGTCAGCGGAAACGCGCCCAGCAGCACGAGCCCACGGGGGGAGGCGCACCATGCGCGAGGAAGGCTGAACGTTCCGGACAGCCTGGCCGCCGGACGGCTGTCTTCCGGGGTGGAGACCACGCTGTCCGCCGCACGCGCGAAGAGCCCTCGGTGGGCATCTGCCGTCATCGTGCGCCCGGCCCCATGCCGCGCCGGAACCACAGCCGCACCGCGAGGGCGCCCATCAGCACGGCGGCGACGCCGGCGACGACGAGCCACATCTGCCCCGCGGCCAGGCCGGTGGCGGCCAGCATGCCGCCGGGGCCCGTGATCGATCCGTATGGCATGGCAAGAGGCACCCTTCTCACGGAGACGCATGACTTCGACAGTGACCGGAAGCCGCTGGGTGAACGCGGGTTCGTCAACGGACATATCCGCGACCACCGGATCGTGTGATCAAAAAAGATACGTATCCGGTTGGTCGGACTCCAGCGACGCTCCCGAAGCCTCTCCGGACGACGAGGTGCGACCCTCCCGACGGACTCGGCTCCGTCCGTCGCTCCCAGCCCGGACGGATCGGTAACCGGACGGATCGGTGCGGGCGTCCCGCACCTGTGCCGGGCGTTGGAGCCGGTACCTCGCTCGTAGTGGTGAGGGAGCACAGGTCGGCGGCGGGGCGAGGGGCGGTGGGGCCGCGGGTCAGTCGTGTGCGGAGGAGGAGTGGTTGGTGCCGAGGTCTCCCGCGTGGGCGAACTCCTCAAGGAGCCGGTCGGCGTCGGTGAGCAGCACGCCGTGGCTGGGCCATGCCGCTCGGCCCTCGACGGAAGCGGTCAGCTCGTTGTGGCGCCTGCGGCCCTCCTCCAGCGTGCGGCGCAGCGGTCCCGCGTCGCCCCGCCCGTCGTCGGCGTCCTCGTCGAGGCGGGCGACCTCGCCCGCCGCACGCGAGACGACACCCAGCAGTTCCGCGTAGGCGCACAGGAACGCGTCGTCGGGGCACGCTTCGGGGTCCATTTCGCACATGCGCAGCAGCCCGTAGGAGATGGAGCGGATCTGCTCACCGGCGCGCGCGAGCGCCTCGACCAGTGCGCGGTGCCCCTCGAAGCTGCGCGGCGTCGCGCGCAGGAACTTGCGCGGGTTGTAGACGACGCTCTCCGCGCCCGACTCGATCGCCTCGCGGGCGCTGGTGACCGTGTTGTCCAACTGCCGCGCCCTGTACAGCCAGCTCTCCAGCGTCTCGCGCTCCGGCAGGCCCTGTGCGAGCCCGTCCGCCATCTCGCCGAGCAGCTGCTCGTTGGCTCCGGAGATCTCCTCGATGCCCCGCGCCGCCGTGCGGTAGCGCAGCGGAGGCAGGATCAGCAGGCTGACGCCGAGCCCGACCCCGGCGCCGAGCAGCGCCATCATGACGATCTCTCCCAGCATCGACTCGTGGGTGCCCGAGAGCGCGTTGTACGCGAAGACGCCCGCGACCGACACCTGGAGCCCCTGGGAGCCCAGCCGCTGCCAGCGCCCCAGCGTCAGTGTGACGGCCAGCATCACGGCGAAGGCGCCCGGGTTCTCGCCCAGCAGCGGGCCCACGAACCCGGCCGCCAGCACGCCGAGGACGACCGCGAGGACGTACCGCGCGGACTGGAGCAGCGACCTGTAGGCCGTGGACTGGACGACGAGCAGCGCGGTGAAGGGCGCGTAGGTGGGCTGCGGCGAGGCGATCAGATAGGCGGCGAGCGACCAGGAGAACACCCCGGCCAGCGCGCTCTTGATCAGCAGCAGGAGTGTGTCCCGTTCGGGCCCAGGGCGTTCCCTGGCCCTGCGCAGCGCGGCCCTCAGCCGTTCGTTCCAGTGCCCCGGGATCTTCAACGGAGTTCCTCTCCCTCTGCTGTCGCTGTCTGGTGTCCGTGTACACCGGGGGCCGTGTGGCACCCGGCAAGCGCCCGGAACGTGAGGGCTGCGCAACGGCAGTCCTCCGGCTCGCGTGGGTCCCTCGTATGCGCGCCAGGAATGAACATTGACAAAACGCCATAAAGCGGGTGCACCGGCAGAGGGAAATCATGCCAGTACGTTCCACGTCCGGGCGGGAGCGGCGGTACGGGCGAGCGCGGGAGCGGACGCACCGCCCTATATATGGCCACTTGGCGGACCGCCGGGCTTCCGGGCGGAACCCGGCGGCATCTTCCTGCACTTCGGGCACGGACCGCCCTTCCGTGTGAGGCCCGACGGCAGTTGACTGGACGCATGCAGGAGGGCACGGAAAGTCATGGAGTTCCCGGCGCCGTTCCGGTGGAGGCGCTGCTCGATCTCGTGGACGCCGTGGGCCGCGAACGGGACACGGAAGGGCGGCTCCGCGCGCTGTGCGACCTGGCGCACCGGCACCTCGCCGCCGCCGGACACCGGGCCGAGACAGGCGTGCTCCTGCCCGGCGGTGACACCGAGGCGCTCCGCGCGTGCCATGAGGGTCCGGCGGCCAGAAAGCTCCAGGGCTTCGAACTGAGGCGGGGCCACGGGCCGGCGCGTGAGGTCATGGCACGGGGCCACACCCTGGCCGACATCCACCTCGAACGCCCCGGAAAGCGCTGGCCGGGGTACACGCGCCTCGCGCTCGGCCTCGGCGTCCACCGCGTCACCGCCGTACCGCTGGGCTACGGCGAGCACCCCCGTGGCGCGCTCGTCGTCTACAGCAGGCAGCAGCATGCCCTCGGCCCGCACGACCTGGGGCTGCTCCAGGCGCTCGCGCACGCCACCGCGCTCGGCCTGGCGCACCATCACCAGCTCGGCAGCGCACGGGAGCAGGCCGACAGGCTCCAGGGCGCGCTCACCAGCCGCATCCCCATCGAGCAGGCCAAGGGAGCCCTGTCCGAACGGCTCGACTGCACACCCGACGAAGCCTTCACGCTGCTGCGCCTCTACGCGCGCTCCCACCAGAAGCGGCTGCACGAGGTGTGCACCGATGTCCTGGACGGAAAGCTCAACGAGCCGCCCTTCCAGCCCTCGTCTCCGCCTTCGTCCTCGTCTCCGTCCTTGCCCTCGGCGGAGGGCTGAGCCCGCGTGCCGACGGCCCGGTGCCAACGGCCGGGCGGCGGCGCCCTGTTCGCGGGCGTTGGCCGCGCGACGCCTGCCGCCTCACAGGCCCAGGCGCAGTTCGCGGCTCGTGACCGCGAGTGCCACGACAGCGGTCGGCAACCCGTCGGCGAAGGCGCGTGCCTTGATCAGCGCCAGCGCGTCCGCCACCGCGCAGCCCGCCTGTACCGAGACCATGCCGGCCGCCAGCTGCACCCGGTCGCGGTGGTCGGCCTCCCCGTACAGGCCGGGGTCGGCGTCGGGGCCGAGCAGCACGGAGTGGGTCAGCGCCGCCGCGACGCCGGCGACGGCGCGCGGAACCATGCCGCGGGGCCGCCTGTTGAGGATCGTCAGCGCGCCCAGGCACGCTCCCGGTGTCGTCAGCGGTACAGCCAGCACCTCGCCGACGCCAAGGCCGGCCAGCCCGGGACCGTAGCGCGGCCAGCGGACCGCCAGGCCGTCGCCGCCGGCCGAGACCGGTACGCGCAGCAGCGCGGCATCCCTGCCGGGGCCCTCGTCGAGCACGAACTCCAGCTCCTGCGCCCGCTCGGCGCACGGGTCGGAGGTGGCGAAAGCCAGCTGGCTCTGATCGGCGCCGACCAGGGCCAGCGCGGCGCTCTCCGCACCGCACGCCTCGGCCACCCCGCCCATGAAGAGCGGCCGGGGGCCGCCCGATCCCGCCGCCGACCACCGCGCGGCGTGGCGCGCGTAGGTCTCCTGGAGGCGGGCCGACGAAAGATGGCACTCGGCCGTCCTCCGGTGCACGCTCGCGACCTCGGCACAGCCGTACGAGCCGCTGCTCGCAGCCAGCAGGTCGTAGCCCGCCGCCTTCGACAGCGCACGCCGCGCGCGCTCTCTGGCACGTGCGGCACGTTCCCACGCGGGCCTCGACGGATCGGGCACCGGGCCCTCGCGCAGTTCCATGCCGCCATGGTAGAAGCGCCCCGCCGCGAGCGTCGACAACTGCCGTGCTCCGTACGGGTGTTGGCCGCGCCGTGCGGGCGGCTCAGCGGGCGCCGAATGCCTGGGTCCACCAGGGGCCGCCCTGGCCCTGGCGCAGGCCGAGACCCATCTCCTTGTACGAGCAGTTGAGGATGTTCGCGCGGTGTCCGGGGCTGTTCATCCAGCCCTTCATCACCTCTTCCGGGCTGTTCTGGCCCTTGGCGATGTTCTCCCCGTAGGTGCTCCAGCGGTACCCGGCCGCTGTGATGCGGTCGCCGGGGCCCTTGCCGTCCGGGTTGGTGTGGTCGAAGAAGTCGCGGGCCGCCATGTCGGCCGAGTGGCCGCTCGCCGCGGTGTCGAGCTTGTCGTTGGTGCGGACGGGGCCGCATCCCTTCTTCGCCCGCTCCGCGTTGACGAGCGCCGCGACCTCGTGCGACGGGCCGCGCGGTGCGGGGGCGGGCTCGCGGGTCGCCGGGCTGGTCTGGGGGCGCGGAGGCGGAGTGCTCGGGCGGGGCTTCGCCGGCTGCTTCGCCGTCCGCGAGGGCGAGGGTGAGGTGGCAGAGGCCGAAGGCGAGGCGCTGGAGGGCGAGGGCGAGGGCTTGGGACGCGGGGAGTGCGAGGAGGGGGCAGGTTCGGCACGCGCGGTGACGTCCCGCGAGCGCTTCCCGTCCTCCTCGGGCCCGGTGGTGAGGTGGACGATCCCGGCCCCGGTGCTCAGCACCACGGCCGCGGCGACGAGTCCCGTCACCCGCCTGCGCCGCCGCGACCGCCTGCGGCGCAGGGCACGCCCGGGGCCCGAGCCGGGGGAAGAGCCCGAGCCGGGGGAGTGCGAGGCGTGGGCACCCGAGCCTGTCGCGCCGGCGAGGGCTGGGTCGGTGGGCGAGTGCGCCGGGTGGTGGGCGACGCTGTGCGCTGCCAGGTCGGAGGCCGCAGCGGTCACCGCCGTGGAAACGACGGGCACCAACGCCAGCCCCACCAGGAGCCGTTCGGCGGGTACGAGGTCCGAGGAGCGGCCGGAGCAGACCGCGCAGTCGCGGGTGTGGCGGGCCAGGCGCTTGCGCCACAGCGGGGACGGTATGCCGTCCCAGCCCGAGGACAGGGAAGCCAGCAGGACGCATGGCGGTTCGGCCGCCAGCGCGCGCACCACCACGCGGGCCGTCTCCAACTGCGACTTCATCCGCTGCACCCGTACCGCGGTGTGCTGCGGCGACAGCTCCATCGCTGCGGCGACCTCGGCGCGGGTGAGCTGTCCAGCGGCCTCCAGCCACCACAGCGACAGCAGCGTCCTGTCGTCCTCGTCCAGCCAGCGGGTCGCCCGCGCCGTCTCGTGCCGCTGCCCGGAGAGGCCCAGGCGCAGCACGGTCGCGTCGACGAAGTCCTCGACGGGCGGCGCCGCGCGGGTGTCCTCCAGGCTGACGGGCGGCGCCGCCTCGGCGCCGTACCGCCGCCAGTAACCGCGTACCTGGTTCATGGTGATCGCCACCAGCCAGCTGCGGAAGCTCTCAGGAGAGCGCAGCCCGCCGAGGCCGTCCAGGACACGCAGCATGGTCTCCTGCACCACGTCGTCCGTGTCCGCGTGCCCGTTCAGTGCCCGGCCGACGATGTTGTACACCAGCGGGAGGTACGCGGCGGTGAGCCGGTCCCGAGCCCGCTGGTCCCCGGCCTGCGCCGCCCTGATGAGGGCGTACTGGGGTTCGCTGCTCACGCTGCTCGTGCTCCTTCTCGGTTTCTGGAACGGTCCTCCCCCTGGCACTGGAGGTGCGGGGGCGCCGCGCGGATAACAGAAACGCGACCAACAGAAACTACGAGAGCGGTTTCCGGGCGGGCGAGGGGGGATCGCCCGGCGTCACAGCGGGAGCCGCGCCGGCTTGCTCCACACCTCGAACACCGGTGTCTGCGGCGACGTACGCGCATCGCCCAGGCGTGCCCAGCCCCAGGACTGGAGCGCGCTGCGTGCCGGCACGTTCGCGGGCTCGACGCGCGCCGTGACCAGCTCGGCGTCGAGGCGGGCCATCAGCTGCTCCATCACGCGGGTGGCGATGTGGCGCCTGCGTACCGAGGGCAGCACCATCAGCTCGGCGACGGCGAAGACCTTGCCCGAGGCGGTGAGTTCCTCGGCGTCCCGTGAGCGTGCCCCCAGGAAGTCGTGCCACCAGTCGCCCCCGCGGTCCAGCCGGAACCCGTATCCGCATCCGGCGGGGCCCGTCGTGTTCGCCACCACCATGTCGAAGCCGGGGCGCTGTACGTCCTCGGAGAAGCGGCGCAGGAACTCCTGCCGGTCGTGGTACTCCTCGCCCTGCGCCCTGCGGTAGGTCTCGACGTACATGTCAGCGATCGCTTCGCGCTGCTGATCGGCCTGCCATCTGGTCAGACGCCGTACGAACACCTCTGCCACGCGTGCCTCCCACCCCGGAGCCGTTCCTGCCGAACACCGCGTGCGCCCCCGCGACCGTGCCCATCGTGACAGCGCACGGGCGCCGGGGAAACCGGCGGGCTCGCCAGGCCGGTCGCGCTGGGAACACAGTACGCTGGGACGCACCGAGGGCATTTCGTACACCGGTGCCGATGCCGACGTCGTTCTCGGAGAGCGACAACCACCGGGCGGGCGGTGCCCCGCCGGATGCCCGGGGGCGGGAACGAGCCATGGGCGTGGTCGCCGGACCCTGGCACACGGCACGCCCCGGAGCGCCCGCGGCCCGGCTGTCGCTGACGCCCGCCGTCCGCAGTCCGGGCCCGCTGGACGGCGCCTGGTGGCCGTACTCGCTCGACCTGTCCCGTGAACTCCCATGCCTGGCAGCCACGTTGGGGCCGCTGTGGGGCCGGATCACGCGCTTCACGGTGCACCCGGCGCTCTGGCACGACCTCCCACGCGAGGTGTCCCCGCTGGCGCCCGACCCGTACGGCATGGTGTTCTCCTGCGCCGTCGGCACCCGGGGCCTGCTGGTCGTGCCGCCGCTGACGCCGCCGGCAACGGCACTGCTGCTGATGGCCGTCGCCGCCGACCCGCACAACGCGCGTACGGCGAGCGGCCTGAGCGAGACGGTCGGGGCACTGACGGCGCCGGTTCCGGTGCAGTCCCCGGCCCCGGCCCCGATTCCGGCATCGGCGCCGCACCGCGAGGGGGACGGCGTGTACGGGTACGGAGAGCAGGGCGCTTACGAGTACGGGGAGTACGAGCACGGAGAGCACGAGGGCGGGGAGTACGTGGGCGGGCCCTTTCTCCCGGCCTCGGTGCACAACCTGCTGCGCGGCCCCGTGTGTACGCGCCTGGAGAGACGGCAGCGCGAGGAGAGACGGGAGAGCTGAGCGTGGCGGACTCCTCCGCGATGAACACCGGAGCGTCAGCACGCCACGGCGTTCCGGACACCCCACCCCGGACACCCCACCCGGGCATCCCACCCCGGACAGGAGTCCGGAGACAGGCTCACGGCATGAAGCCCACCAGCATGAAGCCCGCCGAGATGAAGGCCATCAGCAGGACCCCCGCCCGCGGGACCCCCAGGTTCGCCCTTCACCCGCCGCACACGGGGGTGCACAGGATCGACGGCGCGTGGTGGCCGCGCTCCCGTGACCTCACCGACGAACTCCCGCCGCTGCTGGCCGCGCTGGAGGACCGCTGGGGCCGCATCACCCGGGTCACGGTCGACAGCGGCATGTGGCTCGCCAGCTCACGCCGGATGACGTTCGGCGACCGTGTGGTCCACCTCAACTGGTCGGCGGGGATGGGGCACCGCGATACCGTCTGCCTCCTCTCCCTGGGGGTGGGCCGGTGCGACCTCACGGTCGTTCCGCCCGAGGCCACAGCGGCCGAGGCGCACCGCGCGCTGACGGCGGCCTCCCGGCCGGAACCCGCGACCGTACGGGAGGAGCGCGCACCCTCACACTCCGCCGGGTGACGGGGACTCCTCACACCCCGCCGGGTGACGGGGACTCAGGAAGCCGCCCTGCCACACGCACGCGCGCACGAGCCCGATCCGGCCCTGGGCCCGGTGCCGGTGGCGGTGCGGGGCTGCGCCAGGTGTTCGGCCGCTGCCTGGAGCAGCGCCACGGCCGCCAGCCGTACGAGAGGGTGCTCAACGGCCCGGCGCAGGGCCTGCGTTCGGGTCGACATGTGCTCTCCTCGCCTGCTCAGTGGCCGGACCGCGGCACGTGGTGTGCGTGCTGTCCGTGGTCGGCGTGCTGTCCGTGGTTGGCGTGGTCGGCGTGCGCGGGTGCTCCGGGCGCGGGTGCGTCGGCGCCTTCCGTGCGTACGGTGAAGGCCGCCGTACGCACCACTCCCTCGTGCTGGAAGTCGAAGAAGAGCCGGTAGGCGCCGGCGCTGGGGACCGTCGCCATGAACGAGACGTCGGGGCCAGGCTGCGTCAGCCCGTCGCCGGGCTCGCCGTGCGGGTGCACGTGCAGATAGGCCAGGTCGCCCGAGCGCAATGCGACGAGGTGCCCGTACGCGCCCAGGTAGGGCTGGAGGTCCCGTACGGGCCTGCCTTCCCTGGCCACGCGCAGCGTCAGATGGCCCGCTTCCCCGGCGCGCAGCGTGCCGGCGAGCCGGACCTCGTACCCGTCGAGGTGCGCGGTGTGGTGCGGTTCCGGCAGCGGTGCGGACTCCGGAACTCCGCCGGTGGTGAGGTCGGCGCCGAGGGTCAGCGCTGCCGCTGACCCTTCGGGCGCGAAGTCGGCGAAGACCCGGTAGGCGCCCGCCTTCGGCAGTTCGACGGGGGTCGACCAGGTGCCGTCCGCCGCGCGGGTGGGGTGGAGGTGGCGGTAGACCGTCAGATCGCGCGAGGCGACGATCAGATGCAGTTCCTTGCCGTGCTGTGTCCGGTAGGCGGTGACGGCCTCTCCCGTGGAGTCCTGGACGACGGCGAAGCGCAGCTCACCTGGGGTTCCCGCGGTGAGCTGGGGAGTCCGCAACTCCAGGGTGTAGCCGCCTGCGGAAGTCAGCAGTCCGCCGGGGGCCTGGCCCGCGTGGGCCCCGTGGTCCGCGTGGCTCACATGGTCCGCGTGGCTCGCGTGTCCGGTGTGGTGTCCGTGTGCCGTGGGGTCGGTGGTCATGACGGTTTCCCTTCTCTCCTCGGGGCTGCCGAGGCGCCCGGCCGATGCCTCACAACATACCCCCCTAGGGTATAAAGTCAACCGGCGTGGCCCCCGGCCGGGCCCGGGGCAACCCGCGCACCACGGCCCCCGCCACCGCACGCCGCTACCGCACACGGCCACCGCACACCGCTACCGGTGGCGACCGCGTTCGCTTAGCGTGTGGTGGTTCGGTGCCCGACGGGCCGCCCAAGCGGGCCGTTACGCAGCGCAGGCGCGTACGCCGCAGACCTGCGCAGCAGACCCGCGCCGAGACCTGCGCCCAGGACAGAGGACCGGAAACGGACATGGAAGCGGAAGCGCACGGCCCCCTCGCCGTCGTCACGGGAGCCAGTACCGGCATCGGCGCCGCCACGGCGCGTGCGCTCGCGGAGCGGGGCCATCCGCTGCTCCTCCTGGCCCGCAGGGCCGGTCTGGCCGAGGCGCTGGACCTGCCCAGGGCGCTGTGCAGGCAGGTCGATGTGACCGACGCGGTGGCCGTCGGCGCCGCGATCGAGGAGGCGGAGGCGCGGTACGGGCCGACCGATCTGCTCGTGAACAACGCGGGGCAGATGTTCCTCGGGTTCGTCGCCGACCAGCCGACCGAACAGTGGAAGCGCATGTTCGACGTCAATGTGCACGGGCTGCTCAACGGCGTACGGTCCGTGCTCCCCGGCATGATCGCGCGTGGCCGCGGCACGCTCGTCAACGTCAGCTCGGTGGCGGGCCGCAACGTCTACCCCAACCACACGGTCTACAGCGGCACCAAGTTCGCCGTTGAGGGCATGTCGGAGAGCCTCCGCCAGGAAGTCGCGGGACATGGAGTGCGCGTGGTCACCGTCGCGCCGGGGTCCGTCGAGACGGAGATCCTGTCGCACACGACCCACGAGGGGGTCAAGGCCGGGTACCAGGCGTTCAAGGACTCCATCGAGGTGCTCGCGCCCGAGGATGTCGCCGCCGCGGTCATGTACGTGTACGAGCAGCCCCAGCGTGTCACCGTGCGCGAGATCGTCCTCGCCTCCACGGCCCAGATCACCTAGCGCCTCTCGTCCGGCCGTCCTTACGCACCGGGCACGCACACCGCTTCGCCCGCCCGGGCCCCGTATCGAGTTCGGTGGCCGGGCGCCGCATGGTGACGCGCCGCGGCCCCTCGGCCTCCCTCAGCCTGACCGCCGTGGCGGCGATGGCCCCGTGGGTGAGCGCGGGCTTGGCAGGGCGCTCGCGGCGGCTGCGGCTGGGCGGGGTTCTCGGGGTCATGCTCCCCACGTGACGAATATGTCCGTCACGAACGGGTCCGTCGCTTCCCTGGTTGTCCCCCGCCCGTCTGCCTGCTCGCGTGTCCGCCTGCCTGGCTGCTCGCGTCGTCCGCCCACCCGCTTGCCCACCTGTCCGCCTGTCTGCTGCCGGTCTGTCCGCCCACCTGTCGCCTGCCTGCCCGTGGCATGAGTGACAGCTTTCGACGGGATCGCGCCATGACCGCCGCGTGGGGCTCTGACCAGGTACGGAGTCGAGCGATACGGAAGCAGGGGGCGGAGACGGCGCGCGGGTGGCGCGGTATGTTCCCGCCATGCACACCGTCGCCGTTCTCGCGCTGGACCAGGTGATCCCCTTCGACCTGTCCACTCCGATCGAGGTCTTCGCCCGTACCCGTCTCCCCGACGGCCGCCCCGGCTATCAGCTCCGCGTCTGCGCGGAGCACGAGGAGGTCGACGCGGGCGCGTTCACCCTGCGTGCCCACTGGGGGCTGGAGGGGCTCAGGGACGCGGACACGGTGATCGTGCCCGGCACGGCCGCTCCCACGGCCCCGCTCCCGCCGGCCGTCCGTGACGCGCTGCGCGAAGCCGCCAGGAACGGCACGCGCATCGCCTCCATCTGTTCGGGCACCTTCCCGCTGGCCGCCACCGGGCTCCTGGACGGGCTCCGGGCCACCACCCACTGGATCGCCGCCGGCATCCTGGCCACGGCGCACCCGGAGATCGAGGTCGACCCGGACGTGCTGTACGTCGACAACGGGCAGTTCCTCACCTCGGCAGGCGCCGCCGCGGGGCTGGACCTGTGCCTGCACATGATCCGCCGCGACTACGGCTCAGCCGTCGCCGCCGACGCGGCCCGGCTGTCCGTCATGCCCCTCGAACGCGAGGGAGGGCAGGCCCAGTTCATCGTCCACGACCGGGTGCCGGCTCCCCAGGGTTCAGCCCTCGAACCCCTCCTGACGTGGCTGCAGGACAACATGGCGCGCGATCTGACCCTCGCCGACATCGCCGCACACGCCGGAACCAGCACCCGCACCCTGATACGCCGCTTCCGCGAACAGACCGGCACGACGCCGCTCCAGTGGCTGCACAGCGCTCGTGTCCGCCAGGCACAGCACCTTCTGGAGACCACGCGGCACTCCGTGGAACGTATCGCCGGTCAGGTCGGGTTCGGGTCGCCCACCACCTTCCGTGACCGCTTCAAGCGCACCACGGGTGTCAGCCCCCACGCCTACCGCCGCACCTTCGCCTCGCCGCCGGAACGGCTGAGCGCCTGACCGGCCCCTTCCACCGGGCAGCGGCTCAACTCCCGTGCCCCACACGCCTCCTGGGGGTTCCGGCTCAGCCGCGCGCCCGCGCCGAGAGTGCGCGATGTTCCTGCGCTTCGAAGGAGGGGTCGCATGCACCGAATGCATCGCATGCACCGGATGCACAGGATGAACAGGCCCGGAGCGGGGCCTTACGCGACCACGCTGAGCGCGCCTTGCTCAAGGAGCATACGGTGTTGCCTATGACGCAAGACAACGGCGAGCTGGACAGCCTCGTACGCAAACGGATCCGCGCACTGCGCGTGGCACAGGGCTGGTCCCTCGATGAGCTGGCCGTCCGCGCCCGGCTCAGCCCGTCCACGCTCAGCCGCATCGAGAACGGTCAGCGCCGCCTCGCCCTTGATCAACTGGTCACCCTCGCCCGCGCCCTGGACACCTCGCTCGACCAACTGGTCGAGACGGCAACCGACGAGGTCATCTCCAGCCCCATGATCGACGCGGCCCACCAGAGCATGCGGTGGCCCATCCGCGCGGACCCGGGCATGACGGTGGTACGCCAGCGCATGACGGACCCGCCGCCGGACAGCCCCACGCGCATGCGCGCCCACCCCGGCCGCGAATGGCTGGTCGTGCTCTCCGGTACCGCCGTACTGCTGCTGGGCAACCGGCGCTTCCGCGTGGAGACCAACCAGGCCGCCGAATTCCCGACGATGCTGCCGCACGCCATCGGCGCGGAGGGCGGGCCGTGCGAGGTCATGGGCATCTTCGACCGCGACGCACGCCGTGGCCACCAGCGCAACGAGGCCCTCGACGACGACCCACGATGACCCGGGCCGTCCCTCTCCCTGAAGCGCCCTTTCCCGTCCGGCCTCCCTGAGACGCCCTTTCCCGTCCGGCCCGTAAAGCCCCCTCTCGACGAGGCGTGGGCCCTCAGCCGTCGTGGGGCCCTCAGCAGTCCGGGCCGCCCAGCCGTCCAGCTTCGTCGCGCCGCCCCGGGCCGCGCTCCCGTACGGCGAGGGGCGTAGGCGAGGGGCGTAACAGTGCAGCAGGTCAAGGACTTCTTGCGCGACCGGCAGGCCAGGCGGTCTTCTCTTGCTCTTCCGGGAAGAGGTGCCGCCCTGCGCCCCCGGTGCTCTTAGCGTGCTCGGTATGACCCACACACCCCCTCGTGCCTCGCACGACCACGAAGGGCACACCGCCCACCGGCACGGAGCCGACCACGGTCACGACCACGACCACGACGACCAGACGGAGATCCTCGACCTGGACGCGGAAGTGCTCGCCGAGCACATCGCCTCCCTCATCGCATGGCTGCCCGTCGGAGCCGAGCCCCGGCACGTCGCTGACCTGGGCTGCGGTACAGGGGTCGGTACGTTCGCGCTGCTCAAGCGCTTCCCCCGCGCCGAGGTGACCGCCGTCGATGCCTCGGCCGCCCACCTGCGCCGCCTGCGCGAAAAGGCCGCTGCGGAAGGTCTGGCCGACCGGGTGTACACCGTCCAGGCCGACCTCGACGCGACCTGGCCCGACCTCGGTACGCCCGAACTGGTGTGGGCGTCGGCCTCCATGCACCACATGACCGACCCCGACCGCGTCCTGCGCCGGGTCCACGGCGCGCTCGCGCCGGGCGGACTGTTCGCGGTCGTCGAACTGGCCGGCTTCCCGAGGTTCCTGCCCGAAGACGCACCCGAGGACCGTCCGGGTCTTGAGGAACGCTGTCACGCCGTACTCGACCGGCACCACGTCGAACAGATGCCGCACCGTGGCGCCGACTGGGGGCCCAAGCTCACCGCGGCCGGCTTCACGGTCGAGGCCGAACGCACCCTCACCGTGAACATCGGGCCGCCCCACACCGAGCTGGTCGGCCGCTACGCACTCAGCAGCCTGCGCCGCATCCGCAGCGGCGCAGCCGAGTCACTGTCGGCCGAGGACCTCACCGCGCTCGACCAACTGCTCGACACCGACAGCCCCCGCAGCATCCTGCGCCGCGGCGATCTGCGGGTACGCACCGAGCGCGAGGTATGGGCGGCACGCCGCACCTGAGGGCGTCGGCCGGCGAGGCGCGGTGACTGTCAGCCGCTATCGCGTCCGCTGGTGGCCCGCCCGCAGCCGTGCTTGCCGCTCGGCCGCACCGCCGTCCGGCGCCGGTTCCCGCGCTCCCGCCGGTTCACTCGCCACGCGGGTCCGGAGCCGCCGGTCCGTCCGTGACCGGTGCGGGCCGCGGTTGCGTGGTCATTGCGGAGGTTTCCTTGCCGAGGTGGTCGTGCGGGGTGTCCGGGTCGGTGAGGCGGCCCAGTCTGCGGGGGACGTCGAACCCTACGAGGAGGATGACGATGAGCGTGCCCGCGAAGGTGAGGATGGCCAGTGAGCGGCCCAGTTCCATGCCCGAGGCGAGGTGTGCGCCCAGTACGGGTGCGACGGCGCCGCCCAGTGATCCGACGTTGTAGGTGAAGCCGAGTGCGGCGCCGCGGCTCTCGGTCGGGAAGTGCCCGCCGATGTAGCGGGGGAGCAGGCCGGAGATGCCGAAGCTGAATGCCTGCAGCATGAACAGCAGGACGCCGAGGACCAGCAGGTTGTCCTGGGCCGCGAAGACCGGGAAGACGAAGACCAGCGAGGCGACGAGCGTGATCACGTACGCCTTTTTGGTCCCGATCCAGTCGCCGATGAATCCGGCGAGGCAGCAGCCGAACATGGTGCCGAAGCCGGCGAAGAAGAGCACGTCGGTGACCTGCCCGCCGCTGTAGCCCAGCTCGGTCTTCAGGTAGGTCGGCAGCAGGCCCTGGATGGGCCAGGTGTACAGGAACGCGAAGAACACGGTGACGATCATCGCGACGTACAGCAGCCAGCCCTTCCTGCCGCCCAGTTGGACGGCGAAGGCGACAAGAGAAGCCCCGGCGACCACCGACAGTACGGGTATCGCGCCGGCCCCGAAGGGGGTGAAGACCGCGAAGAGCGACACGCTCGCGACGGCCACGACGGCGAGGTTGAAGCCCGCCAGCAGAGGTGTGGCGAACAGGGGCCGGAACGGGTTCGGCTTCGCGCCCTTCGCCGCGACCGTCGCGCTCCACTCCTCCGCCTCGGGCAGGGCCCGCCGCATCCACAGCGCGATGACGATCGGGATCAGCCCGAGGTAGAACATCCAGCGCCAGCCGAGGGAGGGCACCACCCATTCGTAGACCTGGGCGGCCAGGACGGAGCCGACGGAGAAGCCGGAGATGAGGAAGCCGCTGGCCCTGTTGCGTACCCGGACGGGCCAGCTCTCCATGACATAGGTGGCGCTGGAGCTGTACTCACCGGCCATGCCCATGCCGATGGCGAGCCGCGCGACGAACAGGCTGGTGTAGTCCCAGGCGAATCCGCAGGCGAAGGTGCCCAGCGAGTACAGCAGGATGCTGGCGATCATCGACAGTTTGCGGCCGAACCGGTCGCCGAGGGCGCCCAGCAGGGCGCCGCCGAGCCACCGGGTGATGAAGGCGCCCGAGATGAGGCTGGCGCCCTCGACCGTACTGAGTCCGAACTCGTCGCTCACTTCGGTGAGGACAAGGGTGATCAGAACGAAGTCGAAGCCGTCGAGGACGTACCCGATCCAGGCGGCGAAGAACGACTTCCACTGCGTGGGGCTGACTTCGCGGTACCAGGGGATCGCGGCTTTGGCTATGGGGGTCACGTGGTCTCCAGGGGGCGGGCCGGGTTCACCGTCGAGCGCTGTGCGCGTACGGCCGTTGGCGCACCGTTCATCGCAGCGGGGTGAGACCGGCGGCGCGCAGCCGCTCGGCGACCTGCTCGACGGAGTCGTCGCTGAGCTGGACCTGCGGGAACGCGGTGTCGCGGCAGGCGATGACGCCGAGCAGCTGGAGGGCGGCCTTGAAGGCGCCGAGGGCCGAGGAGCTGCGGCCCATGTCGGGCTCGGGGCCGACGTCGACGAGGGAGAAGAGGGCGACGAGCCGCTCCTGTTCCTTCGCGGCGAGCGCCCACTCGCCGGCGCGTGCGGCGTCGTAGATGCGCACGTAGGCGGCGGGGTCGACGTTCCCGATGCCGGGAACGACGCCGTCGGCTCCGGCCAACAGGGCCGCGTCGACGGTGAGTTCGGCGCCGGTGAGGATGCTGAAGCCCGGACTGCCCGCGGCTCCGGCCGCTTCACGCGCCGCGGTGCGCGCTGCGGCTCCGCCCAACTCGACGATGAGGCGGCGGAGTCCGCCCTCGTCGCCGCTGGAGTCCTTGAGCCCGGCGAGCGTGCCGTCCTCGGCGAGACCCCGTACGAGGGCGGCCGGCAGCTTGCTGTGCACGGAGACGGGGATGTCGTAGGCGAACAGCGGCAGATCGACCGCCGAGCGGATGCGCCGGAAGTGCCCGGCGATCTCGACGGGGTGGGTGCGGGTGTAGAAGGGGGCGGTGGCGACGAGGGCGTCGGCGCCGGATTCGGCCGCCGCGCGGGCGTGTTCGACGACGCGCGCCGTGGTGGTGTCGATGGCCCCGGCCAGAACGGGCACGCGGCCGGCGGCCACCCGGACGACCGTCTCCAGCGCGGTGCGGCGCTGTGCGTCGGTGAGATACGCGACCTCGCTGGTGGAGCCGAGCGCGAACAGGCCGTGCACGCCGCCGTCGACGAGGTGCTCGACGAGCCGGGTCAGGGAGGCGGTGTCGACGCTTCCGTCGCCGTCGAGCGGGGTGCAGACAGGCGGGACGACGCCGTGCAGCGGGGAGTTGAGTGCCATGGGAGGGCTCCTGCGGTGGGGCGGTGGGGCGGTCGGGCAGTGGGGCAGTGGGGCAGTGGGGTGGTCTGGCGGTGGGGCAGTGGGGCGGTGACGCACGGGGGACGTCCGGACCGCGGGACGGTCCGGGCTACGGGGCCTCGGGACATGGGACTTCGGGGCTACGGGGCTACGGGGCTACGGGGCCTCGGGACGTCGGTACCGGCGGTCCCGTACGGCCCCCGACCTATAGGATGTCTGATGTCCTATGTCGCGGTCACCATAGTCCGCGGCGACCGTCAGAGGTCAAGGGTTTGCGACGAGAAGGAGCGGATCGGTGCCGCGCAACACGATGTCCGAGGACGTTCAGGGCCAGATCAAGCAACTGATCCTGAACCGGAGGCTCGGCCCCGGCGATCCCCTGCCCACCGAGTCGGAGCTGATGGACCTGTTCGACGTCGGACGGGTCTCGGTCCGGGAGGGATTGAAGGCGCTCCAGGCCGTACGGATAGTGGAAACCCGGCGCGGACACGGCACGTTCGTGGGCTCGCTGTCCCTTACGCCGTTCGTCGACGGCCTCGCGTTCCGCGCCGCCGTACGGCACCAGCAGGGCGAGCCGAGTCTGTACGAGCTGATGAAGGTGCGTGAGGCGCTGGAGGCGGGAGTGATAGAGAGCGTCGCCGCCGATCTGCCGGACGAGGACCTTGAGATATTGCGCGGACTGGTCGGGACGATGGAGCAGGAGGCCGCGAAGGGAAAGGTCACGCGCGCGACGGACCGGGCCTTCCACCTCGCGCTCTACCGCTCGCTCGACAACCATCTGCTGAGCGAGGTACTTGACGCCTTCTGGGCGGCGATGGACCGGGTGCGGGACGAGTTGGACGACCGCCATCAGGAACCGGTGCGGACATGCGCTGATCACCGGGAGATCGTCGAGGCCGTCGCCGCCGGTGACGGCGCACGCGCCGCGCGGGCCATGCACCGGCACTTCGACGGGATCAGGAGGCGGCTGGAGCCCACGGCCGCCCGGAGCAACCACGAGAAGCTGCTCCCGCCGGCAGAGGCCAAGGGCTGACCCGTGGAGGGGGGCGGAACGCGGGAAGGTGGCTGTGGGCAGCGGGGGAGCGACCCGCGGCGGTTTCCGGACACGTGATCGGTTACGCTCGCTGGCGGCCAGCTGGGACGAGCCGGGCCCGTCAGCGGAAGTAAGGGGGCCCTGTTGTGGCCGAGTTGAGCGATGCGACCGAGCTGACCGAGCCGACCGGGGCGACCGGGGCGACGGCGGACAGCACGCCGGGTGTCGACGGGCAGTGGCAGTCCTCCCGGGCGAAGGGCCTCTGTTACCGCGGCCCGCGCGTGGTCACCGGCGCTGACATCGTCCGCATCTCGCGGACCCTCGCCCTGGAACCGTGGCACTTCACCCAGACAGCGCCGGCCGCCGCCAACGACCCGACCGGGGTCGTACTGGACAACGCGCGGCGCCGGGTGAACGTCAGGATCGCCAACGCCGCCCACGGCTGCGTCTTCCACATCCTCACCTCCGAGGGCACAGGACGCTGCGGGCTGGGTGAACTGGCGCCGCTGTCCTGCCGCATGTTCCCCACCGTCCCCGGCCGCGGTACCGGCCACGACGGTGCGCCGGGCCCGGAAGAGGACGGGGAAGGGAACGGGGAAGAGAACGGGGCAGGGGACGAGGCAGCGGGCGGGGACCACGGTGGGCCAGGGGCGCCTGGAAGGCCGCTCGACGCGGCGGGGCTGGCGTGGGCGGAACGGCGGTGGGCCGCCGACCGTGACCAGTGGTTCGAGACCGTCGCGCGCTGGAACGCGCTGGCTGAGGACGCCGATGAACCGCCCGGCGTCGAGGATTTCCAACGGTATCTGCTGGAGGCGCACGCGGCCCGGGAGGCCGGTGCGCCCTGGCCGGAGGAGGTGGTCGCATGAGCGCCGAGGGAAGCGGTCTGGCCGGCTGCGCGTCCTGCAAGGGGCGCTGCTGCCGGGAGTACACCGTCAATGTGACCCTGGCCGACGTGCGCAGGCTGGCCACCGGGATGGCGCTGCACCCGCGGGAGTTCGTCACCCTCAAGGAGAAGGAGGACGGCGATTTCCGGTTCAGGCCCGGCGGCCCGCTGTACGACCTCCGCCTCCGCCACCGGCCGGTCACCGAGGGGTGCGTGTTCCTGATGGAGATCGCCCCCGGCCATGCGCGCTGCGGCGCGTACGCGCACCGCCCGGGGGTCTGCGCCAACTTCCCGGCGGCGCTGACGGGGAACACGATCTCCATCCGCGACAGCACCCTGTGCGGCGACTCCGACTCGTGGAACCTCACGGCGATGGACCTGCCCGCGCTGCGCGGGAGCATCCTGCGCAACCGGGCGGCCTGGCGCGAGCACCTGCGGATGGCGGAGCAGTGGAACGCCCGCGTCGACCGCGGGCACCGGACGCTGTCGGAGGACGCGTTCTACGCGTTCGTTCTGGCGCCTGAGCAGCCGGAGCCGACCGAGCAGCCGGAGCCGACCGAGCAGCCGGACGAGCCTGCGCAGCCTGATGTGTCTGAGCGATCTGACGTGCCTGAGCAGCCTGGCACGTCGGCGCGCGCTTCCGTCTGATCCGGCGCTGACCGGCTCCCGGTGCGGCATGTCGTCAAACGTGCCGCACCGGCCGTGCGACGGCATGCCGCACGGGCGGTGCGGGCGTACAGGTCAGCCGGCGGGCTGTGAGGAGAACGCCGGGAGGTCGTCGGGGAGCAGCAGGCGCAGGTCTTCCAGGCCGGGTGCGGTCATCGTGCCGATGCGCCGGGCCTGGTGGGTCATCATCGACTCCAGGAGCTGGCGCGCTGTGCGCGCGTTGCCGAAGGACCGGTCGCGCGGGATCAGCTCCACGTAGCCGCGCAGCGCCTCCAGGGTCTCCTCCGGGCAGTCGTAGCCGGAGTGGGAGGCGTACATGTTCATGATGGTGACCAGCTCTTCGGCGGAGTAGTGCTCGAACTCCACGGTGCGGCTGAAGCGGGAAGCCAGGCCCGGGTTGGAGCCCAGGAAGCGCCGCATTTCGCTGGTGTAGCCCGCGGCGATGACGACCACGTCCTCGCGGTGGTCCTCCATCAGCTTCAGCAGCGTGTCCACGGCCTCCTGGCCGAAGTCGGAGCCCGAGCCCTCAGGGGTGAGGGTGTACGCCTCGTCGATGAACAGCACACCGCCGAAGGCGCGTTCGAAGACCTCCTTGGTGAGCTGCGCGGTGTGTCCCACGTACCGGCCCACCAGGTCGGCGCGGGCCACCTCCACGAGCTGGCCCGTCTTCAGCACGCCCAGGGAGTGCAGCAGGTCGGCGTAGAGGCGGGCGATGGTGGTCTTACCTGTGCCTGGCGGGCCGGAGAAGACCAGATGGTGGCTGATCCGCGGGGTGGGCAGGCCGGCTGCCCGGCGCCGGCGGGCGGCGTCCAAAAGGTTCACCAGGTCCGTGACCTCGCTCTTGACGGCGGCGAGACCGACCATGGAGTCGAGTTCGGCCAGCAGGTCCTGGGAGCTGCGCGCCGTGTCGCCGCCGGCCGTCTCGTCGGCGACGTCGGCAGGCAGCAGCAGCGACAGGTCGGCCTCGGCCGGGTTGTCCATCGAGCCGAGCCGGAACGCCTGCCGGTCCACCATCTCCTCGAAGAGGCGGCGGGCCGCACGGCCGTTGCCGAACGTGGCGTCGCGCGGCATCTGTTCGTAGCGCCGGGCGAGGGCTTCGAGGGTGGCCGGGTCCAGCTCGTACCGGTGCGCGGCGCACAGGGACTGGGTGATGGTGACCAGCTCGTCCACCGCGTAGTTGGCGAACTCGATGGTGCGGGTGAAGCGCGAGGCCAGGCCGGGGTTGGAGCCGAGGAAGGTGGCTATCTGATCGGTGTAGCCGGCGGCGATGACGACCACGTCGTCGCGGTGGTCCTCCATCAGCTTCAGGAGGGTGTCGATGGCCTCCTGGCCGAAGTCGGAGCCCGAACCCTTGCTGTCCGACAGTAGGGTGTACGCCTCGTCGATGAACAGCACGCCGCCGAGTGCCTCGTTGAACGCCTCGGTGGTCTTGACCGCCGTGCCACCGATGACCTGGGCGACCAGGTCGGCGCGGGAGACCTCGACCAGATGTCCTGAGCGCAGCACGCCGAGATCGGCGAGGATGCCGCCGAAGAGCCGCGCGACGGTGGTCTTGCCTGTGCCGGGCGGGCCCGAGAAGACCAGGTGACGGCTCATCGGCGGGGCCGGCATGCCGAGGCTGGCGCGGCGCTGGGCGAGCTGGTTGAGGTTGATCAGGGTGCGGACCTGGTGCTTGACGTCGGCCAGGCCGACCAGCGACTCCAGTTCCTCCAGCGGGCCGGTCGGCCCCTGGGCGCCGCCGGCGTGCCCTGACTCGGTGCCGCCGGCGCCGACGCCCTCGCCCCAGGCGTCGTCGAACGCGTTGCCGCTGCTGTCCAGCCCCTCCACGGTGAGGCGGTCACTGGCCCGTGACTGTTTGAGGCCCGCACCGCGGTTGTCGCGCACGGTGCACTGGTCGATCCCGACCGTCTCGGCGCTGTCCACCCGGATGCCGTCGCCCGTGCTGCCGGTGACCTGGCACGTCTCCAGGGTCGCCTTGGCGCCCTCGGCGATCAGGACGCCGTGCGCCCCGGCCTCGGACAGGTGGAGGCGGCGCGCGGTGATGTCGCCGCCGCTCTCCACATGGAGGCCGGCGGTCGCGCTGGAGTGGATCTCGCAGTCGACGAGGGTCCCGCGGCCGGCGGCGGCGACCGAGACACCGGCCTGGGCCGTCCTGCGCGTCGTGGTGTCGCGGACATCCGGGGCCCCGCCGTCGGTGATGCGGATACCGGCGCCCTCGGCGTCTTCGACCGTGCACCCCTCCAGCCGCCCGCGGCCGTCCTCGGCCACCTCTATGCCGTGGCCGCGTGCTCCGGCGATCCGTACCCGGCTCAGCAGCGGATTGGCGTTGGTGCGGACGGAGACGCCGACACCGGCGGCGTCGGACACCTCCAGCCGCTCGAACTCGGCCGAGGAGCCCTCGGCCAGCAGCACGGAGGCGGTCGTGTCGGCGCACTCGCGCACGGTGGTGCCGGTCAGCAGCGGCGCGCTGGAGCCGATCACGCGGATCGCGGGACCGGCCGCCGAGTCGAAGGCGCAGTCCTGGAAGGTGCCGCGGGACCGCTCGGTGACGGCGAGCCCGTTGCCCTTGGTGCGGGAGGTGACGCAGCGCAGCAACTCCGGGTCGGCACCGGCGGCGAGCACGATGCCGGGGCCCGATGTGTCGGTGACCGTGACCTCTTCGAGAGCGGGCCGGGAGCTGCTGGTGATGTACACACCGACGGAGGTGTCGTGCACCCGGGTCCGCAGCACCTGGGTCGAGCACTTGCCCTCCAGCGCGATGGCGGGCTTCTCGGTCGCGGTCACCTCGCAGTCCTCCACCCGGCCCTGCGCCTCGCCGTTGGCGAGGATGCCGTTGCCCTGGGCGTCGCGCACCCGGCAGCCGCGCACGGTGGTGCGGGCCTGCTCGCCGAGGACGATGGCCGAGGTGCCCAGATGCTCGAAGACGGAGTCGGCGACGACGCTCCCGGTGGGCGCGGTGTCCACCACACCCGCGCCCTCGGGGTTGGAGATCCGGCAGTCCCGGATGGCCACCGAGCCGTCCTCGCGCGCCAGGACCGCCGTCCAGCCGGAGCCCACGACCGTGCAGCCGTCCATGGCCACCTGGCCGCGGGGCGCGTCCACCACGGGGAGATCCTCGTTGCCGCTGCGCAGGGTCAGGTCGGTGAGCTTCACGGCGTCCGCGACGAGCACCACGGCCGTGCCGCGGGGCGGGCAGATCTCGACGCTGCCGCGCTCACCGTCACCGGCGATGGTGATACGGGTGCGGACCGTGAGGCTCTCGCGGTAGCGGCCGGGCCTGACGCGTATCACCGCTCCCGCGCGAGCCTTCTCAAGGGCCTCACCGATCGTCCGGAAGCCCTCCGGCTGGTCCGGACCGACCGTGAGCAACTGCCGTGACACGCTGGGACCTCCTTGTTGTGATGCCGCTGTCGCCCTCTCGCAGCGCCCGGATCCGGGCTGCTGGGAGGCCGGGGGGAGTGGTGCGGACACGCGAAGGCTACGGGACCCGTGGCACCGGCATCCAGGTGCCTCCAACACCGGTGGCGGTGACCGGCGGTGGCCCCATGGCCGTGGGCGAGCGGCCCACGTCCATGGCGGAGCACGGGAGTTCGTCCCGCCCGTTGGCCGCGGGGGGCACGTCGACGTGCGGCGATGGCCTGGGCGTATCGTTGCGCGCCATGCGACGTGCTCGTTCCCCTCGCCGTACGGTGCGGAGCGCGGTGGCCGCCGCTCTGCTGACCGCGGCGCCGCTGGCCGCCCACACACCACCCGCCGCGGCCGACTCCGTCCAACTGCCGGCCCTGCCCACCGTCCTGGAGCCCGGCAAGCCGTGTACGGGCGCTTCGGGTGAGACGGCACGCCAGGAACCGTGGACCCGGCAGGCCCTGGGGCTCAAACGTTCCTGGACACTGGCGGACGGCGGCGGCGTGACCGTCGGCGTGGTGGACACCGGGGTCGGTACGGACATCCCCGCGCTGAAGGGCCGGGTCACGGCGGCCGGCGGGGCGGGCACCGACTGTGTGGGGCACGGCAGTTTCGCCGCCGGGCTGATCGCCGCAGCGCCCCGGAAGGGTGTGGGCGTGACCGGCGCCGCGCCCGCCGCGCGCATCCTGGCGGTGTCCGGCACCGACCGGCGCGGCAACCCGACGGCGGATCAGCTCGCCGAGGGCATCAGGGCCGCGGTCGACGGCGGAGCGAAGGTCGTCTACGTGGCGCGCGCCGTGCCCACGGGCAGGAAGCAGCTGACCGCCGCCGTGCGGTACGCCACGCGGCAGGACGCCCTGGTCGTGGCCCCGTTCGCCCCGGACGCGCTGCCGCAGGACCGCGGTACGGGCAAGACGGCCGAACCGGCGCCGTGGTACTGGCCGGCGGCGGCGCCCGGGGTGCTGTCTGTCATGGACTACGGCCCGGACGGCACCCGGCCGAAGAACGCCCCGCAGGTGGCGGGGGCCGATCTGGCGGCGCCCGGGGACGCGGTGGTCAGCGTCGGGCCGAGCGGATCGGGGCACTACATCGGCTCCGGTTCCTCGCTCGCGGCGGCGAATGTGGCCGGGGCCGCTGCGCTGGTGCGTTCGCGCAACCCGCGGATGACGGCTGCCGAGGTGTCCCGTCAGCTCGTCTCGGCGGCGTACCCGGCGGTTCCGCCACGGGTGGACCCGTACGGAGCGCTGACCGCCGTCCTCACCGACAAGCCGGGCGGCGTGGCCTCCCCGCCGCCCGCGAAGATACCGCCGCAGGCGTCACCCCAGCCGCTGAACCGCGCCCTGCTGATCGCGGGCGCAGGCGGCATGCTGGTGCTGCTGGTGGCGGGCGCCGCGGTGGTGATCCCACGCGGCCGGGCCCGGGGCTGGCGCCCCGGAGGCCAGCCGGAGGAGCCCGGCACTGCCGCGTGACCCCCCTGGGGAGGCGACGGAGGCGAACCGCGTCCGGGAAGCCGTGCGTTCGCGTGACCGGCCGACTCGCGTGACCGGCCGACTCGCGTGACGGCCTCGCGTGACGGCCTTGCGCGACCGACTCGCGTGGCCGCCTTACGCGGCTGGCTCGCCCGCCCGTCTCGCACGGCCCTCTCGCGTGGCCGGCTCGCGTGACCGCCCCGGCGCACCGGGCCGGTACCCGTATCGGCACCGGCCCCGTACCCGTCGACGAGGATCTACGTGTCCCCCCGCGGCGCCGTGTCCGGCGTGTCCGGCGCGGCGTCCAGCATTGCCGTCTGCACCTGCGTCGTCTTGCGGCGGGCGATCCGGACGGCGCGGCCAGGGGGCAGGGTCCTGCCCTTGACGTTGGCCAGCAGGTAGCCCTCCGAGGGCGGGCAGGACAGGAGCAGTGCCGGGGTGTTGACCTCCAGCATGCGGCGTATGAGTGTCTCGTTGAGACCGCGCCCCGCGCCCGAGGCACTCCGGGTGACGATGAGGTGCAGGCCGACCTCCCAGCCCAGGGCCAGGTGGTTGAGCAGCGGGTCGAAGGGCGCGTTGCCGATGCCGGTGCCCAGCATGTCGTAGTCGTCGACCAGGACGAACAGCCGTGGTCCTGACCACCAGTCGGCCCGCTTCATCCGGCCGGGGGAGATGTCGGGCCCCGGCGCCCGGGTCTGTACGGCGCGCGCCGCGCCGTCGACGAGGTCCTTCAGCGCGTCCATGGACACCGCGTGGCCCAGCCGGTACTCCTCCGGCACCGCTTCCACCAGATCGCGGCGGTAGTCCACGATCATGATCCGCGCCTCGGCAGGCGTGTACCGGTCCATGATGGCCTTCGCCATCAGCCGCAGCAGGTTGGTCTTGCCGCTCTCGGTGTCGCCCACGACGACCATGTGCGGGCTCTCGCTGAAGTCGTGCCAGACGACAGAAAGCCGCTCCTCCTCCAGGCCGATCGGCACCCGGAAGTCACCCCCGGCGGGCGGCAGTTCCCGTACCGGCAGCTTCGTCGGCAGCATCCGCAGCTTCGGGGCCGCCGGGCCACGCCAGCTCTCCTTGACCGCGGCCACCAGGGCGGCGACCCCGTCGGAGAGGTCGGCGGCCGACTCCACGCCGTCGATGCGGGGGAGCGCGGTGAGGTAGTGCAGCTTGCCCTCCCTGGTCAGGCCCCGGCCCGGGATGCGCGGCACGGTGGCGGCGCGGCGGGTGTCGATCTGGGAGTCCATCGCGTCACCCATCCGCAGTTCCACATGGGTGCCCGCCTGGTCGCGTACGGCAGCGGTCAGCTCCACCCAGCGGGCCGAGGTCACGATGAGGTGGATGCCGTAGTTGAGGCCGCGCGCCGCGATGGACGCGAACGTCTGGATGTAGCGGTCGAAGTCCTGACGGACCGTGGACCAGCCGTCGATGACGAGGAAGACGTCGCCGTGCGGCTGGTCGGCGAACTCGCCCGCTGCCCTGCGCTGACGGTACGTGGTCATGGAGTCGATGTCGTGATCGAGGAAGAACCGTTCGCGGTCCGCCAGCAGCGCGGTGACCTCCGCGACCACCCGGCTCACCCGCTCGGAGTCCAGCCGCGCCGCGACCCCGGCGGTGTGCGGCAGCCCTGCCAGCGGCGCCAGGGTGCCACCGCCGAAGTCCAGGCAGTAGAACTGCACTTCGCGCGGGGTGTGGGTGAGGGCGAGCGAGGTGAGGAGCGCCCGCACCATGGTGCTCTTGCCGCTCTGCGGGCCGCCCGCGATGGCGACATGGCCGCCGACGCCCGACAGATCGATGGTCAGCAGGTCGCGGAGCTGCTCGAAGGGCTTGTCCACGATGCCGACCGGCACCGTCAGCCGTCCTCGCATCGGCCAGCCCACGGTGGTGAGCCCCAGCTCCGGGTCGGGGGTCAGCGGCGGCAGCACCTGGTCGAGGGTGGCGGGCAGATCCAGCGGCGGCAGCCATACCTGATGGGCGGGCGGGCCGGCGCCGAGCAGCCGGTCGACGGCGACGGACAGCAGGGTGTCGCCGCTCTCCTCCTCGGGCTCGGGCTCGGGTTCGGGAACGTCGGGGAGCTGGCGGGGCACCACATAGCCGGCCGTCCACGGCACCGTCTGGCTGGCCACCCTGGCCTGGTTGGCGCGGCTGCGCCGCTGCTGGTACGGGCCGGAGACATACGCGGCGCGAAACCGGGTCAGCGCCTCGACGCCGGACTTCAGGAAGCCGCTGCCTGGCTGCGGCGGGAGCTGGTAGGCGTCCGGGACGCCCAGCACACCGCGGCTCTCCATGGCGGAGAAGGTACGCAGCCCGATGCGGTACGACAGATGGCTCTCCAACTGGTGCATCCGCCCCTCGTCCAACCGCTGCGAGGCGAGCAGCAGATGGACGCCGAGGCTGCGCCCGAGCCGTCCGATCATGACGAACAGCTCCATGAACTCGCGGTGCGCCGAGAGCAGTTCGCTGAACTCGTCGACGACGACGAACAGGCTGGGCAGCGGTTCCAGCGGGGTGCCGGCCGCCCGTGCCTTCTCGTACTCCAGCGCCGAGGTGTAGCCGCCGGCGGAGCGCAGCAGCTCCTGGCGTCGGATCAGCTCCCCGTGCAGGGCGTCCTGCATGCGGCCGACCAGCGCGGCCTCACCGGCGAGGTTGGTGATCACCGCGGAGACGTGCGGCAGTTCGTCCAGTCCGAGGAAGGTGGCGCCACCCTTGAAGTCCACCAGGACGAAGTTGAGTGTCTCCGAGGAGTTCGAGAGCGCGAGCGCCAGCACCAGGGTGCGCAGCAGCTCGCTCTTGCCGGACCCGGTGGCCCCGATGAGCATGCCGTGCGGTCCTGTGCCGCCCTGGGCCGACTCCTTGATGTCCAGTTCCACGGGGGTGCCGTCGGGGCCGACCGCGATCGGCACCTTGAGCCGGCTGGACCCGGTGCTCTGGTTCCACAGGGCCTGCGGGTCGTGCCGGTACAGGTCGGAGATGCCCAGCAGGGTGGTCAGCTCGACGTCCGAGGAGAGCGGTTCCGAGGAGTCGCCGCCTCCCCTGCCCATCCGGTACGGGGCCAGCTGCTTGGCCAGCGACGTGGCGCCGATCGTGCCCAGCGTGTCGGGGCAGCCGAGCCGGGTGGTCTGCTCCTTGCGCTCGCGGTCGGTGCGCACCAGCCCGAAGGAGTCCTCACTGACGTCGAACCGGAGCGTGACCCGCCCGGGCCGCCAGGTCAGCGCGCCGGTGAGGTCCAGTACGACGGCGTTGCGGAAGCCGGCCCCGTCCACCCGGTGCCGGGCCGGCACGGAACCCCCGTCGAGCACGATCACGGTGAACGGCTCCTCGCGCCCGGGCGGCGCCTCCGGGTCGAACGTCGGCCGTTCCAGGAACTCGGCGCCGAGCAGGTCCTCCAGCTCGTTGAAGGCCGAGACGAACATCCGGGCAGGGCCCGCGCCGTCGTTCTCCTGTGGGTGAAGATTGTGGGGAAGCCACTTCACCCATTCCCACTCGCCCCGCCGCTCGTCGGACACACACAGCGCCACCCACACGTCGTCGGGGGCGTGGAAGGTGACGAGCTGCGCCACGATCGTGCGGGCCAGGGAGCGTATGCGGTCCTCGTCGCCCCGGAACAGCACCCGTGCCCAGGCCCGCAGATAGATGGCGATGGGCTGCTCGGGAACGGTGGAGTAGGCCCGGATGAAGCTGCGCAGGGCGTGGGCCGACAGCGGCTCCAGGTCCTCGACGGGGGTGGTGGCCGTGGGCGTCAGCCGCAGGCCCAGCTTCTGTTCCCCGACGGCCACCCTGACCTCGCCGAAGTCCTCGTCCTGCGGGCGGCGTTCCCACAGCCGCGTGGTGCCCGCGATCTGCCACAGGGCCGAGGGCGGCGGATGCCGCCACGCCAGCGCCTTCTGCTGGTCGACCACCGCGCCGCGCACCTTGCGCCGCAGCTGGGTCAGATAGCGCAGATAGTCGCGGCGCTCACCCTTCAGACGCTGCTTGCGCTCGCTGGCCTTGCGCATCATCTGGCCCAGCAGCATGGCCGCAGAGGACAGCACCATCAGGCCCATGGCCAGATACATGAAGTGGCTGCCGCGGCCACCGCCCATGCCGGGTCTCATCAGCATGAGCATCATGGACACCGACATCAGCGCCATGGGCAGATACGTCCACACCGCGGAACTGTCCGGCACCGTCTCGGGCAGTGTCGGGGGCTCCTGCAGTGTCAGTTCGCCGTCCGGCATCTCGGGGCCGCGCCGACGCGCCGGACGGCGGAACAGGACCACACTCAACGAAAGGGCTCCTCACGGGCGGGACATCGTCGGTGGGCGCCCTCGGTCGGTGGGCGCGCGCCGACGCGTCCGCACTGACGACCGGGAATCAACTCTGCGTACCGGTATACCAGCTCACGGAAACGGCCAGGAACGCGCACCCGTTCGGGCGCGCTGTGGCACACGCATACGATGGTGACTGATCAGTATCACCCGTGTCCCCCACCGTTCGTCCCCGCACACCGCATCACCCGTCCCACAGCCCTCCGTTCACTACGGAACCCGGGAACGCCCTACGCAGACCCCCGGAAGAAACGTGAGCCAGCCCGATGACTGACAACCAGGTGGCAGGACTGTGCCGCCTGACCGTACGTGCGCCGGCCAGGACCATCGATCTGGCTGTCCCCTCCGACGTACCGGTGGCCGACCTGCTGCCCGCCGTCCTCGACTACAGCGGTGACGACCTCGCGGAGAACGGCATCGACCACGGCGGCTGGGTGCTGCAGCGCCTCGGCGGCGAGCCGATGGACGAGGAGCGCACCCTCGACTCCTACGACCTGCGCGACGGCGAGACGCTCTACCTCAGACCGCGCATCGACGCCCTCCCCGAAGTCCACCTCGACGACCTGGTGGACGGCATATCCACCACCATGCAGGGCAGGCCGCACGGCTGGAGCCCGCTGGCCAGCACCCGGCTGCTGACCGGTTTCGCCGTCGCCGCGCTGCTGGCCGGAGCGATCATCCTCGCCCTGCCCGGCGGCTCCTCAGGACTGCGCGCCCTCGCCGCGGCGGCGGCCGGGCTGCTGCTGATCGCCGGGGCCGGCTCGGCCAGCCGCGCGGTCGGCGAAGGCGCCATCGGCGCTGCCCTCGGCAGCATGGCGGGCCCCTACCTCGCCCTCGCCGGCTGGCTGCTGCCCGGCGGCGATCTCGGCGGCCCGCACAGCCACGAGGTGCTGGGCGCCCGGCTGTTGGCGGCCTGCGCAGCCGGCGCCGGCGGCGCGATCGTCGCCCTCGCCGCAGTGGCCTCGTTCGCCGCGCTCTTCCTCGGCTTCGCCGTGGTCATGTTCTTCGGCACCCTCGCCGGCACGCTGATGGTCGTCACCGATCTGGGTCCTTCCCACGTGGCCGGGATCCTCGCCCTGGTGGCCGTACTCCTCGGCGCTTTCGTCCCCTCGCTGGCCTTCCGGATGTCCGGACTGCGCATGCCTCCGCTGCCGACCAACGCGGAACAGCTCCAGGAAGGCATCGAGCCGCACCCGACCTCCGTGGTCGCAGCCCGCGCGGTGCTCGCCGACGGCTGGATGCGCTCGCTGTACGGGGCCGTTGGCGCGGTCTGCGCGGTCTGCCTGGCAGTGCTCACCCACGACGGCGGGCTCGCCGAGGTCATCATGGCGGTCGTGCTCGCGCTGCTGCTGTTGCTGCACGGGCGCGGACTGGGGAACGTATGGCAGCGGCTCTCCCTCTTCGCCCCGGGGGCCGGCGGCCTGCTGCTGCTGGTCCTCTTCAGCGCCGTCGGCTACTCGGTGGACAGCCGGCTGCTGCTGGCCGCGAGCCTGCTGGCGGCCACCGCAGGACTCGCCATCGCCTCGTGGACCGTGCCGGGGCGGCGGCTGGTCCCGTACTGGGGCCGGGCCGCGGAGATCCTGCACTCCGCGACCGCGCTCGCCCTGCTGCCACTGGCCCTGTGGGTGCTCGGGGTGTACGGAGCCCTGCGCGGACTGAACGGCTGACGGCCCGAACCGGAGGAACGCACAGTGCAGTCCAAGCGCGACCAGGTCCAGGCGCACATGTTCGTCATGGGGCGGCTCACCTCGGGCATGCTGCGCGCCGACCCCGACGCCCCCGAGAGCCCCCAGGGCAGAACCAACCGCGGGGTCGCCATCAGCGTCATCATCGCCCTCCTGATCGCCGCGGGTGCCTTCGTCTTCGGGCTCATCAAGCCCGGCACGAAGGACTCCTGGCGGGAGCAGGACAAGCTGGTGGTCAACAAGGACACCGGAGGCCGCTACCTCTACCTCGACGGACGGCTGCGTCCGGTGCGCAACTACACCTCGGCGCGGCTGCTTCTCGGCGCCGACCTGGAGAGCGCGTCCGTCGGCGGCGCCTCGCTCAGCGGTACGGCGCACGGCGTGCCCGTGGGCATCGCCGGGGCCCCCGACGACGTACCGGGGGGTGACTCCCTGACCACAGGACCGTGGCAGGTGTGCTCGGCCGCGGGCGACGGCAGGACCGCCACCGCGCTGGCCATCGGCAAGGACATCCAGGGCGACCGCCTCGGCGGCTCGGAGGGGCTGCTGGTCGCCGGGCCCGACAAGGCCACGTACCTGGTGTGGCAGGGCAGCAAACTGCGCCTGGACGTGGCCGGCGGGGCCCGCGAAGCCCTCGGTTACGGCTCCCGCAGCTCTGTCCCGGTCTCCGCGGCGCTGCTCAACTCGCTGCCCTCGGGCCCCGATCTGACCTCCCCCGACATAGCGGGGCGGGGCGACCCCGGCCCGTCGCTCGGCGGCGCCCGCACCCGGACAGGCCAGGTCTTCCGGGCAGCGGCGCCCGGCGGGGACGGGAACGCCCGCTACTACGTGCTGCGCAAGGAGGGGCTGGCCCCGGTCAACGCCACGGTGGCCGCGCTGCTCCTCGGAGACCCCGAGACCAAGAAGGCGTACGGGGGCGGTGCGGTCAGCACCGTCTCGCTGGGCGCCGACGCGGTGATCGGCCATCTGGCGCCGGGCGCCGAGGGCGGGGACACCCGCAAGGACCTGCCCGCGAGTCCGCCGAAGGCGGTCGAGCCGGACGCGGGCGACGCCACGTGCGTCGGTATCAGGTCGGGCAAGGACGGCACCCGCGTGAGCGTGTCCCTGGCGGATGCCGACAACATCGGCCGGGCGGCGCAGGCCCCGACGGAAGGGCTGACCCCGGCCTGTGTGACGGTCAACCGCATCGTGGTGCCGCCGGGCGGCGGGGCCCTGGTCCACGCGCTCGGCGCCGACGGCTCGAACGCGGGCAGCACCGTGTACCTGGTGACCGACAGCGGGGTGAAGTACCGGGTGCCCGAGCCCGAAGCGCTCAAGGCGCTGGGCTACACCACGAGCCAGGCGCAGCGGCTTCCGTCGTCGCTGCTGTCGATGGTGCCGACGGGGCCTGATCTGACGTCCTCGGCGGCGAAGTCCGGCCGTGCCAAGGCGACAACCGCGCCGTGTGGCGCCGACGAGGAGAAGACCGGCGGCCAACGAGGGCGATAACGCGCCCTGCCCGTCGGCACATCGGTATGTGAGGTGCGTCCGGAAAGGTGCCTGTGTATGCCAAGTCCCGTGCAAACAGGGCGGGCTGGTGAACCCCGCATGAAGCGGCGCTACTTGCCGGTCGGCGTTGCCCACGCTCTACGATCTTCTTAACATCGATACCTGTACCAACCAACTGGGTGGCGGCACTTCCGTGTCCAGCTGCGCGGGCCGCATCAGGGCTTCGGGCCCGGCGGTGAGAATCCTCCGGAAAGGGGAAGTCCATGGCGGGCATGCAGAGGGCAGAAGAACAGGCGACACGGAACGGTATTCAGGCCCTGGAGATGGCTTTCTCGGGCGTCCAGAGCCGGCGTCAGGATGTCGAGAACACCAAGCACGGCATGATCTCGGGGCTTCAGGGCAGCGACGGTGGCGCCTTTCAGAAGCTGCTGGACTCCTGGGACGAGCACGCCGAGATCATCTCGAAGAACCTCCAGGACATGATCAACCAGCTCAACGAGACGCTCAGGGCCCAGGGGATGACCCAGGGCTCGTCGAACGAGGCCATCAACCAGGCGTACTCCCAGTCGCAGTCGGTCTTCGACGGCCTGATGGGCAGCACCGCAGGGCAGTGACCGTGCGGGCCGGGACCCCACCGGCACGCGCTCGACCGTACGACCCGAAACACCCTCCCCCGACAGCCACTCAGCGAGACGAGGTCACTGATGCCGGACAACCTGACCGACGGATACATCTATGTCAGCTATTCCCACGTCGACAACGCGGTCGACGACATGCGCCTTCAGACGCGCGAGATCGAGAAGATCATCAACAGTCTGAACGACGAACTCCAGGCGCTGAAGAACTCCTGGGAAGGTGAGGACCGCGCGGTCTACGACGAGAAGCAGGCGGCGTGGAACCAGGCCGTCACCAACATGGCCACGTGGCTCAACAGCAACGCGAGCACGCTGAACGACATCCGCGACCTCTACAGCCAGAACGAGCGTCAGCAGACGCAGAGCTGGCAGGACGTCAAGATCGGCTGATCTGGTGCCGCCCGGGCGACCGTTCCACGAGGAGGAAGACGTGGGGCGGTCGCCCGCTGTCGTTGACCGGACCGTGACGGAGAGAGGCAAGGACGCGAGGACATGGCCGAGGACAACAAGCCCCCGACGCAGCTCAACAAGGAATGGCTCCAGAAGTTCAAGGACCACGACATAGCGGGGTTCCGGAAAAAGCTCAAGGAGATTGCGGAAGACGGCACGGGAGACCCCGTGATTCCCGCCATGAAGAGCCTGAAGGGCGATGACGGGACCATTCCGGGACTGCCCTTCGGTACGCCCGTCCCGCTCGCGATCGGGAACATGGCGGCCGAGGGCACCGGGACGCACGGGGACGCGGTGAACAAGGCCGTGGTGGAAATGGTGACCGCGCTGGACGGGATCATCACCAGCCACACCGAACTGTTCAAGGACATCGACTCCGCGCTTGAGGAAACCATCGACTCCCTCGTCAAGACCCAGGGGAAGAGCCTGGACGCCATCGACGGCCAGAAGCTCTACGACATCTTCGAGGACGAGGGCGTCGAGGTCGACCTCACGACCTCACCTGACGAGGACGGGGGCGGGGACGGGGGCAAGGACGACTAGATCCGTCCCGCAGCCCACGTCGGCAGGCGGGTCCCGCACGTCCTGATCCTTGGCCTCGCCGCCCGTACCCGCCTGTTGACCCCCCGTTGATGGAGTTCCGCCATGGCCGATGACAAGACCGAGTACGACGACTACTGGATGAAGGCCGTCAGACTCTTCACCGGCTACGAGGCGCCCCCCAGAAACACGCTCTTCGACGAGATCACCGGCAACCACGGCATCAAGCAGATGAAGGTCGAGGTCTCCAAGCAGGACAGCGTCGATTCCGTCACGGGTCATGAATACGACTGGATGGCGGAGAACGCGGGCTGGGACATCAACAACACCGACTTCGTCATCCCGTTCTACACCAGCGGAGGCTATGAGGGAGTCACGTACTACAAGGCCCGTTTCACCCTGCTCGGTGCCAAGATCGCGAATGGCGAGCCGGTGGGCGGCGAGGTCGTCGGGGGCGAGGGGAAGAGCAACTACGGCAAGGAGTTGGAGGACGGCCACTTCAAGCCGAGCGACGACGGCACGGTCTGGAACACCTTGGCGCTGACCAAGTACTCCTACGGGACGGGACACGCGCTGAGCGACCTGTTGGAGAAGGACAACGGGACCCTCGGCTTCAGCTGGGGCGGCGAACCCCCCATCGACCTCGCCAAGGGCGTCAGGCTGAAGTCCTTCGACATGGCGGCGGACGCCTTCGACCGGGTGGCGAAGTTCCTGTGGGACAGCAAGACCACGATGGACGAGTGGCAGAACCGTGTGGGCACGGAGCAGAGCGACGCGTGGCTGGGGCAGGCCGCCGGTGTCTTCTGGGACCTCATCCATGAACTCAGGCGCCGGTACGACCACTACGCCGACGACATGGAGGCCGTGGGCGGCGTCTCGAAGCAGGGCCGCGCGCTGCGTCAAGCGGGGCAGGACCTGCGGACGCAGGCCCAGAACCTCCACAACAAGTGGGACTACTGGAACGTCTTCGAGGGCAACCCGCTGCGCTGGCTCGTCGATCTGCTGGCGGAGATCGCCACGAATTCCTGGGACAAGAATCTGACGCAGGTCACCGCCGACTACATTCCCGGAGGCTATTACTCGGCCGGCCGCTGGGACTACACCCCGACCGGCTCGTTCACCTCGCAGGCCACGAATGTGAACGGCCATCAGTACGGCGACATGAAAGAGCTGGACACCTGGAAACACGTGGGGGACGACGCGATCACCCGCTGGGAGACGTCCGTCAAGGAAAAGCTCATCGACCCCGCTGAGGAGGCCCTGAAGAACCTGGCCACCGCGTGGGGAACGTCGCACTTCGACCTCGGGTCCATCAGCACCAAGGGCGACAAGGGGATCGGGGAGTCCTACAAGGAGGACAAGGCCGCCAAGGAGAAGAAGGACGCCGAGGACAAGGCGGCCAAGGAAAAGGCGGACGCGGAAGCGAAGTACGCCAAGGACAAGAAGGACGCCGAGGACAAGGCGGCCAAGGAAAAAGCCGAAGCGGAAGCCAAGTACGCCAAGGACAAGAAGGACGCCGAGGCCAAGGCAGCCAAGGAGAAGGCGGAAGCGGAGGCCAAGGCCGAAGCGAAGGAGGCGGCGGCCGAGGCCAAGGCGGAGGCCAAGGAGAAGGAGGCCGAGGCCAAGCAGGCCGCGATGGAGGCCAAGCAGGAGGAGAAGGAGAAGGAGGCCGAGGCCAAACGGGCCGCGATGGAGGCCAAGCAGGAGGAGAAGGAGAAGCAGGCCGAGGCCAAACAGGCGGAGAAGGAGAAGCAGCAGGAGGAGATCCGCAAGGAGCAGGAGGCCAAGCAGGAGCAGATGCGCGCCGGTCAGGAGGCCAAGCAGGAGGCGGCCCAGCACAAGCAGGAGCAGGCGCAGCAGCAGGCCCAGGCGTTCCAGATGCGGCAGGCGAATCAGCAGAAGGCCGACCAGGACCGGCGGGAGAAGGAGCAGGAGAAGAAGCAGGCGGCGGCCGAGGCGAAGCAGGAGCAGGTCCGGGCCGAGCAGGAGAAGAAGCAGGAGCAGGCCCAGCACAAGCAGGAAGAGGCCCGCGAGAAGCAGGAGGCCAAACAGGAACAGGTCCGCGCCGAGCAGGAGGCCAAGCAGGAGCAGGTCCGGGCCGAGCAGGAGAAGAAGCAGGAGCAGGCCCAGCAGAAACAGGACGAGATCCGCAAGGAGCAGGAGGCCAAGCAGGAGGCCAAGGAGCAGGAGGCCGAGAAGAAGCAGGAGGCGGCCCAGCACAAGCAGGAAGAGGTCCGCGAGAAGCAGGAGGCCAAGCAGGAGCAGGTCCGCGCCGAGCAGGAGAAGAAGCAGGAGCAGGCCCAGCACAAGCAGGAGGAGTACCAGCAGAAGCAGCAGCAGCTCAGCCGCCAACTGAACGGCGGCGGCCTGGACCAGCACATGGGCGACGCCGGCGGTCTGGGGCAGCACCAGGACATCTCCGGCCCGGTCAACGGTGACGACTCCCTGACCAACCCCGGCGGCAGCGAGTCCCATCTGGACTCCCAGGGCCGCGTCGTGACGGAGTTCCCGGACGGCAGCAAGTCCGTGGTGGACCCGCACAGCCAGATGTCCACCGTCACCAGGCCGGACGGCACGTCGTACTCCGGGCCGCTCAACGCGGGCGACCTGCTGAACAACCCCGACGGCAGCACCACCCACCTGGACCCGCAGGGCCAGGTCGTCACCGAACACCCCGACGGCAGCACCTCGCGGGTGGACCCGGACACCGGCGCCACCTCGGTCACCAGCCCCGACGGCACGACGACCACCGGCTACCTCAACGACCCCAGCAACGCCCAGCCCGACTACGGCCCCGGCTCGCACCAGATGAACGGTGGCGGCTCTCCCGGCGCCCTCAACACCCCCTCATACGACTACGGCGACCCCTCCTACGAGGAGGAGCTGTACGACGACTCGCCCTACCGCGAGCCGTCACTGGGTGGTGCCTCCGGCGGATCGGGCGGGCCCGAGGCCGCGGAGGGCCAGGGCCGCGGCTCCCCGCTGAACAGCGGCCCGATGCCGGGCGGCGCCGGCGCGGGCGGCAGCGGTGGCGGTATGCCCATGGGCGGGATGCCGATGGGCGGCATGGGCGGGGGCGGAGGCGGAGGCGGCAAGGGGAGCGACGGCCCCTCCGAGCGCGTCCGCAACGTCATCGACACCGGCGAGGTGGTCAGCAACCGCCGTACCGGCGCTGCCCCACGCGGCAAGGGCACGTACGAGGAACGGCAGGCGGTCAGCACCAGTGGCGCCAGCCCGTTCCTGCCGATGGGCGGCGGCGCGGGGCAGGGTCAGACCGAGACCGAGAGCGGCGACCGCGAGCGTGAGGTCTGGGAGCCGGAGGACGACGACGTCTGGGGCACCGACGAGGGCGGTTCACCGGCGGTGATCGGCCGTTAGACCGTGCCGCCGAACTCTCCTTCTGCTGCCGGGCGCTGGCAGGTACGCCGGTGAACTTCACCGCCGCGTACGGCATTCGTCGCCGCAAGGATTTTCTCCCCGTATAGCTTTCCGGAACTGCTGTACGACACAATGATCATTCCTCTTCCCTGAACAGGAGTTCTGTTGTCCGAGCCGTTGCAGGAGCGCATCGCCCAGGCCGCGGCCGAGCTGGAGGCCGCTCGGGCCGCCGTCGAGCGCGCGCAGACAGACCTCAGCCAGGCATCGGCGACGGTGCGCTCCAAGGACCGCGTGGTGGAGGCAACCGTCGAGGCGCAGGGCGGGCTGACGGGGCTGAAGTTCCTCGACAACAAGCACCAGAACATGACGGGCCCCCAACTGGCCGCCTCGGTCATGGAGGCGGTCCAGCAGGGGCGGGCGCAGATGGCGCACCGGGTGATGGACACCTTCGCGCCCTTCACCCAGCCGGGACCCGAGGGCTCTGTTCGCCGGGGGCTGGACCTCGACTGGAACCGCATCTTCGGCTCGGCGCTGAGCGGCGGCGGCCAGCCAGGTTCCGGCCGGGCGGGCAGGGACCGGCTGCGCGACGAGATCCACGAGGACGACGAGGGTGACGGGAACGGCGGCAACAGAACCTGAGCGGCGAGGAGATCAGAGTCCGGGCGTGGCACGGGAACAGAGTCTGAGCGCGGAAGGGGATCAGTGATGAGCGGTTACCACAACAACTACCAGGCGGACACCTCCGGCCTGCGGGACACGCTCCAGCAGCTCGACGGGTTGGCGGGCGCACCGCGGAAGCTGCTCGCCGATTTCGATCGCACGGTGCAGGGCACCAGCGCCTGGAACGGCCAGGACGACGATTTCCACGACGAGACCGAAAAGCAGGACCAGCAGCAGATCGAGAGCTGCCGGAACCTGGTCGGTTCGCTGGAGGAGTTCCTGACCGGATTGCAATCGGCTGTGGGGCAGAGCCTCGGCAGCATCAAAGGCGTACAGCAGAACGTTCAGGACAACATTCACGACGCCCAGTCGAACGCCGACGCCTACGGCACGGGCGGTCACGGGAAGCACTGAATGTACGACATTCCGTATCCCGAAGAGGTCCGCAAGCTGCTCTTCGTCCTGCTCGGCGCTGAGCCGCTCCAGGCGAAGGCAGGTCTGGCGTGGGAGAGCCGTAACTCCTACACGGATCTCGCCGCGGGCATCCGCGACCTCCGGATGGAGATGCTCGACTCGATCCAGCGGGGCAGGCAGAATCTCCCGCCGAATGTCGCCGACGCCTACGAGCAGGCACTCTCCGGGCTGGTCAACCGGAACGGAACCGATGTACTCCAGCAGTTCATCGGCCAGTTGGAGAAGTTCACCAACGACCGGGGCTCGGCGTCGATCCAGATCCAGCAGGCCCATTTCGAGATCATCATGGAGGTCTTCTGGCTGATCCTGGAACTGGCGATCCTGGAGGCGATCGCCGCGTTCACAGGTGGTGCCTCGGTCTCTGAAATGATCCTGGCCCGTATGCGGGCCAGGCTGGCGATCCTCTTCGCGATCGACCGGCTCCTGCGGTACGTCCAGGCATTCCCCTCGCTGTCCCAGGCGTTCGAGGAAGCCATTCAGAACCTGGCGGCCCAGCTTCTGACGATGACCATCAACCCGCCCCACCAGCGGCCTGACGGGGTCGACTGGAAAGCGGTCGGGATATCGGCGGGTATCGGCGCGCTGGCCGGGTTCTTCATCAGCCATTTCGGGAAATTCGCGTTCAACTTCAAGAACGTTCTGTCGAACAACTTCAAGAACAATCTCGGCAAGGACGTGTTCGGGAAGTTCGAGATCCGCTTCAACAATCCGTTCACCAGGCAGAACGGGAACAACGCGCTCTACGACGTCCCCACGGCTTTCATGGCGGAGGGATTCGGTGAGACGATCGCCGTGGCGATCGTGCTGCAGAAGTGGGACTGGACTTCCCTGGCCGGTGCGGGCCTCAGCGGGATCTCCGAGCTGTTCATGGGGAAGCCCCTGGAGCAGCTTTACCACGGCCTGCATTCCAAGTTCTTCCCCGACGGCAACCTCTTCACGAAGTACCAGCAGAATTCCGCCGACATCCTGAACGACCGGCTCGCCAGGGAGTCAGGCGACCACTCCGGGGCCACCTCGCACGATCCCCGGACGGCCGGGTCCACGCCCCCGCCGGCGGCCGTCACGCCGCCCCCGACGGTGGGCACCACGCCCCTGTCACCGCCGCCCGTCCCGCCGCCCGTCACCAGCGGGGGCCCCGACCTCACGGCCAACAGCGGCTATGGATCGGACGGTTCGGACACCTCTTCCCGGCCGCCGAGCATCTTCGACCCCTCGGAAACCGGGCACGGCTCGGACACCAGCTCCCTCTACTCGGACACTTCCGCCGCCTCCTCGTCCTCGCCCCCGTCGCCACTGCCGTCGGCCACGTCCCTGGCCGGTGCCGGGGGCGGTCACCTCAAGTCCCCCGATCACTTCAAGGCTCTGGCCGACCTGGACTCGTCGTCGCCGAACGACCTGACGACCCCGGACGCCAAGGGCCTCACGCTGCCGGGCACCTCGGCCGACGGCCTCCCTCCGACGGCGAAGGCGGCGACCCCGGCGGCCCCGGACACCGCCGCGGCGGACAGCGGGAAGGCGCCGGGCTCCCTGCCCGACACCGGCGGACTGAACGCGCCCGGTGGGCTGAACGCGCCCGGCGGGCTGAACGCCCCCGGCGGGGGCAACGCGCCCGGCGGACTGAACGCGCCCGGTGGGAGCAATGCCCCCGGTGGGAGCAATGCCCCCGGTGGTTCCGGCAACTCCTCCTCCGCGCCGACCGCCTCGCAGCAGGACAGGGAACTCACCGGCACCGGCGAGTCCGACCCCGCGCGGCAGGACGACGCCGAGCACCAGGGCGACCCCACGCACCAGGGCGACCCCGCGCACCAGAACGTCACCTCAGCGGACCACGCGCCGGGCGCCCCCGGCGCTGGAAGTCCCGGTTCTCAGCGGGCGGTTGAGGCCGACCAGGCCCGTACCGCGTACGAGGACGCGCTCAGCGCGTACGCGGACGCCACCCGTACCGCCGACGAGCTGGCGGGCGGCCCCGCCAACGGCACCGGCCCCGGCACCGGCCCCGCGCTTGCCGAGGCGCAGGCGCGGGCTCAGCAGGCGCACGGGAATCTGCTCGACGCCGCGGCCCGGTGCCGCGACCTCGGCTCAGCCCTGCATGCCACCGATCCGAAAGCGCCCGGTGCCACCCCGCCCCAGCCCCACCGGGACCCCGCGCAGCGCGAGTGGATCGCGCGGCAGTTGACGGCCGAGGACCTGCCGGATGCGCTGGCCGGGGACCTGGCCGGGCTGCACGGCCCGGATGACGTCGTCACCCCGGCCGCGCTGCGCGACGCGGGCATCACCCCGGACCCGGAGCAGCACCCGGCGGCGCTCAACGGCGACCTCCTGCCCGTCGCCGCGCTGGACCCGGTCGACCAGGCACGCCTGCTGATGGCGCAGCCGACTCCCTGGCCCGCCGCGCTGGACACGGTGGCGGCCAACGCGGCGCTGCGGCTGTGGGAGGGGGCGTACGCGGACTTCAACGCGGCGGCCCTGAACGGCGATCCGCGCGCGGCGACGGCACCGCGGCAGCCCACGGCGAACGCCACCACGCCCCGGGACGCGACGCAGCAGCCGGCCACACCACAGCCGGCCACTCCGCAGTCCGGCACACCGGTCACTCCGGCCGAAGCGGACCGGGCCTGGGACACGGCCGTCGCCCTGGTGCTGCCGCCGACAGCGGTCCCCGTACTGGCCGACTCCCGCCATGCCGGGGCACCCTGCCGGGACGCCGTACGGCAGGTCGCCGACCACCTGCTCACGAACGGGCCTGACGCGTCCTCGGGTGTCGCGCTCGCCAACACGCTGCGCGCCGCGCTCGGCTTCGGCCCGGTCGGCTCAGCGCCGGGCGGCTCCGTCGCCCCCGTCCATGCCGCGACGGTCACCGAAGCGCCGGCCCCGACCTACCCTTCGGCCCCTGTCCCGTCCGTCACCACCTCGACCGACCTCCCGGCCGACCTGCCGCCCACCCCGGCAGGGCCCACCACCGGCGTCTCGCCCTCCGTGCCCGTGCCGACAACCGGCACCACCTCCCGTGATGTCACGGACGCCGCCACCGATGCCGTCACCGATCCGGCCACCGACACCGACACCGACACCGACGAGGCCACCCGTGCCCGGCCTGTGGCCGCCGACCCGGTGGCTGACCTGGCGTCGCGCCTGCCGGAGATGTCGCGGGCCGACCGGGCCCGGGAGCTGGCGCTGCTGCCTGCCGCCGACCGCGAGCGGCTGGCTTCCGACCCCGCGCTGGTGGACGCGCTGCGGCGGAAGCTGGCGGACGCCGACTTCGCCGAGACCGCGGCGCAGTTGATGGTGCTGGTCCCTGCCGGGGTGGACCAGCCGGTGTCGGCGCGGCGCGAGGTACTGGGCCAGGTCGCGCGCATGCTGCGGGCCCCGGCGGTGGCGGCGAGGCTGCTGGCGGAAGGCGCGCGCGTGGTCGTGGTGCCGAAGGGCGAGGCGATCACCACGCTGGACCCTTTCCGCCACCTGGCGGGAACCCTGACGTCCGACGGGCGCCCATGGGAGGAGGTGCGCGGCGCCGCGACGCGCACGGCGGGGGTGACCGAGGAGAACCTGCTCGGCGAGGTGACCTCCGTTCCCACGGACCGGAACGCGCATCCGGAGGGCTACTCCACGACGACCCACGAGTTCGCGCACACCCTCCACCAGTACGGGCTGACCGCCGACGAGAAGCAGCTCATCCACGACGCCTACCAGGACAGGGTGGCCCAGGGTGACGCCGCCGCCTGGCCGGACGGCCCGTTGCGCGACCCCTCAGGCAAGCGGGCGCAGCCCAACTACTCGTCCCTCGACGAGTTCGAGTACTTCGCCCAGCTCACCAACGCCTACCTGGGCACCAACAGGGGCTGGGACGGGTTCACCAGGCAGCGCAGGAACAACGGTGCCGCGTGGGTGCGGCAGCACGAGAAGACGCTGCTTCCTCTGCTGGAGCGGCTGTACGGCACCGAGCCCGGAGCCGTGTCGACGGCGCCGGCGAACGCGCTTGCGGGCCCCCGGAAGGAGAACTGGCTCTTCGAGGGCTTCCGGGCGTTCTGGGACCGTGCCGAGGGCACCCACCGGCCGCAGCCCCACGAACTCGCCCCCGTGCCCGTGCCCGACCCCGATCCGGCCCCCGCGCCCGCCCCGGCAATGAGCACGGAGGCAACCAGCGTCCCCGTAACGAGCACGGCAACGAGCACGACGGCGGTGGGCGCCCTGCCCCCGCCGCCGACGAGTCAGCAGAGTTACCAGCAGTATCTGGCGTCCGTGCTCCAGACCACGCTGGGTCCTGCGGCGGCCTCTGACCCGTCGTTCCCGCAGATGGTCAACTCGCTGGCGCTGGTGGACGCGGCACGGATGGCGGACCCCGCGTTCGCGGCCGGACCGCTGGACCTGGAAGGGATCACGCGGCGGGTGCTGCACCTGCCCGACTCGGTACCGGCCGGCCCTCAGGCGGCCTTCCAGCTCCTGTCGCTGGCGGCGAGCGCGGCACGGCGGAACCGGGCCGGAAGCCTGGCGGCTGTGGCGGCGCTCGGGCTGGAGAAGAGGGGCGCCCTGGGGCCCGCCACAGCAGTGACGGGGCCTGACGGCAGGACGCAGGGGCGGAACTGGATGGGGCGCCCCATCCAGGGGCTGCTCCTCGACCGTGTCACCAAGAGCACCGGGCCGGCCGACTGGGAGACGACCTCCGCGCCCTGGAGCGGCGGGGCCGCCCATGTGGTCTTCGCTGACACGGCGGACAACGGCACGCTGGTGGTGCGTGACAGCCAGGGAACGACGGTCGAGGTGGGTTACGAGGAGTTCGCCGAGCTCCTGAAACACGACCAGGACCGGCCCCAGAACGGCTCGTTGGTGCTGATGCTGCCCGGCACCACCGGTGTGCGGACGATGATTTTCGAGCGGTGGATGGCGGACCGGCTGGGTGCGCGGGTCTGGTCGACCGACGGGGACCTCCGGCTGCAGCCGCTCAACGACGGCTCCGGCCGCACGATGCTCGCGCTGGCGAACGAGAGCCCGGGAGAGGTGCCGATCGGCGCCTGGCTCCCCAACGACCCGGGCCTCGTGCCCCTGGGCCCCCAGGAGCAGGTGACGGCCGTCAACGGCCAGACGTTCCGGGACGACGACGTCCAGTCGTACCAGCTCACCACGGCTGACGGACAGGCGCTGACGGGCCGGGCCTTCCTGGACGCGCGGGACATGGCGCTCCTGGAGGACGGCCTCCGTTCCGTGTCGGAAGTGGCCCACTACACGGACTACGACGAGGGGCTCCCGGGCGTCAGCGCCCCCCGGCAGGGCGAACTCCTGCCGCTGCCCCGGTCCCTGCGCGGCGCCTACGTGGCGGTCGGGCACGGGAACACGGGCCGCACGGTGCTGCCGATGCGCAGCACAGGGCGCAACCACCAAGTGCCCCCCGAAGAGGTCGGCCGGCTGCTCGCGCGCGACCCGGTGCTCAAGGCGATGCCCCCTGAAGCGCCGGTGTGGTTGCTGTGGTGCGAGATGGCGATGTTCGGAGCGGGCAAGGACCGGCTGGCGCACACCGTCGCCGCGCAGGTACTTGCGAACCAGACCTGTCGGACCACGTTCGCGTTCGAGGCGGTGACCTCGGTGCACCCGGCGGAGGGTGACCTGCCGCCGCGGCTGATCAAGTACGACGAACTGCCCCGGACCCGGTACCGCATCATGGAGTTCCGCCCCGACCCGGACTGGGCGGCCTTGAACGGCCTGGCCGATCTGACGGGGCTGCCCGCCGACTTGCCCGACCGGACCGCGCGGGTGCTGCGGTGGGTACGGGCACTACGGGAGACCCACGGCGTCGACATCGACTCCTCACCGCAGCGGGCGGCGGAGTTCCGGGAGCTGATGGAGGGCTTCGGGGCATGGGAGCGGGCCCGCGGCCCCGCCCTGACCTGGACACAACTGCAGGAAACGCTGGGGCAGTACGCGCAGCAGCGGGGCATCGACCCGACGGCGCCTGCCACGCTGACGAGGATGCTCCGCTCGTGGCGCGCGGCCCCGCAGCCCGCCACGGGCCCGGCCCCCCGGGCGTACGCGGCGCCGGCGTTGGCACCGCGCCGGGCGGCAGGGACGGTGACCTCAGCGGGGCTGCCGCGTACGGGGCTCGACTTCGCGCCGGGGTCGACCGCGCTGTCCGAGGACGCCATGACCGACCTCGGCGACCTGGCACACCAGGTGGCACTGGCCGCTCTCGACGACCGGAACGCGGGGCGGCCACTGCCGACCGGCGTGATCACCGGTTACGGCGAGGGCCCGAGGGTGCAAGCGCGGGCGACGGGCCGGGAGCGTGCCGAGACGGCGCGCGCCTGGTTCCTGGAGCACCTGGACGAGGCGCTGACGGCCTGTCAGACGGGCGTACCGCCCCAGGAACGGCTCACCTCCGGCGATCTCACCGTGGCCGCCGGCGGCCGGCCCGGTAACCCCCGGGGGGCAGCGGCGCCCGGCGGAACGCCGCTGACCACGGTCGAGTTCGGCACCCCGGCCGCCCGGCCGCCTTCGGGCCCTGACCTGGCACCGCCGGCCGGCTCCGCCAGGTCGGGCGGCACCAGCGGCGGGCCGAGCGACGACCCCGTCCGGGACTGGCGGCAACTGTCCAGCGTGCGGGGGCAGTCCCGGTCAGCCGGGGTCCGCGCCATCGACCGTGCGGTCGAGGCGCTTCCGCCGCGGCCCTGTGCGGGTGACCTCCAGCAGGTGCTGCACGCGACACGGTCGTGGAAGGCCGACAAGACGCCCAGCAGCAGCCGTTGGCCCGCGGTCACCCGGCTGGAGAACGCGGTCCGGCAGCGGTTGTACTCCCTCGGGGAGGACAGCGCCCGGGAACCGGCCGTGGCACCCGGCTCGTCCCGGCCGCCCCGGCCGTCCCTGCCGTCCGCTGTCCCCGGTCCTGCGGTCGGCCCCCGGTCGCCCGTCACGGTCGAGGGGTTCGCGCCGTCAGGGGGCTTCGAGGTCGAGCTGCACGAGTTCGCACTCGTCCTGCCCGTCGGGGCCCACTCCGACGAGTTCGGCGATGTCGTGACGCTGCCGGGCCTGCTGTCGATCACGCTGGACCACGTGGGCGACGCCACCGTGCTGGAGGTCGTCACCGAGCCCGCCAGCGGTCTGAGCGGGGCCAGGCCGGACGGCCGCGCCGGCCACAGCCAGGTGCGCAACGCCTTCCGCGACGTCGTCGAGAGGATGCGCAACGCCCCGGACAACAGCAGGCTGGACAGGATCTTCCCGCCCGGCTCCGGGTACGAGATCGACGTACTCGCCAGCGACCTGCGGGTACGCAGGAACGACGGCGGCGTCGGCACCATGCTCGTCCACCACACGGCCACCACCCCGCTGACCGGGGTCACCACGCTGATCGAGCATGTGGCAGGTCACATGCGCCAGGACGTGAACGTCACCCAGTGGGCCCACACCGACGCGCTCGCCGCTGTGGGCTACGGCAGGCAGGCGGCCGGCCGGTTCGCCGCATGGCTGGCCGCACACCCGGAGTGGGCGGGCCAGGCCCGGCCGTGGGACGCGGCCGATCTGGAGGGCGCGCTCGCACTCGGCTACGCGCAGGTCGCGGCCGGCGTACGCGGCGGCCTCTCCCAAATGGCCCTGCCCAAGGACTTCACGGCCGTGACGTCACGGGAGTCGCTCTGCGCCGTGCGCGAGGCACTGGGCCCGGCGTCCCGCGCGTTCCTGGAGGACAGCGCGGGAGAGCTGGCGGAGGCTTTCAGCGCCCACTTCACCCACCACGCGGGACCGCAGAGCCGCGACCCGCTGACCGCGGTGCTGAGGGAGAACGTGGGTTACGGACCACCGCCCACCGCCGGCCAGTACCTGGACAACCTGCTCCTCGCCCACCCGTCGCGCGAGGTCGACCAGCACGAGGCGCTGTTCGTACGGACCAACTTCCCCACGCTGGACAGCAATCCGGTCGACGGCAGGAGCCTGCTCGACCCGCCGGTCGTCCGGCTGGAGAGCCGTCCGTACGCGCCCCGGCAGTCCACCGCCGAGACCGTCATCGACGAGTTCGACACGCTGGCCGACCTGTCCGTCGCCCTCTACAACGGCTCGCGGCAGCTGCGCGGCCTGCCCCCGGTCGGCCTGCCGCTCCCCCCGGAAGGTACGGGCTTCGCGCCGCCCGCAGCGGACTCAACGGCGGCGCCCGCTGCCACCACCGCGCCGTCCGGCGCAGGGGCCACCGCGCGGCAGCGCCTCTCCCGGCCCTGGGGCCACGGGACACAGCGGAACACCCCGCCGTGGAGCGACGCGCTCGTCGACCTCGCCGACCGGCTCCCCGGCCTGACGCCGGACCGGCGCCGCGGAGAGCTGGCGCTGCTGCCGGAAGCCGAACTGGACGCCCTCGCCTGCGACCAGGCCCTCCAGGACGGGCTGTGGGCCGCGCTCTCCGGCCACGAGTTCGCCCTGACCGCGGCCCAGTTGATGACGCGGATGCCCGGCGGGGTGCACCAACCGGTCTCGGTGCGCCGGGAGGTGCTCGGGCGGTTCGCCGGGATGCTGCACGACCCCGCGGTGGCAGCCCGCATGCTGATCAGCGGCGTGCGCGTGTACGTGGCGCCCCGGGACCTGCCGCTGAGACAGATGAGTGTCTTCCAGGGCCTCTCGGCGCCGGAGGGCCGCACGTTCGACGACCTGCGTGGCCTCCAGTCCGAAGGGAACGTGCTGGTCTCGGAGGAGAACCTGCTGGGCGAGCACACGCAGGTGCCCGGCGCGGTGCGCTACGCGGACGGCTACTCCACCACCACCCACGAGATCGCGCACGCGCTGCACCACTACGGACTGTCCCCGGACGACCAGCAGTTGATCACCGACACCTTCTGGGACCGGCAGGACCAGGGGGTCGACGCGCCGTGGCCGGACGGCCCGCTGCGCGACCCTTCCGGAACGCGCCCCGACCCCAACTACTCCTCGCGCAACCAGCACGAGTGGTTCGCCCAGCTCACCAACGTCTACCTGGGCACCAACCACGGCCCCGACCCGTACACCGGCCACCAGCGCAACAACGGCGCGCGGTGGGTGCGGGAGAACGAGCCCGGCATGCTGCCGCTGCTGGAGAAGGTCTACGGCCCCGCTCCTGACCCCCGCAGCACAGAGCGGGCCAACCCGACCGTCGCGACCGACGCGGAGAACGAGACCTGGGCCGGTTTCCGTGCGCTGTTCGGCCGCGCGGAGGCCACCCTCGTACCCCAGCCGCACCCTCCCGTCCCGGGACCGGCCGCTCCCGTCCAGGGCAACGCCCTGGTGCCGGGGCTGGTGCTCGCGGGGACGTTCACCGGCGCCGGAACCCAGCCACCGCCGTCGATGGAGGCGCTCTTCCCCGCCCCGCCCACCCCGCCCGCCCGGGACGGCGAGGACGCCCGGGAAGAAGGGGAAGAACGGGAAGACCAGGACGGCAACGACGTGGCCGGTGTCGAGTCCACCGACGCCATCGCCCTGGAAACGCTGCGGCCCCCGGCGGTCACCCCGGCGACCACGCCCCCCGCCGACACCGTCCAAGCCGACACGGCCCAAGCCGACACGGTCACCGACCCGGCGGAAGCTGTCACCACCGCTCCGGCGGAAGCTGTCACCACCGACCCGGTTGAACCTGTCACCGCCGCCCCGGCGGAAGTTGTCACCACCGACCCGGTTGAAGCCGTCACCACCGCCCCGGATGAAGACGCCGTCACCGCGCCCGCAGACCCGGCACTCTCCGCCCTCGTCGCGGGCTTCGGACGCGAACACCGGGGCCTCCAGGGCGCGGTGCACCTCATGCCGTTCCCTGAGGAGACCGTCCGCTGGCTGCACGAGCGGCTGGCCGGGACCGTACGTGCCCGGGCCGCACTCGACCGGCCTGTCCAGGACCCCGAGGCCCAGGACCCCGGCGGCGCCGAGGCGCTCCGGCGGGACATCGCAGGACAGTACGACGGCGACGAGCTGCTGGACGCGCTGCCGTATCTGCTGGGCCCCAAGGGCATGTCCCGCACGGTCACCTGCCGGGGCCTCAGCTACCAGGTTTCGGCGCGGGCCGAGTTCTTCGGCCACCGGCCTGCCGCCGTGATGAACGAGGACACCGCGGAGGGGCGGCAGGTCAACGTCGAGGAGCGCAACCGGACCGCGGTCGACACCAGCGACACCCTCTCCTCCGGGAACGTACGGAGCCTGCCGCTGGCCTACGGCCGTACCTGGCTGATCCACGACACCGACAACCCGGCGGTGGCCTCGCAGACGTTCACCCCGAAGTTCACGCTGACGCACAACCAGCAGGCCGTCGTGGTGACGGTCCCGGAGAACTACACCGCGATGTCCGCGCTGGCGTTCTCCGCCGAGCCCTCGCACGCCTTCGACTACGGGGTGCGCTGGGAGTTCACGGCCGTTCCCGCCGAGGGGCCCACGGCGCCGACGCCGTACACCGACGCGGACTGGAGCGGCGCCGAGACCGCGCCGGGCCGGGTCACCGCGTGGTTCCCGCACTACCTCACGCAGGGAATGCCGCCCCGGCCGTTCGGCCCGGTCTCCCCGCACGACATCCCGGCGGAGCCGGAGACCCTCACCGACGAGCTGCCGCTGCACCGGGTGGACACCGTCCGCGACCCGGGCGAACTGTGCGACGCCTTCCTCGCCGCCGACCAGCTGCGCCCGCACCTGCGCCGGATGTCGGACGACTCGGCCGCCGCGCTGCGCACGTTCCTGGACGAGAACAACCGGCGCTCGGGACTCCTGCTCATGCTGGCCTCGGCGTACCCCTCGCCGATCCTCCTGGACCGCAGCGGGGAGCCGCTGGGCTACCTGGAGGTCTCCGCGCGGATCAACTCGCTGAGCCCCGCCGCGGTGGCCCGCAGCAGCACGAAGGGCGTCCTGGAGACCGACCTGCTGCACACGGTCGGTGCCAAGACCGCGCTGACGGTGTCCAACGCCGAGCAGGCGGAGTTCACCCTCTCCACCACGTTCCAGGGGCCGTCCGCCGGAGGGAACTTCGTCTTCGGCGGCGGCTACAAGCACAAGCGGACCCGCACCCTCAACTCCGGTGGCACCGCGTACGACTGGTACAGCCTCACCAGCGGGAACCCGCACCTGCTGACGGACGCGGACATCACCTACACCGCCGTACTGGTGCTCCCCAAGGGCGGCAGGACCGAGCCGTTCGAACTGGACAGCCCCACAGGCCAGTCCATGCGCGTGCCGTCCATGGCCGATACGAACGGCATCCCGGTCGCGCCGGGCGAGGAACGGCACCCGCCGCCCGAGCTGGCATCCCTGCGCTCGCTGGGCATCAACGCCACACCGTTGAAGATCACCGGCACCGGACCGCTCTTCGACCAGCTGGAGACCCTGCTGCGCACGATGGGCCTCCTGCCGCCCACCGAGCGGCAGCGCCTGACGTGGCTGGACAACGACACCTCGGTCCTCATGGCGTGGCTCGCCAACGCCAGGAAACTGGCCGTCGCGCGCTCCCAGATCGGCCTGCGCGGCGCGACCGGCGCACTCATGGACGGCGGTCACCCGCTCTACTTCGACATGCCCCTCGCCACCGGCGTCTGGCGGGTCAGCGCCGACCTGTCCGTGGTGCCGACGGAGGGCGCCTCGCCCCGGCACGTCAAGAACCTGCCGGGCTGGTCGGTCATGAACGCCAACGGCATGGGGAACGTGGGCAGCGAGTCCAGCAGCTCCAGCCACTCGGTGTTCGGCAGCTTCTCCGCCGAGGCCAACGGCCCGGCCCCGCACAACTGGACCGTGGCGGGCGGCGTCCCCACCAGCGCCTCCCTCACCCACCAGCTTCACGGCGACGCCTCGGGGACGGCCTCCTCCTACGGCCTCGACATGCTCACCTTCGCCGAGCCCGGACTCGGGGTCTTCCACATCCCCGGCACCTTCACCATGTCCGTGTTCTCGGAGAACGGTGCCGTCCCGCTGGCCACCTTCGACTCCGAGGACGGCATCGTCTCCCTCGGCATCCCGCTCTCCCGCACCCTCGACGCCCCGGCGACCCCGCTCGGCCCGGTCTCCATCCGGCGGGCGACGAGCGAGGACTTCACCAAGGCGCGAATGATCCCGGACGCCGACGGCCGGCGTCCGCAGGACGTGGTGCTGCTCCCCGGCCCGGCGCACGTCAACGTCGCGATGGGCAGCGCCGGGCTGACCACGGCCTTCCGGCAGCTCCTCGGTGGTATCGCCCCCGAGTCCGAGACGCCCCCCGAACCGGCCCCGCTCGCCCGCGTCCTGCGCTGGGCCGCGGCGCAGGGTACCGACCTGCTCTCGCACCTGCCCCCGGCCCTCACCGCGTTGGCCCAGCCAGCGCACATGCTCCAGGACATGACCGTCGGCAAGTCCGTCACGGACGCCGAGAGCCCGGTCCAGGAGGTGCTGCGGGCCGCGTCGTCCTCGACGAGCCTCATGACCCGTTCGCCGCAGATCTTCCGCGGCGTTCACGTCATCGACGCCGACGCCTCGGGCACGCTGCTGGGCACCGACATCCAGGGCGAGATCCGCGGCTACCTGCAGCACGCGGTCCACGAGGGCACGGGGCACCCCGGCGAGGACCCGGACGCCGCAACCTGGGCCGAGAACGACGTCACGAGCACCGACTCCGCCTGGCGCGGCACCACCTCCTCGACCTCCGGTCTGGGTGGCACGGGGCTGACCGCCTCGCACGCGGGCGAGCGCCCCGGCAGCGTCTCGGGCAGCGGCAGCCGCAACCTCGCCGTCTCCGGCAGCCGGACGGACACCGACTCCGCTTTCACCGACCGCGTCAACTCCGAGGCGCACGCCAAGAACCGGTTCCACGCGTTCCGGGCCGACGCCACCTACGTCGTCCTGCTGCGCAAGGGGAGCAGGAACGCGGTGGCGAACGCCGTCGGCGTGGGCCCGCACAGTTCGGTGGCGTACGCGGTGACCGTCCCCGGCGGCGTGGTGTTCTGGGCCACCGAGACCCTGGTCAGACAGACACCCCAACTGGCCAGACTGGCCGGTCTGGAACCGCTGGACCCGCCCATGGACCGGCTGCTGCCGCGGTACTTCGCGCGCGCCGGAGGCCGGTCCCTGGGATTCGCCACCGTGCCCGAGGCGCTGCCGACCGGCTCGCTGGACGACTTCACCGAGGCGATCCGCACCGCCGTCGAGCGCGAGGCGCCCGACTCGCTCACCCCGGGGCGTGGCCGCCACGTGCGCGGCCTCGACTCGCGCCTCGCCGAGGCGGGCAGCGTGACCGGTCTGCGGTCGCTGGCTTCGAGCGGTGCGGGCCACTGGCGGCGCTTCCACTTCCCCTACCGGGGGCGCACCGGGCTGCACCTGGTGGAGGTGGCGCTCAACGCCTGCCCGGCGCCCGGCACCGACCTGCTGGCGCTGCGCGGCGCGCTGCTGCCCCACTCGGGGCTGGACAACATCAACTCAGCGGCGGCGAGCGCGATCACCCACAGCCGCTCCCACAGCTCCGGGTTCACCCTCACGCTCAGCGGGACGGGCGGCTTCACGCTGCTGCCCGGCACCGGGCGCAGCGGCAGTGCGGGAGGCTCGGCCTCCTACACCAGCACCGGCAGCCGTGGTACCTCCCGTACGGTCACCCGCAACCACCAGGAGTGGCCGCGCACCTTCAGGCCCGCCGCGCAGTTCCAGGTGACGTACGAGTACCGGGTGGAGGTCACCTCCCGCAGGCTGGACGAATCGGCGCTGGGTTTCCTGAGCAACCGGGTCGCCTCGCTGGGGGAGTTGACGGGGCGGATGCTCGACGGCGTGCTGTCGGCCGCCGACTCCGCCGGGCTGACCGGCTGGATGGACCAGGCACTCGGCCGCACCACGGGCACAGGTACGCCGAGCACCGTGCCGCCCGCTCCCGCGACCGTGCCCCCCACGACCGCGACCGTGGCTCCCGCGACCGCGACCGGGCCTCAGGCCACTGTGGCTCCCACGCCCACGCCCTCGACCGTGGCTCCCACGACCGTGGCTCCCACGTCCATCGCCGTCACGCTGCGCTTCCCCGGCAGCGAGACCCTGCTGTGCCGCGAGGACGGGACCCCGGAACTCCCGGCCCCCGAGCCGACCTTGATCACACCGGACGTGCACCCGACCGACCCCAGGCCACCCGCGGCGCCGGTGGCGCCCGCTGCCACGGCGCCGGCCGGCGGACCGCCCGCAGCGCCGGGGACCGGCGCGGAACGGGACCGGCTCTCCGGCGCCGCGCTGTGGACCCCGACCGGTCCTGTCACCGTGTACGACTTCGACGCGATGGACCACCTCGCCGACGCGCTGCGGGAGGTCGATCCGGAACTGCGCGGCAAGGAGCTGCCCCGAACCTCCACGTCGGCAGATGCGGGCATGCGCAGGCTCGGCGACCTCATCCGGCGCGGCATGGTCCAGCTCACGCCCGCCCAGGCGTCCCGCTACACCGGAGATGAGCCCTCCGGCGGCACCGCGCGGATCGGCCTCGCGCTGTACCGGCCGCAGTTGGAGACCGTCAGCCGGGACGTGCTGTCCCAGCGGGTGCGCACCACCACCGGCAGCTACGCCACGAGCGGCAGCCGCGCCCTCGCGCCGTCGGTTTCGGCGCCTGTCAAGGGCGGGCTGACCGACAGCGACACCGACACCCTCACCGGGACCGTCCCGGTTGCGGGCGAGAGCACCGGCGTCGGCCAGGCCACCGGGGGCACCAGCTTCCGCCGCGAGATCCTCAAGTACGGCACGCCCACCTCGGAGAACACCGACGGCGAGCGCGACGACAGCGGCGTCCTCGGCTACACGCTGACCGCACACGCCGTGCTGGAGGTCACCGGCCCCGACGGCACACGCTGGGTCACAGGCAACGTGGTGCTGCGCCCCACCCTGGAGGACGTGCTCGGCCTCGGCATCAGCCCGGCCCGGCCGTCCCCCGAGGTCTACGACGTGCCGGCTGCCCTCGCCGCGTGCGGCCTGCCCGACTGGCGGGCGCTGCGCCCCGAGGAGTTCGGCGACCGGCTCGCCGAGGCGTTCGACGAGCGGGACGCGCGCGCCCAGGTGTGGCTGGACGCCGGCGAGGTGACGCCCGCGACCCGCCGGAGCCTGGACGCCGTCCGCCAGGCCCTGCGGGACGGCGACCCGGTCGACCAGGTACTGAACACCCAGGGGGTCACGCTCCCCGCCGACATCCGGCTCGCCCTGGACGCCGCGGTCCGCGCCACGGACCGGGCGCGGAAGCCCGTCGAACTCGCCCTGCGCACCGGGTCAGGCCCTGTCCACCTGCCCTTCGCCCCTGGCCCGCTGCACGGCTGGGCCTCCGAGATGCCGGTGCCGTCCGTCGAGGTGACCACCCCGGTCCCGGAAACCGCCGTCCCGCCGGAGCCGACGCCGGAGCTGACTGCCCAGGAGCCGATCGCCGAGGAGCAGGCCGCGCGGGCCCTGGCCGCGCGGGAGCGTGCCGCCGCGGTCCGGCGGCTGACGACGCCGGTGGCGCCGCGTCCGGTGCTGAGCCGGCGGCAGTTGGAGGGCGTGGCAGGCCGGTTGGCGCGGACGCTGCCGGTGAGCGCGCTGTCGGTCCAGCGGTGTCTGACGCTGGTGGCCGGTCTGCGGGACGCGCTGTACCCGGGAGGGGTGCGTACCGCCGGCACGGTGGACGACTCGGCGGCCGTCGTGGGCCCTGACGCTGCGGCGACGGGCCTGGTGGCCGGTCCTGGCTGGCGCCGGGTGCGGGACTGGGACGCGGTGCGGCAGGCGGTGGAGGACGCCGGGCCCGGCGCTGTGGCGTTCGTGCTGGCGCGGCGTCAGGGCGGCGCGGTGGGGCATGTGTGGGCGGCGTACCACCAGGGCGGACGTACCGGTGTCGTGGCGGTGGACCCCTCAGCGCGCGCGGGCCGCAGGGTGTCGGCGGACCCACCTGACCTGGCTCTCGTCGAGACGCGGGCCGTGGTGATCGACCGGGCCGGGCGTGTCCTGGCGGACGCGCTGCCCGCGTTCACCGAGTCCTCGTCCACGGCCCGGGCGCTGGCCGACCTGCCCACCGAGCACGAGTACGGCGCACTCGGGCTGGAGGTCGAGGAGCGGTACCTGCTCACCATCAGCGGTGAGGTGCCCGAGGCGTTGCGGCTGGCATGGGGCCCCGGGCTGGCGCTGGTGGCCGACAAGATGCCCTTCTGGTACGTCCCCGACACCGGGGAACTCTTCGACATCACGATGGGGGAGCCCCCGGTGCCGCCCGGTGCGCGCAGGCCCGTTGTGCAGAAGTTCCGCATCGGGGAGATCGTCGTCGACGCGATGGCCACCGTCCCGGGCGAGCGACGGCAGTCACCGGCGGAGGGCCTGGCCCAGCTCGAACGGCTGCGGCAGCGTCTGAGGGCCGCCAACGACCATCCCGGCGGAGTGCCGCTGGGCGCCCTCCTGTCGGGCCTCCCCGGCTGGGAGTTGGCCGAGGGCGGCACGCGCGTCACGGTCTATCCCCAGCGCCCGGGGAACAACGGCCGCGTCTACGCACAGCCCACCGTCGGCGCTCCCGCCGTCGGCCTGCGGGAACTCCATGACCTCGCCGTGCGGCGGCTGAAGGTGCCGGCGATCGGGCCGCTGCTCCAGGTGGGCAACGACTTCGGGCTCGGGCTCGCCGGCGCTTTCGTGCGGCACAGCACCGGCTACGACGTGCCCGTCGAACTCGGACTCCTGCCGTTCCTCTCCGCCGTCCCGGAGGTCGACAAGGTGTGGGGGTACGGGAGGTGGCTGTTCGGCCATGTCGCCGCCGCGCCGGTCAACGGCATGGGGAAGGAGAACGTCCTGGTCAAGAACGCGCTGGCGGTGGCGTCCCGGCACCCGTTCGACCGGACGCTGCTGAGCATGGGGGCGCGGATACGGGAGTTCCTCGACGGAAGCCACGACGAGATCACCGACATGACGGTCTCCCTGCTGACCCAGGTGCTGACCACCTATCAGGGGATGTTCCGTACGCCGTTCCCCGAGGGGTTCTTCGACGCCGTCCATGAGGACGAGGACGCGCCGACGCCGCGCGAGCACCTGACCGCCACGCTGACGGGGCGGACGCCGGAGGGGAGGACCGTCGGCCAGTACGAGAGCGTCGGCATGGAGGACTACCCGAGGCTGGACACCGACCAGGGCCGCCTGCCGGTCGTCCTGCTCCTGGAGGAGCTGCGGCTCTACGGGATCACCGAGCTGATGGTAACCGACGGGGAGATCCGGGAAGTCCTCGCCGAACTGGCGGAGTTCAGCCGGCGGACCTACCAGCGGGCCGTGGAGTCCGCGGTCCCGCTCTCCGACGACGTGCTGAGCCAGGCCGTCGCGCGCATCCTGAACGACACGGTGGTGCGGGACCTCGCCCCGTTCCTGGCAGTGGCCCAGAACGGCATGCCGTGTGCCGAAGGTCCGGCCAGGCAGCTGCTGTCCCTGTACGACGCCCACGCCCTCGCGCAGGCGCTGGGCAGCCACGCGCTGGGCAGCCCGCTCCCCGCCGGCCTCCACCGGACGCTCGCCCAGGCGGTCGGCGAAGCGGCCGGGCTCCTCGCCCAGGCGCCTCCCGGACAGCGCGCCCGGCTCCAGGAGGTCGTCGGTTCCGCGAGCCGCGCCCTGCACGTACTCGCCGACCCCGCACAGATGCCGTCACCGATCCACTGGAACAGGGACATCGCGGCCCTGGACGGGACGCGGGTGCCGGTGGACGAGGTCGTCGGGACGACGCACTGGGAGCCCGGGGAGGGTGACCCGGTGGGCTTCTCCGCGCGCCCGGCCGGGGAGTTGGACGGCCGCCAGAACTCCTACGGCCTGCTGCCCCAGGTCACCACGTACACGTGCGTGCTGTGGTCCCAGCAGTTCCAGGGCCCGCACGGGCCGCAGGTGCCGGAGACAGCGCCCCAGCCCCTGCCGTTCGAGAAGGCGTACCTGGTGGGCCTCAGCGGCAATGCCGCGATGGTCAGGCTCGGGCTGCGGGACGGCTCGGACAGGGCGGTCGGCCACGCGGCGCTCATGGACTTCCTCTTCGCCGTCGACCCCGACCTGATCGCCCTGGAAGCGGAGACAGCGGCCGTCGTTCTGGGCGCCGACGTGGCGGGCCCGCCGCCGCACGATCCGCTGGAACACCCGATCGCAGGTCAGCTCATGGCCACTGCCTGGAGCCGCTGGGTGTGGACCTCGGGCCTGGGGCAGGAGCCGGGCATCCTGCCGGGCGACGCGCACGCGGGACCGCGGTTCGGGCTCGCCGAGGGCGACTGGTGGGCAGGGTTCCGCCCCGAGCCGTCGTCACCCCAACTCGCCCTGCTGGCACAGCGGATCACCGGCGACCGGCGCCGCGGCACGGACGTGCTGCGCTGGGTGCGCGCTGTCAGGCTGGTGTACGGGCCGCTGCTGGAGGACGACACCGCCGCCTTCGAGGCGCTGCTGCACGGGTTCCACGCGCTCGACGGGGTGCGCGCCGCGCAGGGCGACCGCTCCCCGCTGACGTGGGCGGGTCTGGGCGCCGCCGTCGCCCCGTACGCAGGCGCTGGCGGACCCCCGCTCCCGCAGGCACTGCCGTTCGCCATGGTCACGGCCGCAGCCCAACTGGGCACGCACCTGGAGCTGTCGGGGTACGCACTGACCCAGCGGTTCGCGGCGCCGCGCGCCTGGGAGCAGGGCGCGTACGGAACGGACCTCACCGCGCAGGGGCCCGGCGGCTTGGCGGTGCACGGCTGGATGAGCGGGACACCGGCGTCCTTCGCCACCCCGGGCCAGGGCGCCCGCGGGCCGTGGGCGAACCCGCCCGCCTCGCCCGCGGCGGTCACGGCCCCGTACGACGCTGAGGCCCACTGCGCCGCGATCGAACACAGCCTCTTCGGACAGCCGCAGTCACAGGCCCCCGCGCAGCCCGACCCGCAGCCGCAGCCCGGCCCGCGGCCCAACACGCAGCCGCGGTCCGGGGTTCGGGAGGCGCTGCGCCGGCTGAACGCGCTGCGCGCAGGCGTCCCCGCGCTGCGCGGCGGCCCGCTGGACCTGGACGCGCTCACCCGTCATGTGCTCATGCTCGGCCAGGACACCTCCGTGACCATGGACCACCGGCGCGCGCTCATACAGATCGCGGGGGACCCGGCCATGGCGGATGCGCCCGGCCTCGCGCGCCTCTCGGCCTGCTACCTCAAGCAGAACGGCGCGCTCACCGACGAGTTCCGCTTCACCGGGGCACACGGCGCGCGCGGTCTGAACTGGACCGGCGCACCCCTCGATCCCGCCTTCGACCTGAGCCGCACCACCACCTTCGCCGACGGCGTCGCCACGGCGCAGCCGGCACCGGCACCGTGGGGGCCCGCGCCGTACGCGGTGCTGGCCGGCGGATCGGCTTTCACGGTCACGGTGCTCGGCAGCGGGGGCTTCCGGCGCGAAGCGCCGAAGGACGTCGTGGCCGAACTGCTCGGCCTCGACGAGGAGTTGAACGCGCTGCCGGGTGACGTACCGCTGCTGATGGCCGTGGACCTGGCGGCCGTGGGCGGCCAGGCACTGACCCAGGACAACGCCGATCTGGTGCGCCGGAACGTATGGTCACCGAGCGGCCGTCTCGACCTGCGGGGCATGGTCGGCCTCGATGTCTCGGCCGAGCGGGAAATCGTCGGTGGCTGGCTGCTCAGCGAGCCCGGCACCCAGCCCCACGACGGGGACCGGGGCGAGGAGTGGGAGCAGCATGTGTTCTCGCTGCCCTTCATCGGCCCCGACCACCGGTCGGCAGGACACGCGTCCTTCGCGCCCGGCGACACCGGCGTACGGGCCCGGAGCCGGATGCTGCTCGACCTGCCGAAGGCGACGCACTTCGTCCACTACGACGAGGCGACCGGCGCGGTCAGCCGGCCGTTCGTCCTGCCATGGGTGGCGGCGAACGAGCCCACGCCGTACTTCGCGGCCAGGCACGGCAGGCCGGGCACCTCCCAATGGGCCCTCACCGACGCGGGGAACGGCCGCCCCGGATTCCTGGAGACCGAGGCGCCGCGCACGTCAGGAGCGCTGAAGCGCCGCCGCAGCCTGCGGCGGCTGCCCTCCGCTTCCCCGGTCGTGGGTCCTGTCTGCTTGAGCGCGCTGCCGGAGGGCATCGGTTACGCCGGTACGTTCGGCCCGGTGCCCTTCGTGCCCGACCCGCTGGCGGTCATCTCCGAGACGCAGCAGGTGGCCAACGACCACGACCGCCCGGCATACGGCTTCCTGCGCAAGGCGCACACGGGCATCGGTTCGGTGGACGGCGAGCACCTCGCCGCCGGCACCGACGCGCGGGGCCGCGTGTACGCGCCGCAGGTGCGGATGCCGGAGCCGCGGGGCGCCGAGCTGAACGCCCGCGCCCGTACGGCCGGGCTGCACACCGGGTACGGACCGGTGCCGGAGGCAGTGAGGGAGCGGACGCTGCGCCTCGTACGGCTGTTGCGCATGCGGTTCGGCGACCGGATCGACCAGGAACCGGAGTACGAGGAACTGCTGCGCGGCGCCGGCGCGCTGGACGCGATGCTGCGCGACGATCCCGGGCTGACCCGCGTCCCGCTGTTCACCGTGGAGCTGTTCGACCGCGTGGTGCACGCGTACCAGGCCCGGCAGTTGGCCGGCGCCCCGCAAGCCACCGGGGAGCAGCCCACGGCCACGCAGCCCACCACGCGGCAGCACACGACCATGCAGCCCACCGCGCGGCAGACGACGGCGTCCCTGCTGAAGCTGGCGGGCGCGGCGCGGGCACGGGACCCGCGGCTCGCGCTCACCGGCTTCGTTCCGCTGCCAGTGGTCGCGAACGTCGCCGCGCTGCTCGCCGACCCCGGCTTCGACGCCCTCACCACGCACACCCTTCAGCTCACGGGCCCCGCGCCGGTGGGTGAAGCGGAGCGGTCGCGGATGCTGTGGGCCGAGGTCAAGGTCCAGGAGCTGCTGGCCAGGATCGGGCAGGGCGGCGCCCAGGCCGTTGACGCGTACGGTGCCCGTCTGCTCCACCTGCATGCGCCCGACCCGGCACGCCGTCCTGAGCTGATCCAACTCCTGCGCAGGGCAGCAGCGCTGGGCCGCGACCTGGGCCGGCCCGCCGAGGTGGCCGAGCTGCACCTGGAGCTGCGCGGCGCGCTGGCCGGCACCTCGCTGCCGGCCGCCAAGGGCGGCGCCGCGCTCGGCCGCGACCACACCGGAGCGCACCGGGGCGCCGGGCCCCTCGATTTCGATCCGGCCACGGTCACCCTGCTGCGGCGCGAACCGGACGGCAGGCTCGTGCCGGACTCCACGGTTCCGGCGCCCTGGTACGACCCGGCAGAGCCGGCCGCGCCCCGGCCCTGGCTGTACCGGGCCCCACAGGTGCGAGGCCACGCCGTGATCGGCACCCCGGTGCCGCACGCCGAGGTCGGCGAACTGTTCCACCGTGACCCGGAGCTGGCCGACCTCCCCTTGAACACCCCGGTCATCCTGCTCGTTGAAGGTGCCAGGCCGCGCCCGGGTGCCCCCGTCGTGGACAGCCTGCCGGGCCAGTGCGCGCTGCTCGCTGGCCGGCACATGTGGTCCGCCTACGGCACGCCGACGCTCTGGACCGACCCCGCGACAGGCAGGACCACGGTCGCCCTGGAACCGGACACCGCCGGTCGTCCGCGCCCCGTGACCGACCTCGGGCTGGTGGCCCCGGTCCATGTACGCGGCGGGTTCGGAAACCCCAGGCCGCTCGCGCCACCGCCCGCGACCGGCGGCCCGGTGCCCACAGCCCCGGTGTCCACAGGCCCGGTGACGGCGCCCGCCCACGCCCCGTCGTTCGCAGCCCCGGCCCCCCGGGAGCGGCAGGAGACGGGCCCCGAGGAGACGGGCCATGCCGGTACGGGCCCCGAGGGGACGGGCCATGCCCGTACGGGCCCCGAGGAGACGGGCAACGACGGCCAGGCGGGCCGCCGTTACGAGCGCTCCGGACCGTCCACAGCACGGCTGGGGGACACCACCTTCGCCCTGCACACCGGCGAGGGGCCTGGCGACGCCTTCGGCGAGGCGCTGTGCCGTGCCCTGCGCGAGGCCGGGGTGGAACCCCCGGTGGGCGAGGGGCAGTTGCGTGACTGGGCAGCCGAACGGGTGACCGAGGACGAGCTGCCGGACGCCGCCGCACTGCCGCCGCTGGACGCCGGCCCGGATATCGCCACCGCGCGGCTGACGGCCGCCGGCGTGCGGCTCAGCCCCGCCCAGGAGACGGAGGCTGTCCTGCGCGGCGACAAGCTGCCGGTGCGCGACCTCGCGCTCACCCCGGTCCAGCGCTTCCGGATGCTGGCGGCCCCCGACGGCGACCGCACCCTCGACCCGGCCGTCGCCCTCGTGGTCGACACGGCCCTCGCCGCTGCCGTCGCCCGGGAGCTGGCCGTCGCCGTCGCGGTCGTCGGACAGGACGGCGTGGTGACCGAGCACGGCATGGCCGAGCACGGCTCCGGCGCTGGCCGCTCCGTGCTGCTGGTCCGGGACGGCGACCGGTACCTGGCAGGCGCCGCGGTCCACACCGAGCGGTCGGCGACGACCCCCGTACTCTCGCCGCGCCTGACGGCGAAGGCGGGCTTCGAGCTGGAACTCGGCGGCGTCACCGTGCCCTTCTACGCCCGGGGCGTGGTGCTCTTCCGCGGCGAGGGCTGGCGGCTGGAGACCGACACACCGGACGATCCGCCGTACACCAGGTCCAACCTGGAGTTCGTGCTGGACCCGGTGTCGGACATGAAGCAGGCCGAGAGAGCGCTCCGCCGGATCACGGGGATCGTCGGGCGTATGCGCACCCTGGCCATGTCGGCGCCGGACAACCGGTTCCCGCTCTCCGACCTGTTCGCCCGAGTACCGGGAGCGGACTCCTCGGGGCTGCTCAGGGAGGCGACCGTCACGGCCGAGAGCCTCAGGTTCCGGGCGACGCTCCAGGCCACGTACGGGACAGGTCTGGAGGACCTCGGCGAAACGGTCCGTGATCTGTTCGCACGGGAGGAGGCGGAGAAGCTTCAGCAAAGGGTGTCCGAGGTCGAGGAGTTCTTCCTCCGGGAACACGGCCGCCCTCTGTCGCCGCGCGCCCACGGGTTCGCGCGGCTGATCGTTCTGTATCTGGAGCGGGCCGGTGCGCAGTACGGGACGATCAGGGCGCGTGCCATCCGCCGTCATGTGGTGGCGGCTTTCCGGCTGATGACCCGTAGCGACTTCTGCTCCATCCGCGACGAACTGCTGGACGACGGCGACCGCCGGGACATCGACGCGCTGCTGCTGCCCCGGAGCGGCCAGGAGCTGCCGGACCTCATGCGGGCACTCGGCCACAACCCGTCGGACCGGGTGTTCCGGGAGCCCTACGAGGACAAGGACAACCTCCTCAACGAGGGGCCCACCAGGATCGACTGGCTGCGCTCGATCGTCCACGGCCGTGGCGAGGGACCGTTCAAGAAGGACCTGCTCTCACCCCCGCCCGGCTTCCCCCTGCACACCGGCGACCTGGACGTGGACTTCGGCATGGGCGCCATGGGCGCTGACGCCGAGAACGGTCTCCTCCTCTTCGAGGCGCGCGCCACCCCCTACCGTCCCTCGTCCATTCCGCTGAACGGCATCGCTCTGCCCGTCCTGGCACGGGAGTTCACGGCGGCGATGAGCCGTAACCCGGCCCTGACGCGGGACGACACCTCCGCCGCACCGTGGCCGGAGGCCGTGACGGAAGCCGTCGTGCTCGAAGGGCTGCTGGGCTCGCTCACCACGACGATCGGCGCGGCGCTGCGGGCCGGGGCCAAGCCCACGGCCGTGTCCAAGCGCGTGATCGGGCGCGGTCTCAGCGGCCTCCGCGCGGAGGTCGAGACCGTACTGGCGGGCGCCGGCACCGCGACGCTGCCGGGCGCCTTCGTGCCGCTGCGCGAGGTCTTGGAGACGGTCCGCGAACTGCAACGCGAGTGGTCGCTGCAATCCGACGCACTCTCCGCCGCTTTCGCCGCACTGGAGGCGGCCGTAGACGCGTTCGAAGCGGCGCTGTGGACCGCCGAGGACGAAGCCGGCCGCCCCTTCGCGACGCCCGACGTCGGAGGGAATCCGTTGGACAGCCCAGGGGCCCCGTTGGACGAAAGGCGGCACACGCAGCAATGATGCCGCTAACCGATCTTGTTCGTCAGGTGCCGGAGACCCGGAGGCCAACCCGTGCGGGGGGACGCGATGGGCACCGCCGGCATCCCGCGAGGGCGCGCCCGTATCGCGGGCATGAGAGCGAGCCAGTCGGCCCAGTGAGTGAGGACAGGACAGCATGAGCGACAACGGCGCCTCCGGCCCGGCCACCCCACCAGGACAGGACGAGTCGACGGCCGGCACCGCCTCCGCCGAGCCCGTACCGGACACAGCCGCGGCACCCGCATCGCCCGCCGGTGCGGAACCGACGGCGGGTGACGCGGTGACGGTCGGTGCGGAGCCGACGGCCGGTGACGCGGTGACGGCGGGTGCGGAGACGACGACGGGTGACGAGGTGACGGTCGGCGAGGGGGCGACGGCGGGCGAGGGGGCGACGGTCGGTGACGAGACGACGACCGTGACACCCGACGACAGCGGGACGACGGAACTGCCGGAGCCGCCGGAACTGCCGGAGCCGCCGGAGGAGTTCGTCAAGGCCGCCAAGCTCGCGCCCAACCACTGGCTCTACCTGACCGACCCCGCGTGGCAGGGCGAAGGCCCGCCGCCTGACTGGGCGGTGGCAGGCCAGTGGCGCTCCGACGACGCGGGCGAGATCGTGGAGTGGCAGGACAACGAGAACTACCAGCCCTCCCCGGAAGCGCTCGGCTGGCCCGCGCCCGAGGACGACGTGGACGCCGCCATCCAGCTCGCCACCACCGGTTACGGCCCGGCCGAGGACGTCACCCACGCGCTGGCCGAGGCGGAGTTGGCAGTACTGGTCACGGCGAGCGGCGAGCCCGTCAGCGCGTCGGTGCCCGACGGCACCGCGGTGGTCCCGGTCTTCACCTCGCCCTCCTACCTGCACGCGGCAGGACGCCTCGGCTTCGAACGGATGCGGGCGCCCGAGCTGCTGGCACGGCTGCCTGAGGGGCACAGCCTCTGCCTCAACAGTTCGGCGCCGGTCAGCATGGTGCTGACCCCGGACGCTCTGGCAGACCTCGTGACCGCCACCACCGCCGAGCCGGCCGGCGCCGCGTCCGGGCTGGCCGGGACCGCACCGGAACTGGCCGGGGCCGCACCCGAACAGCCCGAGGCCGTTCCAGAACAGCCCGAAGCCGCAGTGGTCTCTCCGGTCTCTCCGTACGCCCGGGACAGCAAGGAGGGGGAGCCCAGGTGACCGTCGTGCCCGACCCCGCCCCCGACCACGGCGGTGGCGGCCCCGGGGGGATCTCTGGACGAGTGGCTGTCGGCGGGGGGCCGATCACCGGCCCGTCTTCGTCACTACGTACACTCCAACCCCCCGGAGCAACACGTCACTTCGCCCCCCTCTGGGGTGGCTGACCAGGTGACGACCCCTTGAACGGGACCCGAGCGGACGCGTCACACCGGTCGGCCCGGCTGTGCGAAGGAGGGATGACGTGAGCCGCTCCGGTGAGGGACGGTCGTGGTGGTTCGGTGGCGGGGGCAAGGCGAAGCGGAGGTCCACGCGTTCCACGCCGGGGACCGCCGCTCCGGCCGAGGGCCCCGACGCCGGACATGGCGAGCGGTACGGTGCGCCGCTGCTCGCCGAGGAGTACGGCGCGCTGATCCTGCTGCGTGCCGCTCACGACGCCGCGATCAGCCGGACCGAGGTGACCGAACTGTGCGAACTGCTCGGCGCCGAGCCGGGCATCGTCACCGTCGTCACCGGCACGGTGGGCCCGGACGGGGACGGAGCACCCGCGGAGGAGTTCTGGCAGCGGCTGAGCGAACTGTTCGACACCCTGCGCGAGTCGGGCACCCGCACCGTACGGCTCGTCATGTCAGGCGCGGGGGAGGAGCGGCCGGAACGGGTCTCGGTGGCCCGGCAGATGGCGGACGCCTGGGAGCTGGAGGTGATCGCCCCGGACGGTGAGGTCCAGATCGTCCCCGGCGGCTCCCTCTTCGTCCGCCCCGACCTGCCCCGCGTACGCGGCTGGTGGAGCTTCTCGCCCGGCGTACGTCCTGTGGCACTGGGTGCGCGTCAGCCCGCGCCCGCGTGGCAGCACGGTGTCGAGCAGGTGCCCGAGTGCACCGACAGCGGCTGCGTGATCCACCAGATACCGGCAGGACTGCTCGCGCGTTCACCGCACTCGGCGGAGCCGGAGCGTGAGGACCTGTGCTACTCGGTGCCGGTCGACCCCCGTGGCCCGACGTTCCTGGTCGGTGTCCCGGAGGACGGGGACGTCTCGGCTTCCGACGTCGGAGAGGTGCTCGGCGCGCTGCCCTCGGCCCTCCGTTCCCGGGTCCGCCTTGCCCCAGGCAGCCCCCGCGACCTCCTGCGCACCGGCCAGTCAGCGGCCGACCTGCTCGACAGCGAGATCGTGGTCCACACGGGCATGCCGCTGCTCACCGCCGCGGAAGACGGCACCGCGCGGGCCGTGCTCGTCGGCGCCGATGGAGCCCCCCGGTGGCAGCCGTTCGTGGACGCGGTGGTGTGCGCCCCGGCCCGCCACGGCGAGCCCGCTCCCGCCCCGCGACTGCTCGGGTGGAACCTGCCGCTGCCGGACAGCGGCGACCAGGAACAGGGCACGGTGCGGCTGTCCAGCAGGTGGCAGGTCACGGTGACCAGGGCCGGCCTGTGGATCACGGACGCCGACGGCACGGCGCCGGAACCGGCGACCCGCGAGGTGGACGCCGAGGGACCGGCCATCGAGGTGGGAAGCCCCGGCGAGGAACTCGACACCTCGCTGTGGCCCGAACTCTCCCGCCTCCTGTCCGTCCTGGGCGCCGATCTCCGCGGCCGGGCACGGCTGTACGTCCACGGCACGGCAACGGACGGAGGCAGCGCACTGCGCGCGCTCGCGGCCCAGCACGGAGTACGCACCC
>NZ_JANCPR020000025.1 GCF_028657195.3 Streptomyces iconiensis
CGTGATGGGGGCCTGCGGAAAGCAGTTCCGTATCCCGGTGGAGTCGCAGGGCGGGCGGGCGTGGGTGGGGGTGCGGGTGGGGGTGGTGGGGTGTGGGTGTGGGGGGGGTGGGGTGGGGGCGGTGGGGGCGCTGTCCCCCCGCACCGCCGGAGGGTCTGTCAGCCGTGCACGCTCCTCTCGACGTCGTCCACCATCACCTCGATGCCGGCGAGCAGCTCGCGCAGCACCTCACGGTCGGCGACCAGCGGCGGGGAGACCATCAGCATGGTGGCGCCCCGGTCGTCGGGCCGCAGGATCACACCCGTCTTGCGGAACGCGGCGGGCAACACCTCCCGCAGCACCCGCGTGGACTGCTCCTCGGTCAGCTCACGGCCCGACTCGCGGTCCCCCATGAACTCGACGGCGTAGAAGAAGCCCATGCCGCGCACGTCCTTGACGACGCGGTGCCGGTCCCTGATCTCGTCCAGCCCCGCACGCAGTTCGGGGCCCAGTGTGCGGACGTTGCCGAGTACCTGCTCGTCCCGCATGGCCGTGATGTTGGCGACCGCTACGGCGGTGGCGACGGGGTGGCCGCCCCAGGTGGCACCGTGGGTGAAGGTGCCGCCCAGCGGGGAATCGTACAGCGCCTCGACCAGCGGTTCCCTCGCGATCATGCCGCCGAGCGGTGCGTAGCCCGACGTGGAGCCCTTCGCGAAGGTGACCAGGTCGGGTACGACCCCGAAGTGCCCGCTGCCGAACCAGTGGCCCAGCCTGCCGAACGAGCAGATCACCTCGTCCGCGACGAGCAGCACCCCGTACTTGTCGCAGATCGCGCGCAGCTCCTGCCAGTACCCGTCGGGCGGAACCAGCGCGCCCCTGCCGTTCTGCACGGGCTCGGCGAAGACGGCGGCCACGGTCTCAGGGCCCTCCTCCACGATCGCCTGCTCGATGGCGCGTACGCACTCCAGCTCCGAGGCAGGGCCCTGGTCACCGGTGAGACCGAGGGTGTTGGGCACGTGCCGGACACCGGGCAGCAGTGGTGCGAACGGCTCGCGGATCTTCGGCAGACCCGTCACCGACAGGGCGCCCAGGGTGACCCCGTGGTACGCCATGTGCCGGCTGATGATCTTCGTACGTTCCGGCTGTCCCTGGCTCCTGTGGTACTGCCGCGCGAACTTGATCGCGGTCTCGACCGCCTCGGAACCGGAGTTGACGAACCACGTCACCCCCAGGTCGCCCGGCGCCAGCTCCGCTATCAGTCCAGCGGCCTCGACGGCCGGCGGGTGCGCCGCGCCCCAGTTGGTGGAGTACGCCATCGTCTCCATCTGCTTGGAGGCCGCCGAGACGATGTCCTGGCGGCTGTGCCCCATGTTCACGCAGAACAGCCCCGCCAGGCCGTCGAGGAATTTGCGGCCCGACTCGTCGTAGAGGTGGCAGCCCTCGCTCCTGACGAACACGGGCAGCTCGTCGCTCTGCCAGGCGTCCTTGCGGGTGAAGTGCTGGCCGAGGTGCTTCTGTGCGCGGGCCCGCAGGCCGGAGTCGGTGGTCATGTGGTGTCTCCTCTCGTGGGGCGGGTGGGACGGTCGGGCCGGTCAGGCGAGCAGCGCCGGTGCTTCGGCGCAGTCGAGTCCGTGCGCCTCCGCCACCGGCCGGTAGGTGAGCGTGCCGTCGAGGGTGTTGATGCCCCGCATCAGCGCGGCGTCGGCGCGCGCGGCGGCCGGCAGGCCGTTGTTGGCGATGGACAGGACGTACGGCAGCGTGACGTTGGTCAGCGCGTACGTCGATGTGTTCGGCACGGCGCCCGGCATGTTCGCGACGCAGTAGAAGAGCGAGTCGTGCACCGGGTAGACGGGATCCGCGTGCGTGGTGGGACGCGTGTCCTCGAAGCAGCCGCCCTGGTCGACCGCGATGTCGACCAGAACGGAGCCCTGCTTCATCCCGGACACCATCCGGTTGCTGACCAGGCGCGGCGCCTTGGCGCCCGGCACCAGCACGGCGCCGATGACGAGATCGGCCGCGGCGACGGCCTGTTCGACCTCGAAGGAGTTGGAGGCGACCGTCGTGATCCGGCCCTGGTACATGCGGTCGGCGGCGCGCAGCTTGTCCACGTTCAGATCCAGCAGGGTCACATCGGCCCACATTCCCACCGCGACCGCCACCGCGTTCATGCCCGAGACCCCGGCGCCCAGCACCGTGACCTTCGCCGGACGGGTGCCGGATACACCGCCCATGAGCACGCCGCGCCCGCCCGAGGGGCGCGCCAGGTGGTAGGCGCCCACCTGCGGGGCCAGCCGACCCGCCACCTCGGACATCGGGAACAGCAGCGGCAGCGAACCGTCGGCCGGCTGCACCGTCTCGTAGGCGACCCCGGTGATCCCCGCCTTGAGCATCGCGTCGGTGCACTCCCGCGAGGCCGCCAGATGCAGATACGTGAACAGCGTCTGATCGGGCCGCATCCGGTGGTACTCCTCGGCCACCGGCTCCTTCACCTTCAACACCAGCTCGGCCTCGCCCCACACCTCGTCGGCGGTACGGGCCACCGTGGCGCCGGCCGCCTTGTAGTCGGTGTCCGCGATCGACGAGCCGTCGCCCGCGCCCTCCTCGACATGCACGGTGTGACCCGCGCGGGTCAGCTCGTGGACACCGGAGGGGGTGATGGCGACGCGGTACTCGTGGTTCTTGACCTCGCGGGGGATGCCGATCCTCACGTGGAACTCCCATCAGTGGTGCATCAAGTCAGTGGCGAATCAAGTCAGTGGCGAATCAAGGAAGGACGCGGTGTGCTTCCGGCCGGATCGAGAGGGAGCAGAAGCCGCACAGGGCGGGGAACGCCGGGCCAGGGCAGGCCGGCTCGCCCGGTGGGGCAGCTGCCGGATCAGTGGTGAATGCGGCCGGACACCTCGTCAGCGACGGCCGATGCAGTTAGATTGCGGACCCAGCTGGCCCGGCGGAAAGTGCCAGGACCGGCGACTCTGATGGGACCAGGGCAGTGCCCGTACCGCGCAGGACACGTCGCGCACGCCCCGGAAAGCAGCGGGAGGCGACATGCCGCGCACATTGATCGAGGTGAACCGGGACTCCGAGGAGCCGCTTTACCGGCAGATACGCAAGGCGATCGAACACGGCATCGGCGTCGGTACCGTCGACGCGGGCGGCAGGCTGCCCTCGTCCCGTGAACTGGCGCGCGAACTGGGGCTCTCGCGGAACACCGTCAACGCCGCCTACCAGGAACTGGTCGCCGAAGGGTTTGTCGAGAGCCGCGCCCGCCAGGGTCTGTTCGTCAACCGCGAGATGCGCTCCTTCTGCGCCAGGGAACCCGAACCTGCCGCACAGCGCTACGACTGGGAATCCCGGCTGCGCGACCTGCCCAGCCGCCGCGACACCCTCCCGCACCTGGAGAAACAGCCCAACTGGACCGGATATCCCTATCCGTTCCTCGCCGGCCAGGTCGACCTGAAGGCGTTCCCCGCCCGCGCCTGGGCCCGCGCCCTCAACGACGCGCTCTACCAGCCGCACGTCCAGTACAGCCTTCAGGACAGCATCGCCGCCGACGACCCCCTGCTCGTGGAGATGCTCTGCAACCGGCTGCTCCCCGCCCGCGGCGTCCAGGCCACACCCGAGGAAGTGCTCGTCACCGTCGGCTCGCAGCAGGGCCTCGACCTGCTCGGCAGAACGCTGCTCGGCGCAGGTTCGACCGTCGCCGTCGAGGACCCCGGCTACCTCGACGCGCGCCACATCTTCGTACGCGCCGGCGCCACCCTGCTCCCGCTGCCCGTCAACGGCTCAGGACTCCAGCCACCCCCCAGCCTCGACGGCGTCGACCTCCTGCACGTCACACCCAGCCACCACCACCCCACCAACGTCACGCTCAGCATCGGGCGGCGCCGCGAACTCCTCTCGCTGGTACGCGAGTCGGGAACGGTCATCGTCGAGGACGACTACGACAGCGAGTTCCGCTACCAGGGGCGTCCCACGCCCGCGCTCAAGGGCCTCGACGAGACCGGCCAGGTCGTCTACCTCGGTACGTTCTCCAAGTTCCTCGCGCCAGGACTGCGGCTCGGCTACGTCGTCGCCTCCCGCGAACTCATCCGCGAACTGCGCGACGTACGGCGCTACTCCGTGCGCCACCCCTCGGGGCACACCCAGCGCGCCCTCGCGCTGCTCATCCAGTCCGGCGAGTACCACCGCGCGGTACGCCGCTACCGGGGCCAGCTGATGCGCAAGTGGGAGGCGGTCTGCGCCGCCGTCAACACCCACCTCCCGTGGCACACCACGCCACCGCCCGGCGGCGTCAGCCTCTGGATGACGGGGCCGCCCGGCCTGGACAGCCGCAAGCTCACGGCGCTCGCCCAGCGCAGAGGCGTCCTCATCGAACCGGGCGACCTGTACTTCCTGGCCGACTCGCCGCCCCTCAACCACTTCCGCATCGGCTTCGCCGCGCCCCGGCCAGCGGCGATAGACCCCGGCGTCCACATCCTCGCCGACCTGCTCCCGCAGGCGATGACCTAGGCGGCGGCTGCGCCCGGTGGCGGCTGCTGGGCGCCGCAGCTCGGATACCGGGCGCTCCGGTGCCGGCGCTCCGGTGGTACTGAGGTGCCAGACGCCGAGGTACCGGGCGCTCAGAGGCGTTGGCGGAGTTTGCTGAGGCGCTGCCCGAGGCGGGCCAGGCGGGGGTGGCGCTCCAGCTGTTCCCTGGTGTGCCGGTCCAGTTCGTCCATCAGACGCTGGCTGCGCTGCTCGGGGGAGAGTTCGTCCAGTACCCGGTCGATCTGGGCCAGCAGGGCGCCGAAGTGCTGCCACTGGTGCGGGTTGTCCTGGATCAGCTCCAGCAGCAGCCGGGCGACCTTGTCCCGGGTGTCACGCGAAGCCGTCAGCTCGCCGGTCAGCCGCTCCTCGGCGTCCTCCGCGTTCTGGCTGAGCTGCGTGGTCACCAGTACGGAGAAGCTGACGAGGGCCCCGCCGACGTGCACGAAGAGGGACTCCAGGTCGGGTGCGATCCGTTCCGGGATGAGGGGTTCCTCCTCCTCGCGCTGGGTGGACAGGTCGGTCAGCGACCTGGCCAGCACGCGGAGGATCACCGCGCACACCTCCAGGGTGTCGAGCCCCGTGCGCAGCACGGCGCTGTTGAGCTGTGCCTCGCGCACCCGCGGATTGAACCGCAAACTGTCCTCGGCCTGCCGGAGCGAGATGTCCACGTTGGCGATCTCCATGTCGAGGCGGCGTGCCTCCTCCAGCCGTGCCGTCGTCCGGGAGACGGGGATGGGCGTACCCAGCGCCTCGGAGATCTCCAGCAGCAGCTGGCGCATGCGCCGGGCCAGTTCCTCCATCGACTCCCGCGCCGTGCGCACCCACACGGGAGGCGCGAGGAGCAGGTTGAAGATCAGCCCGACGGTCGCGCCGATGAGCGTGTCCAGCACCCGCGCCCAGGCGCCCTGCGCCGATCCGGAGACGGCGAGGATGAGCATGGCGCTGATCGCCACCTCGTTCACGAACTCGTTGGCACGCACCAGCCGTCCCGCGGTCAGCGCCGCGAGGATGACCAGGGCCAGGCTCCACCAGCTCAGACCCACCAGCGTGCTGAACCCGATCGCGATGAGCACGCCGACCAGTACGGCGTTGACGCGCCGGAAGCCCATCTTCAGCGTGGCGAAGAGGGTGACCTGTACGACCAGCAGCGCCGTCAGCGGTGCCGTGATCGGGGGCGCCTTCTCAGGGCTGAGCTGCACGGCTACCGCGTAGGCGATCGTCGCCGCCGTCGTGGCCCGCACCGTCTGGACGACGGCCTGGTTCCTGCTCCAGGCGGCGAGCTTGTGACGCAAGGCCGCCGCCGCACTGTGCACCGCTTTCACAGCATCCACCCCTTCCCGCCAGGCGGCGGCGCCGCGCGCATCGGCCCTGTCCTGGTGAAGCTTGGGCCAACTGGCGGGTCGCGCCGGCCGGGCCGCTTCGCCCGGTACCGATGAATCCGGGGGCGCCGTGCGGTCATGAAGGGTGGACCGCACTCATCTCCGGAGGAACGTATGCGCACACTCGCGATCACCGAGAACATCACCGTCGACGGCTCCATCGAGATGCTCACGGGATGGTTCGACCCGCAGGGCCAGGGCGAAGCCGACATGAGCGACGTCCTGGAGGAGAGCCACCGGCAGGACAGCGAGGCCGACGCGCTGCTCCTGGGCAGGCAGACCTTCGAGGACTTCCGTGGCTACTGGCCCGCGCAGACGGACGACACCACCGGCATCACCGACTACCTCAACCGGGTGCACAAGTACGTCGTCTCCTCCTCGCTCACCGAACCCGGGTGGGAGAACTCGACCGTGCTGGCGGGAGACCCGGTCAAGGAGGTGACCGCGCTCAAGGCGCGCGAGGGCAGGGACATCGTGCTCACCGGAAGCATCACCCTGGCGCACACCCTCATCAGGGCCGGCCTCGTCGACGAGTACCGCCTGTTCGTCTACCCCGTCGTGCAGGGCGGCGGCCGTCGCCTCTTCCCGGACGGGTACCAGATCCCCCAGCTGCGGCTGGTGGACGCGAAGACGTTCAGCAGCGGCATCACCCTCCAGCGCTACGCCCCGGCCTGAACGCCCGCCCCCGGTCCGAGGGGCCCTCTGGTCCGAGGGCCCGCCCCCGGTCCGAGGGCCCGCCCCCGGTCCGAGGGCCCGTCCCGGCGTCCGTGCGAACGTCCGCCTGAGGCCCCGCACGCCCGGGGCACCTACCTGTCGAAGGGCGCGAAAGGGAAGTCGCGGGGGAGGGGCGCGAAGTACGGGGTCAGGTCGCCCTCCACAGGGAGCCCGTACAGCTCCAGCTCCGTACGCGCCGCGACCTCCTTGAGGTGTGCGTCCAGGAACGACGGTCCCTGTGCGAGGCCGCCGTCCGAGAGGACGAGGAGCACGCGCCGCGCCTCTGCGCGTGCGCGCAGGCGTGCCGCCGCCCACTCGACGGCCTCGCCGCCGATCCCCTCCCGGTACAGATCCGCCTTCAGCAGCGCGGCGATCCCGGGGCGTGCCCGCCGGTAGGACGTGTCGCCGTCCTTGAAGACCAGGTGCAGGCGTTCGGCGACGCGTCCCGGATGCGGGGGCCGCCCGGCACGGAGCCAGTCGCGCCGCGCACGGCCCCCGTTCCACGAGGCGGTGGTGAACCCGAGGATCTCGCAGGCGGCACCGGCGTGTTCGAGCGCGCGTGCCCATACGTCGAGCCGGGCGGCGAGGTGTTCGCGGTGGCGTTTCATGGAGCCCGAACAGTCGACCAGGAAGGTCACGGCGGCATCGGTGCGGAGCCCGGCGCGCTCAGCGCGGTAGAGGTTCCGTTCCGTGGGCGAGACGACGAGGCGGGCCAGCTGACGCGCGTCGAGGCGGCCCTCTTCATGGCCGCCGTCCCAGCCGTCGGGCGCCGGGGTGGCGAGGAGCGCGTGCAGCCGCCTGGCGAGGCGCGGCGTGGCCAGGCCCTCGCGCCGGATACGCGTGTCGAGGACGCCGCGGTACTCGCGGGCGAGTTCGGCACGCAGCAGCCCGCCCGCCGCGCGCTCCTGGTCGTGTGCCGTGGTGAAGACGCGGTAGGCGTCCTGCGCGTGGCCTGGCCCCTGGCCTGTGCTCCCGGCCGTACCGCCCTGGCCTGTCCCGTCGGCGTCCGCGGCCGGGTCGTCTTCGAGGAGCAGCGAGAACGGGCTCTCCTCGTCGGCCGAGCCGTCCTCCTCGCCCTCGCCCGCCGCCTCCTCCAGCAGCGCTGCCACCGCTTCGGCGACGGCGAGCGCGTGGGGCGCGTAAGCGGCCTGGTCGTGGCGGTGCCGCCGCAGCCCCGCGAGCGCGTGACCGAGCGCGGGCCCGAGCGCGCCCCGTGTCGCCTCGATCAGGTCCTCGGTCGCCGCGAGCACGGGCTGCCCCGTCAGCCGGGAGCGGCACATCTCCAGCGCGGTGTACAGGAGCAGCCCGCGCGCGCCCTCGGTGAGCCCCGCCTGGTGGAAGCCGCGGGCCCACAGGGCGTGGCGTTCGCGCAGGTTACGGGCCGTGCCGGGACGGGTCGCCGGGGCAAGGGACTCGGCGCGGAACTGTTCCAGCGCGTCGAACAGCAGCCTCTCCACGGCCTGTTCGGGCCGCATGCGGGCGTGCAGCGCGGCGTCCGTACGGGTCAGCCGCAGCGCGAGCCCGTCGGCCACCCCGCGCAGCGCTGTCGTGTCCTCGCCGGGGGAGTGGCGCAGATGCGGCGCGGGGCGGGGGAGCGGCCTGCGCCCTTCGTGCGCTCTGTGGCCCCGGAAGACGATGCCGGGGGCCGCACCCAGCGCCCGGATCGCGGCGCCGGTCAGCTGCTCCGGGTCCGGGTCCGGGTCCGGGTCAGGGCCCGGGTCGGGGGTGGCTGCCCCGCTTCCGTTGCCGTTGCCGTTCACAGAGGGTCGCCCGTGGCACCGGCCGTCCCGGTCAGCTCGCGGTCGAAGCAGCGCTGGAAGAACTCGGCGATCAGCGGCCGTTCGGCCTCGTCGCACTTGTTGAGGAACGAGAGCCGGAAGGCGAGCGCCGTGTCGCCGAACAGCTCGGTGTTCTCGGCCCAGGTGATGACCGTGCGGGGTGACATCAGGGTGGACAGGTCGCCGGCGCTGAAGCCGTTACGGGTGAGTGCGGCGACCTCCACCATCGCGGCGACCAGCTCGCGTCCCCTGTCGCAGGCGAGCGCGGGGACGCGGGCCGTGACGATGGCTGCCTCCTGTTCGGGAGGCAGGTGGTTGAGGGTGGCGACGATGTTCCAGCGGTCCATCTGGGCGTGGTTGAGCCGCTGCACGCCCCGGTAGAGGCCGTACGGGTCGCCGAGCCCGACGGTGTTGGCGGTGGCGAAGATCCGGAAGGACGGGTGCGGGGTGAGCACGCGGTTCTGGTCGAGGAGGGTGAACTTGCCCTCGCGCTCCAGCAGCCGCTGCACCACGAACATCACATCGGGCCGCCCCGCGTCGTACTCGTCGAGGATCAGCGCGACGGGCCGCTGGAGCGCCCAGGGCACGATGCCCTCCTGGAACGCGGTGACCTGCTTGCCCTCGCGCAGCACGACGGTGTCCTTGCCGACGAGGTCGAGGCGGCTGAGGTGGCCGTCCAGATTGACGCGTACGCAGGGCCAGTTGAGGCGGGCCGCGACCTGCTCTATGTGGGTGGACTTGCCGGTGCCGTGCAGCCCCTGGACGAGCACGCGCCGGTTGTGCGCGAACCCGGCGAGGAGGGCGAGGGTCACGTCGGGGTCGAAGCGGTAGGCGTCGTCGGTCTCGGGCACATGCGCCGACGGCTCGGCGAAGGCGGGCACCTTCAGGTCCGAGGCGATACCGAAGACGTCCCGTACCGACACCCGCGTCTCCGGCTCCCCGACGGGCTCCCCGGCCGGCTCCCCGGGCCCGGGCGCCGCGCCCTGTATGGCTGGCTCCGTGCCCTGCGCGTCTGCTTCCGTGCCGTTCGTACCTGCCTGAGCGCCGCTCACTCCTGCCCGCCTTCCGCGTCGACCCGTGCGATGGCCTGGGCCGCGCGCTGGAGCGCGGGCAGCAGGTGGAGCGCCTTGTCGGAGGTGAGCCGCATGACGGGTGCCTGTACGGCGACGCACTGGTTGGAGCGGCCTCCCGAGGCGCTGGGCACGAGGACGGCCACGCAGACCAGGCCGGGCAGGAACTCCTCGTCGTCCAGCGCGAACCCGTCCCTGCGCACGCGGATGAACTCCTCCTCCAGCGCGTCGGGCTCTGTCACGGTCCTGGGCGTGCACCGCTTCAGCGGCCCGTGCGCGAGGAGCTTGCGGCGCTGGGCAGGAGGCATCTGGGAGAGGATCATCTTGCCGCTGGCCGAGCAGTGTGCCGGTACGCGGGAGCCGGGGCGCAGATAGAAGCGGAGCGGCTCGCGGGTCTCTACGCGGTCGAGGTAGACGACCTCGTTCCCGGAGAGCGCCGTGATGTTGCAGCTCTCGCCCAACTCCTCGACCAGCCCGCGCAGTACGGCGCGGCGCGCGCCGTGGTGAGTGGCGTTGAGCAGCAGGTTCTCGGCGAGCTTCCGCAGTCTCGCGCCGGTGCCGTAGTGCCGCCCGTCGCTCTGCCGTACGAGCAGGCCGGCGCCCTCCAGCTGCTGGAGCATGCGGTGCAGGGTCGGTTTGGGCAGGCCCGTCTCCTCCACGAGGTCCTGGAGGGTGACGAGTTGGTCCTTGGCGGCTATCAGTTCCAGCAGCGCGAACAGCCGCATCGTGGGGGTGTCGCCGTCCAGTGGCGCGGGCTCCGCCTCGCGTGTGGTCTCCATGGTCTCTCCGTCTCCCCTGAGCGCTCATCGACGTAACCAGGTTCCGGAAAAGAAGTTACCAGGTACCGATTTCCGGAACGCACTGTTGACGGCGCCGCGCACTCTCCCTATGGTCCCGGCAGATCCTGAATTCAGGAACGCCGCGTACCGGTTATTCGCTTATTCGCTTATTCGCCAGTGCAGTGGCCGTTGTCGCTGGGCAGGCGCGTCGAAGGAGTTGGTTCCATGAGTGAGCAACAGAAGATGACCCCCTCCGAGGCATTCGTAGAGACCCTGGTCGCCAACGGGGTCACCGACATCTTCGGCATCATGGGCTCGGCGTTCATGGACGCCATGGACATCTTCGCGCCGGCGGGCATCCGCCTCGTACCCGTCGTGCACGAACAGGGCGCGGCGCACATGGCCGACGGGTACGCGCGGGTCAGCGGCAGGCACGGCGTCGTCATCGGCCAGAACGGGCCCGGCATCAGCAACTGCGTGACCGCGATCGCCGCCGCGTTCTGGGCCCACAGCCCCGTCGTCATGATCACCCCCGAGGCGGGCACCATGGGCATGGGCCTGGGAGGCTTCCAGGAGGCCAACCAGCTGCCGATGTTCCAGGAGTTCACCAAGTACCAGGCCCATGTGAACAACCCCAAGCGGATGGCCGAGCTGACCGCGCGCGCCTTCGACCGGGCCATGTCCGAGATAGGCCCCACCCAGCTCAACATCCCCCGCGACCACTTCTACGGTGAGATCGAGGGCGAGGTCCCGCAGCCCATGCGCGTGGACCGGGGCGCGGGCGGCGAGAAGAGCCTCAACGAGGCCGCCGAACTGCTCGCCACCGCCGAGTTCCCCGTGATCATCTCCGGCGGCGGCGTCGTCATGGCCGACGGCGTCGACGAGTGCAAGGCGCTCGCCGAACGCATCGGCGCACCCGTGGTCAACAGCTACCAGCACAACGACTCGTTCCCCGCCAGCCACCCGCAGTGGTGCGGGCCCCTGGGCTACCAGGGCTCCAAGGCCGCGATGAAGCTCATCTCGCGCGCCGACGTGGTCATCGCGCTCGGTACCCGCCTCGGCCCGTTCGGCACCCTGCCGCAGCACGGCATGGACTACTGGCCCAAGAACGCGAAGATCATCCAGATCGACGCCGACCACAAGATGCTCGGCCTCGTCAAGAAGATCACCGTAGGCATCTGCGGCGACGCCAAGGCCACCGCGACGGCGCTGCTGGACCGGCTGGAGGACACGAAGCTCGCGTGCGACGCCACCCGCGAGCAGCGCGCGGCCGACATCGCCGCCGAGAAGGAGGCGTGGGAGGCCGAACTGGCCGAGTGGACCCACGAGAAGGACCCCTACAGCCTCGACATGATCGCCGAACAGGACGCGGAGGAGGGCAACTGGCTGCACCCGCGCCAGGTCCTGCGCGAACTGGAGAAGGCCATGCCCGAACGCGTCATGGTCTCCACCGACATCGGCAACATCAACTCCGTCGCGCACAGCTACCTGCGCTTCGAGGAGCCGCGGTCCTTCTTCGCGCCCATGAGCTTCGGCAACTGCGGCTACGCGCTCCCCACCATCATCGGCGCCAAGGCAGCGGCGATGGACAGGCCTGCGATCGCGTACGCCGGTGACGGTGCCTGGGGCATGTCCATGGGCGAGGTCATGACCGCCGTACGCCACGACATCCCCGTCACGGCCGTCGTCTTCCACAACCGCCAGTGGGGCGCGGAGAAGAAGAACCAGGTCGACTTCTACGACCGCAGGTTCGTCGCGGGCGAGCTGGAGAGCGAGAGCTTCGCCGGTATCGCGCGGGCCATGGGCGCCGACGGCATCGTCGTCGACACGCTGGACGAGGTCGGGCCCGCGCTGCGGCGCGCGGTCGACGCGCAGATGAACGAGGGGCGCACCACCGTGGTCGAGGTGATGTGCACCCGCGAGCTGGGCGACCCGTTCCGCCGCGACGCGCTCTCCAAGCCGGTGCGGTACCTGGAGAAGTACCAGGACTACGTGTAACCCCCCCCGCTTCCGGCGCCCCCGTCCCCCGCGGACCGGGGAGGGGCGGGGGCCCTGGGCCTGGGGAAGAGGAACGTTCGCACACCGCACATGGAGCCCGCATGCTCGTGGAACCGCACGGCCCCCTACAGTTCCCCGGCGAAGCCGGCCCCGCCGTCGCGCAGTTGGCCGGAACGTGGGCCGACAGGCTACGGGCCGCGGGGAGGAGACCCCGCGTCGCGCTGCCCGAGAGCGGCGACACCCGCACCCTGTGGGCGGCGGCCCGCCTCGCAGGACAGGGATCGGTGACCCCCGTCCTGCTGGGCGACCCGGCGACCGTCCGCAACAGGGCCGCCGACCTGGACCTGAAGCTCCCCGAGGACCCGGAGGCGCTGGAGATCCTGGACCCGGCGGCGATGGCCAGGGACCCGCGCTGCGGAGGCACGCTGGGCGAGGCGCTCGCGCGGCGGCGCAAGCTGTCGCGCGCCGACCGCGAGGAACTGGCCGCCGATCCCCTGTACCTCGCGGCGACAGCACTCGCGCTCGGCGACGCCGACGTGTGCGTGGCGGGCAGCAACCGGCCGACGGCCGACGTGCTGCGCGCCGGCCTGTACGTGGTGGGTCTCGCGCCCGGCGTACGCACGCTCTCCAGCAGCTTCCTGATGGTGCAGCCGGACGGCGGGGTGCTCGGGTACGGGGACTGCGCCGTGGTCGTTGACCCTGACCCGCGCCAGTTGGCCGACATCGCCCGCGCCACGGCCCGTACGTACCGCGAACTCACCGACGCACGGCCCCGGGTGGCGCTGCTGTCCTTCAGCACAGGCGGCAGCGCCGACCACCCGCGCGTCGACCGGGTGCGGGAGGCGCTGGAACTGCTGCGCGCCGAGGGCACGGACTTCGCCGTCGACGGCGACCTCCAGTACGACGCGGCGTCCGACCCGGAGGTCGGGCGTGCCAAGGCGCCGTCCTCGCCGGTGGCGGGCCAGGCCAACACGTTCGTCTTCCCCGGCCTGGAAGCAGGCAACATCAGCTACAAGGTCGCCCAGCGCGTGGGCGGCTGCGCCGCGATCGGGCCGCTGCTCCAGGGCCTCGCCGCGCCGCTGCACGACCTGTCACGCGGCTGCACGGGCGCCGACATCGCAGCCCTCGCTCTCGCGGGCGGCGTACAGGCGCTGTCCCGTACCCCCTCGACCAACCCCGTGGAGACGCCATGCCCGTGAGCCTCGCCGTCCTCGACCTGGCCGGCACGACAGTGACGGACGCCGGAATCGTGGAGGACGCCTTCGCGCACGCGCTCGCGCGCATGGGCGTGACCCCGGACGACCCGCGCCACGCGCCGATGACGGAGCACATCAGCGCCACCATGGGCGAGTCCAAGATCTCCGTGTTCCGGCACCTCTTCGACGGCGAGGAGGCGGCCCAGCGCGCCAACGAAGCCTTCGAGGAGGGGTACGCGCAGATGGTCGCCGCCGGGCGCTGCGCGGCGCTGCCCGGTGCGCGGCAGGCGATCGAGACGCTGCGCGGCGCCGGCTGCGCCGTGGTCCTCAACACCGGTTTCTCGCCGCGCACCCGCGACGACCTGCTCGCCTCGCTGGGCTGGAACGGGCTGGCCGACGCCGTGCTCTCACCCGCGGACGCGGGCGGACGAGGGCGCCCTTACCCGGACATGGTGCTCACCGCGATGCTCCGCGTCGGGGCGCCCTCGGTGGCCTCCGTCGCCGTCGTCGGCGACACCCCGCACGACATCCGCGCCGGCCTCAACGCGGGTGCAGGGCTGGTCGCCGGCGTACTGACCGGCGGACGCGGCGCCGGCGAACTGCGGGAGGCGGGAGCGCACCACGTCCTCGACTCCGTCGCCGACCTCCCGGCCCTGGTCGGCCGCTGAACGCGACACCGCACCCGGCTCCCGCTCCGGCCCGGCCACGACCCTGGTCCGGGCCCCGGCCGCGCCACGTGCTCCGCCTCGTGCGGTGACCCTCAGCCGTCCAGGACCGGGTGGGTGACCCCGCGTCTCAGCCCAGCCGTTCCGCCATCCACCGTTCCAGGCCGGAGGCGTCCAGGGGGAGTTCGCTGGAGAGGACCTCGGAGCCCTCGGGTGTGACCAGGACGTCGTCCTCGATGCGTACGCCGATGCCCCGGAGTTCGGGGGGGACGGTCAGGTCGTGGGCGTGGAAGTAGAGGCCGGGCTCCACCGTGAGCACCATGCCGGGCGCCATGGCTCCGCCCTGGTACGTGTCGTAACTGGCCTGGGAGCAGTCGTGCACGTCCAGGCCCAGGTGGTGGCCGATGCCGCACACGAGGTACCGGCGGTGTTGCTGGCCCTGCGGGGACAGTGCCTCGTCGACGGAGACGGGGAGCAGGCCCCAGTCGTGCAGGCCCGTGGCGATGACCTCCATGGAAGCCTGGTGGAAGTCGGTGTACTGGCGCCCGGGGCCGACGGCGGCGAGCCCGGCGCGGTGCGCCGCCTCGACCAGGTCGTGCACCTGGCGCTGGACGGGCGAGAAGCGGCCGGAGGCGGGGAAGGTGCGGGTGACATCAGCCGTGTAGTAACTGTGCGACTCCACGCCCATGTCGAGCAGCAGGACCTCGTCGGGCAGCACGGGGCCGTCGCAGCGTACCCAGTGCAGGGTGGGGGCGTGCGGCCCGCTGCCGACGATGGAGGCGTAGCCGGGCCCGTTGCCGTAGGCGCGCGCGTACCGGTCGAACGTGCCCTGGAGCCACCGCTCTCCCGGGCCCGCGATCGCGGTCGGTATCTCGCGTACGACGGCGGCGAAGCCCTCGACCGTACGGTCGACGGCCTCGCGCAGGCGGGCGATCTCCCAGTCGTCCTTGACCATGCGCAACTCGGCCAGCGTGCGCCGCAGTTCGTCCGCCGGTGCCTCAGCCGCGCCGGCGAGCGAGGACATGCCGGGTGCGCCCGTGCCCGTCGCCACCGTGCCCGCCGCGCCCGCGACCAGGAGCCCCGGCAGCTTCGCCACCGCCGCCTCCAGCTCCGCCAGCGGCCGTACCTCCACGCCGAGTGCGCCGGACCACTCGGCCAGGCCGGGCGCCGGCCCCACCCACAGCTCCCCGTGTGCCGCGTCCGTGAAGAACTCGCGGGTGCCGGGCCCCGCGGGCATCGGGGCGTAGAGCGTCGCGTCGTGACCCTGGCCGCCGGGCCGCAGGACAAGGACCGCGTCAGGGAGCGGGCACGCCGTGAGCCAGAAGAAGTCGCTGTCCGGCCTGAACTCGTAGTCACAGTCGTTATTCCTCACCGGAGGCCGGCCGGCCACCACGGCCAGCGGCCTGCCAGGGAACGCGGCGCTGAGCCGCGCGCGGTGGGCGGCGGCGGCCTCCGCGGCTCCCGGCACGGTGCCGGGTGTCCGGCTGACATCGGCCCAGCCCTGGCCCATGTGCCGTACGAAGGAGGGTATTTCGCCGAGGCGCGGCAGCCGTGGATCGGGTGTGGCCGGTACGGGGGTGGACCTCGGAAGGTCGTTCACGGTGGTCTCATTCATGGACGCCGCCTTTCTGTGCTGTGTCCGTCTTCTGCCCTGTGTCCGCTGGTCCTGACGTTCCTTCGGGGCCCATTGTCTGTGCCGCGCCCGTCGTTCGTGCCGCGTCCGCCGCCTGTGCCGCGTCCGCCGCCTGTGCCGCGCCCGTCGCCTGTGCCGCGCCCGTCGTCTCCTGTCCTGCTGCCTCGCGGGCACGCCGCCGTCGTGCCCGTTCCCAGGCGGGGTTGATGCGGGGGATGGCGGCGAGCAGCGTCTTGGTGTACGGGTGCCGGGGGTTGCCGAACACCTCGTCGCGCGTGCCCTGTTCGACGAGGACACCGTCCTTCATGACCAGTACGCGGTCGGCGATCTGGCGGACGACGGCGAGGTCGTGCGCGATGAACAGGTAGGAGTAGCCACTCTCCCTCTGCAACTGCCGCAGCAGGTTGATCACTTGGGCCTGCACCGAGACGTCCAGCGCGGAGACGGCCTCGTCGCACACGACCAGCCGGGGTTCGACGGCGAGGGCCCGCGCGATGCCGATGCGCTGAGCCTGGCCCCCCGAGAACTGCGAGGGGCGCCGTTCCGCGTGCTCGGGTTCCAGGCCGACGCGTTCCAGCAGCCGCCGGGCGCGCTCGCGGCGCTCCTCCTTGCCGCACACGGACTGGTACGCCAGCGGCGCCGTGATGATGCGCTCGGCGGTGTGCCGGGGGTTGAGCGAGGAGAAGGGGTCCTGGAAGACGACCTGCACCTCGCCCCGGTAGGCGGCGAGTTCGCTTCCCTTCGCGCGGCTGAGGTCGCGCCCTTCGAACTCCAGGGTTCCGCCGCTCGGTTCCATCAGCCGTGCCACCAGCCGCGCGGTCGTGGACTTGCCGCTGCCCGACTCGCCGACGAGCGCCACCGTCTCTCCGGGGGCGATGTCGAAGCTCACGTCGTCGACGGCGGTGAACGCGGTACGGCCGCCCCTGAACGCCCCACGGCTCCGTACGGGGAACGTCTTGGTGAGGTGCAGCGCGCGCAGCAGCGGCCCGTGCGTTCCGGCGGCGGGGCCCGGGGCACGCTCGGGTGCGCTTGTCTCGGTCAACGGTCCGCTCCTTCGCCGGGCACATGAGGGGAAGCATGACTGGGCACCTGAAGGGACTTGAGGTCTCCGATGTCGTCGTCCATGCGGGGCACGCTGTCCAGCAGGGCCGAGGTGTACGGGTGGCGCGGGTCGCTGAACAGCCGCTCGGCCTCCGCGTATTCGACGCAGGACCCTGAGCGCATGACGAGGACACGCTGTGCCAGGCCCGCGACCACCGCGAGATCGTGGGTGATGAAGATCATCCCGTTTCCGGTGTGTTCCTGAAGCTCGGCGAGGAGCCGCAGGATCTCCGCCTGGACGGTCACGTCCAGGGCCGTCGTCGGTTCGTCGGCGATCAGCAGGCTGGGCGAGCACACCAGGGCCATGGCGATCGTGATCCGCTGCCGCTGCCCTCCCGAGAACTGGTGCGGATAGTGCCGCACCCTGCGTGCGGCGTCGGGGATGCCGACCCGCTCCATGGCCTCGACCGCCACCCGGCGGGCCGCGGCGCGGCCTCCTTTCTCGTGCGCGAGATACGCCTCCTCGATCTGGAGGCCGACGGTGTAGTAAGGGTTCAGCGAGGAGAGCGGGTCCTGGAAGACCATGGCGACCTCGTTGCCCCGTACGGACCGCAGCGCGCCGTCCGACAGGTTCAGAAGCTCCCGGCCGCGCAGCCGGACGCTGCCGCTCACCCCGGCTCCGCGGGGAAGCAGGCCCATGAGGGCGAGGCTCGTCAGCGACTTCCCCGACCCCGATTCGCCGACGAGCGCCACGGTCTCGTTCTCGCCGACGGTGAAGGAGATGTCCTTGACGAGCTGTCTGCTGCCCCCGTGCGAGGGGAGGCTCACGCAGAGGTCCTCCACGACGAGCAGGTCAGCGTTGCCGCCGGAAGCGCTGGTGGCGGCAGGGGTGGCGGCTGCCACGGCGGTGGCGGTGCCGGCGGTGCTGTCCTTTCGCGGTGTGCTCATGGCGACGTGGTCCTCACCCTCGGGTCGAGTGCGCTGTAGAGAAGGTCGACGATCACGTTCCCGAAGACGGCGAAGAAGGCGGCGAGCAGCGTGACAGCCATGATCACCGGCTGGTCGTTCTTCGCGATCGAGTCGGCCGCCATCTTGCCGATGCCGTTGAGGCCGAACACCTTCTCCGTGATCAGCGCACCGCCGAGCAGCCCGGCGAAGTCCATGCCGAAGACGGTGACGACCGGGGTGAGCGAGGGCCGCAGCGCGTGCCGCCGCAGCAGCAGAGGACGGCTGATCCCCTTCGCCCTGGCCGTGCGCAGGAAGTTCTCGGAGAGCGTGTCGATGACGTTGGCCCGGGTCAGCCGGGCGTACATGCTCGCGTAGACGAGGGCGAGCACGGTCCAGGGCATGAGGTACGACTGGAACCACAGGAACGGGTCCGCCGAGAAAGACACGGCCGAGGGGAACGGCAGGATCTGGAACCTGACGACGAGGAAGTACTGGAGCACCAGCGCCAGCACGTAGTTGGGCACGGCGACACCGCCCAGAGCCAGCGTCATGGAGGCGCGGTCCCACCACGTGCCCTGCTTGACGGCCCCCAGCAGCCCCGCGCCGACACCGATGAGCAGCCAGAGAACGGCCGCGCCCACCGTCACGGTGACGCTGACCGGAAGCCGGCCGGTCATCATGTGCCAGACGGACTCGTTGGTCTGGAAGCTGTAGCCGAAGCACGGTGCCTCGCAGCGGATGGCCGTGGCGCCCGTCCCGTAGTCCCGGCCGGCGAACAGCCCGCTGACGAAGTGCCAGAACTGCGTCAGCAGCGGCTCGTTGAGCCCCAGCGTGTCCCGGATCGAGTCGATGCGCTCGGGCGTGCAGGTCTTTCCGCAGATGGAGACGGCGGGATCGGCGGACAGGCTGAAGAAGATGAAGTACGTGAACAGGCAGATGGCGGCCAGGAGCAGAACGACGGCGGTCAGACGACCGAGCAGATATCGGGCCATCAGCGGGCTCCCTGGGCATCGGTGACCGCGCGCAACCGGTCACCCAGCACGGTCAGCGACAGCACGGTGGAGAAGAGCAGGGCGCCGGGGATCACGAAGAACATCGGGTCGACGGCGTACCAGGACACGGACGTCGAGATCATCTGCCCCCAGGACGGGGTCGGCGGTGACACACCGACGCCCAGGAAGGACAGCCCGGCCTCCGTGCCGATGTAGCCGGGCACCGCGAGGGTGACCATCACGATCACCGAGCTGCGCAGGTTCGGCAGGATTTCGCGGAAGAGGACCGCGGCGCTCCTGGCGCCCGAAGCGTGTGCCGCCTCCACGAACTCCCTGCCGGCCAGCGTCATGGTCTGCGCGCGGATGACCCGCGCGAAGTAGGGCCAGCCGAACAGGCTGATGACGGCGACCAGCAGCACCGACCTGTTGCCCGAGGGCACGGAGGACAGGATCGCAATCATGAAGATGAGCGCGGGGAAGCTCATGAGGAAATCCATCAGGCGCGAGACGACCTGGTCGACCCAGCCCTTGAAGTACCCGGCCGTCATGCCGAGCACGACGCCGAGGCAGCCGGTGAGCACCGTCGAGGACAGCGCGATCGTCAACGACACCCGCGCGCCGTACAGGACGCGGGCGAGGATGTCCCTCCCGTTCTGCGGCTCGACCCCCAGGGGGTGTTCCGCGCTGATGCCGCCGAGCGCCCCGTGCGGGACGCCGCCGAGGTGGGAGTCGAGCGCGGCGGAGTCGAAGGTGTAGGGCCCGTTCCCCGTCAGCTGCGACACGAGCGGCGCGCACAGCGCCAACAGGCAGAGCAGCAGCAGGAATCCGGTACTGATCACGGCGGTACGGTCCCGCAGCAGCGCCCGCGTGAGGGAGCCTCCTGCCGGCGGCGGCGGGGCGGGCGGCGCTGCCGTTCCCGGTTCGGGAAGCGCGGTGGTGGCGGTCATCAGGCCCTCCGGTCCGGGTCGGCCAGCCCTACGGAGACGAAGTCGATGCCGCCGGCGAGCACCGGGTGTTTGTAGGCGCCCGCGATGTTCCCGCCGACGAGGTTGACGGACTTCTCGTAGACCAGCGGCACGATCGGCGCATCCCGCATGATCTTGGCGTCCAGCGCGCCGAACGCGTCGTTCTGCTCGTCCACGTCCTTGAGCGCCGACGCCCTGTCGATGGCGGCGTTGATGCCGGGGTCGTTGAGCTGTGCGAGGTTCTGATTGCCCTTGGACACGATGTTGCGGCCGTCGAACAGGGGCGGCAGGAAGGTGATTCCGGCCGCCCAGTCGGGACACCAGCCCGTCACGGCCGCGTCGTGCTGCTGCGCGGGCGAGGCGATCACCTCGTAGAACGTGGCGGTGTCGATGATGTTCACCTTCACCTTGATCCCGAGCGGGGCCAGGGACTGCTGCAGTGCCTCGGCCGTGGCGCGCATCACGGGCGCCTCCCTGGTGTCCAGGGTGAGCGAGAAGCCCTTGCTCACCCCGGCGGACTTCAGCAGCTTCCGCGCCTTGTCCAGATCGCCCCGCTGCCCGTCGGTGGCGTACAGGTCGGTGCCCTTCCTGCCGCTGATCGTGGGGGGCTGGATCGAGGTGGCCGGGTCGGCCTTCGTGGCGCCGCCGAAGGCGTTCACGATCGACTGCTTGTTGACGGCGTAGTTGAGGGCGCGGCGTACGCGCACGTCACCGAGCTTGCCCTTCTTGGTGTTCAGCGACATGTAGGTGGTGCAGCCCATCAGCCCGGAGAGCGTGCGCCGACGCGTCTCCTTGTCCTGTATCCGGGAGATGGTGGCCGGCTGAATGGCGTCGGCGATGGCGTTGACGTCCTCGCCGCGCGCCGAGAGCATCCGCTCGTCGATGGTGGCCGGGTCGAGGCCGAAGGTCCACTCGAAGCCGTCGGGCCGGGCGGTACGCACCTCGTCCGTTGCCTCGCTCCAGAACTTGTTGCGCACCAGCTTGATCCTGGCGCCCGCCTCGTACGCCGCGACCTGGTACGGGCCCGAGGCGATCGGCTGCTTGTCGAACTCCGAGCGCGCTCCCGTACCGCGCGGGAACGGGGTGAAGACCGGCTGTGCCACCGCGCTGCCGAAGTCCGCGTAGGACTGCTTGAGATGGAAGACCACGGTGCGGCTGTCCGGGGTGTCGATGCGGGGCGAGGAACCTTTCGACCTGTAAGGACCCCGGTAGCCCTTGGGAGCGGCGATGAGCTGCTTGGCGTAGGGGGAGCCGATCCCGATCTCAGGGTCCCAGGCACGGGAGATGCCGAACTTCACATCGGCGCTGGTGATGGCCTTGCCGTTCTGGAACCGCGGCCCTTTGCGCAGGGTGAAGGTCCAGGTGCGGCCCCCGTCGGAGGGGCGCCCGGTGTCGGTTGCCAGGTCGGGCACCACCTCGGTCCCGGCCTTGCCGGGCGCGGCGCGCTGGGTGGTGAGGGTGCGGTAGACGAGCCGGTAGAAATTGTTGACCCCCGCGTCGAAGCCCTGCGCCGGGTCGAGGTGCGAGAAGGCCGTGGAGGACAGCACGCGTACGGTCCCGCCCTTGCCCGGCTCGCCGGCCGGGCCGCCGGCCGAGATCGGCGCCGGCCCCGTGGAGCAGCCGGCGAGCGCGAGCGCCGTGGCCACCGCGAGCCCAGCCGGCCAGCCACTCCCGCTCCTCACCCGCCCGCTTCCCTGCCGGCGCAGCGGCAGGCGCTGAGGCACGGGCTGAGGCAGGGTCACGGGAGCGGGGGAGCTGTCACCCCGCGCCATGGCGCTCACCACCGCCTGATCCAGACGCGCATGGCCGCCGCCTCACGGTTGCCCCACAGGAAGTAGGGGATGAACGCGGCCTCTTCCACCGAGGGCTCCTCAGCGGGCGCCGACGTATGCGCCTGTAGCGTCGCCAGCGAGGGGTACAGCTCGTCGCCGGGCGCCGCGGAAACCGTCAGCGGAAGCTCCAGCGCGACGCTTTCCGGCTCCCCGGGCAGCGCGGGCCCGTCCTGCCGTACCCGCGCTCCGGCGAGCGCCTCGGGCCTGAGCAGCAGCCGTTCCATGTCCACGGGCGCGTCGTGCTGCTCCAGGCAGTAGACGAGCGGGCCGCGGCAGAGCGCCGCCGCACCGCGCGTCGCGTCCAGCGAGGGGTGCGAGCCGTGCAGCCGCGCCGGCATGGGCAGCACGAGCCGCAGCTCGTCGCCCGCGCGCCACCGGCGCCGCACGGACAGCACGTCGTCCCGGACCTCCTCCTCCACCGGGGCGCCGTTCACCGTCGCCCGTACCCGTCCACAGGTCCAGCCGGGTACGCGCAGGTCGATCCGGTACGGGGCGTCAGGGGCGCGCTCGATGCCGACGCGCACCTCGTCCTCCCACGGGTACTCCGTGCGCACGGTCAGCGCCACGGACTCCGTCTCGACACGCGCGTCGGCGTACAGCGCGAGCAGCAGCCGCCCGGGGCGCTCCAGCGCGATGTAGTCCGCGAGCTGGGCGATCCAGCGCACGACGTTGGGCGGGCAGCAGGGGCAGCGGAACCAGGACCGGCGCAGCAGTTCGCCGCCTGCCTCGGCGCCGCTGCGCTGCTCGTGGTCCGTACGGCGCTGGAGCGGGTTGTCGTAGAAGAACTCCGTGCCGTCGGCCGACAGACCGACGGCGAAGGCGTTGTAGAGCACCCGCTCGAACACATCGAGGTAGCCGGTCTCCTCCGTCGCCAGGAACATCCGCCATGCCCACTGCATGGTGCCGATCGCGGCGCACGACTCGCTGTACGCGCGTTCCGAGGGCAGTTCGTACCGGTCGCCGATCGCCTCGTCGGAGTGCCGGGCACCGAGCCCGCCCGTGAGGTAGAGCTTGCTCGCGACCATGTCGTGCCACAGGCGCCGCAGCGGCCCGAGCAGCGTCGGGTCGGCGTACTCCAGCGCCACGTCGGCCGCGCCCGCTGCCAGGTACACCATGCGTACCGCGTGGCCTGTGACGGAGGGCAGGTCCCGGAGCGGAACGTGGTCCTGGAAGTACTCGGGCGGGAAGTGGCTGTACCGGACGGTGCCGTGGCCCCTGCGGTCGACGAACAGCTGGGCCTGCCGCAGATACGCCGCTTCCCCGGTTTCGCGGTACAGCTCCACCAGCGCCATCTCGACTTCCGGATGCCCGCAGACCTCGGCCTTCCCTTCGGGGCCGAAGAGCCGCACCACGAGGTCGGCGAAGCGTACGGCGACTGCGAGCAACCGCCCGTCGCCCAGCTGCCTGTTGGCTGCCACAGCGGCCTGGACGAGGTGCCCGAGGTTGTACAGCTCGTGCCCCCAGGCCAGGTCGCTCCAGGGCTCGCCGGGCGTACCGGGGTGCTGGTAGTAGGAGTTGAGGTACCCGTCCTCGGCCTGGGCCCGCTCGATCAGCGCGACGCTCTCCTCGTAGAAGGCGCGCAGGGGGCCGTCGGTGCCGTCGGCGTCCTCGACGCGGTCAGCGTCGTCGGTGCCGGCAGTGCTGGCAGTGGGTCCCCCGTCCCGGGCCAGTTCGTAGGCCAGGCCCTCCAGCGTCTTGTAGACGTCCGTGTCCAGGAAGGGGTAACTGCCCTGGTACGTCCGGGAGTTGGCGCTTTCCGTGTCGTCGGAGCCGCCGTCACCGCTGCGATCGGCGGCCCCGCGCAGGTTGTCCAGGTTCCCCGCCGCCCGCAGTTGCCGGATGACGTGCGGAGCGGTCGCCGCGCGGTTGCGGTCCTGCCAGCGCCGGAGCAGCCCGCCCGTGATCCGGACGTGCGCCGTGCTGAGCGGGGTGAGGACGCCGGCTGAGGTGCGGACCGCACCTGCCGCACGGACACCGTTGGGGGCCGGGCCTGTCTCGCTGGGTGGTTTTTGCATCTGTTCTCCAGGAGGGCGGGGGGAGTTGGGGAGATCCAGGGATTTACGGGCAGCACGGCGTGCCACGGCGGCCACCGTCGCGCCGCCCGTACCCGGGGTCGGGAGCGAAGGCGTGGGCGTGGACATGCGTGCGGAGTGGGGTGTGTGCGGCGTGGAGCGATTACGGCGTGGAGCGTGGGCGTGGCTCCGGGGTGCGGCTGGGGTGTGCCGTCAGGGGGACGGCGCCGGCCGGGAGGGTCGGCTCCCGGCCGGGCCGTTCAGAGGACGAACCCGTGGGGGAACGGGTCGTCGGGGTCCAGCAGATAGTTCGCCGTACCGGTGATCCACGCCCGCCCTGTGAACTCCGGTACCACGGCGGGCTGTTCGCCCACCATGGCCGTGTCCACGAGGCGTCCGGTGAAGCGGGTGCCGATGAAGGACTCGTTGACGAACTCGGTGTGCAGCGGCAGTTCGCCGCGCGCGTGGAGCTGTGCCATACGGGCCGAGGTCCCGGTGCCGCAGGGTGAGCGGTCGAACCAGCCGGGATGGATGGCCATGGCGTTGCGCGAGCGCGCCGCGTCCGAACCGGGCGCGAGGAACTGCACGTGCTTGCAGTCGGCGATCTGGGGGTCGGTCGGATGCCTGGGCGGATTCTTCTCGTTGACCGCCTTCATGATCGACAGCCCCGCGGCCAGGATCTCGTCCTTGCGCGACCTGTCGAAGGGCAGGCCGGTCTGTGCCAGCTCCGCGATGGCGTAGAAGTTGCCGCCGTACGCCATGTCGTAGCGGATCTCGCCCAGCCCCGGCACCTCGACGGAGGCGTCCCGCTGCGCGAGGAAAGCGGGCACGTTGCGCAGGGTGACATGCCGGGCAGCGCCGTCCTCAACGGCCACCCGTGCCTCGATCAGCCCGGCCGGAGTGTCCAGGCGCACCACGGTCTCCGGCTCGCTCACCTCGACCATCCCGGTCTCCACCAGCACCGTGGCGACCCCGATGGTGCCGTGCCCGCACATCGGCAGAAAGCCGCTGACCTCGACATAGAGCACACCCCAGTCCGCGTCCTGACGGGTCGGCGGCTGGAGGATCGCCCCGCTCATCGCCGGGTGCCCGCGCGGCTCGTCCACCAGGAAGCGCCGCAGCGTGTCGAGTTCGCGCATCGCGTACACGCGGCGCTCCGCCATGGTGGCTCCCGGAATCGGGGCCACCCCGCCAGTGACCACCCGGGTGGGCATGCCCTCGGTGTGCGAGTCGACCGCGCTGAGGGTGCGGATCGACCTCATTGGCCGCCCTCCTCCTGGAGCGAGGCGACGGCGCGGGCCATGTCGGCCTCGATCTGCTCACGGTAGTGCGGCGGCAGCGGTCCGCGCGGCGGGCGGCACGGGCCGCCGACGCGCCCCACCTTCTCCATGCCGAGCTTGATGGCCTGGACGAACTCCGTACGCGAGTCCCAGCGGAACGCGGCGACCAGCGGCTCGTAGAGCGCCCGTGCCTCGGCCAGCTTCCCGGCCAGCGCCAGCTCGAACAGCCGCACGGACTCGGCGGGGAAGACGTTGGGGAAGCCCGCGAACCAGCCGGTCGCGCCCATCAGCAGGCTCTCCAGGACCACGTCGTCGGCGCCGCTGATGACCTGGAGGTCGGGGGCCTTCTCCCGGATCTCCAGCACCCGGCGCACATCGCCCGAGAACTCCTTCACCGCCACGATGTTGTCGATCTGCGCGATCTCGGCCAGCAGATCGGGAGTGAGGTCGACCTTGGTGTCGACGGGGTTGTTGTAGGCCATCACGGGCAGGCCGACCGCTGCGACCGCCTCGTAGTGCCGGATGATCTCGCCGTGGTTGGCGCGGTACATCGTCGGCGGCAGGCACAGCACGCCGTTGGCGCCGTCCTCGGCCGCCAGTTCGGCCCAGTACGCCGCCTGGTGCGAACCGGCGCCGTGGACGCCCACGATCACCTTGCCGTGGCCCGCCACCGCCTCGATCGCCGTACGCGCGACCGCGCGCCGCTCCTCGTCGGTGAGGGAGGAGTACTCCCCGAGCGAACCGTTGGGCCCGACGCCGACGCAGCCGCTGTCCACGAGCCAGCGGCAGTGCTCGGCGTAGGCGTCGTAGTCGATCGCCAGCCCGGCGGGCGCCGTGGCCTCGGGCCGATAGGGCAGCGCGGTGGCCACCACGACTCCGCCGAGGTCGTCGTCCTGCTGTATCCCGGTGGTCACTGTCGTTTCTCCTTCGTTCCGTCGTGCGGTGGGTGCGGTGGGTGCGGTGGGTGCGGTGGGTGCGGTGGGTGCGGAGGTTGCGGTGAGTGCGGAAGGTGCGGGCCCGAATCGGGGGCCGGGTCCGGGTCGGGGTGCGGGTCGGGGTCGGGGTGGGCGCCAGGGCCGGGACCGAGGTCCGAGTCCGGGACCGGGCCGTGCGGTGGGGCGTCCAGGGGGGCCTGGGCCAGTTCGCCGAGGCGGATCGGCTGGGCGATCGGCCGGTGGTGCGGGCTGGCGGCGGGCAGCCCGGGTACGGGCGGCGCGGGTCCGTCTCCCTGTGCGCGGCGGCGCAGCTCAGCGACGGTCGGGCCGCATACGCGTGCCTGGCACGGGCCGAGCCCCGCGCGGGTGCCGAGCTTCGCCGCGCGCGCGTCGGCGCCCTCCGCCCCTTCCGCCGCCCGGCACACGGACGCGTAACTGGCGCCCTCGCAGCGGCAGATCACGGTCTCAGGGCGCAGCCAACCGGGCCAGGCGCCGCCCACGGCGTGAGCCAGCGCCAGCCTGCGGGCGAAGGCGCGTCCCTGGTCCCTCTTGCGCCGCAGCGCGCGCAGCGCGGGATGCCCCGGATCGCCGCCTCCGGCGATCCACCCGGCGACGGCTCCCTCGGCGCGCGCCGCCGGGGCTCCGGCCACTCCGGTGATCTCGCCGGCCGCGTACACCTGCCGCACGCTCGTGTGCTGGTCGCCGTCCACGGTCACGAACTCGTCGCCCGGCACGGTTGAAGGGCCAGGGCCCAGGGCGCAGCCGGCGGCGAGCGGGAGTTCGAGGAGGGGCGAGAAGCCGTGCGTGACGCATACGGCGTCGACCGGGAGTACTCGCTCCGTCCCCGGTACGACGGACCAGTCCTGGCGCACCCTGGCGGTCACCGCCTCCTCCGCCCTGCCGTCACCCCGCACCTCCGTCACGGCCCGTCCGAACCGGTAGGGGACACGGTGCCGGGCCAAGGCGGCGCCGTACTCCAGGAGTTCGCCGCCCTTGCCCGCCTGCGCCGCCAGCTCCCACGGCCTGCGCAGCCAGCCACGGGCCGCCGCGCCGCGCGTGCTCGCCTCCAGTACCTCGATGACCGAGGAGCCCGCCTCCAGCAGGGAGTCGGCCACCGGCAGGAGGAACGGGCCCGTGCCGGCGACGACCACCTGGTTGCCCAGTACCACCCGTTCACCCTTCACCATCGCCTGTGCCGCGCCTGCGGTGAAGACACCGGGAAGCTGCCAGCCGGGGAAGGGCAGCACCCGGTCGTGGGCGCCGACGGCGAGCACCAGCGCGTCCGGGGTGACGGTGCTCCGGCGCCGCGCCGACCCGTCGGCCGGGCCGTGTGCGACGTGGACGGTCGGCGGTCCCGCCGCCTCGTGTGCCTGCCGCTCCAGCGCCCACACCTCGGTCCCGCTCCACCAGGTGCAGCGCGGATGTGTCAGTACGCGCCGCCGCAGGGCGTCGAAGCGGTCCCAGTCGTGCTGGACGCGGTCGGGCCGGGCGGCGGCGTACGCGTCGGGGAGCGCCCTGTTGTACTGGCCGCCCGGCTGTTCGGCCGAGTCGATCAGCGTGACCCGCGCCCCGGCAGCGAGCGCGGCGGCTGCGGCCGAGAGCCCGCCGGGGCCCGCGCCGACCACGAGGGTGTGCCGGGCCGTCACGAGGTGCCGTCCTGCGGACGCGAGGGCTGGGCCGGGGGAGTGGCGGGTATGTCGACCGGGCTGTTTTCAGGGGTGGTTGGCCCTTCACCTTCGTGCGGGGAGCGGGTCTGGGTACGGACCTCGTCGCCGTCCCTGGCACGTCGCCGGCAGGCCCGTACATCGCGTTCGCCGTCCACCGTCAGCAGACAGTCGAAGCAGACGCCGATCCCGCAGAAGACGCCTCGCGGGGCGCCGTCCGGACCGTGCCGCCAGGCGAGGCGGCCGGACGCCAGCAGTACGCCCGCAAGGCTCTGCCCCTCGATCCCCCGCACCGGCTCACCGTCGACGGTGATGTCTATCGGCCGGTCCGTGCGCCGCACGGCGTCGGTCTCCCGGCGTACGAGTCTGGGACTCATATCCTCTCCTCGCTCTCCTCGCCACGGTGAAGGGTCCACTGCGCTGTTGTCGCCCACTGCGCCGTCATCGTCCGCGCGCTGTCGCTGTCCGCGCTGTCGTCGTCCGCGCGCTGTCGCCGTCCGCGGTTCGCTGCCCGCGCTGTCGCTGTCCGCGGTCCCGCTGTCCGCGTCCTCTCCGTTTCCGTTTCCGTTTCCGTCGTCACGGTGAAGGGTTCACGCGCCCTGCGCTGAGGCGTCGGCGGCCCCGCCCAGTACGGCCGGCCGGTCCACGCGGAACGGCGCCGCACCGATCTCGGTGGGTCGGTCCAGCAGCAGGTCGCACAGCACTCTCGCGGTGCCGACCGACAGGCCGATGCCCGCGCCCTCGTGCCCGCCGGCGTGCCAGAGGCCGGGCAGGCGCGGGTCGGCGCCGATGACCGGAAGGTGGTCGGGCACATAGGGACGGAAGCCGCCGTAGGTGCGCATCACCGAGGCTCCGGCCAGTCCGGGGAACAACGTCAGTGCTTTACGGGCCACTTGGGACAGCACCTCGGGGCGCAGCCGGACATCGAAGCCGACGCGGCTGCGGGACGAGCCGATCAGGATGGTGCCGGCGCGCGTGGACTCGACGACGGCCGAGGTCTGCGTCTCCTCGGCGCTGCTGCCCACGGCGCCCACATAGTCGGCGTCGTACACCTTGTGGAAGACCGTCGGCGGCAGCGGCGCCGTCACCAGCACCTCGCCGCGGCGCGGGTGCACCTCCACCGGGGCGCCGAGGCGGCGGGACAGCTCACCGGCCCACGGCCCTGCGGCGTTGACGAAGATGTCGGCCTCGATCCGGCCGCCGGTGGTCTGCACCGCCTCGATCCGGCCGCCGCGCCGCACCGCGCCGAGCACCTCGGTGCCGGTGCGCAGCCGGGCCCCACGCGCCAGCGCCTCACCGAGCAGCACCTGCGCCGCGCCGGCCGGCTGCACCTGCCCGTCGTCCGGATAGTGCAGCGCGGTGGTGTGGTGCGGAGTGAGATGGGGTTCGGCGCTCCGTACGGCGTCGGCGTCCAGTTCCTCGATGCGTACGCCCGCCGTGCGCTGGCCCGCTGCGAAGTCCGCGAGGCCACGCGCGCCCGCCTCGGTGGTCGCCACCATGATGCCGCCCTTGGGTTCCCACTCGGCCGCTCGGGCCGAACCCGTTCGCTCCTCGGCCTCGGCGAGCACGCCGGGCCACAGGCGGCGGGAGAGCTGGGCCAGTTCCAGCTCAGGGCCAGGGCCCTTGTCGGAGACGAGCACATTGCCCTCGCCGTGTGAGGTCGTGGCGCCCGCGGCGCCGCCGCGGTCGACGACGACCACGTCCAGGCCCGCACGCACGAGTTCCCTCGCACAGGCCGAGCCGATGATGCCGGCGCCGAGGACTGCCACGCGTGAACCGCTCATGACGCCTCCAGGTGTTCCGTAAAGCGAACGCTCGGAGACTACGACCGCCCCACACGGGTGTCAACGCCCGTCCCACGCGGAGTTCATGAGCCGTTCAGGACACCGGGGCGTGCGGGCGGTACGGGGCGGCCGGAGCAGTTTCCGGGGATGCCGGCGGCGTGTGCGTCAGTGCGGGGAGAAGTCGCGGCGGGGCTCGCCCGCCCTGTGCTGGAGGAAGAGCACGGAGCGCACCGGCCCTTCGACGGCCGTGTAGCTGTGGGGAGTCGAGGCGTCGAATCCGACGTAGTCCCCCGGGCCGAGCCGCACCTCCTCGTCGCCCACCCCGACCAGCAGCACACCGTCTTGGACCACGGTGTGCTCGACGCCCACATGACCGAGCGACTCCTGCCGCGAACCTTCGCGAACCTGCTGGTCATAGATCTCGAAGAGGGCGTCGTCCGTCTCGATGCGGCGCAGCGGACGCAGATCGACGCCCTCGCCGCTCAGCACCTCGACATCGGCGGCGCGCACCACGGTGAACGTCTCGGCCGTGCGCTGGTCGAGCAGTTCGGAGATCGGCAGCTCCAGTGCACGGGAGAGGCTGAAGACGGTCTCGATGGTGGGGTTGCCTGTGCCCGACTCCAGCTGGGAGAGCGTGGCCTTCCCGATCTTCGAGAGCCGGGACAGCTCGGAGAGTGAAATCCCTCTGTCCGTCCTCGCCCGCTTGATGTTGGCGGCGAGCATGTCGCGGATCGACCCCTCTGCGGGTGCCACATCGTCTCCTCGGCCCTACTCAGTCGTTCGATATACCGTACAGCAGGGAAGCGCGTGCACGGCGAACGGCACTGTACCGGCAGCCGCTCAGCTCAGGGGCGCCGTGGAGCCGCCGCAGGACGACGCGGCCCGGCTGGAGCTCCAGGCCGTGGCGCGCACGACCGCCGATGGCCTCGAACGGGGCCTGGGTAGCGGGCTCGGGGAAGAGGGCACGCTCGTAGGCCCACAGGCTCTGGTATCCGATCTGCTCGGCGGCGCGTGCCACGTCGGGCACGTCCCTGCCGACGTCGTACTGATGGTTCTGCGGGAGGCCGAGCCCCAGTGCGGTGTTCACGATGCGTAGCTCCTCGGACGGTACGAAGGGAGAGATCGATGTGTCGGGCGGGCCAACCCCCGGGAACGGCACGGGCTTTGACCGGTGGGCAGGCGCCGTCCGCGGCCGACTTCACACCCCGGCGGTTTCCTCGCGGTCGTGCAGGGCCTTGAGCTGCGAGGCGATGTCGCGCAAACCCACCTCGACGCGGCTGTACACCTCGCCGTTGAGGACCAAGGTGCCGTCGAAATCGCCCGCACTGGCATAGAAGCCGACCGGTGCGACGGCGGCCTGGAAGAAGCCGAAGAGCGGCCTGAGCGCGTGCTCGATGACGAGCGCGTGCCGGTCGCTTCCCCCGGTGGCCACCAGGATGACGGGTTTGTTCGCGAGGGCGTACTGGCCGACGAGGTCGAAGAAGTGCTTGAACTGTCCCGAGTACGACCCTCGGAACACCGGTGTCGCCGCGACGAGCACGTCGGCTTCTTCCGCCAGGCGGATCCGGCGTTCGACCTCGGGGGACACGTCCTCGCGCAGGGTGGCTCCGGTGAAGCTCCGGCCGAGCCGGTAGACATCGACCTGATGGATCTCGACCGGCAGAAGCTCGTTGAGCCGGGAGGTGACGAGGCCGGCGAGCCCCATCGTTTTGGACCGCTCGTTCGGGCTGCCGTTGACGACGACGACGTTCAGGGTGCGGCTCATGCGGGGCTCCCGGCGGTGGCGGACAGCTCACGCCGCATCACTGGCGCGACATCGGTGCCGAGGCGTTCGATGGCGGCAAGGTGGTCCTTCTGCGGCAGGTGCCCGTAGCCGAGATGGAATACGGCGCGGGTCACTCCGTAGAGTTCGTGGTAGGTCATCAACTTGTCGATGACTTCCTGCGGGCTTCCCACGAGCAGTCCTCCGCCCGGTGTCGCCTGCGCGTCGAACGCGCGTCGCGGCAGGTCGAATCCCGCTCCGCGCTGGTGGTTGTTCTCCCGCATCCCCACGGTGAAATACGGATACATCGTGTCCCGGGCGCCCTGGCTCGTCGCGCCGACATGGCCGTGGGCCGTGATGCCGACCCGGGCGGCCTCCGCCGGATGGCCGGCGCTCTCGAACGCCTCGTAGTACTTCGCCACCCCGTCGGTGAACTGCCCAACCGGCCCGAGGAGCAGGGCGAGCGCCAGTGGCAGGCCCAGTGAACCCGCCCGGACGGCGGAGGCGGGAGTGCCTCCGCTCGCGATCCAGACCGGCAACTCGCCGACCGGCCGGGGAGCGATGTCGAGGCCGGTGAGGTCACGGGTGTGCGGCCCGCCGGGCCACACCGCGGGGTTGCTGCGGCGGATCGCGAGAAGCGCTTCGAGTTTTTCCCGGTAGAGGTCCGCGTAATCGGCGGCGTCGTAGCCGAACAACGGGAACGACTCGGTGAAGGAACCCCGGCCGGCGATGATTTCGGCCCGGCCGGCGGAGAGCAGATCCAGGGTGGCGAAGTTCTGGAAGACCCGGACCGGGTCTTCCGAACCCAGCACGGTGACACCGCTGCTCAGGCGGATGCGCTGCGTCCGCGCTGCCACCGCGGCCAGGACGACCGGCGGGGCCGATGCGACGAAGTCGGAGCGGTGGTGCTCACCAACGGCATAGAGGTCCAGGCCGACTTCGTCCGCGACGACCGCTTGCTCCACGATTTCCGCCATGCGGTCCTGTGGCGACATCAGCTTGCCGGTCGTGGTATCCGGACCGACCTCGCCGAAGGTAATGATCCCGATCTCGAATGGTTGCGTCATTTCCGTCCTCGAATGCGGTGGTGACCATGGGGAATTCGACCCGGGTCGTTGCGGTACCGGTCAGGTCGGGGCCCCTGGGAGCCGTGGGCGCCGCCATTTTGGTGACGCGTCATCTACATGAGACGGACCATACATGACGTGTCACCTACCCTGCTAGACTGCCCGGGTGGCTAAGACGAATGACAACCCGTGGCTGAACGACGACGAGCAGCACATGTGGCGGCAGTGGATGGGCCTCGACGCGGAGCTTCTGGCGACGCTCAACCGTGAGATGCAGGCCGACGCCGGACTGTCCAACCCGGACTACCAAGTGCTCGTCGTGCTGACCGACTCCGAGGAAGGGCGCATCAGGGTGTCCGACCTGGCGGCGTCGTTGCAGTGGGAACGCAGTCGGGTGTCCCACCACGTCGCGCGGATGGAGAAGCGGGACCTGGTGACGCGACTCGGGTGCCCGGACGACGGCCGCGGTGCCTTCGTCCGCATCAGCGAGACGGGGCGGGCCGCCATCGAGCGTGCGGCGCCCGGCCATGTACGCGCCGTACGACGCCTGGTGTTCGACGCGCTGACCGCGGACGAGGTGGCTCAGCTCGGCGAGATCTTCCAGCGGCTGCGGTCCCGCGCCGGTCTCTCAACCGGCTGAAGCACGGCCGGCACCGGCCCACCAGCGCCGCCGGCCCACCGGCACGCACGGCCCGTCCGCCGGGCCCGAAAAGTGTTATCGGGAAGGGGCCGCGAGCGTCTCCTGTGCGTACGGAATCCCCCTCCCCCCCACAGGAGATCCCCATGGCCGCACAGCACTCCTCCCGTTCCCGGGCACTGTCCCGTCGTGGTCTGCTCAGAATCGGTGGCGGGCTCGCCGTCGCCGGGGCCGCCGCGGGGACGGCGGCGGCTGTCAGCGCCGACCCCGGCGGCGGCCGGGAGCCCCAACGGGCCCGCGAGCGCGCCGCGTTCACCCACCCCGGCATGCTGCACAGCGCCGCCGAGCTGGACCGGGCGAAGCAGCACGTCGCCGCGGGCGACGAACCGTGGGCCGCGGGCTGGCAGCGGCTGAAGGACAACCGGCACGCTGCGGCAGGGTGGGCGCCCCGGCCCGTGGAGACCGTCGTCCGTGGCGGCGCGGGCCAGAACTACGCGCAGCTCTACCACGACATACACGCCGCCTATCAGAACGCGCTGCGCTATCGCGTCGGCGGCACAGCCGAGCACGGCGACACCGCGCGGGAGATCCTCAACGCCTGGTCGGGCACGCTCAAGGGGGTCGCGGGCAACGCCGACCGGTTCCTCGCGAGTGGCCTGTACGGCTGGCAGTTCGCGAACGCGGCCGAGCTGATGCGCGGCTACGACGGCTTCGACCTCGGCCGCTTCCAGTCCATGCTCACCACGGTCTTCCAGCCGCTGTGCGAGGACTTCCTGCGCGACCACAACGACGCGTGCGTCACCAACTACTGGGCCAACTGGGACCTGTGCAACACGGCGGCACTGCTCTCGTTCGGCATCCTCACCGACGACTCCGCCCTGTTCGACAAGGCCGTCGGCTACGCGAAGAACGGCGAGGGCAACGGCTCGATCCCGCACGCCGTGCCCTTCCTGCACGACGGCGGGCTCGGGCAGTGGCAGGAGAGCGGGCGCGACCAGGGGCACACCATGATGGGCATGGGGCAGCTCGGCGCCCTGTGCGAGATGGCCTGGAACCAGGGCGCCGACCTCTACGGCTTCGACGACAACCGCTTCATGAAGGCGGCGCAGTACGTGGCCAAGTACAACCTCGGCGAGGACGTTCCGTTCGCCCCCTACCGCTGGGGCTCGGGCCAGAACTGCGCCCCGCAGCAGCACACCGCCGTCTCCGCTGCCGGCCGCGGCGAGGCACGTCCCGTGTGGGCGCTGCTCGACCACCACTACGCGGGCCGGCGCGGCCTGGACGTCCCGCACCTCACCGCGTACGCGCGGAAGACGCGCCCCGAGGGCGGCGGCGGGGACTACGGCACCGCCAGCGGCGCATACGACCAGCTCGGCTTCGGCACGCTGCTGCACTCCCGCTAGGGTCGCGCGGATGAACGATCAGCGAGCCGAGATCGAGGCCGCGCGGAACGGGGACCGCGCGGCCCTCGACCGGCTGGCCGAGCGCTGGCTGCCGCTCGTCTACAACGTGGTCGGCCGCGCGCTGAACGGCCACGCCGACGTCGACGACGTGGTGCAGGAGACCATGCTCAGGGCCGTACGCCACCTGCCCGAACTGCGCGACCCCGACGGCTTCCGCTCCTGGCTGGTCGCCATCGCCGTACGCCAGGTCCGCGAGCGGCACCGCAAGGCCGCGCGGTCCATACCCCACGAGGACGCGTACGACCTCACCGCGCCCGACTTCGCAGGGCTCGCCATCGCCCGGCTGGAACTGGACGGCGAACGGCGCGAGGTCGCCGAGGCCGTGCGCTGGCTCGCCGCCCGCGACCGCGAGGTGCTCTCGCTGTGGTGGCTGGAGACCGGCGGCGAGCTGACCCGCACCGAACTGGCCGCCGCACTGCGCGTGGACCGGCGGCACGCCGCCGTACGGGTGCAGCGGATGAAGGAGCGACTGGCGGCGGCACGCCGTCTCGTACGGGCCCTGGAACGCGGCACCTGCGGCGAGCTGTCCGCGCTCACCTCGGGCTGGGACGGGCGACCCGACTCGGTCTGGCGCAAACGCATGGCCCGCCACCTGCGCGGCTGCCGCACGTGCGGATCCCGGGACCAGGACTTCGTGCCGCCCGAGCGGCTGCTGTCCGGACTCGCGCTGGTGCCCGTGCCCGCCGGACTCGCGCTGGGCGCCGTGCTCGCGGGCGCGAAACCGGTGGCCGCTGCCGGCCTCTCGGCCGCTTCCGCCGGCTGGCTGAGCACCTGGACGGGCAAGGCGGTCGCCGTGGCGGCCGGAGCCTCACTGGCGGCAGGCGGCACCTACGCGGTGCACCACTACGCGGACGAGCCCCCGCAGCCCCGAACTCCCGCCGCCGCGGCGCCACCGTCCACCTCCCCGTCCGGGCCCCCAACTGCCCCTCCCTCTCCCGCCGTTCGGGAAGCGCCCGCTTCCCCGCGTACGACGGCGCCGGCCTACGGCAGCGTCGTGGACCGCACCGACACGCCGCCCGACCCGGGACGGCGGCCCGCACCGCTGCCTGACCGCGGCGGCTCAGGGCTGGACAGCAGCGGCGACCCGAGCGCCCACCTCGTCCACAGGGGCGAGAGCGTGACGCTGCGCGGCACCGGCTATGTGCGGGTGCGCTGGCAGATCACCACGGGGCACAGGGACGGAGCGCTGACGATGCCGGCGTGGACGCGGCTGCGCGGAAAGCTGTTCCACGTCGCCTCCGGCGGCGGCAGACGGATGGACGAGGGGCCCGGGGCGCCGCTCCCGGACCGCGTCGTACTGCCGCCAGGCACCCAACGGATGTGGCAGAACGAGTACTTCTGGCTGGACGGCAGCGTGGTGCTGCACCAGAACCAGCGCGGCGCCGACTACGGCATCACCATCCAGCCGACCGACCACGCCGCCGTCTCCGCCGACCTGCACACGCGCGGCATCCGCTACGGCCTCGTCCGCGACCCCGGCACGGCCCTGGCCCCCGTTCCCCAGTACGCCACACGCGCGGCACCCCCCGACCCCGCGACGGTGCCCCGCGACTCACATCTGAAGCCGTGACGACTCACCCCACCCGCCCCGTCACCCAGTCATGGAACTCCGCGATGTGATGCTCGCTGGGCACCAGCACGCCGCCCGCGCGGTAGGCACGGGAGGACATGGCGGGCTGGGTGCGCTCGCACGCGGCGAAGTCCTGCAGGTTGACGCGGTGGAACAGCTCCACCGAGTGCGACACGTCGGCGCCCCTGGCCACGACCTCGGGCGCGTAGAGCCAGTCGCACTCCACGACCGTACGGTCGGCGGCCGTCGGGAACATGCGGTGGACGATGACGTGATCGGGCACCAGGTTCACAAAGACCTGGGGGCGGATCGTGAGCGCGTAGTAGCGGCGATCGTGCGAGTCGGGCACACCGGGCAGCCGCTCGAAGCCCGCGCTGCCGTCCACGGTGAACCCCTCCGCCTCGGACGCGAACTCGGGACCGTGCCCGACGTAGTACTGCGCGGCGAACCCGTCGGCGAACTCCGGCAGCACATCGGTGAGTTCGGGATGGATGGTGGCGCAGTGATAGCACTCCATGAAGTTCTCGATGATGAGCTTCCAGTTCGCCGCCACGTCATAGGTGCGCCGCGCACCGAGCGCGAGCGCCTCGACGGCGTAGTGCCTGATGACCTCGGCGCCGCCCAGCCGCTCCGCGACATCGCCCACCACCGTCTCCTCGAACGACGGCGGCTCAGCGGCCAGGCACACCCAGCCGTAGCCCAGCCACTCACGCAACCGCACGCTGTGCAGCCCGTAGGCGGTACGGTCCACGTCCGGCATGCGCGTCAGGTTCGGCGCGGCCGTCAGCTTGCCGTCCAGGTCGTACGTCCACGCGTGATACGGACACTGCAGCCCTCGCCGCACGGCTCCTGACTCCTCGGTGCACAGCCGCGCACCGCGATGCCTGCACACATTCAGAAAGGCCCGCAGCTCGCCCTGCCTGTTCCGGGTGACGAGCACGCTCTCGCGCCCCACCTGAACGGTGCGGTAGGCACCGGGCCTGTCCAGATCGGCCGAGCGGACGGCGCAGAACCACTCGCTCTCGAAGAGATGCTCCTGCTCCCGCGCGAAGTTCTCCGGATCGGTGTAACGGTGTCCTGGCAGGGTCGCCAGCAGACTGCCGACGGCGGTCGTCATCGTGTGGTTTCTCCCTCAAGTGTCGCGAACTGCCTGAGCGGGTCGAAGAGCGCGATCGGAAGCTCGGTGGTGCCGTCCAGCGCCAGGTCGGCGACGATCTCGCCGATCACGGGCACGAACTTGAACCCGTGCCCGGAAAACCCGCACGCCACCGTCACCGACTCCGGATGCGCCGGATGCCGCGCCAGCACGAAGTGCTGGTCAGGCGTGGTGGTGTACATGCACGTGACGGCCTTGCGCAGCCGACCGGGCAGGTCAGGCACCCGGGAGGCCATGTGCCCCGCCATCGCCGCGACCTCTTCCTCGTACACGGTCCTGTCGATGGTCTCCGGCCCGCACACCGTCCCCTTACGGAAGAAGGCCACCTTCGCCCCGCCCTCGGGACCCTCGATGGCGGGAAAACCGTAGATCTGCGTACCGTCGGCGTCCTCCCAGATATAGATCGGATGCCGCTCGAACGGCGCGGTACCACCGCGCGGATGGAACCAGTACATGATCTGCCGCTCGATCGTGAACTCCACACCCACGTCCGAGAGCAGCTCAGGCGCCCACGCACCGGGACAGACCACCAACTGCCCCGCCGTATACACGTCCTCCACCGTGTGCACCCGCACGCCACCACCCGGCAACGCCTCCCACCGGGTCACCGCCTCCTCGAACCGCAGATCGGCCCCCGCCTGGTACGCCAGCTGCAGATGCGCCGTCACCGTCGCCTCGGGCCGCACCAGCCCCGCGCGCTCCTCGTACAGCGCCACCTCGTCCGCACGCGGCGCCAGCGTCGGGAACCGCCGCCGCACCTCCTTGGCGTCCAGCACCTCGTGCGGCAGATCCCACTGCCGCGCGGAACGCAGACTCCCCGCCACCGTCCGACTCTCGGGCCGCCCGAGCATGACGCCACCGCACAGCGTCGTGATGTCGCGCCCCGTATCGCGTTCCAGCTTCTCGAACAGCTCGTAGGAACGCAGTAGCAGCGGCACGTACGCGGGGTCCTCGAAATAGGACTGCCGCGTAATCCGCGACCCCCCATGGCTCGACCCCCTGTTGTGCGTGGGCCCAAACCGTTCGAGCCCCAACACCCGCTGCCCTCTTGCCGCCAGCTGATACGCGGCGGCACTTCCCATGCCGCCGAGGCCAATGACAATGACATCACGCGAAGCCTTCACTTGAACCTCCTTTTAAGGCCCCTGCCCCGCCCTTTCACCATTTCTTACAGGGGAGAGCCCCCGTATACCCCCCTTCTGTTCAGGCTCGCTCGCGCTCGTCCTCAAGCTCCCCCAACCTCCGGCCGGGAAGTCCCCCTGGACGGGCTTGAATTCAGGGCTGGCCCCGATACGGGCGGGGGAGTCCAGAGGGGGCGGAGCCCCTTTTGGCGGGGGGCTTGCCGGGGGGCGGAGCCCCCCGACGCCCGGCCGGCGAGGCCCACGGGGCAAGGGGCGAAGCCCCATTAGTAAGAGACGGGGGGAATACCGTCAGCGCCGAATCCGAGCCATCTCAGGATCAAACAGCGGCTCAACCGCAACCGTCGCAGAAACCTTCTCGCCGAAATACTCGATGTACACACCCGTCCCCGGCGAAGCCGCAAACTCCGGCACCCACGCATAGGCAATGCAACACCCCACGGAATACCCGTAAGAAGCGCTGGTCACATACCCAGAAGCGACCCCGTCGACATACACGGGCTCGCTCCCCATCACCACCGCACCGGGATCATCCAAAGTAAGGCACACCAACTGACGCGCAGAAGGCCGCAAGGCCAAGGCATCCCGCCCCAAGAACTCCCCCTTCCCGGGCCGCACAGCAAACCCAACCCCCGCCTCGTAAGGCGAATGCTCGGCCGTCATGTCCGCGCCCCAGGCGCGATACCCCTTCTCCAGCCGCAGACTGTTGAACGCACTGCGCCCGGCGGCGACGACCCCGAGCCGCCGGCCCGCATCCCACAGCGTGTCCCACAACCGCAGCCCCACATCCGCCGACGCGTACAGCTCCCACCCCAACTCGCCGACGTACGAGACCCGCAAGGCGGTCACGGGCACGTGACCGACGTACGTCTCGCGAGCCTTGAAGAAGCCGAACGCCTCATGCGAGAAGTCCCCCGGGCTGAGCGGCTGGACGAGTTCACGCGCGAGGGGCCCCCACACCCCGACACAGCAGGTGCCGGAGGTGATGTCCCGGATGTGCACACCCTCGGGCGCCCGCCGGACGAGCCAGTCCAGATCGGACGGGGTGTTGGCGCCGAGCTGCCACCGCTCGGGCCCGAGCCGCGCCGCTGTGAGGTCGCTGCGGATGCCACCCGTCTCGTCGAGGAGCAGCGTGTACGTGACCGAACCGACCCGCTTCTTCAGGTTGTTGCTGGTCATGCGCTGGAGGAAGTCCAGAGAGCCGGGCCCGGTGACCTCCAGGCGCCGCAGCGGCGTCATGTCGTACAGAGCGACGCGTTCGCGGGTCGCCAGCGCCTCGGCCGCCGCGATCGGCGACCAGTGCTGCGCCGACCAGGAGTCACGTTCGGGCAGCGCGAGCCCCTGCGCGAGCGCCGCGTTGGCCTCGTACCAGTGCGGGCGCTCCCAACCCCCGGACTCCAGGAAGTAGGCCCCCAGTTCGCACTGGCGCGGATAGAACGGGCTGGTGCGCAGCGGGCGGGGCCGCTCGGGCGGCTGGAGCGGATGGATGACGTCGTAGACCTCGGTGAAGGCACGCTCGCCGCGGTCGCGTACGTAGGCGGGGGAGCGCTGGGCGTCCTCGAAGCGGTGCAGGTCGCACTCGTGCGGGTCGACCGAGGGGCGCCCCTCGGTCATCCACTCGGCTACGGCGCGCGCCGCCCCGGCCGAGTGGGTGACCCAGACGGCCTCGGCGAGCCAGAAACCGCGCAGCGCGCGGGACTCGCCGAGCAGTGGCATGCCGTCGGGGGTGAAGGAGAAGACCCCGTTGAAGCCGTCCTCCACGCGGGACTCCGCGAGATCGGGCAGCATCCGCGCGGACTCCGCCCAGCTGGGCGCGAAGTCGTCCTCGGTGAACGGCAACGAGGAGGGCATGACGGGCGCGTCGTCGTAGGCGGGCACCGAACGGGGATCGACGGGCAGCGGCCGGTGCGCGTACGTACCGATGCCGATACGCCCCGGCCCGCCCGCGGGATCAAGGTGCTCACGGAAGTACAGATCATGATCCTGATGCCGCAGAATCGGCCGCACAGCCTCGGCGAACGCACCCGCGTCCGTGCCGTCCGTGCCGTCCGTGCCGTCCGCGCGGTCCGAGTAATCCGAGCCGTCCGAACCACCCAACAGACCATCTCCACCCCCGCGAAGCCGCCCCAACGGCGCGGTAGTCGCGTACTGGTGCGCAAGCGGCAGCAGCGGCACGTCCACACCGGCCATGGCGCCGATGACGGGCCCCCAGAACCCGGCGGCAGAGACGACGTGATCGGCGGGAAAGGTCCCCTTGTCGGTCACGACACCGGTGACCCGGTCACCAGAACCACCGGCACCACCGGAACTGCCGGGTCCGCCAGGACCCCCGGCACCACCGGAACTGCCCGGTCCGCCAGGACCCCCGGCACCACCCTCCCGTTCGATACCGATGACGGTGTGCCGCTCCAGGAAGCGTGCCCCGCGCCGCTGGGCGCGCGCGATCATGGCGTGACAGGCGAGGACCGCACGCGCGAGCCCGTCGCCGGGGGTGTGGAAGCCGCCGAGGACGGTGGCCGGATCGAGCATCGGGAACAGTTCGGCGCACCGGGCGGGCCCGACCAGCTCTCCCTCCACGCCCCAGGAAGCGGCGAGCCCGGCCTTGCGGTGCAGGTCGGACCAGCGGGCCTCGGTGGTGGCGACCTCCAGGCCGCCGACGGGCAGGAAGCAGGAGCGCCCGTCGACGCGCAGGGAGCGGAACTTCTCGACGGTGTAGGTGGCGTAGGCGGTGAGGGTCTTGGAGGGGCTGGTGCGGAAGACGAGTCCCGGCGCGTGCGAGGTCGAGCCGCCGGGGGCCGCGAGGGGCCCCTGTTCGAGCACGGTCACCTCGGTCCAGCCGCGTGCGGTCAGCTCGTCGGCCAGCGCGCAGCCGACGATCCCGGCGCCGACGATCACGACGCGGGGAGCAGGAGTGTTGTTCACAGGACCACCACCGATCGCAGTACTTTGCCGCGCTGCATCCGTTCGAAGGCGATCTCGACCTCGTCGAGCGAGATCGTCTCGGTGACGAAGGCGCCCAGGTCGAGCTTGCCGCTGAGATAGAGGTCGATCAGTACGGGGAAGTCGCGGCTGGGCAGACAGTCCCCGTACCAGGAGGACTTGAGCGCGCCGCCGCGGGAGAAGACCTCCAGCAGCGGCAGTTCGATCCGTGCCTCGGGACCCGGCACGCCGACCTGGACGAGTACGCCCGCCAGGTCCCGCATGGCGAAGCCCTGGAGGAAGGTCTCGGCGCGGCCGACGGCCTCGATGACGAGGTCGGCGCCGTGCCCGTCGGTGAGCCGTCTCACGGCCTCGACGGGGTCGGTGCCGCGCGAGTTGACGCTGTGCGTGGCGCCGAACTGGGTGGCGGTGTCGAGCTTGGCGTCGTCGATGTCGACGGCGATGACGCGGCGTGCTCCGGCGAGGGAGGCGCCGGCGATGGCGGCGTTGCCGACGCCGCCGCAGCCGATGACGGCGACGGTGTCGCCGTTGGCAACGCCGCCCGTGTGCACGGCGGCGCCGTAACCCGCCATGACGCCGCAGCCGATGAGCCCCGCTGCCTCGGGCCTGGCCGCCGGGTCGACCTTCACGGCCTGGCCGGCCGCGACGAGGGTCTTCTCGGCGAAGGCGCCGATGCCGAGCGCGGGGGTGAGCGGGGTGCTGTCGAGCAGGGTCATGGGCTGGGTGGCGTTGCGGGAGTCGAAGCAGTACCAGGGCCTGCCCCTGCGGCAGGCGCGGCACGCGCCGCACGGTGCGCGCCAGGCGAGGACCACGTAGTCACCGGGGCGGATTCCCGTGACGCCGGGGCCCGTTGACTCCACGATGCCCGCGGCCTCGTGGCCGAGCAGGTAAGGGAACCCGTCGGCTCCGCCGGCGCTGCCCTCCCGGTAGTGCAGGTCGGTATGGCAGACGCCGCACGCCTGGACGGAGACGAGGACCTCTCCGGGGCCGGGGTCAGGGACCAGGATTGTCTGCACCTCGGCGGGTGCGTCCTTCTTCATCGCGATGACAGCGCGGACCTCGTGTGGCATTCCCAGACCTCGCAGTTGTTGCGTAGTGCACGACTGGTTGCGCTATGGGAGACATATTGAGAACGCCGAACCGCGCCGTCAAGAGATGTGGATCAGTGGTTCCTGATGGGGCGTCAGAAATGCCGAATGCGGGCCCGGCGGTGGCCGGACCCGCATCACGGGTGGTCGGAGCGGTGAGCTGATGCTCCGTCAGTAGGCGTAACCCATACGGCGGGAGAGTTCCTGGGCAGCCGCCATGGTCCGTTTGGCGACTTCGTGGAGCCGCTCCTCCTCCAGTCGGTACGAGGGCCCGGAGACGCTGATCGCTCCGATCACTTTGCCGTCGTGCGCCCGCACGGGAGCCGCCACCGCGTGCAACCCCAGCTCCAGCTCGTCCCTGGCCACGGCGAAGCCGTTCTTGAGTACGGACTTCAGCTCGGCGCGCAGTTCGGCCGGCGAGGTGACGGTGGCGTCGGTGAGCCGTGGCAGCTTCCGTGAAAGGGCGCTCTCCTGGACGGACTTGGGCTGATGGGCCAGCAGGGTCTTGCCGCTGGAGGTGGCGTGCAGCGGCGTGCGCCGCCCCAGCCAGTTCTGCGCCGTCACCGACGACGAACCCCGCGCCTGCATGATGTTGACCGCGGCATCGTCATCCAGCACCGCGATGTTCGCGGTCTCACCCGCCTCCTCCGCCAACTCGCGGCACACGGGGGAGCCTTCCTGCGAGATGTCCAGCCGGGAGGCCGCTGCCCCCGCCAGCCGCAGCACGCCGGGGCCCAGGTAGTACTTCCCCCGGTCCTGCTCCTGCGAGACGAGCCCCCGGGCCTCCAGTACGCCCAGCAGCCGGAACGCCGTCGACTTGTGGACGCCCAACTCCTCGGCGATCTCCGTGACTCCGGCTTCTCCGTGCCGGGCCAGAATCTCCAGCACACTCACGGCCCTGTCCACGGACTGGACCGAACCCGCCGCGCCTCGTGGTTGCCTTCCCGAACCTGTGTCCTCCGTCTTGTCCGTCATCTGCTCAACGTCACCGCCTGGTGGCCTGATCGTGGTTCACGGTTCCTGGTGCGCGGCTGTGCGCCGCTCCCCTCCGAGTCTCCGGCGAGGTCCTGCCGCGAGTATCCGGCGAGGTCATCGGCGACCGCTTGACGTGAAGCCTCCTCGCTTGGATTCTGTTGCGCATCACGCTGCATCGTGCGCGATACGGAACTCGGATAGTAGCGAACAGCCCCCTGAAACGCTCCGGGCCGGGTGCTCCGGCCCCACGGACACAGCTGAACCCGCTCGCGAGGTGATTCACAGTGATACCCGTCTGTCGCCTTGAGGACCTGCCCGCAGGTGACTCCATCCGTCTCGACCTCGAACCTCCCATCGCCGTCTTCAATGCCGACGGCGAGCTGTATGCCGTCGACGACACCTGCACACACCAGGACGCCTCGCTCTCCGAGGGCTGGCTCGAAGGCTGTCTGGTCGAATGCCCACTGCACGCGGCTTCATTCGATCTCCGGACCGGCAAGCCCACCTGCCTCCCGGCCCGCCGCGCCGTCCGCACGCACCCCGTGAGTGTGCTCGACGGCACGGTCTGGGTGCACGCGCCCGCCGAGGAAACCACACAGGCCGCCGAGGCCGGACAGGGGACCGCAGCATGAGGACCGTCACCGTGATCGGCGCCTCGCTCGCCGGACTGTACGCCGCCATGGAACTGCGCTCCCAAGGGTATGACGGGCGGCTCGTCATGGTCGGTGAGGAAACCCACCGGCCCTACGACCGCCCGCCGCTGTCCAAGGAGTTCCTCAGGGGTGCCGTCACCGCCGAACGGCTCTCGCTCGCGGAGGCCGACGAGATCGGCGAACTCGATGCCGACTGGCTGCTCGGGACCCGCGCCGAGGGGCTCGATCCACCCGCGGGGAGCGTACTGCTGGAGGGTGGCCGAAGGCTGCCCACCGACGGCGTCGTTCTCGCCACCGGCGCCGTCCCCCGCACACTGCCCGGCGAACCTCTTCACGGAGTCCACACACTGCGTACACTCGACGACGCTGCGGCGCTCCGTGAGGAACTGAGCAGGGGGCAGGTGCGGGTCGTGGTCATCGGCGCCGGATTCATCGGTGCCGAGGTCGCGTCCTCCTGCGCCACGCTCGGCCACAACGTCACCGTCGTCGAGGCGGCCCCGCAACCCCTGCTGCCCCAACTCGGCGACGAGATGGCCAGGTTCTGCGCGGACCTGCACACCGACCACGGCGTCAGCCTGCAAACGGGTTGCGGCGTGAAGGCCCTGCACGGCGACGTGCACGGCCGCGTCGACTGGGTCGAACTCACCGACGGCAGGCACCTGCCGGCGGATGTCGTGGTCACCGGTATCGGAGTCAGCCCCGCGACGGGCTGGCTGCGGGGCTCCGGCGTCCCCCTGGACGACGGCGTCGTCTGCGACGGGGGCGGCGTGGTCGCTTCCCTGCCGGGCATCGTTGCCGTCGGCGACGTGGCACGCTGCGCAGGGCACCGCTCCGAACACTGGAGCAGCGCCATGGAACAGCCGGCGGTCGCCGTACGCAACCTTCTCGCCGGCTCCACCGTCGAGACGCATACGGCGCTGCCGTACTTCTGGTCCGACCAGTACGGCGTCCGCCTCCAGCTCGCCGGGCACCGCGAACAGGCCGACACCCTCCGCATGGTCGAGGGGTCACCGGAGGACCGCAGCTTTCTCGCCGTCTACGAGCGCGACGGCGCCACCACGGCGGTCCTCGCGGCCAACCGCCCCCGCCCCTTCACCCGCCTGCGCCGAGAACTGGCCCGCTCGGGCGGACTCGCCACCGTGTGACCCACAGCCGGCACCAGCTCCCGGCACCTGCCGCGGGGACCGGCGGCCAGTAACGGCGGCCGGTCGCGGACCGCGGGGGCCAGGGCCGCTGCATTACGGGCCGCCGGGCCGCCGGGGCAGAGGACCGTTGGGCTCCCGGCTCCCGGCTCCTGGCGCCCAGCTCGCTCCCGGCTCCCGGGCTCTCCGCCCGTCCGGCCCTCGGGCAGGCCGGTCGTCAGCGCGGCGGTCTTGCCTGGCGGCCCGCGTACGCCCAGGCTGTGGCCATGGGCCAGGGACCCGGGCAGGCCGGGCCGGCCGACACCCGGGAAAGGTGCCGTCCAGTGAAGCCTCCCGTGTTCGAGTACATGGCGCCGCGCACCGTCGAGGAGACGGTGCGGGTGCTGGGCGCCGCCGAGACCGCCGGGGGAGCGGTGCCCCTCGCCGGAGGGCAGAGCCTCATGCCGCTGCTCAACCGGCGCAGAGTACGGCCCTCGCTCCTCGTCGACCTCAACCGGGTCGCCGACCTCGACACCCTCATCGTGGGGGAGCGGACCGTACGCATCGGCGCGCTCACCCGGCTGCGCACGCTGGAGGCACACGGCCCGCTGCGCACCGCACTGCCCGTACTGCACGACACCGTACGGCTCGTCGCCCACCCCCAGGTGCGCAGCCGCGCCACCCTCGGCGGCTCGCTGTGCCACGCCGACCCGGCCGCCGAACTCCCCACTCTCGCCCTCGCGTTGGGCGCCCGGCTGCGGCTCGCTTCGGCGGGCGGCGCCCGCACGGAGACCGCTGACGAGTTCTTCGCGGCGGGCGGCACCTCACGTCTGCCCGGCGAACTGCTGACCGAGGTCGAGTTCCCCGTACCCGAGGGCTTCCGCTTCCACTTCGAGGAGATCCCCCGGCACGCGCACGGGGGCTTCCCCCTCGTCGGCGTCTGCGTCGGCGTACGGCGGGACGCGGCGGGAACCGTCACCCACGCCCGGATCGCCGCCGCCGGAGCCGCCGACCACCCCCTGCGTCTCACCGAGGCCGAACGGGCCCTCACCGGGCGCCAGTTGGGCGCACCGGACGGAGTCGCACGCGACGTGCTCGACGCCGCGACGGCGCAGGCTTCCCCGCCCTCCGACCTCCACGGCAGCGGAGCCTTCCGCACCGCCCTGCTGCGCACCGCACTGCGCCGCGCCGTCACCACGCTCAACGGACAGGAGACAGCATGAGCGTCGCAGCGGTACGGACGGTCACCCTGACCGTCAACGGCACCGAACGCACCGCACGCACCGAAGTCCGCACCCTGCTCAGCGACTTCCTGCGGAACGCGCTCGGCCTCACCGGTACCCACGTCGGCTGCGAGGAGGGCATCTGCGGCTCGTGCACCGTCCTGCTCGAAGGCGTCCCCGTACGCGCCTGCCTCATGCTCGCCGTACAGGCCGAGGGCGCGCGCGTCGAAACCGTCGAGGGGCTCGCGCAGAACGGTGAACTCACCGGCCTCCAGAGCGCGATGCGGGACGAACACGGACTCCAGTGCGGCTTCTGCACCCCCGGCATCCTCATGAGCCTCACCGCCGCCGAACGTGAGGGGCTCTCCGAGGAGGAGACAACGGGCCAGGTCCTCGCGGGCCACCGCTGCCGCTGCACCGGCTACGCCGGAATCCGCGCGGCCGTCGCCCGCCGCCGGAAGGAATCGGAGGCCACGCCATGACCACTCCCCACACCCCGGACGACCGGCCCGGAACCCCGGACTCCGACCGCGCCCCCGGCGCCGGCCCCGTCTCCGACGCCGCGGGCCCCCGGCTGATCGGGCGGTCGATGCCCCGCATCCACGACGACCGCATTCTGCGCGGTGACGGGCGCTACACCGACGACATCGAAGCGCTCGATGCGATCGACGCGCACGGCGGCGGCTCCCTCGCGCACGCCGCCGTTCTGCGCAGCCCCGTACCGCACGGCCGCCTCACCCGCTTCGACGCGGACACCGCGCGCGCCGACAGCCGTGCCCTGCTCGTCATCGGGCCCGACGAGATCGAGCGGCACGCCGATCCGCTCCCCACCGTCTGGCGGATGCCGGGCCAGCTCCAGGACCGTATCCAGGTCGCCGACCGTACCGTCCGCTACGTGGGACAGCCCGTCGGCCTCGTCGTCGCGAGCAGCCGTGCGGCGGCCGAGGACATCGCCGAACTCGTGGAGATCTCCTACGAACCGCTGCCCGCCGTCGTCGGCGTGGACGCAGCCCTCGCACCCGGCGCACCACTCCTGCACCCCGCCACGGCCGACTCCACCGGCACCCCAGGCCCCACCGGCACCCCAGGCCCCACCGGCGCTCCCGAGGGCACCGGCCCCGCTCATGGCAACCAGGCGGGGGAGGCCAGATTCGGGGACCCGCGGGCCGATGTCGAACGCGTCATCGCGGCGGCCCCGCACGTCACCACCCGCGAACTCGCCGTTCAGCGCGTCAGCTACACCTCGATGGAACCGCGCGCCGTCCTCGCCGAGTGGATCCCCGGCACCGCACAGCTGAGCCTCTGGTCCAGCACCCAGGTCCCGCACGCGTTCCGCTACGGCCTCGCCCGGGCGCTGCGGCTGCGCATGGACCAGATCCGGGTGAGCGTGCCCGACCTCGGCGGCGGCTTCGGTGGCAAGACGGTGCTGCACGTCGACGAGACCCTGGTGTGCCTCGCCGCCAAGCTGCTCGGCCGCCGCGTGAGGTGGACGGAGGACAGGAACGAGGCGCTCACCGCCAGCTACCAGGGCAGAGGCCAGAACGTCACCGCGCGCCTCGCCCTCGACACCGACGGCCGTTTCCTCGCGCTCGACGCGCACATCAGGGGCGACCTCGGCGCCTTCGCGACCCAGGCAGGCTCGGGTCCCTTCCAGATCGCCGGGCAGTCCATCGAGGGCCCGTACCGCTTCGACCGCGCGGGCGCCACCGTCACCGCCGTCTACACCAACGCCGTACCCACCGGCGCCTACCGCGGCTACGGCATGCAGGAGGCGTGCTACGTACGCGAACGCCTCATCGAGGAAGCCGCACGCGAACTCGGCCTGGAAGCACACGAGTTGAGACTGCGAAACCTCGTCTCCGCCGCCGAGATGCCCTACACGACACGCGCCATGTCCACCTACGACACCGGCGACTACGCCGCTGCCCTCCGCGCCGCCCGCCAGGCCGTCGCGGGGCTACCGCGCGAGCGCACAGGACGCGTACGGCGCGGCGTCGCCGCCGTCCCCAGCATCGAGGCCACCGGATACGGGCCGACGGCGCTGCAGGAGACGATCGGCATAGAGGCCAGCGGCTGGGAGAGCGGGCGCATCCGCGTCAACGAGGACGGCACCGTCACCGTCTACGCCGGGGCCATCGCCATGGGGCAGGGCATCGAGACCACCCTCGCCCAGATCGTCGCCGACCGGCTCGGCCTGCCGCTCGCGCATATCGCCGTACGCCTCGGCGACACCGAGACCACCCCGCACTCCGACTACTCCTCACAGGCCAGCCGCTCCGTCGTCGTGTGCGGCGGCGCGCTGATGCGCGCCGGCGAACAGATGCGCGCCCGCATGCACGCGCTGGCGGCGAGCTACCTGGAGACCAGCCCCGAGGACATCAGCCTCGACGCGGAACAGGTCTTCCACGCCGGAAAGACCTCGCGCACGATGACCTGGCGCGATGTGGCACACCGCGGCTGGCTGGGCTGGGGCAGGCCGGCCCACGACCGCATCATGCTGGAGGAGACCGTCGACTTCGACCCGCCCGCCATCACCTACGCCTACGCGGCGCACGCCGCGGCCGTCGCCGTCGACCTGGATACCGGGAAGATCACCGTCGAGGGCTACTGGGCGTTCCCCGACAGCGGCGTCCTCGTCAACCCCGCCATCGCCGAGGGCCAGACCGTCGGCGCCGTGGCCCAGGGCCTCGGCATCGCCCTCACCGAAGAGGCGGCCTACGACCCGCACACGGCCCAGCCCCTCGCCACTTCCCTGTGGGACTACGAACTCCCCGCCCCCGCCACCGTCCCCACCGTCCACGTCACCCACACCGAAACCCCCAGCACCTTCATCCCCGGCGGCTTCAAGGGCCTGGGTGAGGGCGGCATCATGCCCCCACCCGTCGTCCTCACCAACGCCGTGGCCGACGCCGTCCCCGAGATCGCCCCCGCCCTCCACCGCACCCCCCTCACCCCGTACCGCGTGTGGACTCTCGTCCAGGAGGCGGGGTTGGAGGGCTGAGTATCCGCGCCGCCGTTTCTCCGGCTCCTCACACGCCGTGAGGCTCCGGCAGGTGGTGACGTCCGGGAGGCAATTGGGGAAGACGTGACAGCTCCCCGCGGCCCGCCGCGATGACGTTGTGCAGATGCTGCGGTGACCAGCCCGGTGGAAGGGGCAGGTCCGCGGCGACATCGGCCGCGGTGAAGGGTGCGCGCAGCCACCGGCTCAGAGCCCGCCAGTCTTCGGTGGGCTCGTTCTCACGTCGCTGGGACGGAAGCGGGAGGTCCCAGGGATTTCTTCTGTATTCGGTGGCATCACAGCCGTAGGCGTGGAGGAGCCCTGAGCGGCGGATCAGGCAGGGAAAGCAGCATCCGCAGTGCGCGACATCCGATCTCCCGTAGTGCACAGGGCTACGCCCACAACTCACGGAGAGCGCGGCCTCGGAGGGCGTCACCCCAGCTTCGCGGATCGCCGCGCACACCCCGCCTTTCGTCTCCCGCCACAGCGGGTTCTCCACCCGTACGCTGCCACCCACCGCGCTGATGAGCTGGTTCAGCAGATGCAGGGTCCACGGGTGCACGGAGCGGGTGGAGCAGGCCCCGGCCCTGGCCGGGCTCAGGGGCGGATTGAAGGCCACCTGTCCGTTCTCCGGAACTTCTACGGTGGGCAGTTCATTGACGGCCGCCACATGCAGGCCCGCGACGGCGTAGAGAAAGCCCCGGGTGCGGGACGACACCTCCAGTCGGCCTTCCAGTGGGTCGCGCTCCCGCAGCTCCGGGTCGCGCTCCCGCAGCTCTTGGGGGAGCACGGTCCGACGGATCGTGCGGCCTCGCCGTTTCTCGTGACAGACAAGGCGGAGAGCGGCCTCCTGGCAGGATTTCAACGGCGCATCGTTGAACGTCACCAGGTGCAGGGCGTCACGGCTCCCGTCGCTGACACGTCGGAGTGCCCAGCTCAGAGAGTCCAGGCCACCGGAGAACAGTGTCACTTCGCCTGAGCGGCAACCGCCAGCATAGAAAGCCGGGTTGGGGACGTCATCCCCGGTTGCACGGTGGAACTCCATAGCCCACATGTCCCCCGTCGCCGTGCGCAGCAGCCTCTCCAGGACAGGACACGCCTGGCTCGTCCACAGCTCAGGATCGACAACCGGAACCGAGAGATGGATCGTTCGGGTCCAGCCGTCGTCGGCCTTACTTCTCCTGGACAGTTTGTCGGCCAGGTAGACGGCACGGGCACACCGCAGTAGATCCGCGCTCCAGGACGGCGGCTCAGCAGGGCCCGCAGTGAAGCCGGGGACATCCCAGGCGCGATCCGTCTCCTTGTAGTGACGCTGGGATATACGCGTCCAGCCGCTCTCACGTGGGGCATTATGCTGCCCGTCCGCATACCAATAGCGGAACGTGCTGCTCATGGTGCCCTCGCCCCTTCCCTGGGTGATTCGCCGTGCAGATGGTTCACGACTTCCTCCAGCAGAGAACGCGCCACGACGGGAAGCGGCTCCTTGTGGCCCCTTGCCTTCTTCTCCTGACACGGGTTGGGAAGTTCGGCGGCTATCCTTCTGGCCGCCCACTCCGTCATGTGCGCCACGGGGTCCGAGTCGGGTGCGAATACCTCGCCGACAAGGTGCTCGGCCAGGGCCGAGGCCAGCAGTTCACTGAAGAAGTCACCGAAGAAAAGACGGAAGAGCAGCCCGAAGAGGTCGTCACCGAGCCGCCATGCGCCGGCGGTTCCGCCGCCTGCTACGGCGGCGTGCAGGTCGGGGCTCTCATCGAGGAGTTTCCAGCCGGTCGAGACTGCGGCTCGCCTGAGCGCCGCGCCCGTCACAGTCCCGTCGTCCGCGTTCAACTGGTCGGCGATGCCTGCCAAGAAGACGGCGACCCTGCCTTCCGCGGTGCTCTCGTCGGAGCGACCTGGACGGCTTGTATAGCGATCAGCGCCCTCTTCCGCAAGGTTGGCCAGTACCTCGACCAGTCGCACGCCGCCCGAGCGAGTGGTCTCGTCCAGGGGCAGTGACGACGTTCCGGATTGGTAGGTCTGCTGGAGGGCGGAGACCGCCTGGGCTGCGATGCCGTCCAGCCGTTCGACATCTCGGGAGTTGTACCCTGCCCACCACGTCAGTCGCCGGCGTACCGTTTCCCAAGGGTTTCCTGAGAGACTTCGATCACTGGGCCCCGGCCAACGTGTCGAAGTTCCCAAGAGTTCCCCCTGTGGCTGATGTTTCTGCCTGTGTAATGGGAAAGCAGTCCTGTTCTGAATAGTTCAGCAGCCTCCCCAGATGCCATGAAGAGATTTTTCAGTCAACCTCTCTCCGGGGCTGAATCGGCAGGGTGTCACGTGCTGCACCTGCTGAGAAGTAAGACGACTTGGGTGGCGCACGGGCGCGCTATGGGCGTACTGGGTCGTTGCCATGTGCGCCCTTACTCCGGGCCCATGGAGTCCCTTACCTTCATCGAGCATGGGAGGAATCGCAGAGCTCTTGAAGAAGCGTTGGGGAGTGGTCCTTCTCGTTCTCGGCATCCTGGCGTGGGCCACCAACGTGGTCGGGCCCGCTGTGTTGATTGTGGTCGCGTCGCTGTCCGTGCTCTATTTCCTTTTGAGCGCGCCGCTTCGATGTATTGCCATGGGGCGGCAGGGGCGATGCCGGAACAATGCGAACGGCCTGCTGCGCGGGTGTTGGATCCGAGAACACAAATGGCAGGGCGCGAAGACGCTGTGGGGCAGCGGGCCGGAGCAGGACCGTAATTCCGTGCTGGCAGGGGACCGGCAGCAGAGAAGCGCGACGTTGGGCGTCGCGACGGGAGTCATCTCGGCGCTCGTGGCATGCGCCGACTTCGTATTCAAGTAGCCCGCAGAGTGCTCAGGGCCGCAGCGTGCGGGTAGCCGGCCGCCTGGCAGCAACCCGCACATCGGCGTGCTGAGCGGTGAGTCAGTTGCTTGCCGGGGTGGGCTTGGCCTCGCTGGGGCGGACGATGACGAAGCCTTCGCCTTCGAGCTGGAGTTGGACCGCCTCGCCGGAGCCGCCGCGGATCATCGAGCCGACGCTCTGGGAACGGTGGAGCGAGGTGCGCAGCTGGGCGCTCCAGCCGACCACGGCGTCCGTGTCGACGTAGACCGGTGCCTGCGGTGACACCGGTATGACGATGGGGATGCCCTCGCAGATCACGGCCAGCCTGCCCTGGCCGGTGAACACGCTGTTGAAGAGCCCGCCGCCGGTCATGCCTGCGCCCTTGACCATGCCGATCTCGTAGTGGAGCCCGGCATCGAAACAGAGCACGTTACGGCCGTTCACCGTGAGCGCGTCACCCGGTGCGATGTCCACGATGAAGCAGTTCGCCGCCTCGTGCGCGAACCACGCCTCGCCCTGACCGCTCACCGTCATCAGCGCCAGGCCCTCACCGGTGACCTGCCGCTTCAGGAAGTTCCCGACCCCCTGTCCCTTCTTCTCGAAGCGCAGATTGCCCCGGAACGCGACCATCGCGCCCTGGCGCGCGTAACACTCGCCGTTGACGGTGTACTTCACGCACTTCTCGTTCTGAAGCTCCATACCTGGAGCGCTGCTGTACTGCGCCATGTTCTTCGACGCGAAGAGATCACTCTGCATCCCCGCATACTCCCCCGGAACTCCGCCCTCCACGAGCCCGCTCCCCAGGCTTCGTAGGAGCGGGCCCTCGGGGGAGTTGGAGCGGCGGAGCCGTTCAGTGGCCCGTCCAGCGGGGTTCGCGTTTGGCGGCGAAGGCGCGGGGGCCCTCCAGCGCGTCCTCGGACGTGAGCATCGTGCGGTAGCGGGGGAGGGGTGCCCGGTGCATATGGGCGTAGCCGTCCCGGGTGGCGAGGGACTGGGTCTCGGCCAGGACTTCGGTGACGGCGGCGACGGCCAGGGGAGCGGCCCGGGTGATGTCGCGGGCGAGGGCGAGCGCACTGTCCAGGAGACCGGTCGCGGGGACGACGCGGTTGGCGAGGCCCCAGGTGGCGGCCTCGGCGGCGGGGAGGCGGCGGCCGGTGAGGAGGAGTTCGGCTGCCACGGCCCGGGGCAGGCGCTGGGGGAGCCGCAGGACGCCGCCGGAGTCGGGAATCATGCCGATCCGGACCTCGGGGAGCCCGAACTCCGCGTGTTCGGACGCCACCAGCAGGTCGGCCGCGAGGGCGAGTTCGAAGCCGCCGCCCATGGCGAGCCCGTTGACGGCCGCGATGACCGGCTTGTCCAGCTCGAAGAACTCGGTCAGCCCCGCGAACCCACCTGGCCCGTGGTCGGCGTCCACCGCCTCGCCCTCCGCCGCCGCCTTCAGGTCCCAGCCGGCGGAGAAGAAGCGGTCGCCCGCACCCGTGAGCACGGCCACCCGGAGCGCCGGATCCCTTCGCAAACGGTCGAACGCCGCGTAGAGCGCGTTGCTCGTGGCCACGTCGATCGCGTTCGCCTTCGGGCGGTCAAGCGTGATCAACAGGATCGCCCCGTCCACCACTTCCTGCCGTACGGTCCCGGCCCCGGACCCGACTGCTGTCTGTGCGCCGGCTCCGGACCCGGCCCTGGACCCGGTCTCCTGGCCCGCCGTCGTACCGGTCTCCTGCGTCATACGTTCCTCCTGATCAGCGCGTCCACCGCCACAGCGCCCCGCCCCTCGGGCAGGACCAGCAGCGGGTTGATGTCCAGTTCGGTGACGTCGGTCTCGTATGCGTGCCGCGCGGCTGCGAGGATCGCGTCAACGGTGGCGGGGACGTCGCCTGCGACACGGCCCCGGTAGCCCGCCAGTACGGGCCAGATGCGCAGTGACCGCAGCGCTTCCTCGATCTCCGCGCGCGGGGCGGGGAGGAGGAGCGTCGTGGTGTCGCGTACGAGTTCGACCAGGACGCCGCCGGTGCCGAGGGTGAGCGCGGGCCCGAACTGTTCGTCCCGGCGTACCCCGACGAGGAGTTCGGCCACCGCGTCCGACTCCATACGTTCGATGAGGAACGTCTCGGCGAGGTCCCGCATCTGCGTGACGGCCTCGCGTACGTCGTCGCCGTCGGCCAGGCCGAGGCGCACGGCGCCGGCCTCCGTCTTGTGGGCGAGGGCGGGGTCGAGGGCCTTGGCCACGACGGGGTAGCCGAGTTCCGCTGCCAGCGCCTCGGCCTCCACCGCACCGGCCGCCACACCGCCCGCCGGGACCCGGACCCCGGCGGCCAGCAACTCCCGCTTCGCCGCGTGCTCGTCCAGCGCGGAGTGGGTCACGGCGTCAGGCACCACCGGGTGAGGCACGGAGTGAGACACCGGGTGAGGCACCGAGTGGATGGCGGTCACAGAGGGCACCGGAGCCGCCGGGGCCGCCGATGCCACCCCACGGGCCGCCGCGATGGCGCGGACGCAGTCCGCGACCCCCTGTAGAGGCGCGATGCCGGCTCTGACCAGCCGTTCGCCCACGTCCTCCGGAATCCCCTCGGGCAGCGAGCTGACGACGCACGCGCGCGCACCGCCCACCCCGGCGGCGCTCCTCGTCCCGGCGGCGTCGCCCGTCCCGGCTGGCGCCGCCCCACTTGCCGCGTCAGCATCCCGCGCTCCCAGCGCGGCCACGAACGCGTCCAGCGTGGTGGACCAGGCGCCGTCGGCGCACCGGTCGGGGCGCGGGAGGTCGAGCAGCAGCAGGCCCACATCCGCCGGCGTGGTCAACAGGGCCTCGAAGCAATGCCGTTGGGCGTCGACGTCGCCCCAGATCGCCGTCTGGTAGTCGAGCGGGTTGGCGACATGTACGCGAGGGCCCAGCACGGAACGGACGCCCTCGGCCGCCGGCCCCGACAGCTCCGGCAGCTCGGCGCCGTACGCGTGTGCAGCGTCGGCCACGAGCGCGGCCTCTCCGCCTGAGCAACTCGCGGAGACGAGCCGCGTGCCCGGCAACGGGCCGTGCACGTGGAGCAGCTTCAGCGTCTCCAGGAACGTACCGATCTCGTGCACCCGTGCCACACCGAGGCGCCGGAAGAGCGCGTCGCACAGCACGTCCGAGCCCGCGAGCGAGCTGGTGTGGCTGAGGTTGGAACGGGCTCCCAGCTCCGAGGTGCCCGTCTTCAGCGCGACCAGCGGCACCCCGTGCCGCCGTGCGGCCCTCGCCGCGCGGGAGAACGCCCCGGCGTCGGCGATGCCCTCCAGGTGGAGACCGATCGCGGTGACGCGCGGGTCCTCGGCCAGCGCTTCGATCAGTTCGGGTATGCCGGTGACCGCGCTGTTCCCGGCCGTCACGACGTGTGCGAGGGGGAGGGAGCGGCGCTGCATGGTGAGGTTCTGTCCGATGTTGCCGCTCTGCGTGATGACCGCGACGCCGCTCTCGACGCGCCGCCCGCCGTGCTGGTCGGCCCAGAGCGCGGTGCCGTCGAGGTAGTTGAGGACACCGATGCAGTTGGGGCCGATGACGGGCATGCCGCCGGCCGCCGTACGCAGGTCGTCCTGGAGCCGCGCCCCCTCCGCGCCCTCCTCGGCGAAACCCGACGCATGGCACACGGCGCCACCCGCGCCACGTGCGGCCAGCGCGCCGACCACCTCGACCGTTGCCGCCCGGGGCACCGCCACGAACGCCGCGTCAGGTGCGGCAGGCAGCGAGGCCACGTCGCGGTGACAGGGCAGGCCCTCCAGGCTGTCCCGGTACGGGTGTACGGGCCAGATCTCGCCGCCGTACCCCAGCGCGCGGCACTGCCGCACCGCCTCAGCCGCCGCCTCACCCCCGAACACGGCGATGTGCCGCGGCGCGAACAGCCGCCGCATGCGCCCCTGAACCGCCGTGTCCTGTACGGCCCCTGGGTGTTGCGTGGGCCGCGAGTGTTGCATGGGCCGCGAGCGTCGCGTGTCCTGTACGCGCACCGCATTCCCTGCGTGATCCTCTGCGTGGTTCCCTGCGTGATCCCCTGCGTGTGGCGTGGCCCGCGCGTCCATCAGGCGCCCAGCGGACGCAGCAGCGAACGCGAGATGATGTGGCGCTGGATTTCGCTCGTACCGTCCCAGATACGTTCCACGCGCGCGTCGCGCCAGTAGCGTTCGACGGGCAGTTCGGCCATCAGACCCATGCCGCCGAAGACCTGTACCGCCTGGTCGGTGATACGGGCCAGCGTCTCCGTCGCGTACAGCTTGGCCATCGCCGCGTCCCTGTCGCTCATGCCGCCCGGTTGGTCCTGCTTCCACGCGGCGCGCAGCGTCAGCAGCTCCGCAGCCTCCAGCTCGGTCGCCAGGTCGGCGAGGGGGAAGCTCACGCCCTGGAAGCGGCCGACGGGCTGCCCGAACTGGCGCCGTTCCGCCGCCCATTCGGTCGCCATCTCCAGCACCCTGCGCCCGCGTCCCACGCTCGTCGCCGCGACCGACAGCCGGCTCGCGCCCAGCCACTCACCCATGAGTGCGAAGCCCTCGCCCTCCTCGCCCAGGCGTTGAGTCGCGGAGACGCGGCAGTCGACGAAGGACAGTTCGCACTGGTGGTAGCCCCGGTGCGAGACACACCCCGAGCCGCGCCGCACGGTCAGCCCCGGCGTGTCCAGGTCGACGAGGAAGGCCGTGATCGCGGAACGCGGCCCCCGTGGCGTCTCCTCGGGGTTGCCGGTGGCGGCGAAGACGACGGCGAAGTCGGCCATGTCGGCGTGGCTGATGAAGTGCTTGGTGCCGTTGAGTACGTAGGCGTCACCCTCACGTGCCGCGCGCGTCGTCATCGACCGTACGTCCGAGCCCGCGCCCGGCTCCGTCATCGCCAGGCAGTCGTGGCGCTCGCCGCGCACGGTGGGCAGCAGATAGCGCTCGCGCTGCTCGCCCTCGCACGCCTGGAGGATGTTGCCGGGCCGTGCGACCAGCATCTGGAGCGCGTAACTGGTTCTCCCCAGCTCACGCTCCACGAGGGTCATGCTCACCGCGTCCAGCCCGCCGCCCCCGATCTCGGCGGGCATGTTCGCGGCATAGAGTCCGGCGTCGATCGCCTTCGTACGGATACGCTCCGCGACCTCGGCCGGCACCTCGTCCAGGCGCTCGACGTCGTCCGCATGAGGGTCCAGTTCGGTCGTCACGAACTTCCGTACGGTCTCGACGATCATCTTCTGCTCGTCGGAGAGTTCGAATCGCATGGTCACTCCTTGCGTGGGACGGCTGCGTGCGGGGCCCCGTCGGGGCGTTGGTCAGCGGGGCGTGCCGGGGGTATCGGAGGTGCCAGGCGTGTCGGGTGCTCCGGCGGTACCGGGCGCGTCGGGGGCGCCGGGCGTTCCGGGGCCGGAGGCGGCCGGGGTGCGGGGCCGGTGCGGGATGCCCATCGGGCGGCCGACGGATTCCGGAACGGGCAGCCGGGAATGCGCCCGCCGGATCGCGTCGAGCCGCCGCGTCAGTTCGTCGGGGAGCGGGCGCGCACGGCCCTCCTCCATGTCCACATGCAGCAGCAACTGCTCGGCAGTGGCGAGAAGTTGGCCACTCCCGGCATGCCGCATCTCGTGGAACACATGCACCCGCTTGGCATCGTGGCCGAGCACCCGCAGGGTCAGCGCCAACGGGTCGCCCTCGGCGGCCTCGCGCAGGTGGTGCAGATGCGTCTCGACGGTGAACAGGGAGCGGCCCGAGGCGCGGTACTCCTCGCCGATGCCGAGGTAACGGAAGAAAGCGTCCGAGCTGTCGCCGAAGACGAGCAGGAAGCAGGACTCGCTCATGTGCCCGTTGTAGTCCACCCACTTCGGGCTCACCCGCGTCGTGTGCGGCTCCAGCGGCGCGGGGATGGCGGCGCCCTCCTCCCACGCCCTGCTGCCCGTGCCCTCGTACGGCGTGACGATCCGTTCCTCCGGCATTCGACCTCCCGGTCCCGCGCGGCGCCCTGAAGCGCGCCATTCATGGATGTTCATAATGTGCGGTGTCTGTTCGCAATGTGCGACGCTACGAACGGGCCCGGCTCCGCGTCAAGGCATGGGCGGGGGGCGGATTACGCTGCCGGACAGGCAGGACGACAGGCAGCGGGAGACCCGAGATGAACGCAGTGAACGCGGCGAACGCGACCCATGGGGCGCGGACCCATGGGGCAGACCCCCTGGGCGAACGGGACGAGGACGGGCCCGCGCGTTCCGTGAGCGGCGGGCGGGTGCAGTCCCTGGAACGGGCCATCGCCCTGCTCAACGCCGTCTCGGCGAGCGCACCCGCCGGCCGCCCCGCGGCCGAACTCGCCGTCGAGTGCGGCCTGAACCGCGCCACGGCCTGGCGCCTGCTCGCCACCCTCGAACACCATGCGCTCGTCGAACGCGATCCGCTCTCCAACCGGTACGCCATCGGCACCGCGATCACCCGCATGGCCACGACAGCCGGAGTCGAGGGCCTCATCCGCCGCTCCCACGACGTCCTCGAACGCCTCTGCGCCGACACCGGCGAGACCGCCAACCTCGCCGTCGCGCAGCGGCTCGGCCTCACCTACGTCGACGAGGTCACCCCACCCGCCGTGCTCAGCGCCCGCTGGCTCGGACGCTCCGTACCGATCCACGCCACCTCGGCGGGCAAGGCGCTCCTCGCCTGGTTGCCGGGGGAGGAGATCGACGCGATGCTCGCGGGGCCCCTCGCCGAATACACGGAGACCACCCGCACGGACAGCGCCGCGCTGCACGCCGAACTCGCCGACGTACGCGCACGCGGATACAGCGTCAGCGTCGGCGAGTTGGAGCCCCAGCTGTACGGCGTCGCCGCCCCGGTACTCGACGCGTGGGACCGCCCCATCGCCGTCATCAGCGTCTGGGGCCCCCACGACCGCGTCCCCGCAACCCGCTTCCCCGACCTCGGCGCCCAGGCCCAACAAGCGGCCCGCACCATCCGCACCCGCATCGCCCCACCCGACTGATCGCCCCCGCTCCGCAACAGGGCAGACCGCCGATGACGCCCGCCCGATGACGCGCGCGCTGTTCCGACGCAGGTCCTGGCGGAGCTGATCGAGCCGGAAGAAGTGGCTCAGCGCGTGCGCGGCGTGATGCGGTCCGAGCGGTACACCACTCCGCCCCGCGAGGCCATCGACCCTGATGCCTGAGCGACGACCGCTTCACCATCGCCGCCACGGTGAACAGCTCACTGGCGACCGAGCGGGTTCGCATCACATGACTTGAGACTTTCCCTGCTCTCTTCCGGCTACCGCCAGCCTTTTCTGCGCTGAAGCCTCAATAAGCATTTCAATGAAACGATGGAAGGCAGAATTCGGCACCCCCGGCCCCGAAGAAGAAGGGAACGCGCCCCGTCATGAAGTTCGTCCTCGAAGTCGACCTGGCCACCTTGAACCCCGACGCCGAAGCCACCCCCGAACTCGGCCGCATCCTCCGCTACTGGGCCGGCAACCTCCACCACTACTCCCTGACCCCCGGCGACACCTCGGCCCTCTACGACTCCGCGTACCGCGAGGTCGGCGAGTGGCGCATCGAGTGCGGGGGTCAGTGAGGGCCCCGCGGGCAGGTGCGGGCAGGTGCGGGCAGTCCCAGTGACAGCTCAGTGGCAGGATGCGGTGTGGCTCGTTCTCTGAGGTTCTTCTTCGAATACGGGGTGTCCGACACTCCGTTGTGGCCACGCTCGGGCGACAGTCCATACGGCTACCCGCTGTGTCCGGTGTCCGGCGTCTTGATGGACATCGCCCATGGAACGTGGCGCCGTTCGAGGCTGGTGGTGTGCCCTTCAGGGTGCGTCGGACTCGAAAGGGTCCTCCGGGCTTATGAGCCGCTGGAGTTCCCGTTCGGTGCGGTCGGCGCGGAAGCGTCGTAGTACGCGCAGCACATGCGCCGCCGCGACGGCGCTCGCGGTGAGGGCGCCCATGGCGAGGAGGAAGCCCTCCAGGGCGCGCGGGAGCGTCCAGAGTGCGATCGGTATGGCGAATACGGTGAAGACCAGGGCCGCGAAGAGGCACGCACCCATGAACGCGTAGACGATCTCGATGGTGGCCGCGTCCTTCTCGGCGCGCGACCGGGGCCCGCCCCCCGGTGTGCCGCTCATCCCCATACGGCCAGTCTCGCCGCACCGCCGCCCCGGAACAACTCCTGCGGAGGTGCCCGCCCCGCACGGTGTGTGGAGAGGCCGGCCGAGGGGCGGGACCGGTCCCCGGGCTGCGGACCCTGGGCTTCGGGCTGCGGGCGATCTGCCCCTCTTACGGGGGACAGGGGTGTGGTTGACCTGAACCGCGATTTAAGTTCCATCGTGGAGTTGGGGCACGACCGTGTTCCGGGAGGAAGGGAGACCCGTCATCACACGCCGTACCGACTCACTGGCCGAACCCGCCGTATCGCGCGCGGACGGCGCGCTGTTCGAGCTTCTTACCGTGGCAACACCCGAGCGGCAACGCGCTGTGGCCGAAGCCATGGAAGCCGACTGGGCCGCGCACCCGTGGCCGTCGCCGACACTGCTGTCCCGCACCGTTCTCATGGCGAACGACGGCCACACGCTGCTGCGCTACTCACAGGTGACCGACCTCGCCAGGCCACCGCACCCCCCGCTTCCGCCCGGTGAGGAACTACCGGACGGTGACCGGGAGTTGATCGCCGCCCGCCTCTACCGGAGTCAGCGCGTGCCCGGCGCTTCGGGGCCGCCCGGATGCGTCGTTCTCGTCGACCGTGCCTTCGACCGGCCCGACCCCGAGGGCGCACGGCATCTGGTGGACACGCTGTTCGAGAGCGCGAGCGGCCAGTCGCCCGCCGATGGGCTGATCGGCGCGTACTTCTACGTCAGTTCCGACGGTACGCGCGTCCTCAACTACGCTGAGTGGACCGACGAACAGGCCCACAAAGCCGCGATCGGCAACCGTCCGCGCGGCAACGCCCAGTGGGAAGAGGCCCACACCTGGCCGGGCCTGCGCCGCACCAACTTCCTGCGCTTCCGACCCCACGCCGGGACCGCCGCGCCATGACTGCGCCGCGCCGTGACCGCACCGCGGCATGCCACTGCCGCCGCCCCGCGATGACGCGCGGCGGACCGCGTCGTGTCGCATCGCGGAGATGCTTCGCGCTTCGTGATGTTGCCTGTTGTCCCGCGCCTGGCTGGGTTGAACGGTGCCTGGCGTCGCGCCGCGTGATGTGACGCCTCGCTGTGAGGCGACGGCGTCCGGCGACCGTGCTGCTATGTGTGCCGATATGTCGGCCGAGGGCGGTAATCCCGCACGGTAGTAGCTGCGGTCTCCTGTACACCGGCAGCCGTATCCGGCACATCGGCGGCTGTATGCGATCTACCGGCAGTCGTATCCCGGCGTGCTGGGTGCTGACGGCGGTGTCCCGTATACCAGCGACGCCGGCGGGGCCCTTACGCCGGTATCCCGTATCCCGCATACCGCGTACCGCCGGTGTCGCGGGCCCTGATCGCGGTACTCCGTGTCCCGTATCCGGTATCTCGTATACCAGCGACGGTGACGGCGACAGCTATGGCGCCCCGCAGTGGGTGGACGGCGGTGCCCCGTGCCCTCGCGGGCGGTTCCGCAGATCGCATCCCGCAGACCGCATACGGTGTCCCGGCCCCGCAAGCCCCACATCGCATACAGTCGCCCGCATCCCGCATCCCGCATCCCGCATCCTCTCCCTGCCGGCCGACGACATAGGTTTTGATCATCGGCCGCCGAGCGGCGGCGACGATGGGCAGGGCAGGACAGCGCAGGCGAGGAGGCTGGGGCGGATGACAGATGGGGTGGACGTGGAGTGGGTCGCGGGGCAGTTGGAGCGGGCCGTCGTCCTGGCCGATCCGTCCCTCTCCCCGGAGCTGACCGGTGGCCTTGAGGAGTTCACCGGGCGCCCGCTCGGTGAGGGCACGGGCCCCGTCGTACATGTCGGACCGACGCTCCCCGCCGAGTTTCGGGCAGGGCGCCGCAGCGCGGGCGACGGAAGCGAGGGAAGCGACCGGCTGATGTGGGTGCACAGCACCAACGCGGGGGTCGACGGCATGCTTGGCGATGTCTCGCCGTGGCCGGAGGGCGTGCTGTTGACGCGTACGGTCGGGCGGATGGGCGAGCGTATCGGGCAGTACGTGCTGGCGTGGGCGCTGGCCGACTGCCAGGACGTACGCGGTTTCCTGCGCCAGCACGCGTCACGCACATGGCGTCGCCTCCCCACCGAGCTGGCCGAGGGGCGCCGCGCCGTCATCTTCGGCACCGGCAGTATCGGTGCGGCGGTCGCCGCCGCGCTCCGGTGCTGCGGCATCCGTACGACCGGTGTCGCCCGCACGCCGCGCGAGGCGCCCGGCTTCGACGAGGTCTTCGCGTTGGAGGCGCCCGAGCTGACCGAGGCGCTCGGTCAGGCCCACTGGGTCGTCAACGCGCTCCCTCTCACCCCCGCCACCACCGGCCTCTTCGGTCCTCGGCTGCTGTCGGCGATGAACGGCGCCACGTTCGTCAACGTGGGACGCGGTGAGTCCGTCCAGACCGAAGCCCTCGCCAAGGCCCTCGAAACCGGTGACGTCGGCGGGGCCGTTCTGGACGTACTCCCCGACGAACCCGCCCCGCCTGACTCTCCCCTCTGGGACCTCCCCAACACCGTCATCACCTCCCACTCGGCGGGCATCACCACGCCCACCGACGTCCTCACCGATTTCCGCACGGCCTGGCACGCGCTCCGTTCCGGCCAACGCCCTGCCCTGTCCGTCCAGTTGGGCCTCGGGTACTGAGGTTTTCCGCCGCTTACGGCGCACCGGTCGACGGCTCCTGGCGAAGGGTGACACTGGCCGCATGGTGAACAAGGGCACGGGAACAGCCACGGAAGCAGCCGCGGAAACAGGCGGGGATGGGGGCCCGGGTAGCGGCACAGAGATGGTCGCTGTGGTCGAGATGCGGGGGTTGGAAGGTTTCGGGTTGTGGGGCATCGCGGAACGGGTGGGGTTCTTGCGGTTGTCAGGGGAGATGTCGGCGGGCGAGGTGGCCGGAGTGGTGGCGCTGCTCGTGGAGTACAACGGGGTCGAGGCGAGGGAACCTGCCGCAGCTGTACGGGAGTTGGTGGAGGCCGACGGACTGGTGGCACCCGGGGGGTTGCGGGTGCGGGACGGGCGCAGCGGCGCCGTTCTCGTGCCCGGGTGCTGCTGTGGGCTGGAGGACTGGCGGGAGTGGGCCGGGTTGGCGGCGGGGGGAGCGCTGTGGCTTGGTCACGACCCTGACCCCGACATCGAGTACACGGCCGACGCCGTCCATCTGTGGCGGGACGGGAAACGGGCTGACGGGGACCGGGTCGTGATCCCGTACGAACGGCTCCCGCAATTGCTGGAGGGGGTCAGGAGTGAACTGACCGCGTTTCTGGGGCTGGTGGTGCAGTGGGCCGAGCAGCTCGAAGCCGAAGACGGCCCCGGACCCGGGCCTCGGCTCGGTGGGCCCGCGCTCGTATCCGGGCCCGGGTCCGGGCTCGGACCCGCGCTCGGGGCGAAGTTGGATGAGGCGTTCTCGTTGACCAGGCCCTTCAGTGGGCCCCGTCCGGAGGCGCGTGGAGGAACGGGCGGTTGAGGTGTGAGGTGGCCAGCAGGGCGTGATGGGTTCGGGCCTCGGACAGGAGGGCGGTGCGGGTGGCGCGTGCGGTGGGCTGGTCGGCCTCCAGGCGGTAGGCGACCTCGGGGTTGGCCAACTGGACGGCGTGCACCAGTACATCGCCGGTGACGACGACGCGTCGCGCGCCCCCGTCGACCAGTACGGACTGGTGTCCTGGTGTGTGACCCGGGGTCGGCACGGCGGTGACGGCGCCGCCCGTGCGGTGGCCGCGCAGCAGCCGTACGCGGCCGTCGATCTCATGCAGCAGTCCGGCGTCGCGCAGCGGTGCGACGACGTAGGACTGGGCGCTGTCGTCCTCGGAGAGTGCGGCGGTCTCGGCTCGCTGGACGACGTGCCGCGCGTCGGGAAACAGCGGGACGCCCTGCGGAGAGACGGTCCAGCCGTAGTGGTCCTCGTGCAGGTGTGTGAGTACCACCGTGTCCACGTCGCGCGGTGCGATGCCCGCCGTCTTGAGTACCTCCGGGAGGTGCCCCGGTACGGGTGCCCAGCCGGAGGCCGGGCTGCCGACCGGGCCGACGCCGGAGTCGACGAGCGCGACCCGGCCGCCGGGGCGGCGTATCGCGTGGCAGCGGAAGGCCAGTTGCCATGCGTCGCCCGGCCCGAAGGCGTCCGGGTCGATGCGCCGGGCACGCGCCCAGTCCTGTGCGTCGGCTTCGGGGAAGGTCTCACGCGCGGTGGCCGGGAACGGGCCGTGCGCGTCGAGCAGGGCCAACACCTCGAACGGGCCCGCGCGGTACGACACGACTCGCGAGCCACGCGCGGCCACGCCCCCCGCGTCCGCCTGCATCCCCGCCTGCGTCTCCGTCCCCGCCCCCGCGTGCCGTGGTGGCGCCGCGTCCCGTGCCCTCGCCGCCCCCGCCGCGGTACCCGCGCCGCCGAGCGCCCACGCCGCCACAGCGCCGGCCCCCGCTCCCACGGCGCCCCGCAACAGTGCCCGTCGCCCCGTGCTTCTCTTCGCGGCTCCGCTCATCACGTACCCCTCCCGAACGTCGTGCCGTCTCGTCCCTACCGTGCGGTCGCGTCCCGATCGTGCGGTCGCGTCCCGACCGTTGTGCCGCCCCGCGCGGCGTACGGGTTTGCGCCGGGCCGTACGGAATGACGACCCGGCGACCCGCACGGAACGGCCCCGTAGGCTCGACCCCGTACACCCGTCACAGGGACCGCGTCAGGCCCATGCTCGGCGCACCCGCGAGTGGGGCGCTTGTAGATGCGTGCGCGTTTGCCAACGTGCCGCGCAACAGGGGGAGTTGGTGCGGCCACGGCCACGGCCACGGTCACGGCTGCGGCTGCGGCTACGCTGCGAGGCATGGCGGTGGAGCGGCGGGTCTATCTGTCCAGTGAGACCACGCACCTGGCTGACGTACGCTGCGGCGCACCGCAGCCCGGCTGGACGCCGGTGCGTCCGGCCACCGTGTTCGGGTTGATCCTGCCCCGGCGCGGTCTCGTACGCGCCCATGTGGACGGTGTGGCACGGCTGTTGGACCCGGCCAGCGTGTATGTGGAACGGCTGGGCAGCGAACAGCGGTTCGCGCACCCCTGTGGCGAGGACGTCTATACGGAGATCGTGCTGTCCGAACCCCGGGTCGCCGCGATGCTCGGCGGTGACCCGACCGTGCCCGAGGGGCTCGTCTACACCACGCCCGAACTCGCCCTGTCCCACCGGCTGTTGCTGAGTTCCGCTCGCGCGGGAGCCGACCCCTTCGAGACGGCCGAGCGTGCCGCGCTGCTGGCGGGCCGTGTCTTCGAGCGCCTGGCACCCGTACGCGCGGCGAGTGGGCGCCCCGCGTCGGCCGCGGCACGGCGGCGGCTGGCGGACGGGGCGCGGGCCGCGCTCGCGGCGGACCCGGGCCTCGGTCTGGAGGCGCTCGGGCGGGCCGTCGGCTGTTCTCCGCACCACCTCAGCCGGGTCTTCACCGCCGTGACCGGCGACACCCTCACCCGCTACCGCACCCGCCTGCGCCTCGTCCGGGCGCTGGACCGGCTGAGCGAGGGCGAGCGGGACCTGAGCCTGCTCGCGGCCGAGCTGGGCTTCAGCGACCAGGCCCATATGACGCACGTCGTACGCCGGGCAGCCGGTCTTCCGCCGGGGCGGCTGCGGGAGCTGTTCCTGTGCGGCCAGGACGGCGGCGACTCTGTGCGGCCAGGACCGCGGGCGTAACTGTCGGTCAGGACCGGGGGCGATTCCGCGTGGCCAGGCGTGAGGCCGCCAGGCAGGTGAGGCCGGGCAGGCGGGCTAGGGCCGGTGCGTACGGACGCGTGGTGGGGCGGCACAATGTTCGAGCGAGGGTGGCTGGGGTCACGGACGGAACTACCCAGTCAGGGACAACTTCCCGGCCCCGCCGCGACCCGGCGGGACGGGGACAACGACAGCTGGGATCAGGCGGCTGGGATCGGGTCGGACGGTGCGGGCGAGAACTTACGGGCAGGCGCTGCGCGCCCTGGCCTGCGGGCTGATGGCCTGGCAGGTGTGGCTGGTCTTCCGCGTCAGCGCCTACGACGCCGTGATGATCGACTGGTCCTGTGACTCGCAGGGCTGCGGTTCCGACGACTTCGCCTCCGCTGCCCCGCTCCTCGGTGGCGCCTCGGTGCTGGCCCTCGGCTTTCTGGCGGCGCGCTTTCTGCACCGCGCGACCCCCGGGTGCGTCGTCGCGCTCGCCGCGCTGGCCAACGTTTCCGGTTGGCGCGAGGCGCTGGACGAGGGCCGCGCGGCCGAGGGCACCCGCGTCGACTGGCCTCTGCTGCTGCCCTTCGGGCGGCTCTCGGTCGCCCAGTGGCTGACGTCGCTGTGGGTGATCACCGCCGTTGCCGTGCTCTGCGCTGTGTGGGGCGCGGCCTTCAGCGTGCGCCGTACGGCGGCGGTGCTCCGTTACTTCCGCGGGCGCGCGACGGCGGAGGCCGAGCTGAGCGGCTGGCAGCGGACGGGGCGCGGGCGAGGCGCTGTGACCGTGAGGTTCGAGGACGGGCGCGGCGTCGCGTACGAGGTGCCCACCGTCGTCGAGATGGCCGCGCTCGGCCGTCCCGTGCTCGCCGTCTACGACGAGGCCCGCCCCGAGGATCCCGCGACCACGCGGGTGGCCATCCCCCGAAAGCGGTTCCCGCAGTGAGGCTGAGCGGAGGCGCCGTACTCGGCGCGTGTGTGATGGGCGTCGCGCTGGCGGCCCTCGTCCAGGGCGTCGCCGGGGGAGCACTGTGGTTGCTGGTCTTCGGGATCACGCTGCTGAGCGCCGTGCTGGCGGCGATCGGCAAGGCGGCCGAGATGGCGGCGAAGGGGTTCGCCGCCGGACTCAGATCGCCGGCGCGGCCCCGTGCCTACGCGCCCGCGCTGGTGAACGGCGCGAAGACCGTGCACAAGGAGACCGGGCGTGCGGTGGCGGACGGGCGTGCGCAGAAGAGAGTGTTCGTCTTCGACCTCACGGTGGTGCCCGACGACGGCGTACCCTTCCGCGCGAAGGTGGCGCACCCGCTCGACCTGCAAGGTCTGATGACGAGCAAGCGCGCCGTCGTGGAGTACGACCCCCGGCAGCGCTGGCGGGTCGTCCTGCCTGCCGACCCGCCCGAGGAGTGGCGGGCGCGCGCGGCCCGGCTGGCCTTCACCGGCCCGCCACCCGAACCCCTCGCCGCCCGCTTCCCGCCGGGCGCCCAGATCCTCGTGCTCGGTCTGCTGCTCGGCGCGCTGTTCGTCGTCGCCTCCCGCGCGGTCGTCTGAGCCGCACCGCATGCGGTCGGCCCACCGCATGCCGTCGGCCCGCCCCGCACATGGACGAGCCCGCGTCACACGCGGGCGGCCCCCGCGTCGCGTAAGGGCCGGGCCGCACCCCACCGCACCGCACACCCCACCGCGCATCGCATCGCGACGCGGAAAGCAACGCACCGCGCTGCAACCGCACCGCAGCCGCCGCCCTCAAGGCGTACGTCTGAGGGCGCCCCCTCCCTACATCCCAGGTACTGGACTGACGCGTGCTCATTGACGAACCGCTTGGTCGGTTTTTTAATGGGGCGTGCCGAGGGGGCGGGGGGCGATCGGCTGACGGACGGCATCGTGCAGGGACACCACCGGGACGGGTTGATGATGCAGGAGAGGTCCGAGCGGACACGGCGCAGGCTCGTCGAGGCGGCAGCCGAGATGATCGACCGCTTCGGTTATCCGCAGGCGAATCTCGGCGACATCAGCAGGGCGGCCGGCGTGACCAAGGGCGCGCTGTACTTCCACTTCCCGTCCAAGGCGGAGCTGGCGCTCGCCGTCCAGCAGCGCGGCTGCCGCCAGTTGGACGACATGATCACCGGGCTGTGCTGGCTGGAGCCCTCACCTCTGCAGAACCTGATCGACACGGCACACGCACTGGCGAACTGGCTGTGCCGCGACCGCGTCGTGCGCGCCAGTTTCCGGCTCGGGCGGGAACGTACGGCGGCTGAACCGGTGTTCGTGAACTACCACATGGTCTGCGTGACGACGACCTGGGCGCTGATGCGCAGGGCGTGCGCTGAACGGGCGCTGCGCGACGAGGTGCCGCCGAAGTCCATGGAGATGCTGCTCTCCGCCGCTCTCGCGGGCGTCGAGTCAGCGGCGCGGAGCGGGATGCCGTACGAGGAACTGGCCGAACGGCTGGCCGGGATGTGGGACCTGATCCTGCGCGCGCTCGCCCGTGAGGAGATCATCGGCACACTGCGGACCTCGGCGCCCGACGCGTGGGAGAAGGCCGTACCCTCCGCACCCGGACTCGGGTCCCGGCCGCAGCCGTGAGCGGGAACGGGTTTCTCGATGTGTGGCCGCTGGTGCTTCCGCCGCCCGAGCGGCTCGGCCAACTGCTGGGCACCGCGCGCCTCGACGCCTCCGCACTGGACGCGCGGGAGCGCGCGCGTGCCTCGTCCTTCAGCCGGCCAGGCGACGCCGCGCGCTACACCGCCGCTCATGTCGCGCTGCGCCGCATCCTGGGCGGGTACCTCGCTCTGGCGCCCGCGCGCGTGACCTTCTTCCGCGAGCCGTGCCCCGGCTGCGGTGAGCGGCACGGGCGGCCGGCCGTCGCGCACCGGGGTCCGCCGCTGCACTTCTCGCTCTCGCACAGCGGTGAAAGGGTGCTCGTCGCCGTCGCCTCGGAGACCGTCGGCGTGGACGTGCAGCGCAGGCCGGGACCCGGGACCGTCGAGATCTGCGCGCGCCTTCTCCACCCCGGGGAGCGCGCCGAGCTGGAAGCCTGCGAACTCCCCGCGCGCCGACGGGCGTTCGGCCGTATCTGGGCACGCAAGGAAGCCTTCCTCAAGGCTCTGGGCACGGGGCTGCGCCGTGATCCCGCGGCCGACTACCTCGGCGCCGACCCGGAGCGCCGGCCGGGCCCGTGGTCGGTCAGGGACATCGGCTGCGGCCCGGGACACGACGCGGCGGTGGCGTTCCCCGCCACGCTCGCGGCGCCGCGCACCGTCGTCCGGCTGTCCGAGGACGTGCTCACGACCGAGTGGCGGCGGCGTTCTTCCGTACCCATGTCCGGTGGAGCCGTTTCGCGCGGGCGACGGTGACCTCGATACGGGGCAGCAGCTCCGGCAGCGCTATCCCGGGCAGCATGATCCGGTGAAGCGCGGCCACGTCCTCGGTCAGCCGGGACCCCCTGTCGGGCATGCCCTCGCCCACGACGCGCGTACCGGTCCATCCGCACAGCAGGAGATAGGCGACCTCGCCGGGATCGAGTCCGGGCAGGGTCTCACCGTGCTCGCGCGCCTCCTGCAGCAGTCCGGTGGAGACCTGGAGCCAGTCGGGCCACCGGGTGCCGAAGCGGAACCGTGCCGAGCGGTCCGTTGACAGGCGCAGTGCGGCGCTCAGGACAGGTTCCCGGGGGAGCCTGTGGGCCAACAGAAGCCCTATGTCCACGAGTTCCTGCAGCTTGAGTTCCTGAGGCGGGACGCCCTCCGTCGTCACCGCCTTCTCCAGAATGGCCTGGGCCAGGGCTTCCTTCGAGGGGAAGTGGAAGTACAGCGCTCCCTTGGTCACCTCCGAGCGGTCGAGGATCTCGGCGATGCTCGCGCTGTCGAAACCCTTCTCGTCGAAGATCTCCGCAGCACTGCTCAGGATCAACTGGCGTGTGAGCAGGGCGCGTTGCTGCTGTGCCACGGAAACTCCTGTGTCCTATGAAAAGAAACCGGCGAGCCGGTATTCTACTGCGCGCTCGGCACCAGAGGACCTCGCTTCACCACTGGGAAGGGAACAGCGATGCAGTCCACGGCAGTTCGGCACCAGGTCCCCATGAAGTACGTCCACCTCAGCAGGGAAGAGTCCGTGCTGTTGACCGGCTGGCGCATGAAGGACGCGCACCACGCCGTCGTCGGCGCACAGTGGCAGAAGGTCCCCCGTGACCCGGGAAGGGACCTGCGGCTCCTCGCCCAGACCATCAGACAGAGCGGCCTGTTGATAACCCATGCGGAACGCGCGGTACCCCTTGACTGGCACACCGTCATGAACGCGTTGGACATCACGTTGCCCGGCCGGCTCCCGAAACGTACCGACGGGCCCACACCGCTGCGCGTGGAGATCGCGTGCAAGGAGAAGGGGCCCCGCGCTCTTCAGACGCGTTACGCGATCTTCCAGGGCGGGGACGGCGTCGGGGACATGGGCCAGGACATGGACGGGGACATGGGCAGGGACGGCTTCAGCGGTGCCGGCGAAGCTGTCACCGGCGGAGACGAGAGCCCGCTCTTCCTCGCCGAGGCGGAGCTGGGCTGGATCTCACCCGGTGGGTACGAGCGGCTGCGTGGTGCCAGGTTCGGTGACAAGAGGATGCCCGCACCGCCGGTCCCCGTCTCCCCGGCGCTCGTGGACCGTACGCACGAACGCGAGGTCGTCCTCAGCCCGTCGCCGGTGGAGGGCCGCTGGCGGCTGCGCGTCGACCCGGCCAACAGGATGCTCTACGACCACCCTGTCGACCACGCGCCGGGCCTGTCCCTGATGGAGGCGGCGCAACAGGCGGCGCACGCGCTCTTCGCTCCGGGCGCCTTCCGGCTCGCCACCGTCAGCAGCGAGTACCACCTGTATGTCAACCACGACGAGCCGTGCTGGATCGACGCCGCCGTGACCTCCACCTCGGGCGCCGCCACGACGGTGCTGGTCACCGGGGAACAGGGCGGCAAGGTGAACTGCCGCTTCACCCTCACGGGAACGGTGGACAAGGAGCGGGCCTAGGCGGGGAGAAGGCTCCGGACGGCGGAGGCCACGGGCCCCTGGAGGGGGCCCGCGGGCTCTCAGCGGCTCATGACGCCGCCGTCGACGGGGACGACCGCACCGGTCACGAAGGAACTCTGGGGACTCAGCAGCCACGCTGCGGCCTCCGCCACCTCAGCGGGGTCGGCGGTGCGCCCCTGTGGTGTCATGGCGCACACGGCGTCCTCCAGGCCGGGGTTGCTGCCGAACCACTCCTCCGTGATCTCGGTGCGCGTCGCTCCCGGGTTGATGACGTTGACGCGGATTCCGTGCGCCGCGTACTCGTCGGCTGCGGCGCGCGTCAGCCCGACCACCGCGTGCTTGGAGGCCACGTACGCCGCGGAGGCGGGGATCGACCGTTGCCCCGCGACGCTGCCCGTATTGACGATCGCGCCCCCACCGCCGGCCAGCATGGCCGGGATCTCGGCGCGCAGGCAGTTCCACAGCCCCCGCAGGTTCGTGCCCACGATCCCCTCGTAGACCTCGTCGCCCGTCTCGTGCAGCGGCGTCCTGGAGCCGCCGACCCCCGCGTTGTTGAAGGCGCCGTCGAGCCTGCCGTACCGCGCGAGCGCCACATCCACGGCGGCGCGTGCGTCGTCCGGTTGCGTCACGTCCCCGACGGAGTACGAAGCCGCTGCACCCTCCTGCCTCAACTCCCGTACCAGTTGCGCGAGTCGGTCCTCCCTGCGGGCCATCAGGACGACGCTGGCACCCTCCCGTGCGAACACGCGTGCCGCCGCCGCTCCGATACCGCTGCTGGCTCCGGTGACCAGGACGGTCAGCTCCGTGAGCCGCGCCCCGATAGGTGTAGTGACCATGCCAAGCAGCGTATAACTGTTTCCTCTTCCCGACGGGCATGACAGAGAAATGTCAGATCCGCGTGAGGCGCCTCAACCTTGGTGCTATTTCCTGGATTTCCGTGTCAGCTCTCGGTGAGGCTGGAGCAGCGCACTCGAACGAGGAAGCGGCGCACTCGCACCACAGATGCGGGGCGACCGCGCGGCCCCCCACAAAGGACCCGACTCACAGGAGGAGCAGGTGCCCGAGACCATAACGGCGGCGCAGCGGCACACGCCGATGGCTGTGCCCGTACCCGACATCCGTGGCTGGGACATGACCCCCGTCCCTTCCAGAGCGGGCCCCTCCTGGCACGTACTGATCGTCGAGAGCGATCCGCGCAGCTCCGAGTCCGTGCTCAACAGCCTGCGCCGCTACGGCCACACGGCCTTCTGCGTGGACACGGGACACGCGGCGCTGCGCCGGCACGCGCAGGCCGACGTCATCCTGCTCGACCTCGATCTGCCCGACATGGACGGGCTGGAGCTGTGCCGCACCATACGGGCGACGAGCGACAGCCCGCTCCTCGCGGTCACACCCCGCCGCAGTGAACTCGACTGCGTACTGGGGCTTCAGGCCGGAGCGGATGATTTCCTGGTGAAACCGTATGGATTCCGGGAACTTCTCGCGCGTATGGAAGCCGTCATGCGCCGCACCAGGACCACCCCTTCGGCGAGTGCCACCCTTCTCACCTACGGGCCATTGAGCATCGACCCCGGAACGCGTTCCGTGCTTCTGCACGGGCACGAAATCCCGCTCACCAGAAAGGAATTCGACCTGCTGCATCTGCTCGCGGCCCAACCGCACCAGGTGCTGCCGCGCCGTCAGATACTCCAGCACGTGTGGCACGACACGGACCTGCGGCGCAGCCGCACCATCGACACGCACGTCAACAGCCTCCGCAAGAAGCTGGGCTCCCACAGCTGGGTCATCACCATCCGCGGCGTCGGCTACCGGCTCGGTTCCCTGTGAGCGCCCGTGGCGAAGTCCCGCCTGCGCTGTGCGGCGGCGACGCCTGCCGCCGCGCCACCAGAGCCCGGCGCCCGGCGCCAGGGCTGCGGCTGTGCCCCGGATGCCTGCGCGCCCTGAGCGCCGACATCACCGCGCTCGCGCACCTCCACGAGGAGTGCGCACACGTGCTCGACGGCGGCGGGCTCCCCGAGGGCGTACGGGAGAGGATCACTGGTGGGGGCGGTGCCCCCGGCATCCCGTTCAACGCGGCGGCGGCAGACGTACGGCGCGACATCGCCGCGCTGCTCGGTTCCTGGAGCGCGCTGGTCTGCGACGAGCGCGGCCTCACGGCCCCGCGCGCCACACCGGCGGCCCGCGCCGCTCAACTCCTGGCCCACGTCGAGTGGTTGGCGGCCCACCCGGCGGCAGCAGACCTGAGCGAGGAGACCGCGCGCCTGAAGTCCAGGGCCCGCCGCACGGCACACCCCGGCGCGGCGCGGCGCACCGTCACGCTCGGCGCCTGCGTCGAACCCGGCTGTCCCGGCACGCTCACCGCGCGCCTGCACACCTCAGCCGACCCCGGCGACCAGGTGAGGTGCACGGCCGATCCCGCACATGTCTGGCCCGCCGCACAGTGGACCCGGCTCTCGGACCGTATGGGGGGCGGGGGCACGGAGCGCAGGGCGCGCTGGCTGACGGCCGCGCAGATCGCCACCCTGTTCGCCACTCCCACGGGCTCGGTCTACCGGCTCGCCTCCGAGGGCGCCTGGCGCCGCCGCAAGCGCGCCGGCCGCACCTACTACCTGGAGGACGACGTCCGCGTGAGCCTCTCAGCGCGCTGACCGCGAGGCCCGCGCCGTCCCCTTTCCCTCTTTCCCTTTCCTCTTTCAGCTTTCCGCCGCCGCTCCTCCCGCGCGCGTCCGCTCGTCGTCCCGCCGTCTTCACCAAAGGGTGTGATCTGTCGTGTTCAAGGCCGGAACCACCGTCGCCGTGGCCGCAGCCGGGCCGTCATGACGCTGACGCGACAGGTGGTCTCGTTCTCGGTCATCGGGGTGTGCTCGGGAGCGCTCACCCTCGTCATCTATGTGATGGCGCGCGACTGGTGGTCGCCCGTCGTCGCGAACCTGGTGGCGCTCACCGCCGCGACCCTCTTCAACACCGAGGCGAACCGCCGTCTCACCTTCGGCACCCCCCGCAGGCGCGGGCTCGCCCATGTGCAGAGCGCGGTGCTCTTCGCCGCCCACTACGCGCTGACGTCCTGCGCGCTGCTCGGCCTCGGCGTCCTCGTGCCCGCACCGTCGCGCACCCTGGAGCTGACGGTGCTGCTGACGGCGACGCTCGTGGGGACGGTGGGACGCTTCCTGCTGCTGCGCGGCTGGGTGTTCAAGAAGGCCGCGTAGCACCGTGGTAAGGGGTGCGGGACGCCGTGCGCACCGGCTAGCGGCGGTCCATGACGATGTAGAGCGGCCGGTTCTTGACTTCGGCGTAGATACGGGAGACATAGGCGCCGAGCATGCCGACGGTCGCCAGCTGGGCGCCGGAGACCAGCAGCAGTACGGCCAGGTTGGACGTCCAGCCGAGCGGCAGCGAAGCGGTGGTGAGCCGCGCGACCACGATGACGCACAGCAGCGCCATGCCGAGCGCGGAACTGAGCAGGCCGAGGAGCGAGGAGATACGCAGCGGCACGCTGGAGAAGGCGAGCAGCCCGTCGGTGGCCAGCCGGAACAGCCGGCGCACGGTGTACTGGGACTCGCCCGAGGGGCGTGCCGGACGGTCGTAGGCGATGCTCGTCTGCCGGAAACCCGACCAGCTGCGCAGCCCGCGCAGAAAGCGGCTGCGCTCCGGCATGGCGCACAGCGTGTCCACCACCTTGCGGTCCAGCAGGGAGAACTCGCCGCTGTCCAACGGCACGTCCATCTCCGCGAGATACCGGAAGCAGCGGTAGAAGACGGAGTAGCACGCGCGCTTGACCACCCCTTCCTTTCTGTTCCGCCTGACCGTGCAGACGGCGTCGTTGCCGGCCCGCCATTGCCGCACCATCTCGGCGATCAGCTCAGGAGGGTCCTGGAGGTCGGCGTCCATGATGACGACGGCGGAGCCGCGCGAGGCGTCGAGGCCGGCCGAAATGGCCGCCTGCTGACCGAAGTTGCGGGACAGCCGCAGCAGCCGCACGGCGGCGGGGTGAGCCTCGGCGAGGCCGTAGAGGAGTTCGGCCGAACCGTCGGAACTCCCGTCGTCCACGAAGACGATCTCGAAGGTGCCCAGCTTCGCCAGCTCGGCACGGAGCCTGGCGCACAGCTCGCCCAGGGTGGTCGCGTTGTTGAAGACCGGTACGACGACCGACAGGAGAGGAGCCCCGGCCTCCTCCGGGGCGTGGTGACCGCGCTCCTGGACGCCGTTGCGCACGGCACCCTCGCGCAGTACGCGTATGATTTCCGGCCCCGGAATTCCCGACAATTGCTCGGCTGTGCTCAGATCGCTGAGTCCCAGTGCGTAGTTGCCGATGACGAGTGAGCGCCGCAGTGCGTCCGGAGACTCCAGACGCGGCTCCATGATTCCGGCCACGTCGTTTTCCGCATTCTCCTGGATTGGGTTCACGCGGCCACCGTAACAGCCCATACGGCGGCACAGAGCGACTTGTTGGCGACCGCAGAACGATTTGACGGAGGTCTCACAGTCGAACCCTTCCCTGAGAAACCTGCCGAAGAATTGACAGAGGCTCTGTTGACTGCGTCGAGACGGAATAAGGAAAGTGAGGACCGCCAACTGCGCGTCCCTGGAAGAAAAAACGGAAACGAAAAAGGGAAGGTCCATGAACACACTGAAGGCGCTCCGCGGCGCCCTCTCGCTGCCGCGTGTCTACGTACTGTTCCAGCGGGCGGTCTGGGGCCGCGCGGAAAGGGAACTGGTGCGGCGCCACATCCAGCCCAGCGAAGGGCTGCGGGTGCTCGACATCGGCTGTGGCCCCGCCGACATCCTGCGCCTGATGCCCCGGGTGACCTATGTCGGGTTCGACCACAGCGCACGCTACGTCGACTGGGCGCGGCGCAGGTTCGGGAACCGCGGCGAGTTCCGGCTCGCCGACGTGGACTCCTCGCCGTCGTTCGAGGCGGCGGCCTACGACGTCGTGCTGGCCAAAGGCGTGCTGCACCACGTCGACGACCCCGAGGCCGAGCGCCTGTTCAGGATCGCGCACGGTGCTCTGCGGCCCGGCGGACGCCTGATCACCACGGACGGCTGCCACCACCCGGACCAGCCGGCGCTGCACAGGAAGGTCACCTCGATGGACAGGGGCCAGTTCATCCGCACGCCGGACGCCTACCGGCGGCTGGGGGAGCCCTACTTCTCACAGGCGAGCGTCCACCTGCGCGACGACCTGCTGCGCATCCCGTACAGCGTGGCCATCGGGGTCTACACCCGCTGAGGCCCGCCACTGTCCACCCGCATTTCACCGCCGGCTCACCGCCAGTTCGCCGCCATTTCGCCGCCATCCGCTGACAGCGGCCGGCCCCCTCCACATCCGCGTACACCCCGGACCGGAAGGAATCCGATGGGCGAGACCCGGAGCACCGAAACCACCGCACGGACGGGAGAGGGGGAGGTGGAGGAGCCGCGCGCGGGGCCCGTGCTGCCGTGGCGAGCCGTCGGGGTCACGGCGGCCGTCCTGGTGGCCCTCGCCGTGCGGTTCCTGTTCCTTCCCTACAAGTCGGGCGACTACGTCGACTACGTGCACCCCTGGATCGACTTCATCGACCAGCACGGGGGTCTGCGCGCACTGAAATACAAGTTCTCCAACTACAACGTGCCCTATCTGTATGTGCTCGCCTGCGTGAACCAGCTTCCGGTCTCCCCGCTCGTCGGCATCAAACTGGTTTCCTGCGTCTGCGAGGCGTTCACCGCACTCTTCGCCTACCGGATCATCCGCATGCGGCACCCCTCAGGGCCGCTCCCCCTCATCGGCGCACTCCTCGTCGCTCTTCTCCCCACCGTCATACTGAACGGATCGGCGTGGGGACAGGCCGAGTCGCTGTACGCGGTCTTCGTGCTCGGCGGGCTCCATTACCTGCTGCGCCGTCAGAACTGGCTCGGCTGCGCCTTCTTCGGAATAGCGCTCGCCGTCAAACTCCAGGCGGTGTTCGTCTTCCCCGCGCTGCTGCTCCTCGTTCTGCTGAAACGCGTCCCTCTGCGGACGCTGTCGGCGATACCGGGGGCCTATCTGCTCCTTTCGCTGCCGGCCCTGGCGGTCGGCGCGAGCCCGCGCGATGTGTTTCTCATCTATCTCGACCAGGCGTCGTACAGCGACAGTTTCAGCGTGACGGCTCCGAGCGTCCATCAGTTCTTCGACCCGGTCACCTCAGGCACGGCGCGGGGGCTGTGGACCCTGCTGACGCTCGCGGCCGTGGTGACCGTGCTGGCCGTACTCACGGCACGCCGTACCCGGCCGACCGACCAACTCGCCCTCGTAGCGGGACTGTTCTTCGCGCTGCTCGTCCCCTTCCTGCTGCCGGGGATGCACGAGCGCTACTTCTACCTGGCCGATGTGCTGTCCGTCGTGGTGCTCTTCCGGCTTCCCTGGGGCCCGTGGTCCGCCGTTCCCGTCCTGGTGCAGTGCGCCTCGTTCTTCTCCTACCTCCCGTTCCTGCTGATGCCGTACCGGGCACGCGACGCGCTGAACGACCCGTCCGTCGCTGACCGTTACGGCTACATCGAGCCGATCACCGCCGTCAAGGAGGCGGTCGGCAGGTCGCCGGGGCTGCTCGACAGGATGCTGGAGCCGGTGATCGACTTCCGGGTCCTCGCCCTTGTGATGTTCCTGGCCGTTCTCGGCGCGCTCGCCGCACTGCGCGGCGTCGCGTCCAGGGGGCGCTGACGCCGCCGGTCGCCGCGCCCGGCGCGGCTCCGGCCCGCGAGTCACCGAGTCACACCGCGCCCCGGCCCACGGGCCGGGGCCGTGCTCACTCGCCGCACAGGGTGAAGGGCAGCGGGCCCGGCCGCGCCGCCCGCTGCTCCGGGGCCGCGCCGCGCAGCCCGGGGCGCGGCGGCAGTACCCCGCCCGTCGCCCGTGCCGGGCCCGTGAGGCCGACGGCCTTGGCCAGGATGCCGGCGGCCAGTGCGCGCGTGACCGCGTCCAGCCGTGACACGGCCCCCAACTTCTGGAACACGCTGTGCAGATGGCGCTTGACGGTGCCGATGCTGACCCCCAGTTCGCTGGCGATCTGGCGGTTCGTCATGGAGACGGCGGTGTAGCGCAGGACCTGCAGCTCGCGCCCCGTGAGCGCGGCGGGCCCTGATACGGCCGGGGGGCGTGCCGGGGTGCGCAGAATGGCCAGCAGGAGTTGTCTTCTGCCCCCGTCGCAGGGCAGGAATCCGTCGACGCCCGCGCGGGCCAGTTCCTCGCGGGCCGTGCCCTCGCCGTCCACCATGGCGAGGATGCGGGTGGCGGGGGCGGCGCCGCGCAGGGCACGCGCGGTGGACGCCAGCTTCTGCGAGGAGCCCATCAGCAGGAACAGGTCGGGCATGAGCCCCGCGACCGTGTGCGCCGTGGCCTCCTCGGCCGGCATGTAACCCATCGCCGCGATGTCCGAGTGGGCCTCCAGCAGTCCGATGACAGCGTCGGCCAAGAGAGCGTTGTCGCTGACGACAACCGTGCGAACGGGAAGCATCGAGAACCTTCCGTACAACAGGTGCTGGTGAGGGGGGAGGGCGGCAGGGTGTGCCCGCCCGCGGCGAGGACGGTTCGCGCAGTGAGCAGCTCGCCTCGCACGGGTCCTTCGGGGCCGCAGGCGGTCGATCCTCCGGCTCTCCGGACTTCGGAGCGCATGGTCGTCGAGTGGTAACGGGAAGGGTGTGGCCCACCGGTTGTCCCTGATCGGAGGCCCCTGATCGGTGGTGGACGCACCGGTGATGGATGCACCGGTGGTCGGTGATCGGCGACCTGTGACCGGCGACCTGTGACCCGTGACCGGCGAACCGGTGACGGGTAGCCAGTGGCGAGAGGGCCCGGGGGCACCCCGGAGGTGGTCGCGGCCGGGAAGCGTGTCTCCTGGCGGCCGGCGCCGCGTCACACGCGCACGGGCTGCTGCCCGGCTCTCACCAGGGAGGCGGAGCTTGGCTGCGTACTCCTCCCGTGCACGTGTCGGCCCGCTGCCGGGCGGTGCACGCGCCGCGCCCGGCTTGGCGCCTGGCGTCGTGGGCCGTGCAGCGTGGGGTGAGGTGGCTGGGCGCCTCGGCATTCCTGCCCCGCGTCCTGCGCCCCGCGGCGGCGCGTGCGAGCCCGGCCGCAAGTTCGGTGACGAACATACCGACGAGGGCGGGGGTTTCGGGGAGCGGTGGTGTGCTGGCCTCTTCCATAGGACTCGTTTTCCTTCCGTGGGACGACGGTCGGGGAGTGCGGTACGGGGACCAAGCCGGGGACGGAGTGGGACGGGCGGGCCCGGGTCGGGGCCCGTGCCCGTGCCGGTTGGCTGAACGGTCAAATACAAGTCAGGAGCATGCCAAGAAATGGTCGCGTGTCCCCCGTCGCCGTTCGAACTCGGTACGTACTGCGTGGCTATGGCATCGGTATCTACGACGGCTGAGAATACCGTCCATATGGTTTGTTTCAAGGGGGACTTGAGCCGCCTTCGGCACCTGGCGAAGGTCGCCGCAGGTCCGCGGGGTGACACCCCGTGCCAACTGACCCGACGTTGCCACCGGTCCCGTGGAAATGAACCAACAGCCGCCGAGCCAGCGTGAGTTGACGCGCCGGTGACATTCGCCTGACACCCGTATGCCGTCCCTGACGCGGCGCGTCAGCACTTGACCGTTACCTGAGAGGGGAGGTCTTGGAATGCGGCGGCCCGCCGAAGAAGCTGATGACTAGCTTCCGATGTGGTGTCTTCACCACTCGGCCGGCACGCGGCCCGGCCGCCCGGCGTGTACGCACCGCCGTGGTCCCCGGCCGCTCCGCCCGCCTCGGCCCGCCGCATTCCGGCGCGTGACAGGCGCGGCTTCCCCGATGCCAAGGAGAGGAACATGGACGCTGCTGTCATCGTCATTGGAGCAGGCCCCGCCGGACTGACGCTCGCGGGAGAGCTGCGGCTCGCGGGCGTCGGTGTCATCGTGCTGGAACGGCTCGCGGAGCGCACGGGCGAGTCGCGGGGCCTCGGTTTCACCGCGCGCACCATGGAGGTCTTCGACCAGCGGGGCCTGCTCTCGCGGTTCGGAGACGTGGACATCGACACCCGCGGTCACTTCGGCGGGCTCCCCGTGGACTTCGGGGTGCTCGAAGGGGCGCACCAGGCAGCCAAGACCGTCCCCCAGTCGGCCACCGAGGCCGTGCTGGAGGGATGGGCGCGCGAACTGGGCGCCGACATCCGGCGCGGTCACGAGGTCTTCGACCTCACCCAGGACGCCGGACACATTCAGGTCACCGTCCGCACGCCGCACGGCGTCGAGACGCTCACCGGCAGCTACCTGGTGGGCTGTGACGGCGGTCGCAGCATGGTGCGCAAGCGCTGCGGCTTCGACTTCCCCGGCACGGCGGCCAGCATGGAGATGTTCCTCGCCGACGTGAAGGGCGTCAGCCTCCAGCCCCGCATGATCGGCGAGACCCTCCCCGGCGGCATGGTCATGGTCGGCCCGCTCCCCGGAGGCGTCACCCGGCTCATCGTGTGCGAGCGGGGCACCCCGCCGCAGCGCAGGGAGGCGCCGCCGAGCTGGGAGGAGGTGGCCACCGCCTGGAAGAGGCTGACGGGCGACGACATCTCGCACGCGGAACCCGTGTGGCTCTCCTCGTTCGGTGACGCGACCCGGCAGGTCACCGAGTACAGGCGAGGGCGCGTCCTGCTGGCCGGTGACGCGGCGCACATCCATCTCCCGGCGGGCGGCCAGGGGATGAACACCAGCATCCAGGACGCCGTCAACCTCGGCTGGAAGCTCGCCTCCGTGGTGCACGGCAGGGCCTCCGAAGCGCTGCTCGACACCTACCACCAGGAGCGGCACCCGGTGGGCGAACGGCTGCTGATGAACACGCGGGCCCAGGGGATGCTGTTCCTCTCCGGGCCCGAGGTGCAGCCGCTGCGCGACGTGGTCACCGAACTCATCGGCTACGAGGACGTCAGCCGCCACCTGGCCGGCATGGTCAGCGGCCTGGAGATCCGCTACGACCTGGAGGGCGGCGGCCACCCGCTGCTCGGGCTGCGCATGCCGGGCGTACGGCTGACCGGGGCCACCCGGCACGCCACGGCTGCCGAGGCGCTGCGCAGCGGCCGGGGTGTGCTGTTCGACCTCGACGACAACCCCGTACTGCGCCGCAGGGCCGAACCGTGGAGCGACCGCGTCGACATCGTCACCGCCAGGCCCGAACTCCCCGGCGAGAGCGCCGCTTTGCGGGACACGGCAGCCGTGCTGGTACGCCCCGACGGACATGTCGCCTGGGCCGCGCCCGGCACCCACAGGGACCTGCCGAGCTGCCTGAACCGCTGGTTCGGGCCCGGCCGCTGAACCCGCGGCCGGCCGCCGGGTCAGCTCCCGGTTCCGCCCCCCGGTTCCGCCCCCTGTTTCCGCACCCCCGTCCCGCACCCCTGCCCCGTACCCACCGTCCCGCACCCCTGGCCCGTCACAGGGCGCGCGGCGCGGGCCCGTACCCGAGAGGACGACCGAGCATGCACAGCACCCTGATCGTGGCGCGGATGCGGCCGGCGGACGCCGAGAGCGTCGCCGGTCTCTTCGACGCCTTCGACCGCACCGAGATGCCCCAGCTGATGGGCACCAGGCGGCGCCAGCTCTTCTCCTACCGAGGGCTGTACTTCCATCTCCAGGACTTCGACGACGCGGAGGGCGGACAGCGCATCGAGGACGCCAAGAGCGATCCCCGTTTCGTGCGGATCAGCGACGACCTGAAGCCGTTCATCGAGGCGTACGACCCGGCCACCTGGCGCTCGCCCGCCGACGCCATGGCGCGGCGCTTCTACACCTGGGGGGAATGACCGTGGCGGGAAGACGAGTCGCCCTCACGGGCATCGGCGTGCTGGCGCCCGGTGGGATCGGAAGCAAACGCTTCTGGGACCTGCTCGCCGACGGCCGCACGGCCACCCGGCGCATCACCTTCTTCGACCCCACGCCCTTCAGGTCCCAGGTCGCCGCGCAGATCGACTTCGACCCGGCGGAACACGGGCTCGGCCCCCAGGACGTGCGCCGCATGGACCGCGCGGCCCAACTCGCCGTCGTCGCGGCCCGCGAGGCGCTGGAGGACAGCGGCATCGGCGTCGGCAGCGGGCCGGGGTCGGCCGATCCGCACCGTACGGGCGTCACCGTCGGCAGCGCCGTCGGCGCGACCATGGGCCTGGACCAGGAGTACCGCGTCGTGAGCGACGGGGGGACCCTCGAACTCGTCGATCACACCTACGCCGTGCCGCACCTCTACGGCTACCTCGTGCCCTCTTCGTTCGCCGCCGAGGTCGCCTGGGCTGCCGGTGCCGAGGGGCCGGCGACGGTGGTCTCCACGGGCTGCACCTCCGGTATCGACGCCGTCGGCCACGCGGCCGAGGTCATCAGGGAGGGCTCGGCCGACGTGATGGTCGCCGGTGCGACGGACGCGCCGATCTCGCCGATCACCATGGCCTGCTTCGACGCGATCAAGGCCACCACCCCGCGCCGTGACGAGCCCGAGTGCGCCTCGCGGCCCTTCGACGGCACCCGCAACGGCTTCGTCCTGGGGGAGGGTTCGGCCTTCTTCGTCCTGGAGGAGCTGGACTCGGCCAGGCGGCGCGGCGCGCATGTCTACGCCGAACTCGCCGGATACGCGACCCGCAGCAACGCCTACCACATGACGGGGCTGCGTCCCGATGGCGCCGAGATGGCCGAGGCGATCCGCAGCGCGCTCGGCCAGGCCCGTACGGCGGCCGACCGTATCGACTACGTCAACGCGCACGGCTCCGGCACCAAGCAGAACGACAGGCACGAGACGGCCGCCTTCAAGAAGAGCCTGGGCGCTCACGCGTACGACGTCCCCGTCAGCTCCATCAAGTCGATGGTCGGGCACTCGCTCGGCGCCATCGGTTCCATCGAGATCGCCGCCTGCGCCCTGGCCATGGAGCACCACGTGATCCCGCCCACCGCGAATCTGCGCACTCCCGATCCGGAATGCGACCTGGACTACGTTCCGCTGACCGCGCGGGAGCGGCGCACCGACACCGTGCTGACGGTGGGGAGCGGCTTCGGCGGCTTCCAGAGCGCCATGGTCCTCGCCCGTCCCGACAGGGACGCCGAGTGAGGTCCGCCGCGGTCATCACGGGAATCGGCGTCATGGCCCCCAACGGCCTGGGAACCAGGGACTTCTGGGACGCCACACGCGTCGGCAGGAGCGGTATCGGCCGGGTCACCCGCTTCGATCCCACTCCGTACCCGACCAGGCTGGCGGGCGAGGTGCCCGGGTTCACCGCGGCCGACCACCTGCCCAGCAGGCTGCTGCCGCAGACCGACCACATGACGCGGATGGCGCTCGTGGCTGCCGACTGGGCGCTCCAGGACGCGGGGGTCGATCCCGGGGAACTGCCCGCCTTCGACATGGGAGTGGTGACGGCCAGCGCCGCCGGTGGCTTCGAGTTCGGCCAGAACGAGCTGCGCAAGCTGTGGAGCAGGGGCAGCCAGCACGTGAGCGCCTACCAGTCCTTCGCCTGGTTCTACGCCGTCAACAGCGGCCAGATCTCCATCCGCCATGGGCTCAAGGGCCCCAGCGGCGTCGTCGTCAGCGACCAGGCCGGCGGCCTCGACGCGCTCGGCCAGGCACGGCGCCAGATACGCAACGGCACCCCGCTGGTCATCTCGGGTGCCGTGGACTCGGCCATCTGCCCCTGGGGCTGGGTCGCCCAGCTCGCCGGTGGCCGGCTCAGCGAGGGCGAGGACCCCGGGACCGCCTACGTGCCGTTCGACGCGCGCGCCGCGGGACATGTACCCGGCGAGGGCGGCGCCATCCTCGTGCTGGAGGACGCCGCGGCGGCACGGGCCAGGGGCGTGCGCGGATACGGCGAACTGACCGGGTACGCGGCCACGTTCGACCCCAGGCCCGGCAGCGGACGCGAGAGCGGGCTGCGCCGGGCCGTCGAACTCGCCCTCGCCGACGCGGGCGCCGTGCCCCGGGAGATCGATGTCGTCTTCGCCGACGGAGCCGCGCTGCCCGAGCACGACCGCGCGGAGGCCGAGGCGCTCAACACCGTCTTCGGCACCGGCAGGGTCCCGGTCACCGTGCCCAAGACCATGACCGGACGGCTCTACTCCGGCGCCGCGCCCCTGGACGTGGCCACCGCGCTGCTCGCCGCCGCCGAGGGGCTCGTACCGCCCACGGTCCACACCGAGCCCGACCCCAGGTTCGGGCTCGACCTGGTGACGGAGCAGGCCCGTACGGCCGAGATCAGGACGGCGCTCGTCCTCGCGCGGGGCGCGGGCGGCTTCAACTCGGCCGCCGTGCTGCGCGTACCGGCGAAGTGAGGCGCCGGGCCCCGGCCGGTTCCGGCCGTGCCCTGCCCTCGTGCCCCCGTTCCGCACCGCCCTCCCGTCTCCCGGGACCTTCCACTGCTCACTTTCCGCACGCCGGTGGATGCCTCCCGTACCCGCAGTCACCTTCCGTACCAGAGGAGAAGCACATGCCCGCACAGGAGTTCACGCTGTCCGACCTGAAGAAGATCCTGCACGAGTCCGCCGGGACAGGTGAGGGCGTCGACCTGGACGCCGACATCCTCGACACCGGCTTCGAGGAACTGGGCTACGAGTCCCTCGCCCTGCTGGAGACCGGCGGGCGCATCGAACGGGACTGGGGCATCACGCTCGACGACACGGCGCTGACGGACGCCGCGACGCCCCGCGCCCTCATCGAGACCGTCAACCGTCACCTGGCCTCGGCCGCGGTGTGAACGCGCCCCGAGCGACACCACCACCTGACCTGAAGGAGCAGGCATGAGCGCGCACAACCAGTCCCTCGCCCTGATCACGGGCGCCACCAGCGGCATCGGCCTGGCCACGGCCCAACTGCTGGGCGAGCGCGGCCACACCGTGTTCATCGGGGCGCGCGGCGCCGAGAACGTCGCCAGTACCGTCAAGAAGCTCCGCGAGGACGGGATACAGGCCGACGGCACCGTGCTGGACGTCCGCGACGACGCCGCCGTCGCCTCGTTCGTACGGACCGCCGTCGACCGTTACGGCAGCGTGGACGTTCTGGTCAACAACGCGGGCCGCAGCGGGGGAGGCGTGACGGCCGACGTGCCCGACGCGCTGTGGCACGACGTGATCGACACCAACCTCCACGGTGTCTTCCGCACCACCCGCGAGGCCCTGAACACCGGCCGTATGCGCCACAAGAGCCGTGGACGCATCATCAACATCGCCTCCACAGCGGGGAAGCAGGGCGTCGTACTGGGCGCCCCGTACTCCGCCTCCAAGCACGCCGTCGTCGGCTTCACCAAGGCGCTCGGCAACGAACTCGCCCCCACCGGGGTCACCGTCAACGCCGTCTGCCCCGGGTACGTCGAGACCCCCATGGCCCAGCGCGTGCGCGCGGGATACGCGGAGGCGTACGACGCCACCGAGGACGAGATCCTCACCCGCTTCCAGGCGAAGATCCCGCTCGGCCGCTACTCCACACCGCAAGAGGTCGCGGGCCTCGTCGGCTACCTCGTCACCGACGCGGCTGCCTCCATCACCGCGCAGGCACTGAACGTCTGCGGCGGCCTCGGCAACTTCTGACCGGCCCGCCGACACCTTCTGACCGGCTCCGACAGAGAGTGAGAAGAAGCGCCATGCCGCAGTTCCCACAGCGCGAGGTCGAGCACGAGATCGACATCACGGCACCGGCCGACACCGTCTACCGCCTTCTCGCCGAGGTGACCAACTGGCCCCGGATCTTCCCCCCGACCCTCCACGTCGACCACCTGGAGCGAGGCGCGACCACCGAACGCATCCGCATCTGGGCCACGGCCAACGGCCAGGCCAAGAACTGGACCTCACACCGCGAACTCGACCCCGGGACACGGCGGATCGGCTTCCGCCAGGAGGTCACCTCACCACCCGTCGCCGCCATGGGCGGCACATGGATCATCGAGGAGCCCGCACCCGGCACCTCCCGCGTGCGGCTCCTCCACCACTACAGGGCCGTCGGCGACGACCCCGCCAAGCTGGAGTGGATCGACCGCGCCGTCGACGAGAACTCCCGCTCCGAACTGGCCGCACTCAAGGTCAACGTGGAGAAGGCGCACGCGGCTGAGGAGATGACCTTCTCCTTCGAGGACAGCGTCACCGTCGCCGGCTCGGCCAAGGACGTCTACGACTTCATCAACGACGCCCACCTGTGGGACCAGCGGCTGCCGCACGTGGCCCGCGTCAGCTGCGAGGAGGACATTCCCGGCCTCCAGACCCTGGAGATGGACACCCGGGCCAAGGACGGCACCACCCACACCACCAAGTCCTACCGCGTGTGCTTCCCGCACCACACCATCGCCTACAAACAGGTCACGCTCCCCGCCCTGATGACCCTGCACACCGGCCGCTGGACCTTCCACGAGGAGAACGGCCTGGTCACCGCCGTCTCCCAGCACACCGTCACCCTCAACGCCGACAACATCGGCAAGGTCCTCGGCGAAGGCGCCACGACGGCCGAAGCGCGGCGCTACGTGCACACGGCCCTGAGCACCAACAGCCGCGCGACGCTGGGCCACGCGAAGGACTTCGCCGAGGCCGGGAGCTAGCCGTGGCGGACGGAGCAACGGGCGCCAGGCCCGCCCCAGCCCCACGGGCGCACCCGCCCGGGACGGACGCCGACGTTCTCGTGGTCGGCGCGGGGCCCGCCGGGCTGATGCTCGCCGCCGAGCTGCGGCTCGGCGGCGCCCGCGTCGTCGTCCTCGAACAGCGCGAGGCGCCGATGGCGGAGTCACGGGCCTCCACACTGCACGCCCGCACCATGGAGGTCCTCGACTCGCGGGGTCTGCTGGCGGAACTGGGAACTCCGCCCCGGGAGGAGCGCGGCCACTTCGGCGGGCTTCCCCTGGACCTCGGCGGCTCCACCGTTCCCGGCCCGTTCCCCGGACAGTGGAAGGTGCCGCAGACCCGCACGGAGGAGGTGCTCGACCGCAGGGCCCGCTCGCTGGGCGCCGACATCCGGCGCGGCCACCGGCTCACCGCGCTCTCCTCCGAAGGGAACACGGTGACCCTGGAGGCCGCCGGCCCCACGGGGACCGTACGGCTGCGCGCGCGGTACGCGGTCGGCTGCGACGGGGAGGAGAGCACCGTACGCCGCCTCGCCGGCTTCGCGTTCCCCGGACACGACGCCGAACGGGAGCTGCTGCGCGCCGACGTGGCGGACATCGACATCCCCGACCGGCGCTTCCAGCGCCTGGAGAAGGGGCTGGCCATCGCGGCGCGGCGCGCTGACGGTGTCACCCGCGTCATGGTCCACGAGTTCGGCTCACCCCCCGGGGCACGGTCGGGGGAGCCGGACTTCTCCGAGGTCACGGCCGCCTGGAAACGGGTAACGGGCGAGGACATCAGCAGCGGGACCCCGCTGTGGCTCAACTCCTTCGGAGACGCCAACAGGCAGGCGGCCGACTACCGCCTCGGGCGCGTGCTGCTGGCGGGCGACGCGGCACACCGGCAGATGCCCAGTGGCGGGCAGGCCCTGAACCTGGGGCTCCAGGACGCGTTCAACCTCGGCTGGAAGCTGGCACTGTGCGCGCGCGGCAGCGCAGGCGAAGCACTGCTGGACACCTACCACGCCGAACGGCACGCCGCCGGCCGCCGCACCCTCGCCAACATCCACGCGCAGGCCACGCTGCTGCTGGGCGGGCACGAGGTGGAGGGCATGCGCGCCGTGCTCGCCGAACTGCTCACGGAGGAGCCGGGCGTCGCGAGGCGCCTGGCCGCGATGGTCTCCGGACAGGACGCCTGCTGTGAGGCGGGCCCGGGCACCCATCCCCTCCTGGGACGGCCCCTGCCGCACACGGCGCTGAAGGCGGCGGGACACCGCGACCGCGAGGCCACCACGGCCGAACTGCTGCGCCAGGGGCGCGGGTTGCTGCTCGACCTCACGGGCGGTACGGAAGGGAACGGGCCGCTACGGGAGACCGCCGGGCCCTGGCGCGACCGGCTGACCCTCGCCTCGGCGCTCGTGTCCCGGCCCGGTACGCCCCTGGAGGGCACGACCAGGCTGCTCGCACGCCCCGACGGCCACGTGGTGTGGACCGGAAGCGCGGGCGAGCGGCCCCTGGAGGCGGTACTGCGCCAGTGGTTCGGCTCACCCGGCGCACCGGGTGAGCCCGCGTCCCGCTGAGGCCGCCGTGCGCCCGCATTCCCCGAGAAGGGCCCCGAGTACGGCCCGTATCCCCGAGTACGGCCCGTATCCCCGAGAAAGGACGGTCGGACGAGACATGGACAGGTTCACTGACAAGACGGCGCTGGTGACAGGTTCGAGCCGGGGCATCGGCAGGGCCACGGCCCTGCGGCTCGCCGGTGAGGGCGCCCTGGTCGCCGTGCACTACACCGAGAACGCGGAGGCGGCGGAGGACACCGTCGCGCGGATCGAGAAGGACGGCGGCAGGGCGTTCGCCGTACAGGCCGAACTCGGCGCTGCCGGTGGCGCGCACGCCCTGTTCCTGGGACTTGAGGAGGGCCTCAAGGAGCGTACGGGGACGACCGACCTGCACATCCTGGTGAACAACGCCGGGATCATGGGCGGGGTCGCGCCGGAGGACCTCACGGCTGAGGCGTTCGACCGGATCATGGCGGTCAACGCCAAGGCGCCGTACTTCCTGATCCAGCGCGCCGTGCGGAACATGCCGGACGGCGGGCGCGTCATCAACATCTCCTCCGGGCTGACCAGGTTCGCGAACCCGCAGGAGATCGCGTACGCCATGAGCAAGGGCGCCGTCGAGCAACTGGCCCTGCACTTCGCCAAGCACCTCGCACCGCGCGGCATCACCGTCAACAGCGTGGCCCCCGGCATCACGCGCAACGGCAACCCGCTCTTCGACATACCCGAGGCCGTCGAACAGATGGCGGCCATGTCAGCGTTCCAGCGCGTCGGGGAGCCGGAGGACGTGGCCGACGTGGTGGCCTTCCTCGCCTCCGACGACGCCCGCTGGATCACCGGCGCCTTCACCGACGCCAGCGGCGGCACCCTGCTCGGATGAGCCGCCTCTGCCGCTCATCCGGTCCCCGTACGCGGCGCCCGGGGACCGCCCCGCACCCGCGCCGCACCCCCATGGCCACCCACGTCCACACCCCCTGGAGGAGAGACATGAACCACCCGTCACCGGCACGGCCCGGCGCCGTGAGCGCCGAACTGTACGTGAGCATCCAGCAGTTCTACGCCCAGCACATGCAGCTGCTCGACAGCGGGAAGATCGACGACTGGTCCGCCTTCTTCACCGAGGACGGGGAGTACGCCGCCAACGCGCACCCCGTCCCCGTGCGGGGGCGCGTGGCCATCGCGGACCGGATGCGGCAGACCGTCTCGCGGCTGGAGGAGGAGAGGGGGACGCGCAGGCACTGGGTCGGCATGATCCAGGCGTCCTGGCACGGCGAGGAGGTACGCGCGCGCAGCTATGCGCTGGTCCTCCAGTCCAGCACGCACGGCGCCCCCTTCATCCGGGCCACCACCACCTGCGAGGACACCCTCGTGCCCGACGGCACGTCCTGGCTCGTGCGGCGGCGCTTCGTCCAGGGCGATGTGCCGGAGGAGGGCGGGGGCGCGTGAGGGTCCTGTTCAACGCGGCGGGCACGAGCCCCGCGAGCGTCTTCGCGATAGCGCCCCTGGCGACGGCCGTGCGGAACGCGGGCCACGAGATCCTGGTGACCTCGTTCGAGGAGATGGCCCCCGCCGTCGAGTCGGTCGGTCTGCCCCCGGCGCCGTTCGTCACGCGGGAGACGACGGAGAGCATCAAGGACATGGCCGACAGGCCGACGGGCCGGCTGGTCTTCCCGCCGCCGGCCGACGAGGAACTCGCCTACAGCGGCGGCTGGTTCGCGCGGCAGGCCGCCGTGAGCCTGCCGGGCCTGCGGCGGCTGGCCGAGGACTGGCGGCCCGACCTCGTCGTCGGAGGCACCCTCGCCTACGGGCCGGCGCTGCTCGCCGCCGAACGGGGAATCCCGCATGTGCGGCAGATGTGGGACTGGGTCGACTTCAGGACGTCCCACCCCTACGCCGAGAAGGAACTGCGCCCCGAACTGGCGGAGGCGGGCCTGGCAGGGCTGCCCGAGCCGGATCTGACGATCGACATCTGTCCGCCGAGCCTGCGCCCCGCCGACGCGCCCGACGACCGGCTCATGCGCTGGGTCCCGGGAAACCGCCAGAAGCGGCTGGAGCCGTGGATGTACACACGGGGCGACAGGCCCCGTGTCTGCGTGACGCTGGGGAGCTTCCGGGTGTCGACGGAGGAGATGTTCGACTATCTCTGCGGCATCGTGGAAAGCGTCTCCGCGCTCGAAGCGGAAATCGTCGTCGCGGCGACGGAAGAGGTCGCGGTGAAACTGCGCGAGAGGTTTCCCGGAATCCGTTCCGGATGGGTTCCGATGGAATTCCTGGCAGACACGTGTGAACTCGTTGTGCATCACAGTGGCGGGCTCACGGCCATGGCCTGCATGAGCACGGGGACACCGCAGTTGGTTCTCAATCAGTTCGACCTTTACAACGACTCGCTGCGGCGGCTGCAGGACCACGGCTCGGGCGAGGTCCTGTACAGGGGAGAGCACTCGGTCGAGAACGTCAGGAGCGCCTGCGAGAAGCTGCTTTCCGACCCCGCGTACCGCAGGCGGGCGCAGGCGCTGCGCGCCGAGATGGCGGAGCTGCCCACGCCCGGTCTCCTGGTCGGGGAAATGGAGCGGCTGACCGTTCGCTGACCGTTCGGCAGACAGAGAAGGAAGGTGTGGTGGACCCATGAAGGCCCTTGTGCTGTCCGGTGGATCAGGCACACGCCTTCGCCCTTTCAGCTATTCGATGCCCAAACAGTTGATCCCGGTGGGGCAGAAACCGGTCATCGCGCATGTCATCGAGAACATAAGAGATCTCGGTGTCACCGAAGTCGCGGTCATCGTGGGCGATTGGAAGAGCGAAATAGAGAGACTGCTGGGAGACGGCTCACGCTTCGGTGTGCGCGTCACCTACATACAGCAGGAGAAACCGCTGGGACTCGCGCACTGCGTACGGCTGGCAAGCGAGTTCCTGGGCGAAGAGGACTTCGTCATGTATCTCGGGGACAACATGCTCCTCGGTGGACTGGAGCCCATAGCGGAGGAGTTCGCGAAACAGCGCCCGGCGGCGCAGCTCGTGGTGCGCCAGGTCGCCGACCCGAGAAGTTTCGGAGTGGTCGAACTCGCGGCTGACGGCTCGGTGCACAGGCTCGTGGAAAAGCCGGAGAATCCGCGCAGCAATCTCGCGGTCATCGGCGTGTACTTCTTCACCAGCGCCATTCACGAGGCCGTCGCCGCCATAGGGCCCAGCGCCCGCGGCGAGTTGGAGATCACCGACGCCGTCCAGTGGCTCGTCGGACAGGGGGCCGAGGTGCGGGCCAGCGAGTACGAGGGCTACTGGCGCGACACCGGAAGCGTGGACGACGTGCTGGACTGCAACAGGGCGCTGCTCGACAGGACCGGCACCGAGATCCGGGGCAGCGTCGACCAGATGAGCTGGCTGTTCGGGCCCGTCGTCATCGAGAGCGGCGCCCGCATCGTCCGCTCCCGTATCCAGGGCCCCGCCGTCATCGGGGCGGGCAGCGTCATCGAGGACAGCCACATCGGCCCCTACACGGCGATCGGGGACGGGTGCGCCTTGCGGTACACACACATCGACGACTCGATCGTGCTGACGGGCGCGCGCGTCTCGCACGTGCGCGGCCTGCACGGCTCGCTGATCGGCCGCTCGGCCGCCGTCGGCCAGGTCGAGCGGGGCGCGGGCCACCACCGGCTGGTGGTCGGCGACCACACACGCGTGGAGGTGCTGGTGTGAGGCTCCTGGTCACCGGCGCCGCCGGGTTCATCGGCTCGCACTACGTGCGCACGCTGCTGGACGGGGGCTACGCCGGCTACGAGGGAGCGCGCGTGACCGCGCTCGACAAGCTCACCTACGCGGGGAACCGCGCCAACCTCCCGATGCGGCATCCGCGGCTGGAATTCGTCAAGGGCGACATCTGCGACCAACTGCTGCTCCAGGAACTCCTTCCCGGGCACGACGCTGTGGTGCACTTCGCGGCCGAATCACATGTGGACCGCTCACTGCACAGCGCCGCTGAATTCGTGCACACCAATGTGCTGGGTACACAGGTCCTGCTCGCGGCGGCGCTGGAGGCCGGGGTGGAGAAGGTCGTCCATGTGTCGACGGACGAGGTGTACGGATCCATAGCGGAAGGGACGTGGACGGAGGAGTCGCCCCTGCTGCCCAACTCCCCCTATTCGGCCTCGAAAGCGGCGTCCGACCTCGTGGCGCGTGCCTACTGGAAGACGTACGGGCTCGATGTCTCGCTCACCCGGTGCTGCAACAACTACGGCCCTTACCAGCACCCGGAAAAGCTCATACCGCTGTTCTCGACACGGCTGTTGGACGGATTGCAGGTGCCGCTGTACGGCGACGGCGGGAACGTACGCGAGTGGATTCACGTCGACGACCACTGCCGCGCGGTGCAGACCGTGCTGGAGGCGGGGGGCGCCGGGGAGACGTACAACATCGGAAGCGGAAGTGAACACACGAACGCGGAGATAACGGAACAGCTGCTGAGACTCTGCGGCGCCGACGCCTCCCTGGTGCGGCACGTCACCGACAGAAAGGGCCACGACCTGCGCTACGCGCTCGACTCGCAGAAGATTCGGAAACAGTTGGGATATGCCCCGCGCATAGATTTCGCCACCGGGTTGTCCGAAACTGTCAACTGGTACAGGAACAACCCGAATTGGTGGAAAGATGTACGTCCCCTCCTGTCGCTGTAAATCGTTGCGAATGCACCCTGCAACGACCCTGGACGCAGCCCGTACGGATGAAGGGGAACTCGGCCGGAAGTCTGCCGTCCGACTCCGCCCGAAGTCCCTTGACTTGAAGTGCGGTTCAACTTTTAGCGTGGTGCCATGGACAGTGAAATGACGTTACAGCCGCCCCGCGCGGGCAGGCGGGAGTGGATCGGGCTGGTCGTACTGACCCTGCCCATGATGCTGACGAGCATCGACACGACCGTCCTGCACCTCGCCCTCCCGCACATCGGCGCGGCACTGGAACCCAGCGGTTCCCAACTCCTGTGGATCGTGGACATCTACGCCCTGCTCCTGGGCGCGCTGCTGCTCGTCATGGGGACACTCGGGGAACGCGTGGGACGCCGCCGGCTCCTGCTGATCGGAGCCGCGGGATTCGGTGCCACGTCCATCCTGGCGGCGTACTCCACCAGCGCGGGGACACTCATCTTCGCCCGCGCGCTGCTGGGGCTCTTCGGCGCGACCCTGATGCCGTCGACGCTCTCGCTGCTCCGCAACATGTTCCACGACCCCAAACAGCGCACGGCGGCCATCAGCTTCTGGATGGCCAGCTCCATGGTCGGCACCGTCCTCGGCCCCGCCATCGGCGGCATCATGCTGGACTACTTCTGGTGGGGCTCGGTCTTCCTGATGGCAGTCCCCGTCATGGCGCTGCTGCTGTTCCTCGGCCCCGCCGTGCTGCCCGAGTACCGCAACCCGGAGTCCGGGCGGCTCGGCGTGGTCAGCGTCGTGCTGCTGCTCGTCAGCATGCTCTCGGTCGTCTACGGCATCCAGCAGTTCACCGAGGACAGCTCCGACGGCACGGCGGTCGGGGTCTTCGCCTTCGGGCTCGTTGCGGGCGGATTCTTCGTGTGGTGGCAGGGCAAGGAGAAGGACCCCCTCCTTGACCTGCGGCTCTTCGGCAGTCGTACGTTCAGCGTCGCCGTCGCCGTGGTGACCCTGGGTCTGTTCGCCATGAGCGGGGTGTACTTCCTGCTCGGACAGTTCCTCCAGTCGGTCGGCGGAATGGACCCGGGCGAGGCGGGCCTCGCCATGATGCCCACGGCGCTCGCCAGCATCGTCGGCGTCCTGGGCACGCCCGTCCTGCTCAAATGGATCCCCCGAAGGCCGCTCATCACCGCCGACCTCACGCTCGCCGCGCTCGCCATCGGCGTCCTCACCCAGATCGAGGCGGACACCGCGGTGTGGGTCGTGGTGGTCGTGGGCGCCGTGGTCTCGCTCGGCATCGGGGGCGCCATGTCCCAGTGCGCCGACATGATCATGGGTTCCGCGCCTGTGGAGAAGGCGGGCCGCGCCTCCGCCATTCAGGAGACCGCGACCCAGGTCGGTGTCGGCGTCGGTATCGCCGTGCTCGGCGGCATCACCACGGCCGTCTACCGCGCCCAGCTCTCCGATCAGCCGATGGGTGAGCTGCCCGGGAACGTCGCCCGCGCGGCCGAGGACACGGTCGGCGCCGGTGCCGCAGCGGCGGGGCGGCTCGGTGGCTCGCCGGGTGATGAACTGCTGCACGCCGTGCGTGAGGCGTTCACCTCCGGTGTGCATGTCACGGCCACGGTCAGCGGCCTGCTCATGCTGGGCGTTGCCGTGCTGGCCGGGGCGACGTTGCGTAACGCTCCGCGGCATGGCGGGGAGGTCGCGCCCGGTTCGGCTGACGCCGAGGGTGTCGATGCGGGCCCCGCTGATGTGGCTGGTGCCGAAGAGGTGGCCGGCGTGGTGGATTCGGCTGGCGCCGAGGGCTCGGCTGACGCGGCCGGCGCTGTTGGTGGCGAGGGTGAGGAGGGGGCGGGTACGACGGTTACTCGGGCCGACGGGCGCGGCTGAACTCAGCACGGGGCGCCCCTGGTTGTGCCGTTCCGGGGTGCCCCTGAGTGTGATTCGCGGGCTGCGCGTGCGTTGTGGTTTCTCGCGCAGTTCCCCGCGCCCCTGAGGGGGTGCCCCCTCAGGGGCGCGTCCCCTCGTTCAGTGGTTGTCAGCCTCCTTCTCCGGTGTGTGCCGGGGGAGGGGGCTTCTTCATGCCTGGTTGGCCGCGTGTCTCGGTCCTGGGGACTAGGACTCGTTGGAGTGGTGGCCGGGGCAATGGTTCGCAAGTGCTAAGTGAGGAGGACCCGTTGAAGTACCACATCATGGGGAAGACCGGTCTCAGGATCTCGGAGGCGTGCCTGGGTACGGGCACCTTCGGGATGCCCGGCTGGGGCGCCTCGATCGAGGAGAGCCGGCGGCTGGTCGACATCTACGCCGAGGCGGGCGGGAATTTCCTCGACACCGCCAACGTGTACGGGGGCGGGGCCTCCGAGGAGTACCTCGGAGAGCTGCTGAAGGGGCGCCGCGACACGTTCGTCCTGTCCACCAAGTTCAACGCCATGACGCGCCCTGGGGACCCCAACTCCGCGGGGAACCACCGCAAGAACCTGCGCAACTCGCTGGAGACCAGCCTGCGCAAGCTCCGTACCGACCACGTCGACATGCTGTGGCTGCACGCGCGGGACGGGTTCACCCCCGTCGAGGAGGTCATGAGCGCGCTGGACGATCAGGTGCGCGCGGGCAAGGTCCTCTACGCCGGCGCCTCCAACTGGCCCGCCTGGGAGGTCTCCCGGGCCAACACGCTGGCCGAGCTGCGGGGCCGGTCGGCGTTCGCCGCCGTACAGATCCGCTACAACCTTCTGGAGCGCACGCCCGAGCGTGAGCTCTTCCCCATGGCACGCGCCTGCGACATCAGCACGCTGGCCTGGGGCCCGCTCGCCGAGGGGCGGCTCACCGGCAAGTATCTGCGCGGTGAGAAGGGGCGGCTGGACAAGGAGGACTGGGCGGGCAGCAGCGCCACCGACGAGGAGATCATCAAGACCGTCGTCGACTGCGCCCAGGAGACGGGGCACACGCCGGCCCAGATCGCCCTGGCGTGGCTGCGTACCCGGCCCGGCGCCGTGCTGCCGATCCTCGGTGCCTCCCGCGAGCAGCAGCTGCGCGACTGCCTCGCCTCGCTCGACATCGAGCTGGCCGCCGAGCACCGGGAGCGGCTCGACGAGGTGAGCCGGATCGAACTGGGCGCACCGCACGACCAGTTGAGGCTGCCGAAGTTCACCACCTCCGGGTACGGGGACCGCTGGCGTGACCTCGTGGACGTGCGCGGACGCAAGGTCGACGATGTGCGCTGAACCGCGTGTCGCCGTGATCGGCGCACGCGGCTTCATCGGCCGCCGCCTGGTGCGCGAGCTGCGCGGATCGGGTGCGGCGCTGCAGGAGTTCACCCGTGAGAGAGGGTTCCTGCACGACGGCCAGGTCGACCGGGCGGTGCTGGAAGCGGACGTCATCTACTTCCTCGCCAGCCGCGTCAGGCCCGCCTCCGCTGCCGAGGACCCGCGCAGGGCCATCGAGGACCTGCGTGATGTCCACACGCTGCTCCAGGGGCTGCGCGCCACGGGGCGGCGCCCCGTCCTCGTGTTCGCCAGCTCGGGCGGAGCCGTCTACAGCCCCGCCGCCGCACCTCCGTACTCGGAGGCGTCCCCCACGGGGCCAACCTCCGAGTACGGGGTGGTGAAGGTCGCCATGGAGGCCGAACTCGCCGCGGGCGCCGCCTGGGTGGCCCCCGTGTGCGTGCGGCTCGCCAACGTGTACGGGGCCGGTCAGCCGGTGCGTCCCGGGTTCGCCGTGGTCGCGCACTGGACGCGCGCGCTGCACGAGAGGGAGCGCATCGAGCTGATCGGCGACCCCGGGACGATCCGCGACTACGTCCACGTCGCGGATGTCACCAGGGCGCTCGTGCGCATCGCAGGCAGTGCGGGCCGCTTCCGCTCACGCGCGGGCGGAACCGTCCTCAACATCGGCTCCGGCGTACCCACTTCGCTCGGCGGTCTGCTCGGTTCGCTGGAGGAGGTCACGGGGGAGAGGGCGCTGACGCGCGGCGTTCCCGCGCGCCGTTTCGACCGGAGGGACGTGTGGCTGGACATCGGCCGCGCCCGCGAGACCCTCGGCTGGAGCCCCGAGGTCTCTCTCGCCGAGGGACTCAAGGAGGTGTGGAACGGCCTTGAACGCGAGCAGACAGCGGCGCGCGGCTGAACAGGCGCCGCCCGCCGCCGGACGGACGGGCCGCCCGGCCGGCCGGCACCCGGAGGGTGCCCTGCCCGACGTACGCCGCAGCGGCGCACCCCATGTGTGGGTCGCCCGGTGGCGGCTGGGCGAGCAGAGCGGGGCCGCGCGCACCCGTGAGGGCCTCGCGGCGTGGTGGGGGAGCGTGCCGTGGCCCGGCGGGACCGTCTCGGCGACCGCCTACGTGGCGGAGGACGGCGACAACGCCCTTGGCTACGTGCGGTGTTCGGCACCCTCGCCCCGTACGGCCGACATCCTGCGTGCCCCGCACGGCGCCGAGGCCGTGGCGTACGGGCTGCGCCGCTCGGTCGTCCCGGAGACCGGTGGCGTGCCCACCTGCATGGTCGCCGTCACCTTCGGCACGGCGGGACCACGTGCCGCCTCGGACCTGGTGGGGGCCGTCGCCGGTCAGCTGGAGGCGGCGGCGCCCGAGTGCCCCGGGCTGGTCTCGGCACACTTCCATGTGAGCCTCGGCCACGACCGCGTACTGAACTACGCGGAGTGGGAGTCCCCGGAGGCGCACGAGAGGTTCGTACGCGGCGCCGCCAGCCGGCGGGTCAAGAACCTCGTACAGCACCTCCCCGGAGTGCGCCCCTTCGGACATCTGCGCTACCACGTCTGCCGTACGGAGGAGAGGTGACCGCCCCGACAGGACAGGCCGTACGGGAGATCGTCCTGGACGCCGGGGGCGTACCGCTCTCCGGCCTCCTGGCCGTGCCCACCGGGCCGCCGCGCGCCGTGGTGGTGGCCCTGCACGGTGGGGGCATGCGCGCGGGCTACTTCCACGGCACAGCTGACCCCGCGTGCTCCTTCCTCGCCCTGGCAGCGGCCAGGGGGTACACCGCGCTCGCGCTGGACCGGCCCGGCTACGGCCACTCGGCGGCGAAGCTGCCCCAAGGCGCGTCCCTCGCACGGCAGACGGCGCTCCTGCGTGCCGCGCTGGAACGGTTCGGGGAGAGCTGTCCCACGGGGGCCGGGCTCCTGCTGCTGGGGCACTCCCTGGGCGGCAAGCTCGCGCTCACGGCGGCTGCGCACCCCCTGCCGGGGCTGCTGGGCGTGGATGTGTCCGGCGTCGGCAACCGCTGGGCGACGCACCCTGACAGCCTCCGGACGCCGGGCGGACGCGGCACCCACCACCTGCACTGGGGGCCGCCGGCGCTCTACCCGCCCGGCACCTTCCGCCTCGCCGAACGGCTCGTCACCGCCATGCCCGTACGGGAGGCACGCGAGATCCCCGACTGGCCACGGCTGTACGCGGGCCTCGCGGAACGCGTCACCGTGCCCGTACGGCTCACGTTCGCCGAGCACGAGAGGTGGTGGCGCTGCGACGAACGCGCACTGGGCGCCATGACCTCGGTGCTGGTCTCGGCCGCCTCGGTACGCACCGAACGGCTTCCAGGCGCGGGCCACAACATCAGCCTCGGGCTCCGCGCCCGCGCCTACCACCAGCGCGTACTGGCGTTCCTGGAGGAGTGCCTCGGCCCGCGCGCCCGCGATCCCGGGTGAGAGTGTGCGCGCCTCACGCGGCGAGCATGCCCGAGGTGTCGAGGACCTGGCGGATGGCGGTGCCGTCCGCCAGGGACTCCAGGGCACGGTTCACCTCGGGGGTCGTCAGCTCCAGGGTGCCGGTGTGCATGTGCTCCACCGGCATCAGCCCTGCACGCCACAGGGCGAGGTAGCGCGGGATGTCACGGCGGGGCACGGCGTCTCCCATGTAGGAGCCGATGAGGGACTTGCCCTCGCCGGCGAAGGCCAGCGCGGGCACTGTTTCCAGCGTTCGGTCGGGCGCCGGCAGGCCGACGGAGACGACCTTCCCGCCGCGTCCGACAGCGGCCAGGCAGGCGCCCATCACCCCGGGTGAGCCGACCGCCTCGAAGGCGAACTCCGCGCCGCCGCCCGTCAGTTCCGGCACGGCCTCGGCCGCCTCCTCCGGTGTGAAGGCGTGGCCCGCACCCAGCCGCAGCGCCAGTTCCCGCTTCGCGGCCACCGGGTCGACGGCGATGAGCGGCGAGGCCCCGGCGGCACGCGCGCCGAGGACGGCCGAGAGGCCGACACCGCCCAGTCCGTAGACGACGGCGGACTGGCCGGGGCGCAGCCCGGCCGTGTTGATGACCGCGCCGGCTCCGGTCAGCACGGCGCACCCGAACATCGACGCCACCGAGAACGGCACCTCGTGCGGGATCGGCACCACGGACTCCTGCGCCACCACGGCGTACTGGGAGAAGGCCGAGACACCGAGCTGGTGGTGCACCGTACGGCCCGCGGCGTCCCGCAGCAGGGACGGGCCGTGCAGCAGCCCGCCCGAACCGTTGGCCCGCGCAGCGGCGGGGCACAGCGCGGGGCGGCCCTCGGCGCACAGCTCGCAGAATCCGCAGCTGGGCACGAAGACCAGCGCCACATGGTCACCGGCGGCGACCCGCCCCACGCCTGGCCCCGTCTCCTCCACCACGCCGACCGCCTCGTGACCGAGGGCCATGGGCAGGGGCCGTACGCGGTCGCCGTTGACGACGGACAGGTCCGAGTGGCAGAGGCTGGCCGCTGCCACCCGCACCAGCACCTCGCCCTCGCGCGGGGCGCCCAGCTCCAGTTCCTCGACCTCGGCCGGGCGGGTTCCGCCGTAGGGGCGTTCCGTGCTGACCTCGCGCAGGACCACGGCGGCCGTCCTCACGCCGACACCCCCTCGCGCGGGACGAGGCGCACCACGTCGCGGGACTCCAGCAGCGGTACGACCCCGCCCAGGACGTACCGCTGGAAGTGGTCGGTCGCACAGTGCGCCTCGAAGTCCGCCTCCGAGTCGTACTCCTCGTACAGCACCACCACCCGCGGGTCCCCGGCGCCCTGGTGCACGCGGTACTGGCGGTTGCCCGGCTCCTGGCGCGACGCCTCGGACATGCTGTCCAGCAGCGTCAGTACCTCGTCCTCCTTGCCTGGCCTGGTGAGATAGCGGGCGACGACGGCGTAACTCATGGAACTCTCTTCACTCGATGGGGCGGCGGGCCCGGGCGGGCGGTCCGGGCGTTCACCCGGCGGGCTGTGGCGGGGGAAGCGTGTCGCGGGTCAGGCCCCAGAGGCGGGGGTCGGAGGTGGCGGCGGCCACGGCGCCGAGGCCCAGCGCCTCGGTGACGTCCTCGGGCGTCTGCACGAACCCGGCCGCGACATGCGGCGTCATGGCGCGCAGCGACTCGGGCGACATCCGCGCGACGATCGGCGCCGGCATGACCTCCACCAGGTCGGGCAGCCCCCGTGAGACGGCGTCCAGGCTCCGGTTGAGGTTGGACCTGTCGGTGACGAACACCTTCTGCATGGTGAGCAGCCCGAGCGGGCGGCCCTTCTCTATGAGGGAGAGGCGGGTGCTGACGACACCCGCCGCTCCCATGTTCTTCAGGAACTCCAGCGCGCCCCGGTCCTGTGCGAGACCGGGGCTGGAGTCGACGTTGACGAAGACCGTGTTCCCCGCCCGGCCCAGCGCAGGCACCACCTGCGGCAGCTTCCCGACCGGTACCGAAGCGAGGATGCACACGGAAGCGGGTGCGGTCAGGAAGTCCCTGATCGGCTGGGAGCCGACCACGGAGGCGACGACCGGCACCTTCGCGAAGGCGGCGGACAGTCGGCGGTCGAGCTGGGCGGCGCTGGGCCGGTGTTGCGGGGTCATGGCGTGCCTGACGTCGTGAGGGCGGTCCGGGTGGTTCCGGGCCTGCCGGGTGGTCCGGAAGGGCCTGGCGGGTGTCCCGGTGGTCCTGGCGGGCCCGGCGGCCCGGGCGTTCCGGGTGCTGCTGGGCTCAGCTCAGCGGCGAGGTCCCGAAACGGCTGGGAAGGCCCAGCTTGCCAGGGTTGAGGATGCCCTCGGGATCCAGCGCGTGCTTCACGGCGGTGAACGTCGCGAACCCCGCACCCAGCGCGTCCTGGAGGTACGGGCCGCGCAGCAGACCGCAGCCGTGGTGGTGGCTGAGCGCTGCGCCGTGCCGGATCAGCACCGCGTTGGCCGCGTCCCACACCGAGCGGTACCACTCGCGGCGCCGCTCGGGCTCCACGTCGCCGCGCAGCGAGAAGTAGACGCAGGCACCGTCGGTGTAGGCGTGCGACTGGTGCGCCGAGGCTGCCAGGGTGCCGGGCACCGACTCGATGGCGGCGACCACCTCGTCGTAGATGGCCGGGAGGTCCTTCCAACTGGCCGCCATCTCCAGGGTGTCGGCGACGAAGCCCGGGGACTGCTTGAACCCGTCCGAGGACTTGCCGACGAGCATCCGGTCGTGCAGCCACTTCTGGAAGGCCGCCTCGCTGTCCTGCTCGGGCCCGTACTCCTGGCACACCTCGCGGCTGACCGCCATGACCGAGTCGACGAGTGCGGGATCGCCCTCGTCGGCGATCAGCAGCAGATTGGTGTCGGGCCTGCCGAACTGGACGCCGCTCTCCAGCTTGTCGTAGAGCCTCAGCACGGCCGGGGTCGCGCCGCGCTGGAGGATGCGGCGGCACGCCTCCAGGCCCTGTGCGAACGTGTCGAACCCGAAGGCCAGTGCCTTGGCGTAGTCGGCGAGCGGGTGCACGCGCAGCCGCACGGAGACGATGACGCCGAGGGTTCCCTCCGAGCCCACGAACAGCTGGCGCAGGTCGGGGCCCGTGGCGGCGCGCGCGTAGTCGCCGTAGGTGGCGCGGGTGCCGTCGGCGTGTACGACGTCGACGCCGACGACCATGTCCTCGATCTTCCCGTAACGGGTGGAGAGCTGGCCGGCACCCCGGCAGGCGACCCAGCCGCCGACGGTGGAGATGGCGAAGGCGGACGGCCAGTGGCCCGTGGTGACGCCGTACTCCTCCTGCAGCTGCTTTTCGAACAGGTCGCCGAACATGCCCGCCTCGACGTCCACCACGTTGGACTCGGCGTCGAAGGACAGGATCGTGTCGAGCCCGCACAGGTCGAGGACCACACCGCCGAAGACCGGCAGCGCGCCCCCGGTGACGTTGGAGCGGCCCGCCGAGGCGGTGACGGGGACGCCCGCCTCGTTGCAGATCCGCAGCACCGCCGCGACCTCGTCGGCGTCCGCTGCCTCCACGACCACGGCCTGCGGGGTGGCGGGGCGCCCGTCGGTCTCGCCGATCATCGAGCCCGCCCACCAGTCACGGGTACGGGTGACGACCTCCTCGCGCTCCACGTGCACGGCCTTCGCCGCGCCGCGCAGCTTCTCCACGACGGGCCCGGGAACGCTCACCGGGTTGTCCTGGAGCGCGGCCTCCCCGTCGCCGACCGGGGTGCGCTGTGCCCAGCCGGACGGGCTCGGCGCGCCGACGGTGTAGCGGCCCTGGTTGAAGGGGTTGGTGATGGTCTGACGGCTGATCATGCTGCTGCTCCTTCGGATACTGCGGAGGTGTCCTCGAAGAGGACGGCCTTCTCGTGGCGTACGGAGGCGAGGTAGTCGGAGACCTGCCGTTCGACCTGCTCGGCGCTCAGGCCCAGTTCGCGCCCGAGCAGCGCGCCGACCTCGGGCGCCGCTTCGGCCGAGGCGTCCCGCGCGAACAGCCGTGCGCGCAGGCGCCGGGAGAGGACGTCGTCGACCGTGCGGGCCAGTTCGGCGCGTGCGGCGTAGACGACCTCGGCCCTGGTGTAGGGGAGCCCCTTGACGACCGGCTCGGACAGCGAGGGGTCCTCGGCCATCAGGTCGTGCACGAAGCGGGCTTCGGTGCCGTACCGCTCGCCCAGGTGCGCGGCCAGACCGCCGGAGGCGGCGACGGCCTCGGCGTCGTAGCCCGCGCCGCCCAGCAGGGGCAGGTTCACGGTGCGGGACTTCGAGGAGGCCGTGCCCTTGCGGCCGAGTACGCCCAGCACCTTGTCGATCACCAGCTCGCCCATGTGGCGGCTGGTGGTGAGCTTGCCGCCGGTCACCGTCACCATGCCGGTCGGTCCCACGGTGATGTGGTGGTCGCGGCTCATGTTGAGGGTCGCGCCCTCCTTGCCGCCGACCAGCGGGCGCAGGCCGCCGATGGAGCCGATCACGTCGTCCGGGGTGAGATCGGCGGCGAACGCCGTCCTGGCGCCCTCCAGCAGGAACTCCATCTCCGCCCGGGTGCAGTTCACGTCGTCGGCCGAGCCCTTGTAGTCGTTGTCCGTCGTGCCCAGCACCACGGTGTCGCCCCAGCGGGTGCAGGTGGCACGCCGTGCCCGGCCGGGGATCGGCACGGTCACCGTGCAGTCGATCCTGAGCTTGTGCCACGGCACCACGATGTGTACGCCCTTGGCGGGACGGACCTGGTCCTGGTGGCCCGTGTCGGCCATGGCGTCGACCCGGTCGCTCCATACGCCGGTCGCGTTGACGACCGCGTGTGCCCGGATCTCGACCTCCTGCCCGTCGATCGTCGCCTTCGCGCCGCAGGCCCTGCCGCCGCTGGTCAACAGCGCGTCCACGCGGGCCCCGTTGAGCACGGTGGCGCCCAGCGCCGCTGCCGTACGGGCGATGGTGAGGGTGAGGCGGGCGTCGTCGGCGCGGCCGTCGAAGTACATCAGGCCGCCCTTGAGGCTCTCGGCGCGCAGCGTCGGCGCGTGCGCCAGCACCTCGGGAACGGAAAGACGCTGGTGCAGCTTGCCTATGCGCCAGCCGCCCACCAGGTCGTACGTCCACAGCAGGCCCTCGAAGCCCTTGGCGAGCCGTGGGTCGAAGACGCCCTCCTTCTCCAGGATCGGGAAGAGGAACGGCAGCCTGTGCACCAGGTGCGGGGCGTTCTTGCGGAAGCGGTGCCGCTCCAGCAGCGAGTGCCGTACGAGATTGACGTTGCCCTGCTCGATGTAGCGCAGCCCGCCGTGCACCATCTTCGAGGACTTCGAGGAGGTGCCGGAGGCGAAGTCGTCCCGCTCCACCAGCGCGGTGCGCAGTCCGCGCGAGACGGCGTCCAGCGCGGCGTACACCCCCGTGATGCCGCCGCCGACGACGAGCACGTCGAACTGCTCGTCAGCGAGCTGCCGCGTGCTCCGCTCCCTGTCGAGCAGCAGCGCCGACCGGCGCGTCGCCCGCGCCGCGCGGCCCGGCTTGCGGGCTGGCATGGTGATCACAACATCAACTCCTGGTAGTGCGTGTGCGCTTGCGTTTGGTCGGCGCGTTTTGCGGGGGGCGGGGGTGCCCCTGGTTGTGCGTTGCGGGCTGCGGGTGAGTCGTGGCTTGTCGCGCAGTTCCCCCGCGCCCCTTCGGGCGCGCCCTGTCCTCGGCTGTTATTGCAGTCCGGGTAGTGGTTCGCCCAGGTGGGCTGCGAACAGGGCGTGCCATTCCGCCCGTTGCTCCTCGCGGTCGTCGTCCGCTTCCGGCTCGAAGACGCGGCCCGCAGGCTGCGCCCCGACGATCTCGTCGAGCGAGGACCACAGCCCGGCGCCGACGCCCGCGAGGTACGCGCTGCCGCGCAGGCTCGCCGTCGAGGAGTCAGCGACCCGCTCCAGCGGCATGCCCACGAGGTCGGCCTGGATGCGCATCAGCGGGTCGCTGCCCGACACCCCGCCGCCGACGCGCAGTTGACGGAACGGTGCGCCCATCGTGGCCGCCACCCCGTCGACGAGGTCGCACACCGAGTGCGCGATCCCCTCCAGCACTGCCCGCGCGACCTCGGCCCTGGTCGTGGCGAGGCTCAGCCCGCTGAGCGCGGCGGTCGCCTCGGGCCGCCACAGCGGGACCCGTACGCCGGCCAGCGCGGGCACGAAGCGAGCCCCGCCGGGGCGGTGTCCGGAGCCCGCGGCAAGTTCCCCGATCTCCTGGGGTGAGGCGAACAGGCCCAGGTCGTCGCAGAGCCAGCGCAGCGCCGAGCCCGTGGTCGAGCAGTACGCCTCCAGGCTGTACCGCGTGACCCCGCCCTGCCGCCAGCCCGGCTGCGCGAGCACCCCGTCGATGTCGGCCCGTGGCAGGGCAGCCCGCGCGCCGGTCGCGACATCCACGAACGCGCCGGTCCCGTACATGCACATCCCGCACCCCGCTTCGAGCCCACCGAGCGCGAGCAGCGCGGCGTGCTGGTCACCCATCGAGGCGGCCAGGGGTACGGAGATGCCGAGCGTGTCCGCGTCCGTCAGCCCGAAGTGGGTGCTCTCGGCGTCCCCCGCGCCCCCGGCGTCTCCCGCGTCGTCGGAGCGCAGTTCGGGGAGCAGCGCGAGCGGGAAGCCCTGGTGGGCGATCCACTCCTCGTCCCACGCGTGGTCACGCAAAATGTAGCCGCCGGTGGAGGCCGCGTTGGTCGCGGTGGTCGCGTGCGTGGCGCCGCCCGTCAGCTGCCAGATCAGCCAGCTGTCGACGGTGCCGTACAGCAGCCGCCCCTCCCGGTGCGCGGCGGCGACCTCGGGCCGCTCGGCGATCTGCCGCGCCGCCCACAGGAACGGTGCGCGCGAGCCGACGGGCCGTCCCGTACGGGCCAGCAGTACGGGGTCCCACTCGGCCTCGTACGCGAGCAGGTCCCTCGCGTAGCGGCGGTCCTGCCAGACGACGGCGGGCAGCAGCGGCAGTCCCGTCACCCGGTCCCACAGGATCGCCGTCGCGCGCTGCGTGGTGAGCGCGACGGCCGTCACCTCGACGCCGTCCGCCTCGGCGAGCGCCTCGCGGCACACGTCGAGCGTCGCGGTCCAGATCTCCATCGGGTCCTGCTCGACGGAGAGCGCGTCCGGGTGGCTGACCTTGATGGCCCGGTAGAAGACCCGGCGCACCGATCCGTCGTCGAGCACGATCCCCGCGCGGGTCCCTGTCGTCCCCTCGTCGATGGCGAGCACGCCCTTGCGGGGTGACGTCGGTGTCACGGCTGCCCCTTTCGTTCCATGTTCTCGGCGTTCTCAGCGTTCTCGGTGTACTCGACGGTCTCGGTGTACTCGGTGTACTCGACGGTCCCGACCGTCTCGACGGTCCCGGCCCGGCCCTCCGGACCTCTTCCCGCCGCCGTGGCGGCGCGTCTCCCGGGGGCGTCCGGCGGCGCCGGACTCACCTGCGTGGCGGTCACCGTGTGCGCGCCGTCGGGCTGGGTCCGCTGGTCCCGGCGGGATCGGCGGAGGGGCCGGGCGAGGAGCCCGGCGAGTGCTGCTCCGTCACGACCGCCTCGCCTGCCTCGTCGGGGGAGGTGCCGGTCCTCGTCGGGTCCCACTTGATGAGCAGGCAGACGATCATGCCCAGCAGGGGGACGACCGACAGCACGAGGAAGGTGTCCCCGAGGCCGAGGGCCTCTTTGATCTGCGGGAAGACATACAGCCCGACGACGCTGCCGAAGCTGCCGACCATGCCGGTCACACCCGTGCCCAGCGCCCGTACGTCGCTGCTGTACGAGAGCGCGGCGATGGACTTGCCGTTCGCTCCGGGGCCGGCCGAGTGGCAGAGGATGAACAGGACCGGCAGGCAGAAGGCGACGACGATCGGCGCCTTGCCGAAGGTCAGCCCCATCAGCACCAGCGCGACGAACACCCCTCCGAAGCCCCACGCCGAACTCATGCGCAGGCCCAGCTTGCGCCCGAAGAGCGCGGAGGCGAGGCCGCCGACGATGCCGACGGCGTTGAAGACCATCGAGCCGATCGTCGCCTTCTCGAAGCTGTCACCGAAGATCGTCAGGCTGATGAGCGGGAGATACCAGCCGACGGCGAAGTACTGGAGGCCCTGGCCGAGCGAGATGACCGAGGAGAGCAGCGTGCGCGGCAGGTACTCGCCCTTGAAGAGGACACCCGCGTCCTTCATGCCCACAGCGGGCGCGGCGGCGACGGCCTTGGCCTCGGCGCCGGAGGAGTCGGCGACCGCGTCGATCCCGTAGATCTTCTTCAGGTTCCGCACGGCGTCCTCCAGGCGGCCCTTGCTGGCCAGCCAGGTGGGGCTCTCCACGAGGAAGAGCCACTGGAGTACCAGGAGAAGCAGCGCGATCACACCGGCGGAGCCCAGCGACCAGCGCCAGATGTCCTGGCCCACGTCGAGGTGGAAGAAGCCCAGCGCGAGGAGGAGGTTGCCGGTGGTCGCGCAGTACCAGACGGCCTGCCACAGGTTGAGCCGTCCGCTGCTGGCCTTGGGGGTGTACTCCGCGAGGAGCGCCATGGCGACGGCGAAGTCCACGCCGTAGGCGATGCCGACCAGCACCCGCCCGAGCCAGACCGTCGTGAAGTCACCGGAGAAGGCCGCCAGCAGCGCGCCCGCCACGGCGAAGACCTTCGCGATCAGCAGCGGGGGCACCCGGCCGATACGGGTGGCGAGCCAGCCGCCCACCGGGTTGAAGATGATCGCGAGGAAGGGCGCCGTCGCGGTCAGCACCGAGATCTGGGTACTGGTGAGCTTCATCTGGTCCGTCATGGGACCGAGACCCGCGCTGAGCGCCGCGTTGGCGTACGCGTCCAGGAAGAGCCCGCCGAACGCGAGGTACCAGGTGATCCGCGCGCGTCCGGTGACCCGTCGCAGCCCATCGATGAGCGCAACGATGTCAGCGACGCCTTTGACGCTCGGACGTTGTGCCATGAATCCGCCTTTGAGGAGGACCTGTTCGATGGCACGACGTGAAAAAAGCAGACACAGCAGAGCCACCGACAGGTGGTCTGTGTCTGTGCCTGCCCAAGAGAGCTACGGACGGGGCCGTAGCAGTTGAAGTACGCGAGTAGTTAAGGACGCGCCGACGGGTTCGTCAAGAGTTTCCGGAAGATTTCCCCGAGGTGAAGCTCTCCCGGCGCGACGTTTCCGAAGGCGAAGGCGGCGGGCCCGCACGCGTGCGCTCAGCGCGGCCCGCCCGCCGTCCCTGTGACCGTGAAGCGGGCGCCGGGACTCGGTGCACCCGGACCCGCGTCGTACGGGTCGATACGGCCGACGGCGCGCAACTCCTCGCCGTGCAGCGCGCCCAGCGCCTCGAAGTCGGTCATCTCCCTGTCGTCCTGATCGGCCAGGACGACCTGCGAGACGGTCGCGACGAGGGCGCCGGTCTCGTCCCACAGCTCGAAGCAGAAGGTGGGCGGCAGGAAGCTGCGCACTCCGTTGTCGACGACGCGTACCGGCGTGTGGACCGTCCTGTGGGTCATGGCGCCGCCTCCTCCCAGCGCCCGGCGGGACAGCTCTCGGACGCCAGCGCGGCCTTCCTGCGTACGTCGCAGCCGCACAGCCCGCAGAGCGTGAGACCGTCCGGCGTGCCCATGAGCCGGTAGAGGGCCTTGCGCGGGGGCGCCGTCAGATGCGGGCAGCCCCGGCAGGTGACCAGGCGCTTCTCGTAGGCGGCCTGCGGGGTGCGGGAGAAGCCGGATGCGGCCCAGTGCGCGAGGGCAGCGCCGGCGCGGGCGAGCAGTTCCGCGTTGCCGCGCGAGGCAGCCGGGGCCGTTGGCGCCGTTGGTGCGGTCGGAGCGGCGGTGACGGCCGGGGCGGGCGCGGCGTCCAGTGAGCCGGCCGCACTCGCGTGCGCCCCGCTCAGCAGCAGGTCGAGCATGCCCGGGTCGTCCCTGCACAGTTCCAGGTGGTGCAGGAACATCGGGTCGCGGGCCACCTCGGCGAGCACCGCGTCGGTGACCCGCCGCACGGGGATGCCGAGCCCGTCGGCGAGGGCACGGCGGTCGGGCACCTGGTGCTGCGCCGGCTGCGTATCGGTCACGGGGGTTCTCCCTGGGAACGTCGGGGCAAGGGCGGTCGGCGTACGTCCGGTCGGCGTACGTCCGGGCGGCCGGGTGGCCGGCCGGACGGGGCGCCCGCCGCGGGGTACTGGGGCCCACGCGGCGGGCGCTCCGCGTGCGGTTACGCCGCGCAGGCCGGCTTGCCTGCGAGGCTCACGGCCGAGTGGTACGTCGCGACCCGGCAGGCACCCGGCGGGTGCCCGCATCCGGCGGTGCCGCCGGGCGCGTGCGGGTCGTTGGGCACGCCGAAGAAGTTGGCCATCTGTGCGATGCCCGCGTCCGTCGTCGCGATGTAGGAGTCGCCGAACCACACCTTGCGCATGATGTTGCGCACGCCGCGGTAGTCGGCCTGGCCCTCGCAGGACAGCCCGCCGGGGAAGGTGGGTGTGCCGCCGTAGTGGTGGGCCAGCTCATGGGCCAGCACCAGGGCTATGCCCTCCAGTTCAAGATCCTGGTCGCGCACGAGGCCGCCCTTGAGCGCGACATGGCGAACGCCGTTCTCCACCCAGGCGTACGCGTTGACCTCGTCGCTCGCCCAGTCCAGGTGGTACGTGACGTCGGGGTAGAACGTCTTGTGCTGCTGGATGAGCGCCTCGGTCCATTCGCGTGCGAGCGGGTCGTTGAACGGGCGCTTGGGCGAGCGCCGTTTGACCTCCGCCTCCTCCGGTGAGAGGAAACTGCACGCGCCGTCGGGCACGTTGACCATGGTGGCCTCGGCCGGTACGAACGTGTGCTCCGCCAGATCCAGATCCGGAGCGTTGAATCCGGAAGTGCGCAGCGGCGTGTTCGCGGTGACCGATTCGGGGAGTTCCGGAGCCTGGAGACAGGCCCTGCCGTAGCGGTCCACATATTCCGCCGAGCCGACAACGGGCATGTTCTCGTGCTGTTTGACGTTGAATCCGGCCACGTCGGAACGGCGGGCCATGATCTGGACGACGTAATCCGCGCTCACCACCCCGTTCGTGTTGAGCAGATGACCTTCCAGGTCTTCTCCCGGTGCTTCCTTGTCGCTCGCCGCGACGTGGTGGAAACCCGCCAGATAGTCGCCGATGTGCACGGCGGTGACGCTGACGGGATCGCCCGAGGGCGAGATCAGCACGTCCTCGGGAGCGAGCCGGTCGGCGCGCTTGAGGGTGTGTTCGTCGCCTGCCAGCAGGAACAGGTGGTCGCTGGTGACCGCGAGCGCTGTCTCCGCGTACCGCACCAGGACCGTGTACTTCTGGCGGGAGGCACCTGTCGTGCCACCGCTGAAGACGACAGGGCGTGCCGCCCAGGTCAGGCCGGTTCCGGAGGCCATGATCTGGTCGCCGACCGCGTACATCTCGATGGCCTTGAAGCCGCCCATGCCGTCCTCGACCATCGTGCCGAAGGCCAGGCAGGAGCAGGAGCAGTAGCACGGCCCTATGGCGTCCCGGGTCAGCACAGGATGGTTGATCGGCCAGCCTTCCAGTTTGCAGATCTCGTTGATTTCCGCGTCGGCGCCGCTGCAGTGAGCAGACTCGCACTGTCGGACCATTTCCCCGCCCCCTTGTTTTTCACCGTACGACGGCACTCCGCCGCCTTGTGTGGTGTTTGTCTACTGCCGCAGCGCCCTCATCGGAAGGTGCGGAACGGGCACATCTCGACCCCTTTCTTCCCAGTGAGCGCACGAAAGGACAGGAGAAATCGGGGCCCCTTTCGCCCGGTGCGCGACACCGTGGCCAGCGTGTATCCCGAAGGGAAATAGCAGCCAAAAGCGGCCCCGGTTGTTCGTAATCTGCACGCTCCTGCGCGATTCTGATCGGCTCTCGGGGGGAGATGTAGAGAGAAGAGTCATGGCGGGCACGGAAGGGGCGTGAGCACACCGATGTCGGAACCGGACACGCCCGGACGCGGACCCCACGACGGCGAGTACGACGCGGCCCACGGCAACTCCCTGCACCGTGACGCACGTATCGGCGGGTCGAGCATCCAGGCCCGCGACGTCAGCGGCGGCGTCCACATCCACCACGAGGGCGCGGGCACACCGCGGCAGCACCTCCCGCCCGCACCGCAGCTCCCCGTGCCGCGTCAACTGCCGCCCGCACGCGCGCACTTCGTCGACCGGCACGAGGACATCCGCGCCCTCGACAGCGCCCGCGCCGCCCACCCGGGGGAGGGCCCGCAGCTCCTCGTCGTCAGCGGCTTCGCCGGGGTCGGCAAGACCACGTTCGTCTCCCGTTGGCTGCGCGGGCTCGCCCGCGACTTCCCCGGCGGACAGCTCTACGCCGACCTCGGCTCGCACGCGCCCCCCGGACCCGCGCGCCCCGACGAGGTGCTCGAACACTTCCTGCGCTCCCTCGGCGCCACCGACGTGCCCGTGGGGCTGGCCGAACGCAGCGCGCTGTGGCGCACCCTCACGGCCGACCAGCCCGTCGCTGTCATGCTCGACAACGCCGCCAGTGCCGCACAGGTGCGCCCGCTGCTGCCCGGTTCACCCGGCAGCCTCGTCATCGTCACCAGCCGCAGCCAGCTCTCGGGGCTGCTCGTGGACGGTGCGGTGCTGCACCAGTTGGGGCTGCTCACGCCCGAGGCCGCCGTCGAACTCCTCTCCCGGGGAGGCGGCGGAGGCAGGACCGACGAGGACCCCCAGGCGGCGATCGACGTGGTCACCCTCTGCGCCTGCCTGCCGCTCGCCGTCTGCCTGGCCGCCGCACAGCTCGCCGTACGGCCCGCACAGCCCGTCGCCGCGCTGGCCGCCTCGCTCTCCCGGGGCCGGGGGCCGCTGGACACCCTGCGCGCCGAAGGAAGATCCGCCGTGAAGGCCGCACTCGACGAGTCCTACCGGCTGCTGTCGCCCGGCCCCGCCAGGACGTACCGGCGGATCGGGCCGCTGCCCGCCACCTCCTACGACCGGCTTCTCGTCGCCGCCGTCCTCGCCTGCACCGCCGAGGAGGCCGAGGCCGACCTCGCCGCGCTCGCCGACGCCGGGCTCCTCGAACACACCGGGCAGGACACCTACCGCTTCCACGACCTCGTACGCGCGCACGCCCGCCGTACCGGCGAAGCCGACGAGGCCCCCGCGGTGCAGGAGGCGGCGCTGCGCCGCTACGGCGACTGGTGCCTGCACACGGCGACGGCCGCCGAGGAACTCCTCACCCCCAGCCACACTCTCGACCGTACGTACGTCTATCCGCCCGCTCATCCAGCGCCGTTCGTCACCGAGGCCGAGGCGCTCGACTGGCTCGACACCGAGCGCGACAGCCTCATGCACATGGTCAGGCACGCCTCCACAGCCGGCTGGCACGCACTGTGCTGGCAGCTCGCAGACGCCATGTGGCCACTGTTTTTGCGGCTGCGCCCCAGCGAGGCATGGATCGAGGCCCATGAGCTGGGCCTCGCTGCGGCCCGCCGCGACGGCTCCCACGAGGGCGAGAGCCGCATGCTCACCTCGGGCGGCAACGGCCTGCGGGACGCCGGACGCTACGAGGAGGCCGCCGAGTGGTACACGGTGGCGCTGCGCGGAGCCGAGGAGGACGGGGACCGGCGCCGCGAGGCCCAGGCGCTCAACGGGCTCGGCAACGCGCGCCTGCGGCTGGGCGAACTCGCGCGCGCCGAGGCGTACTTCGCCCGTGCCGTCACCCTCCGAGAGGCGGTCGGCCACCGCAGGGGCACGGCGCTCACCCGTATCCGCCTGGGCGAGATCGCCACTCTCAGGCAGCAGCACGCGCGAGCCGTTGAACACCTCACGCGCGCCCACGCCGACCTGACGGCCGAGGGCGACCCGTATGACGCGGCGCGTGCCCTGGCCTTCCTCGGGGAGGCCAGGGCACAGGGCGGCGACCGGGAGGCCGGAGAGCGCGAACTGCGCGACGCGTACGCCGCGTTCCAGGCGCTGGCCTCACCCCGCTGGCAGGTCAGGTCCCTGGAGATGCTCGGCCGCATCGCGCAGGCCGCCGGTGAACTCCCGCGCGCCCGCGACCTCTACGAGGAGGCCAGGCAACTCAGCAGGCCGGTGAGCCCGGCCGAGACCCGGCGCCTGGAGGAACGGCTACGGGAACTGTGAGGCGGGCCCCGCGTGCCGCGCCGCTCCGGCGGGCCACGGCGCCCCGGTGGACGACGGCGTCCCAGCGGACGGCACGGCTCCGGCGGGAGACGCGGCTTCGGCAGGCGATGCGGCTCCGGCCCGTGCGGCGGCTCCGGCCTGCGAGGTCGCTCCGAACAGCGTGCCCCCGGCGGCAGGTGCCCCCTCGGCCCAGCTCTCCAGGGGTGGCGGCAGCGGCACAGGGGGAACGGCGGGCGGATAGGCGGGCTCGCCGATGCCGAGTACGCCGTACAGCACCGTACGCATACGCCGGTGGAAGCGGCCTGGTTCCGAGGTGAGCAGCCCGGCCACATCGGCGAACTCCCAGGCGGGGCGCCGCTCCCGCGCGTACTCCAGCTGTTCCCGCAGCGGGTGCAGCGGCGAGAGCACCGGCGCGCGTGCGGCCAGCAGGGCCGCGGGAGAGCCGGGAGCCGTGCGGCGTGCCGCGCAGTGCGTGAGGAGGATCGGCGCACCGGTCAGCGTCGAGTAGGCCGTGAGCGAGCCGTGGTCCCCGATGACATGGTCGGCGGCCAGCAGCGGCCCCATCCAGTCCGCCTCCGGCGGGGCCAGCACGATCCCGGCCCTGCGGCATGCGCCCAGCCAGCCGCGCACCTGCCAACCGCCGTGCCCCGCCCACACGTTGGGGTGCATCAGCACGAGGACACGGAAGCGGCCACCGCCCCGCGGCAGCTCTGCCAGCAGGCGCGGCAGCAGCGACTCGAAGCGGCCGAACGCCGACGAAGGCCCCCAGGTGGAGGTCACCACGAGCAGCCGTTCGCCGTCCTTGAGCCCCAGGGCCCGCCGGTACGCGGCGCGCTGCGGGAGCGCCGCGACGATCCGGTCGTGGCACGGGTCGCCGGCCACCCGCGCGACGGGCAGCGCCTCCGGACACGACTCCGCCAGCGCCCGCCGGTCACGCTCGTGCGCCAGCACCAGCGCGGCGGGCACCACGCGCCCGTCCCGCATCAGGTGCCTGCGGCTGAGCATGCCCGGGGTGCCGGGAGGTGAGGCGCCGTCAGGTGTGCGCAGCGGCTTGTTGTGCGCGGCGCCGTGCGGCAGCCGCACCAGCGGGGCCCGTAACCGCTCCACGCCGCGCGATCCTGCGGCCAGCGCCACATCGAACTCCGTTGCCACGGCACGCTCCCAGGGCACGACCGTGGCGCCCAGTCCCGCCAGGTACCGCTCCACGCCCTCCCCGAAGGCGTGCGGCGCCACGGTGAAGACGACCTGGACCCGCATGTCGGACTCCAGCAGCGTGAACACGTCCCACAGACGCTGCGCGTACGCCGTCGTGTGGACGACGACCAGCACACTCCTGCACCCCGGCACCGTGACCCACTCACCGCGCTGCACCAGCGCGGACTCCGTCAACAGCGCGGACTCCGTCGGTGAGACCGCTGTCTCGCCAGCAGCAGACATCGCTTTCCCCCATGGGTTTCCCGGTCCGCCGTCGGATACGGCGGATGTGGAGAAGGGGTGCCCCCTGCACCCGGGCGCCGGGCTTGCGCGTGGTGTGCGGCGTCCTTGCGGAACGCTTGCGTCCCACGGGGCCGCAGGTCAGCGGGAGGCCGGCCAGGGAGGGATGCCGGCCGGGGCGGCAGGCCGAGGCCGGTCGCCGGTCAGCCGAGATGCGCCGCCAGGAGTTCGGCCAGATGCGTGCCCTCCCTGCGTGCCAGCTGGGCGAGTTGGGTGCGGCAGGAGAAGCCGTCGGTGAGGAGCTGTGCGTCCTGCGGCGCCTCGCGCACGGCGGGCAGCAGCGCCGTACCCGCCACGGCGACGCTGGTGTCGTAATGGCCGCGCTCGGCACCGAAGTTGCCTGCCAGGCCGCAGCAGCCCTCAATGGTGCGTACCGAGGCGCCCGCGCTCTCCAGCAGCTTCCTGTCGGTGCTCCAGCCCATCACCGCGTGGTGGTGGCAGTGCGGCTGGGCCACCACCTCCGTGCCCTCCAGCGCCGGGGGAGTCCAGCCCTCCCGCGCGCTCAGCAGCTCCGCGAGCGTACGGGTGGCCTCGGCGACGGCGCGTGCCGAGCCGCCGAGCAGCTCGGCGGCGTCACCACGGAAGACCGCCGTGCACGACGGCTCCAGGCCCACGATCGGCACCCCCGCCTCGGCGTGCGGGGCGAGCGCCGCCACGCTGCGGCCCAGTATGCGGCGGGCCGCGTCGAGTTGGCCCGTCGAGATCCAGGTCAGCCCGCAGCACAGCTTCCGTTCGGTAATGCGCACGGTGTAACCCGCGTCCTCCAGCACACGTACGGCCGCCATGCCCACCTGCGGCGTGTAGTGGTCGGTGAAGGTGTCCACCCACAGCAGCACCGGGTCCCCGCCGGCGCTGCTCGCGCCGCTCGGGCCGACTCCGGTTGCCTGCCGGTCGCGGAACCACCGCCGGAAGGTGCGCGGTGCGAAGGCGGGCATCTCGCGGCGTGCGTCAACTCCCGCCACCCGCTTGGCGATCGCGCCCAGCGGGCCCGCCACCGCACGGTTCGCGAGCCCCGGCGCCAGCGACGCCATCCGCGACCACACCGGCAGCCGGCCCAGCGCGTAGTGCGAGGCGGGCCGCAGCCTGCCCCTGTAACGCTGGTGCAGCGCCTCGGCCTTGTACGTGGCCATGTCCACGCCGCTGGGACAGTCGGACGAGCAGCCCTTGCAGGCCAGACAGAGGTCCAGCGCCTCCTCGACCTCCGGCGAACCCCAGCCGCCGACCAGCGGATCGGTCCCGTTCACCAGTTCCTGGAGTACCCGGGCCCTGCCGCGCGTGGAGTCCTTCTCGTCGCGCGTCGCACGGTACGAGGGGCACATCACGCCGCCGGAACCCCGCGGCGGCTGCTGCGTGCGGCACTTGCCGACGCCGGTGCAGCGGTGCACCGCGCGCCCGAAGTCGCCGTCGTCGGCCGCGTAGGCGAAGGCCAGGTCCTTGCGGTACGGCTTCGCCGCGGGCAGCCGCAGATCGGCTTCGACCGGGCGCGGGCGCACGATCACGCCGGGGTTGAGCAGGTCACCGGGGTCGAAGACGTCCTTGACGGCGGCGAAGGCGTCCAGCGCAGCCGCCGAGTACATGTGCGGCAGCAGCGCCCCGCGGGCACGCCCGTCGCCGTGTTCGCCCGACATCGAGCCGCCGTGCCGCGCCACGAGCCTGGCCGCCTCCTCCAGGAACCCGGCGAACACCGCCTTCCCGTCGGCCCGTTGCAGCGGGAAGTCGATACGGATGTGCACGCAGCCGTCCCCGAAGTGCCCGTACGGCACGCCCGTCAGGCCGTGGTCAGCGAGCAGCGCCTCGAACTCCCGCAGATAGGCGCCCAGCCCCTCGGGCGGCACGGCGGCGTCCTCCCAGCCCGCGTGCGCCGGGCGTCCCCGGGTGACGAGCCCGGCGCCGTCCTCGCGGATGCGCCACAGCGCCGCCGCCTCGGCCGCCTCCGTCACCACCCGTGTCTCCAGGGCCCCCGAGGCCGCGGCGAGCGCACGCGCCCGCTCCCCGGCCTCCGCCGCGCTGTCGGCTCCGACCTCAGCGAACAGCCAGCCGCCCCCGCGCGGCACCCGCGGTACCTCGCCCGCGCCCCGGGTGCGGCGCACCACGTCCACGATCCGCGCGTCCAGGCCCTCGATCGCGACCGGCGAGAACGGCAGCACGGAGGGCACATCGTCGGCCGCGCACGCCATGTCCTCGTAGCCGAGCACCGCCAGCGCGGTCGCGGCGGGCGCGGGTACGAGCCGCACCGTGGCGCCGAGCAGCACCCCGAGCGTGCCCTCGCTGCCCACCAGCGCGCTCGCCACGTCGAAGTCCCGCTCCGGCAGCAGGTGTTCGAGGGAGTAGCCGGACACCTGCCGCGTGAAGCGGCCCAGCTCCGTACGGATCACTCCCAGCCGCGCGTTCACCACGTCGTGCAGCTCCCTGAGCGTGGGCGAGGCGCCCGGCCCCTCGCCCTTGCGCACGGTGAGCCGCTCACCCGAGCCGGTCAGCACGTCGAGCGCGACGACGTTGTCCGCCGTACGGCCGTAGCCCAGCGCCCGCGAACCGCACGCGTTGTTGCCGATCATGCCGCCCAGCGTGCAGCGCCCGTGCGTGGACGGATCGGGCCCGAAGCGCAGCCCGTACGGCGCCGCGGCGCGCTGGAGGTCGTCCAGGACGACACCGGGGTCCACCACGGCCGTACGGGATTCCGGATCGATGCCGTGGATCGTGGTCATGTGGCGCGAGAAGTCCAGCACGAGCCCGGTGCCCACCGCGTTGCCCGCGATCGAGGTGCCCGCACCCCGCGCCGTCACCGGCACCCCCAGCTCCCGGCAGACCGCGAGCGCCGCCGCGACCTCCTCGGCCGTACGCGGGAAGGCCACGGCGGTGGGCACCACGCGGTACAGCGAGGCGTCCGTCGCGTACTCGGCACGGCGCCGCGCCGACACATCGGCCTCCACCCCGCCCCGGCGCAACGCCGCCGCGACGGCAGCGGGCCCCGCTCCGGCCGGGGTTCCGGTGCCGGCTCCGGCCTCGGTGCCGGCTCCGGTGCCGGCTCCGGCGTCGGCCCCGGTCTCGGCGTCGGTCCCGGCGTCGGCCCCGGCCCCGGCGACGCCCTCGGCCCCGCCCCCCGCCCGGTCCCGTGCCGCCTCGGAAGTGCTGCTGCTGCTCACCCGTCGCTCGCTCTCGTGATCGCTGGGGACTCCGGCCTCAGCAACGTAACCGCGACCGCCGCCACCAGCACAGATCAGGAGGGCCTGGCCTTGGAGGGCTGAGTTACAGTGCTGCTTATGCTCAACCCCGTACATGTCAGGACCCTCAGTGAAGTCCTGGCGGCAGGTTCGCTCAGTGAAGCGGCGCAGCGCCTGGGCTACACGGCCTCGGCCGTCTCCCAGCAGATCAGCGCCCTCGAACGGGCCACGGGGCTCGTCCTCTTCGAACGCGGAGCGCGCGCCATCCACCCCACCCGGGCCGCCGTCGTCCTCGGCGAGCGCTGCGGGCAGGTACTCGACCAGCTCTCCGCGCTGGAGCGCGAGGTGCGCGCCCTCGCGGCGGGCGAGCAGGGGCTCGTCCGCGTCGGCACCTTCCCCACGGCCGGCAAGACCCTCGTGCCCTGGGCCCTCGCCCGCTTCGTCCAGCAGCAGCCGCACGCCGAGGTGTCCCTCGAAGAGGGCGAGCCCGACGAGCTGCTGCCCCAGCTGCTGTCCGACACCCTCGACATCGCGCTCGTGTACACGTACGAGCTGGTGCCCCGCACGTTTCCCGGCCAGCTCACGGCGGACGAACTGGTACGCGAGCCGCTGCGCGTGCTCCTCCCGCCCGCGCACCCCGCTCGCGAGGCGGGGTCCGTCCGGCTCGCCGACCTCGCCGATGCCACCTGGATCTCCAGCCGCGAGGAGACGGCCGGCGCCAGGTCCCTCGCCCTCCTGTGCGCCAACGCGGGCTTCGCCCCGCGTATCGCCTTCAGGTCGAACGACTACGGAGCCGTCGCCGAACTGGTAGCCGCGGGCCTCGGGGTGGCGCTGGTGCCCGAACTCGCCGTCGAGAACGGCACCTTCGCCCTCCCCCTCGCGGGCGAGGGCACGGCACGCCACGTCCTCGCCGTCCACCGCACGGCCAACCCCAACCCGCTGCTGCCGCCGGTACGCGAGGCCCTCACCCGCGCCGCCTCAGCGGCCACCCGCTGAGTTCGCACTTGGGCCGCTGCGGGGCGATGACTGTGCGCGGCGGGCCCTCGTGCCCCCACTTCCTCCCGGGGACACGAGTTCGGACGCCAGGGCGGCGGCAGCCGCCGACAGCGGCCGGGCGGCCGGACGGGCGAGCCGTGCCGTCCAGATGAGCGCGGGTTCGACGTCGAGGGCGACGAGCCCGGGGTCGGTCCAGAGCCCGGACGCGGGGACGAACGTCACGCCCAGCTCTTCGCGCACCAGGGACTGGCCGAGATTGAAGTCGATGGTCTCCATCTGAACCGTGCGGCGCAGCCCGGCCTTTGCGAAGGCAGCGTCGACCAGCGAGCGGTTGCCCCAGCCGGCGGGCGAGTCGATGAACGTCTCGTCGGCGATCTGCTCCAGCCGTACGGCCCCGGACCTGGCCAGTGGGTGCGAGGCCGGACACACGAAGCGAAGTGGTTCGCTGTCCAGGTACGTCAGTTGCATGCCGGGAACCGTCTCGTTCACGGTCGCGACGATGGCGATGTCGAGGTCGCCCTGGCGCAGCGCGTCCAGATGCCCGCACGACCCCGTCGTCGACGTGTTCGCCTGCACGACGACGGCCGGGTACGTGCGCCGAAACGATGCCAGGCGACTCGCCATGTCGAACGATGCGAAGCGGTACATCATGCCGAGCTTCACCGTTCCGGTGACCTGCCCACGTGTGGCGGCCACGGCGGCAGTTGCCCCTTCCATCGAGGCGAGCACCTCCTTGGCCCGCGGCAGCAGGACCTCCCCCTCAGGGGTGAGCTGAGTGCTGCGGCTGCGGAGGAAGAGAGCGACGCCCAGCTCCCGCTCAAGCTGCCGGACGGCGGCCGACACGGCGGACTGCACCACCTGGACCCGCTGGGCCCCGGACGTGAAGCTGCCCGTCTCGGCGACGGCCACGAAGTACTGAAGCTGGTGCGGCTGCATGCCACACGGTATCGCGATCGGCGATATCCCGGTTCGCGAACAGTCGTTGGACGCGATGCGAGTCCGCGGCGCACGCTCGTGTCAAGGACCCCGACCGAACCGGCCGATACGTCCCCGTCCCGCGATTCCGCCGGACCAGGTTCTCTCCGACTTCTCTGCGAAAGAAGAAAGCTGATGTCACGCACGCGCCTGTCAGCGGACAACGCCGCGATCGTCCTGATAGACCACCAGGTCGGAATGGCCAACTTCCTCCGCTCCCACACGCTGGAGGAGCACCTCAACAACACCGTCGCGCTGGCCAAGGTGGCGAAGATCTTCGATACGCCGCTGGTCGTCACGGCCGGGCCCCTCGACGGCCCGGGCGGCCCGCTCTACCCGGAGCTCGCCCACGTCCTCGGTGACCACCCCGTCGGGGAGCGCGTCCCCGCGATGTACGACGGTTTCGACGATGCCGCCTTCACCGCGGCCATCGAGGCGACCGGACGCAAGAAGCTGATCCTGGCGGGTGTCCAGACCGACGTCTGCCTGTCGCTCACCGCACTGACCGCCATCGACCGCGGTTACGAGGTCTACCTGGTCGGGGACGCGTCGGCCGCAGGCACCAAGGAGACTCACGAACTCGCGATGGACCGGATGACCCAGGCCGGAGCGGTTCCGGTCGGCTGGCTCGCTGTCGGATCCGAGTTCCAGCGCGGCTGGGCCGAGGACAGCAAGACGGCGGCGGCGTTCGCCGAGGTGATCTACGAGCACATCCCCGCCTGGAAGCAACAGGCCGCCCTCACCGCCGGTGTACGGGAGCACGCGGCCAAGTAGGCGGCACATGCGTCACATCCCGAGGCGGCCGACGGAACCCCCGTCGGCCGCCTCGCCGTCCGTTGCCGACCGTGCGAGCGCGGCTTGGTCCGTTGCCGACCGTGCGAGCGCGGCTTGCGGCGGGAGGCGTCCGGCATCGCGGCAAAGGGCTGCGCCTCGTCCGGGCAGCACCGAGCCCGTACCCGCCCGCGCCTCAACTCCGGCCGCTCGGTGCGGCGTTGGGACGGAAGCCGGGATTGACCGACGGCAGTCCTAGGAGCCTATAGTGCTAGGCACCTAGGTAAATGGAGGAACCGGTGATTGAGTTCCACCTGAACGACCGGTCCGGCGCATCCCCTTACCAGCAGCTCGTCCAACAAGTGCGGCACGCACTGCGGTTGGGGCTGTTGACGGAGGGGGACAGGCTCCCCACGGTCAAGGAGGTGGCCAGGCAGGTGGCGGTCAATCCGAACACCGTGCTCAAGGCTTACCGGGAACTGGAGCACGAGGGGCTCGTGGCCGCCAGGCCGGGCGTGGGGACGTTCGTGACCCGCACGCTGGCCGACGCCTCGCTCGTCGCGCACGGAACGCTCCGGCAGGACCTGCGGCGCTGGTTGACCAAGGCCCGCCTGGCCGGACTGGACGAGGAGTCCATCGAAGCCCTGTTCATGAACACCTTCCGAAGCGCGGCCGGAGAGGACGTGGCGTGAGCGCCGTCTTGCGAGCCCAGGCACTGGGCAAGAAGTACAAGCGGCGCTGGGCGCTGCAGCACTGCGACCTGGAGGTGCCCGCCGGGCGCGTCGTGGGCCTGGTCGGCCCCAACGGGGCGGGAAAGTCAACCCTGTTGAACCTCGCCTCGGGGATGCTCACCCCGACAGTCGGCACCATTGAGGTGTGCGGAGGTCGGCCGGCCGAGGGCGCGGAACAGTTGGCCAAGGTCGGCTTCGTCGCCCAGGACACTCCGACCTACGCCTCCCTCAGCGTCGCCGACCACCTCGACTTCGGAAGACGCCTCAACCCGGACTGGGACGACGCCGTGGCGCTCGACCGGATCCGCCGACTCGGCCTGGACCTCACACAGCGGGCCGGAAAGCTGTCCGGCGGTCAGCGCGCGCAGCTCGCCCTCACCCTCGGCATCGCCAAGCGCCCGGAGCTGCTCATCCTGGACGAGCCGGTCGCCGCGCTCGATCCGCTGGCCCGGCGTGAGTTCATGCAGGACCTGATGGAGGCCGTCGCCGAGCACGGGATGAGCGTCGTACTCTCCTCGCACCTGGTCTCCGATGTGGAGCGGACCTGCGACTACGTCATCGTTCTGGTCGACTCCCGGGTGCGGGTGGCCGGTGACGTCGACCAACTGGTCGGCTCCCACCACCGGCTCACCGGCCCACGCCGTGACCCGGCCACTCTTCCCGCGGGCCGGCACGTCATCTCCGCCAGCCACACCGACCGGCAGACCACGCTTCTCGTACGCACCGACATCCCGGTCCATGATCCGTCCTGGACCGTGACCCCGCTCGGCCTGGAGGACATCGTCCTCGCCTACATGACGAGCCCCGCGGAAGCGTTCCGCGACACCCGACCCGTCCTTGAGGTGCTGCGATGATCTGGCTGACCTGGCGACAGTTCCGCACCCAGGCCACGGTCGTGTATCTCGCCGTGGCCCTCCTCGCCGCCCTCCTCGCGGTCACAGGCCCGCAACTGGCCGAGCTCTACGCCGCCACCGGTGACGACCTGTTCGGGCGGATCACCAGCGCCGACCAGACCGTGTACTACCTCGGGCTCGCGATCGTCCTGCTCATACCCGCGGTCACCGGCATGTTCTGGGGCGCACCGCTGATCACCCGGGAGCTGGAGGCCGGCACCTACCGCCTGGCGTGGAACCAGACCGTCACCCGAACCCGCTGGCTCGCCACCAAGCTCACTCTCACCGGTGTGGCCACCATGGCCGCAGCCGCACTGGCCTCCCTGGCCGTGACCTGGTGGAGCGGCCCGATCGACCAGGCCGTCAACAGCGGCGGCACCGGCGCCGACCCCTTCTACCCGCGCATCGACCCCCTGGTCTTCGGCGGGCGGGGCATCGTCCCGATCGGCTATGCCGCCTTCGCCTTCATCCTCGGCGTCACCCTCGGCGTGCTCGTCCGCCGCACCGTGCCCGCGATGGCAGCCACCCTCGCTGCCTTCGCCACCGTCCAGATCGCCATGACCCTGTGGGTCCGGCCGCACCTGGCCTCGTCCGTCGATGCCGATCTGGCCTTCACCGAGGCCAAGCCGGTGAACATCGGCATCGACACCGTGCGCGAGGTGGACTTCGGCCAGCCGGGCGCCTGGGTGCTGTCCGAACAGACCGTCAACGCCTCCGGCCAACCTGCCACCCTGCCCGCCTCACTGACGGACTGCCCCTCCATGCCGGACTGCACCGCCGCCCTCACCCGGGCCGGCTACCAGCAACAGGTCACGTACCAGCCCGCCGGCAACTTCTGGACCCTCCAGTGGACCGAAACGGGCCTCTACCTCAGCCTCGCCCTGGCCCTGACCGGCTTCTGCGCCTGGTGGATCCGCCGCCGACTGACGTGACATGACGTGAGGCGACGTGACGCGCTCGGCGCCGGCCAGCCGCACCAGGCAGCGGCACCCGCTGAGGCCCGAGGCCCCGCCCCGTCGTCAGCGACGGGTGCGGCCGAAGGGGCCGAGGCGGCGGGCTGGGCGTGCGGGACGGCCAGTGCGGGCGGGGCGGCTGAAGGGGCCGAGGTGGGTGGTGCGGTTGGCGGTCCTGGCGTGGCTGGTGCGGCGGTAGCCGAACGGGCCCGGCAGGTTGAACGAGGTGGTGCGCCGGCCGGTCGAGCCGTAGGTGCGGCGCGGGCCCCGTCCTCCGCCGAAGGTGAGGGACCGGGAGCGGCGGCTGATGTTCAGCCGTACCCCGGGAAGGATGCGGAAGCTCTTGCGGAACGTGAGGGCCATCACTGGGTTCCCTTCTCTCCCCGCCGCGAGTACCCGCCTCCCGCCGTCTCAGACCCCCGATGTACGTACTCCCTCCGGCAGCCCAAGAGCCTGGGCCGCCCGCTCCAGCGACGCCTCGCTCTGTGCCGCGTACAGGTCGTACGGGTCGTGCACGGTGCGGCCGATCACCTCGGCCATCCATGCCGCGTCCCGCACCGCCGCGTCCCGTGAGGCGTCGACGGAGCCCTGCCCCGTGAGGTTCGAGGAGAAGATCCCGGCGGCCGAGCGCGGCAGGAAGTCCTCGTAGACGATCGGTTCGGCCACCAGCAGCCCCTCGTCCACGAGGGTGAGCAGATCGTCGCTCACCGGTGCCGCCACCTTCTCCGGTACGGCGGTGAACCGGAAGAACGCCAGCCCCCTGGCGAGGAGTTCGCGTTCCGTACGCGGCATCAGCGACTCCCACTCGCCGCTCCCCAGCGCCCTGTCGTACAGGTCGCGCCCCGCCCGCGTCAGCGCGATCCCTCGCGCCTCGACCTCCCCGAACCGTACGCGCAGCGTGCCCGAGCCCACCGAGCCGTCGGCCTCGCGGAACCGGCGCGGTTCGGACAGGGCACGGAACGACGTCTGCCGCAGCAGCACATCGGGCCCGTCCCAGCGCGGCGGCCCCTGAATCCTGTCGATCATCTCGATGCCGCGCTCGCCCATGCGCGCGTAGAGCGCGTCGATGTCGAGCACCCGCGGCGTCAGGTGGTTGATGTGGGTGGAGGTCACCCCGCCGATGTCGGCGGCCACGCTGGACACCTCCTCCAACTCGGCGTACCAGGTGCGGTCGACGGGCTCGTCGGACAGCGCGAAGGAGGCGGTCGCGAGCGCGATGAACCGGTCAGCGTCGGCCGGCGCGAGCCCTCCGCCTTCCTCGGCGCGGTCCGCGAGTTCCAGCAGCTCGTCGGGGAAGAGCCGGCGCCCGGCGAGGAACGTCCGCAGCCTGTCCTCCAGCCCGGCGTCGAAGAAGCGCCGGTCCTCGGGGACCAGCAGCGAGGTGAACACGCGGAACGGGTTACGGGCCAGCTCGTCGCCGTCGAGCGGACGGAACGCCGTCGAGACGACGGGTACGGGGTTCGGCTCGGCCTCGCGCAGGTCGTAGAAGCCGGTCGGGTACATCCCGACGGCCCCGAACACCCGGGCCACCTGGGCGAGTTCTTCCGGGGTGCCGACGCGGATGGCACCGTGCCGTTCTGCGGTGACGCGCGCCAGATCACCGAGGCGTTCGGCATCACTGCCCCGCTCGGCGATGACATCCGCGTTCACCTGCTGCGACACCTCGACAAGGGTCGTATAGGCGGGCACCTCCTCGCCATAGAGATCGGACAGGGCACGCGCGAAGCGAGCGCGCAGCTCGTGCGCGGGAACGGTGGTCGACGGCGACGGCGACGGCGACGGCGATGGTGTCAGTGGTGATGACGGTGACGGGGTCATACGGGGCTCTCCTGGAGGGTCGGATCCGGTCTCGGGGGTCAGCGGGGACCGCCCGGCGACGGCGCCACGGCTGGGCAGTGGCTACGAAGGACAAGGCGGTGGCCCGGCGGCTACGAAGGACAAGGCGGTGGCCCGGCGGCTACGAAGACGGCGGGTCGGTCGGCGGTCGCGGAGTCAGCGGTGGAGCGGCATCGGCGTCCGCGGGTCGGTCGACGGTCACGCGGTCGGCGGTGGAACGGGCCGCGAAGCCCGCAGGTCAACGGCCGCGAGACGGCGTCGAGTCAACACGCGGGGTCGGGTCAACGTGCGGGGACGAGTCAACGCGCGGCCCCGCGCGGGAGTCTGCCGCGTAGTTCCATCGCCTCGCGTACCCGTTCCTGTGCCAGGGCCGTCGCCGCCTCGTGCGGGGTGACCCCCCGGGTGCGGCTCTCCCCGATGACCTGCACCGTGTTGGCGCGCAGCCGCGTCGCGACGGTGGTGAAGATCTGTGCGGGTTCCGGCCGGAAGGGCGAGTAGCGCGCGTCCATGGAGAACGCGGCGGCGACGACGCCGCCCGCGTTCGCGATGAAGTCCGGCACGGTCACGATGCCGCGCCCGGCGAGCACCGCCTTCGCCTCAGGAGTCGTCGGCAGGTTGGCGCCCTCCACGACCAGCCGCGCCGAGGTGGTACGGGCGACATCCTCGTCCACCGCGTCCTCGCGTGCCGCAGGCACCAAGATGTCGGCGTCCGCCCGGAGTTCACCGCCGACGGGCAGGTGCTCGCCGCCGTAGTGGTGTACGCACGCGTCCCCCGATTCGGCGCGCAGCTTCAGCAGCGCGGGCACGTCGAGGCCCTGCGGGTCGTGGACGGCGCCCTCGCTCGTGGAGACGGCGACGACCGTGGCGCCCTGTTCGTCCAGGCGCCGTGCGGCGGCGGTGCCGACGGCGCCGAAGCCCTGGAGTGCGACCCGTGCGCCGCGCAGCGGCAGCCCGATCGCGTCGGCCGCCGCCTCGGTTGCCTCGGCCACGCCGTAACCGGTCACGCCCAGTTCGTCGTACGGCACCCCGCCCAGCGCACTCGGCAGGCCGACGGCGGCGCCCCGGTCACCGAGTTCGTCACGCATGATCGCGGCGTCGCGCTCGGTCAGCCCCATGTCCAGGCCGAGGACGTACTCGCGGGGCACCTCGTTGGAGAGGGCACGTGCGAACGCGCGGAGTATCTCCTCCTTGCGCTCCGGATGGTCGGGGTCCGGGCCCGGCTCACCCCGGATACCGGCCTTCGCGCCCCCGTGGAAGAGATCGACGGCGGCCCACTTCCACGTCATGGTCCGCGCCAGCCGCGCGATCTCCTGCACGTCGACCGTCGGACTCATACGGGTACCGCCCTTGCCCATGCCACGCGCCGTGTTGTCCAGCACGAGCACGCCGCGCATGCCCGTGCGGGTGTCGGAGACGCACACCACCTTCTCCGGTCCCCAGTCGTCCATCAACGACAGCAGTCCACCGGGTGCCTCGGGCACGATCGCTCCTCTGTTCGCGGAAGGTACGCGCCCACGGTGGCGGACATCCGCGCCCCGCCCAACCCTGCGAGAACTCAGTCTCAGCCCGCTGAGCATGAGCCCTGCTTACGCTCCACCTGACGTGCGTCCCGCGCGCAGCGGAGCCCCCGGCCACGAGTGCGGAAGCTGTGGTCGGGGGCGTTGGGTGGTGTTTCAGCGCTTTACGGAGTCCGTCAGTGCTTTACGGAGTGCACGAAGGCGGACCATGAGGCGGCGGGGAGGAGGAGGGCGGGACTGTGTGGAGTCTTGCTGTCGCGTACGGGGACGAGGCCGGGAATGCCGTCGGCGACCTCCACGCACTCGTTCCCCTGTGCGCTGCTGTAGCTGGACTTGCGCCACCGTGCGGCGGTCAGGTTCGGTCGGGGGGTGTGCATGTCGTGCTCGCCTCCATGGCCCGTTGTAGGTATGCCACCGACTCCCCAGGTGGGAGGGCTGCGTCTCTCAAAGCATCGTAGGACAGGCGTAGTTCCGCCACGGATTTCGGCTCCGTGATCAGCGAAGCGGTGTGGCTGCTCTCCTGATAGGCGGCGCTCTCGCCGTCAGGTTGGGAGACAAGAGTCAGGTTCCCGCCCGTGAGGTCGTGCATTCCTGAGGCGAACGGGAGCACCTGCAAGGTCACGTTCGGCAACCGCGCCATATCGACGAGGTGCGCCACTTGATCGCGCCACTCCTCCGGACTCCCAAGTCGGCGGGTGAGACAGAATTCGTCCAGGATCGCGCGGTAGTGCGCCGGAGACTCCCCGGTCAAGCGTTCCTGTCGACCGAGTCGTTCCGCGACGGTCTCTTCCGACTGCCTCTCGCCCCAACTCGGCGCTGTTCGCAGCAGCGCCCGCGCGTACGCTTCCGTCTGGAGAAGCCCCGGCATGGGCGCCGTCGCGTACTGATGCAGGGAAAGGGCGCTCCGCTCCAGATTCACGTACGCCTTGTACTTGTTGCGCACGGGCTCAGCCTTGGCCAACCGGTGAAGGACGCTCAACTGGTCGCCAGTGCCGTAGAACGCATCCAGCCTGCCGACGATGTATGGAGACAGGAATTTGATTCCCCGCTCCAGTTTTCGCAGGTCGGAGCGGTCGTAGCCCACTTTCTTGCCCAACTCTTCGAAGCTCATCCCTCGACTGGTGCGTAAAGTCTCCAGCTTCTCCATCAGGGCCCGGAGGGGCGTCAACCGACTCTCGTCGTTATCCGGCTGCGTGAGGTCACCGTCACTCGGCTGATCAGGCATCTTCGCTCCTGTAGGAATCGGCAAAAAGCCTACAGGGAGCCGGTGTTGGGGACCTGGCGATCTGTACAGGCTTGGAGTCGACCGGATACAGGCCGTAGTGAACGGAAGCGCGCCATGGAGACCGCAACGACCCCGACTCCCTTTCCCCGCTGGCCGGAGGGCATCCCCGGTTGTGCGCGGTGCGAGAAGTACACGAAAGAGCGTGAGCGGCGGTACCACAGGCGCGAATACAGCGAGGCGACCGATCAGAACGTGTATCTCGTACGGCTCAAGCAGCGTGACCACGCGGAGGAGGACGACGGCTGATCGCGGCCCCGGTCGAGGTGCCCGCGGTGCCCTCCCATGCCGACCGGAAGACGGGGTCGGGAAGACCGGGTCGGGAAGACTGGTCGGTGAAGGCGGACACATTGGCTGGTTGACGTTCGGAGAGGACATCCGTGGGCGAGAACAAGCGGCGCATGCTGGCGGGCGAGTGGTACATCCCCGAAGACGAGGAACTGGCGGCCGAGTCCGCGCGCCGCGCGGAGCTGTGTGCCGCGTACAACGCGGCCGGTACGGCGAGCGCCGTCGAACGGCGCGCGATACTCGCGGAGTTGATCGGCGAACTCGGCGACGAGGTCCGGATCAGACCGCCGTTCCAGTGCGACTACGGGACGTACATCTCCATCGGCGCCCATACGTTCATCAACTTCGGCGCCGTCTTCCTGGACGCGGCACCCATCACTGTCGGCCGTCATGTCCAGATCGGGCCGAACGTGCAACTCCTCACTCCGCAGCACGAGTTGGACGCCGGGCTGCGGCGGGCCGGGTGGGAGAAGGGGTCGCCGATCGTGATCGGTGACAACGTGTGGCTCGGCGGGGGCGTCATCGTCTGCCCGGGGGTCACCATCGGCGCCGACACCGTTGTCGGGGCCGGCGCCGTCGTCACCAAGGACCTGCCCTCTGGCGTTCTCGCGGTGGGCAACCCGGCCCGCGTGCTCCGTACGCTGGTCGACCCGGCACACGGGGGCGCGGGCGAGGGAGCCCCCGCAGGAGCAGGCGAGGGGGCCGAGGCGAACGAGGCGGTCGAGGCCGGCGGCGTCAGCCGGTGAAGGACTCGGAGCCGAAGCGGCCCCACGCGACGAGGGCGGCGAGAGCGAGCAGGGCCAGGTTCGCCACGATGGTCGGGGCCTCGTGCCTTCGCAGGTGCGTGAGGGCGGCGCCGACCATCAGCAGCACCAGGCCGACGGCGGCCAACGGCACCAGGATCGGGGCGATGTCGAGCGCGGCGGGCAGGATCAGGCCCACGGCTGCCAGGACCTTGAGCGCGCCGATGGTCTTGATGGTGTTCGAGCTGAAGTCTTCGACGAACCCCATGCCGGAGGCCGCCAGTTTCTCCTTCGGTTGCGCCAGCATCATGGCGCCACCGGCCAGGAAGGCGAAGGCCAGCAGTCCCGCGATGCTCCACAGAGCGATGTTCATGAGGGTTCTCTCCTTGTAAGGGCTGTGAGCTGCCGCGTAAGGGCTGTGAGCTGCCGCGATGTCGGCATCGGAAAGGTGTCCAGGTGTGTGTGTTCAGTAGTACGACGAGGTACCCCTGCGGAATGTGACGCGGCCCCTCGGAACGTGAGGCGACACGTGGGCCTCACATCTGGGGGCGCCGCCTCGTCGGACCGGTGAGGACAGGCGCGGGCAGCAGCCACGAGCGGCGCACGCGGGCAGCAGGCGCGAGCAGCGGAATGCGCAGCCAATACGAACGAGGAGCCGTCGACACATGACCACACCGTCCGGGCCGGATGACGGCCGGCCAGAGCCCGGCCTGAGCGCGATCATGAGTGAGCGGCGTCAGCTGATCAATCTCGCGTACCGGCTCCTCGGGTCCCTGGCCGACGCCGAGGACGTCGTGCAGGAGACGTACGCCCGCTGGTACACGATGTCACCCGGCCGGCGGGACGCCATCGCCGCGCCGGGCGGCTGGCTGACCAAGGTCGCCAGCCGTATCTGCCTCGACCTGCTCCGCTCGGCACGGGTCCGGCGGGAGAGCTACGTGGGCGAATGGATACCGGAGCCGCTGCCCGACAGTACGGAGTGGATCAGTGGGCGGTCGGGTGGCGCGACGGCGGAGCCGGCCGACCCCGCGGACCGGATCACGCTGGACGAGTCGGTCAACATGGCCTTCCTCGTCGTGCTCGACTCCATGACACCGGCCGAGCGGCTCGCGTTCATCCTGCATGATGTCTTCCGCTACCCCTTCGGCGAAGTGGCCGAGATCGTCGGCCGCACCCCTGCCGCCTGCCGCCAACTGGCCTCGTCGGCCCGCCGCCGCCTGCGCACGGAGCGGGCTCCGGTCACACCGACGCCGAGGGCTCAACGCGCCGCCGTCGTCCGGGAGTTCAAGGAGGCGTGGCAGGCCAAGGACATCGAAGCGCTCATCGGGCTGCTCGATCCCGATGCCACGGGAATCGGCGACGGCGGCGGCTTCGTCAGTGCCGAGCTGCGCCCGGTCAAGGGTGCCGAACTGATCGCGCGTGGCTTCGCTTCCCTCGTCGAGAGGGCGCCCGACCTGACCTTTCTGGAGCGTACGGTCAACGGCCAGCCGGGCCTTGTGGCCCAACAGGACGGCGTCACCGGTACGGTGCTGGCTTTCGACATCTCGGGTGACCGGATCACGCATATCTGGGCGGTACGGAACCCCGAAAAGCTCCGGCTGTGGACGACGGGCTGACCGCGTCCGCCCAGGGCGCCAAATGGCCCTGGGCCTCGGCACATTGACGACGACAGGTGAAGCCGCGCGGGGCCGTTGGCAAGCCGTGAACCGAACGTCCGCACCCGCACACGGTAAGCATGAAGCCCTTCCCCGCTCGCCTGCGGAGCACGGCGACTACTGCGGAGCACGGCGACCGAGGACGGTGGCGGGCGGTGCCCGAACGGCGCCCGCGACCGGTGCCCTTACGCGCGGAGTGCGCCCAGCAGCAGGCGGGCCTCGTCCGCCACCCCCACCAGTGCGCGAGCCGGATCATCGGCGCGGGCCAGCAGCATGCCGCCCTCGCAGAGCGCGCCGAAGACGAGTTGGGCGCGCGCGTCCAGGTCACCGGCGACGAGAAGGCCCGCGTCGGCCGCTGCCCGTACACCGGCGGAGAGTACGCGCAGGGTGTGCGCGCACTCGATCTCGCGTACGCCGTCCCAACCCAGTACGGCGGGTCCGTCCAGCAGGACGACGCGCCGGAAGCCGGGGTCGAGGCAGTGTTCCAGGAAGGTGCGGGTGCCCTGCGTCAGCGCCGCCCAGGCGTCCGGCGACTGCGCCGCCACCCGTTCCAACGTGTCGGCGATCGCCTCCTGTTCCCGGGTGAAGACCGCGCGGAAGAGGTCGGCCTTGCCCCGGAAGTGGTGGTAGGCGGCGCCCTTGGTGACGCCTGCCGCCGAGGCGACGGCTTCGATGGAGGTGGCGTGGTAGCCGTCGGCGCCGAAGAGCCTGCGGGCCGCTGTCAGCAGCCGCGCGGTGGTCGCGTCGGAGCGCTCTGTCTGCGTACGTGCCGGAATACGGCGGATCATGGTGACTCCTGTTGACGGGCATACCCAGGGTATGTAAGTTCACCGCCAATGTGACATACCTCCGGTAGGGAAGCGGGTCGAGGATGACCGCACCGCTCTTCGCCATCTACGGGGCCTACGGCCACACAGGGCGCCTGGTCGCCGCCGAACTCCTCGCCCGCGGACGGGACATCGTCATCGCGGGCCGTGACGGCGAGGCACTCGCGACCCTCGCCGACGAACTGGACGCGGCCCGGAGCCGCCCGGGGCAGGTGCGTATCCGCGTCATCTCGATCGAGGACGCGGGCGCGCTGCGTGAACTGTGCGTCGAGGCATCGGTCCTGATCCACTGCGCGGGGCCCTTCTCGCGCACGGGCGCCCCGGTCGCCACGGTGGCGGCCGAGGCCAGTTGCCACTACATCGACCACGCGCTGGAACCGCACCACATCAAGCACGTCTTCGACACGCTCCAGGGCACGGCCCAGCGCAACGGGATCGTCATGGTGCCCGGGATGAGCTTCTACGGCGGCCTCGGCGACCTGCTCGCCTCAGCCGTCACCGAGGGACTCTCCGATGTCGAACGGGTCGTGCTGGCCTACGCCGTGAGCGGCTGGCGCCTCACCACGGGCGCCAAGAACACAGCCGCGCAGCTCTTCGCCGAGACCGACAGGCTCACCTTCGCCGACGGCACCCTGCACAGCGGCTACGTCGAGCCACGTAACGCCGTCTTCGCCTTCCCGCCGCCGCTGGGGCCGCGCACGATGATCGCGCCGTTCCCTTCGTTCGAGACGGTCACCGTGCCCCGGCACGTGCCCACGCGCAACGTCGACCTGATGCTGACGGCGGGCACCTTCGAGGAGGAGGACGTCTTCGAGAGCGAGAGCGCGGGGCCGGACATACGCGCGCGCACGGACTTCACCATCGCAGCGCAGACCGTCTCCGAAGCGGGCCCGGGAGCAGGGCAGTTGACGGGCAGCGACCTGTGGCGTGCCGCCGCGCTCGCCTCCGTCGAGGCGGCCGTACCGCTCGCCGAGGGACGGGGGCCCGCGAAGACGGGCGTGCTGGCACCGGCCGAGGCGTTCGCCGCACGGCCCTTCCTGCGCGCACTCGAAGCGCTGGGCGCCTTCACCGCGGTCCTGCCCGACCACCGTACGGACAGCGCGACCGCTGAGCCCGCTGAGCCCGCTGGGACCACAGCGACCACAGCGACCACAGCGAACGACGAGGACTGAGCCGATGCCGGGCAACGACAGCGCGCCGATCCTCGTCACCGGTGCGGCGGGCGGGCAGCAGGGCTCGACGGGCCGTCACGTCGTACGGCTGCTGCGCGAACAGGGCCGCGCGGTCCGCGCGTTCGTCCACACCGACGACGCGCGCGCCGCAGAGCTGCGCGGGCTCGGCGCCGAGGTCGTCGCGGGCGATCTGCGCGAGATCACCGATGTGCTCGCGGCCGTACGGGGCGTACGGCGTGCCTACTTCACGTATCCCGTGACCGCGGGGTTCATGGAGGCCACCGGTGCCTTCGCCGCCGCCGCTCGGCGCGAAGGGCTCGAACGGGTCGTGGAGGTCTCCCAGCTCGCCGCCTCACCCGAGGCGGGCACGCCGCGCATGCGGCTGCACTGGGTGTCCGAGCAGGTCTTCGACTGGGCGGACGTGGGCGCCGTCCACCTGCGTGCGGGCGTCTTCTTCGAGAACCTGGACTTCCTCGTCACCGCGGCACGCGCCGCCGGCTCCCGCCAACTCGCCCTGCCGCTGGGCGGTTCCGACACCGTCCTGCCGCTCGTCGCCGGCACCGACGTGGCCCGCGTCGCCGCGGGACTGCTCACGGGCCACGGCCCTGGCACCGACCCCGTCGTACTGCTCACGGGGCAGGTCCTCACCGTCGCCGAGGCGACGGCCACCTTCGCCGAGGGGCGCGGCGAGGCCCTGACGTACGCCGACATCCCGCCGGGGGAGTGGCGCCAGTACGCCATGGACCTCTACCGCGACACCACCACCGTCGAGCACCTCACCAAGCTGTGGGACCTCTTCCGCGCCATCGGCTCCCACCACGAGCTGTACCAAGTGACCGAGTCCATCGAGCGGTTCGGCGGCGAACCACCGCGCACGCTGGCCGACTTCACCCGGGCGCCGGCCCGGCCCCAGGCCCGCCACTGAGTGCCCCGGTGTCCACCGCTCCGGCCGCCGTACACGACGCGTACGTCCCGTACGAGCCGTACGACCCGTACGAGTGGTACGCGTCGAAGTCGCCCACCGGGTCGAACGTGCCGCGGATGCGTGCGCCCTCAGCCACTGGTTGACCCGCGTACGGAGATGCCCTCGGCGCGCGCGTCGAGCTTGCCGGTGGGGGTGCCGGTGGCGGCGTGCACGGGGCGGCGTGCACGGGGCAGCGTGTACGGGTCGGAGCCCACGACGACGCCCGCCGCGTGTGCCTGGCTCGCCGGGCGGCCGAACCCGGCGACCAGCTGATCCGCCGTCAGCCGTCCGCCCGGGTGGACGCCCGCGTCGCTGCCCGGGTGAGACCCCCGCACATCCCGCTGAGCGTCCGGGCCATGGGGGCGGCGCACCCGATGGCATTGACTGGCGGCAGACGGAGGTTCGGCGGCAGGCGGAGAGCCGGCGGTAGGCGCAGTGAGGGAGGCGGCGGAATGCTGGGGACGTGGCAAGGGATCTCGCTGATGGCGGCCGTACTGGCGACCGGGCTCAGCGCCGGGCTCTACTACGGGTTCGCGTGCGCGGTCATGCCGGGGCTGCGCCGGGCCGGAGACCGCACGTTCGTCGAGGCGATGCAGCGCATCAACACGGCCATCCTCAACGGCTGGTTCCTGCTGCTGTTCCTGGGCTCGCTGCTGCTGACCCTCATCAGCGGCGGGCTCCATCTGGCCGAAGGCGGCGGGCACGGCGCCCTGCCGTGGATCGGCGCGGGCGCCGTGCTCTACGCCGGGGTGCTCGGCCTCACCTTCCGCGTGAACGTCCCACTGAACGACGCACTGGACGCGGCGGGACTACCGGCCGACGAGGCCGCACTCGCCGCCGTACGCGAACGGTTCGAGGACGCCTGGGTGCGGTGGAACACCGTACGGGCCGTCGTCAACACCGCCGCTTTCGCCTGCCTCGCCTGGGCACTCGTGCGGTACGGGCACGCGGGCTGACGGGCGAGGGAGCGGCGCGAAACCGTACGGGGCATGACCCCGTACGCGGCACGACCCTGTACGGGGCCTGTTCCCGTACGGGCCGGGACCTCGTGGGTGCGGAACCTCGTGCGGTACCGGGGCCTCGTGCGGCGGGCCAACAGGTCCGGGGCCTCCCCGCCCCCGCAGCGTCCCTCAGGTGTAGGACGTACCCCCGCGGCGCGCGTCCCCAGCTGTAGGACGCGCCCCCGCGGCGCGTCCCCCGGCTGTAGGACGCGCCGCCGCCAAGCGGAGCAGCGGGGGAGCGGGTCACGGGGCAGGCGTGGGGGGCGCACGTAGCGTCGGCCGGTGGTGGCGCGCGGGCGCCGCAGCCGTTTCGTGCCGGGAGGCCCTTTGAGAACCGCGCTCTTCATCACGTGCCTCAACGACGCCCTCTACCCCGGAACGGGCAGGGCCACCGTCACCCTGCTGAGGCGGCTCGGCGTCGAGGTGGAGTTCCCCGCCGGGCAGAGCTGCTGCGGCCAGATGCACTACAACACCGGGTACCGCGCGGACACCGCCGCGCTGGCCCGGCACTTCGTGACCGTGTTCGGCGGCTACGACCGCGTGGTCGTGCCGTCGGCGTCCTGCGGCGGGCTCATCAAGAACCTCTACAACCCGGGAGCCGGCCCCCTCGGCGACGCGGGACTGCGCAGGGACCTGGCGGCGGTCGCGGGCAAGGTGCATGAGCTGATGACGTTCCTGACCGACGAGCTGGCCACCGAGGACGTCGGTGCCTACTTCCCGCACCGCGTCACCTACCACCCCACCTGCCACTCCCTGCGCGTGCTGCGCGTCGGCGACCGTCCCTACCGGCTGCTGCGGAACGTAACTGGCATCGAGTACACCGAGTTGGACGGCGCGGAGGAGTGCTGCGGCTTCGGCGGCACCTTCTGTCTCAAGAACCCCGCCGCGTCCGGCGCCATGAACGCTGACAAGGCCCGGCACGTGCGCGAGTCCGGCGCACACGTCGTCACGGCGGGGGACAACTCCTGCCTGATGAACATCCAGGGCAGGCTCACCGCCGACGGCGACCAGGTGCGCTGTCTGCACCTCGCGGAGATCCTGGCGCGTACCGAGGAGGACGGCCCGCTGCCCGGCGTTCCCCTCGCCCGCACGGCCGCGGGGACCCCCAAGGCGGCGGTGCGCTGATGGCCCGTACGTTCGTCGGCTGGCCTGCCTTCCCGCAGGCGGCCCGCGAGACCACCCGCGACACGCGGCTGCGCGAGAACGTGCGGCGTGCCACCCACACCTTCCGCGACAAGTACGCGGCACGCGTCGGGGAACGGCCCGACTGGCAGGAGCTGCGCGACAGCGCGGCGGCCGTCAAGGACGATGTGCTGCGCCAACTGGACCGCTACCTGGAGCAGTTGGAGGAACGCGTCATCGAGGCGGGCGGCACCGTGTACTGGGCCGCCGACGCCGCCGAGGCCAACCGCATCATCACCGGGCTCGTCGCCGAGACGGGCGAACGGGAGATCATCAAGGTCAAGTCGATGCTCACCGAGGAGATCGGGCTCGACAACGCGCTCGCGGCGGCCGGGATCGACACCCGCGAAACCGATCTCGCCCAGATCATCATCCAGCTCGGCGACGACCTGCCCTCCCACATCGTCGTCCCCGCGGTGCACCGCAACAGAGGCCAGATCCACGACGTCTTCGTCTCCGAGATGGGCAAGCACGGCCGCCCCGCGCCCCCGGACATGACCGAGGACCCGAACTCCCTCGCGGACGCCTCCCGCGCGCACCTGCGCGAGAAGTTCCTGCGCGCCAAGGTCGCCGTCTCGGGCGCCAACTTCATGGTCGCCGAGACCGGCACCCTGGTCGTCGTCGAGTCGGAGGGCAACGCGCGTATGTGCCTCACCCTCCCCGAAGTCCTCATCTCCGCCGTCGGCATCGAGAAGATCGTGCCGACCTGGCGGGACCTGGAGGTCTACCTCCAGATCCTCGCCCGCAGTGCCACCGGCGAGCGCATGTCGCCCTACGTGTCCACCTGGACCGGCGTCGCCGAGGGCGACGGACCCGGCACCTTCCACCTCGTACTCGTCGACAACGGCCGCACCCGCGCCCTCGCCGACCCCGTAGGACGCCAGGCACTGCGCTGCATCCGGTGCGGCGCCTGCATGAACGTCTGCCCCGTCTACGAACGCACCGGCGGCCATGCCTACGGCTCCGTGTACCCCGGACCCATCGGCGCCGTACTCAACCCCCTCCTCAAGGGCGTCGGGGACGAACAGACCGCCTCGCTCCCGTACGCCTCCTCGCTCTGCGGCGCCTGCGACGACGCATGCCCCGTCCGCATCCCCCTCACCGACCTCCTCCTCAAGCTCCGCCACTCCATCGCGGAGGGTGGGGACGATGGAGCGGTGGGCGAAGGCCGGGACCGAGGCCGAGGTGGCCCGCACCCTGTGCAGGACAAGGCGTTCAAGGCGGTCGGCGCGACCATGGAACACCGCACCGCCTGGAACGCCGCCGTACGCGCCGCCGGCCTCGCGGGCCCCCTCGTACCCGAGCGCCACCTGCCGGGCGCGCTCGGCGGCTGGACCGAAAGCCGCGCCGTGCCGCCTGTTCCCAAGGAGTCCTTCCGCGCCTGGTGGAAGCGGACGGACGGAGGACGCCGATGAACTCCCGTGTCACCGTGCTCGAACGCGTACGCCGCGCACTGCGGGACGCACCCCCACCCCCGGCACCCGCCGTGCCCCGCGACTATCTGCGCCACGCACCCGGCATCGACCCCGACGACCACGAAGCCGTCGTCTCCCTCCTCGCGGAACGCCTGCGCGGCTACGGCGCCGAGGTACGGCGCGTCGGGTCGGCCGGGTCGGTCGGTTCCGCCGGGTCGGCCGGGTCGGTCGGTTCCGCCGGGTCGGCCGGGTCCCGCGGATCCGATGGGCAGGTCGGATATGCGACCGTCGCCGACGCCGTACGGGACGCGCTCGACACCTCCGGCGCCACCACCGTCGTCGTACCCGACGGGGTGCCGGACGAGTGGTTCGCCTCCGTGCGGCAGCGCGTCCTGCGCGATCTCCCGCCGCTCGCCGCCACTCAACTGGCCACCGTGGACGCGGTGTTGACCTGCTGTGCGGGCGCCGTGGCCGATTCCGGGACCCTCGTGCTCGACGGCGGGCCAGGGCAGGGCCGCCGCGCGCCCACGCTCCTTCCCGATGTCCACGTCTGCGTCGTCCGCACCCCACAGATCGTGTCCGGCCTCCCCGAACTCCTCCCCACCCTGGACCCCCGCCAGCCCCTCACCTGGTTCAGCGGTCCCTCCGCCACCGTCGACATCGAAATGGTCCGCGTCCAGGGCGTCCACGGCCCTCGCCACCTCCACATCGTCCTGACGGACTGACGGACTGACGGCACGGGCGCCGCACCCCTCTCTACCGGTCTCTACCGGGACCCGCTCAGTCCTGGGAGAGGATCACCGCTGTGTAGGGGCCGAGGCCGAGGGTGGCGGTGTGGGGGTGGGTGTCGCGGGGG